>WQBJ01000002.1:7500-384687 GCA_013032095.1 Ruegeria atlantica | reverse complement strand
GGCACTGCTTATGCTCTCCCATAATCCCCAGCGGATACTGAACAGGCATCTCCCACCCAGCAAAATCAACCATCTTACCGCCCAACTCAACATGCAACGAATGCAAAGGCGTGCGCTTCGGTGTGGTGCTCATATCCGGGGCCTTTCATGTGCCGTTTTCAATGATCGCCGCGTTGAATTCAATGGCAGCTCTGTCTGAATACCAATCGACACCAAGGTTCCCGGGACGCAGTGTTGAGTCAACAGGAATTGGCTAGTCGCTGGAGCGGACAGTATGCGGCCGCATGCGGCAATTTTGTATCCTATAGGAAACTTTTCTCCGTTAGGCAACATTTGAGCTACAAAAACCCGGATCAGATTATGGAAGGGCTAAACCCCTAGCGGCGACCGATTTTTACCCGATGGCCGTCGAACGCCTCTGGTCCCTGCGCGAATCCTGCCCTAAGAATTCGCCCAAGAGGGACCGCAATGTCACATATTACACTCGTTCGTCACGGTCAGGCCAACACTACGGCTCGTGACGAGGAAAGCTATGACCGGCTCAGCGATCTGGGTCATCAGCAGGCGCGCTGGTTGGGGGCACATCTGCAAGACACACGTGCTCATCACCCGCGAGTCTATTGCGGTACGTTGCAGCGGCATGTGGAAACAGCCGCCAGCATGGGTCTCCCTGATCCGATCCGGGACGCGCGATTAAACGAAATCGAGTATTTCAACATTGCGCAGCTTTATGAACAGCAACACGGCGTTACGGTCCCGACGGATCGGGAAGGGTTCGTGGAACACCTGCCCCGCACTTTCGCTGCCTGGGCGCGGGGGGAGATTGCGGACACACCCGAGACCTTCGATGCATTCGAAACCCGCGTCCGCGATGCGCTGCGCGACATCGGGACCGAGGGCGGACCTGCCATCGTTGTGACCTCGGGCGGGCTGATCTCGATGGTGGTGCGACAGGCGATGGGGCTGGACGTCCCGGCAATGGCGCGAGTGGCGCTTGCCATCATGAATACGTCCATGCATCGTCTGCATCCGATTGGTGCGCAACTCAGCCCGGTTCTGTTCAACGCCGTTCCGCATCTGGAAGCGCCCGACCGGCAGTTCGCGCAAACCCATCTGTAATCTTTCGGAGGCCCCATGCAGCTTTACTATGCCCCCCGCACCATCTCGATTGCTGTCGCAATTGCCCTGGAAGAGGCTGGGCTGGAGTATGAGGCAATCAAGCTGGACTTTGCAGATGGAGAACAAACCAAGTCCGCCTACAAGCAGATCAATCCCAAGGGCCGGGTTCCCGCGCTTGTAGTAGATGGCGGCATTCTGACTGAAACCGGCGCGCTGCTGGAGTATATCGCAGCAAAGGCCCCTGATGCCGGGCTGGTGCCTACAGATCCAATCATGGCCGCCCGAATGCGTGAAGTGATGTTCTACCTCGCCTCGACCATGCATGTGAACCATGCGCACAAGCTGCGCGGGCCTCGTTGGGCCGACAAGAAATCCAGCTGGAAAGACATGAAAGACAAGGTTCCCCAGACGATGACTGCGTCTTGCGAGTACATTTCGTCGAACGGCCTGCGCGGGCCGTTTGTGCTGGGTGAGGCGTTCTCGTTGGCCGATGCTTACCTGTATGTGGTCTGCAGCTGGCTGGAAGGCGACGGCGTAGACGTCACGGCCTTCCCAAAGATCGTCGCCTTCCGTGAGGCGATGGAGGCTCGGTCTTCGGTTCAGGCGGTACGCGCCGCCGGAATGCTCTGACAAAAGGAAATACGATGACACATCTTTGGGTCCGGGCAGAACAGCGCCCCAACGAGGAACGGGTTGGGCTGACCCCCGAAGGCGCCACCGCCTTGATCGCAGCCGGCATCCGCGTGACGGTCGAGGAAAGCTCGGTGCGTGCGATCCCAATTGACGGCTACAAAGACGCAGGCTGCGAGATCGCGCCCGAGAATTCCTGGCCCGTGGCCCCGCTGGATGCGATCATCTTCGGCCTGAAGGAACTGCCTGAGGACGGCACCCCTCTGCCCCATCGCCACATCATGTTCGGCCATGCCTATAAGGGCCAGCATTCGGGTCGCGCGCTTCTGGAGCGGTTCAAGGCCGGGGGCGGAACGCTCTATGATCTGGAGTATCTGGTAGACAAAAACGATCGCCGGGTCGCGGCCTTTGGCTATTGGGCAGGTTACGCGGGAGCGGCCGTGACACTAAAAACCTGGGCGGCACAGCAGCGCGGAGAGGAATGTCCGCCCGTTGGTGTCTATCCCAGCAAAGACGCGCTGAATGCCGAACTGCTAGCCGAACTGGATGCAACCGGAGCCGACCACCCCCGGGCTATCGTGATCGGTGCTTTGGGCCGCGTTGGCACCGGAGCGGCGGACCTATGCGAAGCTATGGGCGTGACCGTCACCAAATGGGACATGGCAGAAACCGCCAGCGGTGGGCCGTTCCCGGACATCCTCGACCACGACCTGTTCCTGAACTGTATCTTTGCGCGCCCCGGTACTCCGATCTTTGTTCCACGCGAAGCTCTGACCGCACCACGCAAATTGACAGCCATTGGTGACGTGGCCTGTGACCCGGACAGCGATTACAATCCGGTGCCGGTCTATGACCGCGCCACCACGTGGGAGCACCCTGCCCTACGCGTGGCCACCGATCCGGTGATGGATGTGATGGCCATCGACAACCTGCCATCGATGCTGCCAGTCGAAAGCTCGGAAGATTACGCAGCGCAATTGCTGCCCTCCCTGCTGACCCTGACCGACCTGGACAGCGGCGTCTGGGGGCGGGCAGAAGCAACTTACAAAACGCATATCGAAGGGATCTGAACGATGACGATTCACTGGTGTGGCACCGGCCTGTCGGCCATCCCCGGCCTGCGCCGTCTGATCGAGGGCGGGCACAAGGTCACCGTCTGGAACCGGACCATCGAAAAGGCCAAGGTCGAGGTCGGAGACCTGACCGACGACATCCGCGCCTTCGACATAGACGCTCTGGGCGCGGTGCTGGAGAAGGGCGACGTGATCGTCTCGATGCTGCCGGGCGACTGGCACGTGCCGCTGGCGGAGTTGGCTATCTCGAAAGAGGCCAATTTCGTCTCGTCCTCCTACATTGCCCCCGAGATGCGCGCGCTGGACGACAAAGCGCGCGAAGCTGGCGTCGCTCTGGTTAACGAGGTCGGGCTGGACCCGGGGATCGATCACCTGATGGCCCATGCGCTAGTGGATGACTACCGCGCCTCAGACGCGTTCGATGCGCAAAATCACCTGAGCTTTATCTCGTACTGCGGCGGCATACCCAAGAACCCCAACCCGTTCCGTTACAAGTTCAGCTGGTCGCCGCGGGGCGTGCTCAAGGCGTTGCGGTCGCCGTCGAAATCGATCCGCGACTACGCGCCGCTGGACGTCGCCCGCCCATGGGATGCGATCACCAGCTATATCGCGCCGCTGCCAACACCAGAAAGCTTCGAAGTCTACCCAAACCGCGACTCGATCCCCTTCATGGAGCAGTACCATTTCGAAAAGCACTGGCCGGTCAAGGAGTTCGTCCGCGGCACCCTGCGCCTGAACGGTTGGGCCGATGCGTGGTCGGACGTGTTCACCGAGATCGAGACCTTGTCTGGTCCCGAAGGCGACGCCCGCCTGAAAGAGATGTCAGATCAGTTCTGGGCCGAGAACGCCTATGACGAGGGCGAGCCGGACCGAGTGGTTCTGTGTGTCGGGTTGAAGGCGGAAAAAGACGGCATTCCGGTCTGGCACAAGACCTATGTGATGGACGCCTGGGGCGACGCGCGCGGCACAGCCATGGCGCGGCTGGTCTCAATCCCAGTGTCGCTGGCGGTCGAGGCGGTTCTGAACCGCGCCATCCCGGCAGGTGTTCACGCAGCCCCCAGCGATCCGAAGCTGGTACAAGACTGGATGGCACAGATCGACACGCTGGCCCAACATCTTCAAGTGGTCGACCACACAGCCTGAAAAAGAAAAAGCCATTCCGGGGTATCGGAATGGCTTTTTAGGGGTTCGAGTCGCTTTGGTCGCGCATCTTCGTCTTTCAGATGTAGCGTTCGATCGTTTGGTCGATATCGCTGCGATTGATTCCAAGGTCGGCCAGTTCCTGATCAGACAAGCGATTCAGCTCCTGCGCCGCGCGAACAATGCTTGATCTTATTGCATGCAATCGCATTGCCCGATCAAACAACAAGACGCTACTGGCTTTGACTGGCGTCTTGCGAGGCGAGTTTGAGTCCAACATTTTCTCCTCCACACTTCTGCCGCGCCCGTGGCGGCATACAAATCAGTGAACTGGGCGCTTGTAGGGCTGCTTGTGATAAACGCTCTGATAGGCGCGCTGTTTGATCTCGTCGCGCGGAACTCCGATGTCCGCCAACTGCTTGTCACTGAGATTTTCCAGTTCGCGCACGGTCTTGGCGTAGATCCCACGACGGAAATGTTCGACCCGTGCTTCGGCGTAATTCGAGAACATACCGAAGAAGAGCCCCTTCTGAGGGGTAACTGTTTGTGCGTAACCCATGACTTTCTCCTTTATCTCTGAGTTGCGTTTGTCGTCGCAAAACAGACTAAAGGTGTCAGGATTAATGATTCCGGTGGGTCGGATTAACTTCGCTTAATTTTGCCCACATCGAGCGCTAAACGACCGTTGTGCGTAACACCCGAAACCCAGATGCGCTGTTTACTCTGCCAGATCCGCGTTCAGCACGTATTGGATCAGGAACAGCGTTGCCGGGTCTGCCTCTGACCGGAGCAACACATCTTGAAGCGAAGCGTTCAGAGCATCCGTTCCCCAAGCTTTAACGGCGAGGGCAATCCAACCTGCCATGGCTGTGTCTATCTCCAATGACCGCCGGTAGATTTTCAGAATCTGCTCCTGCAATTCTGGCCACGTCGTACCGCCTTCGGCCAAAACCTGAATCAGTTTCTGCCTGTCCTCGGCTGGTCGACTGCGCGATCCCAGTACTTCACCCATCACTTCGACAGCTTCAGCCCCATCCACTTCTATACCTGCGAGCGCCCAATCCGTCAGATTGGCGCTGCCGGATCGCAGCGCTGAGCGATATCGGCTTCGCACCAGCACCTTTGCCTCTGGGTCTGATTGCAATCCCATCAGGCGTATGACGGCCGGTGCATAGGCCAGACGCTGAACTGTCCTCAGTTCCTGCAATAAGTACGTGGTTGGCACAACATGCTGCACTTGCCGCGCAGTCGCGTAAGGCGCCCGGTGAATTTCGACTAGAGCGGCATTCCGCAGCAGCCGATCTTCGTTAGTCAGGTATCGACTAAAAAACGCAACTCGATCGGGGTCATCGGTTTCCCCAATACTCCAGTTTTTTTCCTGAGCACGCACCGTGTCGAGAAAATCAGCCCGCTCTGTCGTCATTAGAAAACCTTTGGACCAAGCGTTAAAAACACTGCGCCCCGCTTTGTCCTGAAAACCACCACCGTAGATCATCAAAACGGTTTTGCTCGGATCGATTCGGAAAGCGGTTCGAGTGGCACTGTCGATGAGAAAAGGTATCTCAGGTAAGGACGCTAACTGCTCGGGCGTTCCTTTCAACAACGAGACCGGGGTGTATCTAAAAGGGCTTTCAGGCGACGGCGCGGCCAACACGACCACATGCGCCGACAGGATGCGGTCGGCAAGTGAGTATTCGGGCAACGTGACACAGACAGAGCAGGCGGCCGAAATGCGAGGAACCGCAACGGTGGCAGCAACAATCAATATTCCTCCGAGAAAATGCCAAACGCGCCGCATATACCCCTCTGGCGACCACTCCAAGGCAGGGCCGCATCTATTTACTCTGCTCAGAGTACCTCAAAGACACAAATCAGGCGACCGGTCTTGTTTCGGGTGTGGCCGCCGCGATCTGGCCGCCTGACGGTAAATCTACATAAGGTCGTTTTCAACATCCTCGGCTGAAATTCCCAACGCATCCAGTCCGTTCTCCAGATGGTCAGAAAGGTGAGGCGTGCCGATAAGGTAATCGGCGCATGGGGTCGAGGCTTCGGACTTGGCGGTTGCGATGGCTTCGGCCAGATCCTCGGCAAAGAAACTCTCGCGCCCGATCCACATGACAGCGACCAACTCGGCCTGTTCGTCTTCGCCCATCCGGTCGATAAAGGCACGCAGTTCGCCCTCTGCGCGGTCCAGTTCGCGCCCCATCATGGCGACCTGAGCGATCTTCCTTGCCGAGATTTCCAACATTACCCAACTCCTCGTGTTCGCGGTTTCCATCCTAGCACAACCACTACACGAGGACTGAGTCTTTGATCTTACGCAAACAAGGCAGCCTCAGGGCTCGCGGGCGCGGGAAACCGGATGCTCGGGAACGGGGGCGGTGCGAAAAGGGCGGAACTGGGCCTTTTTTACCCGCAGTTTCAGCGCTTGCCACAGGATCAGGAAAAACGCCCGACGCGCGCCAAAGGGGCGGCGCAGCAATGACCACAGGATAACGCGGTTGGTCAGCGGCGTCCGGGGGCCGGTCAGCGTTGCGATCAACCCGCCCTTCTCACGCCCGTAGTCGATCCAGACACCCACCCGGTCACAGCGATAGTCGAACCGGAAGGTATAGGACCCCTCGATTTTCTGAAACGGCGAGACGTGCATCAGTTTATCGGCCAAGATTCGGTCCGAAGGCCGGATCGGCGCGAAATCAGGGTTATGGCACAGATAACTGTGGCGGGTGCCATAGGTATTGGTGACCTCGGCCACCACAGCATACAGCTGGCTTTTCGTATCGAAGCAAAACCAGAAGCTGACCGGGTTGAAAACATGGCCCATCACGCGCGGTTGGGTCAGCAGCGTGATTCTGTCCGGCTGCGTTACACCCATTTGGTCAAACTGGTCGCGCAGCCAAGCTGCGCCACGCCCCTTTCCCGGCACACCACCATGATCGCGGTCCCGCCAGTTGGTGACGTTGGGTCGATTCACGGAAAACAGCGCAGGTGTCTTTAACGAACCTTCCGGATCCAGCAGTATGTAGTCGAGGGAATAACGAAAAGAGTTCTGAATCGCCCCTTTCCTCCCGTGAAACGTATGGCCCGCAACGTGGTCGACCTTATTCAATCCGCGTTCCCCAACTTACCCGCAAACTGTTCAGACGGCTTTCTTTTTCCCGTCTGTGTGTATCATTTACTACGATAATTAGCCCAATTCGGATCAAAAACACTAACGAAAGTGATCCGGCTTGGGCCAACCCGCGTAATGTGGTTATGTTTACCGAGATCGATACCGTGACCTTGGATGAACCGGCGGCCGACGGGCCTGCTCTGAAACCTTGGCGCGAGAAGAAACGCTTCAGGGGCAAGCCGGTGAACAAAGCGAACGGCAGTTGCGAAACCAGAACTGAGTGGGTGAGCCACGTTAAACGCATTCGGGACGCGCAGGACCAGGCGGCCTTTGCCGAGCTGTTCCAGCATTTCGCGCCCCGTATCAAGGCGTTCCTGATCAAGTCAGGGTCCGATGCTACGCTGGCCGAAGAGTGCGCGCAAGAAGTTATGGCGACCTTATGGCACAAGGCCCATCTTTTCGATCCCGCCCGTGCGACCGTGGCCACCTGGGTGTTCACGATCGCAAGGAACAAGCGCATCGACGTCCTGCGCAAACAACGCCGACCCGAACCCGAGGATCTGGGGTGGGGTCCCGAGGCGGAACCGGACCAGGACGACGTGTTGGCGCTGCAACAGGAAACCGCGCAGCTGCGTGACGCCATGGCGGCGTTGCCCGAGGCGCAAAGAGAACTGATCGAAAAAGCCTATTTTGGCGACCTTAGCCACCGCGAGATCGCCTCGCAGACCGGGTTACCGCTGGGCACGATCAAATCACGGATACGGCTGGCGCTAGACCGCTTGCGCCACGCGATGCATTGAGATGATGAGATGAGCAACGAGATCAAACATCACCTGACAGACGACCTGCTGATGGCTTATGCCGCGGGTACACTGCCCGAGGCGTTTGACCTGATGGTCGCAACGCATTTGTCCCTGTGCGACCATTGCCGCGCCCGGGCGGAGAGCTTTGATGCCGTTGGAGGCTGTGTTCTGCAGGATCAGGAATCTACTGCCAGCATGAGTGAAGACGCTTTGGCCGCAACGATGGCGCTGATTGCAAAGGGCGTCCCGATTGCCAAACCGCCGCGTCCCAGTTGTTCTGTTCTTCCTGCTCCCTTGCAGGACTATGTGGGCGGAGATGTAAACGACATAAAATGGCGGCCTATCGGCATGGGGGTGAAACAAGCAATACTGCCGACGACAAGCGAGGCGACCGCTCGCCTGCTGTTTATTCCAGCTGGTGCCGCCGTGCCCGACCATAGCCACAACGGCATAGAACTGACGATGGTTCTGCAGGGTGCGTTCTCGGATGAGGTCGATCACTTTGCTCGTGGCGATGTCGAGATCGCAGACGAAGACCTGCATCACACGCCGACAGCCGATTTTTCAGAGGATTGCATCTGTCTGGCCGTTACTGATGCTCCTCTGAAGTTCAACAAGTTGATGCCACGTCTGTTCCAGCCATTCCTGCGAATCTGAGTTTCCGTGCTACACAGCCCTAGCAACCTGTTGGGAGTCGACCATGAAAACGCAATTCATACTGACTGCTTTTTTAGCCACCCTGGCGGGCGCGGCATGGGCACAACGCGCAGCCGAAGTTAAATTCGAACCCGGCAATTTCGGTACCATGGTCAATGGTACGATCACCGGAGATGAATACTTCGATTACACTCTGGGTGCGCAGGCTGGTCAGGAAATGTTTGCCGAGCTTCAAGTCAGCGATACCAATGGAAATGGCGTGATCTATTTCAACATCCTGCCGCCGGGAAGCGATGGCGTTGCGATCTACAACGGGTCGATAAATGGCAACACAGCCCGGATCGACCTGCCCGAGGACGGGGATTACACGATCCGCGTCTATCTGATGGGCAATGACCGCGATACCGGAAAAACGGTCGGCTACAATCTGGATCTGTCAATCCAGTAGGGCCTAACCCTCGGTCTTGCCCAAGGGCACGACGTTGGTGTGATCGTCCGGGGCCAGTTCCTCGAAATCGAAATTGTCCAACCGCTGCGCCCGGCGTCCGGCCTTTTCGGCGCTGATCTTGATTTCCGAGATATCCTTCGCTGCCTGACCGAAATGCCGATCCAGATTGGAAACACGGTCGCCCAGCCGCTCTACATCCTTGTGCAGCATGCCCAGTTCTTTACGGATAGCTCCGGCCTGTTCGCGCATGCGGGCATCTTTCAGGATTGCTCGCATCGTGTTCAATGTTGCCATGCAGGTGGTGGGCGAGACGATCCAGACACGCTTCGAAAAGCTTTCCTGCACCAGTTCGGGAAACTTGGCATGCAACTCGGCATAGACAGCCTCGGACGGCAGAAACATCAGCGCGCCATCGGCGGTTTCGCCGTCCAGAATGTACTTCTCGGCGATATCGGTGATGTGCTTGCGCACCGTGCTGCGAAACATCTGAACCGCCGCCTTAAGTTCCGCGTCGTTGGTCGAGCCGATCAGCGCCTCATAGGCCTCCAGCGGGAATTTACTGTCGATCACGATTGGCCCCGGAGGGTTGGGCAGGTGGATCAGGCAATCCGCACGCCGCCCATTCGACAAGGTCGCCTGCAACTGGAAACTGTCTGAAGGCAACGCCTTGGACACGATATCGTTCAGTTGGATTTCCCCAAAAGCGCCCCGGGTCTGTTTGTTCGAAAGGATATCCTGCAGCGACAGCACATCGCCCGACAGTTTGGTAATATTGTCCTGCGCCTTGTCTATGGCCGCCAGACGTTCCTGCAACTGAGTCAGCGAGGTCGCGGTTTGCTTGGACGAGCCATGCAGCGATTCCTTCATCCGCTCCTGCATCTCGGCCAAAGCACGGGCGGATTTCATGGCGTTATCCGCCAACCGGTCATTCATCTGCTGCTGCACCGAAGACAGGCGCGATTCAACCGTCTGGATCACTTGCACCTGCGCATTGGCCTGCGTGTCCGAGACGTGCTGCAACCCGCCGCGCAGCTGTTCCTGCCCCTGCCCCAACTGCTGCACATGCTGGCCCAAATGCGCCATCTGCCGCGCCAGAGGTTCCGCCATCCTGGCCGAGCGGTTGGCCGCCCGCAACGACAGGAACAGCAGCAACAGGATCAGCGCCACCACCCCGCCCACGGTCAGAATAACGGGGTCGTTCAGCGCATATTGGGTACCGGCAATCTCGATCATGTCGCCTCAGATGTTCTTGTTTTATTCTTCATAGCCCGGCAAGGCCACGCCATCAACTGCGCCCAAACAGACGTTCGATATCGCTCAGCTTCAACTCGACATATGTGGGCCGCCCGTGGTTGCACTGGCCGGAATGGGGTGTCGCCTCCATCTCGCGCAGCAGTGCGTTCATTTCCTCGGCTCGCATCCGGCGGCCCGAGCGGACAGAGCCGTGGCAGGCCACCCGGCTGAGGATCGCCTCGATTCGCGCTTGTACCGTTTGGCTTTCGCCCTGATCAGCCAGTTCGTCGAGGATATCCAGGATCATTGCACGGGCGTCGACCTCGCCCAGAATGGCAGGTGTTTCGCGCACGGCGATGGCTCCACCACCAAAGGGTTCCAGTGTCAGGCCCAGGCGCGACAGGTCATCAGCCACCGCCATCAGACGCGCGCAGTCACCTTCCGAAAGCTCAACGATTTCAGGGATCAACAGCGCCTGCGCGGCCACGCCATTCTCGGCCATTTGGGTCTTCAGTTTCTCATAAACCAGCCGCTCATGCGCTGCGTGCTGGTCGACAATGACCAAGCCATCGGTTGTCTGGGCGATGATGTAATTCTCATGCACCTGCCCGCGCGCAGCCCCCAAGGGCAGATCTTGCGGTGCCGGTTCTTCGACCGCGACCGGAGCTGCCGCAGCCGGGTCCACGACGCTGCCGCTGTAATCACGGGACAGCTCGGCAAACCCCGGCGCCTGCGCCTGAAAAGCAGCCTGACGCGCCGCCGGCGAGGGCCGGTCCATCTGATACACCCGTGCAGGCGTGGGTTGGGTCGGTTCGGGTCGCATCGCGCCCAGAGTTGCATTGGCCACGGTAGTCGAGGCCCGATGCCCTGCCTCGGCCAATGCATGCCGCAGGGCCGAGATAATCAGCCCCCGCGCCACGCCGTGATCGCGGAACCGTACCTCGGATTTGGCCGGGTGCACGTTCACATCGACCAGCGTGGGGTCACAGTCGATGAACAACGCCGCCGCCGGATGCCGGTCGCGGCTAAGGAAGTCGAAATAGGCGGCACGCAAAGCACCGGTCAGCATCTTGTCTCGCACAGGACGACCGTTGACGAACAGATACTGGGCGACCGCAGCCCCTCTGGAATAGGTCGGCAGGGCGGCGTAACCATAAAGCCTAATACCCTCGCGCGATGCGTCGATCTGCAACGCATTCTCTGCAAACTCGCGCCCGATCACACGGGCCAGACGGGCATGCAACGCGTCGAACAAATCGCCGTTTTCGCGATCGGCACGGAAGGTTACTCGGCCCTCGCCCCCGCCTGTGACATCGCGCAGAGTGAAGGTTATGGCGGGCTCGGCCATGGCGAGGCGCTTGACGGTGTCGGTGATCGCCTGTGCCTCGGCCCGGTCGGTACGCATGAATTTCAGCCGCGCGGGTGTGGCAAAGAACAGATCGCGCAACTCCACCACTGTACCCGCGCGCAGGGCAGCTGGTTTTACTGCCTCCATCTTACCGCCCGCCACGTGTATCTGTGCAGCATCCGCTCCCGGAACCCGACTTGTGATGGCCAGCCGACCGACGGCCCCCAGAGACGGCAATGCCTCACCCCGGAAACCAAAGGTGTGGATGTTCAGCAGGTCCGAGCCATCGATCTTCGACGTTGCATGACGTGACAACGCCAGCGGCAAATCTTCTGCCGAAATTCCGCAGCCATCGTCGGTAACGCGAATCAAGGTTTTGCCGCCATCGGCAATGTCGATGGCAACCCGGGTCGCCCCGGCGTCGATTGCATTCTCGACCAGTTCTTTGACTGCCGAGGCTGGACGCTCCACCACTTCACCCGCCGCAATACGGTTGATGGCAGCATCGTCGAGCTGCCGGATCACGGGGCGGTTTTCGCTGATATTGGGGTTCGCCTGTGCCATACCACCAGACCTAGCACAGGCGCGCACGATTCTGCCACTGCTTAGGTTTCTCTATTTTTAAGGAGGGGGCGTTCGAACAATCTCGCGGCGCCGATGTTAACACAAGGCGAACTTGAGCGAGATTGTCCGAACGATCCGAAGTGAGTGGTGGTCATTCAGATTTTAATAGCGGGGGACCTAACACGAAAAACGGGATCGTGGTGATTAACTCTGCCGGTGCTTAAATTCTGGGCAATTTTCAGCCGACGACCCGCGTGTAGCAGCAGCGGGATTACGCTGTATCAAACGGTGCTGGGCGCTCCGGCCCGGGTGCGGCACGGCCCCCACAGCGCAGCACCTGCCAGTATCAGACCGGACATGGTCGCAATCATCCCTGCTGCGCTGACGGCGTCCGATCCCCCCAGCCAAAGCGGCCCATAGCCCGCCAGAACATAACCCGAGGTCGCTGACAGGACGGCAAAGACGACGCTCCAGGTGATCTGGGTTTCCAGTCGATTGGTCATCATACGGGCTGCCGCCGGAGGGCAGATGAACATGGCGATCACGATGATCGATCCCACCGCGTCAAAAGCAGCCACGGCAGAGATCGCTGCGACGATTACCAAAGCCAAACCCAGCGCGCCGGTGCGAATGCCTATGGTACGGGCAAATCCCTCATCAAAGGTAGAAATTTTCAGCGGACGCCAGAACAGCCAGATGAACAGGATCACACCTACCAGTGTCAGCGCAATACGCGGCAGTTCCGGCGGCAGGCCGGCCAAAGCCGTTAGGTCCATCAGCGACGACCACCCCACGGCGTCCAACCAGATCAGACTTTCCAGGTTGCCGTAAAGCGCATGTTCCACGTCCAGATGCACGGTCGAAGTATCAGTCTGTTCCAGAAGCAGCACACCGCCCGCGAACATGGTGGTGAACACCACGCCCATCGCGGCCCCCGGTTCGATTTGACCCAGCCGCCGGATAGCTTCGATCATCACCACCGCCACAATGGAGGCACCTGCCGCACCCAGCATCATCGGCCATGTCGAGATCGCTCCTGTCACCAGAAAGGCCACCACAATACCGGGCAGCACCACGTGGCTTATCGCATCCCCGATCAGGGCTTGTTTGCGCAGCACCAGAAAATTTCCGGGCAACGCGCAGGCAATCGCCGCAAAGGTGCCGATCAGCAAAGGCGTCAGGGACAGGGGAACAAATTCTTCACCACTCATGAAGGCACTCCCTGCGGGCCACCGATCTGGCGGTCAATCTCGGCGATCTGGTCGCGTGTCAGAACGGTCTCGATGTCACGCAACCCGTCGTAGAGCGCCGCCGTCGCCTCATGCGCCTGATCGGCGCGGACGACCTCCCACCGCTTCTCATCACGCAGGGCTTTGGCGGCGCGGGCTTTGCCAGTCTCGGTGGCGACGCCATCGGCGCGGGCCAGCCCGGCACGTTTCAGCAGGCGCAGAGTCAGCGGTTCATAGATCTTCTGATCCTGCGCCAGCGCCAGCAAACCCTGACGGATATGTACCCGGCGCTGGAACTTCAGATGTTGCAGCACCGCAGCCAGAACACCCCGGACGGGCGCAAACAACAGAGACAGGGCAAAGAAAGCGAAACTGACTAGAACGATGATCGGACCCGTGGGCAGGTTCGGTGCTGAGGCCGACAGCGCCGCCCCCAGATACCCGGCCAGACCTCCCGACAGACCGGCCAGCAGCACCACCCGGTCCGAACGTTCAGTCCAGAACCGCGCGGTCACCGGCGGAATGATCAGCAGCGCCACGATCAGGATAAGTCCGACGATTTTCAGGCCGACCACGGTGACGGCCATTACCAGCCCCATCATCGCAAGGTCTACGCGATGCACCGGCAACCCTCGCGCCGCTGCGTATTCCGGGTCAAAGGCGACCATGGTCATCGGGCGGCGGATGATCATCACCAAGGCCAGCGTCGCCGCCCCTCCAATCGCGATGATCAGAGCATCGGCCCAGAGCATCCCGGCAGTCGAGCCCAGCAGGAACCCTTCCAGCCCGGCCTGACGTCCGACACCCATCGTTTGTATTACCGTCAAAAGGACGATGCCTAAACCGAAGAAGACGGAGAGAACTGCACCAATGGCGGCGTCTTCGGCCAGTCGCGTGCGGCGCGTCAGCCAGTTCATGCACAAAAGGCCAATCCAGGCCGAGACCGCAGATCCAGCCAGCAGGCCGATAAGGTTGCGCCCGTCGCCCCCAAAGGCGACCAGCACCATAAAGCCGAGACACACGCCCGGCAGCGTTGCGTGACTGATCGCATCGCTGACCAGCGCGCGTTTACGTAGAAACAGAAAAGTGCCAGTAACTCCGGCCGAAATCCCCAACAAGGTCGCACCAATGGCAACCAGCGTGGCGTTGTAGCCCAGCTGTAGGGTCAGTGCGTCCCAAAGCATGCTTCACTACCCCAGCGCGCGTGAAATCTGGTCGATCTGAGCGGTGGCCAAACGGCCTCCATAGGCCGATTGCAGGGTTTCGGCTGTGAAGGCCTCTGCCACCGGACCTTCGGCCACTTTGCGAGTGTTGATCAGGAAGACATGGTCAAAATAGTCGGTAACGGTGGCCAGATCGTGATGCACGACAACCACGGTCTTGCCTGCCTCTTTCAAAGACTTCAGCACGGCGATGATGGCTTTTTCCGTTGCCGCATCGACGCCCGCAAAGGGCTCGTCCAGCAAGTAAAGGTCCGCTTCCTGTGCCAGCGCGCGGGCCAGAAAGACCCGTTGCTGCTGACCGCCCGAAAGCTGGCCAATCTGACGCTTTGCGAAATCGCGCATGCCGACACGGTTCAGGCAATCCATCGCGCGCGACATGTGCCGCGCACGAATACGTCCCAGCAAGCCCAATTGCCGGGACAGGCCCATAAGGACAACATCAATCACGCGGGTCGGGAAATCCCAGTCGACGCTGGCGCGTTGCGGCACATAAGCGATGCGGGCGCGTTGTTGTTCCAGCGGTTTACCATAAACAGTGACTTGCCCAGATAGTGGCGACACAACCCCCAAAGCGGCCTTGAGCAGGGTCGATTTGCCCGCCCCGTTCGGGCCAATAATGGCTGTCATCGCGCCGGGCTGCACGGTCATATCCACCGAGAACACCGCAGGCTTCTGCCCGTAGGAGACGGTCAGGCCGCGAATGGCCAGAGGGCTGTTTTCCAAGCTCTGCTCGGAAATTGTTACTCCCTGATCAGCGGCCAGTTCCAACATCTCTCAAAACCCCGCCGACAATTTGCCGTTCATGCCGCGATCCGGCACATCCGCGCCCAGCGCGCCGGCAATAACGGTTATGTTGTGATCCAGCATGCCGATATAGGTGCCCTCATAGGTGCCCGGTTCGCCCATGGCGTCGGAATACAGTTCTCCTCCGACACCCACATCATGACCTTTGGCCGCAGCCCCTTCGATCAGCGCGCGCATCGACCGGTCGGACACCGAGCTTTCCACGAACACCGCTTTCAACTGCTTGTCGACCAGCGTATCCACCAGTTCTCCGATACGGTTCAAACCAGCCTCGGACTGGGTCGAGATGCCTTGGATACCCATTACCTCATAGCCATACTCGGCGCCGAAATAACCAAACGCATCATGCGCTGTGACCAAAACGCGATTGTTTTCAGGCACAGCAACCAGTGCTTGTTTGGCGTAAGCTTCTAACTGGTTGATTTCAGCCAGATGCGTTTGCGCGTTGGCGGCAAAGATGTCGGCCGACTCGGGGCGCGCTTCGGTCAAGGCCTCTTGCACTTCGACCACCACATCGCGCCACAGGGCGGGACTCATCCATACATGCGGGTCGTATTTGTCTGCATAGTCGTCATGGGCGCGCAATTTGGATGTGTCGATCCCTTCGGCCACGGCCACAACCGGGCGCTTGCGCTCGAGATCATGGAAGAAGTTTTCCATCTGCGCCTCGAGGTACAAGCCATGCCACAGGATAAGATCTGCGCGTGTCATCGCCACAATATCACTGCGGGTCTGACGATAGGCATGCGGGTCGACGCCGGGACCCATCAGGCCCTTCACCTCAACCTGATCACCGCCAACTTGACGCGCTGCATCGGCAATCATGCCCGTGGTGGCGACCACTTTGAGCGGCGCTTCGGCCAAGGCCGTCAGTGGCAGAGCAGCGGCAAATGCCAGTGCTGCAAGAAAGCTGCGACGAATCATGTCTGACCCCGATCTGATGACTAATTCCGAATGAATATGCGAACCATTCGCAAGTAAGTCAATGCTATTGAGAATTATTCGCAAGAAAACGCCTAATTTGTCCATTTGGTCAAAAAATAACCCCAACATCCCGCGCTATGCCTTCCAATTGCGCGCCACCCGTGCGAATTTGGCGCAAACCTCCCAAAGGATGTGAAGATGGATACGCAGAGCTCAGAAAGCCCCGTGCGCACAGCGCATCTGCCGCAAGTGACCGAGCCCAGAAACCCCGGCATGGATCTGGATCTGGACTGGGTGCGCGCCGTGCAAGCCAACACCTCGGCCATCGAGCGCCGCGCCGCGACCCTGCCCGGTCGGCGGTCGGTGAAAAAGGATTATCAGGCCGCGTGGCTGCTGAAGGCGATCACCATGATCGACCTGACCACCCTGTCGGGTGATGACACCGTCGGCCGTGTGCGCCGCCTGTGCGCCAAAGCCAGACAACCCGTGGCACCTTCGGTTCTGCAGACATTGGACATGCCGCCAATTACGACAGGAGCGGTCTGTGTTTATCACGACATGATTGAAACAGCGGTTGAGGCTCTGAAAGGCACCGGCATTCCGGTGGCTGCCGTTTCAACCGGCTTCCCCGCTGGCCTGTCTCCGTTCTACTTGCGCGTTGCCGAGATCGAAGAAAGCGTGAAGGCCGGGGCCGAAGAGATCGACATCGTCATCTCGCGCCGTCACGTCCTGTCAGGCGACTGGCAGGCATTGTATGAAGAGATGAAGGCCTTCCGCGTGGCCTGTGGCGATGCGCATGTCAAAGCCATCCTCGCCACCGGAGAGCTGGGCAGCCTGCGCAACGTCGCGCGCGCCTCTCTGGTCTGCCTGATGGCCGGGGCAGATTTCATCAAGACCTCGACCGGTAAGGAAAGCGTCAACGCCACCCTGCCCGTGTCACTGGTGATGATCCGCGCGATCCGCGACTACTATGACCGTACCGGGTACCGGGTCGGGTACAAACCTGCTGGTGGCATCTCGAAAGCCAAGGACGCGCTGGTCTACCTGTCGCTGATCAAGGACGAACTGGGCGACCGCTGGTTGGAACCGGACCTGTTCCGCTTTGGCGCGTCGTCGTTGCTGGGCGATATCGAACGGCAGTTGGAACACTATGTCACCGGGTCCTACTCGGCTGGCTATCGTCACTCCATGGGCTGAGGACAAGAACAATGACAGTCAAAGAGATTTTCGAAACCATGGATTACGGCCCCGCCCCCGAAAGCGCTGCCGAGGCTCTGGCCTGGCTGGTCGATCAGGGCGACAAGTTCGGCCACTATATCGACGGTGCCTTCACCAAACCTGGAAAGGGGTTCGAAAGCCGCAACCCGGCGACCGGAGAGGTTCTGGCCAAGCTGACACAGGCGAAACAGGCTGACGTGGATGCCGCCGTTGCTGCCGCGCGCAAGGCGCAGCCGAAATGGGAGAAACTGGGCGGCGCGGGGCGCGCACGGTACCTCTATGCCATCGCGCGGCTGTTGCAGAAGCACTCGCGCCTGTTTGCGGTGCTAGAGAGCCTGGACAACGGCAAGCCGATCCGTGAATCGCGCGACATCGACATCCCGCTGGTCCAGCGGCACTTCTACTACCACGCGGGCATGGCGCAGCTGATGGAAAGCGAACTGCCAGACGCCGAGGCGTTGGGCGTGTGCGGGCAGATCATTCCGTGGAACTTCCCGTTGTTGATGCTTGCGTGGAAAGTCGCGCCTGCGATCGCGATGGGCAACACGGTGGTTCTGAAACCGGCCGAATACACCTCGCTGACCGCGCTGCTGTTCGCTGACATCTGCTCGCAGGCCGGACTGCCGAAGGGCGTGGTCAACATCGTCACCGGTGACGGCGCGGTGGGTGAGATGATTGTGGCCGCGGACGTGGACAAAATCGCCTTTACCGGCTCGACCATTGTGGGGCGGCGTATCCGCGAAGCGACCGCTGGTTCGGGTAAGGAACTGACGTTGGAGCTGGGCGGCAAGTCCGCCTATATCGTCTTTGAAGACGCCGATATCGACTCAGCGATCGAAGGTCTGGTCGACGCGATCTGGTTCAACCAGGGTCAGGTCTGCTGTGCGGGCTCGCGTCTGTTGGTGCAGGAAGGCATTGCCGACCGCTTCCACGACAAACTGCGCGCGCGGATGGACAAGCTGCGCATTGGTGATCCGCTGGACAAATGCATCGATGTGGGCGCAGTTGTGGACCCTGTTCAGCTGCAGACCATCAAGGGGCTGGTCGAAAGCAACACGGCAGGACGCGTGTATCAGGCCGCATGCGAGTTGCCCGCGAATGGATGCTACTACCCCCCAACGCTGATCTCGGGCCTCGAAACCTCTGACCCGCTGATGCAGGAAGAGATCTTTGGCCCGGTGTTGGTGTCGTCCACCTTCCGCACGCCGGAAGAGGCGGTCGAACTGGCCAACAACACCCGCTACGGGCTGGCCGCGACTGTGTGGACCGAGAACGTGAACCTCGCATTAGACATCGCACCCAAGCTGGTTGCGGGCGTGGTCTGGGTGAATGCCACCAACCTGTTCGACGCCGCTGCTGGTTTCGGTGGTGTGCGCGAAAGCGGCTTCGGTCGCGAAGGCGGCTGGGAAGGCCTGGCGGCGTACACCAAACCCAAAGGCAAGGCCAAGCCGCTGGCTAAGGTTGAAGCGATCATGGGCGAAGGTGCCCCGGTCGATCCCATCGACCGCACCGCCAAGATGTATGTCGGCGGCAAGCAAGCGCGGCCCGATGGCGGCTATTCAAAACCCGTCTGGGGTAAGTCCGGTCTGCTGGGCCATGTGGGTCTTGCCAACCGCAAGGACGTGCGCAACGCGGTTGAGGCTGCGGCGGGCGCCAAGGGCTGGTCCAAGACCACCGGCCACCTGCGCGCGCAGATCTTGTACTACGTCGGTGAGAACCTGTCGGCCCGTGCTGGTGAATTCGCCGCGCGTATCGACGCTATGACCGGCAAGAAAGACGGCGCGAAGGAGGTAGAAGCCTCGATCCAGCGCCTGTTCACCGCTGCTGCCTGGGCCGACAAGTATGACGGTCAGGTGCATGGTGTTCCGATCCGTGGCGTAGCGATTGCCATGAAGGAGTCCGTGGGTGTCATCGGCGCTCTGTGTGCCGACGAAGCACCTCTGCTGGGTCTTGTGTCAGCGATGGCGCCGGCGATTGCGATGGGCAACCGGACGGTTCTGGTGGCCTCGGAGCCTTATCCGCTGGCGGCGACCGATTTCTACCAGATCCTTGAAACCTCGGACGTACCCGCAGGTGTGGTCAACATCCTGACCGGCATCCACGCGGAACTGGCAAAACCTCTAGCCTCCCACCTGAACGTCGATGCGGTCTGGTCGTTCTCGTCCACCGACCTGTCGAAAGAGATCGAGGTCGTTTCGGCCGGGAACCTGAAACGGACCTGGGTCAATAACGCGACGGCATTTGATTGGGGCATGGACCATTCCCGCCGCTTCCTTCAGGCTTCGACCGAGATCAAGAACATCTGGGTGCCCTACGGCGAGTAGGGCTCCCCTCCAAGGGAGGCCTAAATGGATTTTTCAGGTAAAACCGTCATCGTCATTGGCGGAACCAGCGGTATCAATCGCGGCATTGCCGAGGCCTTTGCGGCCTCGGGGGCAAAGCTGGCCGTTGCCAGCCGGTCGCAAGAGAAGGTGGATGACACCGTCGCCGCGCTGAAAGACCTTGGCGCAGCCGAAGTGATTGGCGCAGCGTTTGACGTGCGCGACGCGCAAGCCGTGGCCGACGGCCTCAAGGAGTTCCATGAAACTTTGGGTGATTTCGATGTTCTGGTCTCGGGCGCGGCGGGCAACTTCCCAGCACTAACGGCAGAGATGTCCGTCAACGCGTTCAAGACGGTGGTAGATATCGACCTGATGGGCACTGTCCACGTGATGAAGGGGGCTTACCCCTATCTGAAACGCCCAGGTGCCAGCATCATCAACATCTCGGCCCCGCAGGCGTTTCTGCCCTACGAAGGTCAAGCTCATGTCTGCGCTGCCAAGGCGGGCGTCGATCAGATCACCCGAACGCTGTCGATGGAATGGGGCGTTGAGGGCATTCGAGTGAACTCGGTCGTGCCGGGTTTCATCGAAGGCACCGAAGGCGCACGGCGTTTAGCACCGACGGAAAACGCCCATGAAGAACTGCGCCGTGATGTGCCACTAGGCCGCTGGGGCAACACGCAGGATGTGGCCAACGCCTGCCTGTTCCTCAGCTCCGATATGGCCAGCTATATCAGCGGCACGGTTCTGTCTGTGGATGGCGCGCTCTATCAGCGTGGGTCCGGCAAGTTCGGGCAGATGATGGGGCAGATGCTGCGTAGCGCGGCCGGAACAAAGGGCTGAGCATCCGCTCAGCCCCGTTTCATCAGTTTGTGGTTTCCAACCCCTCGGGTTTGCCAACGACGGTAAAATGCAGGCTTTCAGGGTCCAGCAATTCGCTGGCCACGCGGTTGACCTCATCCAAGGTCACCGCGTTCACCTTGTCATTGCGGGTGGCGATATAGTCGATGGGCAGATCCTCCATCTGCATGCCCACCATGATACCGGCAATCCGGCCATTGCCGTCAAACCGCAGTGGGTAGGCTCCGGTCAGGTAGGTTTTGGCGTCGTCCAGTTCCTTCTGCGTCACGCCCTCTGCCGCAGCCCGAGCCCATTCCTCGCGGATTACCTCAACCGTTTCAGCAATGCGATCATTGGCCGAGGACACCGACCCCAAGTAGACCGAAGCCAAATCCTTGGGCACCAGATAGGTTGCCACTCCATAAGTCAGGCCGCGCTTTTCACGCACTTCCTGCATCAGACGACTCTCGAACCCGCCGCCGCCAAGGATGTGGTTCAGGATAAATGCGGCAAAGAAATCGGGATCGTCACGGTCGATACCAGCATGGCCGAACAGGGCCACGGATTGTGGCGTGTCAAATTCGACCACGCTGATACCGCCGGGGATGTTCACGTCGGCTCGATCCGGAATGAGTTTGCCGGTTTCAGGCAGGTCGGCCAGCAACTTGTCCAGCAACGCACCGAGTTCCTCGGCCGTAATATCACCCACGGCACCGACATAAAGCCGGTCCTTGGCGAACACATTGTCATAGGCAGTGACCACATCATCACGCGTCAGCGCGCTGACACTTTCGATCGTACCCTTGCCTTCGGTGCCATAGGGGTGATCGCCATAAGCCATCTTAGCGAAGTTGCGTCCGGCGATGTCGTTGGGATCGGTCTGGTCCGACCGAAGACCAGACACAATCTGCGCCTTCACCCGCTCGACAGCGTCCTCGTCGAACCGAGGCTCGTGGATCGTTGTGCGCAGCAGGTCGATCACCTCGTCGCGGTTTTCCGTCAGGAACTGGGCCGAGACAGTCACCGAGTCGTCCGACGCATCATAGCGAAACGATGCCGCCAGAGATTCAAGTTCGCGCGCATAGGTCCGGGCGTCCATATCACCTGCGCCTTCTTCGATAAGGCCGCTCATCAGATAGACAGCCCCGCGCTTGCCAGGCTCGTCCAGCGTGGTACCGCCACGAAAGCGCAGCTCCAACGCGGTGAAGGGGATCGAATGGTCCTCGACCAGCCAGGCGGTGATACCACCGGGCGAGGTGACCTCTTCTATCTCAATCTCGGCCCAGGCGGGCAGCGCGAAAACGACGGCGATCAGGGTTGCGAAGATGCGTTTCATTGCGTCACCTCATCGTCTTTCATCAGCCAGCCGGTCACGGATGCTTCAGGTTGCAGAACCTCACGGGCAGCGGCGATGATTTCCTCGCCCGTCACAGCCTGCAGGAAATCAGGCCAAGCCTGCACATCCTCGACCGTCAGACCGCTGGTCAGGGCGCGGCCGTAGCGGTTGCCAATCCCGTCCACATTGTCGCGGGCATAGGTTTGCGCGGCACGAAGTTGCATCTTGATCCGGTCCAAGTCTTCCTCGTTCACACCCTCGGCAATGAAATCGGCAACGGCCTGATCCATTGCGTCCTCGGCCTCTTGCAGGGACACACCCTGTGCTGGAACGACCAGCAGATCAAAGGTTGTATCGTCCAAAGAGACACCGCGGTAGAACGCCCCAGCGTAAACGACCATTTGCTGCTCGAACTGTAGCTTTTCGTTCAAGTAAGATGTGGTGCTGCCACCCAGCAACTCGGCCAGCAGAAACAAGGCCGCAGCTTTTTGCTGCTCGCCCGGATCGCGTTCGGGCGCCAGATAGCTGCGCTGGACATAGGGCTGCGACACACGTGCGTCTTTATAGGTGAGTCGACGTTCGGCGGTCTGCGGTGGCTCTTGCGATCGCACCCGTTCGGGCAGGTCCGGATTGGCAGGGATGACACCGTAGTACTGTTCGGCCAGCGCCTTGACCGCATCAGGTTCGACATCGCCGGTGACAACCAGAATTGCGTTATTAGGCGCGTAATGGGTTTGGTAGAAGGACAACGCGTCGTCCATGTCCAGCGTCTCCATCTCATGCCGCCAACCAATTATGGGCACGCCGTAGCGATGGTTGAGGTACTGCGCCGCGCTCATCTGCTCACCAAACAAGGCCCTCGGGCTGTTTTCAGTGCGCTGGTTGCGTTCTTCAAGAATTACGTCGCGCTCGGTGACGATATCCTCTTCAGACAAGCGGATGTTGCGCATCCGGTCCGCCTCCATCCGCATCATCAGTTCCAGGCGGTCGGCAGCGACACGCTGAAAATAGGCGGTGTAGTCGTACGAGGTGAATGCATTGTCGTTGCCGCCATTGGCCGCGACGGTGGCGGAAAACTCGCCGGGCGCCAGTGTATCGGTGCCTTTGAACAGCAGATGTTCCAGGAAATGCGCCACGCCGGATGATCCGACAGGTTCATCCGCCGATCCGGCGCGGTACCAAACCATGTGCTGCACGACTGGCGCTCGGTGATCCTCTATCACGACGACGTCCATGCCGTTGTCCAACGTAAAGGTTGTGACCGCCTCATGCCCTTCTTTGGCCATCAAAGGGGTGGCAGCGAACAGGGCGGCAGACAGTGCCAAGGCCCGAACCATGGGGCATCCTCCGTTTCATTTGATGGTGTTCAAACTACGGTGGTATGACGCAGGTTCAAGGCCGATGACGGAAAGTTAAGATTTATTCATTTCCAGGAGGCGCAGATGGCGTCTCCAACCCGACACGCCGCGCTGCTTGGTTCTGAGCCTCCGCATCCAGTGCCTGACGCTGATAGACCTGTTCATACCGGTCGACCTTGAACAGGCGCAGCCGTGTCCAACGACCCTGCTTTTTGCGGAATTCGGCATCCTCGGTGTCGACAACCTGCCGCGTGTTGGCAGGGACGCCATAGCGGCTGGACGCCGTTACCAGCGCTGCATCTGACGAGGGGATGGCGGTGTTTGCATTCAGCGCGGCCTCACTGCCGCCCAGTGCCACCACAGCATCCGCCTTGGGGTTCGGATCGGTCAAGTTCCCACCGCCCGGCGTTGGCGCGGGCAAGAAGGAATAGTCCTTCGGCTGGGTTAGCGGCTTGACCGGCATGACCGAAAACTCATCCGGACCGTCCCCTGGTGCCTCAAGGTGACGCAGACCGATATCCGAGCATCCGGCAACACCAAAGGCCAAGGTCACAGCAAGTATGGAACGCGGCAGCCGCATCAGAGTCTCCAACCAGTTTCAGGCGCTTTTATCGCATATCGCCCGGCGCGTCACGAGGCCTTTTTGCCGTCGAACAACACAAGTCCGATAGCACCGGCAAAGATGAAGACATCGGCCAGATTGAACACGAACGGGTTGTTGATGCCGCAGCAGGACATGTTGAGGAAGTCCAGAACATAGCCGTACAGAACACGGTCCACCACATTGCCCAGCGCACCACCGATCAGCAGCCCGCCGCAGAACAGCATCAGCTTCGACGGGGTCGCGCGCATCAGCCAGACCAAGACACCAACCGAGATTGCCAGCGACACGCCGATCAGAATCCAGCGGGCCGCTTCGGTATTGCCCTGAAGCAAGCCGAAATTGATACCCCGGTTCTCACCGTATTTGAACACCAGCAGCGGTGGCAGGACGTCGATATTGCCCTCGGCCACGCGCATCACGTGGACGACCAGATACTTGCTGATCTGGTCGATCAAAAACGCGGCCAGCGCGGCCCAGAGTAAAAGGCGAGAGCGCATCAGTGGCGGAAGTGACGCATGCCGGTGAAGACCATGGCGAGACCTGCCTCATCTGCCGCCGCGATCACCTCGTCATCGCGCATCGAACCGCCGGGCTGGATCACGCAGGTGGCACCGGCCTCGGCGGCCTCCATCAGTCCGTCTGGGAAGGGGAAGAACGCGTCCGAAGCCACAGCCGAGCCGATGGTCAGTGGTTGCGGCAGACCCAGCGCGTCGGCCATACGTTCGGCTTTCTTGGCTGCGATCAAGGCCGAATCCACACGGCTCATCTGGCCCGCGCCCACCCCGACAGTGGCGCCGTCTTTGACATAAACGATAGCGTTGGACTTGACGTGCTTCGCCACTTTCCAGGCAAACAGAAGGTCGCGCATCTGCTCATCGGTTGGGGCCTTCTTGGTGACCACTTTCAGATCATCCATGCCAACGAACCCGTTGTCCTTATCCTGTACCAGCAAGCCACCGGCCACTTGCCGGACGGTTTTGCCACCGGCAGTCACATCCGGCAGGCTTTCGGTCGTCAACAGACGCAGGTTTTTCTTGGCGGCAAAGATCGCCTTGGCCTCATCAGATGCGCCGGGGGCAATTACAACCTCGGTGAAGATACCGGTGATTTCCTGCGCGGTTTTGGCGTCGAGCGGCTTGTTCAGCGCGACTATGCCGCCAAAGGCCGAGGTACGGTCGCAGTCGAAGGCCGATTTATAGGCGTCCAACAAGGTCGCGCCCGTGGCCACACCGCAGGGGTTGGCGTGTTTGATGATGGCACAGGCTGCGCCGTGCGCCGGGTCGAACTCAGCCACCAGCTCGAACGCGGCATCCGTGTCGTTGATGTTGTTGTAGCTCAGTTCCTTGCCCTGATGCTGCACAGCAGTCGCGACGCCGGGACGGTTGGTGCCATCCGTATAAAAAGCCGCCTGCTGATGGCTGTTTTCGCCATAACGCAGGGTCTGTTTCAGCTCACCGGCAAAGGCGCGGCGCTTTGGGGCGTCAAGTTGCAGTGCGTCGGCCATCCAGTTTGACACAGCGGTGTCATAGGCGGCAGTCCGGGCATAAGCCTTTTGCGCCAGCCACTGGCGGAAACCGTAGGATGTCTTGCCGTAGTTCTCATCCAGCTGGTCCAGCAGCGAGGAGTAATCTTCGACATCCACAACCACGTTCACGAAGGCGTGGTTCTTGGAGGCCGCGCGGATCATCGCAGGTCCACCGATATCGATGTTTTCGATGCATTCGTCATAACCCGCACCTTTGGCCACGGTGGCCTCGAACGGATAGAGGTTCACGACTAGCAGGTCGATCGCGCCGATACCATGTTCATTCATCGCAGCCACGTGCGTGTCGTTGTCGCGCAGGGCCAGCAAGCCGCCATGTACCATCGGGTGCAGGGTTTTCACGCGACCGTCCATCATCTCGGGGAAACCGGTGACCTCGCTGACATCCTTTACCTCTAGCCCTGCCTCGCGCAGCGCCTTGGCGGTGCCGCCGGTCGACAGCAGTTCGACCCCGCGCTCGGCCAGCGCCTTGCCCAGCTCGATCAGCCCGGTCTTGTCGGAAACGGAAAGCAACGCGCGGCGCACGGGGTGAAGATCGGTCATGGGTCCAAAGGTCCTTTTGGCGTCAGTCGAATTCGGGCTCGTCTCGGTGCAGGTCGCGCACGGCATAGGCTGTATCCTGTGCCTTGCTCAACGTCCACCGGATGCGCGTCGCATACTCCATTGCGCGGCCGGATAGAACGATCTGTTTTGTCGCGCGCGGCTTCAATCGCCCTTTTTCGAGATAAACGCTTGGTTCAACGGTCAATTTTCCCACACCATCATGGCGGAAAACCCAGATCTCACCGCTTTTCAGCGCCATCGACACTGCGGCACCGCCTAAATCGATGGCCGCATCCACATCAGGATGCAGGTGAAAACGGATGTCGAAGCCAATGCCCTGCAGGCCCGAAGCGTTCAGAGCCTTGTCGAACTGCCGCTTGGCTTTGTCCGTAGCGGTCAGCAAAATGTCCTCACCTGTTAGCTCGCGGCCATCAAAGCGAAGCTCGAAGGTTCGGGCATGGGTCAGGCCGAAGGTTTTTGTGTAGCCATCGTGTCCGACCATAAAACGGTTGCCCTCGAACGCCTCTTCAAATTCAGTCGGCACGTCTTGGGGCGCGTCGACCAGCGCTTCGTATTCGCTGCCGTTTGCTGCCTCCGCCAGTCGGGCGCTGGAATAGCCATCCAGACACAGGGTAGAATGGGACGGGGTCGCGCGCCCCGCACGGCGCCATTCAGAACCAAAGCTTTCACCCGAGCCGCAATTCACGATCAGCGGTCGCCGCCCCGAGGTCAGCTCGAAGGCCAGGGTCGAGGCATGGGCATTATAGGATGCGGTCCCCTTGGGCGGGGTGCTGGAATCGACGATGACACTGGTTCGCGCCGCGTAAAGTCGCGCAAATCCCATCGCCAGACCTGTGGCGTGCTGCGGCCTGACCCCGCTTTGGACCAGTGCCTGATCCAGCCGCCCCTCGACCCCACGACCGCCACCATGAAACCGAGCAAGCGCGCCATCCGAATGGCGCAAGCTGCGCAACGTCGGGGCCATACGCTTGATCGCATCCGCCTGCGCGCCGGGCGTCCCACGCCCCAAATCGCCGAGCGCCGCCGAGGTCCAGGACAGGAGTGTAAACACCTCGAGCAACTCTTCCGGGTTGCGCGTGGAAATCCCACCCTGCGGATCGATCTGTTTCTCACACTCTTTCGCAAGGGCCCGCAGTGCCGGGTCGGCCATCTGCTCAAGCCCCTTCAACGCCAGCCCGGCTTGCACCAGACCGGCCAGTGCCTCGAACCGGGGCAGGCCCGGTGTGGCGGCAGGCCAGCGCTTTGACAGAAACCAAGTTTGCTGCGCCAAGGCGCGGAAGAATAGTTGGCGTTTTTTTTCATTCATGCCGCGCAACAAAAACGCCGAATAATTGATCCAGCGCAGAATCCGCCGTCCGGTCAAATCCGGTTCCCATCCGGGCCCGTGCCCGCGACCATGCGCGTCGATCCACCCCCAGACCCAGCGCTGGGCCTTTTCGCGCGCGCGCATGTCGCCGACAGCCGCCAGATCATCCAGCCACGCAAAACCGTGACGTTCATTGTCAAACCCGATGCTGGGGGCAGTGACGTCCCACAGGCCGGTGTCCTCAGCCTCGACCAGGTAACCGGCAAATAACAGATTTCCCGCAACCAACTGCCGCCCGCGCGCAAAAGAACCTACGGTGCGCGGCTCGGGCTCAGCGACAAACCCGGCGACCGCCTTGCGCCGCTGGCTAAGCCGCGCATAAAGGCGGTTTTGAAACCGGGTCCAGCGGCCGGTCATGGTATCTGATGTCGACATGACGCTCGTTACTCTGCCCCTTGCGCTCTGCTGGCGCCTGAGACCCAACGATAGACTGGTGCGATCGTCAAGTCATCGAAAAGCGTGCTGTCAGGCGGATTTGTTCAGGCAGGCCACGTAGAACCCGTCCATACCACCGCGATCCGCCCAAAAATCGGGCCGCAGGCGCAGGCCGCCTTCTTCGGTGATCCAGTCCGTTTCAACACCGGTGACGTTGAGCGCATCGCGGTCTACCGTCATGTCGGGATACTGGTTCAGCGCCTCTTCTATCTGCACCTCACCCTCGTCCGGCAACAGGGAACAGGTGCAATAGACCAAGCGCCCGCCGGGTTTCAGCAGGGTCCAGGCATGCGCGAGCATCTGCGCCTGCAACTCGATCAGCCCGCCGAATTCCGAGCCGTCCTTGGCAAAGGGAAGATCGGGATGACGGCGGATGGTGCCGGTGGCCGAGCAGGGGGCGTCCAGCAAGATGGCATCGTATTGCCCCTGATGCTCCAGCGCATCGCCCGCGATAACATTTGCCTTAAGCCCGGTGCGCTTGAGGTTTTCGCGCACCCGTTCCAGCCGAGACTCTGAGATGTCCAGCGCCGTAACCTCGGCCCCTGCAGCCGCCAATTGCAGCGTCTTGCCGCCCGGTGCGGCGCAGAGATCGAGAATTTTCTCTTCGGCTTGCGGAGCCAGAACGCGCACTGGAACAGCAGCGGCGGCATCCTGCACCCACCAATCGCCCTTGTCGAACCCCGGCAGGGTCGAGACCTGACCCGCATCCTGCACCCGCATCGACCCGGTCGGCAGCACCTCACCCGGTGCCTGGGCGCCCGGCTTTACAGTGATATCGAGTGGGGCTGCCGCGAAATGGGCTTGTTCCATGCCCGCAACTGCCTCTTTACCCCAGGCCATGATCAGTGGTTCCCGCAACCATTCGGGCAGGCGCGGCACCCGCATCTTCGGCCAGGCCGCCGGGCCTTCGGCGGCCACTTTGCGCAATACCGCATTTACCAGTCCCTTGAGACGACCATGCTTACGCGAGCGCCCCACGATCTCGACCATGGAATTAACCACGCCATGCGCCGCTTCGCCGTGGCACAGTTCCACCGCGCCCAAACGCAGCGCATTTTGGACCGTGAGAGCAGGCGTACGGTTCAGGTGGTTATCCAACAGCCGGTCTGCGCGCTCCAACCCGCGCAGGGTTTCCAGCGTCAGACGCTGCGCCCGCGCGCGGTCTTCCGGCCCCAACCGATCCAGCGCGCCTGCGGCCAGGCATTCAGACAGCAGCCGCCCTTCCCCCAAGATCTGATCCAGCAGATAGATAGCGCTGCGTCGCGCTGCTGTTGCGTTGTCGGACATGGAACCGCCTTTGATGTGACCGTCGCCCGCATTGCCAAGGGCGGACGCGGGCGTATATCAAGCCCCAGCACGGAAAGGAACCCGATGTCATGAATGACGACCGCAAAGACCTGCCGCCCGCTGCACAGCGCGCATTGGCCGAGGCCGAGGAACGCCGCAAAAAGGCCGAGGCAGACGCGAAGGAGCTGCCCAAAGAACTGGGTGGGCGCGACGGCCCCGATCCGGCCCGCTATGGCGATTGGGAGAAAAAGGGAATCGCGATCGATTTCTGATCGCTCAACCCTGCAATGCCTGCAGAAAATCGGTGATCAGAGCACGTTGCTTCTTCGATTTCGCCCGTTCCTCGGGCCAAGTCAGCCAATAACCATCCTTGGTCTGCAATTCCGGCAAGTCCAGCTTGCGCAGACGTCCCACCTGCAAATCGGCATTTGCCAATGGCACCGACCCCAGAACCACCCCCATCCCCTGCCGGGCAGCAGAAATGGCATGTTCCATAGAATCGAAACTGATCTGTGAGGGAGGCAGTTCACCGTAATCCGTTTTGCGCGCCCAATCCCGCCACGCCGGCCGCTCTCCGCGCAGGTCAATCAAAGGCGCTCCCCAGTCCACGCTGGGCGCTGCCATCGGCACCAGCACCTCACGCGCTATAAGGGCTGCATCACGCCCGGGCCAGGCCCCGCGGCCATAGCGGATTTGTAACCAGGTCCGCTCTTCATCTAGCGAGGATCGGCGCGCCACGGAATCTGTCATCACCCGCACTTTGGGTCGCACCTCCTGAAATCGAGCCAAGGCTGGGACAACAAGAGCATGGATGTTCGAAGACAGCCCCGCCACCCGCAGCTCTCGAGGCGACTTTCCGAACAGATCCTCGGTATTACGCTCCAGCGCTTGCAGGCTGTCTTGCACCAGAGGCAGATAGCTTTCGCCTTCAACCGTCAGTGACACCCCTCGCGCCTCACGCACGAAAAGTGTCCGGCCTAGCCACGCCTCAAGGTTTCCAATCCGCTGGCTGACCGCCGCCTGCGTCAACCCAAACTCGCGTGCTGCCGCCGAGAACCCACCCAGTCGCCCGGCAGCCTCGAACACACGTAACCAGTCCAGCGGTGGCAATCCGATCTTTTTCTTAGCCATAAGATTTTCCAAGCCTCAGCCGAAATAAGGATTAATTGTGGTAATGCCACAAGGCGCGTATCTGCTCAACCAAAGCCCGCGCCGAACAGGAGACCCCCATGCTGCGCACCGCCACCCATGATACATCGATTGTAACCGTTGAATTCGACACCGGCGCCAAGGCTCGCTTCCACGCCATCTGGCTGCGCGACAACGCGCTGGACCCCGAGACCCGCGCCCCGGGCAATGGGCAGCGACTGATCACCATCGGGGACATCCCCGCAAATGTTTCAGTTAGCGCCGCTGAAGTTGTGAATGGCGATCTGAGCGTCACGTTCCAGCCTGAGAGCAAGACGGTCACCTTCCCTGCCGTTTGGCTGGCCGATCACGTCTATGACCGCGACCAGACGCTACAAGCCGGCCGAATCGCACCCGGCATCACCACTTGGGAACGCGGCATCGACGCGCCCAGCTCGGATTGGACCGAGGTTCACACCAACCAGACCACCAAACGTAGCTGGCTGGCTGCCGTCGCCGAGTTCGGCTTTGCCAAACTGACTGGCGGCCCGACCGAGCCAGAATCTTTGCTAAAAGTTGCCGACCTGTTCGGTTATGTGCGCGAAACCAATTATGGCCCCTATTTCGAGGTGCGGACCGAGGTGAATCCGACCAACCTCGCCTATACCGGCCTTGGTTTGCAGGCGCATACCGACAACCCCTATCGCGATCCAGTTCCGACGCTGCAAATTCTGTACTGTCTCGAAAACAGTGCCGAGGGTGGCGACTCCATTGTGGTCGACGGCTTCCGCGCCGCCGAAAAGCTGCGCGAACAGAACCCGGATGGGTTTGCTCTGTTGGCAGGCTACCCCGCGCGTTTCGAATACAAAGGCTCGGACGGTGTCTGCCTGCGCTCGCGCCGCCCGATGATCGAACTGTCGCCGGACGGAGAACTGATCGGCATTCGATTCAACAACCGTTCGTCCGCACCCTTCGTTGATGTGCCCTTCGACCAGATGGAGGCCTACTACGCCGCCTACCGGCAGTTGGGCGACATCATCGATGATCCGGCCATGGGCGTGTCCTTCAAGTTGGAATCGGGCGAGAGCTTTATCGTCGACAACACCCGCATTTTGCATGCGCGTCTGGGCTATTCCGGTGCAGGTTCACGCTGGTTGCAGGGCTGCTACGCAGATAAGGACGGTTTGCTGTCTACGCTGGCCGCGATGGAGATGGCACAGCCGGAGGCGGCGGAATGAAACCCGATTTCACAACCCTGAACCGGGACAATATCGTGGCCTTCATCGGCGATATCTTCGAGCGCCGCGGTGGTGAGGAATACCTGGGCGAACCTGTCACCATGGCCGAACACATGCTGCAAGGCGCTACAATTGCCGAGCAGAACGGTCAGCCCGAGGAAATCATCGTCGGCGCCCTGTTGCACGATATCGGGCATTTCACATCCGAGTTCGGCACGTACCACCCAGATGATACCGAAGACCGTCATCACGAGGATGCGGGTGCCGAAGTGCTGGAGCAGTTCTTCCCCTCGGTTATCACCGATTGCTGCCGCTACCACGTCGCGGCCAAACGGTATCTCTGCGCCACCAAGCCCGAGTATTTCAACCGCCTGTCCACCGCTTCGGTACATACGCTGGAACTTCAAGGCGGGCCGATGAGCACCGAGGAAGTTGCGGAATTCGAAGCCAACCCGAACCTCAAAGAGATCATTCAGGTGCGCTATCTGGACGAGGCAGGCAAACGCGCGGATATGGAAACGCCGGATTTCGCCCATTTCGCGCCGATGGTACAACGCATGGTCGACAAACACTTGGGCACACCATGAACGCGCCCGAGTATATCTTTGAGGCCAGTTCGAAACCCTCGCTACCTTGGCATGAAGTGCCTCTGGTTCGAGCCACAGACGAGTCGGTCAAAGGCTATGGCTGTCTGGTCGATGATCCTGAGAGCTTTAAGATCGAGATCGTGCGCTGGCCGCAGCAAGGCTGGCGCCCCATCGACGAAGGCACTGGCGACGAAGGTGGCTGGGTCGAGGGCACCTTCAAATGCGATTGGCAGGGCGACGTGCTGTATGGCGAGAACGAGGCAGTCAAGGGCCACTACGTCCTCGGCTGGTCCGCTGATCCACAGACAGCGCAGAAAGACAGTCAAACCGCAGCCAGGGATCAGGTTCTGCTTTGGCACATGAACTACCACCCGGATGGCGGGCAGATGTTCTGGCCTCTGGACAACAAACCTTTCATCGTTCCTGCCGCATTGCCCGGAGACAATCTGACACCGGACAAAGTGGTGGCGTTCTGGTGCGATGGCTCACGCGGCCTCTATATCCACCCCGGCGTCTGGCATGAGGGAATTTTCCCGGTCGAAGACAGCCAACGATTCCAAGACCGTCAGGGCGCGGTTCATGCACGGGTCAGTGCTAATATTGGAAAAGAGTTCGGCGTCTACCTCGCCTGCCCACTACGGGCAGACAAGATCAAGGATCTGTAAACAAGCGCGCCGCCCATCTGGGTGGCGCGTCTTCAGAAAGCCTTAACCCTTATCCGAAGCATCTGTGATAGTCTCGACCCCAGTCCAATGGGTACGGGAGGCCTCCGATGGGATTGAACAGACGCAGAGTTGTCCAGTTGGGAACCGCAGCAACGGTCGGAACATTGTTGCCACGTGTGGCGATTGCAGCGGCAGACTGGAATGAGGCGTTCGAACAGGAGTTCAGCAAGACGCTCGATCATCTGAGAACGACGTTCTCGGACCTTGGGTTCAGCGAAGTTGCGCCACTTAGTATTGCAGCCGATCATCTGAGCACGACGTTCTCGGAAATTGGGGTCAACGAAGTTGCGCCACGTGCCATTACATCCGGGCGTGATGAATATAACGGTGGGCTGCGACACGATTTCGATCAGTCCACGTTGCCCTCGAACGCTTTTGTCATCCAACCGCTGGCCAGAGTTGCCGATGTCGACGAAAAATCGCGTGCGGACGTGTTGCCGCTGTTTCACGAGGTCGGCTGTCATCCCGCGGACGCTGACGGTCAGGCTACGACGCGTCTGATGATGCACATTCTGACCGAAGTCTTCGACCTAAACCCGTCCCGCATTGCATTTGTCAGCGTACCCCAGGCCGACAATATTCGTCCGGTGCTGGATGAGATCGGCCTGCCGTTTTCCGAAAAGGTCCTATTGCGGGATGAGGCCGAAGCCCTGGCAGCCCGCGATGCCTCGGGCTTTTTCTTTCCCGATCCCTTTGGCAATGACTACATCGTGACGATGGGTGTTTACTACCGCGTTGGGGACTTCGATGAAACCGCTCCGACGGCCTATCCCCCATCGGCCAACTGGACCGAGATCGGTGAGATCGTGATCGGAGGCGAGGCCGCGCCCCTTGGCATTTCCATCGGGGCCGAGCGCCTCACTTACGCTCTGACTGGCCAGTATCCGACATGGAAGCAACGGTTGGGGCTGCTCTTTGCAACGGCGGAACAGGACGGCGCAGACCCACCCGGTCTGGCCGCGTTTCGGTGACGGGGATTACAGCCCCAGCACATCCACCATGTCGTACTGGCCGGGCACTTTGCCCTGCCCCCACAGCGCCGCTTTCAGCGCGCCTCGGGCAAAGATGGCCCGATCGGTGGCCAAATGGCGCAGGACGATGCGTTCTCCGGGGGCGGCGAACAACACGTCATGCTCACCCACTATGTCGCCACCTCGAATGGCGTGGAAGCCGATATTGCCGCGTTGGCGCGCGCCGGTGATACCATCGCGACCCCGGTCGGACACATCGGCCAGATTGACCCCGCGCCCCTCAGCGGCGGCCTCACCCAGCATCAAGGCAGTCCCCGAGGGCGCATCGACCTTGTGGTGGTGGTGGCCTTCGATAACTTCGATGTCGAAATCCTCATCTAGTGCAGCCGCAACCTTTTTGGTCAGTTGCACCAGCAGGTTCACGCCGAGGCTCATGTTGCCTGCCCTTACAATGACGGCGTGGCGCGAAGCCGGTTCCAGCGCAGCGATCTGCTCTTCGGTCATGCCGGTCGTCCCGATCACATGCACACACCGTGCCTGCGCGGCCAGCGCGGCGAACTCCAACGTCGCCTCGGGGGCTGTAAAGTCGATCACCGCCTGTGCCTGTGCAAACGCCTCAAGCGGATCATCGGTGACTATGACGCCCAGCGCCTGACCGCCCATCGCTTCACCCACGTCCTGCCCGATCCAGTCATGACCCTTGCGTTCGACCACCCCCACTAGGCGCGCCTGATCGCTGTCGGTGACGGTCTTGATCAGCATCTGCCCCATACGGCCCGAAGCCCCTGTGATGACGATACCCGGGATATGGGTCATAGCGCTGGTCCTTTTGTTTAAGTCGGCTCAAAGCCTCCTACCCCGTTCGGGGCCGCTTGGCAAAGCCTCGCTTTGGGCTTAGATCGGGGATATGGCAAAGAACAAATTCCACGATGGCCCCGGCCCGTCCCAACGACAGCTGCGCGTAGGCGAACTCATCCGCCGCACCCTGTCCGAAGTTCTGGCTCGCGGAGATGTCCACGACCCCGACCTGAACCGTATGTCGATCACCGTGGGTGAGGTACGCACCTCGCCTGATCTGAAGATCGCCACTGCCTATGTGCTGCCTTTAGGCGGCAAGGGGCAGGAGGATGTGATTGAACTGCTGGCCCGCAACAAGGGCGAGTTGCGGCGCATGGTTGGCAAGAAGGTCGGCCTGAAATTCTCGCCCGATCTGCGGTTCCGTCTGGATGACACGTTTGACCGTCTGGACGATACCCGCCGTATGTTCGAACAGGACGCGGTGCGCCGCGATCTGGACGAGTGATCCGAGCGCTGGCCACGCTGGGCGCAGTCCTTTGGGCCGCGCAAGCTGAAGCGGTGAGCTGTCAAAAGATCACCCACGAGGACAAGCGGTACACCGTGTGCGAGGTTGACGCCGTTAACGAAGACCTGCGCCTATTCCTGAATGACGACAACGGTGACCTGCTAGGCCACTTTTCATCGGTGAACGAGGCGCTTGAACCTGATGGTCAGCGCCTGGCCTTTGCGATGAACGCAGGCATGTATCACGATGACCGCTCGCCCGTCGGCTACTATGTGGAGCTAGGCGAAGAGGTCATGCGCGTGATCGCCAACCCCGGCCCCGGCAATTTCGGCCTGCTGCCCAACGGTGTGTTCTGTATCCGCGAGGGCCGCGCCGACGTGTTCGAGACGCTGGATTTCGTCGATCTGGCGCCCGAGTGTCGCTTTGCCACCCAGTCCGGCCCGATGCTGGTGATCGACGGAGAGCTGCACCCGCGATTTCTGCCCGATTCGACCTCGCTCTACGTGCGCAACGGGGTGGGTACCAGCGCCGACGGCACGCGCGCCGTATTCGCGATCTCAGATGACTATGTGACGTTTCACGAGTTCGGCAGCCTGTTCCGAGATGTGCTGGACACCCCGAATGCATTATTCCTCGACGGCAATATCTCTCGCATGTATGACCGCGCTTCGAACCGGTCGGATGTTGGGTTTTCGCTGGGCCCGATCGTAGGCGTAGTGCAGGATATTCCCTGACGCAAACCGGTCCTGACATGCTAAATTGACAGCGCCCGACCGATCCGTTAGGTCGCGCGCCTCAGCAAGATTCAAGGTGCAAGATGGGACGCAAACGCAAGGGTCGCGACATTTCCGGTTGGCTGGTGGTGGACAAGCCCGCGGGCATGACCTCGACCGCAGTGGTCAACAAGGTGCGTTGGGCGATGGACGCCAAGAAAGCGGGCCACGCGGGTACACTTGACCCGGAGGCAACCGGCGTACTGGCTGTTGCGCTGGGTGAGGCGACCAAGACCGTGCCGTACATCACCGATGCGCTGAAAGCTTACACTTTCACAGTGCGACTGGGTCAAGCCACCAATACCGACGATGCCGAGGGCGAAGTGATTGCCGAAAGCGATGCACGCCCAACGGACGACGATATCAAACAGGCGCTTGCCCCGTTTCTGGGCGACATCATGCAGGTGCCGCCCAAGTTCTCGGCTGTGAAAATCGACGGCCAGCGCGCCTATAAGCTGGCCCGCGATGGCGAGGATGTGGAACTGACCGCGCGTCCCTTGTGGGTCGAGGAACTGATCCTCGTCGACCGCCCAGATGAAGACCACGTTGTTCTGGAGATGACCTGCGGCAAAGGCGGCTATGTCCGCTCGATCGCACGCGATCTGGGTGCGGCGCTGGGCTGTCATGGTCACGTCAAAGAACTCCGCCGCATCTGGTCCGGCCCGTTCGAGGTGGAAGACGGGTTGAACATCGAACAGATCGACGAGATGGCCAAGACCACTGCGCTGGACGAATACCTGCACCCGCTGGAGACCGGACTCGCCGACCTGCCTGAATTGAAATGCACACCCGAAGGTGCCACCCGCCTGCGCAACGGCAATCCGGGCATGGTTCTGGCCTCGGACGTGGAATACGGCGATGAGGCCTGGGCCTCACTGGATGGCAAGGCTGTGGCCGTGGGTATCTATAAATCCGGGGAATTGCATCCCAGCCGGGTGTTCGTTGACTGAACGGCGTGTTACGCGGGTGGCATGATCACCCGTTCCCATACCAAGGGCGACGCGCCCTCGACCGCTGTATACTCCGATTGCGAGAAGTATCGCTATAGCCTGACCCGCATCTGGGACCCGGAGGGGCGCAAAGCGCTGTTCGTGATGCTAAACCCATCCACCGCGACCGAGGTGCAGAACGACCCCACGGTTGAACGCTGCGAACGCCGCGCGCGGGCGTTGGGATTCGGCGCGTTTCAAGTGACCAACATCTTTGCATGGCGCGATACCGACCCGCGCAAGATGCGCGCCGCTGTCGATCCGGTGGGGCCTGAGAATGACGCGGCTATTCTGGACGGTGTGGGCTGGGCCGATCAGGTTATCGCGGCTTGGGGCACTCACGGCGCGCATCTGGAGCGTGGACCTGCGGTCGAAACCCTGCTGCGCGGCACTGGCCAACCGCTATTCCATCTGGGTCTGACCAAGGCCGGGCATCCGAAGCATCCGCTCTATATTGCCTATACCCAACAGCCCGAACCGTGGTGACAAAGGGTTAACCACAAGATCAGCTTGGCTTTGACCAAGCGATTGATCTCATGAGACATTTATCCTCGGAGCAGTACGTTGACGGAGGGTTCCCATGTTTCTGATTGGATTCCTGAGCCTGGCCGCCGTTGGGGGCGCTGCCTACGCCGTGAGCGATGCGTTCATGGCCGAAGACGACCCCGACGATGACGACAGCATCGAAGACCAGCCCGACGAAATCTCTGAAGGCAACTTCCTTGAAATTGACGAAAGCGCAGATGAACCGGCTACACCTGAAGAAAGCGCTGAGGCTGCGGAACTATCAACCGGGACCATCCTGTCCGAATTCGAAGGCGACCTGGTCATCGCAGGCACCGATGGAAACGATGTGCTGACCGGGTTGGAGGGGGACGATCAGATCAACGGATTTGATGGGGATGACTTGATCCATGGCGGTGCTGGCAATGATGTTTTGCATGGGGGCGAAGGGGTCGATTTCATCGCAGGCGGTAGCGACGACGATACCCTTCATGGCGAGGGTGGCGACGACCTGTTGATCGGAGAAGAAGGCGACGATGCACTTTACGGTCACTTCGGGCAGGATCGAATTGACGGGGGAGAAGGCGATGACGACCTTTATGGCGGTCAGGATGAAGACACTCTGATCGGGGGAGAAGGCGACGACGCTCTGCACGGTGGCTTTGGCGACGACAAACTGCACGGAGGCGCCGGCCGGGATGTTTTGTTCGGCGGAGATGGCGACGACTTCCTGACCGGCGACGACGGCGAGAACGAACAGTCCTCCGATTTTCTGAACGGTGGCGCCGGTCAGGATACAATCCTGGCCGACAGCGATGACATCGTGACGGGTGGGGACGGCGCCGACGACATCGTCCTCGCACCCGACCCTGAAGACGAAGCTGTCACCGTGATGGATTTCCAACCGGGTCAGGACAAACTGTTTATTTCGTGGGATGGTCAGGAATACCCCGATATCCAGATTGAGAAGGACGCCGACAACGAAAACCTGACCCATGTTCAGATCGACGGGCAGAATGTGGCGCACCTGCTTGGGGCCGACGGGATAACCGCGGAGGATATCCAGCTGATTGCCGAAGCTGAACTGGCACGGCTGAGCGCCTTGGGCTGACCCGCTAGAATCCCTTTGCCATTCGCTCAAAATACGCTTATACGCGCGCATCCGCATCGGAATCGGTGCGGTTTTCTCCATGGGCCTGTGCTGGACGACATCCCGGCCTGCGCCATCAACTCTAACCTTTAAAGGAGACCCCGATGTCGATTACTGCCGCTGAAAAAACACGCGTCATGAAAGAATTCGCAACCAAAGACGGCGACACCGGTTCGCCTGAAGTCCAGGTTGCCATCCTGACCTCGCGCATCAACACCCTGACCGAGCACTTCAAGACCCACAAGAAAGACAACCACGGTCGTCGCGGTCTGCTGAAAATGGTCGCCCAGCGCCGTAAGCTGCTGGACTACCTGAAGGGCAAAGAAGAAGCGCGTTATCAGGACCTGATCAAAAAGCTGGGCATCCGCCGCTAAGCGCTTTTTGTGCGAATTGTACGGGTCGCGAGACCCGGACTATCTGATTTAAACGCTCGCCGATTTGGCGGGCGTTTTTTTGTACCACCCGGAAACCGTTCACTGGGCAAATCGCCACGCCCGACATCAATCCTGAATTAAAAGGTCTAACCAGAGCCAATGTCGTGACGCAACCGATAGGGGATTTTGTTCATGTTGACAAATCTCTTGGTTGCTAGAAGCTTAACAGAATATTTTTAATAGGACTTTAGGCTCATGAAATTTACGAAACTGCTATTCGCATCTGTTTTCGCAAGTTGTGTTGCACAACCCGGCGTCGCGCAAAGTGAAAACACAAATGCCCCGAACATCCAGATATCTCAGCAGGTGCTGCACCAGATCCGGACCGATCCGAATGGGTTTACCGAAAATGCAATCCGGCGACTGCTTAGTCTTGCACCAAATGGGGAACTGACCACCGAGGCTTTAAACATCCGTGCCGAGACAATAACCGCGCAGCGCCGCGCAGCGCGTCTCACCGGATATCTGGCCTTCGATCTGGATGGTGACCTAGAGATCACGGCATCCGAAATTGAACGGCAGTTGCCCTATTTGAACACAAACCACTCAACTGTTCTCAGAACCATTATCGCAACGGCGGATCGAGACCGCGACGGCAATCTGACTTTACAGGAGCTCTGGCAAACTTCGATGGAAGCGTCAGTGCCCGGTCAAAGCCACCGCAACAACGGTGAAGAACTGATGCAGTTCGATGCCAATAGGGACGGGACCGTGACGCCCGAAGAGATTGCGACCACCGTCGAACAGATCGCAAGCGCAAGAATTTCTCCAGATGTTGTCCGTCCCAAGCCCACCCGGCTTGACCGGTTCAACCCCGAGTCGCTGTGCGAGTTCCCGAAACCTTCAGCATCGGCGAAAGTCATTCTTTTGAGCGGCTATGAGGGCTATGCCATATCTAACGTGGCAGTCTCTGGGCAAGATCGCGAAACCTCGGCTGCGGTTATTGACATCGAAAAGGGTGAGCAGCCGCTTTACATTGTTGCGACGAATTTTGACTCGCTCGTGTGGCAACTGACCGGTGAGACCGACCGGGTCGAACGGTTTGTGGCCCCCGCAATGTCACGTGGTGTCGGCGTCGTCGGGCTGGACAAGAGCAAAATTCATTTTCAACCGGGTCGCGAATGTCTGCCGAAATATTTCACAGACATAGATTCAGGCGAAGCTCTGATCGCCAAAGGTCTGGTTGCCTCGCGGCTCAAACGCAATGTCGACAAAGTTGTGGGAACCTACAAGCTTGGTGAAATCCAGCTTCCGTCCGGGCGCCATTTGACCGACGTCAACGGCTCGAAAAAGGCAGGCGGGCTGACCATCGTCAGAGGCAACAAGCGCTATCTGGTGACCGATGACGGCGTCAAACTGTTGGACGCGCCCGTAACTGAACAAACGGGCGGCCTTGAGCGCAGGTTGGAAAACCTTTTGCTTCGGTACCACAAAGGCGGTGTTATGGAGTTCAGTCTCGCAGATGTCGTCGCCTCCAACGAAGCGGTTTTGTATGATGTGCTGCCGCAGCAGGCCGGTTTGCTGCAACTGGCGCGCGAAGGAGCCATATCGCAGACCCCGGATGGCTATTTCAGAATCAATAAACCTATTCCAAGATTCCCGGCCGGGTTGAACGGCGGGCATAGTGTCAAGTTCATCATCTCTGCAGGCGTTCCGATCCCCGACGGTTCCGCAGGCCATTCCACCGTAATTCTAGAAGAAACCGGTGCCTGCATTTCCGGAGGCATGTGCCGGTAAGGTTGCCAAGATACCCGCGAACAAAAGCGCCCGCCATCCGGCGGGCGCTTCAATTGTTTAAGGTCGAAATCCTACATCTTTGCCTTCTCCGACTTCAGCGCCAGCCACAAGCAGTAGCACATCATCAGAACCACAAGCGTAAAGGGGATACCGGTAGACACCGCGGCACCTTGCAGGGCGGAGAGACCTCCCCCAAGCAGCAACGCGATGGCGACGAGTCCCTCCAACGTGCACCAAAAGACACGCTGGATGACCGGCGCATCCATCTTGCCGCCAGCCGTGATCGTGTCGATCACTAGCGAGCCGGAATCAGATGAGGTAACGAAGAAGATCACGATCAGGATCAGCGCGATCGGAGCCACGATGCCGTAAAGCGGCAGTTCTTTCAGGAAGCCAAACAAGGCACCTTCGGGCGCGTAGCTGTCGATCACCGTAGCGCGAACACCTTCGGCTCCGCCTGTGTTCAGCATGTCGATGGCAGCGCCGCCAAATGTCGACATCCACAGGGCGCAAACCGCTGTCGGCGCAAGCAAGGCGCAGATAACGAACTCTCGCACCGTGCGGCCTTTGGAGATGCGGGCAATGAACATGCCCACAAACGGCGACCACGCGATCCACCAGGCCCAATAGAACGTCGTCCAGCCGTGGAAGTAGCTGGTGTCCTCTCGACCGAACGGGTTGGACAGAGCTGGCAGATGCAGCACGTAATCCGTCATCACATTGAAATACCGCGCGATGGCGGTTCCGATGCCGGTAACGGCGATCACGAACAGGAACAGGCCGACGGCCATGACCATGTTGATCTCACTCAGCCGTTTCACACCGGCATCCATGCCCAGCAGAACCGAGCCAAGGGCGATCAGGGTGATGCCGATGATCAGCAGGACAATGACGGTCGGGCTGGGTTCGATACCGAACACTTCGTTCAGCCCCGCCGCGACCTGCTGCGCGCCCAGACCAAGTGACGTGGTCAGGCCGAACAGGGTCGCAAAGACGGCAAGAGTGTCGATGATGTGGCCCCACCAACCCCAGACACGTTCGCCCAGAATCGGGTAGAAGGCCGATCGCAGGGTCAAAGGTAAACCGAGGTTATAGCTGAAGATTGCAAGGCTCAGGCCCACTGCGGCGTAAACCGCCCAGCCTTCAAGCCCCCAATGGTGGATTGTACCAACAATGCCGATATATTCATTGCCCGGCACCGCGATATCGATACCCAACGGACGCGCATTACCGTCCTCGGCAAAGTTGTAATAGACAGGCTCCATCACGCCAAAGAACAGCAGACCGATGCCGATACCGGCTGCGAACATCATCGCGATCCATCCTGCATAGGAATAGTCGGGCTTGGCGTCCTTACCGCCGATCCGCACCTTTCCTACAGGCAAAATGATCAGCACCAGACAGAACAGCGTGATCAAGTCGACAGACAGAACCAGGAACCAGTCAAACGTGCTGGTCAGCCAGGGCCGGAGCCAGCCAAAGAACGTTGCCGCGGCCTCTTGGTTTGCTAATGCGATCAGAACGAACGCAAAAATCACGATACTCGAGATCAAGAAGACCGGGTTGTGGATGTCTAAACCAAATGGCCGAACGTTGTCTTGTCCAAGCTCAAACTCGGTTTCAAAATCATAGATCCGAGGATCCGGATCCAGCATTTTCTTGGATTGTGCCATTCGACTTTCCCTCAGTTTGCTGCGTGCAAACGCCAAGGTCTTCGGTCGGTGGACGGCGGTACTTTCGGTTTCCCCTTGGCGCGTTTTCCGTCATTTCGACCACAGGTCTTACGGTAAGAGCTTACACCGTCATCAAAAATTCGCAAAACGCATTCATATTTTGGTGCTTATCCTCTTAATTGAGGGGTATCAGGCACCTAATCCGGAGTCTGCGTACCACCGGTTTTGCGACTGCCCGCAGCCCGCAGCCGGTCCTCTAACGTCGGTGTCCACGCAGTTTCGCCACTGCGGCTCTCCAAAGTCTCCACAATCTCGGCGTCCATGCGGAAAGTGGCGCGCATTGGCATCAACCCATCGACCACGTTCATCTCGTAATCCGACGGATCAATAACCAACTGGCCCGTCAGCCGCACCGGTTCATGGACATAGGCGGGCGTCCAACCGTCACGCAGTTTCACCCGGATCATCTGATTTGGTGCGGGAGGCGGCAGATGACTACACATACCGGGTTGTGGCACAAGATAAACCACCGATTGTCCGTCGTCATCCGGTGGCGCGGGAAGGGCAAAACCCATAAGGGTCACCGTCTGCCCGTCGAGGCTGGGGTTTCCGCTGGTTGCAGCCCTGTCGCGGCGCGAAATAACTACCTCGCGCTGGGACAGCAGCCAGTCGATGTCGATCTGATCGGCGGCAAGGGCTTCTTCTGTTTCGGTCAGAAGCTCCTGCCATTTCTGACGTTCTTCGGCGCTGCCGACGTCCTGTTGCAAACGGCCACGCAGGCGCACGGCAAACAACAGGTCGTCGAACTGTTCAGGTGTAAGGTCGCGAAACGGGTCATCGTAGCTCTGCACCGCCGGGTCCGGAAGAGCGGCCCAGTCCAGCGGCGTGCCTGGCGCGGCATACGCAGAACCGGTCAGACCCAACAACACCAGTGATGCAATCTTCAACCAGATTTTCATCCGCAGTCTCCGCCTGAATTCTGCATTGCACCCGTATCTTAGCGGGCGCAACAGCCCGGCGTCCATGCCGCAATCCCCATGAAATCAACAGGGCGGTCAACCGCCCAACCGATGCGGTTTCGCTTTCCTTTGGGCGCAATCTCATGTATGCGCGCGCTATCTGAGACGTTGTGACCTGACCCCGGCACTCGAACGGAAGATAAATTGGGGTCGGCGGCAATGGGGCCGCCATGCAAACGGGAGACCCGCAGGGGCGGGAGTGCTCTCATCTAGGATACGCATATGTTTGATGTAACAAAGAAATCGATTCAGTGGGGCGAAGAGACGCTGACACTGGAAACCGGCAAGGTTGCCCGTCAGGCCGACGGCACCGTGATCGCCACGCTGGGCGAAACCAGCGTCATGGCGAACGTGACCTTTGCCAAGCAGCAAAAGCCTGGTCAGGACTTTTTCCCGCTGACCGTGCACTACCAAGAGAAATACTATGCCGCCGGAAAAGTTCCGGGTGGCTTCTTCAAGCGCGAGGCGCGCCCGACCGAGAAAGAGACGCTGACCGCACGTCTGATCGACCGTCCGATCCGCCCGCTGTTCGTTGATGGATTCAAGAACGAAGTTCTGGTGATGTGCACCGTGCTGAGCCACGATCTGGTCAACGACCCCGACATCGTTGCAATGATCGCGGCATCCGCTGCTCTGACCATTTCCGGCGCGCCGTTCATGGGCCCGATCGCCGGTGCCCGTGTTGGTTTCGTGGATGGCGAATACGTCCTGAACCCGACCGTGGACGACATGCAGGACCTGCGCCTGAACCCAGAACAGCGTCTGGACCTGGTTGTGGCCGGTACCAAGAACGCCGTGATGATGGTGGAATCGGAAGCGTATGAACTGTCCGAAGCCGAAATGCTGGGCGCCGTGAACTTTGCGCACGAGCAAATCCAGCCGGTTCTGGACCTGATCATTGATCTAGCCGAAGAGACCGCAAAAGAGCCGTTTGAGTTCGTCGCCCCCGACTACTCGGAGCTGTACGCCGCTGTGTCCGCAGCCGGTGAAGAGCAGATGCGCGCCGCATTCGCGATCACCGACAAGCAAGAGCGCACCGCTGCTGTTGCCGCTGCACGTGAAGCGATCAAAGAAGCGCTGACCGAGGAACAGCTGGAAGACGCGAACCTGGGTTCCGCGATGAAAAAGCTGGAAGCCGGCATCCTGCGCGGTGACGTCGTCAAAGGCGGCAAGCGCATCGACGGTCGTTCGACCACCGATGTCCGTGCCATCGAAGCCGAAACCTCGCTGCTGCCACGTACACACGGGTCCGCCCTGTTCACCCGTGGTGAAACTCAGGCACTGGCCGTAACCACGCTGGGCACCGGCGACGATGAGCAGTTCATCGACGCGCTGCACGGCAACTTCAAATCGAACTTCCTGCTGCATTACAACTTCCCTCCGTATTCGGTTGGTGAAGTGGGCCGCGTGGGTTCGCCCGGCCGTCGTGAGATCGGTCACGGCAAGCTGGCATGGCGCGCGCTGCAGGCAGTTCTGCCCGCACCGACTGACTTCCCCTACACCGTTCGCGTGGTGTCGGAGATCACTGAATCCAATGGTTCCTCCTCGATGGCTTCCGTCTGTGGCGGTTCGCTGTCGATGATGGACGCAGGTGTTCCGCTGAAAGCACCGGTTGCCGGTGTGGCCATGGGTTTGATCCTGGAAGATGACGGCGAATACGCTGTTCTGACCGACATCCTGGGCGACGAAGACCACCTGGGCGACATGGACTTCAAAGTGGCAGGTACCGAAAACGGCATCACCTCGCTGCAGATGGACATCAAGGTCGCAGGCATCACGCCGCAGATCATGGAAACCGCTCTGGCACAGGCCAAAGAGGGCCGGATGCACATTCTGGGCGAGATGGGCAAAGCCCTGTCCGAGACGAACGAATTCTCGGTCCACGCCCCGCGCATCGAAACCATGAACATCCCGACCGACAAGATCCGCGAAGTGATCGGCTCGGGCGGTAAGGTCATCCGCGAGATCGTCGAAGTTTCGGGTGCCAAGGTCGACATCAACGACGACGGCGTCATCAAGATTGCCTCGCCAGATGGTGAATCGATCCAGAAGGCCTATGACATGATTTATTCGATCGTGGCCGAGCCGGAAGAAGGTCAGATCTACACCGGTAAAGTGGTTAAGATCGTCGACTTCGGCGCCTTCGTGAACTTCTTTGGCAAGCGCGACGGTCTGGTCCACGTGTCCCAGATCGAAAACCGCCGCCTGAACCATCCGTCGGATGTTCTTAAGGAAGGTCAGGAAGTAAAGGTCAAGCTGCTGGGCTTTGACGACCGCGGCAAGGTCCGCCTGTCGATGAAAGTTGTCGATCAGGAAACCGGCGAAGAGATCGTTCCCGAGAAGAAAGAAAAGAAAGAGGAAAGCGCAGAGTAATCTGTTCCTCTCTCAAGTAGTGAAGGCCCCGGTGAAACCACCGGGGCCTTTTTTGTGGTACAGTGCCGACAGACCCAGCAGGAGGGATGGCGATGTCGGACAAAGATCATATGGACGAGTTGGCACGGCAGTATCTACAGGCCATCGAAAGCGGTGATGTGTCCGATATGCTGAACCTGTTTGCCGAGGATGCAACAGCGACATCCCCGATCTCAGGCAAGCAACCGGCGCGGGACTTCTATACCAACGTCATGCACATCACTCACGACCGGACAACCGTTCACAAGAACACCTTCGCCGACACCTCGGGCGCGCCGCAGATGGCTGTGCATTTCAACTACACACGCACGATCCGGGACGGACATCCCGAAACCATCGAATGCGTCGACCTGTTCGAACTGACTCAGGACAAGAGCCGATTCAAATCGGTTCGGATCATCTATGACACCGCCCCGGTTCTGGTGGATTTCGGAGAAGCCTGACGCTCAGTGCGCGACACCCGACGGCCCGTGCTTCATGACGTGCCATTGGCCGTAGCTGTCGTTCAAATCCAGTTTGATCGCCGCATTCGCCTTGGTCGAGGCGCTGCCGATCTCGGCCAAAGTGAATTCAATACCGCCGGGAATGTCGATCCGCACACGATGCGGGCCTCCGCCATGCGGTGCCTCAATCGGTCTCCCGGTAGAAGTAAGCACATCGCCTATCGTGACGCTGGCCGAGCGTTCCTCCATGTCCATTTTAAAATCTATCGGTAGGTGCAGCGTCTCATGTACGGTGTCACACATCGCCCGGAAGACGAACCAATGAGTCGCCATTTCTTCAGTTTCTTTACCGTGAAAAACCTTTTCCAGCGCGGCTCGCTGCGCCTCCGTAGCACTGGGATCGATAATAACCTGCAACTCGCCGCCGCCCTCAAAGACCGGACCCGGCCAGGCGTAGATCAGCGCCGCCTTGGTGCCGGTCAAATCCGTATCTCCAAAGTGTCCCTTTGTGATTTCTAGAACCTCGAAACCGCGACAGTGGCCATGGGTCGGTAGATCTTCGAATTGGCATGGGCATGCATAGCCGCAATTGCAGTTCCCAAAAGCATCGCCTTCAATGTACCAATCAACAAATGCCATCGTCTTCTCCTGTTATGCACAGTGTGAATGCCCGATGTTGATGATCGCCTGCCTGAAGGTGGTCTGCCTGCGTTACCCTAGCATGTTTCCGTCCTTTCCAGAACCAAGGACCTCATTGTGCCGCCACTGACGATGTTGGGCACAAGGTTGGTTCAGTAGACTTAAGCTAGCCTAGGACCTGCTGCTCCAGTTCCAAGTCACAACAAATACGCCCGGTCCAAAAATTGGCTGACAGATAACTGAGCCAGCGGCTCGCCCGCCAAAAAGTAAGGCCCCAGCCGTGTTTTCGCGCACGATTCATCCCATTAGCCAAATAGGCAAGGTGAAAGTTCCGCACCATCAGCGTCAGGAACGCTCTGCGCTACGGCACCTGACCGCCAGACAAAGTTCGTATTTCCAAACGGCTTCTCTTCCCCCGCCCGCTTCATCTGGCTAGAAGTATCCTCGGGGGCACCGCGCCCCATGGCGCGATGGGGGGCAGACAGCCCCCCTGACCCGGTCCCGCCTTAAGACGGAGCCTTGGTCTTACGCAGATAGGGAAAGATCGTCTCGAAATCGCCGAACTTCTCTTTCGCTTCGTCGTTCGATACTGCGGGCGGAATGATCACGTCCTCACCCGGCACCCAGTTGGCAGGCGTCGCAACGCCTTTAGCCGACATCTGCAAACCGTCCAGCGCACGTAGGATCTCGGCAAAGTTGCGGCCTACAGTCATCGGGTAGGTCATCGACAGTTTAAGTTGTTTGTCTGGCCCGATGATAAAGACCGAGCGTACCGTTGCACTGTCCGCAGGAGTACGGCCATCGGGCAGATAGGCCTCGGCTGGAAGCATGTCGAAGGCCTTGGATACGGCCAGCCCGTCGTCGGCGATGATCGGGAAGCCCGGGTTGGCATTGCCATAGGCTTCGATGTCTTTCTTCCACTTCTTATGGTCTTCGACATTGTCCACCGACACGCCGATCACCTTGGTTCCCCGCGCGGCCCATTCGTCATTCAGCTGCGCTACAGCGGAAAACTCAGTGGTGCAGACAGGGGTGAAATCTTTGGGGTGCGAGAACAGGATGGCCCAGTTGTCGCCAATCCAATCGTGAAACTGAATGGTGCCCTGATCCGTTTCTGCGGTGAAATTCGGAACCGTATCGTTGATGCGCAAACCCATGATGCATCTCCCTTCTTGTAAAAACCCGAGTCGGTTGCCGTAAACCTAAACACTTTGCGCAATTGTTAAACCATGCATAAGCACTAAATAATTTGATCAAATTATTTCTTGCCGCCAGCTCGCTCTGCTGCCAAAGTGCGCCCAACACACCAACTTCGGACAGCTGGAACATGAGGATGCGTCATGATCGAAAAACGCGATTTCTACATCAATGGTCAGTGGGTCACCCCGTCGACTGCCAATGACTTTCACGTGATCGACCCCTCGACCGAGGAGTCCTGCGCCGTGATCTCGCTGGGCGGGCAGGCAGATACGGATGCCGCCGTCGCCGCCGCAAAGGCCGCCCTGCCCGGCTGGATGGCAACACCGGTTGCGGATCGCATCGCGCTGGTGGAGAAACTCGCGGAGATCTACCAGACTCGGTCCGAAGATTTGGCGCAGGCGATGTCACTTGAAATGGGCGCGCCGCTGGACTTGTCGCGCAGCGCACAGTCAGGTGCCGGGATTTATCACCTCAAGAACTTCATTCGCGCCGCAAAGGCGTTCCAATTCGAACGCCCACTAGGCGATCACGCGCCCAATGACCGGATCATCTATGAGGCCGTGGGCGTGGCAGCCCTGATTACCCCGTGGAACTGGCCGATGAACCAAATCACGCTCAAGGTTGGGGCGGCGGCGATTGCGGGCTGTACGATGGTGCTGAAGCCCTCGGAACAAAGCCCGCTGAACGCGATGATCTTTGCAGAGATGATGGACGAAGCAGGTTTTCCCGCCGGGGTATTCAATCTAGTGAACGGGGATGGCATCGGGGTTGGTTCTCAGCTGTCCGCGCATCCTGATGTGGATATGGTCAGCTTTACCGGCTCGACACGCGCAGGTACGGCAATTTCCAAAGCCGCTGCAGAGACACTGAAAAAGGTGCATCTGGAGTTAGGCGGTAAGGGCGCGAATGTTATCTTTGCCGATGCCGATGACAAGGCGGTCAAACGTGGTGTGTTGCACATGATGCAGAACACCGGCCAAAGCTGTAACGCCCCCAGCCGGATGCTGGTGCAGCGCCCGATTTACGATCAGGCCGTTGAAACAGCCGCTGAGGTTGCGAACAAAGTTGCCGTCGGACCGGCGCTTGAAGAAGGCCGCCATATCGGCCCGGTGGTGAATGAAGTCCAGTGGACCAAGATTCAGGACTTGATCCAGAAGGGCATTGATGAGGGCGCCCGTCTGGTCGCAGGCGGCACCGGGCGACCCGAAGGGCTGAACAAGGGCTACTACGTGCGCCCCACGGTCTTTGCCGACGCCCACAACCAGATGACCATCGCCCGCGAGGAAATCTTTGGCCCGGTCCTGACCATGATCCCCTTCGACACCGAGCAAGAGGCGGTTGAGATCGCCAACGACACGCCCTATGGCCTGACCAACTATGTCCAGACCCAGGACGGCGCGCGGGCCAACCGCATGGCACGGGTATTGCGCTCGGGCATGGTGGAGATGAACGGCCAGTCGCGCAGCGCGGGGTCTCCGTTCGGGGGAATGAAGCAATCCGGGAACGGGCGTGAAGGCGGCATGTGGGGGATCGAGGATTTTCTCGAGGTCAAGGCCGTCGGCGGTTGGGCGGCTGGGTAATTCGACCGAAGTTTGGGACGAGGCGGCGTTGGTCGCCTCGTTTTCTACATCCTTCGCGCAGTAAGACCTTTTACCTCGGATTCCGGTTCCAGATGGATGACAAAGACCGAACCCGGGAATTCCTCGATCAGGGCCGCTTCTATGTCATCGCAGATGTCATGCGCCTCTGAGACCGACATTTCGCCGTCTACCACCAAATGGAACTCGACAAAGATCATGTTGCCCGATCTGCGCCCACGCAGGTCGTGATATTCCAACGCGAGGCCGAGGTTGGCCTCGATCGTGCTGCGCACCGCTTTCAGGTCCGGTTCGGACAGCGTTGCATCCATCAGCCCGTCGACAGAGTTTCGGATGACCTTCCATCCCTCCCACAGGATGTTCAGAGCAACGAGGATCGCAATGATCGGGTCCAGAATCAACTTGCCGGTCGCCAGGGCCAGCAGGACGCCCGCGACCACACCGACGGACGTTATGATATCGGTGAAGAGGTGTTTCGCGCTGGCTTCCAGGGCGGGCGATGCATGTCGTCGACCAGCCCGCAGCAGAAGAATCCCCCATACACCATTCACCGTGGTGGCCAGCACGTTGACAGCCACGCCACGGATCGGCGCTTGCTCGATATGCGGGGAAGGAAAGGCCAGCACAGCCTCGCGGATGATCAGCAAGGCCGCCAGAACGATCAGCGTTCCTTCGACGACGGCTGACAGGTATTCCGCCTTTTTGTGACCAAACGGGTGTTTGTCGTCGGGGGGTTTACCCGCGATTGAGACCGCAAAAAACGCCAACATTGCCGCGACCACATTGACCACAGATTCCATCGCATCCGATAACAGGGCAATCGACCCCGTCAGCCACCATGCCAGCAGTTTCAGTGCCAATACCGCGATGGAAATCGGGATCGACCAAAGGGCGAATTTTTGGATCATCCGTCCGGTTTCTTGCTACCTCGGTACAGGTCTAGCACTTTGGCCGGTATTCTGCCCGTCTTTTTCAGAATGTTCCGGCATCCGCCTGCGCAGCTTCAAAAGCCAGCATCGCGCGTTTGACCGGTAGACCCCAGTGATAGCCACCCAGCCCCCCGGATTTGCGCAAAGCCCGGTGACACGGGATCAACCAACTGACCGGGTTGCGCCCAACTGCCGTTCCAACGGCCCGGACGGCCTGCGGTGAGCCCACCCGTTCCGCGATCTCGGAATAGGTGGTGACCTGACCGGACGGGATGTGCATCAGCGCTTCCCATACTTTGATCTGCAGGGGTGAGCCGATCAGATAGAGAGGCGTCGGTTCCAGCCGATCGCTGACAGCGCCGAACGCACTCAGCACCCAGGGGCGCAGGCGCATCGGGTCTTCGACGAATTCCGCCTGCGGCCAGCGTGAGAGCATGTCCTCCATCGCCTCTTCCTCGCCAGTTTCGGCGCCGAAAGCCATGCCACAGATGCCTTTGCCGGTACCCATTACAAGCGCAGGTCCAAATGGGCTTTCGAACCAGCCCCAAAAGATCGTCAGACCTGCACCCTTGCGGGCGTATTCGCCGGGGCTCATGGATTCCCATTTCAGGAACAGATCGTGCAGGCGACCACTGCCGGACAGGCCGACATTGTGTGCCGTTTCTAACGTGGTGAACCGTTCGCGCAGCAGTGCCTTGGCATGGCCCAGCGTCAGGTATTGCTGGTACCGTTTCGGCGATACCCCGGTCCAGCGTGAGAACAGGCGCTGGAAATGGGCCGGGCTCATGTCCATCTGGCGGGCCAGTTCCTCAAGGCTGAGGCTCTCGCCGCCCTGATCGATCAGCTCGATCGCGCGGCGCATGACGTTGTAGTGATATCCACCTTCAGGGGTTTGGACGTTCATGACTCTCACCTCATCTACTGACAAAATCATAGCGCGCGGTTCATTCCCCCGCGACCCGGAACTTGCGCAATGGCTTTGGGCTTGTGTCACAGGTCCTCGGGCGGCATTAAGGCCCGGATGGCAAAGCAACTTGGATATCACCGGATCCGCGAGATCTTTACCCGCTTTCAAGAGGCCGACCCCGAACCCAAGGGCGAGCTTGAGCATGTAAACGTCTATACTCTGGTTGTCGCGGTAGCGCTTTCAGCGCAGGCGACCGATGCGGGCGTTAACAAAGCCACACGTGAGCTGTTCAAAATCGCCGACACTCCACAAAAAATGCTGGATTTGGGTGAAGAGGGCTTGATCGAGCACATCAAGACCATCGGTCTGTTCCGCCAGAAAGCCAAGAACGTCATTAAGCTTAGTCGCATTCTGGTCGAGGACTACGACGGTAAGGTGCCCAACTCACGCGCAGCGTTGCAGTCGCTGCCGGGGGTCGGGCGCAAGACGGCCAATGTGGTTCTGAACATGTGGTGGCGCTATCCGGCGCAGGCCGTGGACACCCATATCTTTCGCGTCGGCAACCGCTCGGGCATCTGCCCCGGCAAGAATGTGGATGCGGTCGAGCGCGCCATCGAAGACAATATCCCGACCGATTTCCAGCTACATGCGCATCACTGGCTGATCCTGCATGGCCGCTATCACTGTAAGGCGCGCAAACCTATGTGCGGCACCTGCATCATCCGCGATCTCTGCGAATTTGAGGACAAGAACCTATGAAAACCTACCAGCTTGTTGGCATCGGAAATGCCGTTGTGGACGTGATTTCCCAAGCCGATGACAGTTTCCTGGAATTGATGGGCATCGAAAAAGGCATCATGCAGCTGATCGAGCAGGAACGCGGCGAAGTTCTCTATGCCTCGATGGAAGGCCGGGTACAGACGCCGGGTGGATCGGTCGCCAATACCATTGCTGGGGCCGGCGCGCTGGGCCTGGATTCCGCATTCATCGGTCGCGTGCATGATGACGCTCTGGGCCGGTTCTATGCGGATGCCATGAACGAGGATGGCGTCGATTTCGTCAACCCACCGGTGCCGGGTGGCGAACTGCCGACCTCGCGCTCGATGATCTTTGTCTCGCCCGATGGCGAGCGGTCGATGAACACCTATCTGGGGATTTCTTCTGAACTGTCCTCCGACGATGTCTCTCAGGACGTGGCAGGCAACAGCAAGATCATGTTCCTCGAGGGCTATCTGTTCGACAAGGAAAAGGGCAAGGCCGCGTTTCTTGAGGCCGCGCGTACCTGCCACAAGGGCGGTGGCAAGGCCGGGATCGCAATCTCTGATCCGTTCTGCGTGGAGCGTCACCGGGTCGATTTTCTGCTGCTGATCGAAAATGAGCTGGATTTCCTTATCGGCAACGAAGCCGAGATCAAGTCTTTGTTCGAAACCGAAGATCTGGAAGAGGCATTAGCCAAAACCGCCGAGATTTGTCCTCTGGTCGTCTGCACCCGGTCGGGCGATGGTGTGACGGTTCTGTATGACGGTCAGCGCATTGACGTACCCGTAGAAAAAGTCGTTCCGGTAGACGCGACCGGCGCAGGCGACCAGTTCGCCGCCGGGTTCTTGTTCGGTATGGCCACGGGCCGCGATTACGAGACCTGCGCGAAAATCGGCAATGTCTGTGCCCGTGAAGTGATCAGCCATATCGGTCCGCGCCCCGAGGCAAACATGCAGGAACTGCTGCGCTCCGAAGGGTTACTCTGACCCGGGCCGGAACCGCCCCCAGGGGCGGCTCCGTACCACTAAGAACCCGAGGCCGCTTCGTTCAAAGCCCAGTCGTATTTGTAGGCCTTCACACGCTGAACCTGATGCAATCGTGCCCGAAGCTCGGGTTCAGCGACCGTGTGGATATAGGTCAGCACAGCCTGCTCGTTTGGCCCGAAATCCTCGCGGAACCAGATATAGATCTTCGACAGGATCAGCCCTCCACGCTCATCGAACCGCAACCCGCGCGGATCGTTGATATAGGCGCGCTCGGCAGCGGCGAGGTCGCGTTCCAGGGTTTCGGCTTGCCAGGCCCGCCCCATCAGGTTGGGGCAGCCCACGGCAGCGCAGTTCAGGGCATAGTGAATGCGTGGCTCGTTGAATGTGGGGCGAATAATGCGATGCTCGATATCGTTCAGCGTCAGTGTCTCACCGGCCACTTGCACCAAAGGCCGGTTCCAGGGTCCAATTGACAGTGGCCCATCTTTGATGTCGCGGATCGAGGCGACCGGGTAATTCTCAAGTACCACGTCCACCGTCACCGCATTGTAGAGGTTGATCCAATAGGCAAGCTGCTGATCGCGGGTCAGCGTTGCCGGGTCAATGGCCTGCAGATCGGCCAGATACCCGTCCAACCGCGCCCGGTCGGCCTGTGACACCTGACCGTACGCCACTCGGTTTACACCCTGCGCATCCGGCGCGACATAGCGAGACAGGAAGGCGCTCCAATCCCGATGATCGACCCGCTTTCCGGGCGGAGGCGCATAGTTGGTCAGAGTCTGCCCCGGCAGGGCCTCGGGAGCGGGCAAGGCCAGACGTTCGACACTCGCGCAAGCTGCAAGAAGAGGCAGCAAAAACAGGAAAAGGTACTTTCTCATGACGCGTCCTTTTGCTTTTGACGTAGGGCCCGCATCTGGCCCTTGAGCCGTTTCAGCGGCGCCAACGCCGGATCGCTCAGATCCGGCAAATCGGAACCCCCGGACAGACGCGGCACGGCGGAGTTCCACCAGCTTGGCCCGGCGGGGCCGTCGATCCGATCAGGGCTGGCCAAGTGCAGATCACGCTGCGCGTTATGTAAACACATCGACAGGGGGCCGTTTGCCGTGGCCACCATGAACACGCAGGAGGCACAGCGGTCTTCGTCAAGCGCGTCGGCAGCCATGAAATTGTGGATGAACACCGCCTGCCGCCGCACCGGCCCGTGCAGCAAGCCCCGCCCAAGGCGCGCCACGCTTAACGCTAACTGGCCCATGGCGAACAGAGCCAGTAGTGGGTGACGACAGATCATGCGCCGCACTTTGGGACGGATGCGAATATGCGCATCCTGCTGGTCATCCGCCGCCTCCAACGCGGCCATCACCCGATGCACCAACTGCCGGTTTGACAGCAGCGAGATCGCTCGACCGCCTGCGGTGACGACGCTGGCGTAACGGTTGCATTTGGAATGCCCAACCGCTGCCGCATCAAAATGCAAAGGCGTGCCATAGCCCTCCTCAATCGCGCGCGCCACGCTGTCCTGCGTGATTTCATCGGGTCGCGCCCGCAACACACCGCGCCCGGTATCGGCCTGCATCTGGAACGAGACAAAGGCAACCTCGGGGCAATCCCGCAGAAACCGGGCCAGAGCGGGAAGCTCATCAAAATTGCCACCAAAGACCGTGGTGTTGAACAGTATCCGCAACCCCAGCCCGCGCGCACGTCGGATATAGGCACGGCGTACGGTGTTGAGTTCAACCTCGCTGCTGAACCCCTTGCGGTCTTGCGTCATGTCGACGTGAAAGGCCACATCGTCCAACCCCGCCGCCGCAAGCCGGGTCAGAAATGCTCCGCTGGCGCGAATACCATTGGTCATCAGACAGGACCGCATGCCCAGCCGTTTGATCTCGCGGCATAGCGCTTCAATATCCTCAACCTTGCGCAGGGTCGGGTCGCCCCCAGTCAGTTGTACCGAAACGCCGGTGCCATAGTGGCTGCGGATCGTGGCCAGGCGGGCAAACAGAACCGAGAGAGGTGGATCATAGGTCATCTCGGCACGATCCGAGAGGTAGCAGAGCGCACAGTCCAAATTGCAGCGCTGGGTGACCTCAAGCGCGACGCAAGCGATGGGATAGAAGCGCCCGGCGGTTTGGCCCGCTCCATATTCACCACAGCGCTGCAGACCATCACGCAACGGCGCGCGGCGGTCTGTACCAGTGAATTTCAGCCCAGCGGGGGCAATGGTGGGAATATTGTGGGTACTGTCTTTCATAGACCCCAAGCTAGAGGCCTCTGTTCACCCGAGCCACGCCCCCTCACGGCAAGTTGTCGGAAGGCGAGGTATGGGTGAGGCAACTATCACGGCGTCATAATCTCGCCGTACAATGACACTAACAATAACTGGATTGATAAGAGAAATTTAGAGGAACCATGGCGCCAAGAGTGGCGATCCTGGTGGACGGCGACAATGTCAGCGCGACCCATCAGGACGAGATTTTTAGGATCAGTCAGGATATCGGGCGGGTCGACATTGCGCGGGTCTATGTGAATGCACAGGGAAACTCCTGCTGGCATGATGCATATCGGTTTAACCTGATCCACAGCGGGACAGGAAAGAACGCCACTGATCTCCTGCTTGCCATCGACGCAATCGAGCTTGCCTTGAACCGAAACGTCGAGACCATGGTACTCGTCAGTTCGGACGGCGATTTCACGCATCTGCACCGCCGCCTACGTGAGTTCGGTGTTGGAACAGTCGGCATTGGGGAATCCAAAGCACCACAGCCCATGCGGGAGAATTGCACAGAGTTTGTTGAGCTTCAGCAAAAGCGAACCTCCGAGGAGTCCGACAGTACAGCACAGACGCCGACCGACCTCGACAGGAAAATCCAAACTGTGATTGCTCAGGGCAGCAATAAGGGGAAAGGCATACTTATCGCCGAATTAAATGTACGTATGCGACGGCTACACGATATCAAGATCAGCACGTATCCCGAAAAGACCTGGCGCGGATATCTGGCTGCGCGCAAGGAAATGTTCGACTTGGACCCCAAAGGACCTGACGCACACGTGCGCTTCAAACCCCAAGGCTTTGGTCAGCGCCCCTAGTCCAAGTGATCGGCAAAGGCCGCGACTACCTGCTCATACACCTCACGTTTGAACGGCACGATCTCTTCGACCAGTCTTGCCGGGTCCTGCCATTTCCAGCAGGTGAATTCCGGGTGTTCGGTGTCGATATTGATCTGCTCATCCCGACCGGTGAAACGCAACAGAAACCATTTTTGTTCCTGCCCGCGATAACGGCCTTTCCAAATTTTGGGCACAATGTCATGCGGCAGATCATAGGGCAGCCAACCGTTGGTCTCAGCCACGACTTCGACCAGATCAGCAGTGACACCGGTTTCTTCCCACAGTTCTCGCAGGGCGGCATCGCGGGGATCTTCACCCTTGTCCACGCCGCCCTGAGGCATCTGCCAAGCCTCTTTGTGGCGATCATTGCGCTGGCCCACGAAAATCTTGCCCTCGGCATTCATCAGCATAAGCCCCACACAGGGGCGATAGGGCAGTTTGGCGATCTCTTCGGGGGTCATGCGCGGCCTCGTAAATTGCTCTGAAAACTCTGTAACAAGCGTTTGAGGAACAGCAAAGGGTGTGACGTTAGGTTCTGCGTGACAAAGTTGACGCGAACGTCAATCTAGCACCGAAGAATCGGGAGGGAGAGTTCGCCATGACTGCGTACCCAAACATGCTGGCCCCGCTGGATCTGGGCTTTACCACGCTGAAGAACCGCGTGCTGATGGGCTCGATGCATACCGGGCTGGAAGAGACCGGCGACTGGAACCGTGTGGCCGAGTTTTACGCGGATCGCGCGCGGGGTGGCGTGGCGCTGATGGTGACAGGCGGGATTGGCCCGAACCTTGAAGGCTCAGTGCTGCCCGGCGCGTCGATGATGACCAACGAAAAAGAGGTCGCGAACCATTCCATCGTCACCCAGCGCGTGCATGAGGCAGGCGGCAAGATCGCCATGCAGATTCTGCACGCAGGTCGTTATGCCTATGGCCCGAAATGCGTGGCGCCCAGCCCAGTAAAATCTCCAATCTCGCCCTTCCCGCCGAACGAGTTGGATGAGGAGGGGATCGAAAAACAGATCAGCGACATCGTCAACGCCGCCGTTCTGGCTCAGAAAGCGGGCTATGACGGCGTCGAGATCATGGGCTCCGAGGGGTATTTCCTGAACCAGTTCCTAGTGACCCACACCAACAAGCGTGAGGACCGCTGGGGCGGATCGTATGAGAACCGGATGCGCCTGCCCATTGAAGTGGTACGCCGCACGCGTGAGGCCGTGGGCACCGATTTCATCATCATCTACCGCCTGTCGATGATTGACCTGATCCCCAATGGCTCGACACATGAAGAGGTTGTGGAGCTGGCCCAACGTATCGAACAGGCCGGGGCCACTATCATCAACACCGGCATCGGCTGGCATGAGGCGCGGATTCCAACGATTGCCACTTCCGTTCCCCGAGCGGCCTTTGCCTGGGTCACCAAGAAATTGATGGGCAAGGTTGGTATCCCGGTGATCACCTCGAACCGGATCAACACACCGGAAGTGGCCGAAGAGGTTCTGTCCACAGGCTGTGCTGACATGGTGTCTCTGGCCCGTCCGATGCTGGCGGATGCGGATTTCGTGAATAAGGCGATTGCCGGTCAGTCCGCGCAGATCGCGCCCTGTATCGCCTGCAATCAGGCCTGTCTTGACCATACGTTCAGCGGCAAGCTGACCTCGTGTCTGGTCAATCCGCGCGCCTGCCATGAGACCGAGCTGGAAATTAGCAAAGCCGAAACGCCGAAAACCGTTGCCATCGTCGGCGCAGGTCCGGCTGGCCTGTCCACCGCAATGACCGCCGCCCAGCGCGGGCATGACGTTACTCTATTCGACCGCGCCAGCGAGATTGGTGGCCAGTTGAACATGGCGAAACAGGTGCCGGGGAAAGAGGAGTTCTGGGGACTGGTCGACTGGTATCGCACCATGATGGCTGACCTGGGCGTTAAGGTGGAACTGAACTGCGAGATCAGCGCTGATGACCTGACCGGCTTTGATGAGGTCGTCATCGCCACCGGCGTCATCCCGCGCGATCCGCAAATTCCGGGGCAGGAGCGTGATAACGTCCTCAGTTATATCGACGTGCTGCGCAACAAAGCGGAAGTCGGCGCATCCGTCGCGGTAATCGGCGCAGGCGGTATTGGCTTTGACGTGTCGGAATTTCTGGTCGAAGAAGGCCACAGCCCGACCACCGACCTGCCCGCTTGGATGAAGGAATGGGGCGTGACTGACCCCGAGGAACACCGCTCGGGTTTGGCACCTGAGGGGCCGCAGCCCGGGATGCCAAAGCGGCGGGTCACCCTGCTGCAACGTAAGAAACAGGCGCATGGCAAAGGGCTCGGCAAGACCACCGGCTGGATTCACCGCACAACGCTGAAGATGAAAGACGTCAATTTCGTCGGCGGCGTGAACTATGAGCGCATCGACGACGATGGTCTGCATGTAAGCTTTGGCGAAGAGCGCGCTGATCCGACTGCCATCGCGGCGGATACGATCGTTCTGTGTTCTGGACAGGTCTCTGAGCGCAGCCTTGCGGACGCGCTGATCGAGCGCGGGATCACTCCGCATGTCATCGGAGGCGCGGATGTGGCCGCCGAATTGGACGCCAAGCGGGCGATCAATCAGGGGACGCGGCTGGCGGCGGCATTGTAAGGCTTTGTCATTTTCGACATAGCCATGTCGGTATTCGCAAAGAACACTTATACCGACCACTTAGATAAGTGCAGGTTGATCTAAGGAATAGCCTGCCATGGTGTTTGCCACCATTTTGTTCGGACTTGCGCCGAGTTTTCTGATGGTCGCGCTGGGTGGGATAATCCGCGCACGTTTGTCGGAAAACGCTTGGCAGGGTCTGGACAAGCTGAACTTTGAAATCCTCTTTCCCGCATTGTTGTTTGTTGCTGCCAGCAAACGGCCGATTGCCTTTTCGGAAGTTCTGCAGATTGGGCCAGCGGTCTGGGCAATTCTTGTTCTTGCAATGCTTTTGGGGTGGTTGGCGCGGCCCATCGGGCCGGAGAGGTTTCTGGATTTTGCCGGCGGTTGGCAAACGGTCTGGCGATTCAATTCGGCCATTGCACTGGTTGCATCTCAAACGATTGGGCCAGACGTAATTGGCGAAATGGCGGTGGCAATTGGCATGGCAGTTCCCGTCGCCAATATGCTCGCGGTCATTGTACTTTCTCGTGGCGGAAGCCTGAGCATCTTTCAAACGATTTCGAAAGTCGTGCTGAACCCTTTCTTGCTGGCAAGCGTTTTGGGTGTCACGGTTGGCCTGACTGGCATCACTATTCCTGCCCCCATACTTGCGCCGCTTGAAATGGTTGCAGCAGCAGCGATCCCGATTGCCTTGATTTCCATCGGCGCCACCATGAATTGGAACGCCTTGGCAAAAATGGAGCGTTTCAACGCCTATGTGTGCTTGACCCAATTGGTATTGGTGCCGGGCGTGACATTGGTGAGTTGTCTGCTCATCGGCAGCGCCAATGGTCTGGCCCCTGTCCTGATCCTGTTTGCTGCACTTCCGACTGCCTCCGCTGCGCATATTCTGGCGTCAGGATTTGGGGCCGACAGAAAACTTGTCGCTACCCTGATCGCGCAATCGACGCTTCTGAGTGCCGTAACATTACCGCTCTGGATACTCGGCATTAGAACTCTGTTTTAGGCACCAGCATTACAGCTGATGTTTATTCCACCGTGATTGTAATCACCTCGGACACTATCGGGGTGGCATGCGGCACGTGACCAGCATCACCCAACACCAGTTGCAACGTGTGCTCACCGGGGGCAAGATCCAGCGTTACCTCGGTTTGGCCGCCGCCGAAATGCAGGTGGTTATCGTCAGACGGTAGCCCGAAAGCCAGTTCATCCGCGCCGTCTTCGCCCTCACCCAATGGAGGACGGTCGATCAGCAGGTGGTGATGGCCGGTGTTTTCCTTCTCGGTTCCGGCAGGGGCTACGCCCATCCCGCTGAGTCCAAAGACCACCGTGACGGGCGACTGTACGGTGTCACCATCTGAAAGATTCACAAAATAGACTTTGGCATCGGGGTTGGAAGGTGTCTCCCCCCCAGCCAGCGCAAGGGTGGCCGACATGAATATTGCGGCAATGGCGAAAAAGGCTTTCATGATCTCCTCCGTGGACACAAATTTGCCATTCTCATCATACCATATCTGCGTCAAAGGCCCTAAATCCCTTTATGTTTTGGGTTGTAGTGCCTTTGGAAACCACTGTTTCCGCGTTTCCCGACTGCAAACGATCTGCCTAGAATCCCTGATATTATCCCATACCCGCCCAGTTTCCGCCCAGATTGACCCCAATAGTGAGACAATGAATAGAAGACCTGGGGTACGAGAATGGACAGACTGACCGAAATGGAAGCCTTCGCCAACGTGGTGGACCAGGGTGGCTTCACCGACGCGGCGAAAAAGATGGGCATCTCCAAATCGGCCGTATCTAAGCACGTATCGAGCCTTGAGGCGCGATTAGGTGCGCGGCTGCTGAACCGCACGACCCGGCGCGTTTCGCCGACTGAAATCGGGCTGGCCTACTATGACCGCGCCCGCCGTGTCCTGAACGACGCGGGCGAGGCGGATGCATTGGTAACATCAATGCAATCGGCCCCATCCGGGCTCCTGAGAATCAGTGTTGCAACGGATTTCGGCGTAAATCACCTGTCTCCGGTCCTGTCCGAATTTCTGTCTGCCTACCCGGATATCACCGTGAACATGGTGCTGAACAACCGCTATGTTGAACTGATTTCTGAAGGGTTCGACGTGGCGGTGCGTATTGGAGAGTTGGAAGACAGCACCCTGCGCGCGCGCAAGCTGACCGAAACCGTGAAACGTATGGTCGCCGCGCCCAGCTATATCGAGAAATTCGGGCGTCCGCAGAAGATCGACGATCTGAACGAACACAAGTTGCTGCATTATTCCAGTCAGTCTTCTGGCAACGTCTGGAGACTAACCGCACCCTCGGGTGAAAAACGTCAGGTGCGCACGGCAGGTTGGTTAAGCGTCAACGACGGTCAATCCCTTTTGAATGCGGCCATCTCGGGGCTGGGGATCGCGTATCTGCCCAGCTATCTGTACGCCGACGCGCTGAAGTCCGGCGCGGTGCTTGATGCAATGCCATCGCTGCCCGATGAAGTGCAGGGTATCTACGCAGTTTACCCGCCCGGTCGCTTTACCCAGCCCAAGGTTCGCGCTTTCATCGACTTTCTGGTAGAAGCCTTCTCTGACAAAGGTCTGATGGACTGGACAGGCTCATAAATCGCAAAATACCCCGACATACATGGCGAACGCATAATGCTGAAACGCCTGAAATCGGTGGTCAAGCAGCGATATGCAAACTTGCCTTGGTAAGACACACCGCAGTCAAGTTTACGTCCAGTTGACTTGTTTGGATTTCGTTGTTCACCGCTAAATAACAGAACAATGGCGCGTCAAAGCCTTTGATCCAAAGTTTCATGGTCTACCACTGCTCTAGGGCCAAATAGTTCGAACCAGAATTTCGCCAAACGCCATAGGTTTCGCTGACGCTGCACACCCTTAGAAACAGCGCCAAAAAAGGCACCCTCGCCGAGAATCAAACTCGTAAAAGACCTAGGTTTGTCTTCGTTTCGTCGACAAACTGACGCTTTTCCGGGGAATACTACAAACAAGTTGCAATATCTCCCCCGGTGAACCTCGACGGCCCGCGCTTCAGCGCGGGCTTTTTTTATTCAAATCAGAACTTTTCCACCCAAGGACGCAAAGTAAGCTCATCGCTCCAGGCGGATCGGTCCTGATGTACTAGATGCATGTATTCCTGCGCGATAGCATCCGGGTTCAGCATGCTGTCGGGGTTGTCGGTCGCCTCAACGCGTTCCGGGCGTGCTGCATTTCGGATGCCGCCGTCAATGTTGATCCAAGCGACGTGAATGCCCTTGGGGTGCAGTTCCCGCGCCATGGATTGCGCCAGGCCGCGCTGTGCGAACTTACCCATTGCAAAGGGCGCCGACAGTGGAAAGCCCTTGACGCCAGCCGATGCGCCAGTGAACAGGATGGTGCCGTGCCGGTTGTCACGCATCGGCTGGTCCAACATTCGGCGGGCGGCGGCCTGACCCAACAAGAAGGCTCCGTGCGCCGTGACCTCGACCGATTTGCGAACAGTTTCAGGATCCAACTCGGTGATCGGGCCGCGCTGACGGGCCGAAGGGTTATAACAGGCAACGCGCAACTCACCCGGAAAACCCGCAACCAATTCGGCCACACCCTGGACATTTGTGCCATCCAATTGGTGCAGAGTCGCGCCCGTTTCGGCGGCCAGAGGTTCCAGTTTCGCGACATCACGCGCGGTCAGATGCAGCGCATAACCTTCGCGCGCCAGTGCCCGCGCGAATGAGGCTGACAGGCCAGCCCCGGCGCCTACGATCAACGCCTGAGGGGAATGCGTCTGCTCAGCCATATCGGGCTCCTTTGATTGCGATCGTTAGCTTGACCTATATCACCAAGCTCAGTTGACCAGCAAAACTGCCTCGACACGGCGGTTCAACTCGCGGCCTTCGGGTGAGGCATTCGACGTGAGCGGGGCAAGATATCCGATGCCGCGGGCCTCAAGCCGGTCTGCGGCTACCCCATGCGCTTCGATCAGACGGGCGCGTACCGCCTGCGCACGGCCAGTGCTGACCGAGATATTGGCGTCCAACGCGCCAGTGTCGTCCGTGTGTCCTACAAGCGCCAGTCGTGTACCCGGATTGGCGGTCAGATAGTCGGCAATCTCGGTTAGCGAGGCAAAAGGACCGTCGCCCAGCGTGATCTCTCCGGTGCGGAAATGCAGATCATCCAAAATGACATGCCCGTTCTGTTCAAGCGCCGATGTCAGACCGCCTGACTGATTGACCGTTTCCTCGATCACCAGCGGCGGAGGTGTTTCGGCATCAACAGGGGTGACGCGGATCATCTGTATATACCCGCTGGGTGGGTTACGGCTGACAAGCAGGCTCAGCACATCGTCCCCGCGCGTGGCGGATAGAAAGCGGTAGTCTTGAATGGCCACATACATGTCGGGTGTCGGGACCACCTCGGTGCCAAAGCGGAAATCGAACCCACCACAGGAACGGGCCTCGCATTCGAACAGCACCTCGTAGCCCTGTGCAACGATCTGCTCGCGCAATGGCGCAAGGAGTTGCAGCGTGGTGCTAGACCCCGACTGCACACGCCAAGTGAGCCGCTCGACCCGACCTTCGATCTGCCGCACTGGCAGGCTACCATCCGCAAAAGGACCGGTAGGCAAGTCATAACTGTCCAACGGGCTAGTCCTGTCGCTGATCTGACGCGCACCCGCAGGTAGGGTCAGGTCCTGCGCAGCCAACGGTCCAGCCAGCAGTATAAGGATCAGAGAGGCAATTCGGATCATCGGGCCTGCGCGTGGTAATCATCGTTTGGAACCATGGCCGTCGCGCTGGCAACCCGGTTCGACATGTTGAAAAATCCGGTGACATTGGCGATGTCCCAGATATCCCGGTCAGAGAACCCCGCATCCCGCAGACGCTGGCGGTCGGGTTCTTCAATCTCTGTGCTGGCAGATGTCATCTTGGCGGCAAAATCCAGCATGGCGCGCTGGCGCGGGTCCAGCGATGCCACGCGGTAATTCATCACCAGCATCTCACCCAGTAGCGGATCACCCGACAGTTGCCGCACCGCCGCGCCATGAGCCACGAGGCAATAGAAGCATTTGTTGATCGCCGACACGACTACCGCGATCATCTCACGCTCCAGCTTGCTGAGGCCGCTGTCGCCCAGCATCAGGTCATTATACATCGCGGTGAAGGCGTTCAGCTTGTCGATATCAAACGCATAGGCCCGCAGCACATTCGGCACAAAGCCCAGCTTTTCCACGCAAATATCAAAGTATTTCTGCGTCTCGGGCGGCAGCGGGTTCACCATCGGCAAGTTCAGCGCGGTGGGCAATTTCTGGTCAGTCACGTCAGGCTCTCTCCTTAGACAAACTGACGGTAGTGGTATTCGCCAACAATCTCCATCCCGAGCGCGCGATAAAGCCCGTTGGCCCCGGCATTTGCCTTGGTGCAGATCACGCTGAGAGTTTCTGCCCCGTTGTCCCGCGCCCAAAAGGCGGCGGCGCGCATGGCCCAGCCGCCCAGCCCCTGACGGCGATGATCGGGCAGGATTTCCAGCGCGTGCACCATCGCGACCCCGTCGTGAGTCGCAACAAAACCGGTCCCGGCGGGCTGATCGTTGTGGCGCAGCAGCAGGCCGGTTTTTGGCCCCCGCGCGCGTTCCATCACCGCCACTCGCGCCGGGCCGATGCCGCCTTTCGCCCAGATCTCGCGCATGATCGCCAGCGGTTCGGGCGTGAGGAAAACCGTGACGCGGGGGATCGGCGTGTCCGTCAGATGACTGACAGGACAGGCATAGATGTTGACCGGGTCCAGAACCTGATACCCGCGCGCGGTCAGTTGCGCATCCAGCGCCTCGTCCCCCGGGCGCAGGCAGAAGATGCGCTTTTGCCCCATCGCCCGCATCGCAACCTCGGCGGCGTCGATATCGGCTTCTGTCACCGAGCCCAGCGCACTGGCAGCCGACACGCGTGATCCTCCACCCTGACCCTGCCGTAACCGGAACGGTCCCAGTTGTTCGTACCCGGCAGCGGGCCAGGTGACATCAACGATATTGGGCCAGTCGACGCTCACAGATCCAGCTCTTTCGCAAGACGGGTGGTGGCGGCGTCGATGCGAGCACCGTCGGTGCCGCGCACGACCACATTGGCACCAAATACACCGTTGATCTGGAACGGATAACACCCGATCGAGAGGTCCTGAAACTCCCCGGCCAGATTCGAGAGAGTCGCCGCGATATCGCCCTCGCCCCGATCCACCCGCAGAGTCTGAGACAACAGCGGGCTTCCTCCGGTCAGGCCGGGCAGAACGCTTGCGACCATCGCCTGAAACACGGACGGCACCCCAGCCATCACATGCACGTTTTCGATGGTAAATCCCGGTGCGGTCGAGACCGGGTTCTCGATCAGTGCAGCCCCTTCGGGAATTCGGGCCATGCGCATCCGGGCCTCGTTCAGCTCCAGCCCGGATTTGTCATAATGCGCCTGCAACAAGGCACGCGCGTCATCGCGTATGTCGATAGGCACCCCGAAAGCGCGTGCGATGCAGTCGGCAGTGATATCATCATGCGTGGGACCGATCCCACCGCTTGTAAACACATGGTCAAAGCCTTCGGACAGCTCCTTGACCGCTGCCTCTATCGGCGGAGCATCGTCGCTGACGATCCGCACCTCTTTCAGGTCGATACCGTGTTTGGTCAATTCACCGGCAAGGTAATGCATATTCGCGTCACGGGTCCGGCCCGAGAGGATTTCATCCCCGATCACCAGCATTGCAGCGGTTGGATTTGCCATGGCGCGCGCCCCCTCTTGATCGACCGTTAGGGCAGGTATAGGCCCTGAGACATGCGATTTGAAACCCCCCTTGTCCCCGCCCGCCTGATCCGCCGCTACAAACGCTTTCTGGCGGATTGCACGCTGGAGGACGGGCGCGAGGTCACCGCCCACTGCGCCAATCCGGGCTCGATGATGGGGTTGGCGGAACCGGGTGAGAAAATCTGGCTGGAACCCAACGACGACCCGAAGAAAAAACTGAAATACGGCTGGCGGCTGGTCGACCACGAAAACGGCCATTTCACCGGCGTCGATACGTCCATCCCGAACAAGGCCCTGCGCGCAGCGTTGGAAGCGCGTGAAATCCCCGAACTGTCCGCCTATGAAACCGTCCGCCCCGAGGTGAAATACGGCGAAAACAGCCGTATCGACTTTCTGCTGACTCAGCCGGGTCTGCCGGATGCCTATGTCGAAATCAAAAGCGTCACCCTGTCGCGCGAGCCGGGTCTGGCCGAGTTCCCCGACAGCGTCACCGCACGCGGCACCAAACATCTGGGCGAACTGGCCTCGATGGCGGCACAGGGCCACCGGGCGATTATGCTGTACCTGATCCAGCGCACCGATTGCGACCGGTTTGCATTGGCCGCCGATATCGACCCGGCCTATGCAGCGGCGTTTGACTCAGCACAGGCGCAAGGGGTTGAGCGGTTGGTCTATAGAACGCGGATTACGCCGGAAGGGGTGTGGGTCAACCTGTTGCAAGAACCATAAATTAGCGTTATGCGAGAAGTAATTATATCACCCACTCGCAAAAGTTGTTAATCTGGCTATGTTTCAATTCAGGTTCTTCGGCGCGTGAATGCGAGTGATCTAACCCTGCCGACAAAGGTCGATCACCTGTCGTTGATATCAAGTTTAATCACTGGCAGGGACGGGCGGTATTGGTATGAGAAGACTTGCAAAGGCGATTTTCTTTTTAGGCTTCATTCTGATCCTCGGCGCGGCCTTGATGGCCTTCGAAACTAGTATGACCGAGGACAAGAGAACGGCTTCGCGCGACAGCATAAATACATGGTTGGATGAAAAAAACGAAGAGTATGAACAAGCGCGCGAGGACGGGTGCCGCCGCAGATGTGGTGGGCTAGGGTCGCTGTCGCGTGTGATCATCAGCTTCCGCGACGGCATTTTCCTTTCTTTGCCCTTTGATGCAAAGACAACTTTGCCAGATGCGCCTGCAGGATGGCAGAAATCTGACTATAGCCTTAGTAAAGCTGAAGTCTTCCTTGACCACAAATTGGTACGCTCGCTTCTTTCAGCGACCACCGAAGACAGAATTCTGACGCAGCTCGAACGGATTGTCGAAAAACCCAAAGCCGGCGCAATTGCATTTTATACGCAAGGCGAGAAAACCATCCTACTGGCGATCAAAGTGTCGCGAACCGGCATTCGCGACGCAATGAACGAGAAAAAGCACAAATACAAATCAGGGCTCGAACCCTATGCTGAGATGGATGGCCTCACACTATTTAAGCGGCCGCAGGTCTCGCACAACTGGCGGACAGACACAGACACGCCCGTCGACTATCAACGGTTTCTGCTGGATCTTCATGGGCAGGTTGAAATTAGGGTCATCGCCAACGCTCCGCACGAGGATATACGGGCATTCTTGTCCACACTTGACCTACCCACTATCGTCAAGAATTTGCCTTACATTCCCACACGCTACACCCCCGGCACAGGCGTTTTCCTTGACGCGAAGTATTCACAATCCGAAGAGTAATCCCAGCACGTCTTGGTGCGGGTCAGGCCCTCTGGTCTCGCACCTCTGGCCACAACTCCTCATCTAACCCTTTCACAAAGGGCTCAAACTGCTCCGCCACCACCTGCCAGCCGCCGACCGAGGCGGTGTTCACCGGTTTGCGGGCCTGCAGGTTACTGGCCGTCCGTATCGCGTCCTCAGATTTGTCGGGCGACAGCATGGCGTCTTCGAAGGGCAAGTCACAAATCCGCGCAAGTTCGTGCGCGGTGTCCTGCAGGTTCTTGACCAGTGTCTCGTATCGGACGTCATGCACCCGACCCGGAAGAATCGTGTGCCAGTGCCGCATATAGCGCTGATAGCGGTTGGCCTCGGCCGCCATCCATTTCTGGTCATGGGTATAGTACAGGCCACCCGCGCCGAAATTCGCGCGCCACATGGATAGGGCAATGTCTCGGGGGTCGCGCAACACGTTAATAATAATGGCTTCGGGAAACGCCTGCGCGATTTCGCCAAGGAACGCATAGTTTCCCGGAGCTTTGTCGACGAAGGCCGCGGCATCCTTAGGCACGGTTGGCAGCTTATCAAGGTAGAAATCAGCCAAGTTATGATCTGTGCGCCATTCCGGTGATTGTGTCTCGGCCTGCCTGGCCCATTGGTGGACGGATGCAAGCTCACCCATCCCCTGTACACGGGTATGTCGGGCAATTATACGTTCAACCAGCGTTGTGCCCGAGCGGGGTAGACCGACCACAAAAATCGGTCGGGCGCCGTCTTTGCTCGGCAAGGCCGCAGGCAGCGGGGCAGCCAGCCGTTTGGCACAGTCCTGTTCGCTTTGCGCCTCCCATGCCTCGAACCCGGCGCGCTGTAGCTTATGGGCCTCAGCCAGATGCTGCATTTCCAACGGTGTGTTCTTGTCCCGGCGCGCGAGGTTTGCCGCGGCGAAGCGCAACTTCACCGCATCCTGCGGGTTGGCTGCACCCCGCTCAATCGCCCCGGATACCTGAGGCTTCAGAGTCGCGATATCATCGAAGGTGAGATTGGGCAGCCCGGCCATGATCTCCAGCGCTTCGGGGTGACCTGGTGCAATCGCCAAAGCCGCGCGCACGTTTCTCAACACGTCACTCAGTTGCCCCAGGCCAACTTGTGATCTGGCCAGACGCAACAGGCCGGGGAGGAACCTCGGGTTCTTTCTGACCATAGCTGTCAGAACGTCGACCGCGCCGTCCCACTGATGCATCGCATCCAGACAGTCCGCTTTGAGAATTTGCGCGTTCAGGTTGGCGGGCTCGCGCTTCAAAGCCTCGTCAACGATGGCGAGCGCCTTCGCCGGTTCCTGCTCTTGCAGCAGCGCCAGTGCCTGTATGAACTGCTGAGCGGGGCTGAGGGGGCCACGCGCACTGATCTTCGCGAGAAACTTCAGGGCAGCGGCGGGATCACCGCCCTGAACCAGACTCAGCGCGTAGTTCTGGATCAACTCGGCATTGCCGGGGTCCAGCCGCCAGGCGCGTTCGAATTGCGTTTGGGCCTGCTGGAAATTCTGCTGCTGAATCGCGCATAAACCGGCAAGTCTGGGCAATGCCGCAGCATTTGGCCACTTCTTGGCGGCTTTGGTGGCCCGTTTGAAGGCACGATCCGGACGCCCGGCCTTGAGAAGTTCGCTGATGCTGGCAATCTCGGCCCTCAACTGGTCAGCTTTTCTTTGCATTTGCATGCCCTTCTCTGTTTCCCGCACCCGCGCGGACTTGCCATGTGCTAGTTCAAAATTACCTGAGGGTCTACAGACGATCGGGCGCAGCAATGTCAGCGGGTTTGACAATGCGACCGCGCGCCCTCTGGTACTTTCTGCACAAGCAGCGTAAAAGGAGCGCTGCGCGAAACATTTGGAGCCTTGCATCCATGAAAGAACATCGTGGCCGTCTGACAAAGGATGGCATCCGCATCTATGAACAGGGTGACTTTGCCGGCATGCACGCCGCAGGGGCCTTGGCTGCGCGGATTCTGGATGACATTGCAGAGCACGTCTTTCCCGGCCAGACCACCGGCGCGATTGACGGGCTCATCACTCAGATGGTCGAAGACGCGGGAGCGACTTCGGCGACCATTGGCTATAAGGGCTATCAGCACGCCAGCTGCATCAGTGTGAATCACGTGGTCTGCCACGGCATTCCCGGCGACAAGCGGCTGAAGGATGGCGACATCCTGAATATCGACGTGACCGTTATTGTGGGTGGCTGGTTCGGCGATACTTCGCGCATGTTCGTCGCCGGTAAACTGCCCCGCAAGGCAGAACGCCTGATCCAGGTGACCCACGACGCCCTGTTCAAAGGCATCGAGATGGTCAAGCCGGGCAACACGTTCGGCGATATCGGCCATGCGATTCAGGCATATGTCGAGGCGCACCGGATGAGCGTTGTGCGCGATTTCTGCGGCCACGGGCTGGGCCGCGTGTTCCACGCACCGCCAAATGTACTGCACTACGGACGCCCAGGTACCGGCGCCAAGCTGGAAGAAGGCATGTTATTCACTATCGAACCGATGGTGAACTTGGGCCGCCCCGAGACCAAGACGTTGTCCGATGACTGGACCGCTGTGACCCGCGACAAGTCGCTGTCGGCGCAGTTTGAACATTCAGTGGGTGTTACAGCTGATGGGGTCGAGATATTTACGCTCTCGCCGGGCGGAAAGTTCCACCCGACTTATTCGTCCTGATCTGCAGCCTGCTCGCGCAGCAGTTTCAGCAGTAGTGTTTCCTGCCCCCAGGGCGTGACTGCGTCATGAATGAATATCGGAGCGCGCATCGGTTTGCGCTCCGGCCCGGTGGCGGCATCGCTATCCTGTGAAAAGGTCCAGAGCGGAGGGATCAGGGCACGGTCCATGCTCTGGATATTAACACGCCCCGGTCAAATCCCCAAAAGCGCCGGAACCTCGGCCATGTCTGTGAAGACTTCTGCCCCTAGATCAGCCAGCTTTTCTCCACACCCATGGGGCACATAAGCCAGACAGCGCATATTGGCTCGGATCGCCGCGGTAACTCCGCTGGCGCTGTCTTCGATCACAACCGGCGCGGTGGCGTCAAAGTGACGGGCTGCCGTCAGAAACATCGTTGGATCGGGCTTGCCGACTCCCAACGTATAGGCCGAGAACATCGCATCCTTGAAACGGTCCCAAAGGCCGTTCTGCCCTAGTGTGACTCGCATTTTGTCGGGCCCACCATTGGAGGCAACGCAGAAAGGCACGCCGCGTTCATCCAGAAGTGTCAGCAATTCCAATACGCCGGGAACCAACGGCACACCCTGCCGAAGATGAGCATCGGTCTCAGCATCGAATTCCTCGATCCAGTTATTGGGCAGATCAGCCCCCAGACCGCGGGCAATATCCTGAACTTCCGGCATGGTCTTGCCGGTAAAAATCCTGTGGCACTCGTCCGCCATCAAAGACAACCCGTGTCGCGCAAAGTTTGCGACCATCACTTGATTGGACAGCGGTTCACTGTCGACCAGAACGCCGTCGCAATCGAAAATGACCAGATCATGCATCCGAGGTGCCGCTCCACATCAGGGTGATATGCGTGTCGCCGTATTTGCGGCTTTCCTGCAGTGTAAACCCTTCAGGCGGTTGCATCGGGGCGTTTTCCTCCCACACGATCAGCGCATCTTCGGCGATCCAGCCCTGTGACAGGGCCGCGATGGCCTTATGGCCCAAGGACTTTCCGTAAGGCGGGTCCAGAAAGATCAGGTCGTACGGCGTTCCGGAGTTATCACCCAGCCGCGTGGCATCCCGGCGGATCAGCTCGGTGCGGTCGGCACTGCGAGTTAGCTCGATATTCTTGCGGATCAGACCCTGCGCCACACGTCCGTCGTCCACAAAAGTCACAAGTGACGCGCCGCGCGACAGGGCCTCAAGCCCCAGCGCGCCTGTACCTGCGAACAGGTCCAGCACGCGCAACCCGTCAAAGTCGATTTGATGGCTGAGAACATTGAACAGGCTTTCGCGTACCCTGTCGGTGGTGGGGCGCAGATGTGCGCCCGCATCCCCTTTACCGACCGAGGCCAATGCCCGGCCCCGGAACTCTCCGGCGATGATCCTCACGCCTTGAGAAGCGGTTTCAGATCCGCGCCCGCGTCGGCAACCACAGCCGGATCCGCGGATTTGCCCATTTCGATGAGGCGTTTGCCGACCATGTAGGCGCGTGGGTCATTCATCGCGTCGACAGCGATCAACTTGTCGCCCTTGTAGTACCAGAAAGACACCGTCTGCCCATCGCCCTGACGGGTTACGACGCGGTCATAGCCCGTGTTCAGGCCCGCGATTTGCAGTTTCACATCATACTGATCCGACCAGAACCACGGCGTTGCCACATAATCCTTGGCCGCGCCGAGCATGTTCTGCGCCACAATCTCGGCCTGATCAATCGCGTTCGGGACGCTTTCCAGACGGATCCGAGCACCAGCATGCGGGAAAGATGCGCAATCCCCCGCCGCCCATATCGACGGATCGGAGGTACGGCCGTGCGCGTCGGTCTTGATGCCGTTCTCCAGCTCCAGCCCCGCCATCTCGGCCAATTGCGTCGAGGGAACGATACCCACGCCAACAACAACGAAATCAACGTCAATCTCGGTGCCATCGGTCAGGACCGCTCCGACAACCTTGCCGTTGTCACCAACCAGACGGTCCAGTCCAACACCTTCGCGGATATCCGCGCCGTATTCGGTGTGCAGCGCACGGAAGTAATCGCTGGTTTCAGGCGCGGCGACACGTTGCAGGATACGATCCGCCATCTCGACCAGAGTCACCTTGACCCCGCGCTTGGCACAAACCGCCGCGGCCTCAAGGCCGATATAGCCGCCGCCCACGATGAGCGCGCGCGCGCCGTCTTTCACTCTGGGTTCCATCTCGTCGATGTGGGCCAGATCGCGAACCACGTGCACACCCTCCAGATCGCCTCCAATCGCAGCAGGCAGGTGACGCGGGTCGGATCCGGTGGTCAGCGCCAGTTCGTCGTAGGAAATTACCTCATCACCCACGGTGACGGTCTTGGCCTGCGGGTCAATTGCGGTGACACGCTGACCCAATCGCAGGGCGATATTGTTCTCTGCATAAAAGCTCTCGGGCCGCAGGAACAGACGTTCCAGCTCCATCTCCCCCAGCAGATAAGCCTTAGACAAAGGCGGGCGCTGATAGGGCAGATGCGGCTCAGCCCCGATCAGGGTGATATCCCCCTCAAACCCGTCTTTGCGCAGTCTGGCAACAAGCGAAGACCCCGCCTGCCCCGCACCGATCACGACAATATGGCTCATGTTCCTCCCACCCTGTCGAATTCCCGTGGTTAACTCCATTTGCCAACCTATATTGCGGCAAAGCCCGACTCTGCAAATCCAAACGACAGGAGCTTAAAAAATGATTTCAACAGGTGACACACTGCCCGAAGCCACATTGCTGCAATTGGGTGCAGACGGCCCAGAAGAGGTGCGGCTTTCAGACAAGACAAAGGGCCGCAAAGTAGTCATCTTCGCTGTTCCCGGCGCGTTTACCGGCACCTGTACAAACACGCATGTGCCGAGTTTTATCCAAACCAAGGATCAGTTCGACACTAAAGGCGTGGACGAAATCATCTGCATCTCGGTCAACGACCCGTTTGTAATGAACGCTTGGGGTGAGACCACAGGGGCGACGAATGCTGGCCTTTCGATGCTGTCGGATGCCGCATCAGAGTTCACCAAGGCCGTCGGCATGGATTTCGACGCCCCGCCCGTTGGGCTGTATGCACGATCAAAGCGCTATGCGATGTTGGTTGAAGACGGCAAGGTGATCACGCTTAACCTGGAAGAAAACCCAGGTTCTTGTGAAATTTCGAAAGGTGAAGGCTTGCTGGCCGTGATTTGATTTTGCGCTTTGCCCCGGGGAACCCCGGGCGCCATGAGTACCATTTAACTTGATGCAACGCCCTGCGCAGCCAATAGTTGTGACATACAATCAGGGAGTTCATTGATGAAACTGAGTATTTTCACGCTAATGCTGGGCACAGCGGGGGCACTCGCCGCCTGCGGTCCAGCCCCCACGCCACAACAACAAGCGGCACGCCAGCATGAGATTGCCTGCCTTAGCGGCACTTTGGGCGGGGCACTGATTGGCGGTGTCATCGGCAACCAGTTCGGCGGCGGGTCCGGCAAAGCCATCCTGACTGGGGCTGGTGCAGCCGCCGGAGCCGTTGAAGGCAACAGATTCGCATGCTGAGGAGAGTTGGGATGACACGTGGAATTTTGATAGCAGCGATTATTCTGGTGGCGGGTGCGGCCTCGGCCGAAACTGTGGGCGAACTTCACGAAAATGAGCTGAAAGCCATCGACAGCAACAACGACGGGTTCCTGTCCCGTGATGAGTTCAACGCCTTTTCCGATTACGCCTTTCAGGAGATGGACGAGGACAAGAACGGCACGCTGGGATTGGATGAGGCCAAGCCGTTCCTAGACATAAAACAGTTCCAGGACGTTGACCGCGACAATGATAACTTTATTTCAAGGGCGGAATACGACGCGCAGATGAACGATGATTTCAACACGGCGGATCAGGATGGAAATGGTCAGCTAGATTAAAAACTTGGACGAGCCATGTACAAATGGATCAGTTTCGGAGCACTTACACTACTTGCGGCCTGTGATGTGCCGCAAGCACCGGTGGTAACCGGTCCGGACGGGCAGGCACGCATTCAGATCAACACGTCCGGACTGACCTGTTACAACAATCGCTGTCTGGATATTAACCCGGCCGCGCGCAGCGTCCGACAGGTTGGTAATCGGACAACCGGCATTCCGCGTGATATCGTCGTCAGCAGCGGCAGTGTGACCCCTGCCGAGTTTGAACAGATGGGCATCGCCGCGTCCCTTGCGGGCGGCGTTGGTTCAGGCAGCCGTTAGCAGAGGCTGTCCATCTTGCGTGCAAGCTTGGCGTCCAACGCAGACACCCCACCAACATCATGAGTGGCCAGTGTGACCTCGACCGTGCGGTAAACGTTAGACCATTCGGGATGGTGGTTCCATTTTTCGGCAAAGATCGCCACTTGGGTCATCCAGCCGAAAGCGTGAACGAAATCCTCGAAAATAAAGGTTTTGGTGATCGCATCCCGGTCTTCAACCATGGTCCAGCCGTTCTGGAACAGCGGGTCCAGAAGCGGTCCGCGGGTCTCGGGCGACAAAAGTTCGGTCATTGCTGTTCCTCCGGGTTCGATTTCCTGAACGGGCCATATTCCGTCAGAATCTCAATCTCTTGTCCCACTGCGTGGGCCTCGGCGTCCAGATACTTCTTGATCGCATCGGCAAAACCGGGATCGGCGACCCAGTGCAAGCTGTGTGTGCGCATTGGCAGATAGCCCCGCGCCAACTTGTGTTCGCCCTGCGCGCCAGCTTCAACCCGAGCCAGACCTTCCGCAATGGCAAAGTCGATTGCCCTATAATAGCACAATTCGAAATGCAGACAGGCGTGATGCTCGACACAACCCCAATAGCGGCCATAAAGCGTTTCGCGCCCAATGAAGTTCAACGCGCCCGCAATCGCGTACCCATCGCGTTCCGCCAGTACCAGCGCCATGTCATCGGCCATGGTTTCTTGTGCGATATCAAAGAATTGCCGCGTCAGATAAGGCGAACCCCATTTCCGCGCGCCGGTGTCCTGATAAAACCGCCAAAACGCATCCCAATGCTCGGGACGCAGGTCATCGCCGGTCAAAGTGCGGATTTCGCCGCCAAAACCGCAAGCCTGGGCGCGTTCCTTGCGGATATTCTTGCGCTTGCGCGAAGACAATGCGGCCAGAAATCCATCAAAATCAGCATAACTGTCGTTCAGCCAGTGAAATTGCTGCGATTGGCGAACCAGCAGACCCATCTGTTCGCCTGCCAGCGCCTCATCCTCCGTGCAGAAAGTGGCATGCAGCGATGACACCTGATTGTCCGCCGCCAGTTGCACCGCCCCCTGTACCAGGGCAGACATGCCCAGCGCCTCATACCCCGGCCGCACCAGAAAGCGCCGCCCGGTAGCAGGCGTGAAGGGTACCGCGATCTGCAGCTTGGGATAATATCGCCCGCCCGCGTTTTCGTAGGCATGGGCCCAGTTATGGTCAAAAATATACTCGCCCTGACTGTGCGACTTGGCATACATCGGCGCCGCCGCGATCAGCATCCCATCCAGATAGGTGGTTAGGTATTGCGGTTGCCAGCCGGTCCCCGGCCCGACCGAGCCACTGTTTTCCAACGCCAGAAGGAACCTATGAGTGGTGAAGGGATCAAGCGGGCGCTCACCGTCAGCGACTTCGGGACAGGCGCAAGCGTCCCAGTCCTCTGCAGAAATCTGCGAGAGCGACCCCAGAACCTGTACTTCGATTTGCGCCTGATCCATGTACCCTCCGCGTCTGATCTTTATCTGTGACGGTGGGGGCAGGGTTCAACCCAGGTGCTGGGCCAAATACCCTTCGAAGGTAACATTGTCGGCAACGGCGCGGGCCTCTGCCTCTTGTTCAGGCGAGCGTACGGTCCAACACAGGATTGGCACACCGCGCGCTTTCAGTTCAGCTACGCGGGGCCGGGACAGATCGGCGACCTCATGGCTGATGAAACTGGCACCAACCCTTTCGAAATCGGGAATACCGCGCAGGTGATCGCAAACCTTCTGCGGTAACAATTCGACCTTGGGCTGGTATGAGCACGTCACAATGCCGCGCGGCAGGTGCGGAGCAAGCCGGGCCAACTCAACAACGCTGTTGGGGTTGAAAGACATCAGCGCCACCGGGCCGTCATAACCCCGCAACGCGCGCACGGCATCGGCCTCAAGCGGTCCGACATTGGTGCCCATTGCACCATCCTGGTCCTTGAACTCGATCAGCAGGGGCACTTTGCCGCCCACCATCTCAAGCACTTCGTCCAGCGTCGGTATGCCGTCATCGGCATTCAACAAAGGAGTCGCCTGAGCCTGCGATGCCGAAATCTGCTGGATTGGACCAGACTGACCGGTCAGGCGGGTCATGTCATAGTCGTGGAACACCATTGCCTGGTTGTCCGAAGTCAGCTGTAGGTCAATTTCGATCCCATAACCGGCCTCGATGGCGGCACGGATCGCCGCCCGGCTGTTTTCCGGGCGGTTATCGGTCTTGTCGTGCAGCGCTCGATGCGCAATCGGGGTCTGCAGGAACGCGGACGGCAAAGACGGTGTCATTGAACCTCGAAAATTCCTTCGATTTCGACGGCTACGCCCAGCGGCAGCGCCGCGGCGCTAACGGCGGAACGGGAATGACGGCCCGCATCGCCCAGTGCCTCGACCAGGAAATCCGACGCACCATTGATCACCTGTGGCTGCGCGGTGAACTCTGCGGTCGAGTTCACGAAACCGGTCAACTTGATCACCCGCACCAGCTTGTTGATATCCCCGTCACAAGCCGCCTTGACCTGCGCCAAGAGGTTGATGGCGCAGACCTTTGCGGCCTTAGCACCAGCCTCGATCTCCATGTCATCACCCAGCTTACCGGTGATCAGATCATCTGCCTTGGAAATCTGACCCGATACGTAAACGATGTTTCCCACGCGCACGAAGGGGACATAGTTGGCCGCGGGCGCGGGCGCGTCCGGCAGAGTGACGCCCAGGCTTTCCAGTTTCGCTGCGATGCTCATGAGGTTTCCTCCAAATCTTTGAGTCGCGGCGAAGCTAACCGGGAAGGGCAGGTTCGGAAAGTACGAAATCAGGGATGGACGTGCCTGAAAGGTGCGCGTAACTCTTCTTATTCCGAACGGTTGAACCCGTGCCGCTTTACCTCGACCAGTCGTGCGGGTTAAACGCTATCTGTTTCGTTTTGGTTTTGAAACGTATATGTGAACTCGGATTGGGCCGCGCTATGTGGCCATAGGCAGTATTGATTGATAGTTCGGGCAGACGATCCCGAATGGTTTGGAGTGGCAAAGACCGTGTTGAGCAGACCCCGCCTGAAACATCTGATCGTTCTGTCACTGATGACAGTCTTGAGCGCCTGCGCCACGCGGCCGCCAGAAGGCACCCCTCCGAGTGAAGTGTTCGACCCCTACGAAAATACCAACCGGGGCATTCACAAATTCAATCTCGGCGTGGACAGGTTCCTGTTCCGTCCGGCCTCGAAAGGCTACGTGAAAATCGTGCCTGATCCGATGGTGACCAGCTTCAACCATTTCGCCGAAAACCTGACGATGCCTGGGCAAGCGCTGGATTACCTGCTGCAAGGCAATATCAAGCAATCTGGCAATGCGTTGCTGCGCTTTGTGGTCAACACCACGGTGGGTGGCGCAGGCCTGTCTGATCCCGCTGCCGAGCTGAACCTGCCGCCGGTGGATACCGATTTCGGCGAAACCCTGCACGTCTGGGGCGTCGGCGAGGGTGCCTATGTCGAGCTCCCTTTCTATGGCCCTTCAACCCAGCGGGATTCGATCGGCGTGATCGTCAACCTGTTCTCTAACCCGATCAACTTCTCTCCGGTCCGGCCGGTCGACAATATCGGTGTCTATGCTGAGATCGTGCGCCGGATGGGGGACCGGGGGCGGTTCTCGGACACGGTCGACTCAATTCTCTATGAAAGTGCCGACAGTTACAGGCAGGCACAGACAATTTACATCCAAAACCGCCGCTTCGAACTGGCACGGGATGATGAGGACGCCTATCTGGGTCTGTATGATGACCCCTATGCCGAAACCGGGACCGACCCTGTCAGGGACCCCTACATAGACCCCTACGAGGACCCCTATGCCGAATAACCAATTGAACCGACGCAGTTTTATTGCAACTGGACTGGCCGGCGCCATGCTGACCGCCCTGCCCGCATTTGCCCAAACCGAGGCCAGCGCCAAAGCTCTCGTTGTCAGTGTTGTCGACGAAATCAACCGCGTGATTGCTTCGGGCAAATCCGAAAAAGCCATGATCCGCGATTTCGAAAAGATTTTCGTGCAATACGCCGATGTACCGATCATGGCGCGTTATGTGCTGGGGGCCGATGGCCGCTCGGCCAGCCCGTCGCAGATCAAACAGTTCACCAAGGCATTCCAGGGCTATATCTCGAACAAGTATGGCCGTCGCTTCCGTGAATTCATCGGTGGTCAGGTGACCGTGCGCAATGCCCGTAAGATCAAGGCAGGTTACGAGGTGCGCACCTCGGTCAAGCTGCAGGGCTCGTCGCCGTTCGAAGTGACCTTCCTTGTTTCGGACAAATCGGGCCGCGACAAGTTCTTCAACATGTTCATCGAAGGGGTGAATATGCTGCTGACCGAACGCACCGAGATCGGTGCAATGCTGGATGCCCGGGGCGGAGACCTGAATCGTCTGATCAAGGATATGAACCGGAACAAAGTCAGCTGACCTAGTTCATAGGTTGAAAAGGCGCCGCGCGATTGGCTTTGCGCGGCGCTTTTTTTGTTCAGTTCAGGCGCTCGCCGGTTTCCTTGGCGAAATAGGACACCTTGCTCATGTCAAAGGCAAGGTTCAGCATCTTGCCTGCCTGTGCGGTGGTTTCCGCGTGCAGACGCGCAGTGACCTGCTTTCCCCCCAGTTCTGACACGACGTAAGTGTCAGCCCCGGCTGGCTCGACCATGTCGACCATGCAGGGGGCCTCTTGTACGCCAGCCCCGGCCCGGAACCCGGCCTCGGCGATATCCTCGGGGCGCAAGCCAAGGATCACGTCCTTGGGCAGTGAAAGGTCGCGGGTATCTTTCAGCACCAGGGTGTCACCCGTTTCGCGCGCGATGGCGATCTCGGTGCCGGTTCCGTTCTTGGTCGCCTGCGCCGGGATTAGGTTCATTGCGGGCGAGCCCATGAAGTCTGCCACAAACAGGTTCGCCGGATTGTTGTAGATCTCAGCCGGGGTGCCGATTTGCTGTACGACACCGCCTTTCAGAACCACGATCTTGGTCGCCAGCGTCATGGCTTCGATCTGGTCATGGGTCACGTATACGATGGACGCATCCAGCGTCTGGTGCAGCTTTTTGATCTCGGTCCGCATCTCGACCCGCAGCTTTGCGTCGAGGTTGGACAAAGGCTCATCGAACAGAAACAGCTTGGGGTCGCGCACCAACGCCCGGCCCATCGCCACCCGCTGGCGCTGTCCGCCAGACAACTGGCTAGGGCGGCGGTTCAGCAGCGGCTCGATCTGCAGCAGCGAGGCGACCTCCTTAAGCTTGGCGTCCTGTGTGGCCTGATCGACCCCGCGGACCTTCATGCCGAAGGTGATGTTTTTTGCCACCGTCATGGTCGGGTACAGGGCGTAGGACTGGAACACCATCGCGATGTCGCGGTCCTTGGGGCTGACATGAGTCATGTCGTTGCCGCCAATGGACAGGGTGCCACCGGTGATCTCCTCAAGCCCTGCAATACAGTTCAGTAGGGTGGATTTACCGCAACCCGAAGGTCCGACCAGCACCAGGAAGTCGCCCGGATCGATCGAAATGTTGATGTCCTTCAGAATCTCGGTCGCACCGTAGTTCTTATAAAGGTTGTTTATATCAAGGATGGGAGCCATGGGTCTTATCCCTTCACAGAGCCAGCGGTCAGGCCGCGGATGAAATACTTACCGGCAACGACGTAGACGAGCAGCGTCGGCAGCCCCGCGATGATCGCGGCGGCCATGTCGACGTTGTATTCTTTGACGCCGGTGGTGGAGTTTACGATGTTGTTGAGCGCCACGGTCACGGGCTGCGTGCCCGCCTGGCTAAACGACACGCCGAACAGGAAGTCGTTCCAGATCTGCGTGAACTGCCAGATGACGGTCACCACGATAATGGGCAGTGACAGCGGCAGGAAGATCGACCAGAAGATCCGCAAGAACCCGGCCCCATCGACACGGGCGGCCTTGGTCAGCTCGGCCGGAATGGTGACGTAGTAGTTGCGGAAGAACAGCGTGGTGAAGCCTAGCCCGTAGATGACGTGGACGAAGATCAGGCCCGGAATGGTTCCGGCAATCCCCATCATGCCCAGCAGGCGTGCCATCGGCAGCAGGACCACCTGGAACGGGATGAAGCAGCCGAACAGCATCAGCGAGAAGATGATGTTGGCACCTTTGAACCGCCACTGCGCCACGACATAACCGTTCAGCGCGCCCAGTAGGGTCGAGATGGCCACGGCAGGCACCGCGATCAGGACCGAGTTCCAGAAATAGGGCCGCAGGCCCTCACACTGGATACCGGTACAGGCGCCAGACCAGGCGGTCTTCCAGGCATCAAAGCTGACCTCGCGGGGCAGTGAGATCAGGCTGCCGGTGCGGATTTCCTCAAGGCTCTTCAGCGATGTGGTCAACATCACAAACAGCGGCATCAGGTAGTACAGCGCGAACAAGCCCAGCAGGACATATAGCAGCCAACGCAGGGCAATCTTGCCGGTGGCGCTTTGGGTGCGGGTTTCGGTATGGGGCATCGACAGATCAGTCATTTTTCGCCCTCAGCTCTGAGTAAAGGTATGGAACCACGATGGCAAAGACGACCAGCATCATAATCATCGCGGAGGACGCCGCCTGACCGATATCGCCGCGCGAAAAGGCCATGGCGTACATGTAGGTGGCGGGCAGATCGGTCGCATATCCCGGACCGCCACCCGTCAGGGCGATGACAAGGTCAAAGCTCTTGATCGCAAGGTGGGCCAGCACGATGAAGGCAGACAGGAAGATCGGGGCCATCGAGGGGATGATAATCGCGGTGTAGATGCGCCATGTGGGGATACCATCGACCTGCGCGGCCTTAATGATCTCACCGTCCACCGAACGCAGCCCGGCCAGGAACAGCGCCATGACGAAACCCGAGCTTTGCCAGATCGCGGCCATCACGATAGTGTAGATAGCGTAATCGGGGTTCACCAGCCAGTCGAATTTGAAATTCGGAAAGCCCCATCCCTGCACCATTGACTCGATGCCTAACCCTGGGTTCAAAATCCACTTCCATGCGGTGCCAGTGACGATCATCGACAGCGCCATCGGGTACAGGTAGATCGTGCGGATCGCACCTTCGACGCGGATCTTCTGATCCAGCAGGATGGCCAGCAACAGGCCCAGCACCATCGCGATCACGATGAACAGCGCGCCAAAGATATACAGGTTGTTGATTGCCGTATCCCAGCGGGGCGAGTCGAACAGGCGTTCATATTGGATGAAGCCCTTGATCTCGTATTTCGGCAGCAGTTTTGATCGTGTCAGCGACACCCATGCGGTCCATCCGATAAAGCCGTAGACAAAGATCAATACGGCGATGAACGACGGTGCCAGCACCACCTTGGGAAGGTGGTTTTCCAGCCATTCGGACATTTTTTCCTCCGGGGAAAGATGCTCTGCCCCACAGTATAGGGGGCAGAGCGTGTTGGATCAGTAGCTGTTTGCCACTGCGTCCGCCAGTTGCTGAACCGCGTCAGCCGAGGACATATCCGAGTTGAAATGCGCGGTCACAACATCGGTGATCGCACCGGACTGCGATCCGCGCAATGCCATTCCATGAGCATAAGATGGCAGCAGCGAACCGGCTGCCGAGGTCGAACCCATTTCTTCGGCCGACAGGTTGGCGCAGATGTCGAAGTCATCCAGCGCCACATCGGTCCGCGCAGGGATCGAGCCTTTGTTCAGGTTGAACACCTTCTGGAAATTCGGCGCGACGATCAGCTTGGCCAGCAGGTCCTGACCGGCTTTCTTGTCTTCGCCGTCCACGTCGAACATGGCAAAGCTGTCCACGTTGTACAGGTAGCCGTCACCTGGGGTCGAGGCACACAGAAAGTCCTCGCTAGGTGTCTTGCCTGCCGCCAGAAACTCGCCCTTGGCCCAATCGCCCATGATCTGGAACGCAGCTTCTCCGTTCATGACCATGGCGGTTGCAAGGTTCCAGTCACGGCCCGAGAAGTTCTCGTCCACATAGCCGCGCATCAGACGCATCTGGTCAAAGACCTGAACCATCGTGTCCGAGGTCAGCGCCTCGGGGTCCAGATCGACCAGTGCCTTCTGGTAGAATTCAGGCCCTCCGATGCCCAGCAGCACCGCTTCGAATACGGTCGCGTCCTGCCACGACTGACCGCCGTGGGCCAACGGGATCACGCCGGCATCCATTAGTTTGACGGCTGCCGCGTTGAATTCGTCCCAAGTGGTCGGCATTTCGATGCCGTTAGCAGCCAGAATGTCGGCGTTGGCCCAAATCCAGTCCACACGGTGCACGTTCACTGGCGCGGCGCACCATGCGCCTTCGCACATCATGTGGCCTGCGATGGATGCGGGCAGCACATCAGCCCAACCTTCAGCCTCGGCCACGGATGAGATGTCTGCCAGAACTCCTTCTTCGTACCATTCCTGAATGGCGGGGCCTTTCAGCTGAACGGCGGTCGGCGCATTGCCGGACAGAACCCGCGCACGCAGCGCGGTCATCGCCGCATCCCCGCCGCCACCGGCCACCGGCATATCGGTCCAGGTGCCACCGTTCGAGGCAAATTCTTCCTGCAATACGGCCACCGATTTGGCCTCACCGCCCGATGTCCACCAATGCAGAACCTCGGCCTGCGGACCGGCCAGAACCGACGACCCGGCTACCACGGCCAAAGTCGAAACGGTCGCAAATGCAAAACGCTTCATTTCTTGTCTCCTCCCTAGAGAACCTAGTGACTGCAAAAGCAGCGATGCCCGCCATACTGCGGCCAGATTGCCATCTGGCAACGTGTAATCCGGAGCAAATGCCCACCATCGTCCAAAAATTCACCGCTTTTGTTACAGCGTGTTACGTTGACATTGAATCTGTTTCCGTTCGTTACAATGCATGCTGTCGGAGGAGCAGAAACTGGGAGGACAAACCGCGTGAGCATTCCGCGACTATTGGTGGTGGATGACGACCCCGAGATGCGGTCGATGATGACCCAGTTCCTGCAGCAGAACGGATTCATCGCCCTGCCCGCGAGTTCTGAAAACGAAATCCGGTCGCATCTGACCGCAGGCCGGGTCGACCTGATCCTGCTGGACGTGATGCTGGGGGATGAGAACGGTGTAGAAATCTGCGCCCGCCTGCGGGCCGAGCAGGATGTTCCGATCATTCTGGTCTCGGCCCTGTCTGCCGATCATCAGCGCATGGCGGGGTATGAGGTCGGGGCCGATGACTATATCGCCAAGCCGTTCAACCCCCAACTGCTACTGGCCCGCGTCCGCGCGGTGATGCAGCGCGCCCGTCGCACGCCTTCGCTGGCCTATCGCCGCCGGACCAAGAGCTTTCGGTTCAACAACTGGAGCTTTGACGGTAAACGCGATGAGGTTCACTCGCCCGAGGGTTATCTGGTGTCGCTGTCGCAGCGGGAGACCGCGCTGCTCAAGGTTCTGCTGGCCAACCCACATATCCCCCTGACACGGGATGAGATCGCCGCTGCGCTGGACGTCACCGGCAGCGCCGACAAGCCCGAGGCTCAGGGCCGCGCCATCGACATGCTGGTCGGGCGGCTGCGGTCCAAGATTGAGGCCAACCCGAAAGACCCGCAGATGCTACGCACCGAGCGTGGGGTCGGTTACGTCTTCGCCGCCGAGGTCTCAGTGGAAGAGGACGCATGACAACGCGCGCCCCGCGCCTGCGCAGCCTTGGCTGGATCTGGACCGGGGCGGCCTTTGCCTCGGGCCTGCTTGCGGCAGGTTTATGGTTCGCTTCTGCCCGCGCGTGGGATGATTTCCTGACCCGCGCCTTTGTCGTCGGTTTTGCGGTCTACGAGGATTTGCGCGTGGGCCAGACCCCGCCGCCGGGGATCACGATCACGCCCTTGTCGCCAGAGGCGGCGCAACTGGCCGATTCCGGGCAATTCGCGCAATTGCCCGACCTGTCGGACCGCAGCTTTGTAACCAACCTGTCGATCCTGACTGACAACACCACCCCCCTGGCAGGAAGCGAACTAACTCTTGCGATAATGTCGGACCGGCTTGTCTATCCGGTATCGGATATCCTGTCCCGCATCGACCAGACCGGGGCGGAAAAGATGGGCAATCTGACCCGCTTGCTAGCCACCTATTGCAGCGAACCAATCCTGATCGCTCGGTTTGGACGCAATGACTGGCAGCAGGTGGACGGCACCGAATTCTGGGGCTGCAAGGCCGCACCCGCCGACCTGCGCCTGCCCGCCATTCTGGTCGCGATTGTAGCGCTGGCGGTCATTCTGACCTCTATCGGAAATGTCTCGGACAGCTTTACCCGATTTTCCCAAGCTCTGCGTGACCGCAAACGCCGTGGCGGGCCGAACAACTATGACGCTGATGGTCCTGCGGAACTGCGAGAGATCGTCTCGGCCGTCAATGACCATCTGGATGCCGAACGAATGCAACTGGAAAAACGTGCCACCGTTCTGTCCGGTGTCAGTCACGATTTGGGTACGCCCGCCACTCGCGTCCGCCTTCGTGCGGCATTGATTGCCGATGACGAACTGCGCGAAAAGCTCGAGGCTGATGTGGACCAGATGACCGGCATGATCGAAAGCGTGCTAACCTATACCCGGTCAGAGTTGAGCGTCGAGGAACCGCAACAGATTTCGCTGACCGCGCTGGTGGAATCTCTGGTGGCAGACTACCAAGACATGGATCTTCCAGTAACGCTGCGGAAAATCGCTCCGGTCGCGGTCGAAGGTGCGCCTTCCGTTTTCATGTCGCGGCGTGGGCACGGATCACTGCCAGAAACCCGGAGAATGCTGGTGATGGCGCGTCCGATTTCACTGAAGCGGGCTCTGGCCAATCTAATTGACAACGCGCTGAAATATGGCCGTCACGCCGAGGTTCAGTTGCAAACTGACGCGCGGATCGCCACCATCACAGTCGAGGATAAAGGGGCTGATTTGTCGGTCTCAGATATCGAGGCACTGATGGCCCCGTTTCGGCGCGGCTCCAACACTGGGTCTTCAGACGGGTTCGGGCTCGGCCTGACTATCGTCGCCACGATTGCCGAACAGCATGGTGGGTCGCTGAGTTTCGAGGCCGGAGATCAGGGCTTGCGCGCCCAATTGCAGATTACCCGTCAATAACGGCTCAGCTCATGTAGCTGCGCACCAACGCCCCGGCGATCAGCGACCAGCCATCAGCGATGACGAAAAAAGCCAGCTTGAATGGCAATGATACGGTCGCGGGCGGCACCATCATCATCCCCATCGACATCAACACCGCCGCCACCACAAGGTCGATGATCAGAAACGGCAGAAAGATCAGGAAACCGATCTGAAAGGCGCGGGCGATCTCGGACAGCATGAAAGAGGGCATCAGGATCGACAGCGGCGCCTCGGGCGTCAAGGCAACCGTATCACCGTCGGGCCGCAAGGCCGCCATGGCGTGAAACGTATCCGGGTCCAGCCGCGCGGCCATGAAGGCGCGGAAGGGTTGGATCGCGATCTGCAACGCCGGTTCTACTTCCATCGTTTCTTCGACCATCGGGCGGATACCCGTGGACCAGGCCTCGGAGAAGACAGGTTCCATGATGAAATAGGTCAGGAACAGAGCCAGGCTGACGATCAACATGTTGGGTGGCGATTGCTGCAACCCGATACCCTGCCGCAGGATGGCGAGAACGGTTATCAAAAACGGAAAACAGGTGATCATGATCGCCAACCCTGGCGCGAGGCTTAGCACCGTGATCAGCAGGATCAATTGGATGGTCCGCGCCGAGATCGAGCCGCCCTCGCCCAATGACAGCGACAGCTCCTGCGCTGCGGCCAAAGAAGGCGACAGCGTTACGAACGCGACGACCAGCCAGAGCCAAACCCGCATCAACCGATCCCGTGCTGCAAATCCGCGATCTCGGTCAGGCGTACAGCGAGTTGTCCGGCCTGATCACCCTCCATCTCTTCCAGCAAACCACGGGCAACCAGTTTGTCACCGACATAGAGGTCCACCGGATCTTCGATCCGTTTGTCCAGCGTCAGAACGGCGTTTTCACCCATGTTCAGCAGGTCTCGGATCAGAGGCCGAGCGCGCCCGACCGAGACCGTCACCTCAATCGGAACGGCTTCAAACGGATTGGCTTTTTCGGGTTTCGTGTTCTGGGGATCACTCATGGTTCACGGCCTCTTTTGCCTTAAATATATATGCGTCGAATGCCCCCGCGACCGAGGCGAGCAAGTCGCTGCAATCCACCTCGCGCTGGGATGTGCCGACCTGCAACCGGGCTTGCCCGGCATCCAACGAAGGATCTTCGATCACTCGGGTGGGTGCGGACAATTCCGGTGGCAGCATCTCTTCCACTTCGACCGCGCGGTTCGCAGGCACATAAATCTGCATCGGCTGGCCAATCTCTTCTCGCGCCATGTCGGTCAACTGTTCCACCAGACTTACGGCAAAACCCCGTTCCAGCGTTTCGGGGAGGACGACATTCACAAGGCTCTGGAACATTGGTTCCAGTGAAAGCGTCATCCGGGTGACAGCCTCGTGATAGGTAAACGACATGTCCTCAAGCGATTTGGACAGTTCAGTCGATATCTTTGCGCGGCTCTGTTCCTGCGCCTGAACCGCGTCTTCCCAGCCAGCGCTGTATCCTTGTTCAAAAGCGGCCAGCCGCTGCTCTTCCAACGTTTCTTCATCCAGCAAGTGAAGCTTGCTACCCCCGGCCTGCAACGTGAAATCCTCAAGAAGATGGGCAATCGACATCAGACCCGCTCCTCGCCTTCTTCCAGCCAGCTGCGCAGGATTTCGACGGTTTCCTCCTGCTTGTCGCCGATCATCGCCCGCAGCCGGTCGACCGGATCAGCTTTCGGCTGCGCGGCCAGCGTCGGGACTTCGCCCGCGGCAGCCTGCCCCGGCAGTGCGGTGAATTGCCCGTTTTCGCTCGTCGCAATTTCGCCGGTCAGAAAGGCCTCTGGCTCCGGAGCTGCTCCAGCGGGCAACAGGGCTGGAGCCATCGCCGGTTTAGTCAGGATCGGGCGGATCACGAACAGCCCAAGCACCAGCGAGACAATCGCCAGAACCGCCATCTGAATCAGCGACATCGCGTCGAAATGCACTTTTTGCCAGATCGAAGCCGAAGCCCGCGTTCCTTGTGGTTCAACCGCCGGAAGATCCAGCGATTTCAGGGTAATGACATCTCCACGGGTCTCGTCAAAACCAACAGCCGAGGCCACAAGCTCTTTCAGAGCGTCCATCTCCGCCTCAGGCATCGGCTCAAAGGTTTCGATCCCGGTCGCGTTCACTGATCGCGACCCATTAACCAGAACCGCCACGGTCAATCGCTTGATTGCACCGGGGGCGTTGTGAACCTCCAACTCGGTCTCCGAAACCTCATAATTCACCCGCTCACGCGTTTGCGTCGCGTTAGAATTCGACTCGTCCCCACCGGCCCCATCCCCATCGGGCAGGTTGGACGCCACGGTGACGTCGGCGGACTGGTTGCGGGCACTGTCCGAGCGCTCCTCGATATCGGTACTGATGGCGACGCGTCCATTGGGATCAAAGCGGCGCTCGCGGATGGATTCGGTCTTGGTCACCGTATCGACACTGACCTCAACCACCGCATTTCCCGCCCCGACGCGCGCCTCAACCAGTCGCATCACGCGTTCGCGCAGCTGGCGCGCTTTTTCATCGGCTGTATCGGCGGCCACAGCGGTTTCCTGCGCGCCGATCACCGCCCCGTTCGAATCGACGACGGTGACATTCTCGGGTGCCAGACCGCTGACCGCAGAGGCCACCAGAAACCGGATCGCCTCGGCTTGATCAGATGTGATCTGAGCCCCGGATGGCACCAGATACACAGAAGCCGTTGGCGCCACGCTGCGCTGGAACGGATTGGTCGACCCGTTGGCGATATGAACCCGCGCCTGATTGATATGAGGGCTGCCGACGATGGTGCGGGCTAGCTCACCCTCTTTCGCGCGCCAATACGCAGCGTCAAACATCTGCGATGTGGTGCCGAAACCGCTGAGCGAATCCAGCAGTTCATAACCCTGATTGCCATTGGCAGGCAGGCCTTCGCTGGCCAGAGTCAGGCGCAACTCATCCCGCTGCGACCCAGGCACATAGATCGAGCCGCCACGAATCTCATACGCAACCCCACGCTGATCGAGTGAACGAACGATATCCCCTGCTGCGCCGCTTTCCAGCCCGGCATAAAGCAAGGTCATCGATGGCGCAGTCACCAGTCGCGACATCGCAAGGATCCCAAGAAAAACCAGCACGACCGCACCGGTGACGATGATTTGTTTACGCCTGTCCAAACTTGACCAGACAGTTCCGATCTGCTGCACGCTCACCTCCGACTCGCTGGCATTCTACCTGACGCATCCTCTGTTTGGACGAATGCCCTTAACAATCGGTTAGTCCCTGCCGGGTTATGACACTTACCGAGCGGATAAATGAGGACGTCATGACTGACGCAACTGCAGAGCAGGGTGAAACCACTGAAAAATTGGGAAAAAAGGGGCTAGTCATTGGGATGATTCTGGCGATCTCCGGAGCAGCTGGTGGGTATTTCCTGACCACCTCTGGCCTGTTGCCGTTTGGTGGAAAGCCTGCGGTCGAAGAGGCAGAAAACAAGCACCAGGGCAAAGCGATGAAAGCGTTGCCGCAGGTGGGATTCATCGATCTTCCGCCGTTGATCGTCTCGGTCAACGCAGGCGATTCACGGCATTTGAAGTTTCACGCTCAGTTGGAGGTGAACTCTGAATATGCCGCTGACGTGGAAAAGATGAAACCGCGAATCATGGACATCCTGAACGGGTATCTGCGCGCGGTTGAAGTGTCGGATCTTGAGGATTCCCTGGCCCTAATGCGCATCCGCGGACATCTGCTGCGTCGCATTGAAATCGTCGTAGGAGAAGGCCGCGTGCGCGACGTTCTCGTGATGGAATTCGTATTGAATTAGGAGGCGAAGTTGGAGCTGATAGCAGATGTTTTACTGGTCGCCGGCGCGCTGGGTGCGGGTCTTTACTGTTTCGTGCTGTCCCGGCGGCTCAAGCGCTTCACCGACCTGGAAAAAGGTGTAGGCGGGGCGGTCGCTGTTCTGTCGACGCAAGCGGATGAGTTGAAGAAGTCACTGGAGTCTGCACGAGACGCTTCGGATCAATCAGGTGCGCATCTCAAGGAATTGACGGAACGCGCCGAGAAAGTTGCACAGAGGTTGGAGTTGATGATGGCCTCTATGCATGACGTGGAGCTACCTGGAAAAACGGCATCAGGGCCAGAGTCGTCCACGTCTGTTCATGACTCCGGCAAAACGCCCGAAGAAGCTAGGGAAATCACTATAACCAATGGCGAAGAAACGGCCGAGGCGACTGAACAGACTGCGGACCCGGAAAATGAGGCCGTTGCTGCGGCCCCGGCGAAGCGGCCTGGCGGTTTGATGTTTTTCCGGCATGATCGTCCAAAAAGTGAACCTGCGACATGACCCGCGAGCAAACCGATAGGCGCCCGAAAGGCGGCGTATTGGCGGTCATTTCGCTGCTGATGATCGGGTCCGCTGCGATTCGGCTTGGGCTGGAAGCTGGACCTGCATTGGCAAAAACGCCCGAGCCTTCCGCTCCCAGGGTCAACCAGGTGCAGGAAGATCTGCCTGGAGCGCGGGTTCTGCTGACAGAACTATTGCGCCGGGAAGAAGCCCTGAAACAGCGCGAATCTACAGCACTGGACAAGGAAAAAGCGTTGGACATTGTCGGTCAGGCAATCGAAGTGCGACTGATTGCCTTGCAGGAAGCTGAAGAAGCCCTGCGCGCGACACTCGCAATCGCCGAGAAGGCCGCCGAGACAGACCTGACGCGCCTGACTGATGTCTATCAAAGCATGAAACCGAAAGACGCCGCCGCGCTATTCGAGACGATGGACCCGGGTTTTGCCGCCGGTTTCCTCTCGCGGATGCCTCCGGATGCGGCGGCTGGCGTTCTGGCCGGGTTAAGCCCTGAGGCCGCCTACACCATCAGTGTCATCATGGCGGGCCGCAACGCGGCGGCCCCTCAGGAGTAACCCCGTAACCCCGCGCAGGACTTTGCTGGAGATCCCCCATGATCGGACTAATCGGAATTGTGGTCATTTTCGCTATGGTGTTCGGCGGCTATCTGGCTGCGGGCGGCAAAATGGCCATCATTATGAAATCGCTCCCTTTTGAGATGATGATGATCGGTGGTGCTGCAGTAGGCGCGTTTCTGATCAGCAACGATATGAGCGCTGTGAAGCACACCGCGAAGGACATGGGAAAAGTGTTCAAGGGGCCGAAATGGAAGCCCGAAGACTATCGCGACCTGCTATGCCTGCTGTTTTCTCTGATCCGCATCGCCAAGGCCAACCCGGTCGAGGTTGAGCAGCATATCGAAGACCCCGAAAATTCGTCACTGTTTTCGGCCTATCCCAAGATTCAGGCCGACAAGGAGGCGGTAGACCTTATCTGCGACACAATGCGATCTGCGTCGATGAACTATGACGATCCGCATCAGGTGGAAGAAGTGCTGGAAAAAAGGATGGAAGCGAACTTTCACCACGCCATGCATTCCAGCCATGCCCTTCAGACCGTTGCGGATGGTCTGCCCGCGTTGGGCATCGTGGCGGCGGTTCTGGGTGTGATCAAAACGATGGGGTCAATCGACCAACCGCCCGAGGTGTTGGGCAAGCTCATCGGTGGCGCGCTGGTGGGAACCTTTCTGGGCGTGTTTCTGGCCTATGGTCTGGTCGGCCCCTTCGCGGGTAAGCTGAAGGCTGTTGTCGAAGAAGACAACCATTTCTACCAGCTGATCAAAGAGGTTTTGGTCGCCAATCTACACAACCACAACGCCTCCATGTGCATTGAGGTCGGGCGCCAGAACACGCCAACCCATAACCGCCCGGGCTTTACCGAGCTTGAAGAAGCACTGAAAGAACTCAAGCAGGCAGCGGCATGACCCGGTTCGCGATCTTCGTCTCTGCCCTGATTGCGGTGGCCGGCAGCGCCGCTGCGCGAGATCTTACGGTGCGGTCGGGCGAACATGACGGCTATACCAGACTGGTTGTTCAGGTTCCGCAGGACACTGGATGGGTGCTGAAACAGACGAAGAACGGTGCCCGCCTGAACGTCGCGCTGAAGGATGCGATCTTTGAAACCGGTTCGGTTTTTCAGCGACTGACCAAAAACCGGCTCGCGACAATTTCCCAATTGGATCCGGGCGGGGCCCTTGAATTGGAGTTTGGCTGCGACTGCGTTGCCTCGGCCTTTCTGTTCAAACGGACAATGATCGTTGTAGACATTGCGCCCGGAACTTTCCTTCCGCCCCTGACCAGCGATATCCCTGCGCCCGTCCTGCCCAAAGCCCCAGAGGAAGACACAGCGTCGGAGCCCGATCAGACATTAGATAAGCTGGCCCTGCCGTTACTGAACCTGAACGCAAATGGGTTCGAAGATCAGCTGTCCATGCGATTACTGCACGGCGCTGACCGAGGTATCGTTGATCTGGATCTTGCCCAGGCGGGCCCACGCGCATCTACCTATGATCAGAGTCTGTTTATACCTTCCGAAGTGGAACGGAATGTCCAGGTGACCTCGATCTTGGATGACCTGAACGGGCTTTTAGGCCCGGACATTCCGCAGGTGGAGCGCCGCCCCCCCTGTGTGTCCAGCGCTGAACTGGCCTTTGAGGAATGGACAGATGATCGCTCCTTTTCCGAACAGGCCGCGCAGCTACGGTCCGGCTTGTTTCAGGAGTTCGACACCATCGACAAAACGCACGCACTGCAATTGGCCAAACTCTACGCATACTCTGGTTTTGGAGCCGAGGCTAAAACGGCCCTCGACCTGTTGGGCGAGGATACTGCAGAGGTAAAACGTATCGCAGCCGTGAGCCACGTTCTGGATAACGGCCCGTTGACCGGAGCAAACCCGTTTTCTGGCCTACAGCGATGCGACAGCGATGCGGCTTTGTGGGCCGTGCTTTCCGAAGGTCATTTGCACAGCGACGCCAATCTTACTGCGATTGAACAGGCATATGTGCGCCTACCAGATCACTTGAGGCGCCACGTCGGCCCGCCGCTGTCGGAAATTTTGGTGGATGGAGAGGAATTGGAAGCTGCTCGCCGAGTTTTGCGCTCAGTGGATCGCGTCAAAACACAAACCAGCGCGAGTGTAACGCAGGCCAAGGCCAAAGTTTCATCTGCTGAGGGTGATGCGCACCAAACAGACGCCTTGCTAACCGAAGTGATCGAATCCTCAGACGCCACTCTGGAAGCCCCGCTGGCATTGGCTCGCCTAGTCGACAAACGCTGGATCGAACGCGGAGCAATCGCACCTCAGGAGATTGACTTGGCCGAATCCTACACGGTCGAGTTCCGCAGGGCCGAGATCGGGCCCAGGATGCAGCGAACCCATGCTGTTGCATTGAGTCTGGGTCAGGAATTCGACGCAGCGCTCGACCTGATTGCAGAACTGCCGGAAGACACAGAAAATGCTAAGGCGCTGAACCGTGTGGTTTATATTTTAACTGAACGGGCCGATGACGCCACTTTTCTGCGCCGCATCCTCAGTATGCCAACTGAGCAGACGCTGAATCTAACGACAGATGCCGCAATCACTGTTGCATCCAGGTTAGCAGAGCTTGGTTTCCCACGACAGGCAATCGCTCTGGCAAAACGGCCTCAGGACAAGGTCAGACGCGGCGAGCGCGCCCGCCTGCGCGCTAAGGCAGCTCTATTGGCCCAGCACCCACATCAAGCGATTTTGGAACTGGCCGACGACCCGACGGGCGCGGCCGTTGCTTTGCGCGCTGAAGCTTTGGTCGTAGTTGGGGACTATGCCAAGGCTGGTGCTCTGATGCGCGCTTCGGATCGTATTAACGAGGCAAACCGACTGTTTTGGCTGGCCGATCAGTCCTCTGAAGCGGATTTAGAACATGACACAAAGTACAGCGCGGTTGTTCAAGCGACGCAGCGCCTCATGACACCGCAACCGCGTGTGCCTGACAAACCCCTGGCAGATGCAGAAAAACTACTGCAGGACAGCGTGGAGGCTCGCCAAAAGATCGCCGAGTTGTTCAAGGTGCTGCAACTGAACTAGAAATGGCTCTGACGCAAAGCAATCAAGCAGAATTGGGTGCCTTTTTGTTTATGTTTAGGGCATTTTCTGTTGCTGCCGCGCGATCTGGGTAGAGGCAGGCATCACAATGCGCCGCACGAAAACTTCACGAGTGCCAAGTTCCTGACTGCGCTATTTACGAATTCCAGAGAACTGGCATCATCCATTGATCCCGCTGCATCCGGTCCTCACTCTTTTAGCAATTCGTGCAATGGCCGACCGCAGGCCAGGCTCTGACACCTTTTTTGGCAAGCAAACTCCCAAAGAAGAAGTTGCCGGGATTTAGTCTCTAACAGAGGAGTTGGTCGCGCTAAATGAAACCCGTGACATGCGCATCAGAGACTTTGGCACGATATTAGTTTGCGCCGGTTCTATTGAGGCTGGACGCACCGGTTGCAAATTCAACCGCGAGTCACGTACGGTTCTGCTCTGCTCCATACACGATTTTGCATGGAACAGAGCCTGAATAGACGGTTCGGATCAGTAGGGTGCCTCGACATCGTTCATCGAGACATAAACCGATTTCATCTCGCTGAAGTGGTTGATTGCGAGTTTCGAGTTCTCGCGCCCAACCCCAGACATTTTGGACCCGCCAAAGGGCGCTTCAACCGGGGCGAGGTTGTAGGTGTTAATATAGCAGGTGCCTGCCTCAAACCCGGCCACGATACGGTGGGCGCGGGTCAGGTCGTTGGTAAACACACCCGCGGCCAATCCGAATTCGGTGTCATTGGCACGGGCCATGACTTCTTCTTCAGAGTCGAAATCCAGCACCGACATGACCGGGCCAAAGATCTCCTCGCGCGCGATGGTCATGTCGTCGGTGACGTCCGCAAAGACAGTGGGCTGCATGTAGAAACCATCGCCTTCGATCCGCTCGCCGCCATAGACCAGACGGGCGCCCTCTGCCTTGCCCTTTTCGACATAACCCAGCACGATGTTCATCTGGTTTTCGCTGACCATGGGGCCGAAATTGACTTCTTCATCCAAGGGATCGCCGATTTTCGCTGTAGCAAGGCGTTCTGACAGGCGGGTTAGAAAAGCCTCTTTGATACCTTTCTGCACAAACACCCGGGTGCCGTTGGAACAAACCTGGCCCGAAGAATAGAAGTTTCCCAGAATCGCACCCGAGACGGCGTTTTTGATATCGGCGTCGTCAAACACGATCATTGGGGACTTGCCGCCCAGCTCCATGGTCACGTGCTTCATGCCGTCTGCTGCGGCAGCATAGACTTTACGGCCTGTTGGCACCGATCCGGTCAGCGAAACCTTGGCAACGCGCGGATCGGTCACTAGCGAGGCTCCCACATCGCCATAGCCCTGCACCACGTTATAGACGCCTTTGGGCGCCCCGGCTTCGATCAGGATCTCGGCCACTTGCAACGCCGACAACGGGGTGGTCTCAGAAGGCTTGAACACCATCGTGTTGCCACAAGCCAGTGCGGGCGCACCCTTCCAGCAGGCGATTTGGGTCGGATAGTTCCAAGCGCCGACACCCACGCAAACGCCTAGCGCCTCGCGGATCGTGTAAACGAAATCGCCGCCACCCAGTGGAATATGCTCGCCGGTCAACGATGCGGCTAGGCCACCAAAATACTCCAGCGCATCAGCGCCGCTGGTGGCATCTGCCACAAGCGTTTCCTGAATGGGTTTACCGGTGTCGTGAGTTTCGAGGATCGACAGCTCACGATTGCGGTCCCGCATGATATCAGCGGCACGGCGCAGCACGCGGCCGCGCTCCGTACCCGACATAGCGGCCCATTCGGATTGAGCCGCTTTTGCACTGTTTAGAGCCTGATCTATGATCTCAGGCGTGGCAGAATGTAGCCTGGCAATGACCTCTCCGGTGGCCGGGTAGATGACATCGATCAGAGCACCGTTCGTGTCCTCAACGTATTCGCCGTTGATGAAATGACTGGCCTTGGGCTGAAACTTCATGCCGCGTCCTTTTCTTTTATGCGCCCCGAGCGGGCAGAGAACTTTCTCGGACTTATCTATTATTGATTGGTCAGTCAATAAAAGCTGAAACCGGCAGTTTCCCGCCCAGTCCCGACCACCCCCTCTTGAAAAAAATGGTTAATGTTCCACATATGTTCCACATATGTTCCACATAGTCAGAGGAACACCCGATGGCCCAGTACTCGCGAAATTCCGCCCTAGGCGGTCCGTCAAACGACTATCACCTGCTGCCCGTCACGGATCGGCAGATGCGCTATGCCCGCGCAATTGCCGAACAGTCAGCGCTTGAAATTCCTGTCGAAGCTCAACGCGATCGGCGGTCAATGTCAGATTGGATTTCAGCACATAAGCCGCATGACCCGTCACCTTTCGCCAATTACCCAACCGGCAAACAGGTTGCTTATGCCGAGCGGATTTCGCGCAGCAAGCGCAGGCCCATACCGTCAGAGTGTTTTCGGGACAAGCACGCCATGTCTCAGTGGATCGACCACAACAAGTAACCGGTCAGTGCTGATTGTGCCCACGTGCATATACTCCAACAGCGGCCGCAACGAAGAGGCCCAGCAGGATATACCCGGTAATTGCCTCGGCCACGGCCAGACCGCGGCACAGGCCTGCGGGGTGCAGGTCTCCAAAACCGACCGTCGTGAACGTGACATATGAGAAATACAGAACATCCGACGGCCCCTTGGCCCCCACCACGCACAAGTCGTAATACCCGAACGAGCCATAGACGGCCGCAAACAGGAAGGGCACGACCTGAATAAAGGAAATTCCCATGAGCAACAGTTGACGCTTCGGGGATTTCACCTGTGTCATGTAGTACCAGGTCTGGGACACCAGCCAAATCGAAAGCAGCACAGTCGTCGCTGTGCCGATCGTGTCACCAGCGGTGGTCTCACTTAACCGCGACAGGCCGTACCAAGCGAGAAAACTGACCAATACAAGACCCAAGGCTGCGACCAGTGTCGATTTCCACTCTTCCAGAGTTGTCGGGTCGCGATGCATGAAACCTCCGATACGGTGATACGGGCACAATGATCTGCATTCCGGCCCGTGCCCGCAACCTTATTTATCAGAGAGTTAGTCGGTGCCCAGATGCTCTTGGCCACGCTGGCGCGCCAGACCGATCTGTTTTTGCCGCTCGCGGAACCGCATCTTGTCAGCCTCGGAGGTCTCGTTGACGCATTGATGGCAGGACACGCCGTGTTCGTATTCGGGGCGCTTCATATCCTCGGGCAGGATCGGGCGACGACAACCGTGGCACAAGTTGTGCGGCCCCTCGACCAACCCGTGCCCAACGGACACACGGTTGTCGAACACGAAACACTCCCCGTGCCAGGTGCTGTCTTCGGCAGGCATTTCCTCAAGATAGCGCAGGATGCCGCCTTTCAGGTGATACACATCCTCAACGCCCTGCCCCAACAGGAAGTTCGTGGATTTCTCGCAGCGGATGCCACCAGTGCAGAACATGGCGACACGTTTGTTGTGGAAGCGTTCTTTGTTCTCTTCCCACCACGCCGGGAAATCGCGGAAACTGGCTGTTTCAGGGTCTATTGCGCCCTCAAACGTTCCAATCGCCACCTCATAGTCGTTGCGGGTGTCGATCACCACAATGTCGTCCGAGCGGATCAGGTCGTTCCAATCCTCGGGCTCGACATAGTTCCCAACACGGGCGCGCGGATCGACATCCGGCTGCCCCATGGTCACGATCTCTTTCTTCAGGCGGACCTTCATCTTACCAAATGGAGGATGGTCGGCTGTCGCCTCTTTCCATTCCAGGTCACCACATCCCGGCAACGCACGAATATGCGCCAGCACCGCGTCGATCCCCGCGCGCGGGCCTGCGATGGTGCCATTGATCCCCTCTTGCGCCAGCAGCAGCGTGCCTTTGACCGAATGCAAACGGCAAAGTTCCAGCAGAGGCTCACGCAGGGTCACGTGATCTGGGAAACGGGTGAAGTGATACAGAGCAGCGATTGTATACATGCGCGCGGTCTAAACCTGCTGGCACAGAGTCGCAAGGGATCGGACTGAGACCCCTGCAAGATTGACGACCGCGCCCCCGCCCCGTACCGATAGGGCAACCCGAGGAGTGACCGCGATGACCCACGCCCTGCTTGTAATCGACGTCCAGAACGATTTCTGCCCCGGTGGCGCATTGGCCGTGCCAGGGGGTGATGAGGTCGTACCCGTGATCAATGCCATGATGGACGATTTCGACACTGTGATATTGACGCAGGACTGGCATCCCGCGAGCCATTCCTCATTCGCCAGTTCGCATACCGGGAAAAATCCGTTCGAATTGACAGAAATGCACTACGGCCCGCAGGTTCTTTGGCCGGAGCATTGTGTGCAGGGAACTGAAGGTGCCGATTTTCACCCTGACCTGAACACCCACGCAGATCTTGTCATTCGCAAGGGGTTCCGCAAAGGCATCGACAGTTATTCGGCTTTTTTTGAGAATGATCAGACCACACCCACGGGTTTGGAAGGGTACCTGAAAACCCGCGGGATCACACATCTAACACTGGTCGGATTGGCCACAGATTTTTGTGTCCACTACTCTGCAATCGACGCGGCCCGCTTGGGGTTTGACGTAACTGTCCGAACCGAGGCCTGCCGGGCGATAGATCTGGACGGATCATTAGCCGCCGCAGAAGACGCAATGCGAGACGCTGGGGTCACATTAGCCTAGGGGGTGGCCCCCATTGCTGCCAGATATCTCAGGATAGCAATCACAATAACGGCCAGACCCAGCGCAACCCCGATACGCCATTGAAGCGAGCGTCTTTTAGGTTTGGACATTGCAGATTGCTTTGACTTTGGCTGTGGCGATTGGTTCGGGACGTCGCGGGCTACTTTGACCTCCGGCCGGGCTGTTTTCACGTCATCGAGAAATTGCCAGAAATCGAAATCTCCGCAGTACTCACCTTGGACACCCATATTTCGGATATTGGCGAACAAGCGCTTCAGGATACGTTCGCGATCCGCTGCATCTTCGGGCAGATAAAGCCCATGTGGCAGGTCACCACCTTTTGGTTCGAGGCTAAAACCTGATTCAACGAATATGCGACGAATCTTCGGAGACGCACTGTGCAGGGCCTGAACAGTACGAGCATTGCGGAAGGACGCACGCACAGCTTTATGGCCTGTCACGGCGGACATGCCATGTTCAGGATCCACTTCGTCCGGAGCGATCTCTACAATATCAAAGTCGTACTCGAGACCCATTCACTAACTAAACCTTGTCCTTCCAACCTATCTTTCCACTAACCGATGAAAAGAACTCACAATATGCTCGCTTTGTGACGTGACCTTGTCATTGTCCTCAATCTAGCGACTCTTGCCAATCAACGCACCTATTGATCTAACAACGGAAATCGCAGGAGTTCCCCATGGTCGATATTGCGACGCGCGTGTACAATCATAAATGGAAGATTGATCCAATTGTGCGGTCTTTAATCGACACAGACTTCTACAAACTGCTGATGTGCCAGTCAGTGTTTCGAAATAAGCCCCAAACGGACGTTGTTTTTTCGCTGATTAACCGGTCGAATCACATTCCATTGGCCAAATTAATTGATGAAGGCGAGCTGCGTGAACAGTTGGACCACATCCGTTCGCTCAGCCTCAGCCGGGGGGAAAGCACCTGGCTGCGAGGCAACACATTTTACGGTAAACGGCAGATGTTCCGCTCGGATTTCATGGAATGGTTCGAGAATCTGCGCCTACCGCCCTACCATTTGGAGCGCAAAGGCGATCAGTATGAGCTGACGTTCGAGGGCAGTTGGCCCGAGGTTATGTTGTGGGAAATCCCGGCTTTGGCCGTATTGATGGAGCTACGATCCCGCGCGGTTCTGAACGACATGCGTCGGTTCGAGCTGCAGGTGCTCTACGCCCGCGCCATGACCCGCGTTTGGGAGAAGATCGAAGAGCTGCGCAAGATTGACGGGCTCGGCATCGCTGATTTTGGCACGAGGCGGCGACATTCCTTCCTCTGGCAAGACTGGTGCGTTCAGGCGATGATCGAAGGATTGGGGCCTTCCTTTACCGGCACTTCCAACTGTTTGATCGCCATGCGGCGCGAGGTTGAGGCGATCGGAACAAATGCGCATGAGTTGCCCATGGTCTATTCCGCTTTGGCCGATTCAGATGAGGCGTTGGCGCAAGCCCCTTATGACGTTCTCAGCGACTGGCACGAAGAGCATGACGGCAATCTGCGCATCATACTGCCCGATACCTACGGCACCCAGGGATTTCTGGATCGTGCGCCCGATTGGCTGGCAGGCTGGACCGGTATTCGTGTCGACAGTGGAGATCCGGCAGCAGGGGCCGAGATCGCCATCAACTGGTGGAAGGCCCGCGGTGAGGACCCGACGCAAAAGCGGGTGATCTTCTCTGACGGGCTGGACGTGGACAAAATTCGGGAATTGCACAGCCAGTTCGCACCCCGGACCAAGGTCTCGTTTGGTTGGGGCACCTTGTTGACCAATGATTTCCGCGGGCTGGTGCCCGACGACGCACTGGCGCCATTTTCGCTGGTGTGCAAAGCGGTTTCCGCCAATGGCCGCCCGACCGTGAAACTGTCGGACAATCCGGAAAAGGCGATGGGTCCAGAGGATGAGATCAACCGTTACAAACGCGTGTTCGGCGTCGGCACACAAGAGTCGATTGAGGTGATCGTATAGGCCCTAACCATGGTACGCAGCCACGGTTTTCAGCTGCGAAAAGCCATAAAGCGCCTCAAACCCCTTTTCCCGCCCGTGACCCGATTTGCCAACACCGCCAAAGGGCAGCTCTACCCCGCCACCTGCGCCGTAGTTGTTGACGAACACCTGACCAGACCTTAACCGTTTCGCCAACCGCATCTGCCGCGCCCCGTCGCGACTCCATATGCTGGCGACCAGACCATAGTCGGTGGCATTTGCGATCTGGATGGCTTCATCCTCGGTGTCGAACGGGATCAGCACCTGCACCGGGCCAAAGATTTCGTCCTGTGCCAGAACATGATCCGGCGGAACATCGCCAAACAGGGTTGGCTGCACATAAGCGCCGTCCTTAGGGGCGTGTTCGACGATACGCCCCTGCCCTACGACGGTGAGATCAGCACCCTTGGCCAGAAAACCCTCTACAATCTCTTTCTGTCGGGCCGAAATAAGCGGGCCGACTCTCAAATTCTCTTGCGCCGGGCCGACAGTCAGGTCGTCATAGACCACCGCCATTCGGGCTTTCACCTGCTCGTAAACCCCGCGCTGCACCAGAATACGGGACGAGGCCGAACAGGTCTGACCCGCATTCTGAATGCCCGCATTCACCAGAAACGGCAGCGCGGCGTCCACATCGGCATCGTCGAATACCAGTTGCGGGGATTTGCCGCCCAGTTCCAACGTCACAGGCACCACATTGCGCCCCGCTGCCTGCTGCACCAGCGCGCCCGTGGCGACCGACCCAGTGAAAGAGACGTGATGCACACCCGGATGCGCCGACAGTGCTGCCCCGGCCTCGGCCCCCAGACCAGGCACCACGTTTAACGCCCCGGCAGGCAGACCGGCCTGCTGTGCCAGATGGGCAAAGGCCAATGCGGTCAGACAAGCCTCCTCCGCCGGTTTCAATACACAGGCGTTGCCCATCGCCAGCGCCGCCCCGACCGAGCGGCCGATGATCTGCATCGGGTAGTTCCACGGCACGATATGGCCCGTGACCCCATGCGGCTCGCGCAGGGTGTAGACGGTGTAGCCGTCCAGATAGGGAATGGTCTCGCCCATCACCTTGTCCGTCGCTCCGCCGTAGAATTCGCAATACCGCGCTAGCGCAACTGCATCCGCTCGCGCCTGTGTCAGAGGCTTGCCCACATCCATCGCCTCCAACGCGGCTAAATCATCCACGCGTTCCAACACCAACTGCCCAAAGCGCGTGAGGATACGGCCCCGTTCCAAAGCGGTTTTACGGCCCCAATCACCGTCCAACGCCGTTTGCGCGGCCTGGACCGCCGCGTTGATATCTGCTGCATCTCCGCGCGCGATACGGCAAAGTTCCGAACCGTCCGACGGGTTGATTATGGGAAGGGTTGCCTGTGACGCGGGGCTGACCCACGCACCGCCAATCAGACACAGGCTGGGGTTGAACCAGAGAGGATTGGACATTTGGGCCTCCATTTCGGCTCTAATTAAGAGTATTTTCGATAGTAACACCGATATCCGGCAGGATTGGTGCAGCTTCGATCAAGGTTCGGGTATACGGGTGTTGCGGGTAAGAAAAGACTTGCTCGGTCTCGCCCTGCTCCACAATCTTGCCTGCCTGCATCACCATCACCCGGTCGGTGATCGTTCGCACGACGCTCAGGTCGTGGCTGATAAACAGGTAGGTCAGGTCATAGGTGGCGCAAAGCTCGGCCAGCAAATCCAGAATCTGCGCCCGGACCGAAACGTCGAGGGCCGAGACAGCCTCGTCGAACAGGATCAAATCCGGCCGGATCATCAATGCGCGCGCAATCGCAATCCGCTGCCGCTGCCCCCCCGAGAATTCATGGATGTACTTGTCTGCATCATCAGGGCTGAGTCCCACAGCGGTTAGCATTTCGGCGATGCGGTCTTGTCGCTCGGACCCTGTGGGCGGCTTCTCCAGCAGGTGGAACGGCTCGGTGATCAGACGAAAGACACGGTGACGGGGGTTGAAACTGCCGTAGGGGTCTTGAAACACAACCTGCATCTTTCGACGAACCGCGGGGTTGGGTTTGTGGCCCGAGAATACAGGTTCACCGTCCAACCTGATTTCTCCAGCTTGCACATCGTCAATGCCAAGAATAGACCGCGTTAGGGTCGATTTTCCGCACCCGGATTCACCAACCAGTCCCAGACGTTCGCCTCGGTTGAGGGTAAACGTGACATCATTCACCGCGCGGTGATGGCCCGGCGTGTCGAACAGGCGCTTTCGAGGCAAGCGATAGTCACGAACAACGTGCCGGACCTCAAGCAATGGGCTTGGTGCAGGAGATGCTGGTAATGTCACTTGGTGGCCAGACGCCGCAAACAACATGCGCGTATAGGGATGCTGCATATTGCGCATCAGGTCGACGGTCGCGCCGCTTTCGACCACTTCTCCGTAGCGCATCACCACGATCCGGTCTGCAATATCGGCCACCACCGCCAGATCATGGGTGATCATCAGCAGACCCATGCCATATTCGGTCACCAGCCCCTTAAGCAATTCCAGTATCTGGGCTTGCGTGGTCACATCCAGCGCCGTCGTCGGTTCATCCGCGATTAACAATTTGGGACGCAACGCAATCGCCATTGCAATGACTACACGCTGGCGCTGGCCGCCGGACAGCTCATGCGGATAGCGTGACAGAGGAAAGCGATCTGGGGGCAGGCCTACACGGGTCAACACCTCTTGCGCGCGTTCCTGGGCCTGCGCGCGGGGCATGGCCTTATGGATCAGGATCGTCTCCATCACCTGATCGCCAATGGTTTTAACCGGGTTAAGAGCGGTCATCGGCTCCTGAAACACCATTCCGATGGATGCACCACGCAGGGCGCACATCTCAGCTTCCGGGACGTTCAACAGGTCCTTGCCCTCTAGCTGGATCGCACCCGCTGCATCGGCCCCGTTCGGCAGCAGTTGCATCACTGCCAGCGCGGTCATCGACTTGCCCGAACCGCTCTCACCAGTCACAGCCACGATTTGCCCCGAAGCAATGGACAAGCTGACCCGTTTCAGGATGTCCGCACCGTGGATCGTCAGTGACAGGTTCTCAATCTGCAACAGACTCATGCGCGCGCCACCCGTATTCTAGGGTCCAGCCAGTCTCGCAACCCGTCCCCCAGCAGATTCAAACCCAGCACCGTCACTATGATCGCCAATCCCGGAATCAGAGCCAAATGCGGCGCAAAACTGACCATTGTCTGCGCGTCGGCCAGCATTCTGCCCCAGCTTGGCGTGGGCGGCTGCGCACCCAGCCCGACATAAGACAGCCCTGCCTCGGCCAGAATTCCAAGACTGAACTGGATGGTCCCCTGCACGATGAGCAGGTTCGCCACGTTGGGCAGGATATGCTCCGCCGATATACGCGCCGCGCCCTTACCCGAAACACGTGCAGCGAGGATGAACTCCCTCTCCCACAAAGGAAGCGCCGCCCCACGGGTGATGCGGGCAAAGACCGGAATGTTGAAGATACCGATAGCGATGATGGCGTTGATAGCCCCGGCGCCGAAAACAGCGGTGATCAGAATGGCAATGACCAGCGAAGGAAAGGCGAAGACCAGATCGTTACCGCGCATGATCACCTCGTCCAGCCACGATCCCTTTCGCGCTGCTGCCGTCAGGCCCAGAGGCACGCCCAGCGCCATGCCAATTCCCACAGCTACCAGAGCAACCGCGATCGACGTCCGCGCACCGACCATGATCATCGAGAACATGTCCCGCCCGAAATGATCGGTGCCGAACCAGTGTTGTGCGTTGGGTGGCTGCAGCTTGTTCGGGATATCCAACGCCGCGTAGTCATAGGGCGTCCAGACAAACGAGATGAGTGCAGCCAGCAACACCAACGAGGACAGAGCCGCGCCAAAGATCAGGTTACGGCTCATGTCCGGCTCCTCAGGCGCGGGTCAACGGCGGCATAGGCCAGATCGACCAGGAAATTCACGGTGATGACGGCAAAGACCAGCAGCATCACCACGGATTCTACCACGATCAGATCACGGGCCGAGATCGCCTGAAACACCAACCTCCCGAGACCGGGCAGGTAGAACACCTGCTCGATGATGATCGATCCGGCCAATAGGAAAGAAAACTGGAGGCCGATGATGGTCAGCACCGGGATCAGGGCATTGCGCACGCCATGCCGCCAGAGCGCCTGACGGCGGGACAGACCCTTGGCTCGGGCAGTGCGCATGAAATCCTCACCCAGAACATCCAGCAATGAGGACCGCATGACCCGAGCCAGAATCGCCGCCTGCGGCAGGGCCAGGGCAATTGCAGGAAGGGTCAGCGAATGCACACCGGCCCAGAGCCCGTTTTCCCAACCCGCAAACCCGCCCGCGTTGAACCAGCGCAGGTTGATGGCGAAGATCAGCACCAGCATCATGGCGAACCAGAAATTTGGCACCGCAATACCCAACTGCGTCGCCCCCATCACCGTCAGATCTCCGGGTTTGCCCCGTCGGGCTGCGGCATAAATCCCGGCGGGAAAAGCGATCAGAGTCGACAGTGTCAGCGCATAGAGCGCCAGCGGCAGGGACACCCACAACCGATCTGCAATCATTTGCGACACTGGTGTGCGATACGTGTAAGAGGTTCCGAAATCCCCCACCAGCATGCCGCCAACCCAGTTGAAATACCGCTGTACCTTGGACACATCCAGGCCAAGCTCGGCCCGCAACGCGGCCAGGGTATCTTCCTGCGCATTCACGCCCAGCATAAAAGAGGCCGGATCGCCTGGTGCCACCTCGATCACTGCGAAAATGACAACCGAAGCAACCGCGAGGCTGATCAGCAAAGACATCAGACGTTTGAGGGCATAGCGGAGCATTGGGGCCACGTTAGGGTCACATATCGCGTGGGTCCAGCGTCTAAGGCGTCAGCAGGTAGGCAAAAATCGCGTAAGCGACGATGGCCCCATAGCCCAGCGGATAGATCCATTTGATCGCATAATTGTCTAGTTTTCTGGCCCCGCCCTCGCGCCCGGAAACCTTCAGTTTGCGCAAGGCTACATTGAACACGATCAGCGCCCCGGTCATCAGGAACATGCATTGCAGGATGAAATCCAAAAATGTCAGATAGCCTAGTTTCGGCAAGTCGGCCGAGATGGCCCAGTTAAAGGCCACGAAGACCAGAAGATTGCCCCCGGCGATTTCGATCCGGCGACGGTATTCGTCGAGGAAGAACAGCGCCCAACCGACGGTGATCAGAACCAGCATCGGTAGAAACACCCGGATCACGTAATAGGTCAGGTGCCGGTGACCCTCAAACGCCAGAGCGATTTGGTCGCTTTCCCGACCAGACAGGCCAATAACCTTGGAATGCTCAACCCGCGCGTTGTCCAGTATCCACTCTTCCTCACCCAGCAAGTCGCCGAGGCCAGAAAACTCCACCAGCGGATAATAAGTCACGTATTCGGACGGAAAGACCGAGACGACTTCGAAAAAGAACTCCTGTGTATCGAACGGGTATTTGCGGAAATCGAAATGTGGGGCCTGCAAGGTCAGCGAGGATTTCTCGACATAAACCACATTGCCGTCATAGCTCAGCGAGGCGGCGGATTCGTGAATCCATTTGTTGGATTGTTGGTTGTGGATGACAAAGGCAGGTATGACTGCGTTGAGCGCCCGCGCGTGGTCGGCCAATACCGAAGGGTTGAAGACCTGAAATTCCCGTCCGACTTCATTGCGATCAAAAGCCAGTGCCGGGTCGGTCCATTCGGCCCGCAGGACGACGACCGCACCATAGTTCTCGGCCTTCTGATCGACGCTGGTGACCTGATCAATGTGAATACCGATCCCCACGTTCAGCGGATTTTCGGGCGTGCCGACCAACCTGCCCAACCCGCCTTCCAAACCGCTTTGTGCCGCGGCCTGCCCACTGCCGAAGGTGATCAGGCACAGGGTTAAAGCAACGAAGCAAATGGCGCGGACCAAGGTCATGTTTAGGCTCGCTCAGAACTATGGAGTACCGGGGCCAATGCAGGCAGCCCCGGGGGTGAATCAATCGGACCAACTAATCTGGGTCAGGTCAATGGCAGCGGTCGGCGCGTTCTTCCACAACCCCTGCACGCCGACCTTGGCAACGCCCAGCTTGGCCAGCTGGAACAGATACCCGTTGACGAAATCATTCGCGATCAGGCGCTGCATTTCACCCAGCAGTTTCTTGCGTTCCTCCGGGTCGGTGGTTCCCTTCAAAGTATCCATCAGCGTCTGGGCATCCAGACTGTCATATTGGAAATAGTAATCGGGGCGCGCATAAATGCCGATATCCATCGGTTCGGTGTGGCTGACGATGGTCAGGCCGTAATCCTTGCCTTTGAACACCGCCTCCAACCACTGCGCCCATTCCACGTTGATGATCTCGGCTTTGATGCCAACCTCAGCCAGTTGTGCGGCAACAATCTCGCCCCCGCGCCGAGCATAAGACGGCGGCGGCAGGTGCAGTGTGGTTTCCAACCCCTTCTCGTAGCCAGCATCGGCCAGAAGTTTGGCAGCCTTCTTCGGATCATAGGCCGAATTGCCGGTCAGATCGACATAGGCCGGGTTATGCGGCGCGAAATGAGTGCCGATTGGGGTGCCATAGCCGAACATTGCGCCGTCGATGATCGCCTGACGGTCGATCGCATGAGCGAGCGCCTGTCGCACGCGAATATCGTCAAAAGGCGGCTGCTTGTTGTTGGTCGACAGGATCGTTTCCCCTTCGGTGGTGCCGACCAGCACCTGAAAGCGTGGATCGGCCTCGAACTGAGGCAGGTTTTCAGGCGCAGGGAAGTTGTCGAACACATCCACATCTTCGGCCATCATCGCGGCAAATGCGGCGGTGGGGTCCGAGATAAATTTGAACGTTGCCGTCTCTAACGCGGGCTGATCACCCCAATAGTCAGGGTTGCGGTTCAGTGTAATGCTGTCGCCCTGCACCCAATTGTCAAAGGTGAACGCCCCGGTGCCGACTGGGTTGGTTTTGATATCTTCGATGCTTTCCGGCGAGACAATCACCGCATCGCCCCAGGCCATGTTGAACAGAAAATTGCCATCGGGTTCAGACAAAGTGACTTTGACGGTCAGAGGGTCCACAACCTCAACACTTTCAATCCCTGCAAACAGCGCCTTTTGCGCATTCACGCTGTCTTCGGCCATGGCCCGGTCGAAGCTGAACTTGACGTCTTCGGCATCCATCGTGGTGCCATCATGGAAAGTCACACCATCATGCAGCTTGAAGGTGTAAACGGTGCCGTCTTCGGAAATCTCCCAGCTTTCGGCAAGACCGGGAACGACTGAGCCGTCGCCCATGAACCGGGTCAGACCTTCGAAGATATTGGTATAGACCACGGAATCAATTGCCTGTGCCGCAGCACTCGTGGGGTCCAGATGTGGCGGCTCCAACTGCATCGCAATTGTGATATCGGATTTTGCAAAAACCTGCGTCGCGAACAGGCTGGCGCCGAGGGCCAATCCCGAGACAAATGTCCGAAAGGTCTGCTTTGTCATGAAAATATCTCCCCGTTGAAATAACTGAACCCGCTGTTTTCCGGGCATTTCTAAGGGTACTGTCTCTTTAAACCTTGGGTCATTCAAGGAAATGTTCGCGCAACCGGGGTTTCTATAAGCTTGTGCAATCTGCTATGCCGCGCTGCAATATGAACACCGGAGGAGCGACCATGAGCGCCACCGCCCGAAAAAAAGCCCCGAATGCCGAGGACATCCGCGCCCGCAAAGGGAGTGAACCTCTGGTCAGCCTGACCGCCTACACCACGCCAATGGCACGGCTGATGGATGCCCATTGCGACTTCGTTCTGGTTGGGGACAGCGTCGGCATGGTGCTGCACGGGCTGGAATCGACGCTTGGCGTGACCATGGAGATGATGGTGATGCATGGTCAGGCCGTTTCGCGCGGGTTGGACAAGGCGATGATGGTCATCGACATGCCATTTGGCAGCTATGAACATTCCCCGGCCGACGCTTTCCGCAACGCAGCCCGCCTGATGGCCGAAACCAGCGCAGGTGCGGTCAAGCTGGAAGGCGGGGTCGAGATGGCCGAGACCATCCGCTTTCTGGTCAAGCGCGGCATCCCAGTGATGGCCCATATCGGTCTGACCCCACAGTCGATCAACACGCTGGGCGGCTACAAGGTGCAGGGCCGCGACGAACAAGCCAAGGCGGTGCTGGCCGATGCGCGTGCGGTGGCCGAGGCTGGCGCGTTCTCTGTTGTGCTCGAGAAGGTGCCTCAGGGTCTGGCCGACCAGATCACGGCCGAGGTCTCGATCCCGACCATCGGCATCGGCGCGTCGGCCGGCTGCGACGGACAAATTCTGGTGGTCGACGACATGGTTGGTTTCTTCACTGCCTTTAAACCGAAATTCGTCAAACGCTATGCCGAGCTTGGCCCACAGGCCGAAGCCGCCATCGCTGAATACGCCGCCGAGGTCCGTGCCCGCGCCTTCCCGGCCGACGAGCATGTGTTCGCAGATCAGGCCCCATCAAAAGGACAGAAGACATGACCACCCCGATCCTGCGCCGCCTGTCCGACCTGCGCGCCCTGACCTCCGAATGGCACCGCAATGGTGAGACGATCGGCGTTGTACCCACTATGGGTGCGCTGCATCAGGGGCATCTGTCGCTGGTCGAGGCAGCAAAGGCCGGAACCGACCGGGTGATCGTAACGATCTTTGTGAACCCCAAACAGTTCAACAACCCCGAAGATTTGGCCAAGTACCCGCGTACCGAGAACGAAGACGCTGAGAAACTGGCCCCCTATGGCGTTGATGTGATCTATGTGCCTGAGCCCGAAGAGATTTATCCGCAAGGCTTTGCCACTACCGTTTCCGTCTCCGGTCTGACTAATGTGATGGAGGGTGAATTCCGCCCCGGCCATTTCGACGGTGTCGCCACAGTTGTCGCCAAACTGTTCCTGCAAACGCAAGCCGACAGAGCCTATTTCGGGGAAAAAGACTATCAGCAACTGATGATCGTCCGTCGCATGGCACGCGATCTGGATATCCCGATTGAGGTCGTTGGCTGCCCCACGGTACGCGAACCGTCCGGGTTGGCGATGTCCTCGCGCAACCTGCTGCTCTCACCCGAAGGGCTGGCGATTGCCGCCAACAAGCATCGGATCATGCAAGGTCTGGCCCAGTCGCTGAAAGCCGGGGCTGCGTTCGACACGCTGGTCGCCAAGGCCGAGACTGATTTGCTGGCGGCAGGCTTTACGCAGGTTGAATATGTTCACCTGCGCTGTGCCGAAACGCTGGAGCCTCTGACCCACGCTACGCGCCCCGCACGGCTGTTTGCCGCAACCTGGGCGGATGGGGTTCGACTGATCGACAATATTCCTGTCTGAGCCTCTGGCCCGAGCGTCATTGTTTGCGCTAAAGTCCCGCAAAACCAAACGGGAGGGGCGCGGGGAATGACCTATATTCTCGCCATTGATCAGGGCACCACATCATCGCGGGCCATTTTGTTCGACGCAGAAATGCAGCGAGCAGGTACCGCGCAGCATGAGTTCACCCAGCATTTTCCACAGGAAGGCTGGGTCGAACACGATCCTGAGGAAATCTGGGACAGCGTTCTGAGCGTCTGCCGCGAAGTGATGCAAACCACCGGCGTCACCCCCGACCAAATCGCGGGCATCGGCATCACCAACCAGCGCGAAACCACCGTGGTCTGGGACCGTGCCACCGGCAAGCCGATCCACAACGCGATCGTTTGGCAGGACCGCCGCACTGCCGAGATCTGCACGCGGTACAAGCAGGCTGGGTGCGAGGATGACGTGACCGCCCAGACCGGGCTGCTGCTGGACCCGTATTTCTCGGGCACCAAGGTCAAATGGCTGCTGGATACCCTGCCGGGTGCGCGCGAAAAAGCCGAGGCCGGGGAGTTGATGTTCGGCACCATCGACTGCTTTCTCATTTGGCGCCTGACCGAAGGGCGCAGCCACGCCACCGACGCCACCAACGCCGCGCGCACTCTGCTGTTTGACATCCATAAGGGTGAGTGGAGCACCGAGATTTGCGACCTGCTGGACGTGCCGATGAACATGCTGCCCGAGGTGCACGATTGCGCCTCGGATTTCGGAGAAACGACTCTCTTAGGCGGAAATATCCCCATTTTGGGTGTGGCCGGGGACCAGCAGGCGGCCACGATCGGGCAAGCCTGCTTCCAACCGGGCATGATGAAGTCCACCTATGGCACGGGCTGTTTCGCCCTGCTGAACACCGGCGACAAGCCGGTTGAATCGAAAAACCGCTTACTCACGACCATTGCCTATCAGTTGGACGGTAAGCGAACCTTTGCGCTGGAAGGCTCGATCTTTGTCGCCGGGGCCGCCGTGCAATGGCTGCGCGACGCGTTGCAGATCATCGAAACTGCACCCGAAAGCGGAGAACTGGCGAAACAGGCCGACCCGAACCAGCATGTGGTTCTGGTGCCCGCCTTTACCGGCCTCGGCGCGCCTTATTGGAAGCCCGATTGCCGCGGCGCAGTGTTTGGCCTGACCCGCAACTCAGGGCGTGCAGAATTTGCTAAGGCCACGCTGGAGAGTATCGCCTACCAAACCCGCGATCTGTGGCACGCCATGCAAGGTGACTGGGGTGCGGATACCGAAGTAACGCTACGTGTGGACGGAGGGGCCAGTGCCTCGGACTGGGCGATGCAAGGTCTTTCGGACTATCTGGGGGCCGAGGTGGACCGTCCCGTGATGCAGGAGACCACCGCTTTGGGCGCGACCTGGCTGGCCGGGATGCGGGCTGGTGTTTACCCGGATCAACAGGGATTTTCGGAAACCTGGGCGCTGGATCACCGGTTCAAACCGGAATTGTCTGCCGAGGACCGAGACGCCGCTTATGACCGCTGGAAACGCGCCGTGTCCGCAGCCATGGCGTTCTGAAGTGACTGAAGGATCAGCTGTGATCCTTCATCAACCGCTGTTTCTGACGTGACCAGTCCCGCTTGGCCTGAGTTTCACGCTTGTCGTGCAGTTTCTTACCTTTGGCGATGCCGATTTTCAGCTTCGCCCGGCCCTTGTGGTTGAAATACAATACCAGCGGCACCAGCGTCATGCCTTTGCGCTGGGTCGCATTCCACAGGTTCGACAACTCTTTGCGCGATACCAGCAGCTTGCGGCGGCGGCGTTCTTCGTGTTTGAACACCTTCGCCTGCTCGTACGGCGCGATATAGCTGTTGATCAGCCACAGCTCTCCGTCATCGACCGAGGCATAGCTTTCGGCGATGTTCGATCCGCCCGCGCGCAAGGATTTGACCTCGGACCCTTCCAGCACGATGCCGCACTCGATATCCTCTTCGATCGCGTAATCGAAGCGGGCACGCCGGTTTTCGGCGATGACTTTGTAATTCGGGTCTGTCTTCTGCTTTTGCTTGGCCATGACGCGTTGATTTAGGCGGCTTGAGCAGGCCTTGCAAGCGGTAGAACTCAGGTCGCCGCCGAGATTATCAAATCAGGGCCAAAAATCGTGTCCGCGTGGTTGTGCAAATAAATCTTCAGCCAGGGGGTGAACCGCTGCGGATGGCGTTTCACCTCGGCCAGAAGATCGTGGTAATCGATCCAGCGGATATCCATGACTTCGTCCGGATTAGGCTCGATTTTGAGCGGACCGCGGGCATGCGCGAGGAAGATATCAACTACCTCATGCTCGATCATGTTGTTGCCGACATCGGCGTGATATTCCAGCCGGTGACGGTATTCGGGATAAAGCCCAGTGATCCCCAATTCCTCACGAAGGCGACGCACGGCGCATTCCGAGGGCGTCTCACCCCAATCCGGATGTGTGCAGCAGGTATTCGCCCAAAGGCCCGGCGTGTGGTATTTGCCCAAGGCCCGCCTTTGCATCAGAATCTCGGTGCCGCGGACGACAAAGACCGACACAGCCTTGTGCCGCAGGCCCTTTTCATGCGCCTCAAGCTTGTCCACGGGGGTCAATTCGCCATCAACCCAGGCTGGGATCAGAATTCCCATGTCTTGTCTCCTGCTGCCGATCTGCGTGATTGGCCGGTTTTTCGAAATTGGCTGCGGCCGGATCGGCTTGGCTCTGCGAAACCATGCGCGCAACGCATGATGAACCGCGCAAACCCAAGGTGGCGCTGATTGATCCAGTTATCAATCGCACGAAAGGCCGCAGGGGCTGCGGCCTTTTGTAACTGCAAATCTAATCTGCTTCGGACGTTGTTATTCGCCCGACACGCTTACGATATAGGCGTAAACGTCTTCGGCACCTTTTTTCAGTTTAAAGGTCATCTTTGACTTGGCGGCGGTGTCATCTAGGTAGGACTTCAGAAACGCCTTGGGGTCCTGAGCATATTCAACGAAGGTTGTTTCGTCCCAAACCAGACCATTTTCGCCGGCAGCAACGATGCTGTCGCCGTATTTGAACCCTTCAACAGTACCCGCGGTACGACCTGCGATTCCGTAGAGGTTCGGACCAGTCTTGCCGCCTTTGACAATCACTTCGCCAGCAGGATCAGCGATCAGGTGGCAGGACTTGCACTTGTTAAAGGCCTTTTTACCGGCTTCAGCGTCACCTTCAGCATAAACTGGAAGGGCCAGCAGGCCGACGATGGCGGTAGCGAGGATGCGATTCATAGCTTTTGCTCCGATACGAATTGGCTGCGCCGAATGGACCGTCGGCGCAAAAAAGAGTCAACGCGCAGATTGCCGCGCGCGGGCACTGTGCCACTGCGGCATATAGGTCGTCCTTAACTTAAGTCATGTGCGCGGACCAACAGGGCAGAAGATCGCCTGCGGCCGGAGAGGCCAGATAAATCGCCCGCGCAATAGCCCTTGCCAAACAGATCGAAGCCGCGTGACCAATGAGCCCCAGTTCCGCTTCGGCGTTGACAGCGTGCACGCCCGTGCTGACGCCAAAGACCAGATCTCCGTCTCCGGGCGTGTGAGCAGGCAGAATCGCCCGCGCGATACCGTCATGTGCAGCCACGGCCAATCGCTGACATTGCGGTTTGGACAGATCCGCATCGGTGGCCACGATGGCGATGGTGGTATTGCCCTTGTCCGGTTCGGCGGGTCGCATCGCCTGCGCTTTAAGGCTGGGCGCGGGTTGGCCAAGGCCAATGCTCGGATCAGGCCCTAATCCTCCGAATTCTGCGTCAAATTCAAAAGGCGCGGCCCAAAAATGCTGGTCGCCCGGAGTGGTGACGCTTCCCAACGGATTAGCCGCTACCAGCGCGCCGACAGTTACGCCGTTTTCCAGCACCAGCGAGGCTGACCCCAACCCGCCCTTGTGTCGCGCTGCCAAGGCTCCGGTCCCCGCACCGGCCGTACCGAGTTCAAAATCTTCGTTGGCTTTTTCATACGCGGTGCGCCCCAGGGCTCGGTAAGGGTTTTCAGTCCACGCCTTGTCACCGCCATTCAACAGGTCAAACAGGATCGCTCCGGGCACTATGGGCACAATTGCGTTCCCGACGGCATACCCCTTCCCCCGCGCGCGCAATGCGTCCGACACACCGGAGCAAGCATCCAGCCCAAAGGCCGAGCCACCGGACAGAGCGATCGCGTCCACCCGCGAGACGGATTTGTCCGGAGCTAAAAGATCGGTTTCCCGCGTGCCCGGCGCACCGCCCATCACGTGGACTGACGTGGTGAACGCCTGATCTGCGGTCAGCACGGTTGTGCCGGACTTCAATATGTCATCCTGCGCGTTTCCGACCCGCAAGCCGGGGACATCGGTGATCAGGTTTCTGGGTCCGGGGGTCATTGCGATCTTTGGTGTTGTGGCCAGGAAGCGCGCACATGCGCTGCTTCCGGCGAAGAAATCCTCAGCCGTTTGAAGAGTGGATCAGATGCAACGGCCACCGTCGACCTCCAATGCTGTGCCGGTGATCATGCTGGCCTCGTCCGAACACAGGAAAAGGGCCGCGTTGGCCATGTCATCGGGGGTCGAGAAACGGCCCAACGGAATGGTTGAGAGGAACTTGGCGCGCATCTCGGGCGTGTCTTCCCCCATGAAAGATTTCAGCAGGGGCGTTTCCCCAGCCACCGGGCAGATCGCGTTTACCCGTACGCCGGACGGAGCCAGTTCGACAGCCATGGTTTTGGTTGCAGTGATCATCCAGCCTTTGGAAGCGTTGTACCAGTTCAGGTTTGGACGCGGTGAGAGGCCAGCGGTGGAGGCAACGTTCAGGATCGCGCCTGCTCCACGCGCTTTCATGGCGGGGACAAACGCCTTTGCCGTCAGATAGACAGATTTCATGTTCACATTGAAGACCCGGTTGAAATCCTCTTCGGTGACCTCATCCAGTGGTGTGGGCAGGTGCGTCACACCCGCATTGTTGACCAGAATGTCCAGATGTCCGAACCGCTCAAACGCGACATTCGCCATCGCTTGCACCGAAGAGGCGTCTGCAACATCAACCAATTGAGCCAGCGTGTTGGGACCGAGTTGCTTGGCCTGCACTTCCGCCGCCTCACCGTTGATATCGGCAATCATGACACGCGCCCCTTCGGATAGGAATTTCTGCACGATCCCGGCGCCAAAGCCCGAAGCACCGCCGGTCACGATTGCGGTTTTTCCCTCTAACCTCATGATCTTGCTCTCCCCTATGACACCAAAGTAGCAAGGCCCCACAAAGTTTCCAGATCAATCTTCCGAGACTTTACCCCGCAGCGCTTTCACGTCCGACCGCGCCTTCTTAGCTGCCAGCCGCCGTTTGACCGAGCCATTAGTGGGCTTGGTCGCAATGCGCCGCTTGGGTTTGACCAGCGCGCGAGAGATCAGATCGGCCAGGCGGGCGCGGGCGATTTCACGGTTGCGGGCCTGCGATCGGGTCTCCTCACACTGAATGATGATCGCACCATCCTTGGTCCACCGCCGCCCTGCCAGCCGTTTCAAGCGGTTCTTGACGGGATCAGGCAAAGAGGGCGAACGCGCAGCCTCGAACCGCAACTCGACCGCCGTTGAGACCTTGTTGACATTCTGCCCGCCGGGACCGGACGAGCGGACAAAGCTCTCGGTCATTTCCCAGTCCTGCAGGGTGATATCATCAGTGATGCGCAGCATGGCTGGGACCTTAACCGGCGTGAGTGGAAACAAAAAGGGCCGCCCCTGTGGGACGGCCCTTCGAAAGTTCAGGAGGTTGGGTCGGTTAGATCCTTCGACCAGCCGGAGCGAGCGCTCCGCCAAGGGCTGCCCTAACAGGCGATCCCCCCGGTTGTTCCGACACCTCTCTCCAATCTCTTTCTCGACACTGGATCACCTCCTTTTCTATCTGTTGCGGTTAACTTTGAGCCTGACACAAGATGCGCCATTCTCAAAGCACTTTTTTACGCAGGCTGAGCGGTCAACCGCGCAACGATCACCTTGAACGGAATCAACGCGATCAGCGCCAGCGACAGTTTCACCAGCCAATCCGCGAAAGCCAGCGTGACCCACAGCGGAGCCATTGGGCCGGACAGCATGAAGGGCACGGGCTCCCACGCCCAGTTGATTGCGGCGTCTGCATCGGCACCGAAGAAGGTGACCGAGGCCGAGAATGCGATGGTGAAGAACAGAGCGGTATCCAGCGCCGATCCAACCAGCGTCGAGACCAGCGGTGCGCGCCACCAGCGGCCACCGCGCAGCGAATTGAACACGGTGACATCGGTCAGCTGGGCGATCAGGAAGGCGGTGCCCGACGCGACGGCGATCCGCAGCGGAACGGCGGCATAGGTGAAACCATCACCCTGCAGCATGATCTGGCTACCGATCAGCGAGCAGATGATACCGGTGATGAAACCGGCAAACACAACCTTGCGGGCAGTGGCCACGCCATAGACGCGGTTCATGATGTCGGTGACCAGAAAGGCCAGCGGGTAGGTGAAGGCACCCCAGGTCAGCAGCCCGTCAAAGATCAGGAACTGAACCAGAATGTTTGAGGCCACAACAATGGCGGCCATGGCAAGAATGCCGGGAATATAAGCGCGTTGCATTTTCAGATGCCCGTTTTGACAAGGTAGCGGCGACTTGGCCCCGGGCTCATCCCAAGGCAAGCCGTGCGTTTAGACCCTCGATAGCCTTGTGTCAATCGGGCAATAGATATTCCACCAGCTCGGTGCGTTGCAGGATCATAAAGTTATCATCCGAGACCATCGTGGCCCGTAGCCTGCCCTGATCGTCGCGCCAGACGGACAGTCCTTCGAGATTGTCATGGGTTCCGGTGCCGGATTCAAACAGTGTTTCCTCGACCCCTGCCCCGTCTTCTGTGATCTGCCACCTACGGAGCCGTGTACGAAAACCAATCAGGGACAGGCTGCGTTCCAACACATAAAATCGTCCATCAGGTCCGAAATCGGCAGACACCGGAAGAAAATTACCCCGCTGCGGTAGTACGAATGGTGTCGACCAAGCCTGTCCGTCCCAGCGATAGACGGGAATCTTGCCCTGTTCGGTCCGGCTTTTCTCGGGCAGGGTGTACAATCGCCCCTTGTCGTCAATTGCCAGCGCTTCCAATGACCCGTTGTTGCTCAGATTTTCAAAAGCTTCCGGGCGCGGCAATACAACTGCTTTGGCGTCAGGGGCCGCGTACCTGGCGACACGATGCAAAGCTTCGAATGAGACATAGTAACTGCCATCCGGTGCCACCGCGATACCTTCGGAATCCCCCGCTTTGCCCGACATAGGCCGACCTTTGCTAGACAGAACAGGCCAGTCGCCGGTGAACCGAACCGCGGTGATTTCGTCCCCATCCCGTTCGATCACTGCGCGAGCAAGAACCGCACTGTCACTCAGCACAACCATTTGACGGCCGTTATCCGAGACCTGCAGGGCCGAAAACCCGCCAAACCAGTCAGCACTGTGCCGCCACGTATAGCTACTCAGGTGCGTGGCCGTTTTGACCTCGACCGCCCAGGCCGACGCGGCCAGTAGCAAAGCCGCGCTTAGTTGGATTGCAAAACTGAGGCGCATTGCTGAGGCAAATCAGCCAGAACATACTCCCGGCGTTTCTTGGGTGGTGGTGCGTTTGGATCAGGTGGAGGCGGGTTGAGGATATTGTTTACCCATTCCTGCGCTTGCGCGCAGCCATCACCCTTGGGGGGCGGATCTTGGTCGACGCAGCCGCGCGAGCCTCTGGGGCATTTCAAACGCACGTGGAAATGGTAGTGGTGCCCCCACCAGGGGCGGATTTTGCGCAGATAGGCGCGGTTCCCTTTCTCATCCTTGCACATCTGAACTTTGGCACCCGGAAAGACGAAAATCCGCGCTACGCGTTTGTCTTTGGCCGCCTCGCGCAGCACGGCGTGATGCTGCTTGGTCCAGTTGCTGTTCACGAAGGCCCCGTTGGAGCGGCGCAGGGAAATAGACGAGATATTCTCACGCGTCTTTCGCGACAGTCGCATGTCTTCACCGGGCAGCATCCAGATGTCGATGTCCAACCCCATTTGATGTGACCGGTGGCCCGAGGTCATCGGTCCGCCACGTGGCTGGCTGATATCCCCGATATAGAGACCATTCCACCCCGGCTGCTTTGCCGCAAACCGGCTGAGGTCTTGCACATAGTCGATCGCTTGTGGGTGCCCCCAGTTGCGATTGCGAGATAAGCGCATCGCCTGCCATGTTGGCCCGGTCTCGGGCAGTTGCACCGAGCCCGCTGCACAGCCGCGCGAATAACTGCCGAAAGCGGCCGGTTTCTGCTGTGAACTTTGCTTTTGTGCCCCGAACAATTGCTTGGCCAGAGGTTGCGCCCCCGCAGTGCCTGCCCATGTAATCGCGGCGACTATTGCCAAAAAACGTAATAAAATCATCTGCTCTGATCCCCTTCCGGTTTCACCCAGCGCATTAGGAACAGACCCAGAATAAACAACAGAATGATTGGTGACACCCCCAGCCGTGCACTGCCGGTCACAGTTGTGGCAATCCCGATCAGCAACGGCGCGGCAAAGGCAGTGGCGCGGCCGGACAGGCCGTAGAGACCAAAGCTCTCTACCGGGGCTTTTGGATCGGTATGGCGCACCATCAGCGAACGGCTGGCTGACTGCAGGATTCCCCCCATGCCGCCGATCAGCACACCGCAGCCAAAGAACACCAGATCAGGCAGGCCCGAGCCTTCGGGCAGAGAAATGCCATAGACTTGCGTCCGGTCCATAGATACCACGGTGACACAGACGAAGATCAACACCCAGATCGTCACCAGAATGACCGGTTTAGGACCGTATTTCTTGTCCAGCTTACCGCCGATCCACGCGAAAATGGCCGAGGCCAGAACGCTGACAATCCCGAACACGCCGATCTTGATCAGGTCCCACTCCAGCACCAGCCGCGCATAAACACCACCAAAGCTGTAAAGTCCGTTCAGCGCATCTCGGTAGAACATGGACGAGCCCAGATAGGTCGCCAGACTGACCCGGTGACGAAGGTCAGAGACCAACTTGCCCAGCAGGCGCAGTGCTTCGCCCAGACTGCCCGTTTTGTTGCTATCCGGGTCGTCGCGCACCCACAGGAAATAGGGCACCATAAACAGAATGAACCAACCGGCGGTGAAAGGGCCGACGAAGCGTGTACCCTCTTGGTTCGCCGCATCCATGCCGAACATCGGGTCCATCCCAATCAGCGTTTTGCCGTTGGGCTGTTCGACAAAAAGCAGCAACATGATCGCCAGCGAGATCAACCCACCGAAATACCCGAAGGCAAAGCCCGAACCTGAGATTTCCCCGACCTCGTTGTCATCTCCCAGATCGGGTAGTTGCGAGTTGATGAAGATCAGCGCGTATTCCGCGCCCACAAAGCCCAACCCAAAGGCCGACAGCATCAGCCACATGTTCGAGCCGTCGGGCATCGTGTACCACAACGCTGCCGACCCCACGGCGTACATCACCGAAAATGCGAAAATCCAAGGAATGCGCCGCCCCGACACATCCGCCATCGCTCCCAAAAGCGGCGCGCCAAAGGCGATGATCAACCCGGTGATGGTCAGGCAGTTGGCCCACACCGTCTGCGCCCGCGCCGCCGCAGCCTCGGCGTCCAACCCGGTGCCGGCGAAATACCCGGCCGCAACTCCGGCGAAATAGGGACCAAAGACAAAAGTGACCAGAAGCGTGTGATAGGGCTGACTGGCCCAATCGAAAAACCACCAGCCCCAAATGCGCCTGCGCTTGGAAATCTCTGCCATGACCGCCCCTGTTTATTGTTGCCCTCATAAGACGGGCCTTTGAGGTGTTTCGCAAGCGTTCTGTTGGCGCGGGCTTGCTCTTTGTCGCGGGGGCGCTTACCTCTCATCTCGCGTACTTACTGGAGGCCCCATGCTGTCGCTGATCCAAATTCTGCTGCTGATCCTGGACATTGTCTGGTTCATCATTCTGGCCCATGTGATCATGAGCTGGCTGATCAACTTTCAGGTGCTCAACCTGCATCAACAGCTGGTCGCGCAAATCTGGTATGGCCTGAACCGGATTTTAGAGCCTATCTATGGCCCAATCCGCCGCTTTCTGCCCGCAATGGGCGGGCTGGACCTGACGCCTCTGGTGGTACTGGTCGGCGTCTACGCACTGCGGATTATCCTGATCAACAATATGGTCTATTTTGTCTGACCTCTTGTTCACCGAATCTTAGTATGTGATTGTCCTGTCTTAAGAGCAGATAAACCTTAAAACAGGGCAACCCCGCACATGTTCGACGCCGCGCCTTTGCTGCGAGATGTCTTTGGATTCGACGACTTCCGCCCCGGGCAGGAAGAGATCGTCGATGCCGTGACCGCAGGTGAAAACGTGCTGGCGATCATGCCTACGGGCGGCGGTAAATCCCTGTGTTATCAGCTGCCTGCCCTGTTACGCGATGGGGTGACGGTGGTAATTTCCCCGCTGATCGCCCTGATGCGAGATCAGGTGCGCGGATTGCAGGAGGCGGGCGTTGAGGCCGGTGCGCTGACCTCAGGCAACACCCAAGAAGAAACCGACGCGGTGTGGGAGGCGCTGGAGGCCGGGCGGCTCAAACTACTTTACATGGCACCCGAACGCCTGGCCGCCGGATCGGCGCTAGGAATGCTGCGGCGGATCAATGTCAGCCTGATCGCCGTGGACGAAGCCCACTGCGTCAGCCAGTGGGGCCACGATTTCCGCCCCGACTATCTGCGGATCGGAGAGTTGCGGCGCGCTTTAGACGTCCCTCTCGCCGCCTTCACCGCCACGGCGGACGCGGAAACGCAGGACGAGATCGTTCAGAAGCTGTTCGATGGCACTCCGCCGCGCAAATTCCTGCGCGGGTTTGACCGGCCCAATATCCATCTGGCCTTTGCCGCCAAGGACGGGCCGCGCAAACAGATTCTGGATTTTGCCGCCACCCGCAAAGGGCAATCCGGCATCGTCTATTGCGGCACCCGCAACAAAACCGAGGTACTGGCCCAGGCCCTGCGCGCCGAAGGTCACGTGGCCTGTCACTATCATGGAGGTATGGAGGCCGAGGATCGTCGTATTGTCGAAACCCGCTTCGCACGTGAGGACGGGTTGATCGTCGTCGCCACCGTGGCCTTTGGAATGGGCATCGACAAACCCGATATCCGTTGGGTCGCCCATGCGGACCTGCCGAAATCCATTGAGGCCTATTATCAGGAAATCGGCCGCGCTGGGCGCGATGGCGGACCGGCTGAGACCTTGACTCTGTTCGGCCCCGACGACATTCGACTGCGCCGCTCGCAGATCGACGAGGGGCTAGCCCCGCCCGAACGGCGAATGGCTGACCACGCCCGGCTAAATTCCCTGTTGGGTCTGGCCGAAGCGCTGGTCTGCCGCCGTCAAACTTTGCTGGGGTACTTTGGCGAACAAGCAGAACCTTGCGGCAAATGCGATCTTTGCGATACCCCTCCCGAAGTTTTCGACGCTACCACCCCGGTCCGCATGGCCCTGTCGGCAATCCTGCGCACCGAGGAATGGTTCGGTGCGGGCCATCTGATCGACATCCTGCTGGGCAATGAAACCGACAAGATCCGCGCGCGGCGGCATGACAATCTATCCACGTGGAGCATCGGAAAGGACTGGTCGCGGTCGCAATGGCAGGCAATTTTCCGGCAGATGATGGGCTACGATCTAGTTCGACCGGACCCGGAACGCCACGGCGCGCTGCGGATGACCGATGCCGCCAAACCGATCCTGAAGGGCGAGGCGCAAATCAACCTGCGCAAGGACACGATCCGTAAGGCCACCCGCCGCCCCGCCGTCAAAATGATGGTGTCCGAAGAAGACGCACCGCTGCTGAGCGCGCTCAAGGCCAAACGCCGGGCGCTGGCGGAATCCGCACGTGTCCCCGCCTATGTCATCTTCCCCGACCGAACCCTGATCGAAATGGCCGAGAAACGCCCCATGACGCTGGACGACATGGCCCGGATCAGCGGCATCGGCGCCAAGAAGCTGGAACGCTACGGTGACACTTTCCTCGAGGTGCTGGCCGGAGCCGTCGAAGAGGTCCACCCCGCTCGGCGCAAACTGGCAGGGCGTAATCAGGGCGACATCTATGACCAATTGTTGGAAATTCAGACGCAACTTTCGCGGGGACCAGACGGGATTGACAAGCCACTGACCTGCTCCGCCTCGCAACTGGCCAAGGTCGCTCAACTTCGCAGCGACGACCCGCGCGCGATGGAGAAACTACTGGGTGATCGCCGTCACGAAAGGTTTGGTGCCGCCTTTCTGGACGTGTTGCGTCAGGCGGGCTAAATACCCAACGACAGGCAAGAAACGAGGGCGGATATGCTGGTAGTCATTTCCCCGGCCAAGCGGCTGGACTGGGCGGAACGGGATATTGAGGTCACGCAACCCGATTTTCAGGATGACGCGATCCGCCTGTCGAAAACCGCCCGCAATCTGACTCTGGGCGATCTGAAAAAGCTGATGGACCTCAGCGATGATCTGGCCCGCCTAAACCGCGACCGTTATCGCGCTTTTTCCGATGCACCTGAGGCCGATCTGATCCGCCCCGCCGCACTGGCTTTTGCAGGCGACACTTATCAAGGTCTTGAAGCATCCTCGCTGGATGCCGAGGAAATGTCTTGGGCGCAGGATCATCTGCGCATTTTGTCCGGTCTCTATGGCGTGCTGCGCCCCTTGGACGCCATTCAGGCCTACCGGCTGGAGATGGGCAGCAAGCTGAAAACCCGCCGCGGTAAGAACCTGTACGAATACTGGCGCGATCAACTGAGCAAGGCACTGAACGCGCAGGGCGAAGAAATCGGATCAAATATTCTGGTGAACTGCGCCAGTCAGGAATATTTCGGCGCCGTCGACCCCAAGGCGCTGAAACTGAAGGTCATCACGCCGGTTTTCATGGAAGATAAAGCGGGCACACCCAAAATCGTCAGCTTCTTTGCCAAGAAAGCGCGTGGCGCCATGGCGCGTTCCGTCATTCAGCACCGCTTGACTGACCCTAAAAGTTTGCTGGATTTTGATACCGGTGGCTATGAATATCGCCCCGACCTGTCAGAAGAGGACAAACCTGTCTTCGTGCGCCCCTATCAGGCCTGATCCAACATCGACGGGTTATAAGCAACCAGTTCGACGGTGTTTCCCTCGGGGTCTTCGGTAAAAATGCCGCGCCATCCGATCCAGCCGAACTGCTCGACCCGATAGGGTTGGCCGATCTTGTCGTACCAGTGCATCACGGCCTCTTGCTCATCAAATGGTAACGAGAGCGCGATGTGATGCAGGGACGATTTAGCCCCTGTCACTGGCGTGTTGTCCCCGGTCGGATGCAGGCCGGGGCGCGGAGCGGCGGTATGATGGAACAGGGCCAACACCTGTGTGTGCCCGCCAAACCCCTCGGTAATACGAAAAAAGGTGATGGCGCTGTTATGACCGCCGGTAAGACGCTCTAACCCAATCACGTCTTCATAAAACTTGACCATCGCGTCCATATCGGCACAGCGAATGGCTATCTCACCCAGCGCACGAGGCTGAAATCCACGTTCTGACATGGATTCAACCTAGTCAGCCTCTGCGTTTTCGGCAATGACAGGCAAGACCTCCACCGGCTGGTGATCGACGATTATCTGATGGATTTTCTGCTTCTGCAGCGGTTTGGTCAGATAGTGATCCAGCCCAGCCGACAGGATACCCTGATCATCCCCGGTCATGGCATGCGCGGTCAGAGCGACAATCGGTACGTGGCACTCCGTTTCAATCTCGCGCCGCCGGATTTCCGCCGTTGCCTGCTTGCCATCCATCTTGGGCATCGAGATATCCATGAAAATCAGGTCCGGACTAAAGGTCTGGTACTGCTCCACCGCTTCAATCCCGTTACCTGCAAATTGCAGGTCAATGTTCAGGTCTTTGACCATCTTTTGCAGTATCAGTTGATTGGTCCGGTTATCTTCGGCTGCCAAAACACGCATTTTCCGGTGACCACCACCCCGCTGCTTCACAGGTGTTTTCTCCGCGATTGACCCGGCCTTCGGCATGGCGGGCGTACGCCCCAGCATGGTCAGGCGTGAATAGAGTTCGGCCCGGGGAATGGGTTTGTGAAGCACTCCTTCAATCAGGTGCCGGGCCGGATTGGCATGGATTACGCCCGGATTGACTGACATCACGACCACTGGCAAATCGCCCCAGCCCCGGTCTTTCAGTGTCGTAGCCAACTCTAGCCCATCCATATCCGGCAGGTCGTGATCGCATAGCAGCAGGTCCACACTGTCATCGATGGCCGAAAGCGCCTCTCCACCCGATATGCAAACCGTTACTCTTGCCCCTAACCGCCCGAGCTGTTTTGACAGGATTGCGCGGTTTGCCGCCAAATCCTCGACCACGATCACGTGGCTCAGACGTCCCGCCAGATCGGGCGGCGCGGGCTGGGGGCCTTCAGCCGTTGGCAACGAGACCCGGAATCCGAAACATGACCCCTGCCCCGGCTCGCTTTCAACCCAGACCGACCCGCCCATCAGCGTGACCAGCCGTTTTGTGATGGCCAAGCCCAGCCCGGTGCCTTCGAATTCGCGGTTTTTCTCATCTTCGACTTGATTGAATTCGCCAAAGATGTGCCCAACCTTGTCTGCTTCTATACCAATACCGGTATCCTCAATCGCCACGTGGATATCACACGTCTCTGAATCTGTATTCGGTACCCCCGTCACACGGATGAGAACATGCCCTTCGGCCGTAAACTTGACTGCGTTGCCCACCAAATTGGTCAGCACCTGACGAACCCGCCCCGGATCACCCACAAACAGGGTCGGCAAGAAGAGGTCGTAATCCACAAGCAAGGATAGCCCCTTGTCGCGCACGCTAGGCTGCATCAGCATCGCGACCTCAAGAATGCAGCGTTCAAAATCGAATTGTTCCGGGTGCAGGATCAGCTTGTCGGCCTCGATCTTCGAATAGTCCAGCACGTCGTTGATAATCACCAGCAGCGCCTCGCCGGAGTTACGGATGGTGTTGAGATACAGCCTCTGCTCATCATCCAGCGGAGTTTCCGACATCAACTCGGTCATCCCGACAATACCATTCATCGGGGTTCTTATCTCGTGACTCATATTGGCCAGAAAGGCCGATTTCGCACGGTTCGCGGCCTCGGCTCGTTCACGGGCGGCTTTCAGTTCGGTCTCATGTCGAACCGAAGCCGTGATGTTCAAGCCCAGACTGACCACGTCACCGCCATTGCCGCGCTGGTCGATCATCTTGAAATACTCACCGTTCCACAACTTGATCACCACCGGATCCGGTTGGGGCTGCGCCCAGCGCGCCAGCATTCGAGCCTGCCAATCCACCGAAGTTTCGGCGCCAATGTCGATCAAGCCTTCATCAGTCAGGATCTCGAGGATACGCGCATAGGTGATACCGGGCGCGACCTCATCCAGCCCGTCAAACACGCTAAGATAGGCTGCATTGGCGCCGATCAGGCGGCTTTGGTCATCAAAAAACGCGAACCCATCCTGGATAGTCTGCATCGAATGCCACAGGCGACGCTCGGCCACTTCGATCTTGGCGTTGGCCCGAGTCAGGTCGGATTTTACCTTTTCATTCTCATCGCGGACCGTCTCGACCTCGGCCTGGGTCTCGCCGATGCGTTTGGTCAGCGCCATCGCGTGCAAGCCAAGTTTGCGATTGGCAGCCGACAACTCGGCTTGTTTCATCTCCAACAGGCGCTCGGCCGCCAGCCGCGCGCGCCGCTCCTGTGCCAGTTTGTTTGCAAGACTCATCATTGGTGATCCCGGAACAATCCACGAACAGCATCCACTCAGAGCGTGAACAAGTATTTAAGCCGTTGCCGGACTCGCACGCCCCGTGTCAGAGTTTTGAAAACCGGAGGTCTGCCATGCGATTTATTCGCTCGCACTTAGCACTTTTATGCCTAGCCTGTTTCGCTTCGTCGGTGGCGGCCGATTGCGCCACTGATGCGCAGGTGGATCAATACGTGCAGGATTACCTGAGCAATACCCCCACACCTGCTTTGTCTGCCGGCGGCAGCATGAAAGACGCTCTTTGCACCCAAACTAAGATTGTCTCAGCGTTAGAGCAACACTTGGGCCCGGTAATCGGCTACAAGGCAGGTCTGACCAGCGCCCCTGCACAGGAGCGGTTCGGCGCATCCGAACCGGTCCAGGGTATACTCTTCCGAGATATGATGTTGGAAGACGGGGCGGCGGTCCCCTCCGTATGGGGCGCCCGTCCGGTCTTTGAGGCGGATCTGGTGCTTGTCGTTGGGGACGCAGGGATCAATCAGGCAACCACACCTTCAGAGATCATCGCGAATATAGCGGCCATCCACCCATTTATCGAACTGCCCGACCTGACCTTGGCCGAAGGTGAACCGATCACACCAGTGACACTAACTGCCATCGGGGTCGCGCCGAAACTGGGAGTGTTAGGCTCTGAAATTCCTGTCACGGACGCGGAGGCGATAACGAAGGCACTTGCGGAAATGACCATCACGCTTCGCGCTGCAGATGGTGAGGTTCTGGCGCAGGCACCGGGCGTGGCGGTTCTGGGGCACCCGGCCAACGCTGCCCTGTGGTTGATGTCGAAAGGGATCGAGTTTCAGCCCGGAGACCTGATTTCGGTCGGGTCTTTCGGTCCGCTCGTGCCACCCGCAAAGGGCAAGGGCGGCGCCTCCGTCACCTATGATGGTCTGCCCGGTGATCCGACGGTCAGCGTTGTGTTCGAATAATCAGCGTCGCCCTTCGCGCAGCCACCCACCCAGTAGGAAGCCACCTGCAAGCACCAGCACCAGCCAGGGCGGGAGCAAACCGGCCTGCGTGACATCGCGCGTCTCATAGGCTTCACGTGGGGTCAGGCCGATCCAGCCGCGCCCGGCAGCCGGGCGTCCGGCGCGGACATTGCGGATCGAGGGCAGCCCTTCTTCCAGCCGGACCGCGCCGCCGCGCAATTGGGTCAATACGGGGTCCAACACTTCAGAGGTGGCGATGGTGCGCTCAAATTCCTTCGGCGCGGCGGGGCCGAGGCCGATCACGGCCATCTGATCCCCTTCCTGCAGTCGATAGAGGCCGATCTCAGGCCCATAATACAGCGCCTCGAACCGGCCCGGAGACACCTCGTCCAGCGTGATCTCAAGCGTTTCCCCGTCGGGACGGGTAATGGTCACCGGTCCGACCTCATCCTCCAAGGTCTGACGGACGATGCGCATGATCTGCCCGTTAGCTTCGGCCCAAAGAGCTTCTTCTTCAAGCTCGGGTTCCTTCATCATCCAATGGGCCAGACGGCGCAGCAGCTCCAGCTGTGGACCACCGCCTTCAAACCCCCGGCTCCACAACCAAGCGTGGTCTGACGCAAGCAGAGCCACACGCCCTTCTCCGACACGGTCCAGCACCAGCAGAGGACGTTCATCGACACCTGTCATCAACAGCTCACCCGTGCGGTGATTGACGTCAATCTGGCGCAGCCACGCGCCCCAATCCTCAGAGTCGCCCAAATTCGTCGTGACCGGATGCCGGTGGCCCAGATCGGTGACCATGGGCACAAAGCGCTCCTCGATCACACGGGCGGTAGGTTGTGCGGGCAAAATCGGCGCCAGCGGAGACCGGAAGATACTGTCTGCACTGGCAAAATCCGGCCCGGCGGCAATCAGAACCGCGCCACCGTCGTTGATATAGTTGGTGACGTTGTCCAGATAGATCGCGGGCAGGATGCCGCGGCGTTTGTAACGGTCAAAGATGATCAGGTCGAAATCGTTGATCTTCTCCAAAAACAGCTCGCGCGTCGGGAAGGCGATCAGCGACAACTCATCCACCGGCACACCGTCCTGCTTCTCGGGCGGACGCAGGATGGTGAAATGCACCAGATCGACCGAGCTGTCGGATTTCAGCAGGTTGCGCCACGTCCGTCCGCCCGGATGAGGCTCGCCCGAGACCAGCAGCACCCGCAGCCGGTCGCGTACCCCATTCATTTGGATCAGCGCAGTGTTGTTGCGGTCGGTCAGTTCGCCCTCGGCTTGTGGCACGGTGAACTGAATGACATTACGCCCACCATGCGGCAGCGTGATGGGCAATTCGACATCAACGCCGATGGGAATACTGAACTGCTCGGGCTCGGCCCCGTCCACGGAAATCTCAAGTGGCGCGCTCGCAGCGCCAACGGGTGCGGCACCGCTATCCTCGACACGCAGGGTCAGAGTCACTGGTTCGCCAATAATGGCAAAGGCCGGAGCATTGCGGACGATCAGGCGGCGATCCCAGTCGCTTTCCCGTCCGGTTTGCAGCAAGTGCATCGGGGCAGGCAGGTCCGGGGATTGGTCGACGTCATGCACGATGCCGTCCGACACCACCAGAATACCGGCGATCCGCGCGCGAGGTTCCTCGGCCAACGCAGCATTCAGGGCGGCCATGACCTGCGTACCTTCGTCGCCATCGCCGTCACCCACCTTGATCCGACGCAGCTCGGTATTGTCACGGGATTCAATTTCAGCGGCCAGTTCCTCAGCCGCTTGCGTGGATTGGTTGGCGCGATCGGAGAGCTTTTGACTGGCGCTTTCATCCTCGATCATCAGTACGATATCGGTCAGCGGCGCGCGGTCTTCGACCTGATAGACCGGCCCCGCCAGTGCTGCGATCACGACCAAGGCTGCCAACCCCCGCAAAGCCCAGCCGGACAACCCGCGCCACAGCGCCAGAATGACCCCTGCAACCGCTATCGAGGCTATAATTGCCAGAACGGGCCACGGGATCAGCGGATCAAAGATGACGGTTCCAGTCATTGTCCCAACCTGTCCAACAACGCAGGTACATGCACCTGATCCGATTTATAATTCCCGGTCAGTACATGCATCACCAGATTGACGCCAAAGCGATTGGCCAGCTCGCGCTGACGTTCCCCGGCATAGCCGCGCCCGACCGGCAACAACGCCTGCCCATTGCGATCCACGGCCCAGGCCGAAGCCCAGTCATTGCCGCCGATCACCACCGGGGTCACGTTGTCATTGAGGTTGCGGAATGGCATGCCTTCGATCTGTTCCGCATCCAGCGGTGCTGCCTCAACCCAGACCTCGGTGCCTGCGTAGCGACCCGGGAAATCCTGCAACAGGTAAAAGGCTCGGGTCAGCACGTGATCGCGAGGAACAGGCTCTAGCGCGGGAATGTTCAGCGGTGCGGCCAGCTGTTGCAGCTTGCGGCCATTGGGGCTGGACGCTCCGAACCGCGCCACATCCGCGTCGCGTGTGTCGAACAGGATCATACCACCCGAGCGTAGATAGGCGTTCAGCTTTGCATAAGCTTCGATAGAGGGCTGCGGCTGGTCCGGTGTGATCGGCCAATAAAGCAAGGGAAAGAAGGCCAACTCATCGCGTTCCAAATCCACGCCGATGGGTTCAGCGGGTTCGACCGAAGTACGATAGAACAGTACCTGCGCCAGCCCGCGCATCCCTGCGCGAGCCACATCATCGACCTGCGTATTTCCGGTCAATACATGGGCCAGCACCAGTTCCTTGGTCGCGTTCAGTGCAAAATCGGTTTCTTCGGGCGTCTGCGCCTGCGCTTCTGGCACCAGAATCACCGTGCCCAGCGCAACAGCGGCCGCTTTAGCCAACCCAAGCCGTCCTGAAAGGGCCAGCGAAGCGATCACGTCAATCGTCAGAAGCAGCAGTGCAAGGCTGAGCAAGATGCCTCCAATGGGTGTCTCATTGCTGACTTCCTGCCCTTTGATCGGAACGTCCGAAGGCCAGACTACTGGGTTCAGCACCGTCTCATTTGAAAGAACGTTCAGCGCCAGTTTCTGCTTGCCACTTTCATAAAGGCCAGGTTGCAATTCAGGGCCAATCGTACCGGACACCAGTTCAACCCCATCCACACCGGCCAGATTGCCCGCATCAGACAAGGTACCAAACCCATCCATGACCTGGATCGGCTCCCACGTGGTCCCCTGCAATTGCGCGTCCTCACGGGATTTCGCGGCTGAAGCCACGGCCAGACGGTCCAGCATCTCAACAAACAAACCCGAGAGCGGCAGGCTGGACCATTCCGCATCCGCAGTCACGTGGAACAGCACCACCTGCCCCAGTCCCAGCGTTTTGCGCGTCACCAACGGCGTGCCGTCCGACAGCGATGCAATCACACGATCCGCCAGATTAGGGTCTGGTTGCGCCATGACCTGTGTGGTTACCGTGACATCTCCAGGCACCCGCAATCCGTAGAACGGTGAATTTTCGGGGAAGGGGGCCAGCCCCTTGGCCTCACCCCAGCTCATCGCGCCGCCAACCGAACGGCCACCGCTGCGTAGGCGTACCGGCAGCAGAGTATCCTCGGCATCGCGACCCAGATCGCTGGCGGCCATGCGCGGGCCTGCAAAGCGCAATAACAACCCGCCCTGTTCAACCCATTCAATCAGCGCAGCCTGTTCGCCATCAGACAGTTTCGCCACGTCTGCCAGAACGATCACGTCGGGGTTCGCGGGCAGTACCTCCAACAGTCCACCTTCAACGAAATCCGCCGTTGGGCTCAGAACCTGGGTCAGGTAGTGCAGTGGCGAGAGCAACTCCAGCCCCTCGCGGTTTAGCGTTCCGGCGATCAGAGCGACCTCACGGCGGCGCAGGCTGTCATCGGTCAGCGTCACTGCACCAGCCGAGCGTTCTCCTTGAATTTCAAACCGGGTGATGCGGGCGCGCAGCTCGGAGGGGAGTGCAAGATCTACTTGAGCCTGTGTTTCTCCACTTGGGAACTCCATCTCGGCCGATTGCAGAACCCGCATCGCACCGGCGGGATCGCGACCCTGTGCCAGCAAGGTCAGGCTCTCAACCGGACCCGGCTCAGCCCGCTGAGCGGTCAGTTGGATGACACCGTCCTGATAAGCGGCGGGCAGAATCGCAACAACCGGTGCTGCGGACTGAAAAACCGTCACCGTGCCCTGCGCCTGAAGCTCTGACAGAACTCTGTCCTGCCCCTCATAGGCTAAACGGTCACTGAACCAATGCGTGTCAAAGCCTCCGTCCAATTGATCCAAAGCAGCCAGCGACTGTTCGATTTGTGTTTCCGTCGGCTGCCACGGTGTCGGCGTCAGGCCCGGCAAACGCCCGCGCCACGCCTCAGCCGCCTGGAACACCGGTGTCTCAGGTGCGGTCAGGCTTAGGATTGCCACGGTGCGCCCTGCCCGACCAGCCTCGGTCAGTTGCACGTCGATCTGATCCAGCGTCGATGACCACCGTGTCGCCCCGGCCCAACTGGCATCCAACACCAGCAACAACGGCCCCTTTCCGGTTTCGTCCCGAGAGGGGTTTAGGACCGGACCGGCCAGCCCGATGATGATCGCCGCCGCTGCCAGCATGCGCAGCAACAAGAGCCACCACGGGGTACGGTCCGAGACGCTTTCGTCATCTTTCAGCCCCAGCAGCAGTGTCACCGCCGGGAACAGCCTGCGGATCGGCGCGGGTGGCACCGCGCGCAGGATCAACCACAGGATCGGCAGGGTCAGTAACCCCAGCAGCACCCATGGGGCGGTAAAGCCGATGCCCGCCAGAACTGTCATCGCGTGCCCCCGTCCAACGCCCGATAGAGCCACAATAGAGCCGCTTGTGCACTGTCACCTGTATGGTGCAAGCCCAACTGCCAGCCGGTCGCACGACACAACTGCGTCAGCGCGTCCTTGCGTTTGGCTAGGCGTTCAAGATACCGGTCACGCAGATCTCCTGCCTTTAGGGTCTCGTGACGGGTCGTGCCGCCGACACTCTCGAAGATGGTGCGCCCCCTATACGGGAAGGTTTCCTCGCTTGGATCGAGAACCTGCAATAGCACACCCCGTACACCACGATCAGCGGCTTTGGTCAGGGCCAACTCGACCTCGTCCATCGGGCCGAGGAAATCGGAAATGAAGACAGCGCGGGCATGAGGGATCATGGCGCGGTGTTCAGGCGGAGAATAATCCGTCTCAGCATCCTCGGACCACGCTTCTGCCAACCGAATGATTTGCGCGTTGCCGCGCCGGGGCGGCAGAGTCGTACCGGTCAGGCCCACACGCTCGCCTCCGCGCACCAAAAGGATGGCTGTGGCCAACCCCAGCAGGCGCGCGCGATCCGCCTTGGTGGGATGGTTCTTGTCCGAGGCAAACCGCATCGACGCGCCCTGATCCACCCAGAGCATCACCGATTGTGCAATCTGCCATTCCCGCTCGCGCACGAATTGCTGATCTCCGCGCGCCGATCGCCGGTGGTCGATCATTCGGCGGCTGTCACCGATCTGCGCCGGACGGTATTGCCAGAAATCGTCCCCGAGACCCGACCGCCTGCGCCCGTGGTCCCCCAGAAGAACGGTTCCGGCCAGGTGTTCGGCGCGCGCCAACAAGGGCGGTAGCCGGGACGCCTCGGCCTCGGATCTTTCGCGAAGGGTCAGCGCGGCATTCACGCCGCTGCCTCAGCACGGATCAGACCGGTGGCTGTCTTTTCGATCAGGTCAGCCAGACTATCGCCGCGTGCCCGCGCCGCGAAATTCAGCGCCATCCGATGGCTGAGAACCGGCCGGGCCATATCCAGCACATCCTCGGCATTTGGAGCCAGACGCCCTTGCAACATTGCCCGCGCCCGCACTGTCATCATCAAAGCCTGCGCTGCACGGGGTCCGGGGCCCCAGGCGACGGTCTCGGCTACGCGATCAGATACGCCCGCCTCTTCGGGCCGAAAGGCGCGGACCAGATCAAGGATCAGCTCAACAACCGAGTCGCCCACCGGCATCCGCCGCAACAGGACCTGCGCGGCCAGCAATTCCTCTTTGGTGAAAATCTGATGCGCATCATCTTCTTCAACACCCGTGGTCGAAATCAGGATCTCGCGCTCTGTCTGTCGGTCCGGGTATTCCACGTCGATCTGCACTAGAAACCGGTCCAACTGCGCCTCGGGCAGCGGATAGGTGCCTTCCTGTTCGATCGGGTTTTGAGTGGCCAGCACGTGGAAGGGCTCACCCAAAGAGCGGTCCTCCCCGGCCACGGTCACGGTGCGTTCCTGCATCGCTTGCAGCAGCGCTGACTGCGTCCGGGGGCTGGCGCGGTTGATTTCATCCGCCATCAATAGCTGGCAAAAGATCGGGCCAGAGATAAAGCGGAAATGACGCGAGCCGTCATCGGCTGTATCCAGCACTTCGGACCCCAGAATATCGGCAGGCATCAGATCTGGCGTGAACTGGATTCGGTTGCCGTGTAGGCCCATCACAGTCGACAGCGTCTCAACCAGTCGCGTCTTGCCCAGCCCCGGAAGACCGATCAGCAGGGCGTGCCCGCCGCACAACAGGGCGGTCAAGGTCAGATCCACGACCCTTTCCTGTCCGATAAAGCGACGGGTGATCGAGGACTTGGCCTCTTGCAGCTTGTTTTCCAGCGCTTCGATCTCGGACACGAGGTCGGCAGGTTCGGTCATGACTTTCCCTTCCGTGGACTATTATGATTGAAGTGTATCGCGCGAATATGAAATGGCAAAAGCAATGAGCGGACAAAAACCTGTGACACCCTCTCCTGATGGCCTGGCTGCATCAGTCAAAGCGTCAAAAGCCAAGGGTTTACCGCCCGTTCACCTGTGGAATCCTCCGTTTTGCGGCGATCTGGACATCCGGATCGCAAAAGATGGGTCATGGAGTTACTTAGGGTCACCCATCAACAGGTTCGAGCTTGTGAAGCTATTTTCCTCAATTCTTAAGAAAGAAGACGGGAAGTACTATCTGGTGACCCCGGTCGAAAAGGTGGGAATCACTGTTGAAGACGCGCCCTTTGTTGCCGTCGATTTCGACACCGAAGGCGCAGGCGACACGCAAAACCTTACTTTTGCCACTCAGGTCGGAGACACCGCAGTGGCCGGGCCGGACCATCCGATCCGAATTGTCATAAACCCGGAAACAGAAGAGCCGTCACCCTATGTATTGGTTCGCGCAAACCTTGAGGCGCGCATCGACCGCAAGACATTCTACCGCCTTGTGGATATCGCCGAGCATCAGGACGACTGGTTCGGCATTTGGTCTGGCGGACAGTTCTTTCCGCTGATCTGCTCGGAAGATTTACCAGATTAAGCCGGGCGTTGCGCCTTGCGATCCTGCGCCAACACTACGGCCAGCGCGACGATCCCTGCACCCAACGCGCGGGTGCTGTTCCACTCCTCGCCCAACATCATCATGATCATCATCACATAGAATGGCGCAATGTTGATGTGGAATGAGGACAGGGCAACACCCAGCTTTCCAATTGAGGCAACAAAAAGCACTTGGCTCAGTCCCATCGCAATGAGCGCAAATATAGCCAGCATCCCGGCCTGTTGAATGTCAAAGGCGGTCGCAGGCATGACATCCATTCCCAATAGCGCAGCCCCTGAAAGCAGCACCGAAGCCATGACCAAACCTCCCGTAAAGGTGATTGTGGCGCGGCCAGTCTGGCTGAGTTCGGGAAAATCTCTTGCAGTAGCCATGCTGGCCCAGCAAAACAGGCCAGTCGATGCGATGGCAAGGGCAGCCCCCAGACCCAACTGTCCTGGGGCCATCGCGCTGGTCGCTATCAACCCACCGGCAATCGACACCAGCACGCCCAGCGCGAAATTCCAGCGTATCCGTCGGGTTCCAGCAGCAAGCTCCAATAGAGTCGCCATCAAAGGTGCACACGAGGCAATGATCGCCACCGTCACCGGATCGGTCAGTTTTTGCGCCACGATCAGAAGGAACATGCCCAACCCAATGCCGCAGCCACCGACCACCATCGCACGCATCCAGCGAGCGTTCATCACACGCCGCGGCCCGTCGATCAACAGCCAGATTGGCACCATGACCGCCACGGCCAACGCCAGCCGTGCCGCAAATAGCGCCACGGGTGGCCAAGTTTGCAGCAACACCTCAGCCGCCGGAAATCCGGCCGCCCATGTCAGCATTGAGGCCACCGCCAAGCCGTTGCCAGACAAGGCGGAATTGCGACCTGCAGACATCGACAAAGAGGTCCCGCGCACGGGGTCAGGGCTCATCGCCATGGGTTTCAGACCTTCTGTTGGCTTGGCGCTTTAAAAATGATTCGCCGCAATGGGTTTAAGGGTCTCTGATTCACCAGGCACGATCTGGTCGATTTTCGACAATCTGTCGTTTTTGATCCTCTTCCCCAAAAAATGCCGCACGGGTAAGGTCCGTCCAACAAATGCCCGAGATTCCTCATGCCGAAGTTCGCCGCCAATATCTCTCTGCTCTTTGCCGAGCTTCCCTATCTGGAGCGTTTCCAGGCTGCAGCCGACGCCGGATTCAAAGCGGTCGAAATCCTGTTTCCCTATGAGCTTGCTGCCAAGGAAACCCGCCGTGCCCTGCTGGCCAACGGGCTGGAACTGGTGCTGATCAATGCGCCTCCGCCGAATTACACCGGGGGTGAGCCTGGCTATGCTGCGGTTCCGGGCGGAGAGGCACGGTTCCAATCAGATATCCGCCGCGTCATGCGCTATGCCGAGGTTTTGAATCCAGGGCTGATCCACATCATGTCAGGTTATGCCTCGGGGCCGGATGCGCAGGAGTGTTTCGTGCGCAACCTGCAATGGGCCGCCGACTATTCGCCCCAGCAGCAGTTCACAATCGAACCTCTCAATCCTGTTTCGCAGCCCGGTTATTTCCTCAATGACTATGATCTGGCGGTACAGGTGCTGGACCGCGTGAGCCGCGCTAATGTCGGCCTGCAATATGACAGTTTCCATGCCCACATGATCCATGGCGACGCGCAAACGATCTGGGATCGTTTTCACCCGCGAATTGTCCACGCTCAGATAGGTGCCGCCCCTGACCGGTCCGAACCGGGGCGCGGGCAGACCGATTTCGCGGGCCTGTTTTCTGCCATCGACACCGCAGGCTATTCCGGCTGGGTCAGCGCCGAATATACGCCTTCGACACCGCGTACACCCGACAGCCTTGGCTGGATGGCGGTCTAATACTGGCATTTTGGCGAAAAATGCAGCACATCTCAGGTATTGCGACCAATAGGATGCCTGACATGATCCCTGCCCGTTACGCCCGCGCCCTATTTAGCCTGATTATGTCTGGCCTGATGTCCTGCGTCGTGACCGGCATCGCAACGGTTAAGGCCATCGGGTTCGGTCCAAGCACCGCAGGCGACTGGATGGCCTCGTGGGCCTTTTCCTGGCCCATCGCCTTCACCGTCATCTTGTTGTTTGGTCCTTCCGTGCAACGATTTGTGAACCGTCTGATCAGGCCGCAGGACTGACCCGCTGCGAAGAGGGCCCGCCGGGCCTGATAAGCAGCGCGCCCACGCGACTCTTAGTGCGCCTCCGCCCAGTTGGCACCCTGCCCGGCATCCACGCTCAGCTTCACGTCTAGCTTCACCGCCGGGTCCGAAGCACCCTCCATCACGTCGCGCGCCACACCGATCACCTGATCGACCGCATCCTCGGCCACCTCGAACAGCAATTCGTCATGCACCTGCAAAAGCATCTTGGCGGGCAGCCCGTTGATCGCATCCGGCATCCGTACCATTGCGCGCCGGATCACATCCGCCGCTGTGCCCTGAATCGGCGCATTGATCGCCGCGCGACGCGAGAACCCGGCATGCGGCCCCTTGGCATTGATCTCGGGTGTGTGGATTTTGCGCCCGAACAAAGTTTGCACATAGCCATGCTCTTTGGCGAAGGCGACGGTGTCATCCATATAGCGCCGGATACCCGGGAAGCGCTCAAAATAGCGGTCGATGAAGCCCTGTGCCTCGGCCCGCGGAATGCGCAGATTCCGCGCCAGACCAAAGCCCGAAATGCCATAGATCACACCGAAGTTGATCGCCTTGGCCTGACGGCGGATATCCGGTGTCATCTCTTCCAGCGGAACATCGAACATCTCGGACGCGGTCATGGCGTGAATGTCCAACCCGTCGGCAAACGCCTGTTTCAAGGCGGGGATATCGGCGATATGCGCCAGAATGCGCAGCTCGATCTGGCTGTAGTCGAGACTGACCATCACATTGCCCGGCTCGGCAATGAACGCCTCACGAATGCGCCGCCCCTCTTCGGTGCGCACCGGGATATTCTGCAGGTTCGGATCGGTCGAGGCCAGACGCCCCGTGTTCGCCCCGGTGATCGAGTAAGACGTATGGACCCGGCCCGTGTCGGGGTTGATGTGGGTCTGCAGCGCGTCCGTGTAGGTCGATTTCAGCTTGGACAGCTGCCGCCAGTCCAGCACCCGGCGCGGCAACTCATGCTCGGTCGCCAAGTCCTCAAGGATATCGGCTCCGGTCGAATACTTCCCGGTCTTGCCCTTCTTGCCGCCCTCAAGCCCCATCTTGTCGAACAGGATCTCACCCAGTTGGGCAGGCGAGCCGACGTTGAAGTTCTCACCGGCCAGTTCATGAATTTCAGCCTCTAAGCCAGCCATTTTTTGGGCAAAGGCGTTCGACATGCGGCTCAGCACATCGCGGTCGACCTTGATGCCATGCATCTCCATCTCGGCCAGAACCGGCACTAGCGGGCGTTCGAGCGTTTCATAAACTGTGGTCACCTGCACATGATGCAGTTGCGGCTTGAACAGTTTCCACAATCGCAGGGTGATATCCGCGTCTTCGGCGGCATAGGCCGTGGCCTCGTCAATCGGCACCTTGTCGAAGGTGATTGCCGACTTGCCCGAACCCAGCAGAGGTTTGATCGGGATCGGCGTATGGCTCAGATAGCGTTCGGACAGCGTGTCCATACCATGCCCATGCTCACCGCCATGCATGGCGTAGGACATCAGCATCGTGTCGTCGATCGGGGCGACATCGACGCCGTAGCGCTCTAAAATCTTGGCGTCGTATTTCATATTCTGCCCGATCTTGAGGATCGATGGGTCCTCTAACATCGGTTTCAACAGGGTTAGAGCCGCATCCAGCGGCATCTGCCCCTCGGCCAAAGCATCCGAACCGAACAGGTCATCCGCCGCACCATCGCGGTGGGCGAGCGGGATGTAGCAGGCCTCGCCCGCCTCGATACACAGAGAAATACCGACCAGATCAGCGATCATTTCGTTCAAGCCGGTGGTTTCGGTATCGACCGCCACCCACCCGCGCTCATAGGCCTGATCGATCCATTTCTGCAGCGCGCCCGCGTCGCGCACACATTCGTATTTCGAGGCATCAAACGGTAGTGCTTCAGCCTCTTCCACTTCGGCAACAGGCGCGGGCGCATCGGCGATGACCGGGGCCTCAGCCCCCAGCTTATCGGCAATGCGCTTGGTGAGGGTGCGAAACTCCATCTCGGCCAGAAATCCCAACAAAGTTTCGGCATCCGGGTCTTTCACCTCCAGATCGTCCAGTGTGAAATCCAGCGGCGTATTTTCGTCCAGCTGCACCAGCTTCTTCGACAGCTCGATCTGATCGCGCTTTTCGATCAGGGTCTGGCGGCGTTTGGGCTGTTTTATCTCTTCCGCCCGATCCAGCAGGGTTTCCAGATCGCCATATTCATTGATGAGCAGAGCTGCGGTCTTCACACCAATACCCGGCGCCCCCGGCACGTTATCGACCGAATCCCCGGCCAACGCTTGCACATCAACCACACGGTCAGGACCCACCCCGAATTTCTCAAACACACCATCGGTGTCGATGCGCTTGTTCTTCATCGCATCCAGCATTTCCACACCGCCGCCGACCAGCTGCATCAGATCCTTATCCGAACTGACGATGGTCACACGCCCGCCCGCGTCCCGAGCCTGAACGGCCAAAGTGGCAATGATGTCGTCGGCCTCGTACCCTTCAAGCTCTTTGCAGGCGATGTTGAACGCCTTGGTTGCCTCGCGGGTCAGAGGCATTTGCGGGCGCAGGTCCTCGGGCATCGCCTCGCGGTTGGCTTTGTAAAGATCGTAGAGATCGTTGCGGAAGGTGTGCGACCCCTTGTCGAAGATCACCGCCACATGGGTCGGCGCATCCGGCCCGGCATTTCCTTCGACATATTTCTGCAGCATGTTGCAAAAGCCCGAGACCGCGCCAATCGGCAGCCCGTCAGACTTGCGCGTTAGCGGGGGTAATGCGTGATAAGCCCTGAAAATAAAGGCCGATCCATCGATCAGATGCAGGTGACAGCCTTTTCCGAAATTGCTCTTGCTCATGGTGGCGTGCCTCATAAGATCGTGGTCATGTTCAGTCTGCACGTTTTATCGGCCATCGCGCCAGCAACCGCAATCGCTCTTGTCGTGACGGCGGCCCAAGCGGGCCCAAAACTGCCTGCGGATTGCCTTGAAAACCGTGGGAGTTCGTCCAATTGCGCTCCTATTCTGGCTTGTTTGGGCAGCAGTGGCGTTTACTTCACCGGCCGCGCTGTCGGATGGGGGCAGGGCACCCATGCTGGCCGAACAAGTGCCGATTTCAGTTGCCACGGCGAGTGGCGCGCGCAAGGTAGCTTGGGCTTCGGAGAAGCCACTCTGGAATGTGATAACGGGCTCACGGGAAACGCGTTTTTCACCTATCAGCACGCCAAAACAGGTACCGCCAGCGGAATAGGCCTGCTTAGCAATGGTGAGGCATTTCAAGTTTGGTCTGGCGCCAATGTGGATCAGTTCCTGATCAACAGATACGGCGATGTGGACGCGGGCGCGCTCTGTCAGAGTTTTGCCAAACCCGGCACCTGACGGTTAGTCAGCTCTGTTCTTTGCCCTTCAGAACGTATTTGCAGTCGCAATAGGGGCATTCGACCCAACCGATATCTTCAGGGATCTGCAACCAGACGCGCGGATGGCCCAGCGCCCCTTCGCCGCCGTCACAGGCAACGCGGGCGGTTTCGACGATCTTGGTTTCCGGCGCTTCGATGTTCACGGCTGGCGATCCTTCTGCGGTTGTCGGCCTCGCGGGCATGTATTAGGTGCGTTTATGAGCGATGAGCAAACCGGGGGCAAGAGCCACATGACCGATGCGGCAATCAGGATCGACGGGCTGCGCAAGACCTATCGGGGCGGCAAGGGTCAGCCCGAGAAACACGCGCTGAAAGGCATTGATCTGACCGTTCCGCGTGGCTCGGTATTTGGCCTGCTGGGGCCGAACGGGGCCGGGAAATCGACTCTGATCAACATTCTGGCCGGGCTCGTAGTGAAATCAGCGGGCAGTGTTTCGATCTGGGGGTTCGACCAGGACCAGAACCCGCGCCAGTCCCGTGCGGCCATCGGCGTGATGCCGCAGGAGCTGAATCTCGACCCGTTTTTCACTCCACGCGGCGCGTTGGAGGTTCAGGCTGGGTTGTACGGCGTGCCCAAGGCGCAGCGCCGCAGCGATGAGATACTCGAACTGGTCGGCCTCAGCGACAAGGCCGAAGCCTATGCCCGTACCTTGTCGGGCGGGATGCGGCGGCGGTTGCTGCTGGCCAAGGCATTGGTCCATCACCCCAAAGTGTTGGTGCTGGACGAACCCACGGCGGGTGTGGATATCGAGCTGCGCCAGATGCTCTGGACCAATGTGCGCAAACTGAACGAGCAGGGAATGACCATTATCCTAACCACGCACTATCTGGAAGAAGCGCAGGAGATGTGTGACGAGATCGCCATAATCAACCACGGCGAAAAGATCGCTCAGGACAGCACGGCGAACCTGCTGGGCCGCATGGACAGCCGGACGATGGTCATCTCGCCCGACAGCCCGGTTGTTGATCTGCCCGCAGCGCAAGGCGTCGAAGCCACGCTGCGCGAAGACGGCAACCTCGTTCTGCAATACCGCAGCGCTCAGACCAGCGCCGAGCAGGTGCTGGAATCCGTACGCGCCGCTGGTATCCGCATCCGCGACGTTCGAACCGAAGAAGCAGACCTTGAGGATGTCTTCCTCGCACTGACGTCCAGTCGCGCGGATGACCTTCCAACTGAGGATGAGGATCAACCCCGCCGGGGGATGCATCGGGTCAAGCTTTAAGCCCGGTCGATCCGCGCCTGATAGCAGTTGTTCCGGGCAGAACGGACATGGATATAAGCTACGTCTGGTCGTGCAAATATCTCTGTTATCGCCGCACTCATCCGATCCATAGGTGTGACGACCCCCGTGCCATAAACAATGCGGTCATCCAGCCCGTAGCCCTTGATCAGATAGTCCGGTGATGTGGTCAGAATCTCCGGCATCCCTGCACCCTCGTGCCGTTCGCAGGACGCGGCACATAGGAAGATCGGACCGGTCTCAGCGTAAGGTTGTGTCTCTAAAAAAGGCCGATGCGCCAAAATCAGCATCTCTTTGCCTTCTGGGATATTCTGCAGGCAGTGACGGCAGGGATTGCCTGCCCCCGTCGAAACGGTGCGCTCTGGGGTGGCGCCATAGGCATCCGGCCCTCCGGCCTGAAGGGCACGCACATCGTCGGTCGGCAATGCGGTAATCTTGAACATATCGGGTCTCCTTTTTCCCAACCATGCCTAACTGAGTAAATCCAATCGACCCGGTTCCTGCGCAAAGGACTCGAAAAAGAACAAAACGTGAATATAATATGGAATCGCCATGTATGCCGAGCTGTCGATCACATCGAACTTCACCTTCCTCACCGGGGCCTCACACCCCGAGGAATACATGGAGCGTGCCGTCACCCTCGGTCTGCCTGCCATCGCAATTGCCGATGACAATTCGGTGGCCGGCATCGTCCGCGCCCATACCCAGGCGCGCGAGATTGCCCGCAAGGTGCGCGAACGGCTGGAGTGGGAGGCGCAGAACACCTCCATCAGCCCGCCCTGCCCCGATCACATCCCGAAACCGCCGTCATACCCGATCCACGCGGTGCCCCGCCTGATCCCGGCGGTGCGGCTGATCTTCACCGATGCGCCCACCGTCACCGCCCTGCCCTTGAACCGGCAGGGCTGGGCCAACCTGTGTCGCATCCTCTCCAAAGGTCGCCTGCGCGCCGAGAAAGGCGACTGCATCCTGCACCTGTCCGACCTGCTGGAGTTCTCCGACGGTCTCCACCTGCTGCTCTGGCCACAGGCGAGCCGCTCTCCGAGCGGCACGAGCGTGTGGCGGACACAGGCGCAACAACTGACGCGCCGCTTTACCGGGCGGATGCATCTGTTGATGCACCCCCTGTATGATGGCGCAGATAGCGCACATTTCTCCGTATTAGAGACTGAATCAAAACGACTCGGCATCCCCACCCTCGCCAGCGCAACACCGATTATGCATCACGGTACCCGCCGCAAGCTTGCCGATGTGGTGACCGCCATCCGCCTGCGCCGTAAGGTCGACGATCTGGGCCGAGACGCACTGGCCAATGGTGAACAGCGTCTACGGTCCGAATCCGAGATGCTGCGCATTTTCAAAGGCCATGAGGGCGCCGTCGCCCGCGCCCATGCACTCAGCGAACAGCTCAAATTCTCGCTCGACGAATTGCGTTATGAATATCCCAGCGAGGGCAGCGAGCAGGAAACCCCGACCGAACGCCTGCACCGTCTGGCGCATGAGGGGCTGAAATGGCGCTATCCGGCGGGCGCGTCGGAGAAGGCAAAAAAGATGCTCGCCCATGAGCTCACCCTGATCGGCAAGCTTAAATACGAACCCTATTTCCTCACCGTCCGCGACATCGTCAAATTCGCCCGGTCCCGCGATATCCTATGCCAGGGGCGGGGCTCAGCGGCCAATTCGGTGGTCTGCTTCTGTCTCGGCATTACCGAGGTCAGCCCCGAACTGGGCACCATGGTCTTCGAACGCTTCGTCTCCGAGGCGCGGGACGAGCCGCCAGATATCGACGTGGATTTCGAACATGAACGCCGCGAAGAGGTCATCCAGCACATCTATGACCGCTATGGCCGTCACCGCGCGGGGCTGTGCGCCACTGTCATCCACTATCGCGGCAAACGCGCCATCCGTGAGGTCGGCCGAGCGATGGGCCTGACCGAAGACACGATCTCGGCGCTTTCCTCGCAGCTCTGGGGCTTCTTTTCCGCCTCTGGCCTTGAAGCCCAGCGCATGCGTGAAATCGGCCTCGACCCCGAGGATCGTCGCCTGAAACAGACTCTAATGTTAGTGTATGAGATCGATGGCTTTCCCCGGCACCTGTCTCAGCACGTAGGCGGATTCATCATCACCGAGGGGCGACTGGACGAGCTTGTGCCCATCGAGAATGCCACGATGGAGGACCGCACGGTCATCTGCTGGGACAAGGACGACATCGACTCGCTGGGTATTCTCAAGGTCGATGTCCTCAGCCTCGGGATGCTGACCTGTATCCGCAAGGCGTTCGACCTGATCGGACAGCACCACCAGACCAGCTATACGCTGGCCACCCTCCCGCCCGAGGACCCGGCGATCTATGACATGCTGTGTAAGGCCGACAGCATTGGCGTGTTTCAGGTGGAATCACGCGCCCAGATGAACTTCCTGCCCCGGATGCGGCCGCGCAACTTCTATGATCTGGTGATCGAGGTCGCCATCATCCGCCCCGGCCCTATTCAGGGCGACATGGTCCACCCCTATATCCGCCGCCGCAATGGCGAGGAGGAGGTCAGCTTCCCCTCGGACGAACTGGGCGAAGTGTTAGGTAAAACGCTGGGCGTGCCGCTGTTTCAGGAACAGGCGATGCAGATCGCCATTGTCGGCGCGGGCTTCACCCCGGAACAGGCGGACCGGCTACGCCGGTCGCTGGCGACGTTCAAGAAGCACGGCAATGTCAGCGAGTTCCGCGCCCTGTTCCTGCGCGGTATGAAGCGCAACGGATATGAGGATGACTTTGCCGAGCGCTGTTTCTCGCAGATCGAAGGCTTCGGCTCTTATGGCTTCCCCGAGAGCCACGCGGCCAGCTTTGCGCTGCTGGTCTACGCCTCGGCCTGGATCAAATGCCACCACCCTGGCATCTTCGCCTGCGCGCTGCTGAACTCACAGCCGATGGGGTTCTACGCCCCGGCCCAGATCGTCCGCGATGCACGCGAGCATGGCGTTCAGGTGCGCCCGGTCTGCATCAATGCCAGCTTCTGGGATAATGTGATGGAACCTGACGGCCATGGCGGGTTGGCCCTGCGGCTGGGGTTCCGCCAGATCAAGGGGCTTTGCGAGGAAGATGCCAGTTGGCTCACCGCCGCGCGCGGCAATGGTTACCATCAGGTCGACGATGTCTGGCGCCGCGCGGGGCTGGGGCCGTCCGTGATCGAACGGCTGGCCGAGGCCGATGCCTTTGCCGCCTGCGACCTGACCCGGCGCGAGGCGCTGTGGCAGGCCAAGGCGATTGCCACTGCTAAACCTCTGCCCCTGTTCTCGCAGGATCTGGAGGGTGAGGCGCTGGATGAACCCGAAGCCTATCTGCCGCAGATGACATTGGGCGAACAGGTGGTCGAGGATTACGTGGCCACGCGCCTCAGCCTCAAGGCGCATCCTGTGGCCTTGCTGCGGCATCTGCTGACACCTGAACAGCGCGACAAAACCACGCCTGTTGCCTGACGCCTGAACCGGTTATCCGCCCAGAACAGAGTCGAAATCAGGCCCGAAATGACCAGACCAACCCTGCCTCCGCGCTTTCCCGCAACGCCAGACCAGATCAACGCCCAGGTCTGCGCATTTTACGCCCGTGTACGAGACGACGCGATACTGGGGCCGGTTTTCAACAAACATGTCGACGACTGGCCCGCGCATGAGGAAAAGATCGCCGCCTTCTGGCGCAACGCCATCCTGTTCGAGCGCAGCTATGATGGCAATCCTCAGCGCGTGCACATCGAACGACCCGATGTGAAGCCCGAATTCTTCGCACACTGGCTGGACCTGTTCGAAGAGGTCGCGACCCAGACACTGCCCCCGGAAACCGCGACCCCATGGGTCGCTCTGGCCCGGCGTATCGGTGTGGGAATGAAAGCGGGCGTCCAATCGGCGCGCCAACCCAAGGATGCCCCGCCGATCCTGCGATGATCCCGGATCATAGCGGCCATGCGATGTTAGCGGTAAATTAGGGGCTATGCGCTCTGCCAAATTCGGTTTACTCAGAGGCAAGACAGCCCCTCTGCGCTGCCCCTTTACACCGACAGATCACCCGAGGCCGATCCATGAGCACTCAAAACACCACCCTTAGGGGTCTTGGCTACGCGTTTGTGGGCTTTGCGGTCTTTGCAAGCCATGACGCGCTGATCAAGACGCTGGGCGCTACCTATTCGGTGATGCAGATCATCTTTTTTGCCACGCTGTTTTCCTTTGTGCCGATGGCGGTTTCCATGCTGGCCGACCGGACGCCCAGCAACTTCCGGCCGCACCATCCCTGGCTGGTGATGCTGCGCTCGGCCCTTGTGGTCACGGCCATGTCCTGTGCGTTTTATGCCTTTTCGGTCCTGCCCCTGGCCGAGGTCTATTCGCTGCTGTTCTCGTTTCCGCTGATCGTCACCGTCCTGTCGATTCCGATATTGGGCGAGGTCGTGCGTGCTCAGCGATGGGCGGCTGTCGGCGTCGGCCTGATCGGCGTTTTGATCGTGCTGCGCCCGGGGGCAACCGAAATCACGCTGGGCCATCTAGCCGCGCTGACGGCAGCATTCTGCAGCGCGTTCGGGTCGGTTCTGGTGCGCAAGATCGGGAATGAGGAGCGTTCCGCCGTCCTGATCCTTTACCCGATGCTTTTGGCCATCGTCGTCATGAGTGCCGCACAACCCGCCGTTTACCAACCCCCGTCATTGTTGCATCTGGCAATGATGGCGCTTGTCGGTCTGTTTTCCGTGATCGCCCAACACCTGATCATCCTTGCCTATCGCGCGGCACCTGCCGGTGTTGTCGCCCCCAGCCAGTACAGCCAGATCATTTGGGCCACGATCTTTGGAATGGTCTTCTTTGGCGAACGCCCAGACGTCTGGGTTGCAGTAGGCGCGAGCATCATTATCGCGTCGGGCGTTTTCGTCGTTTGGCGCGAAAGCCGGACGAATGTGTCTCCCAACAAACCGGTTCTGCGCGTGCGTTCGCCCCGAGTCGATACTGGTGCATCGGCAAGACCTAACAGGAATACAGAAACAGAAAACTAAAACGGCGCGCTCAAGAAAGCGCGCCGATCAAGCTGAATTTAGGTATTTAGAGCCTGTTCCCGATCAATAAACAACCACGGACCGGATGCTCTCGCCCTTATGCATCAGGTCGAAGCCGTGGTTGATGTCGTCCAGGCCCATGGTGTGGGTGATCATCGGGTCGATCTCGATCTTACCTTCCATGTACCAGTCGACGATCTTGGGCACATCGGTCCGGCCACGAGCGCCGCCAAAGGCGGTGCCGCGCCACGACCGGCCGGTAACCAGCTGGAACGGACGGGTCGAGATCTCGGCCCCCGCAGGTGCCACGCCGATGATGATCGATTCACCCCAGCCCTTGTGCGCCGATTCCAGCGCGTCGCGCATCACACCGACATTGCCGGTGGCGTCAAAGGTATAATCGGCACCGCCCTTAGTCAGGTTGACCAAATAGGGAACCAGATCGCCTTCGACCTCTTTGGGGTTCACGAAATCGGTCATGCCGAACTTGGTGGCCATCTCGACCTTTGAGGGGTTCAGGTCGACGCCGACAATCTGATCGGCTCCGGCAAGACGCAGGCCCTGAATCACGTTCAAGCCAATGCCGCCCAGACCAAACACGATGGCCCGGCTGCCGATTTCCACCTTGGCGGTATTGATCACCGCGCCAATGCCAGTGGTGACGCCGCAGCCGATATAGCAGATCTTGTCAAAGGGCGCATCCTCGCGCACTTTGGCCAGTGCGATTTCCGGCAGAACCGTGTGGTTCGAGAAGGTTGAACAGCCCATGTAGTGCAGGATCGGATCGCCATCCAGCGTCGAGAACCGAGACGTCCCGTCCGGCATCAGGCCTTTACCTTGCGTCTCACGGATCGCCTGACACAGGTTGGTCTTGGGGTGCAGACAGTATTCACACTCACGACATTCCGGAGTGTAGAGCGGAATTACGTGATCACCGGGCTTCAGGCTGGTCACGCCGGGGCCGACCTCGACCACTACGCCTGCGCCTTCGTGGCCCAGAATGGCTGGAAACAGGCCCTCGGGGTCAGCACCCGACAGGGTGAATTCATCGGTGTGGCAAATGCCGGTGGCCTTGATTTCCACCAAAACCTCGCCCGCTTTGGGGCCTTCGAGGTTCACATCCATCACTTCCAGAGGTTTGCCCGCCTGAACGGCGACGGCGGCACGGGTACGCATATCGTTATCTCCCTGTCATCTTTGACCCGACCCTGCGTCAATCGCAGGACGTTTTCAACTGCGCTTTGGTGACAGATTGGCTAATGATTTGATATTGCAGAAACGACATTGCCCCAAAGAGGAACGCCAATGCGCCATTTTATCCCGATCCTGATCCTGCTGAGCGCTTGCGCCGAGACATCTCCCGCGCCGGAAGACGCCCGCCTTTCACCCGAGGCCGCGCCCGTTGATCTGGCCTTTTGTGAGGGTGACGCCTTCGCCGAATCCATTGGTCAGCCGGTCTCGACCATTCAGGCGGCGCTTCCCGAACGCGCCAGGGTTTTGGGGCCGGATGACATTGCCACGCAAGATTACCGGATCGACCGTTTGAACGTTTTCGTCAATGGCGCCGGGATCATTCAACGCCTGACCTGCGGGTAAGCGTGGACTCAGGGCATGATTCTACGGTAAGAACAAAATGGGAACATTTGATATCTGCCGATGCCCAAACGCCGAATACTCTCGCTCTGGTTCCCCCGTCTGGGGGCTGAACGGCTGGTCCGCGCCGCGCGGGGCCTGCAGGATGGGCCTTTGGCCGTGGTGGCCGAGCAGTCGAACATGCAGGTGGTCACCTCGCTGAATACCGAGGCTCAGGCTGCCGGTCTGCGTGTGGGCCAGCCAGTGCGCGACGCCCACGCCATGTGCGCGACGCTGGTAACGCGCCCCCGCAACGCTCCGGCCGAGGCTGCATTCCTGACTGCTTTGCGTCGCTGGGCTGGCAAGTTCAGCCCGTGGGTGGCCGAGGAATCGCCGGACGGACTGATCGTCGACCTGTCCGGCTGCGCCCACCTGTTCGGCGGCGAACAGGCGCTTCTGAACGTGCTTGAAACCGACTGCGCCGATATGGGCCTGAGCGTACAGATGGGCATCGCCGACACGCTGGGTGCCGCCTGGGCGCTGGCGCGGTACGCGGGGCAAGAGGCCACATCCGACCGCAACGGCGACGCCATCAGTCAGGAGGCCCGCGCCACCCGCGCCCGTGCCACCAAGCGGCGGCACTGGACCAAGGGCGGGGCCGCGCCGCAGGTGATGGCCTTGGGCGGCGGCGCACGCATTGCCGCGCCGGGGCAGTCCTATGGCGCGCTCAGCCCGCTGCCTATCGCAGCGCTGCGGCTCGAGGATCAGGTGGTCGCGCAGCTGAACCGTCTGGGTCTGCGCCGGATCGGCGATCTGCTGGGCCAACCGCGTGCCTCGCTGGCGCGTCGGTTCGGACGCGGGCTGGTGCTGCGGCTGGATCAGGCGATGGGCAGCGCGCCCGAGCCGGTCTCGCCCGCCCGCCCGCCGCATCACTTTGCGGTGCGGATGACCCTGCCCAACCCGATCGGCCTGATCGAAGATGTGATGGCCGCGATCGACCGGATTCTGCCGACGCTCTGCGCCAAACTGGAAGAGAAAGGCCGCGGCGTCCGCACCTTGCGGCTCGAGGCACATCGCGCAGACCAGGCGGCAGAGATCATCGAGGTCGGCCTGGCCCGCCCAACCCATGACAAATACCGGATTCTTCCTTTATTAGAGATGAAAATCGACAAGATCGATGCGGGCTATGGCATCGACATGCTGCGGCTTGAAGCGGTGCAGACCGAGCCCATCCACGCCCGCACGATGGCTGGCCATGCCGAGGCCCGCCGCGCCGTCCGCGACCGGCTTGACGGCAATACCGCCGTGGATGACCTGATCGGCAGACTGGGCGCGCGGGTCGGGCTTGAGGCGATCACACGGCGACATCCAGCCGCCTCGCATATCCCCGAGAAAACCGCGCAGACGCTGGCAGCGGCGTGGTCGGAGCCAGCGCGCGACTGGCCTGCGCCGCCGCGCCCCCGGCCCTTGCAGATGTGGCAGCCCGAACCGGTGATGGCGCCGGAAACCCCGGACGTGCCCAGCGCATTCCGCTGGCGTGGTCGCGACTGGCAACTGGCGCAGGCCACCGGCCCGGAGCGCATCGCGCCGGAATGGTGGCTGGACGATCCCAATTGGCGCAGCGGTGTGCGCGATTACTGGGTCGTGGTGACCGAACAGGGTGAGCGGCTGTGGCTGTTCTACGGCCATGGCGGCACCATGTCGGCAGGCTGGTTCTGCCAGGGGCAGTTCGGTTGAAATGTCTTTATTAGGGTCTATTTTCCGCGGTAGACTACCCAATCCGGAAGGTAATCCAGTAACCGGATCACCCAGGAAAACGGCGCCGGGAAATCGGTACGGAAGCGACGGCGTGACATCGCCTTGACCACCCGTTCTGCCGCGTCCTCGGGCGTCATCAACATCGGCATTTTGAAACTGTTCTTTTCGGTCAGGCGGGTCTTGATGAAACCCGGATTGACGATCCTTACAATCACCCCGGTGTCCTTCAGATCGAACCGCATGGTTTCCGCCAGCGAGATCAGCGCCGCCTTACTGGCCGCATAGCCCACCGCAGCCGGCAGACCGCGATAGCCGGACAGCGAGCCAATCAAAGTGATATCCCCCCGGCTCGCACGCACGAACCCGGGCACCGCCTCACCCAGAACCCGCAACGCGCCGGTGTAATTCACATCGGTCATCGCCAAGACAGCCTCAGTGTCCCAATCACCCGAGCGCATCGGCTCATAAGCCCCGGCGTTGTAAACCAGCCCATCGACATCTCCGGCCTCAACCGCAGCACGACGCACCGAGTCCAGATCGGTCACATCACAAGGTACGGCTTGTGCATTGGGCAGGGCTGCGCAGACCTCGGCCAGACGATCGGCATTGCGCGCGGACAGGATCAGGTGCGCGCCCTTACGGCTCAACGCCTCGGCCAGTGCACGACCCAGACCTTCGCTGGCGCCGATGATCCAATAGGTTTTTCCGTTAAAGCTGCTCATGCCCCAGCCACTTCCGTTGTGATGCAGGTTCTACGGCTGGTGCAGGGGGCTGGATCACATCAACAGTCATCACGACGTAGTGCGTCTGCGAAAAACTTCTAATCCGATTGATCCACCCCCGCATACCATGCGTATCCTATTGTAAAATGTCGCACAAAGAGGATGGCATGTTCGACGAAACCCGAGGCGTACGCAAGAAAATCGCAGTGGTAGGTGCAGGTATCTCAGGTCTGTCAGCTGCTTACTATCTATCAGAAAATTACGACGTGACCGTGTTTGAGGCCGAACCCCGACTTGGCGGCCACGCGCGCACAGTGAGGGCTGGAAAGAACGGGGATCAGCCCGTGGACACCGGGTTCATCGTCTTCAACTACGTCACCTATCCGTATTTGACGCGCCTGTTTGACGAGCTAAACGTGCCAGTTATCAAATCCGAGATGAGCTTTGGCGCCACCATTGACAATGGCCGCATCGAATACGGGCTGAACAACTTGCGCACGCTGACAGCCCAGAAACTTAATCTCGCCCGACCTGCTTATTATAAGATGATCGCGGACATTCTGCGGTTCGGTAAAGAGGCCCCCGAGGCCGCCCAAGACGATGACACCACGATCGGAGAGCTGGTGGACCAGCTGCGTCTGGGCCACTGGTTCCGCCACAACTATCTGATGCCGATGTGCGGTGCGATCTGGTCCACTCCGGTGGAGTTCGTGGATCAGTTCCCGGCCCGCTCGCTGGTACAGTTCTTCCGCAACCACGCACTGCTGGCCAGCGGACGTGCAAACCAGCATCAGTGGTACACGGTTAAAGGCGGCAGTATCGAATATGTCCGCCGGATCGACGCTGCGCTGCGCGCGCGGGGGAGCGAAATCCGTCTGGCCTCGCCCGTCGACCAAATCCAACGCGATGAAACCGGCGTCACCGTTCACAGCCAGGGGCAGGCCGATCTTTTTGACGAGATCATTCTTGCCACTCATTCCGATCAGTCCCTTGCCATCCTGGGTCAAGCGGCTACCGAGGCGGAAAAAGCCGCATTAGGGTCTATTCGCTACCAACCCAATACCGCCATCTTGCATTGTGACCCGCGTCAGATGCCCCGGCGGCGCGCCTGCTGGTCCAGTTGGACCTATCGCTCGCAGGCCGGGAACGTCGGCGTCACCTACTGGATGAACCGGCTACAGAACATTCCGGACAGCGACCCGCTGTTCGTGACGCTGAACGCGTCGTCAGAGATTGCCGCGGATAAAATCTATGACCAGGTCGAATTTGCCCATCCGGTGTTCGACAAGGCCGCCCTGAAGGCACAAGGGCAAATCCGCGAGATGCAGGGACAGAACCGAACCTGGTTTGCCGGAGCTTACAACCGGCATGGCTTTCACGAAGACGGGATTGCCAGCGCGATGCATGTTGTCGAGCGCCTGAACGGCACCCCGCATACACTCGGAGCTGACAATGGCTTGCTTGAAAAAGACCCGGCCATCCCCGCTTAGGCCGATCAATGACATATGCCGTGCGGCTCTGGTCTCTTTTATCATACTGGCCCCGGCTGGGCTGGCTGCATCGCCTATTACGCAGGCACTGACCGACGCCCAGCTAAAGGGCAGCGCGACGTTCCGGTTTTTGGGCGTACCGGTATATGACGCCAAGCTTTACACGCCGCAAGGCGCCACCTTCAGTTGGAATGAGGATGTCGGCCTGCAACTGACCTATCGCAAGAACCTGAAACAAAAGGCTCTGGTCGAATCCACGTTGGATGAGATGGCCCGCCAAGGAAATCCGGCGCCAACGCAAAGCCAGTTGGAGCAATGTTTCAAAGCCGTCAGCAAGGGCGACAACTACGTTGCGATCTCGGAGGGTGCAAACAAGGTCGGGTTCTGGCGCAACGGCCAAAAGACCTGCACGCTGTCATATCCGGGGGCCAAACGGGCCTTTATGTCAATTTTCCTGGGCAATGATACCAGATCCGCCAGCTTCACCCGGCAGCTGAAAGGCCAGTGATGCTGTATCCTCGGGTCAGCCTTTATGCCCTGATGTTGGCAGCAGCGGGTATTCCTCTGTACATCCACCTCCCGCGATTTGCGGCGGTTAATCTGGGCATCGGGTTGGGGGTGATCGGTACTGTCTTGCTGGTAATCCGGCTGGTTGATCTGGTGCAGGATCCGCTGATCGGCTGGGCGATCGACCGATGGCCGCACGCGCAACTGCTATTCGCCTCAACGGCTGCGATTGGTTTGGCGATAGGGTTTCCACTACTGTTTGGCCTGCCCGAAGGCGCCGGTATCTGCGTTTTAGTGTCTGTTTTGGTGCTTCTGTTCTCGGCTTATAGCCTTGGGACTATCTTGCTCTATGGCCGCAGCGCAACGCTGGCGAAACGCCCGGACGCAAAGGAACTGATGACATTGGCCGCATGGCGCGAAGGGGGGCAACTGACCGGCGTGATCCTCGCCGCCAGCGCTCCGGCCCTGTTCGTGGCCTTCGGGGCAAGCGCGCAGGGCTATCCGGCGTTCGGTCTGTTTCTGGGACTGCTCGCCATCCTGACCTTGACTCTGACCTTACCAATGTGGCGGCGCACGCCGATCACCGGTGAAGGTCTCTCGTTTGCCGGACTCGGTCAGGCTGGAGCGCTGCGTCTGCTGCTACTGGCGCTCGTCAACAGCTTGCCTGTGGCGATCACCTCGACCCTGTTTCTCTTCTTCGTCGAAGATCGACTGCAACTGACCGGAAAAGCCGGACCGCTGCTGATCCTGTTCTTTCTCAGCGCCGGCGTTACGGTGCCGCTTTGGGCCAAGCTCAGCAACAGAATTGGCCCAAAACAGACCCTGATGATCGCCATGCCACTGTCCATCGCGAGTTTCATCGGTGCCGCCATGCTGTCGGCCGGAAATCTCACCGGGTTTGCCTTGATCTGTCTGGCCTCCGGCGCGGCGCTGGGGGCGGATATGGTGGTGCTGCCGGCCATGTTCTCGGTCGTGCTGACACGCGCCGGGCTGAACGCCTCGGCTGCATTCGGTATCTGGTCATTTGCAGGCAAGCTGGGCCTCGCCCTTGCTGCCTTTTTCACCTTGCCGCTGCTGGAACGCAGCGGTTTCACTCCCGGGCAAGCCAATTCAACGGAAGCGTTGAGGACGCTCACCCTCGCCTATGCCGTGCTGCCCTGCATCCTGAAACTCGGCGCGTTCGGGCTGGTCCTGACGCTGCCTACGGAGGTCACAGCCAAATGAAAACGCTCGTCGTTTTGCTCCTCGCCATCCTGGCTCTGTTCGTCGCAAAAAACCGTTTCCTGAGCTTTCGGTCGCAGTCGCCGTCGGACTACACAGGCACCGGACCGGAATTTAAAATGAAAGAAGCGCTAAATGGAGAGATCCTGTCCGAAGGGCTGATCTATGGACCCAATGGCAAGATGTCGAACAGCTTCGTCGCCCGCATGGTTGGCGAATGGGACGGCAATACCGGCACGCTGGCCGAGCACTTCACCTATTCCAACGGCAAGAAGATGACTCGCAAATGGTATCTGACGCTGGGCACTGGCAACACATTTACCGCTACGGCGGATGATATTGTCGGTGAAGGCAAAGGCACCATCTCAGGCTCGACCGTCAAGCTGTCTTACCGCATCATCCTGCCCGAAGACGCGGGCGGGCACACATTGGACGTCACTGACTGGATGTACCTGACCGAAAACGGCGTGATCATGAACCGATCCGAAATGCGCAAGTTTGGCATAAAGGTCGCCGAACTGGTTGCGACTATGCGCCCGGCACCGGACACTAAAACCGCGCATGTCAGCAGCTCCAACGGTTATGACGCCACGGCAGAGACGAGGACTCTGCAATGATCGCCCGTCGATTTCTAATCTTGGCGCTTGCCGTTGCGGGACTGGCGGCACTGGCGGCCTGTTCGGCCAAACCGCGTGTCCCCAAGAGTTTCCTGTCTGACCGAAAATTGAACCTTGAGGAATTCTTTGAGGGCAAAACGGTTGCCTACGGTCAGTTTCAAGACGTGTTGGGGAATATACCCCGCCGGTTTACCGTCGAAATCGAGGGCACGTGGGACGGCACAACCCTGACTTTGGTCGAGGATTTCGTCTATGATGACGGCGCCACAGAACAGCGCATATGGACCCTGACCAAGACCGGCGAGGATACCTGGACCGGCACCGCGCCGGGTGTGTTGGGCACTGCCAGCGGGGTTGAGCGCGGCGATACGTTCAACTGGAAATACAAGATCGACCTGCCGGTAAAAGATGGCACAATGCGGGTAAATTTCGACGACTGGATGTGGTTGCTGAGCGATGACCGCCTGCTGAACCGCGCCTATGTCTCGCGTTATGGTGCGCGACTGGGCGAAGTTATTCTGTTCTTTGAAAAGGAATAAGGTCATCACCCCTGGACGCCCTAGACCGCTCATTTACTGGAATACACAAAAGACAGCGACCGGCTGGTCCCGCCAGGTGGCTTTGGGAAGGGAGAGGCCGCTTCAACCTGCGCCTTGGCTGCCCGTTCAAGATCTGGCGAGCCGTTGGTATCCACGACTTCGACATAAGCCAAAGTTCCGTCCGGGTTGATCACAAAGAACACTCTCGCGAAACCCCGCGCTGCGGTGTAGACGATAGGTGAGCGGTTCAGGTGGATCAGAACACGCCCGGCATAGTTAGTGCGGTCCGAGTTTCCGGGGTTCCTACCGCCCGAACGCGCTCCACTGTCGCCCGAGGTAAAAACATCTACGCCCCTGCGTCTATACGTGGTCAAGGGCGACTCGACCTCGCGGGTTGGAAACTGCAAAGCACTGAAATCCCGCGCACCGTTCAACGTGCCCTGTGGTTCTGCCTGTGGATTCCGGTCCGGCAATTTCGGTCGGATCGAAGAGGTCACAGCCAATTCCGTTCCTTCATTATTGTTTTCGGTTTCAGGCAACGGTTCTTCCTCGGCGGTGGGGATGTCAGCCTCAACCACGTCACTTTCGGATGGGACAACCGGAGCTACCGATGGCACGGGATCTTCGGACTGTTCGGACAGCGCGGCAATCTCCTCGTTTTCAGTGGGTTCGGGTGCCGCCGGGGTTTCATCAGCCGGTTCTGGCGCTTCGGGGTTGCCCTCGGGCGCCTCAACAACCTCAGCCGTTTCTGTGGGTGGGGTCTCGTCCACATCGTCGCTGGCATTTGCCTCGCCATCGGTTGTGTCTTCGGTATTTGGCGCTTCGGTTTCAACGGGTTCGGGCGCAACCGGCTGCAAGACCTCGGACTTACCTGTATCGGGGGCGAAAGTTTGCTTGGGATCGTCTGAGGCCACATGTACCTCGCTGGTCGGAAGCTCAGCCGGTTCAGGCGCGGGCTCCGGCGGTTCCTCGACCGGAGGCTCTGGAGCCGCCTCAGGCTCGGGTTCGACCGGTTCGGCAACAGCTTCGACCAGATCTTCAAAACTGTTGCTCAGCTCGACCGCATCTGATGAACCGGTCTGACTGGGCTGTTCCGCCAATCGCGGCGCGGTCAGGCTTAACCCCATCAAGTGCAACAGCAGCGACAGCAGCGCTGCCAGAACCGCTATGACAACCGAGCCACGGATCATTCCAGCGCCTTCTCGGTCACGACAAATACCGATTGCGCACCCAGACGGCGCAACTGGCCGGTCACCTCGATCAGCCGCGCACCCGATGCTTCACGGTCCGGCACGATCCGCACCGGCCCGGGGTCACGACCTGCCATGTAGGTTTCGGCGTTTATCGGCGCACCGCGAAAGCTGAGTGTTCCGTCCTGATGCAAGACCAACGCGTCGGGCGGCTCGCGCCCGTCCAGCTCGGATGTGTCGACCAGATTCAGATCAGGGTCCAACGGCGTCGCCACCGTACCTGCGATCAAAAAGAAGATCAGCATCAAGAAAACGACATTGATCAGCGCAATGGTCGAATCTCGTTTGCGGCGGGGGCGGTTAACACGGATCATTCCAGCACCAGAACGCTGAGGCCCTCGCGACCGCGCAGCAGCACTAGCAGGTCCACCAGACGCTGCGCCGTCGTATCGGGATCAAGGCTGATCAGCACCTGCCCGGTCGTGACCTGTTCCGTCAGTTCCTCCAGCGTGATCGGTGCGCCGTTCAGGACCACCCGCTCGGCCCCCAACTGGATAAAGGCGCGATCCTGGGGCGCGTCCGAGGGCGCCCCGCCGGCCGTGGCGTTGCTCAGCTCGATCTCAGCGTATTTCGAGAAGGTCGAGGTCAGCATGAAGAACAGCAACAGCAGAAAAATCACGTCGATGAGCGGTGTCATCGCCATTGGCCGTCTGACAAAAGGTGCGACGTTACGCATGTCCGGGCGCGACCGCCATGCCTTGCGCGTCCTCAGCAAGCGGGATGGCCTGCCCCGGCACCAGAACCGTGCGCAGCGCCTTGTCAGCGAACACCCGTTCGCGCGCTGTGCGGCTTTCGAACCACGACAGCACCATCGAGGTCGGCATCGCCACAGCCAGCCCCACCGCCGTCGTCACCAGCGCCACCCAGATACCACCGGCTAGCAGAGACGGATCAACCGAAGACCCGGCGGACTGCAAGCTGCGGAACGCTTCGATCATGCCCAAAACCGTGCCGAACAGACCCAGCAAAGGTGCCAACTGCGCCACAGTATCCAACAGGCGGAATCCACGTTCGAGCCCGGCCAGTGCCAACCCGGCTTCGGCGTCCAATCGTTGATCCAAGCCGGGCGCATCCGGCGCGTCCATTGCCACACCCACCAGCGGTGCGAGATAGCTGTGGCTTTTCGCCAGCCGCGCACGGGCCGCTTGCTTGTCACCGGCGTCCCAAGCCTCCAACGCCTGCGACAGCACCCGGTGCCGCCCAACACCCGACGCCGTAAACTGCCAGAGCTTGTACAGCGTCACCGCCAGCGTCACCACGGACATGGCGATCAGGATGGCCACAACCGGCCCGCCAAGGGCCAGGATTTCACGGAGGGCGTCCAGAAAACTCATCCCAAAAGCTCCACTTCTGTTCGGCTGCGCAGGGTCGGTGTCTGATCGCATATATTGCTTTCGGACCCACCGACAACACAACTGCTTACACCATTGATAAGAACGCGCCCCAAGTTTTCACAAGTGATGTTTCGAACATCGAATTGACGCACACGCGGGCGACCAGCGGGCAATTCGCGAAAACCGAAAAGGGTGAGGCGCTCAAAAACGCCTGCGGCATCGAAAATTACCACTTGATAGCTGGCTGCATCAATTGACGTCTCGGTTTCGTTCTCAACCAGAAAGGTCAACCGGCAGGCACCTTCGACGTCCTGGACGGCATTCAATTCGACCATCAAACCGGGTGTGGCGTCGCTTTCGGATTGAGCCTGAGCCGCGATTGGCAGCGCACAGACGATAGCGGCGAGAACCGTACGGTAAAACTTCATGAATGCGCTCCCAGTTGTTCAACGCAGGCGGGGTTCTGACGGTGTTGATCTGTCTTATCCAAGACCGTTCGGGCGCGAAAGGGTTGCCGACATCATTGTGATAAAGGGCGATTTTCGGCCCGTTCAACCATAACGACAGCAAAGACCGAGGTATTGAGAGGCGATAGATTGGCAGGTGGCCTCGTTTAGGCAGCGTACTTTGCCTCAGTTACGCGTCCGTTGATCGATCAAGCGCGTTTTTCGCCGATGCTTGTCACGCCCAGAACCGACAACACCTTGGCTTCGATCTGTTCGGCGTTCATGCCAGCAACGGCGTACATATCGGCAGGGCTGGCTTGGTCAATGAAGGTATCCGGCAGCACCATCGAGCGGTATTTCAGCCCGTGATCGAATACGCCTTCATCCGCCAATAGCTGCGCCACATGGCTGCCGAAACCACCGACAGCGCCTTCTTCGATGGTGATCAAGGCCTCGTGGTTTGCGGCCAGATCAAGGATCAGGTCGCGGTCCAGCGGTTTGGCGAAACGGGCGTCGGCGATGGTAGGGGTGATCCCCCGGGCCGAAAGGGCCTCGGCGGCCTTTTGAACTTCGGCCAGACGGGTGCCAAACGACAGCAATGCTACGCGTGCGCCTGACTGGATCATGCGGCCTTTGCCTATTTCCAGCACCTCGCCGCGCTCCGGCAGATCGACGCCCACTCCTTCTCCACGCGGATAGCGGAAGGCGATGGGGCCATCGTCATGGGCGGCTGCGGTGGCAACCATATGCACAAGTTCGGCCTCATCTGCGGCGGCCATGACGGTCATGCCGGGCAGGTTCGCCAGATAGGCGATGTCGAACGACCCTGCATGGGTTGCGCCATCGGCGCCTACCAGACCCGCGCGATCAATGGCAAAGCGCACCGGCAGGCGCTGAATGGCCACGTCATGCACCACCTGATCGTAACCGCGCTGCAGGAATGTCGAATACATCGCGCAAAACGGTTTCATCCCCCCGGCCGCCAGCGCCGCCGCGAAAGTCACGCCATGCTGCTCGGCAATCGCCACGTCGAAACAGCGAGAGGGGTAGCGCTCCGCAAACAGGTTCAGCCCAGTACCATCCGGCATCGCAGCAGTGACGGCGACGATCTTGTCATCGCGCCCGGCCTCTTCGACAAGTGCCTTGCCAAAGACCGAAGTATAAGACGGTGCGTTGGATGGTGTCTTGTGCTGTTTTCCCGTCACCACATCGAATTTGGCCGTAGCGTGTCCCTTGTCACGAGCCTGTTCGGCGGGGGCGTAGCCTTTGCCTTTCTTGGTCAGTATGTGGATCAGGATTGGGCCTGTCGCCCGCGCCTTGACTGTGCGCAGAACCGGCAACAACTGATCCATGTCGTGCCCGTCCAGCGGGCCGATATAGGAAAAGCCGAGCTCTTCGAACAACGTGCCACCTACGGCCATGCCTTTCAGCATTTCCTTGGCGCGTTTAGCGCCCTCGCGGAAGGGTTCGGGCAACAATGAAACCGCGCCCTTGGCAGCGGCTTTGAGGTCGTGGAACGGAGCCTCGGTATAAATCCGCGACAGGTAGCTGGACAGCGCGCCGACGGGTGGGGCGATGCTCATCTCATTGTCGTTCAGGATCACGATCAGGCGTTTGCGCAGATGACCTGCGTTGTTCATTGCCTCAAAGGCCATACCCGCCGACATCGAGCCATCGCCAATTACCGCAATCGCGTCGCCCAGACCTTCGGGGGTAACGCCGCCCAAATCGCGGGCAACGGCAAATCCTAGCGCCGCACTGATCGAGGTGGAACTATGCGCCGCGCCAAACGGGTCATAGGGGCTCTCGCTGCGTTTGGTGAACCCGCTGAGGCCATCCTTCATCCGCAGGGTACGGATGCGATCGCGCCGCTCGGTCAGGATTTTATGGGGATAGCATTGGTGCCCCACGTCCCAGATGATCTTATCGCGCGGCGTATCGAACACGGCGTGAAGAGCCGTGGTAAGCTCGACCACGCCAAGCCCCGCCCCCAAATGTCCACCGGTGACGGACACGGCAGAAATCGTCTCCGCCCGCAATTCCTGCGCCACCTGATGCAACTGAGCGTCCGAAAACTGCTTGAGATCCGCGGGGCGGTTCACAAGGTCCAGCAGAGGCGTGTTCGGGCGGTCAGACATATGGCGTTCCTGCTTAGCTGTCCCGGGCAATAACGAAGCGGGCGGCGTCCTTCAAGGTTTCAGCCGATGCGCCATACCCGTCCAACGTAGCGCATCCCCGCTCCACCAGTTCCACCGCCCGGGCTTTGGCCGCGTCCAGCCCCAGAAGCGAAACAAAAGTCGCCTTGCCCGCATCCGCGTCCTTTTGCAGGCGTTTTCCGGCCTTTTCGGCATCACCCTCCACATCAAGGATGTCGTCCGCGATCTGAAAAGCAAGGCCGAGCGCCTGGGCATATTGGCGCAACGGCTCGGGGTCTGCTTGCGCCAGCCGCGCACCAGCGCAGGCCGACCATTCGAACAGCGCCCCGGTCTTGCCTGCCTGTAGGCGCGTAATGTCGTCCAGCGTCAGCGGGGTCGCCGCCGTCTCTGCCGCAATATCCAACGCCTGCCCCAGCACCATACCCTGAGCGCCGCTGGCTTTCGCCAGAGTTAGAGCCAATTCCGCCCGCACTTCTGCCTCGCCAACCTCGGGCCGGGTGCACAGCTCAAACGCCAGCGTTTGCAGCGCATCTCCAGCCAGAACGGCAGTACCTTCATCCCATTTTATATGCGCAGTGGGCCGCCCGCGGCGCAAGTCATCGTCGTCCATACAGGGCAGATCGTCATGCACCAGCGAATAGGCATGCAGCGCCTCGATCCCCACGGCGGGCCAGATCGCGCAATCCTCGTCCACACCGTGCAGGCGCGCACTTTCCAACACCAGAAATCCGCGCAGCCGCTTACCGCCCTCGGTGGCATATGCCATCGCACGGGTCACATCCATATCGTCCAACGCCCCCAGAACCAGATCGAACTGATCCTGAATCCGCGCCGCATCCTGCGCTAACTTTTCGCGAAACATTTACTGACCTTCGACAGGTGTCGTCCCGGTCGGCTGACCATTGGCGTCCAAAGTGATCGCGGCGACCTTTTCTTCGGCCCGCTTCAGCTCATCCTCGCAGCGCTTTTTCAACGCCGCCCCACGTTCATAGAGCGCGATGGACTGGTCCAGCGCCACGTCGCCACGCTCCAACTGGCCGACCACGGCCTCAAGCTCTTTCATCGCCTGTTCGAATGTCATCTGATCAACGGGAGTATCGGTCATCGGGCTGCCTTCATCAATTCTTCCACATGGGCGCGGGTGGCCTCGGCCAGTGCGTTCAGATCATACCCGCCTTCCAGAGTCGAGACGATACGTCCCTCACACAGCTCATCGGCGATCTTGCACAGTTCGGCCGTGACCCAGGCGAAATCGCCGGTGGACCAGTTCAGATTGGCCAGCGGATCGTCCTGATGCGCGTCAAACCCGGCCGAGATGATGATCAGTTCCGGCTTGAAAGCGCGCAGGCGTGGAAAAGCTTGTGTTTCATAGGCCCTGCGCATCTCAACCCCGCCTGTCCCGGGTGCAAAAGGTATATTGAGAATGGTCTCAAAAGCGCCGGTCTCATCCGGTCGCCCCGATCCGGGCCACAGAGGCATCTGCTGGCTGGTGATTACAAGCGCGCGCCGTTCATCCCACAGCAAATCCTGCGTGCCGTTTCCGTGATGAACGTCGAAATCCACCACAGCGACGCGCTTTAGCCCGTGATGATCCAGCGCATGTTTCGCCGCCAGCGCCGCGTTGCCAAACAGGCAAAACCCCATTGCAGTGTCTGTCTCCGCATGATGCCCAGGAGGCCGAATCGCACAAAACGCGTTTGGAGCTTCTCCGCCCAGAACCATATCCACCGCCCGTACCACCGCCCCTGCGGCACGATAGGCTGCATCGACCGAACCCGGTGACACGAACGTGTCCCCGTCGATCTGCGCAAACCCCTCCGCCGGGCACGCCTGACGAACATCCTGGATGTAGCTCTCGGGATGCACCCGCAACAGGTCATCGTCCGCCGCCAAGGGTGCCGTCACCCGGTTCAGGTCCAGAGCCTCAAGCGCGTGCAGAATATGCTCCAGCCGCGCCACCCGCTCTGGGTGCCCGTCCGGTGTCACATGTCCCAAACAATCGGCATGGGTCAAAAGGGCGGTCTTCATAACGATCCCCTGTTCATCTGGCTAAAAATTTCTCGGCCGAAGGCAATGGAATCGCCACGCAGCGGCCAAATCAATCCGGTGCCAACATGTACCCGGCACCCCGGACAGTCTGCAAATACCTAGGCTGCTTCGGATCCTGCTCAATCTTGCGACGCAAACGCGTGATCTGCACATCCACCGCACGTTCCTGCGCCTGACCCTTATCGCGGCCCAGATCCTCAACCAGCTTGGCCCGGCTGATCGGTTCCCCCGGCTGGGCCGAGAAGATCTTCATCAACTGGCTCTCGGTCGCGGTTAGACGGACCGGCTCTTCGCCTTGCCACATTTCACCACGTTCCACGTCATAGCGGATCGGGCCGAGGTTCAGAATCTTGGTCGCGGTATCCTGCGCCGGCGTTTCCGGCATTCGCCGTAAAATCGCGTTGATCCGCAGCAGCAGCTCTTTCGGCTCGAAAGGTTTGGCGAGGTAGTCATCCGCCCCGGCCTCAAGCCCGGCGATGCGATGCTCGGTCTCGCCGCGCGCCGTCAGCAGCAGGATCGGCGTGCTATGAGTTTCGCGCAGCGTCTTCGTCAGGCTGACACCATCTTCGCCCGGCATCATCACATCCAGCACGATCATGTCGAAATCCAGCCCCGACAACACCCGCCGCGCATGCGCCGCATCGCGGGCCGCGGTGACCAGAAACCCGCTTCGCATCAGGAACTTCTTGAGCAAATCACGAATACGCTCATCGTCGTCGACGATCAGCAGATGGGCGTCCATATCGCTCATGAGGTGGTATCCCGCAGTTTCGTGTAAGCATGACGCATATCAGCATCCATCATCGCTTCAAGTACTTTACGAAATCCTGAGACCGCTTCAGGACCAGCGTCCTTGTAGGCGGCACGCATCCGGACGCGCTGGGCCTCGGACAGTTTCGCCTCAAGCGCCTGGCCCTTTTCGGTCAAAAACAGATGCCGTTCACGTTTATCCACCGTGCCCACGCGGCTTTCGACCAGACCGTCTTCGATCAGCGTCCGAAGCACCCGGTTCAGGGACTGTTTCGTCACCCCCAAAATGGCAAGCAAGTTGTTCACGGTTGTCCCCGGTGCGCGGTTGATGAAATGGACTGCACGGTGATGCGCCCGGCCATAGGCCAGCTGGGCCAGAATACGGTCAGGATCGGCGGTAAAGCCCCGATAGGCGAAAAACATCGCTTCTATCCCTTGCCGCAACTGTTCGTCGGTCAGAAACAAAAGGCTTTCACCGCCAAAGACTTGGGCGGGGCGCGTATCCGACATAGTATGCCTCATTCGTTACTCGGGATCGACTTTATGTCAGCGTTATTGACATTCCAAGAGTGGACAGGTATCGAACTTCAGTTTCTGCGCAACTTTATGTCCGCATCGGACTTAAATGGCGCAACAATCGCAAAATTCAACCCAAGTCAGGAGGTTTCGCATGGCGGGGTATGATGATCGTGACGGCGTGATCTGGATGGATGGCGAACTGGTGCCTTGGCGTGAGGCCAATGTGCACATCCTGTCCCACGCGATGCACTATGCCTCTTCGGTGTTCGAGGGTGAGCGCGCCTATAATGGCAAGATCTTCAAAAGCCGCGAACATTCCGAGCGTCTGATCGCCTCGGCCGAGGCTCTGGACATCCCGATGCCCTACACGGTCGATCAGATCGAAGCTGCCAAGGAAGAAGCCTTGAAAGCCAGCGGCCTGCAGGATGCCTATATCCGTGCGCTGGTCTGGCGTGGCTCGGGTGAGGACATGGGCGTCGCTTCCGCCCGCAACCCCGTTCGTATGGCCGTCGCGGTCTGGCCGTGGGGTGCCTATTACGGCGACGCCAAGATGCAGGGCGCCAAGCTGGACATTGCCGAATGGAAACGCCCAAGCCCGGAGACCATCCCGGTCCATGCTAAGGCAGCGGGTCTCTACATGATCTGCACCATTTCGAAGCACAAGGCTGAGGCCAAGGGCTGTTCGGACGCGCTGTTCATGGATTACCGCGGGTATGTGGCCGAAGCGACCGGTGCCAACGTGTTCTTCGTCAAGGACGGAGAGGTTCACACGCCGCTGGCGGATTGCTTCCTGAACGGCATCACCCGCCAGACGGTGATCCAAATGCTGAAAGACAAGGGCATCAACGTGATCGAGCGCCATATCAAACCCGAAGAGATGGCCGATTTTGAACAGTGTTGGCTGACCGGCACCGCGGCCGAGGTCACTCCGGTGGGTCAGATCGGTGATTATACCTTTGAGGTTGGTGACATCACTCGTGAGATCGCTGCCGATTACGAGGCGCTGGTCCGCGCCTGATCTACACGAGATGACGAATTCAAAAGCCCCCACGTTTCGCGGGGGTTTTTCTTTACCCGCCGTTCAAGCTTTTGTGCAGATCGTCCAGATAGCTGGACGAATGCGGAAGCGGGTGTAGGTTTGCCCCATGTTGGACCTTCTTAGCGATATTCTCACCCGCCTGTCCCTGCGCGGGACGTTCTATTTCCGAACCTCCTTCACGCCGCCTTTCGGCATTCAGGTTCCGGCCTATCAGAACGTCGCCCGGTTTCACTTTGTGCAGCGGGGGGAGTTAAGAGTATTCGTCTCTAACGCAGGGGAAACGCTGCGCCTGAAGCAGGGCGACTTGATCCTGATCCCACACGGAACTGCCCATGCTCTGCTGTGCAATGAGGTCAAACCATTGGATGCTCTGCCACTGGAACAAGTTCTGGATGACGCCGGTTATCGGGGCGATGGCGTCCTGATATATGGCGGGGAGGATAAAAGCCGCGACACTCAGCTGATCTGCGGACATTTCTCGTTCACCGGCCCACCGGGGCGGCAAGGCACCGGGCATATGTTGATCGACCGGCTACCTCCTTACATTCTGATTGAAAATTATGGCGAAGAGGCTGGGGCCTGGATCGAATCGACTCTGCGCATGATCGGGTCCGAGATCAACGGAGCCCGGATCGGTGGTGATCTGATAGCCTTGAAACTGTCTGAGGTGCTGTTTGCACAGGCTATCCGCGCCCATTTGGAAAACCAAAGCCCCAGTGAATCCGCGTTGGCTGGGTTCGCCGATCCGCGCATATCCCGCGCGCTGACCGCTTTTCATCAAGCCCCGGCACAGGAGTGGAGCGTCGAGTTACTCGCCCGTGAGGCTGGCATGTCGCGCACCGCCTTCGCACAGCTGTTTGCCGAAAAGATGGACACGACGCCGATGCAATACCTAACGGACTGGCGCATGCAGATCGCCTGCCACGGACTGACCGAGGCCCGCTGGAACGTGGCGGATGCGGCGGCCGAGGTTGGCTACGCCTCCGAGGCTGCATTCTCCCGCGTGTTCAAGAAGCAGATCGGCCTGTCCCCTGCGGCCTATCGGTCCATGCACTGATCCACCTCAGATCTGAACGATCTGCATAATTTCACGAACGATCCGGAATTAAGCGTTCAATACACCTGTCCTAACTTGAGGTCATGCCAAGCAAGGAAAGGAAAATTCAATGTCTGTCCGTTTCGTTACCCGCACTGTGCACGCCTATCTGGATTACCCCGTCGCTTTCACGCTGATGGTGCTGCCCTTCGTTCTGGGGCTGGGGCAATCCAATCCGATGGCCCTGTGGCTGTCTGTGGCGACCGGCGCGGCGGCCTTTGTACTCACCGTTCTGACTGACCACCATCTGGGACTGTGGCGGGTGTTGCCTTACAAGTTACATCTGGCCGTTGATCTGTTGGTCGGTGTCGTGTTTCTGGCCGCGCCCAGCCTGTTTGGGTTCTCAGGCCTGGATGCGATATACTACTGGCTGAACGGCGCGGCGGTGGTCGCCGTCATCTCGCTTAGTGCGCCGGAAGAAGGCGTAACTGCCTGAGCAAGTAGTCCACAAAGTGTCACAATATCATCGTGATACTTTCAAAAATCTGAGCCGCTTGTTTTACAAACAGGCGGCTCACTGCCGCTCACCAATCGCGTGACCAATCACAGGTCACCAGACAGGAGAGCCCAGATGACCCGAATCCTTCGCCCCAACCGCCGTGCCTTTCTGGCTGGCAGCACCGCCTTTGCCGCGTCACTGTCCATGCCCGCGATCAGCCGCGCTTCATCGCGTCCCGTGTTCACCCATGGTGTGCAGTCGGGCGATGTGGATACGACCTCGGGCATGATCTGGACCCGCACCGACCGCCCGGCGCGGGTGATGATGGAAGTGTCGACCACCGAAAGCTTCGCCGATGCCCGCCAGCTAACCCCGATGGACGCGATCCCGAACAGCGATTTTGCAGTGAAGCGGCTGGTCGAGGGGCTACCTTCAGATCAGGATATCTTCTATCGCTTCGTCGCCGCCGATCTGAGCGACATCAACATCGTATCAGAGCCTATTATTGGCCAATTCCGCACCGCGCCGACCTCACGCCGCAATATTCGCTTTGCCTGGTCGGGTGACACGGCGGGTCAAGGTTGGGGCATTGATGACGACGGCATGCGCACCTATGCGACCATGGCGCAGCACAAGCCCGACTTTTTCATCCATTCCGGCGATACGATCTATGCCGACGGTCCGATGCAGGATGAGGTTGAAAAAGACGGTCAAGTGATTTGGAAAAACACCACCCTGATCGATGAGAAACGCAAGGTCGCCGAAACGCTGGACGAATTCCGCGCCCAGTGGAAAAACAACATGATGGACGCGCATGTGCGCGCGATGAATGCCGTTTGCCCGACCTTTTTCCAGTGGGACGACCATGAGGTGGTCAACAACTGGTCGGATGCCAAGGACCTGATCTCGGATGACCGCTATACCGAGAAATCGGTGCACGTGCTGCAATCCCGCGCCGGGCGTGCGTTTCATGAGATGACTCCGCTGCGGATTACGCCCGCGGAACCGGGGCGGGTGTACCGCAAAATCTCCTACGGTCCGATGCTGGATGTGTTCTTCCTGGATCTGCGCAGCTATCGCGGCCCAAATGGCCCATCAATGGAAGATGAGATCACTGATCAGTCCCGCATTCTGGGGGCCGAACAACTGGCCTGGCTGAAAAAGGAACTCGCCGGGTCACAAGCCACGTGGAAAGTGATCGCCTCTGACATGCCCATCGGTCTGATCGTGTGGGATAACTGGAAAGAGCAGGCCGGAGCCGAGGCGATCTCGAACGGTGACAGTGGCCCGGCGAAGGGGCGAGAGCTGGAGATTGCGGATCTGCTGCGCTTTATCAAGACGGCGGGGGTCACTAACACTGTCTGGTTCACGGCTGATGTGCACTATACCGCGGCGCACTATTATGACCCTAATAAGGCTCAATTCCAAGATTTTAAACCTTTCTGGGAATTTGTATCCGGCCCGCTTCACGCTGGCACTTTTGGTCCAAACGCGTTGGATGGAACGTTTGGCCCCGAGGTGAAGTTCGTCAAAGCTCCGGTTGAAGGCCAAGGCGTGAATCTTCCACCCAGCGCAGGGCTGCAGTTCTTTGGGCTAGTGGATATCGACGGCGCAACGCAACAGATGACCGTCCGCCTGATGGACCGTGCAGATACCGAATTGTGGTCGGTTACGCTCGATCCGCACCCACAAGGCATCTGATTGTGTCATCGCGCCCCAGAGGTTTGACTCGGGGGCGCGATGTTTTTTTGCCTTGCAATTTCCGACAAAAATAATCAGATAAAAGGCAACGCCAGATGCAAAAGCATTGGGCACAGAGTTTCGAGGCGGTTTGCGGGCTTAGCGCATGAAATGGTGAGAGCACGCCGCCGCCTCGGAAACGAACCGTCGTTGGCAAGGCTAAGAGTTTGGGTATGGGTGATCCGCTGGACGAAATCATGGCACGGCACGAAGCGGCCACCGCTTGCGGATGCTGCTGCGACGATGATTTTTGCGCCTATGTCGACAAGAAAGACGCCATCGACGACCGCAAGGCAGAAAACACCTTACCGGCCAGTGCCGCCAGCCGACGCGGTTCGGTCCGGTTTCTGAACGAAACCCGACCCGGATAACAGCCCCATTTGGGGCTGTTTTGACTCTGATCCTAGAAATCCACACCACGCTGGGCTTTGATTCCGGCTTGGAACGGGTGCTTTTCCTCGGTCATTTCCGTGACCAGATCAGCATAGTCGCGCAGCGCCTGCGGGGCGTCGCGCCCGGTCAGGAACACGCTGGTCTTTTCAGAACGCCCTTTCAGCCCGTCGATCACTTGTTCGACCGACAGGTATTCATAACGCAGCGCGATATTGATCTCATCCAACACCACAAGATCGTAGTCGCCGCTGGACATCAAGGCGCGCGCTTTGTCGAAGGCGGCATTTGCGGCAGCGATGTCCCGCTCGCGGTCCTGCGTGTCCCAGGTAAAGCCCTCGCCCATGGTGTGCCAGGTCACCAGATCGCGCTCCTCGAAAAAGCGCCGCTCACCGGTTTTCCACTTGCCTTTGATGAACTGTACGACGGCGACTTTCTGGCCCCATCCAAGTGCGCGGATCACAACACCGAACGCGGCCGAGGATTTGCCCTTGCCCTTGCCGGTGTTGATCAGAACCAGTCCGCGTTCCGGGTCGACGGCCTCTGACACTTTCTTACGGTGCTGGGCTTGCACCTTTTGCATCTTTTCCTTGTGATCTTGTGCGTCGCTCATGGGAAACCCTCATCTTTTGTTGGGCACACCCTAGGGGAAGTTCTGCAAAGGTAAAGGTCAGGCTTTGGGATCGGTGACTGCGCGGGCCTTTCCGCGTTCCAACCCCAACTGATGCTCGCGCCAGATCACTACAATATTGCCTGCAATCACCAGCGCAGCACCGGCCAGCATCACCAGGGTCGGCAATTCACTGAACCAGACATAACCGATGACGATGGCAAACAGCATCGAGGTATAGTCATAGGGCGCCAGCATCGAGGCCTGGCCAAAGCGATAGGACGAGGTCACCAGAATTTGGGCAACGCCGCCGATGAGCCCGGCCATGATCAGCACGGCGGCTTGCTCCCATGTAGGCAGGACCCAGCCCCAAAAGATGGTCAGCCCGGACAGGAGGGTTGCCGTCATCGAGAAATAGAACACGATGGCCGCAGGGTGATCCACCTGCACCAACTGCCGGATGTGGATTTGCACGAAAGCACGGGCGATGGTTGCGCCCAGAATACACAGAGCACCGATGGTGGCGGCGGTCTCCAAGTTGTTACCGCCCAGTCGGGGCCAGATCATGATCAGAACCCCCAACAGCCCGATGGCGACGGCTGCGATTCGGATCTTGCGGATACGCTCACCGAGCATGATCGCCGCCAGAATCAGGGTGAAGATCGGGGTGGCGTAACCAATAGCTGTCGCCTCGGGCAGAGGAATCAGGCCAAGACCAGTGAAGGTCAGCCCCATTGCGGTTGTGCCCAGAACGCCACGCCAGAAGTGGCCCATGGGTTTGCGCACGACAAAGCCCTGCACCAATTCTCCACGTGAAATCAGCCATATGATGATCACCGGAATGGCGAACAGCGACCGGAAGAATACCATCTCGCCCGGCGGAAAGTGATCGGACTGCGATTTAATCAGCGCAGCCATGACAGTGAACAGAAACACCGCACTCATTTTCAGAGCGACGGCCAAAAGAGGTCGATGCGATGTTAACGATTTCGCCATGCGCGCGACCCTGCGCTTTTAGCGGGAAAAGATCAACGGCCCGTCGTCGCGGTCATTCATTGACCCAGTCGGAGGGCAGAGCGCTGCCGATTTCTTCGGAAAATTCCTCAAGAAACCGGATCATGCGTTGCACGCGCGTTTGCGCGATAACCCGCCCGCCCTCGGTCAGCATGTCGGTCGGCAGAGACAGGAGTTTGACCTTCCAGTGATCCAGCGAATAGGTCAGATCGTCCAACGGTCGATCCGCGGCAAACGGGTCCGCCGGGTCATAAAGCGCGCGACCCAAAGCGCCCGAAACAGAAAAGTTCCGGGCAACGCCAATCGCACCCAGAGCGTCCAGACGGTCTGCATCGCGCAGGATACAGGCCTCGGGCGTTGCCGGGGTGATATTGGCCGAAAAGCTATGCGCCTCAATCGCATGTTGAATTGCGCGTATCTGATCAGATGAATAACCGAGTTTGTCCAGAATAGGATCTGATTCCTGCGCAGACTGACGAGAGGCCAGGTGACGGTCAGGGTCGTCCTTGGACAGGTTCACCAGATCATGCAGGTAGCAGGCCGCCAGAAGGACGGGCATATCTGTCTGCTCGTCCGCAATAGCCTGCGCGTTCACCCAAACCCGGTCCAGATGAGCCAGATCATGTGCCGGATCGGTCTCCATCCGCTGCGCAACAACAGCGCGTAGGCGCGAGCGCAGATCAGCCGATCCGTCCACGGTTCTCTCCGATCTGGCCACGGTGCAGCAGCAGGTGGTCTAGGATCACGCAGGCCATCATCGCCTCACCCACTGGCACCGCGCGGATGCCGACGCAGGGGTCATGGCGGCCCTTGGTGATGATTTCGGTTTCTTCGCCCGATTTGGTGATGGTCTTACGGGTCGTAAGAATCGAGGACGTCGGTTTGACCGCAAAGCGCACCACAAGGTCCTGCCCGGTCGAGATGCCTCCCAAGATGCCACCCGCGTGGTTCGAGCTGTATTGCGGGCCATCCTGACCCATAAAGATTTCGTCCGCGTTGGCCTCACCGGTCAGTTCTGCGGCAGCCATACCTTCACCGATCTCAACGCCTTTGACCGCGTTGATCGACATCATCGCAGCGGCCAGATCAGTGTCTAACTTGGCGTAAACAGGCGCTCCGATCCCGGCTGGGACACCACGCGCCACAACCTCGACCACTGCGCCGACCGAGTTGCCGGACTTGCGCAGGTCGTCCAGATAGGTGGCCCAATCCTCGGCGGCCTGTGCGTCGGGTGTCCAGAACGGGTTTTGGTCGATCTGCGCCCAGTCAAAATTGGCACGGTCAATCTTGCGCGGTCCCATTTGCACCATGTAGCCGGTGATCTGCACATTGGGCGCGATCTGTTTGATCGCTTCGCGTGCCAGCCCACCTGCGGCGACACGCGACGCAGTTTCCCGGGCCGAGCTGCGCCCACCGCCGCGATAATCCCGAATGCCGTATTTTTGCCAATAGGTGATGTCGGCGTGGCCCGGGCGGAACTTGTCCATGATATCGCCATAGTCCTTCGAGCGCTGATCGGTGTTCTCGATCATCAGCTGCACAGGCGTCCCGGTGGTCTGGCCTTCGAACACGCCAGACAGGATTTTCACCTGATCAGGTTCACGCCGTTGGGTGGTGAACTTGTTCTGACCGGGTTTACGCTTGTCCAACCAGTGCTGGATCATGCTTTCGTCGATGGTGACACCCGGAGGGCAACCGTCGACGGTTGCGCCCAGCGCAGGTCCGTGGCTTTCACCCCAGGTGGTGACGCGGAAAAGGTGTCCAAAGCTGTTCATCGACATGGGGCATGCTCCTTTGCGCGTCGTGATTAGCGGGCAAGGCCCGCAGCCTCAAGCGGATTTGCGGTTGGGGCGGTTTGACCCCAACCTTAGTCACGTCACGCAGCCGATGCCAATCCGGCTCGGGTTTGCGTGATCTTGAGCGCGGCTTGCGCGGCCTCGCGACCTTTTTCAATGAAATGCTCGCGGTAGATGGCATTATGATGGTCAGTTTCCTGATACTGATGCGGGGTCAGCGATACTGACAGGACAGGAACGCCTGTGTCCAGCCCTACGCGCATCAGGCCATCGACCACCGCTTGCGCCACGAAATCGTGCCGGTAGATGCCACCATCCACCACAAAGGCGGCGCAAGCGACGGCGGCATATTTGCCGGTTTGGGCCAGATCGCGCGCCAGCAGGGGCATTTCGAACGCGCCGGGAACGTCGAAAACATCGACTTGCTCGGCAGGGATAAGTTCCAGAAACCCATCAAGCGCACGGTCAACGATATCAGAATGCCAGTTGGCTTTGACAAAAGCATAGCGGGTGTGTGTCATCATGATCTCCTTTCGCAACAGACACGTCACCCAAGGCGATCACGAGCAGACACGCCGTTTTACTGGCGCGCTGCACGTTCTCTTTCATCCGGACTGTAACCGTCGGCTCTGGCCTTTCACCAGATCTGCTTGTCACCCCGGCAAACGGGGCCGCTCGCGGGCTTACGGGTCGCAGCCCGCTTACCGCCGGTGGGGAATTCCACCCCGCCCTGAGAACGGGCGGACATTGCCAAGACACGCGGGGTTCCGCAAGGGATATTAATGTCAGCGAATTGGCGGGTTCTGTTTCAGACCTTGTGCTGTAAGGTCGGCGCAAGCAGGGAGATCGCGAATGAAACTCTATCACAGTCCGACGTCACCTTATGTGCGCAAAGTCATGGTGTTGCTGCACGAAACCGATCAGCTACAGGATGTTGAGCTGGAGACGGTTGAGAACACACCGGTTTCACCCGCCACGCCCTTATTGAGCAAGGCACCACTGACCAAGGTTCCGGCGTTGGAGCGCCCGGATGGTCCGACCCTGTTCGACAGTCGAGTGATCTGTGCCTTTCTGGATTCACGTGCCAAGGCAGGATTATATCCCGACGGTTCTGCACACTGGGATGTACTGACGCTTGAGGCGCTGGCCGACGGCATTCTGGATGCCGCTTTGCTGATGACCTACGAATCCCGCCTACGCCCGGAAGACAAGAGGTGGAATGAATGGGTCGAAGCGCAATGGGTCAAGATCGAACGCGCCTGCGCCGCGCTGAACCAGCGCTGGATGGCACATTTGTCCGGCTCTCTGGATATGGGGCAGATAGCCGTCGGGTGCGCGTTGGGTTATCTGGACTTGCGCCACGACGCGCGGGGCTGGCGCAATGGCAATGACGCACTCGCTGCGTGGTTTGCCGAATTTAACGAACGGCCCAGCATGGCCACTACGCGCCCGCCGAGCTAAGCAATCTGCCCTGCACCTCAGGTGGCGCAGGGCGTTTTTCGGTTACTGAGCGTTAAAGGTGGCGAGATAGGCAGCGATATCCTCGGCGCCTTTTTTCAGTTTGACGCTCATGTTCGGACGCGCTGTTTCGTCATCCAGAAACTCTTTGATGAAGTTGATGGGGTCTTGCGAATAAGCGGCGATGTTCTCCTCGGACCAGATCAACCCTTCCTCGCCCGCGCGGATCATGTCATCGGTGAACATGCCGACGGGCAGGCGTTCGCTGCCATAGCGATAATCATTCTCGGAACCGGCCACGCGACCGACGACCCCATAAAGATTCGGTCCGGTGATTCCCCCTTTGACCAAAACTTCTCCATCTTTGATGATCGCGTGGCAGGATGAGCAGCGGTTATAGAGTTTTTCGCCTTTTGCCGGATCGCCAGCGGCCACGGCCTGAGACGCAAGGGTCAGAACAAGGGTCAGAGTAGGGGCAATGAGCTTTGACATGGGAAACGTCCTGCTGAGGTTGGGAATTTCCCGCGCCTTCAAGGATTCCCGTTAAAAGTGCAATCGAAATCGGACACGTGTAAGTCTTTATAAAATATCTATTTTTGACTCAGATTTTTTACAGCCACACATTCCCGAGAAGTGGGAAATTGCGTGGCGAAAACTGGTCAGAATCTTGCCCAATACCTGCTCTCAGAATGGGTGCGGGCCGTCGCAACCAACACTTTTTGACGGGTGGTGGGCCGGTCCGAATCACATGATTTCTGAGTCCGGATGCACGGCGATTTTCACTGCATAAACCCACTTGTTTCTTGAAAAATTACCGCATCGTTGTGACATGAATGCCCAGATGCGGCGTAGTGCGCGCCTATGACCGCTGGACGAACTGATTTCTCCCAGCTAGATACCCGCGTTGAGACACCGCATTCGTGCGGTGCGCGAGCTATTTGCCCGTACGCGGGCGCCAGAAAACCGGAGAAAACCTCGTGTCCCACGCAGAAGACCACGAAGGCACTCGCAGAGACTTCCTCTATTACGTCGCTGGCGGCGCAGGTGTCGTTGCGACGGGTGCAGCCGTATGGCCCCTGATCAACCAAATGAACCCCTCGGCAGACGTTCAGGCGCTGTCCTCGATCCGCGTGGATGTGAGCGGCGTTGAGCCGGGCACGCAGCTGACGGTGAAGTGGCTGGGTAAGCCTGTGTTCATTCGTCACCGCACCGGTGCCGAGATCGCAGAAGCGCAGGAACAGGACGCCGAAGGCGTTGCCGCGCTGCCCGACCCGCTGGCGCGGAACCTGAATCTGGCGGCAGATGCCCCGGCGACCGACGCCAACCGCGTGATGCCATCGCCCGAAGGCGAAGCACCCGGCGCTTGGCTGGTTCAGATGGGCGTGTGTACGCACCTGGGCTGTGTGCCTCTGGGTGATGCCGGTGACTTTGGCGGCTGGTTCTGCCCCTGCCACGGTTCGCATTATGACCTTGCCGGTCGTATCCGTAAGGGCCCCGCGCCTGAGAACCTGCCCGTTCCGCCTGCGGAATGGACGGACAACACCACCATCAGACTCGGCTAAGGGAGACCCAACGCATGTCCGGAATTCCCCACGATCATTACGAGCCGAAGACAAACGGCGAGAAGTGGCTGAACAGCCGCCTGCCCATCGTCGGCCTGCTGTATGACACCCTGATGATTCCCACCCCCAAGAACCTGAACTGGTGGTGGATCTGGGGCATCGTCCTGGCGTTCTGCCTGGCGCTGCAAATCGTCACCGGTATCGTCCTGGTGATGCACTACACCCCGCATGTCGATCTGGCCTTTGCCAGCATCGAGCACATCATGCGCAACGTGAATGGCGGCTATATGCTGCGCTACCTGCACATGAACGGCGCGTCGCTGTTCTTTGTTGCAGTCTACATCCACATCTTCCGCGGCCTGTTCTACGGCTCGTACAAAGCTCCGCGTGAGATCACGTGGATCATCGGGATGCTGATTTACCTGATGATGATGGGCACCGCCTTCATGGGTTACGTTCTGCCCTGGGGTCAGATGTCCTTCTGGGGTGCGACCGTGATCACCGGCCTGTTTGGCGCGATCCCGTTTGTGGGTGACGCGATCCAGACCTGGCTGCTGGGCGGACCCGCGGTGGACAACGCCACGCTGAACCGCTTCTTCTCACTGCACTACCTGCTGCCGTTTGTCATCGCGGCGCTGGTGATCGTGCATATCTGGGCCTTCCACACCACCGGCAACAACAACCCGACTGGTGTTGAAGTGCGTCGTGGTTCGAAAGCCGAAGCAGAAAAAGACACCCTGCCCTTCTGGCCGTACTTCGTGATCAAGGACCTGTTCGCGCTGGCCGTGATCCTGGTCGTGTTCTGGGCAATTGTCGGCTTCATGCCGAACTATCTGGGCCACCCGGACAACTACATCGAAGCCAACCCGCTGGTCACGCCTGCGCACATCGTGCCCGAATGGTACTTCCTGCCGTTCTACGCGATCCTGCGGGCCTTCACCGGTGAGGTCTGGGTTGTTCAGTTCGCCAGCTTCATCACCGGCGGCATCATCGACGCCAAGTTCTTTGGTGTGATTGCGATGTTCGGTGCGATCCTGGCGATGGCTCTGGCGCCCTGGCTGGACACGTCGACCGTGCGTTCGGGCAAGTATCGTCCGATGTTCAAATGGTGGTTCTACCTGCTGGTCATCGACTTCTTTGCCCTGATGTGGCTGGGTGCGATGCCCGCGGAAGAGCCCTATGCGACCTTCTCGCTGATCGCGTCCGCCTACTGGTTCGCCTATTTCTTCGTGATCCTTCCGATCCTTGGTGTGATCGAGAAGCCTCTGGCCCAGCCTGAGACCATCGAAGAAGACTTCAACGCGCATTATGGCAAGGCTGACGCCGACGCCACGCCGGCCGAGTAAGAAGAGGGACCGGAAACATGTTCAAGAAACTTGCAATCGGTGCCGCGTTTGCCCTCGCATTGACCCCAGCCGCGTCCTTCGCGGCAGGTGGCGAGGGACATGTCGAGGACTTCCACTTCTCGTTCGAAGGGCCGTTTGGTACTTGGGACCAGAACCAGCTGCAGCGCGGACTTCAGGTCTATACAGAGGTCTGTGCAGCCTGCCACGGCCTGCAATACGTGCCTCTGCGTGATCTGGAAGCGCTGGGTTATTCGGAAGAAGAAGTCATCGCTTATGCGGCAGCCAACTTTGAGGTGTTCGACCCCGAACTGGACGATTTCCGCCCGGCGATCCCGACCGACCACTTCCCGGCCAACAATGGCGTTGGCGCACCGGACCTGAGCCTGATGGCCAAGGCCCGCGCGGGCTTCCATGGTCCTTACGGTCTGGGCATCAACCAGTTCTTCAAAGGCATGGGTGGTGCAGAATACATCGCCTCGCTGATGGATGGTTATACTGGTGAGGAAAAGGAAGAGGCAGGCACCATCTTGTATGAGAACAAAGCCTTCCCCGGAGGCTGGATCTCGATGGCACCACCGCTGTCCGAAGATCAGGTTGAATTCTCCGATGGTCACCCGGCCACGGTTGAAGCCATGTCCGAAGACATCGCAGCCTTCCTGATGTGGACCGCCGAGCCGAAGATGATGGAGCGTAAGTACTCTGGCTTCGTTGGCGTTATTTTCCTGTCGGTGCTGTCGGTGCTGCTGTACCTGGTCAACAAGCGCCTGTGGGCAGGCGTGAAAGGCAAGAAGACCGTCTGATCGGCCCCTCTTAGGTTTCAAAAGGCCCGGTGCTTAGCGCCGGGCCTTTTTTGTTGGTGTGTCAGACAGTGCTATACTCCCAAAGCTCCGGTCAATTTTAGGGCGGGAATTATTTCAGGGAATTTCATTTGGGAGAACGGATTATGGACACGCAGGGCAATGTCGCAATGTTGCGGAAGGCATTCGCGGAGTGGCACGACAGCAAAGCGTCGGACGTCGGGATGTGGGAAAAATATATGACCGAGGATCTGTGCATGCGCTCACTGGGTCGGGGGCAATACGGGTTGGACTTCAGTTGCGCCCGCGATGGCCGGGCCGAGATGTGGAAATATCTGGAAGACCTGACCAGCGCGTTTGAAATGGAGCATTGGACCCTGAAAGATACCATTGCACAGGATGATCGTGTCGTCGGCATCGGCGCGTGCGCTTGGACCCACAAAGGCACCGGCAAACGGGTCGAGACGCCGATCATCATCATATGCCGGTTCCGCGATGGGATGATCTGCGAATACGATGAGTACTACGATACCGCCGCTGTTTCTGCGGTTACCAGCTAAGTGAGCCTGCGTCAGGCAATCAACTGTGTCTCGGTGCAACCCAGCACTTTAGCTGTCACGATCTGCCCCTCGGTTTGTGGGGTGTCGAATGTGACTTCGGTGAATTGCTCAGTCCGGCCCATATGGGGGTTCTCCATCAGGATGTGATGGGTTTTGCCGACCTGGGCGCTCAGGTGATTGGCTACCTGAGCCGCACCCGCAGCACGTAGACGGGCAGCGCGGTCTTTAATGATGTTCCCGTTGATCTGCTGCGGTATCCGGGCCGCGGGAGTGCCTTCACGTTTGGAATAAGGGAAAACATGCAGCCAGGTCAGATCGCAGTCGGCGACCAGCTTGAGCGAGTTCTCGAAATGCGCCTCGGACTCGGTCGGAAAGCCTGCGATGATATCCGCGCCGAAAGTCATCTCGGGGCGCAGCTTGCGAGCCTCTTCGGTGAAACGGATGGCATCGTCGCGCAGGTGACGGCGTTTCATCCGCTTTAGGATTAGATCGTCGCCATGTTGCAGCGACAAGTGCAGATGCGGCATCAGGCGCGGTTCCGTCGCGATGGCATGCATCAGGTTTTCATCCACCTCGATCGAGTCGATCGAGCTGATCCTCAAGCGCGGCAGATCGGGCACCAGCTTTAGGATGCGCATCACCAGATCGCCCAACTTGGGCTGTGCGGGCAAATCTGCGCCCCATGAGGTCAGGTCAACACCGGTCAGAACGACCTCGTTGTACCCCTTGTCCACCAGCCGCTTGATCTGATCCAACACTACGCCCGCAGGGACGCTGCGTGAGTTCCCACGACCGTAGGGAATGATGCAGAAGGTACAGCGGTGGTCACAACCATTCTGGACCTGCACATAGGCGCGCGAGCGGGTTCCGAAGCCGTCAATCAGGTGACCAGCCGTTTCGGTGACCGACATAATGTCATCGACCTGTACGGCTTCGGTCTGGCCGATGAAATCTGTCGCCATGCCTTTCCAGGTGTCGGGCTGCATCTTCTCGGTATTGCCGATGACTGCATCGACCTCTTCCATCCGTGAAAAGGTCTCGGGTTCGGTCTGTGCGGCACATCCGGTCACGATCAGCCGGGCGTTGGGGTTCTCCCGGCGCAGTTTGCGTATCTCTTGCCGCGCCTTACGCACGGCTTCGGCTGTCACTGCACAGGTATTCACCACCACGGCATCGGACAATCCGGCCTGCTGCGACAGCTCTTTCATCGCCTCGGTCTCATAGGCATTCAAGCGACAGCCCAGAGTGGTGAACTTAGGAGCACTCATCCCAACGACCTCAGAAATTCCGGCGTCAGCGTGCCCGAAAATACATGGCAGGTCGGTCCGGTCATCCAGACGCCATCCTCGCGCCAGTCGATCCAGATGGTGCCGCCGTCCAGGTCGATCCGCACCTTACGCCCCGTAAATCCGCGCCGCGCAGCCGCCACGGCTGTCGCGCAGGATGATGACCCGGAGGCCAGCGTTATTCCAACGCCGCGCTCCCACACGCGCATACGGATATGATCCGGACCGATGATCTGAGCCACCTGGACATTGGTGCGCTCGGGGTAAAGCGGGTGGTATTCGTAGCGCGCGCCGAATTCGGTCAGAGGAATCGCCTCGGCATCCTCGACAAAGAAAGTGCAGTGCGGGTTGCCCATGCCTGTCGCCGTCGGGCCACCTTCAATCGGCAGCTCCAGCGTATCGACCTCTTCAGCCAGTGGAATTTCCTGCCAGCCCAACTGCGGTGGCCCCATATTCACAGCGGTCAAGCCATCCCCGGCATCACGCGCAAAAAGCGTGCCGCGTTCTGTGGTCAGGGTCAGGTCGGATTTGCCGGATTCGTCCATCAGAAACCGCGCGATACAGCGCGTGGCGTTTCCACACGCAGCCGAGGTCGACCCGTCCGCATTGTAGAACACCAAATGTGCATCCGATTCGCCATTCTCAATCACGGCCAGCTGGTCGAAGCCGACACCAAACTGACGATGACCGATTCCCTTTGCCAGGGCAGGCGTAATCTCGGCCGAATGCGCGCGCGCATCCACAATGACAAAGTCATTGCCCAGCCCGTGCATCTTCATGAAGGGCAAACTGGTGTTCTGTAATCCTTGCATGGCGGGCATATAACCCTGCGCCGGAAAGGAATCCACCCTGCGGTGAAGATTCCTGAAAAAAGGGGTTGACCCCCCCGCGCCACCTGCCTAATTAGGCCGCCTATCGGGACGCCGGAAACAAGTTAAGTGATGGCGAAACGAGGTGCAAAATAAGGACTTGAACCCGGTCGGGAAAATGCCTTAGAGAGCGCCACGGATCGAAAAGATCCAACGAAAGAGTGGGCCGTTAGCTCAGTTGGTAGAGCAACTGACTTTTAATCAGTGGGTCGCAGGTTCGAATCCTGCACGGCTCACCACTTTTTTAAGATAAATCAATACCTTGCATACTGCTCAATTTCGTGCAGATTGAACGTCCACGTTTGCCGGAAGCAATAAGGAAGCATTTTAAACAAGCTTTGCGGTTGTGCAAAAACAACACTTTGCGTTTCAAGTTGATCTTAAGCTGTCGACCTAAATGTTCGAGGAGGCGTCGGACTGTTTATAGCAGGTAAACGACACAAGAAACTGCGGTGAACTCAACTCTGACGAAACCCGTAACTCATAGTTAAACTTTCATCAGATCGATTTTCTGTAGTGGATTGCGCGGTGACAAGCAAGTTGGCTAAACCACCTTTAGAGTGATGAGTGTATGAACCGATTTCATCTGGTTTACAAAAGGTTACATAACGATAGTGGGCAATGAGAATGACTGAAGAAATTAAAGCGAGATTCGACAATTTGACCTCCCGTGAAACCGCAGTCGAGATTCCATATGCTATGTCGGTTTTTGGCTATGTAACCCGATACGAGAGATGACCAAGAGTGCTCCTCTCAGCCATCGCTCTTGCTGCAAGCGTCATCTACTGGCTTTGAGCTTCATCTTAGCAGGGGAACATACGTATCGCCACTGAGCAGGCGGGCGCCAGACAACTTCAGCACTACAACCATGGAAAGAAATCTGTGACCCAAATCAAACGAACCTTCAAATGGATTGCCTCGCCGGAAAAACTGAAGACACGCAAAAATTTGCTGAGGCTGGTTGGTCTTGCTGTTCTTTCTTTGCTTAGCTTTTCTCTAAAAGGTTTCTTGGACCACTATAAAAGCAACGAAACGTTTTCGGACATATCGGAGTGGGTTTTTTTCCTCTTACCTTACTGGGTTTCGGCACCATTAAAATCTGACCCAGTTCTACCGCCAGCGATTGCTCTGCTAGTTCTAATGTTGACAATTGCTGGAATTATTTTGATATCCATGACCATCGACGGCTTTAAAAATAGCAAGAAGAGTCCTTTACCGCTTGCGAAGTTCTGTCATCCTGATCCTGAAGCTTTAAAAATCCTCGAAGCGCAGGGTGCAACTCCAGCGGACTTTGCGGTCTGCGGTCCTATTATCGAGATATGCCGCAGCAAAAAGATATACACAGATCTTTCCATAAGTGGATGGGACTGTCATCCAAGCAACGAGACATCGGATGTCTTTGTTCGCCACAAGTCGAGCGCCGCGTTTTTACATGAGGGCTTATCTGAAGACGAGCCATCAGTAGAGGATTTCGAACACAATGGAAAAAAGTACAGTTTGGTTGAAACCCCGGCCAATTTTCTAGACAGCGAAGGCTCGTTGGTGCTGTGCGTGCAAGATACTGATTACCGCTCTGTACAGGCTGTTCAGAAAAGAATTAGAAATGATCCGCTATTCGCCATCCATAACGGTTCCATTTTTCCAGAAATTCAAAAGCAAGCGAACTCGCTTTGCTTACATTTGTTGGTGCAACTCGCTGATGGAAAAATACTCTGCATGCAAAGGATGAGCAGCACCTCGTACGCCAAAAACAAGATGAGTGTTTCCTGCGAAGAGCAGCTGGCCTTTGAAGATATGTGTGTAGAAAAGCCAGATATCATGGGCCACTGGTTCAAGCGCGCTCTATGTGAAGAAATTTTTCCACTTGGCGCAATCCAGCCCGCTCAACTTGAAATGAATTGGAAGAAAATTGAGCCTATTGTTTCTGATATGAGAGTTCTCTCAATAGTTTATGAATCAAATTATATTAACTACGCCATTGTCGGTTATTGCAGAATAGACTGCACTTCAGAAGAGTTTCGAGAAAAGTATCAGGAAATGTCTGAGAATTCGACAGGAAGGGATAAAGAAGGCATACCCTGTTTGTTGACTGAGGGGCAGGCCTTAGAGTTCGTAGTAAACGGAAAGTCACGTGCTACTACACTCTGGGGAGGAGACCAGATCGAGTTTGGAGAAGGAACCGAATGCCCTGCTCACCCTTCCTCACTTTATCGGCTTGTACTGTTCTTGACTGCTTCGGGCGCGTTGCCTGGACAAGTTGGGAAGGAGATTGCGCAACGGATCGCGTCTGAGCAAAGGCTCGAAGTGTTGCAAGACGAGTTGAACCGCTTACTTCGGCACGAAAAAAGCTCGTGAGACATCAGATTATGCGGTTAAAAAGCTGGGAAAGGCTCCAATACCGTCGATTAATTTCTGCCAGCTTTTTTACGCTACGACTGTTCCACTAGCTCTCAATGTACGTCTTCAATCCGCCTGCGTCTGTGCATGTTTAAGAAATGAACCGGTATTCGACTCGCCCAATACGACGTAGGGATTGTCCGGTTGCCGGAGCAGGTCCATTAGGATGTCATAGGCTTCTCTTGAGAGGGGGATGCGGCGGCGTCCGGTCTTGCTGTCAGGCAATTCCAAATGGTGCGACGTTACATAGTCCCAGCGCAGCGTCAAAATCTCGCTCAAACGGCACCCTGTGTAAATCAGCAGTAGCAGGGCCGAGACCACGTATACAGCCTCTGTGTCGTCTTCCAGCGCCTCTGCCAGCACTTCGCCGAGCCGTATCTGTTCCGAATCTTACAAGTAGCGTTTCTTTTCTTCTTCACGGAACTTCTTGATCCCGCGCGTGGGGTTCGATCCCGGTTGCCGCAATCCCCAATCCTCGGCCAGATTGAACAGCTTCGACAACATCGCCGCCGCCCGGTTGGCCTGATAGGGAGTTTCGCGCAGCCCGTGATGAAAGGCGATCACATCGGCGCGGTTGCGGGCCCCGCAATCTACCGCTTCTTGTTGGTGTTCGTAACTGCACTCCAATCTTCCGGTGGCGGATTTTCCAACAGAAATTGGGCGCGGGACATCATGACGGCCGAGGCGGGATCTCCGTTTCGTGCTTGATCAGCGGCCCTAAAGGCAGCGACGGCCTTTTCAAACTGCCCTGCTCGATAATGTGCAAGGCCTTTTTCGTAGGGCTCAATCCACGCAAGCGATCCGTCAATCCCATCCGCCATCGCGATCAGTTCGTAGACCACCAACTCCTTTGTGCGCCCAAATACTGTTAACGTGTCCAGTTCGCGCACTACGATCTTATCGGCCGCTTGGCGTCGGGTTTCTGGACCAATCAGGATCAGTGTGTCGTAATCCTTATTGGCTCCCTCTAACCGGCTGGCAACGTTCACCACATCGCCAATAGCAGTATAATTTAAACGCTGCTCTGACCCTATGTTACCAACCAGAGCCTCTCCACTGTTTAGCCCGATCCTGACGCGCAGGGGGTTGCCAGCATCGTCTTCAATGCCGGCCTCCTCTACAGCGGCGACAAGGTCCAGTGCCGCGCGACAGGCGTTTTCGGCGTGGTTAATATCCTTGCGCGGTGCGCCCCAGAAGGCCATCACAGCGTCGCCCATGAATTTGTCGATAGTTCCCCCATTACGGGCGATGGCCGTAGAGGACGCGTTGAAGAAGGGTTCCATCATTTGGACGATCTTGGGGCCCAGTTTCTCAGACAGACCTGTGAAACCCGTAACATCGCAAAATAATACGGAAATCTGCTTTATGTCTCCGCCTGGCTGAGTCTTGATACCCTCGGCAACCAGCATGCGCACCAAGTCGGTAGGTACATACTTGCGGAACGCTGATAGACCCGCAGCCATGCTTGCGGTCGCCGCGGAAAGATTTGCAAGCTCAGACAGTTTGGAAGGCCTGCGCGCAATGCGTTCGACATCGAAGCGTTCGATTTTGCTCAGGTCTTCGGCGATATACGCCAACGGGTTCGCGACTATTTTGCGCACCAACCATATCGCCAAGCCGGTGGCAACGACAACCACACCGATCAGTATATAGATCAGGTTTATCAACGTCTTGTCTATTTCCGAAAGAAAGGCAGATTCAGGAATGACTGTGGCAACGCGCCAGCCGTAAAATCCCAAAGGCGTAAGAGCGACTGCATAGGGCACGCCTCCTAGGACAACACGCTTTGTCAATGCGCCCGGGGCATTTGTTGTAGGGTCACCCAACAGCTTTTCCCCTGCGATCTTAGCGACCTCATAAAGCTCGCCCTCACCCATGCCCGCGGGTGTAACCTCATCCGCTTCCGCGTCCGGTACGGCGATCACTTTACCATCGGAATCCAGAATAAACGCCGCGCCAAACTCGCCGGGCGCAATTGTCGCCAAAAAGCGCGAAAGCCGATCTGTTTCGATCGCCACAGCCAGCACACCTTGCCGAGTTCGGTTGACGTCTATCGGGCCAGCAAATGCGTAGACGGTTTTGTCACTACCCGGGAGGTCGCGCACTTCGATCCACCCCGTTGACTCAAGGCCCATAAAGTTTTCGAACCAAGCATGTGCGCGTGGATCGTAGGATGTTTCGGTAAAGGTTCGCTCTTCGAACTGGATGTCGCCCGGAATGAAGATATAGCGGTCCTTCCGCAACATCCTGTCACGGATATCCTTGTCGATTTCAATCATCTCAAGCCCGCCGTTACCTAAGCGATGTGACGCGAAAAAGTTCCCATCCGGCCAGCCGAAGAAAATCCATGAAATATTCGGTTGCGCCTGTAGTTGAGATAAAAACACAAACTCTCTCTTGTCGGCTTGTCGCGTCGCGATAACGTTCTGGACAAAGATCGTGCGTACGGCTGCCCAGGCGGCTTCGGCGGACGTGAGCGTAACGCCCACCTCTATGCGGACGGTGTTTGCAATTTGACTGTTGATCTCGGCTGCGAGCATGCGGCTATTGTCATGCGCAGTCTTCCACCACAGGGAATGGACAATAACCGTCGACACGCCGATGGATATGGCAACCAGTATTGATACAGCGATGCCCACGCTAATTCGCATTAAAGCTCCGAAAGTAGCGACATGTGCTTCAGTATTGAGTTGAGACAGGTCGAAGAGCAAAGCTTACTTCGCTTTAACGCTGAAAACTCACGTAACTGTTAAGTTCAACAAGAGATCCGCTTGTGAAGCGATCATCCGTCGCCAATTCGATCAGAAAAACGGCGGGCACATTTAGGCACTGATCTAGTGCCAATGCCACAACACACTGAGCCTCCCCAAATGGATTTGCCCGAACGTAAGTATGGGAAACGGAAGATCAGGTTTTAGTATTCCCGGCATTGCAGTTTTATTCAACGTCAGCAGGCGAAGGAGCTTCGATCATTTCGTCTAAGATTGATCCGGCCTCGTAGCCCAAAAGATCAACTTCCATCCGCGCTGGATCTCCGAACGCCCATGCGCCTACATTTCGCTGCATGATCACGTAGCCCACGTGGTTTGCCAGAGCATCCGTCCCATGAGCGTTCTCGGCGAACATCACTTGTCCTGCGGCAACTTTCTCGGGCATTACGCGCTGCAGATACAAGAGAACCACATTGACGTCTTCCACGCTGGAGCCTCCGTGATGGACGATGTACATCTTGGCCCAATCCTCCTCATCCATGGCAGCGCGCGCTGAAGACACAGCAGAATGGAGCGCTGTTAGCTCTGCACGTGCGGTCTCCCGCATGTTTTCCACCCAAATCGGTCGCGTGTCGTTGATGATCTTGGATACCGCCTCGCGCGTGAGTTCGCCTTGGGCCAGTGCCTGTTCGGTAAAGGCTCGGGCCTTCTCCAGCATTTCCTTCTGACTGGCCAACGAGTCTTGCGACAGCCCAAGACCATCAATCGCGGCCAAAAGCGCATCAATCTCGGCAGAAATCGTTGAAAACTCACGCTTCCAGCGGTCGTTGCCAGCATCGTCATCAGGCCAGGGCGTCACCGCCCCAATGATCCCCAATAAAACATGAGTTGTGGACTTGAGCTGCTGGTAGCGCGGAGCGCTCCTTGGATATGTTGCTTTACCATCTTTTGAAATCACGATGACATCGCGCGCAATCACCATGATCGGCCGGGTATCTTCTGACAGCGCCCCTTGACCACGATGGAATATTGAGAGCATCGCATGATTGAAGGTGTCTACAGCTTTGTCCGCGTCACTTTGATCGGCAGCCAAGGTCGCCGGAGAAAAAAGAAGAACCAATCCTAATACAGCGGCGAAGTTGCAACTGCGCCGCATCCAAAATGTCTGCATGATACTCGTCCTTTGAATTGGGCTCGCATCACCATCATACAGTGCCGCCACGTTTGGCGCGAACCCCCCTTCTCACAACCCCACACGCTATTTGGGAATTGGGAAATTTTTTGAAGCTCCGAGCGAGCCGGATACAGCATATCGATAATACCGACCGATCCAGACGCGAATTTGAGCAAACGCGCCTTCTCCGATTGGAAGGTCTGTGGCCGCCGAAATGGCACCGACTTTCAGAAAGCGGATTGTTGAGAGAAGTGGTGCCGCTGAAGGGACTCGAACCCCCGACCCCATCATTACGAATGACGTGCTCTACCAGCTGAGCTACAGCGGCTTTCCGGACCATAGGATGGCCTCGAATTTCTTCTCCTGCACTCCTAACTATCTGCTTCACAGGTCAATCGAAAAGGTATTCTCGAGGTTCGAAGGAACCGCCTGTGCTGTAGAGCTATTGAGGCAAGCGACGCTTCGTTTAAACGGTCGGAGTTGTGCGCGCAAGCCTCGTTATGTGGGAATTCAAGCTTCTTTTTAAGGAGGGTGAAGATCCGCGACCCCATCTACCGCCTGAAAGTTCCCTCAGCCGGCACGACATCCAGCAGCATATTCAGATTGTGAATTTTTTATTACAGCCTCTTTCATTGATTGACGCATTCTCAATAATTCAATATTTCATGAAATATGATAGAAGAAATCTCAAGCCAACTGGCCATCCTCGGCCACCCTCAGCGCATTTCAGTGTTTCGCATGTTAATGCGACGCTTTCCTGACGCTGTACCCGCAGGAGAGTTGGCCGTTGAGTTGAACATCAAGGCCAGCACCCTGTCGAACTACCTGAACGCGCTGCAACGCTCGGGTCTGGTGACACAAGAGCGGTCGGGAACATCTCTGCTCTATTCGGTTGATATGAAGAACGTGCAGCAGATGCTGGATTTTCTGGTTCTAGATTGCTGCCGTGGTCGCCCCGATATTTGCATGCCCTTTCATCAAGGAAATGACACCATGACGGACCGCAAATTCAATGTGCTGTTTCTTTGCGTGGGCAATTCCGCCCGTTCGATCTTTGCTGAGTCGCTGCTGCGCGAATTGGGCGGTGAACGGTTCAATGTGTATTCCGCCGGAACTCAACCGACATCCGAGCTCAACCCCTTCGCCATGCAGGTCCTGAAGGACAAGGGGCACGATACTTCGGTGTTGCGGTCCAAACATATGTCCGAGTTCGCCGCTGAGGGAGCACCCGAAATGGATTTTGTTTTCACCGTCTGCAACCAGGCCGCAAACGAGGAATGCCCGGCATGGGAAGGTCAGCCGATCAGCGGCCACTGGGGCATGGTAGACCCGGTCAAGGCAACGGGCACGGATGCTGAAAAAAGCCTGGCTTTCCAGAACGCCTATGGCGCGCTGCAGCGCAGGATTCAGGCTTTTACCTCATTGCCGGTCGAAAGTCTCGACCGGATCGCTTTGCAATCTGCTGTCGATGACATCGGCAGAGAGTCTTTTGAGGACCAAAAATGACGACTTATGCACTGAACGGCTTGGGCCGGATGGGAAAACTGGCCCTGAAGCCGCTACTGGAAAAGGGCGCGAACATCGCTTGGATCAACGACGGGGTTGGTGATCCCGAGATGCACGCGCATCTGCTGGAATTCGACACGGTGCACGGTCGTTGGGACGCCGAGTTTTCGCACGATGCCGAAAGCGTCACTGTTAACGGAAGCCGCCTACCCTTCATCGGGACCAAGGATTTGAACGAGCTGCCTCTGGACGGTGTCGACGTGGTGATCGACTGTACCGGCGTGTTCAAGACCGAGGCCAAGCTGGCACCCTATTTCGAGGCTGGCGTGAAGAAAGTCGTCGTCTCGGCCCCCGTCAAGGACGGGCCCACCGCCAATATTGTTGTGGGGGTCAATGACGAAGTCTACGATCCGACCGCTCATCATATCGTAACGGCGGCCTCTTGCACCACCAACTGCCTGGCTCCTGTCGTTAAGGTGATTCACGAGAATCTCGGTATCCGCCACGGCTCGATGACCACAATCCATGACGTTACAAACACTCAAACCATCGTTGATCGCCCTGCGAAAGACCTGCGTCGCGCACGCTCGGCCCTAAATTCGCTGATCCCGACCACCACTGGTTCGGCCACGGCCATCACGCTGATCTACCCGGAGCTCAAGGGACGCCTGAACGGCCATGCCGTGCGCGTGCCATTGCTGAACGCCTCACTGACCGATTGCGTGTTCGAGGTTGAGCGTGAAACCACGGTCGAAGAGGTCAACGCCCTCTTCAAAGCCGAAGCCGATGGCGAGTTGAAAGGCATTCTGGGCTATGAGACCCGTCCTCTGGTCTCGACCGACTACACCAATGACGAGCGCTCCTCGATCATCGACGCGCCCTCGACAATGGTGGTGAACGGGACGCAGGTGAAGATCTATGCCTGGTACGACAACGAGATGGGCTATGCACATCGTCTGGTTGACGTCGCGTTGATGGTTGGGGCCTCGCTGTGACCCAGAGGCCCGAGGGACTGTCGGCCTATATCGCGGTTACGGCGGCCTATTGGGCCTTTATGCTGACCGATGGGGCCTTGCGGATGTTGGTGCTGTTGCACTTTCATACGCTGGGTTTCTCGCCGGTGCAGCTGGCTTATCTCTTTGTTCTGTATGAGGTCGCCGGCATGGTGACGAACCTTGCGGCGGGCTGGATCGCAGCGCGTTTCGGATTGACCTCGACGCTATATGCCGGACTTGGGTTACAGGTTGTTGCTCTGCTTGCACTGACGCAACTAGACCCTAACTGGGCGATTGGTGCATCTGTTGCCTTTGTCATGCTGGTACAGGGCGCCAGTGGGGTCGCCAAGGATCTGGCCAAGATGTCCTCGAAATCCGCCGTCAAACTGCTGGCCCCGACCGAGGGTGGCGGGTTGTTCCGCTGGGTCGCTGTATTGACCGGGTCTAAGAACGCCGTGAAAGGTCTGGGCTTCTTGCTTGGCGCGGCCCTGTTGGCGATGCTGGGCTTCACTTGGGCCGTATTGGTAATGGCCGCGGTTCTGGCCGTGATACTAATTGCCGTCATTTTGTTCATGCCGCCGGGCCTGCCCAAAGGGCGCAAGGGCGCGAAGTTCTCCGAGGTCTTTTCGAAATCCGCAAATGTGAACTGGCTGTCGGCAGCGCGAGTCTTCCTGTTCGGCGCGCGGGATGTGTGGTTTGTCGTCGGCATCCCGATCTATTTCTACGCCGTGCTGTCGGACGGCACCGAGGAGGGCAACCGCGCTGCGTTCTTCATGATCGGTACCTTCATGGCGGTCTGGATCATTCTCTACGGAGCTGTTCAGGCCAGCGCGCCCAAGATTCTGCATGCAAACGAGCGTAGCGAAGGCGACCTGATCCGCGCCGCCCGCAACTGGGCCGCCGCACTGTTCTGTGTACCTGCCGCATTGACTGTGGCTGTACTGATGTCCTCAGGGCCGGAGGCGTGGCTGACCACCACACTTGTTGTTGGTCTGCTGGTGTTCGGGGCGATCTTTGCGGTCAATTCCTCACTGCATTCCTACCTGATCCTCGCCTTTACCAAATCGGAACGGGTCACGATGGACGTGGGTTTTTACTACATGGCTAACGCAACGGGCCGTCTGGTGGGCACCGTTCTGTCTGGCTTCACCTATCAGATCGGCGGCCTGCCCCTTGTTCTGGGCACTGCGGCGGTGATGGTGGCGCTGGCCGCGCTGACCTCGGGCAAACTGACCGATCAAACCACTGAGGCGTACACATGAGCATCTTCGAACGTTACCTGACCGTCTGGGTCGCCCTCGCCATGATTGCGGGTATTCTGATCGGTCTGGCTGCGCCCGGTCTTGTCGCATTGGTCGCCTCTGCCGAAGTGGCCAGTGTCAATCTGGTGGTGGCCTTGCTGATCTGGGCGATGGTCTATCCGATGATGGTCGGCGTGGATTTTGGTGCCGTCGCGGGCGTGGCGCGCCAGCCCAAAGGGTTGATCGTGACGCTGGTGGTCAACTGGTTGATCAAGCCCTTCACTATGGCGCTTCTTGCCGTTCTGTTCTTCGACTATGTTTTTGCGCCGTGGATTCAGCCAGAGGACGCTGCGCAATACACCGCCGGCCTGATCCTGCTGGGCGCCGCCCCCTGCACCGCGATGGTCTTCGTCTGGTCGCAACTGACCAAGGGGGATGCGACCTATACACTGGTGCAGGTCTCGGTGAACGACCTGATCATGGTCGTCGCATTTGCGCCCATCGTCGCCTTCTTGTTGGGTGTTACGGATATCGCCGTCCCATGGCAGACACTGGTGCTGGCGACGGTGCTGTACGTCGTCCTACCGCTGATCGCTGGGCTGATCACCCGTCGGAAACTGGGCTCAGCAGAGGCCATCGATGCGTTCTCTACTCGCGTGAAACCGTGGTCCATCATGGGTTTGATCGCAACGGTGGTGATCCTTTTCGGTCTGCAGGGTCAGACCATTCTGGCCAAACCGCTGGTGATCGCTCTGATCGCAGTGCCTATCCTGATCCAAAGCTACGGTATTTTCGCGCTGGCCTACGGTGCCGCTTATGCTTTGAAAGTTCCCCACCGGATCGCGGCTCCCTGTGCCATGATCGGCACATCAAACTTTTTTGAGCTTGCAGTTGCTGTTGCCATCAGCCTGTTCGGGCTGAATTCGGGCGCGGCGCTGGCAACAGTCGTCGGCGTTCTGGTCGAAGTGCCTGTGATGCTGTCGTTGGTAGCATTTGCCAACCGCACTCGTGCCCGGTTTCCAGAGCCATTGGCGACGCTCAACGTTGAAGAGCTGAAACCTTAGCGTGGATCAATGTGTTCGGCACGGCAAGACAACTGCCGGCCAAAAGGGACCCGCTCATTTTGCCGGGCTCTAACAGCCAAAGTCCAAGTAGGTCGATGACAGGCTCAACCGACGGGTCAATTGCGTGTTCACTGTGCTTAGGTTGAAAGTGGGACACCCTGATCGAAAAACGAAATTGACGGGCTAGCTGGCCACGGCTTTTCACCTTTTGAGACGGGGATCCTGATCTTTATCTCATCACGGAAACCCCGTTGTCGGGCCGCGCCATCGTCTGAAGTGCTGTCCGGTCCCAACTTGAATCGAAAAAACGCTGGCGACCCCGGCAGGATTCGAACCTGCAACCTGCCCCTTAGGAGGGGGCTGCTCTATCCAGTTGAGCCACGGGGCCGCGCAAGGCTCTCTGTACCTGTGTTTTTTCTGCTTGTCATGGGGTTTGCTGAACAGTTGTAAATCGCGTCCTGTTCACGCTACCATCGGGCAAAACAACAGTGCAGGTGCTCTCCGTGACCACAGAAACAAAACGCCCGCTTACCCTTCGCGATGTATCAGAGGCTTCCGGAGTATCTGAGATGACGGTCAGCCGGGTTCTGAGGAACCGGGGCGACGTGTCCGACGCCACCCGCACCCGTGTTCTGGCCGCTGCAAAAGAGCTGGGTTATGTGCCTAACAAGATCGCGGGCGCGTTGGCGTCCAGCCGGGTGAATCTGGTCGCGGTGATCATCCCCTCGCTGTCGAACATGGTGTTCCCCGAAGTGCTTACCGGTGTCAACCAGGTGCTGGAGGATACCGAATTGCAGCCAGTGGTCGGCGTCACCGATTACTTGCCTGAAAAAGAGGAAAAAGTGCTGTACGAGATGCTCTCGTGGCGGCCATCGGGCGTGATCATTGCGGGCCTGGAACATACTGAAGCGGCCCGCGCCATGCTGGATTCGGCCGGTATCCCAGTGGTCGAGATCATGGATACAGACGGCAAGCCGGTTGATGCGATGGTCGGTATCTCTCACCGACGCGCTGGGCGCGAGATGGCCGAGGCGATCCTGAAGGCCGGGTATCAGCATATTGGCTTCATGGGTACCAAAATGCCGCTGGACCACCGGGCACGAAAGCGCTTTGAGGGCTTCACCGAAGTGCTGGGCAAAAACGGTGTCGAGATCGAAGATCGCGAGTTCTATTCCGGCGGCTCTGCCCTGGCCAAGGGGCGCGAGATGACGCAGGCCATGCTGGAACGATCACCGGAACTGGATTTCCTGTATTATTCCAACGACATGATCGGCGCAGGTGGACTATTGTACCTGCTGGAACAAGGCATCGATGTACCGGGTCAGATCGGTTTGGCCGGATTCAACAATGTCGAGCTTCTGCAAGGGCTGCCACGTAAACTGGCCACGATGGATGCCTGTCGGTCAGAGATCGGACGCAAGGCGGCGGAAATCATCGCGGCTCAGCTGGCTGACCCGAATGCCGAGGTTGAGACCCGCGTAACCCTGACCCCGAAGATCAGCTACGGCGACACGCTGAAACGGCGCTAACCTGTGGCACTACCCCGGCTGGACAACAAGGCGGCCCGTGCCCTGTTCATGGACCGCCACGCGCTGGCCGAGCAGCCCTCGGGCGGGGCAAAGGGCGCGGATTTGCTGCAATTGATCCACCGGCTGGGGTTTGTGCAGCTGGACAGTATCAACACTGTTGCCCGCGCCCATGACATGATCCTGTACTCGCGCAGGCCGTCCTATCGCACGAACAACCTCAAGCGCCTTTACGAACGCGACAAAGCTCTTTTCGAGCACTGGACCCACGATGCCGCCGTCATCCCGATGGAGTTCTATCCTCACTGGCATCTGCGGTTTCAGCGCGATGAGGCTCTGCTGAAATCACGCTGGAAGAACTGGCGCCGGGATGGGTTCGAACAACAGTTTGCCACTGTCCTGCAACACATCCGCGACCATGGGCCAGTTTCGTCCTCGGAAGTGGGTCGAGACGAAAAGAAGGGGTCGGGCGGCTGGTGGGACTGGCACCCGTCAAAAACTGCGCTGGAATTCCTGTGGCGGTCGGGTGCCCTGACAGTGATTGGCCGCAACGGGTTTCAAAAACGATATGATCTGACCGAACGGGTGATCGACGCGCATTTGTGCCCCGGAAACCTGGCTTGCGATGCCGAGACAACCGTGGACTGGCTTTGCAACGCCGCGCTGGACCGGTTGGGTTTTGCCACGCCCGGAGAGCTGGCGGCCTTCTGGGACACAGTCAGCGTGACAGAAGCAAAGCAATGGAGTGAACAGGCTCTAATAAGAGGTCTATTGCAGGAAATTGAAATCACTTGCGCTGATGGGCGGCTCCGCAAACTGGTCGCCCGACCGGGCTTTACTGAAGTTGAAACACCACCGCCACCAGGCCGCATCCGGGTACTCAGCCCCTTCGATCCGATGTTGCGCGACCGCAACCGGGCCGAGCGGCTGTTCGGATTCCATTACAGGATCGAAGTTTTTGTCCCTGCCGCCAAACGGACCTACGGATACTACGTCTTCCCGCTTTTGGAAGGCGACCGGATGATCGGTCGTATCGACATGAAAGCGCACCGATACCGCGGTATCCTTCAAGTGAGCGCACTGTGGCCGGAACGCTCAGTTCGCTGGTCAGACGCTCGCACCCGCCGCTTGCAATCAGAGCTGGACCGGGTTCGCCGCTTTGCCGGATTGGAAGACGTGGAATTTGCGAAGGACTGGCTAAAAGACCCTAAATAGGGATAATTCTGACTTGGACACGGTCAGTTGGATCGGTTGCAACCCATCTATTCCGCCTTCAATCACATCCCCGACCTGAACGGGGCCGACGCCAGCAGGTGTGCCGGTCAGGATCATATCTCCGGGGCGTAAATGATAATAGCCAGACGAATGGCTGATGATTTCGTCAACCTTACAAAGCGTTGCTTCCTGCCGGGTCTCGTCATTCACCCTCAGATGAACGCGAATGTCGTCCTTGGGCGCCCAATCTTCTGCTGCGATTAGGGGCGCAAACACAGTGCCAACTTCAAGATCCTTCCCTAGATCCCACGGACGCTGTTTGTTGCGTTCGCGGATCTGTAAGTCACCGCGGGTCATGTTTAGAGCGCAGCCATAGCCATAAACCGCATCCCAGGCCTGCGCGCTGGTGGCCCGGAAAACGGGTTGCCTATGGCCACCGCCAGTTACATCTCGTTGTGGAATTCTTCGGTGCCTGGCGGGTATGGCACTCTTTCACCAGTCAGCACGGCGTTTGGCACAGATTTGGTGAAGTAAAATGGCGCCTCGCGGTCGACGTCATGTCCCATCTCAGCCGCATGCGCCGCATAGTTGCGACCGGCGCAAAAAATCCGTCCCACCGGATATACGCCGTCCTGCCGTTGTACCGGAATTACGATCGGACGGGGAAGAGAAAACAAGCTGTCAGACATTGCGCCCCCAAAACCCTTAAGCAGCGCGTACCTTAGTACAGAAGTTTGCCAGAACATGCCTTTCCCTTCACGAGAGTTTTACTGAAATTGTCAGGAATACTTCAGTAAATTCGAAAAATCTGTTAATCTTGAGTTCACAATTTGGGTTCTCAACCTTTAAAATGACCCGAACAGCTCTAAGTTGTGTAACGGCAGAACGATAAACCTGTGGCAAATCGGGGTGCCACGCGTTCTGGTCACCGCTCACAGGTTCGGTGGATACCAAAGCATCCACCGAAATACGAAGACGGCCCCAAGCGCCAGCACCATGCACTGGCAAGGTGGGTATGAATATTCCAGGAAACTATGGCCAAAGACACCACCCCCACATGTCTTTGCGCCAGACTGTCGGCCTTATTTTGGACCGGCATGTTTTCTGGATTGCAGGCTGGACCGTCGGAAACTAGCCGGCGCAACCGGCCTGGGGCCAGGCACAAGATCCAGTACACGTCTGGCCACCCCGCCAGAGACCGCACCAGTCTCTGGCGGGGTTCAATCATGGGGCATCACGTTTCCAGATCACGCAATTCGTTCAACAGGTCCAACAACGCCTCGTGGCGTTCGGGCCCTAGCTTGGTGCGCAGATCCTCGGCCAGATGAATTGTAACCTGGATATTGTCCCGGATAATCTGCTTCCCCTTGTCAGAAATGTCGACAATCTGTCGCCGCTTGTCGCAAGGGTGCACACGCCGCAGGATCAGCTCTTTGGCCTCTAGCTTTTGCAGGATACGGGTAAGGCTGGGCAACAGAAGACAGGCCCGATCCGCAATATGGGTCGGCTCTTGCGGGCCTTCTTCGTTCAGGACACGCAATACACGCCACTGCTGTTCGGTTACACCAACATCTGCCAGCATCTTTCGAATGGGTCCCATGACCCGTTCCCGAGCCCGCAGAAGCGCAATGGGCAGCGAACGTGACGTCAATGGTACTTCATTGGTCATACGAAATTCTTGCTGAAATCCACATATTTAGCAACTCAACAATCTGTTTTTCTGCATGTTTATGATGATTTAGCCCAAGTTAGGCTCGAAACAGTTCATCACTCGTCACACTCCCGGCGGCGAGAAATCGAAAGATCGTTGACCTTCGGCAGCAGATGCCCATCACTGTCAGCGGGGACTACCCTTTGCTGAACGCTACTGAGGTTTGAAATGAAATGGGATGAATTCTCGGATTGGGCCAAGAAGATTGCCGAATGGACACAGGATTATCACCTGACAGTCGGCGACAAACCGGTACGCGCCCGGACCGAACCGGGGGACGTCCTCAACGCCCTGCCCGCCCATCCGCCCGAGCAGTCGCAGGCGATGGAAGAAATATTTAGCGATTTCGAAGAGATCGTGATGCCTGGGATCACCCACTGGCAGCATCCCAGGTTCTTTGCCTATTTTAACTCGAACGCTTCGGCCCCGTCCGTTTTGGGAGAATTTCTTGCCAGCGCCATCGCGCCACAATGCATGCTGTGGCAGACCTCACCCGCCGCGACTGAGATGGAAACGCGGATGATGGACTGGCTGCGGCAGGCGTTGGACCTACCGGATGGATTTGCGGGTGTGATTCAGGATTCCGCCTCATCCGCGACATTGGCCGCAGTGCTGACCATGCGAGAAAAGGCGTTGAGTTGGCAAGGCAACCAACAAGGGTTGTTCGGGCAAAAACCGTTACGGGTCTATTGTTCTGCCGAAGTTCATACATCTGTGGATCGCGCCATCTGGGTTGCGGGGATCGGACAGGACAATCTGGTTCGTATTCCAATTAAAGGCGACTGGCGCGGGATGGATCCGACAGCGCTGGAAACTGCAATTCAAGCTGATTTAGACTCTGGATTGCAGCCCGCAGGCGTCATTCTATGTGTAGGGGGAACCGGCACAGGGGCGACCGACCCGGTGGATGAATGCCTGAAGGTCGCGCAAAAATACGGACTGTTTTCCCATGTAGATGCAGCGTGGGCGGGATCGGCGATGATCTGCCCGGAATACCGCCATTACTGGCCGGGTGTCGATCAAGCCGACAGTATCGTGTTCAACCCGCATAAATGGCTGGGCGTACAATTCGATTGCTGCGCGCATTTTCTGAAAGACCCGGACGATCTGGTGCAAACACTTGCGATCAGCCCGGAATACCTCAAGACCCATGGCAAGGATGGGATCATTAACTACTCGGAATGGTCGGTACCTCTGGGCCGCCGGTTCCGGGCGCTGAAATTGTGGTTTGTGATGCGTGCCTATGGGCTGGAAGGGCTACGCGAACGGCTGCGCAATCATGTGAACTGGTCTGTCGATCTGCATGACCGGCTGGCGGCTGAGCCGGATTTCCAGATTGTCACGCCACCGATGTGGTCGCTCTGGACCTTCCGCTATGCACCTGAAGGCTATTCCGATCTGGACGATCTGAACCTACAGTTGGTCAACGCCATCAACGACGATGGACGCATTTATCTGACACAAACCCGAGTCGACGGCGATTTGGTCATCCGCTTTCAGGCCGGCCAGTTCGAAACCACCGAGTATGACGTTCGCATGGCCTATGATGTCATCACAGAAATCACCCGTTCATTGATCTAGAGGTCCTACTATGCCTGCGCCAAATAACGCCTTCAAACAGGCTCTGATCGAAGGGAATCGAGTGATCGGCTGCTGGAGTAGTTTCGGCGAAGCCGTTACGGCCGAAATCATGGGCACCGCCGGTTTCGACTGGCTGGTGATTGATGGGGAGCATGCGCCAAATGACATCCGCTCGATCCGCGATCAGCTGATGGCGCTGGCAGCCAGCCCTACGCATCCGGTGGTACGGGTGCCGATTGGGGATACGGCGCTGATCAAAATGGTGCTGGATGTCGGTGCACAGACCGTTTTAGTGCCAATGGTGGAAAGCGCCGAGCAGGCCCGCGAACTGGTGCGTGCCTGCCGCTATCCGCCCGAAGGTGTGCGGGGCGTCGGGGCTGGCGCTGCGCGGGCCACCGGTTATGGATCGGCCAGCAACTATATCCAAACCGTAGATGCGCAGATTTGCCTACTGGTACAGGTGGAAAACCGTGCCGGCATGGCGGCGCTTGACGATATCTTGTCGGTCGAGGGTGTTGACGGTGTGTTCATCGGCCCCGCGGACCTGTCCACCGATATGGGTTTTCAGGGAAACAGCGCCGCGCCCGAGGTGCAGGCCGCCATTGCTGATGCAATCAAGCGGATCAGGGCAGCGGGCAAAGCCCCCGGCATTCTGGGCACCAATGACGAAGCCAACCAAGCTTACATGGACATGGGGGCGCAGTTTCTGGCCGTGGGGATCGACGTGATGCTGCTGACGCAAGCAGCACGTACGCTGGCCGCCAAATGGAAGGCGAAATAACCCCCGTTAGCCCTGCATCGTGGCGGCGGCCTGTGCATAGCCACCCGAGGCTCCGTCTACGAAATGTACGTGATCGTCGCGCGTGGCCGAAGGCACAAAGCAAGTCATCATCGCCTCATCCTGCGCGTGCAGACCATAGCGGACCTTGCCCTGCCCGCGCGCCTGTTCAAGCATCACCTGGATCTGTGAAAGGGTCGTTGGATCACAATCAAGCGTCATTTTCAGCCCGTCATCGAATTTACGGAAATCGGCGTTGCGGCTGACCATGCGCTTGTAATGCTCAGGATCGAACTGCCCCAAGCGTTTGCCGGTCTTGAACAACAGCGCGATCAGCAGGTTTTGCCCCAGCAACTTCATCTTCTGTGCAAACAGATTGCCCCCGGCCCGCGACACACGCGCATCGAGCGTGGTATCCGGCGGTGGCCAGCTTATCGGAGGGCCGTTCTCCGGCACTGGGTGGCCAGCACGCTCCAGCCGCTCGACCGCAGAAAGGACCGATTGGGCCAAGTCGGAAAAATCGCTCTCGGTTGCCTTGGGCGTAGGCTGCACCACGAGAGACACAATCTTACCATGCCGCGCCTTGCTGTTGGACCACCGGCAGGAGAGCCCGGTCAGATCAGGTTGCGCGCCGGGTTCAGCAGGGGTGATTTCGAACTGACCCTCTTTCATCTGCGCTTCGGCCCAGACCAACCCACCACCAGAGAACATGGCGTAATCCACCCCGTCCGAGGGCGCATAGCGTGCTACACGCAAATCCTTACCGGCTTGTCGAAGTTCCGACACCGGCACAAGGGCCCCGCGCAATGAGATCGAAAACTCTTCGTCCGCCCAACGCCGCAGATCGGCAAGAACTGACCGGGCTGTATCGACCGCGCTTGCAGGAATGGCGAATCCGGCCCCGTCACCACCAAAAACATAGGGAAACTCCTGCCCCTTCAACGCGTTGATCATGGCCGAAATCACCGCTGCGCCGACCATGTTGACTGTCTTGTATCGCCCTTTGGCAATCTCGCCGGTAGAATCGACTATATCGGCCACACCTAACGCCCAGTCATCGGGAACGGCGGCGAACCGTCCGGGGTGCGCCAAACGGGTGAAATCCCGCTGCAAGGGCAGGTTTTCGTAAAATGCAGCCTGTGCGTCTTTCATCGGTACCTCGGGGCGATGTGTGAGAGTAAAGGTAGCCCGATTGTGATCTCTGTCCGGTGCAATCAGTATAGCACACGCGCTTGTGCAAGGCACTGCAACGTGCCAAGCATTTCTCCGAAGCTTGGGGTAGTAGGGGCATTTCATGAAAGCGGGTCTGGTGGTCTTGTGTCTGGGCTACGTGCTCAGCCAGTTCTTTCGCGCTTTTCTGGCGGTGCTCAGTGTTGATCTGGGTCGCGATATCGGGGCAACTCCCGAAGATCTGGCATTTGCCTCGGGCCTTTGGTTTTTGATCTTTGCCGCCATGCAATTGCCCGTGGGATGGGCACTGGACCGGGTCGGGCCGCGCCTGACAGCGGCGGTATTGCTGCTGGTCGGCGGGGCTGGCGGTGCGGCGCTGTTTGCTGCGGCCAGCACGCCCTTTCACATCGCTATTGCCATGGCACTGATCGGGATCGGGTGCTCTCCGGTCCTGATGGCGTCCTACTACATCTTTGCGCGCGAATACCCTCCGGCGCGCTTTGCGACGCTGGCAGCTTTAATGTTGGGCGTTGGGTCGGTGGGCAATCTGGTGGCCTCTTACCCCACCGCGCTGGCGGTTGAGCTGATGGGTTGGCGCGCCACGATGGTCTCGCTGGCTGTTTTTTCGGCGGCCATCGCATTGGGCATATGGACCAAAGTAAAGGACCCCAAAAAAGTCGAGACGGAACAAAGGGGTTCCTTCCTGGACCTGCTCAGGGAACCGGCGCTTTGGACAATTCTGCCATTGATGCTCGTCTCTTATGCACCATCTGGCGCAATTCGCGGACTGTGGGCCGGGCCTTACCTCAGCGACATTTTCGGTTTGAGCACAACCCAGATCGGACAGGCCACGCTGATCATGGGCGCAGCAATGATCACCGGGACCTTTGCCTATGGGCCGCTGGACAGGATGCTGGGTACCCGCAAATGGGTGATCTTTGGCGGCAATGCTTTAACCGTGGCCGGATTGGGGCTGCTGTTCCTTTGGGTCGAAAATGCGGTCTGGCTGTCTGTGGTATTGATGGCTGTGATCGGTTTGCTGGGAGCCAGCTTTCCAGTCATCATGGCCCATGGCCGGGCTTTTGCCCCGCCACATCTGGTTGGGCGCGGCATGACCCTATTGAACCTCTTTGGTGTTGGTGGGGTCGGCTTGGCGCAATTCGTCACCGGTCGCATACATGCCGCCACAGTGGACATCAGCCCAACTGCACCATACACAGCGATATTCGGCTTTTTCGCGGTCACGCTTGCCATTGGCTGCGTGATCTATCTATTCAGCCGGGACAACGTGAACTGACATCAACCATGGAGAGCGCTGTGCAGGACATCGAGGTGATCGCGCCGAACCTGAAGCACAGCCTGTCAGGGGTGACCACAACGGTTATTCGTCTTCTGCCGATCCAGAAAGATATGATCGGCATTGTCGCTACAGGGCCCGGCCTGCCGGACAATTTACCTCATATCCGGCTAATCAAGGTTCCATTCCTGTCGAACCGGAGACTGCGGGTCTGGCACGCGCGTCGCAATACCGAAATGCTTATGGGTCTGTTCTTGCGCCATGTCCTGCGCCGGAATCTGAAACTGCTGTTCACTTCAGCGGCACAGCGGGATCATTCCAGTTTCACGAAATGGCTGATCTCGAAGATGGACGCGCTGATCGCCACGACTCCGCAAGCGGCCTCGTTCTTGCAGCACCCGTCGACCGTCATCATGCATGGCGTGAACACCAAGCTGTTTCACCCCGCCGAAGACAAACAAGTGTTGCGCAACAAGCTGGGTTTGCCCGGAGGAACTCTGATCGGCTGTTTCGGTCGCATACGCCCGCAGAAAGGCGTCGATCTTCTGGTGGACGCTGCAATCGCTGTCCTGCCCTCCCATCCGGACGCCAGCATCATCTTCACAGGCCGCACCACCGCTGAATTTGAAGCTTTTCAACGCGAGCAGGAACAAAAGCTGCAAGAGGCAGGGATTAGAGATCGAGTGCATTTCCTGGGGGAACGCCCCTGGGACGAAATTGTGGAGACTTATCGGGCGCTGGATCTGTTCGTCGCCCCCGCGCGCCACGAAGGCTTTGGCCTGACCCCCCTTGAAGCGATGGCCTCGGGTGTGCCGGCAATAGCTTGCAACGATGTGGGCGCGTTCAGTGCTCAGATCAAAGATGGTGAAACGGGTCGTTTGGTGGAAAAGGACAATGCCACCGCATTGGCTGACGCACTGGGCCAAATGCTGGAGGACCCCGCCAGACTGGCCGCCGCCGGACGGATCGCCCGGGACCATGTTGAGCAGAATTTTCGAATCGAAGGCGAGGCCGAAGCCATCGTAAAAGTCTACCGGTCTCTGCTGAATACTGCCTGAGGCGCACCGATCCGTGTCAATTCGTCGTTAATCGCGGAAATTGGCACCGAAAACCCTTTTTTCTTTGCTGCAACGCGGCTATGAACGCGCGTCCTTAACTTTGGAGACATGAAATGGGCTATCGCGTCGTTGTCGCCGGCGCCACGGGTAACGTGGGCCGCGAAATGCTGAACATCCTGGCGGAACGCCAGTTCCCAGTCGATGAACTTGCCGTTCTGGCAAGCCGTCGTTCGCTGGGCACAGAAGTAAGCTTTGGCGACAAGACACTGACGACCCAGGACATCGACACTTTCGACTTCACCGGCTGGGACATGGCGCTGTTCGCCATAGGCTCGGACGCAACCAAGGTCTACGCCCCCAAGGCGGCCGAGGCCGGTTGCGTGGTGATCGATAACTCGTCGCTGTATCGCTATGACCCTGAGATTCCGCTAATCGTACCGGAATGTAACCCCGAGGCGATCCACGACTACAAAAACAAGAACATCATCGCCAACCCAAACTGCTCGACCGCGCAGATGGTTGTCGCGCTGAAACCGCTGCATGACCGCGCCAAGATCAAGCGCGTTGTCGTGTCGACCTATCAGTCGGTTTCGGGCGCTGGTAAAGAAGGCATGGATGAGCTGTGGGATCAGACCAAAGCGGTCTACAACCCCACCTCGGACGTTCCACCGAAAAAGTTCCAGAAGCAGATCGCCTTCAACGTCATTCCGCAGATCGATGTCTTCATGGAAGACGGCTCGACCAAAGAAGAGTGGAAGATGGTTGTCGAGACCAAGAAAATCGTCGATCCGTCGATCAAGGTCACAGCCACCTGCGTCCGCGTTCCGGTGTTCGTTGGCCACTCCGAGGCCGTGAATATCGAGTTCGAGGAATTCCTGGACGAGGACGAAGCCCGCGACATCCTGCGCGAAGCACCGGGCATCATGGTGATCGACAAGCGCGAAGCAGGTGGCTACGTCTCGCCGGTCGAATGCGCAGGCGACTTCGCCACGTTCATCAGCCGCATCCGCCAGGACTCGACCGTGGAGAACGGCATCAACCTGTGGTGCGTCTCGGACAACCTGCGCAAAGGTGCCGCCCTGAACGCCGTCCAGATCGCCGAATTGCTGGGCCGTGAGGTTCTGAAAAAGGGCTGAGGTTGACGCTCGCAACAACACTGAAACCCCGCTGCGTCGCCTGCGGGGTTTTTTTTCGTCAATTGCACTCCAGACACCTGAAAACGCGATTTCTAAAATCGTACCAACCGGGTTTTGAAAGTTATTTCAGCACCATAGTTTCGCCAGAATGCACTGACATATTGGCTAGGTTTAGTTATGAATTTTCATAGTGTTCGGAAATTTGAAACTCCTGACCAAAAATCAAAACGCCAAACTGACTTTGATACGCATCGCCGAAGGATCGGCCATCGCGGCGCTGTTCTTTATTCTGGTCCTTCTATTCGAAGGGTTGGTTCTGGCAGTTGAGTACCGCAAAGTTGACGTGATCAACGTTGTCCAAGTGCCTGGCTATAATGCCAACAAAAGGTTGGTTGTGGTCGATCTCGGGGACCGCCACTTTCCAATTCGAACCTCGGACCGACTTTTAATCGTTACTCCCGGGAAATGGGCGTGTGTTTCGAAACGCCACGTGCTGTTGCGCCGATGGTCTCTCTACAAGCTTGAGCTTCCGGGATATTGCAGAAATGCGCTGCCGGCTAGGTCCTACTCCGGCCCGTATGACCCACGATCCCCGACCCAATCACCTACAGCGCCTGCCCCTCCCTATCAAAGAACTGCAGCTTCTCCGGCGCGAAATGCAGGCCGATCTTGGTCCCCGCCTTGATCTGGGTGTCGCCACCAAGGCGGACGGTGACCTTTTCCTCGGTCCCACAATCGACGATGACGAACATGTCCGCGCCGAGGTATTCGACCACTTCAACCATGCCGTTACTGTGACCCGCGCCGGGTTCGACCACGCTGATATGCTCTGGGCGGATACCCAGCTTCGTAGCTGTGCCGGTTCGGTCGAATGGACCACTGCCACCGTTTTCCAACTGGAACTGATCCCCCGATACGGTGCAGGGAATGACATTCATTTTTGGGCTGCCGATAAACTGCGCCACAAACAGGTTGGCAGGGCGCTCGTACAGTTCGCGCGGGGTCCCAACCTGAGCAATCTTGCCGAATTCCAGCACCACGATGCGGTCGGCCAACGTCATCGCTTCGACCTGATCGTGGGTCACGTAGATCATGGTGCGGTTCAGGCTCTGGTGCAGTTTGGCGATCTCGTATCGCATCTCGACCCGCAGGGCGGCGTCAAGATTGGACAGAGGTTCGTCAAACAGGAACGCGGTGGGGTCCCGCACGATGGACCGGCCGATGGCCACACGCTGGCGCTGGCCGCCGGACAGGTCCTTGGGACGGCGTTCCAGATAGGGTTCCAACTTGAGCACTTCCGCGGCTTTACCCACACGCACGGCGATCTCAGCCTTGGGAACACCGGCGACCTTGAGCGAGAAGCCCATATTCTCGGCCACGGTCAGGTGCGGATAAAGCGCGTAGGACTGGAACACCATCGTCAGCCCTCGTTTAGATGGAGGGTGATCGGTGACGTCATTCTCGTTGATCAGAAGCGACCCGCGCGAGATATCCTCAAGTCCGCCGATCATCCGCAACAGGGTCGATTTCCCACAGCCCGAGGGGCCGACGAAGACGACGAACTCGCCCTCTTCGATCTGCAGGTTGATGCCTTTTATCACCTGCACTTCGCCGAACCATTTCTCGACGGATTTGAGTTCGATGCTGCCCATCAGTTCCTCCCTGCCCAATGCAGCCAGACGGCGGCTGTCCATGTGAACGAATTGCCCCCGGCCGGGCTGCCGGTGATCGGGTCGTAATACTCTGCAAAGCCATGGCCTGCGATCAGGCGGCCAGTTTTCAAACGCAGCGCTTCTGCCTCAACACCGTGGCCCATATCCTTCAGGCCAATGCCCACCATCATGTTCATGAAGGCCCAGGTCGGTCCGCGCCAATATCGGCGTTCATCGAATTTGGGCATGTTGGGATCATAACTGGGGATCGGATGCGGGACGGTGGTCAGAATGGTCTTAACGCGGTCCAACATCTGCGGAGATTCTATCCCAGCGTACCAGCACAGATAGCTCGCGTTAGAGACACTTTCGGCCCATTCGCTGGTCTTGGCATTACGGGCGTCGAAGGCACCCAGCGCCTCGTTCCACAGCGACCGCGCGCCTGCCTCAAGGCGCTCTACGTCTGCGGCCAGACCTTCGGCCTCGATCCCCAGATCCTGACTAATGGCCAGCAGGTCGCGGGCAGCGCGCAGGGTGGTGAAACTCATGGTCGGGTCGGCCACGCGAAACGGATTAAGGGCTAGCAATTTCTCTTGATCCCACCCGATCGAGCATCCGATCTGAACCAGTTTAATATAACGGTCATAGTCGTATTTGGTGGGCCGGTCGGCGCTGTTCACGTGACTGGTGTCGCGGCGCTGATATTCCCCCACGTCCGAGGCATCAATGCCTGCCATTGCACCATCCCAATCCGGCGCGTTGTCACGTCCAGCTTCCCAGGGATGCGTGGTGCAGACGGCGCCATGCTCGTCCAGGCGCCATTTCATGAACCAGCGGTGCCAGGCCAGCATGGCCGGGAACAGAGCACGGAGGCGGGTCTCACCCGCCGCGCGATCTTTCTCCCAGACCCGCCGCGCCATGGTGGCGGCCAGTGGCGGCTGGGTGACGCCCGAAGAGGCAATCGGCCCGGTCCCACCCCAGACATCCGGTCCGGGGAAATAGCCCGGGTCGGTCTTGTGGAACAGGATGTGGGGCACCATACCGTCGTCCCACTGTCCCGAAAACAGCGTCTCAAGCTCAACCCAGGCACGGTCGATATCGAACTCGGCAAATCCTAGCGCTGCAACCGCGCTGTCCCAGTTCCACTGGTAGGGATAAAGCCCGCTGGTCGGGATCGTATAACCGCCCCGATCATTGGCAATCAGGATGTTACGGGCCGATTCCGTCGGCGAAGTAAAGTGGTTCATGTCTGTCATCCTTTGACCGAGCCTGCCGTCAGGCCTTTGGTCATGAAACGTTCAAGCCCAAGGAACAGGGCCATGATCGGAACGGTGGCAATCACCGCACCGGCCATCAGGTGTTGGCGGGGTATCTCCGAGGAGTTCAGCATTGTAACGCCCCGGGTCAGAGTGAATTTCGACGGGTCGTCCAGCAGCATGAAGGCCAGAAGAAACTCGTTCCAGGCGATCATGAAGACATAGAGCGATACCGAGGCCAGCGCCGGCAAGCTGAGCGGCAGGGTGATCTTCCAGATCACCGCCAGCCGCGACAGGCCATCCATCAGGCCAGCCTCTTCCACCTCGGTTGGCAGGCCGCGGAAATAGCCCTGCAGCATATAGAGTGCGACCGGGATCGTGGTGACCGGGTAGATCATGACGATGCCAAGGATCGAGTTGCGCAGGCCGGTCAACGAGAACGCGATATAGATCGGCAGCGCCAGAACGATCATCGGTACCATGTAGATCAGCAGGATCGAGCGCGAGAACGCCTTCTGCCCCTGAAACCGGAACCGTGCCACCGCATAGGCGCCCGGCACGCTGAACAGCAGGGTGATGAACACGGTCAGGCACGAGACATAGAAAGACGTCCACAGATAGGTGCCGAAATTAAAGTCGCGGAACAACTCGGTATAGCTGCGGAACAACGCCCAGCCCTGAGACAGGTCGACCGAGAAGTCCAGCGGGTTCTGCAACAGCGCCTGTTGCGATTTGAGGCTGGTCATCACCATCACGTAGAACGGGATGATTACGGTGGCGGTGAAAAAGATATAGCCAAAGCCGGTGCAGAAGCGGATCACCGCGTCTTCGTATTCGTGACGGGTGAGTTCGCCGAAGGGCAGCTCTTTCAGGATTTCCGCCATCGACAGATGCATGACGGCAGCAATCGCCACTATAGTGACCAGCACCGCCTGCAGTGTGGTGTCCGAGCCGATCAGAACCGGGCCAAAGCCGGTCAGACAGGTCAGACCCAGCAGGGCCGACACGCCCAGACGCGCCGGGGCATGACGGGCGGGAAAGCGGACATAGGCCAGTCCGGCCAAAGCCCCCCAGATCAGGCTCAGCAAAACTTGTGGACGGAATGCAGCGCCCGTTGCGAAGGACATGGTGACCGCGATGGTGGTGGCGATCACCACCATCCACAACGCGCCCAAAACCGGGCCGGTGATAAACCCTTTACGCATCACAGGCCCTCCTCGCGGCTGATGAACTTGAAGAAGACAAAGCTGAAGGCGATCAGGCACATCAGGATCACCACGGCCACCGCCGCGCCCGCCCCGATATTCGAGACCGCAAAGGCTTGTTCATAGACATTCACGGTCAGCGTGCGGGTGCCCGCATTGCCGCCGGTCAGCAAGAAAATGTCGTCGAACTTGTTGAAGGTCCAGATGAAGCGCAGCAGGAACAGCACTGACAGGATGCCCAGCAACTGCGGGATGCTCAGCAGCCAGAACTTCTGAAACGGCGAGGCCCCGTCCATATCCGCCGCCTCGTACATGCTGCTGTCGATGGACTGCATCCGCGCTAGGATGAACAGGAAGGACAGTGGGAAATAGCGCCAGATTTCGAACACCGTAACCATGATCAACGCCAACGGGCGTTCACCGAAGAAGTTGATCGGATCGCTGCTGAGCCCCATCTGCACCAGCAGCGCGTTGGCCGAGCCCGAGAACGGGTCGAACAGTGTGACCCACGTAAACGCCACCGCGATAACGGGAGCCACATAGGGGAACAGGTACAGTCCGCGGATGAAGCCTTGGCCCTTAAAGCTTTTGTTCAGCAGCAGCGCGGCAAACAGGCCCATCACCAGAGCGCCAATGGTGCCGAACACGGTATAGAACAGGGTGACCCCAAGCACGCCCCAGAACTCATCCCCATCAAAGACGCGGGCAAAGTTTTCCAGGCTGAATTCGAAGTTGGTCAGCACGCTCGGGCCGCTGCCGGTGATGCGCGGTTCCGACCCCTCGACTACATCTTCGAACACATCGGGGTCGCCGTCGATTGTGACAGGCACACGGATACGCTCGCGCTGACCGCCGTCCAGAGTGCCAAAGTCACAGAACAGCTCTTGCCCGTCCAGCACGCAAGGCGCGGCGATTTCTCCGGCGATCACGCCCTCGGGCAGCACATCGGTCAGGGTCACGCCTTCGATGGCGATCTCCTGGCTGGAGTTGCGCAGCCGGTATTCGATCCGCAGATCATCACCCGATCCACGCAGGCTTTCACGCACGACGGGCGCGGGGGGGCGCAGATCGGACAGGGTGAAGGGCTTGAAGCTGATCCAGATGATCGCCAGCAAGGGCAGGATCACAACCAGCGACACACTGATGATGGTCGGAGCCAGTAGCGTCCAGGCCAGACGCGCCTCGCGTTTGGCTAACGCCCCGGTTCCGGTCGGTGGGGTGGCCGAAGTCATGGGGTACCTCGAAGGGTTGGAGGCAGTGGCGCGAACGCCGCTGCGGATGCTGGTGGATTACTGAACCTTGGCCAGCTCTTCGTTCAACGCCGCAACGGCAGCTGCGGCGTCAATCTCGTCGTCGATGTACTGACGGACCACACGGTTGATGGCTTGGCTGTTGATCATTTTCGACGCCAGCGCCAGTTGACCCTCGGCCACGCCCCAGCGCTGTGCCACGTCCAGACCACCAACGATCTCATCAATCATCGCTTGTTCGTACAGCTCACCCAGAGGTGCCTTGCGGTCGACACCCACCGGCAGTTCGGCCCAGGCCTCGGAGAATGCGGTTGGGTTGTCGGCATTACCACGACGAACCGGGAATTTGCCCTCGGGCGCAATCGCCAGTGTCTGGGTATAGCCCTGATCCATGGCATATTTCACGAATTCCATTGCCGCATCGGTATCCGCATCATTGGTGATGCCAAAGTAGCGAACGTCACCCCAGGCTGCACCATCCGGGTTCGACGGGCCGGACAGTTTGGTGACAATACCGGTTTTGCCCGCCAGATCGCGCGAAGTCGGGTCGTCGTTGATTGTCGGCGGGGCGCTGTCGCGCAGACCGGCCAGTTCGTCCAGAATAAACGGCGACCAGATGATCATCGCGGCCTTGCCGTCGAAATACAGTTCACGCGACTGCTTCCAATACAGCTCACCAGGAGGCGAGGCCTTGGAGATTGCTTTGTAGAAGTCCAGAACCTCGGTGGTTTTGGCTTCGTCCAGCGGCTGGAAACCGTCCGGGCCCACGGGTGACACACCATTGGCGAGGAAGACATGCTCCAACACTTGGCTCATGAAGTTCTCGTCCACCTTGGTAGCCGAGACGAAACCGTACATTTCCGGCGGGTTGTGCAAGGCTTCCAGCGCGGCCTGAATATCGGCAAAGCTGTCTGGCGCTTCCAAACCGGCCTCGTCGAACAGGTCCTTGCGGTAAACCACCATCTGGGTCCAGCCATCGACCGGCACCGAGGCAGTTTCGTCGTTGAACGCAGCCATCGCCAAAGCGCCGGGGGCAAAGGTGTCTGCGCCCAATTCTTCAATCACTTCGGTCGCGGCTTCGGTGTCCAGAATACCGGCCTCGGCCCAGGGCAGAGCATATTGCAGCGTGTGATAGACTACATCCGGTAGATCGCCTGCGGCAAAGGCGGCGGTGGCGCGGGTGCCCAGATCGCTTTCGGTGACCGGGATCACCTCGACGGTGGTGCCGGTTTCAGCTTTGAACTGATCCGCCATCTCCTGCTGCTTGGCCAGACGCTCGGGTTGCTCTTCGGTGGTCCAGAAACGGATCGTGTCGGCCTGCACCGACAACGCAGTCAGCGCCAGTGCAAGCGACGAGCCGAGCATAAGATTCGCAGCTTTGGGTGTGAGTTTCATTTGTGGTTTCCTCCCCGGTTGTGTTCACTCTTGGTGTTGTATTTTTTGTGCCAATTCACTTGGCGTCAGGTTCGGCGGTCCGTCCGACCCCCCTTCGATCAAACTGGCCTCGGCCAACTCGCGAAGAGTCGCGGGAGCCTCACCCCGAATTTGACGGATCAGCAGTGTCGCAAGCCGCTGACCGGCCATTCGCGAGTCAACGGCAAAGGTGGTAAGCGCCGGGCGCGCATAACGGCTTTCGGGAATGCCGTCATAGGCGATGACTGACACGTCACGACCGATTTCAAGCCCCAGATCCTCGGCCACGGAGTAAAAGCCCAAAGCGGCCAGATCAGTGGCAAAGACAATCGCCGTGGGCGGATTATCCAAAGCCATCAGAGCGCGGGCCTGCGCTGCACCTTCATCCCGCGTGCGCGCACCGTCGCGGATCAGATCGGGATCAAGTGACAAGTTCTCGGCCCGCAGCCCTTCGGTATAGCCATCCCGGCGTAGGTGGCTGTAGTTGAACTTCAGATCGCTACCAACATAGCCGATACGCTCATGCCCCAACCCCGCCAGACGTTGCACCGCCTTGCAAATGGCAGTTTCACCGGCAATGTCGAACCACGACACGTCCAACCAGTCTTTCGGGTTACCGTAGCCAGTGCGGCCGTACAGGATATGCGGCACTTCGAGATTACGCAGCAGGCTGATCCGGGCGTCTTTCACTAATGTGCGCGGCAGAATAAAGCCGTCGGCCTTGCGTTCCTCATACAGGCGGCTGAGTACTTTCAGCGTGTCCTGCTCGGAGGTCGCAGTGGAAATCGTCATGGTCCAGTCGTGGCTACTGGCGGCTTCGCAGGCACCAGCCAGGAAATCCTGCAAGAAGGGGTTGTGCTGGTCCGGTTCATCCGCATTCAGCACCATAGCAATAGCGCGCACCTGCCCGGTGCGGATCGCCTGTGCATGACTTAGCGGACGGTATCCCAGCTTTCGCGCCGCGGCTTCAACACGCGCACGCGTGACCTCGGAAATATCTGAATAGCCGTTCAATGCGCGCGACACTGTGCTTTTCGACAAACCCAGATGCGCAGCAAGCTCGTCCAGTTTTACGCGCCCCGAAACCGAGGTGCGATTCGTCGTCGAGCGCGCGGGATATGAGAGATTCGCATTCATTTTTTCCATTTGTTTGTTCCGAAACCGGTTTCGGCAACGGAAAAGTTAAATAATTTGCATCTTGAATATTTTTTTAACGTTTTCCGGTCGGACAGATGTGTTGTCAGGAACCATGCCGCATGCACATATTTCTCCACCGGCGAACCACGCCTCAGTTTCAATCAACAGCTAGTTGCGGACCAGTCGCGCTCTCTGGTTGACGGCCTGTCAGGTTCAGCCCGACATCGGATTGGGCGACTATACCAAAAAAAGGGGCGCAGAATCAGAGACCTGATCCAGCGCCCATCACAAAGGCGAAAGTATCAGTGGCTCAGACGACCACGATTTTTTTCTCTTGCGGATCGTAACACTACAATCCGCCTTCGCTGATATCTGTCCACAACCCGTATAGGCTGAGCGAACCGTCCTGTACCGCTGACGAAACGACCGGAAAGGTCGTTGGGCATTTCAATACTGCCAGAACGGCTTACCTCAACTGGTCTCGTTTACCATGATCTCCTGAGTCACGGCTGATAGGGCAAGGATGAGTGGTGCAGCACAATGCGCAGCACGCCTTCGGGGTCTTTCTTGTAGCCAAAACTCTTGTCGACTTGCGTGACATTGCCATTCTTGTCCGTGAGCTTGACCTTGCCCATCCACATGGCGACATCACCTTCGACAAAGCTGGCAGATGTCACGCTTTCCATCGCTCGCCACCCTTTGATGCCAAAGCCACCATCCAGTGGATACTCGGTGTCATGACCCACAAAATAGGCAAGCGCACCGTGTCGAGTCGGGCGAAAGGTTTGGTCCCCTGAGGCCATGGTCGGCTTAAAAAGAACCGGTCCCCAATTATAACCATAGGCGGCGTCCAGAACATCTTCGGCTACGGGACGGGCCTCATCGATACCACCTTCCTCAAAAGCTTTTGAGATGGCGATCAGCCCTTCACCCCAAGCATTGCGTGCAGCGGTCAGTTCGTCGGTGGTAATTGGCATGTTCGTGTCCCTGGTTTGTTCGCTGCGGGCTGCTCTATCCCGAATTCGCGGAAAATTCGAGCAATTATCCTGCACGACTGCAAGGTTTTGCAAAGAAATTCCCCGTCAATGTCGCTTTGTGCCGTGGGGGCAAAATAAATTTGGGTGAATGTGGTGGATAAAATACTCACGCTTGAACACAAAGAAACCGTCCGTCTGGATCCGGACCAGCTAAATGGGTTGTACCGACAACTGGGCGACAAGAATGCACTGAATGTGCTGTGTCGCACGGTCGAAGAACTGGCCGTGCGGCTGTCAAATTGTGAGCGCTTCTGGCGACAGCGCGATTGGGCAGGGTTACGCAAATGCGCGCGCTCTCTGGTGGCGATTGCCAATCAGATCGGCATGGTCGCGCTGGCTCGTGTCGCAGGGGATGTGGCGCAGTCCGTGGATGCCGGAGATGCGGTGGCAACAGGCGCCACCCTGTCGCGGTTGATCCGGGTCGGTGAGAATTCGCTGACAGTGATCTGGGATCAGCAGGATCTTTCGGTCTGACGGGGCTTGCGGACGGGCTGTGGGTAGCTAGGCTGGGCGCAAATAGAACCAGTCGAGATACCCATGACCCTGTCTTTCGCTTCGCCCACTGACCCGTCCCTGCCGCTGCATGTCATCGCGCAACCCGATCTGGATGTTTGGCTGGCAGACCAGTCCGAGACGGTGGCAAATTGGATTGGCGCCAGTGGTTTCACCGGCGCGTTGGGCCAAGTTGCGCTTATCCCCGGTAGGGATGGGACACCAGACTTTGCGGTGGCAGGGTACGGCAAGGCATCAGGTCGCGCGCGCAAGCGGTTTCCGCTGGCCGGCGCGGCCGAGGCATTGCCCGAGGGTGTGTATCACATCGCATCAGGCCTGCCCGAGGACGCTCTGCACACGGAATGTCTGGGCTGGTTGCTGACTGGTTATGCGTTCAACCGCTATGCCAAGCAATCTCCGGCCAAGGCGCGTCTGGTCGCACCCGAAGGCGTTGACGTCGCGCGGATTGAGATTCTTGCGCAGGCCGAGGCCCTGACCCGCGATTTGGTCAACACACCAACGGCAGATATGGGGCCCGACCAGCTACAAGCTACCGCTGAAGAACTGGCGCAGGAATTCAATGCCTCATGCAGCGTGATCCGGGGTGACGCACTGCTAGAACAGAATTTCCCTATGATTCATGCCGTCGGCCGCGCCGCCGCGCAAGAGCCGCGCCTGATTGAGATGAACTGGGGCAGCGCCGGTCCCAAGCTGACCCTTGTTGGCAAAGGCGTTTGTTTCGACACTGGCGGCCTGAACCTGAAGCCCGGCAACTCGATGGCGCTCATGAAAAAGGACATGGGCGGATCAGCCAATGTGCTGGGTCTGGCGCGGATGATCATGGCGCTGAACCTACCGCTGCAGCTGCGAGTGCTGATCCCGGCGGTAGAGAACTCTGTGGCCGGAAACGCGTTCCGCCCCGGTGATATCCTGACCTCGCGCAAAGGTCTGACGGTCGAGATCAACAATACCGACGCCGAAGGGCGGCTGGTACTGGCCGATGCACTGGCACTGGCGAACGAGGGCGCCCCCGATCTGGTGATCTCGATGGCCACGCTAACCGGCGCGGCACGGGTGGCCGTTGGCGGTGATCTGGCGCCATTCTACACCGATGATGACAGTGCCGCCGACGCGCTGACGCGGGCCGGACAGCAGGCCGCCGACCCGGTCTGGCGGATGCCCTTCCACGAACCCTATGAGGCGATGATCGAACCGGGCATCGCCGATCTGGACAATGCGCCCTCGGGTGGGTTTGCAGGATCGATCACCGCCGCGCTGTTCCTGCGACGGTTTGTGGGCGATAGTCGATACATGCATTTCGACATCTATTCCTGGCAACCGAGCAAGGCACCCGGTCGCAGCAAAGGCGGTCTCGGGCAGGGACCGCGCGCTTTGCTGACGGCTCTGCCCGAGATTCTGAGCCTATGACCCGGCAGCGCATCATAAACCCGGTCGTCGATCTGCTGCGCCAAACTGAAGGCCCGCGGGACCGGCAATTGTTGTTTGGAGACACGGTAACCGTTGAGGAAACCCAAGGTGGTTGGAGCCGAGTCACAGCGGACAAGGACAAGTACAGCGGTTGGGTGGCCTCGGACCAACTGGGCGCGCCAGTGCCGGACACGCACTGGATTACTGCCCCCGCGACCCATGCCTATGCGCAGCCGGATATGAAGAGCCCGGACCGAATCTCGTTGAGTTTCGGCAGCCGGGTTCAGGTCCTGTCGGAACAGAACCGGTTTCTGGAAACCGAACTGGGTTTCATCCCTGCTGTGCACGCCAAGCTCAATGCCACACATTTGACCGATCCGGTCGCCGTGGCCGAGCTGTTTCTGGGCACGCCCTATCTGTGGGGTGGCAACAGCCGGTTTGGACTGGACTGCTCGGGCCTCGTGCAGGCTGGATTGTTAGCGTGTGGCATCCCCTGCCCGGGCGACAGCAGTGAACAGGAACGTGAACTAGGCGAGGCCCTGCCCGCGGGAACGGAACCGAAGCACGGAGATCTACTGTTTTGGAATGGTCACGTGGCCTGGGTCTATGGCGAGAATATGCTGCTACACGCCAATGCCTATCATATGGATGTGACGTTCGAACCGATGGATCAGGCAATCACGCGCATTCTAGATCAGGGTGACGGACCTGTAACCTCCCACATAAGGCTCTAATCAAGGTCAATAGAGCGGATCAGTTTGCGCTCCAGCACCCGCAGGACTGTGCGCAGATCGTGTCCGCGTTTCAGAATGCGGCCATCCATACCAATCACGGAGTACATTCCCTGCCTTTGGCGCAAACGCGGATGTTTCTCAACCCGGTAAATCGGGTGTTCCGCCGTGCGCCGAAAGATGGAAAATACCGCCATATCTCGCAGGTTGGAAATTCCGTAATCGCGCCATTCTCCGGCGGCGACCATCCGGCCATAAACAGACAGGATGTGGGACATCTCGTGCCGGTTAAACGCGACGGGCATCTGGGCCGAGTTTGCAGAAAACCGGCTGGGAGGCTGCATGTTCATACCTTTAGCCTTGCCGGAAAATGCGTTTGAATCAAGCCCGAGCACACAAGGGTGTGATATTTTGGCCCGCTGTGTCCTAGCGCCGCCCAACCTGGCGACAGATCAGAATCACTGGCAAAAGCCCCACCGCAAGAATGACCAGGGACGGCACGGCGGCGCCCTCCAACCGCTCATCCGAGGCCAGCCGGTATGCCTGCACAGCCAATGTATCAAAGTTGAAAGGCCGCATAATCAGGGTCGCGGGCAGCTCTTTCATCACGTCAACGAAGACGATCAGCAGCGCCGTCAGCAGTGAGGGCGTCAGGATCGGCAAGTGAATTCGGCGCAGGGTGCCCAGCGGGGTCTGGCCCAGCGACCGTGCGGCGGCGTCCATGTTGACGTGTACCGTGCTCTGCCCGCCCTCATACGCGCTGAGCGCGGCGGCCAGAAAACGCACCATATAGGCCGCCACCAGCAACCAGATCGAGCCCGTCACCAGCAACCCGGTCGATATATCGAAGGTCTGCCGCATCCACGCGTCTAATGCGTTGTCGAAACTTGCAAAAGGCACCATCAATCCCACAGCAATCACCCCGCCCGGAACCGCATATCCCAATCGCGCGATATATCCGGTGGTCAATGATCCGCGCCCTGGGCGCAGGCGCTGATAGAATCCCACACAGATCGCCGCAAATACGGTGATCACGGCCGCTGTACCCGCCAACGTCAGCGAGTTCTTAATAAAGCCGATATAACGCCGCGACAGCAGGTTCTGTTCCGATTCCATACCCATCTGGACCAGAATGAAAACTGGCAGCAAAAAGCCCAGTAGCACCGGAATGGCGCAGAGGGTAAATCCCCCAACCGCAAGCCACCCTTTTAAGGGCGTTACAGGCAATGAGGCGTGGCTTTTGCCCGCCTGATAGTATTTTGCCTTACCGCGCCGGGTGCGCTCGACCACCGCCAACAATAGTGCAAACCCCAAAAGGCACAGGGCCAATTGAGCGGCGGCGGCACGGTCTCCGATTGAGAACCAGCTTGTGTAGATACCGGTTGCGAAGGTCTGCACGCCGAAATAGGCCACGGTGCCGAAATCGGCGATGGTCTCCATGATGGCCAACAAGACCCCTCCGGCAATTGCCGGACGCGCCATGGGTAGGGATACATGCCAGAACGCTAGCCAAGGGCTTTTACCCAGCGCACGGGCGGCCAGAAATGCCGAGGCGCTTTGCTGCAGAAATGCCGCGCGGGCCAGCAAATACACATAGGGATACAACACCAAGATCAGCATAACCGCAGCGCCCTCGGTCGAGCGGATTTCGGGGAACCAATAATCGCGCGGACCCCAGCCGGTCACATCGCGCAGGGTGGTCTGAACGATTCCCGGGTGATCCAGAATGAAGGTATAGGCATAGGCCAGGACATAGGCCGGAAAGGCCAGCGGCAAGACCAGAGCGATCTCAAGAAAGCGGACACCGGGAAAGCGGGTCATAGTCACCAGCCAGGCCGCTCCGACTCCGATTGAAAACGTACCGACGGCTACCAAAACTACCAGGATGAGCGTTGTCAGCGCATAGCCAGGTAGAACCGTATCCAACAGATGCGAGATTGTGTCTGTCCCGCCTGTGACCGCTGCCAGAACAACCGCCACCATCGGCAGCAGACAGGCAGCCGCCACCAGATAGGCCACTGAGGCCACCAACCGAGTGCCAAACACACCCCGGTTGCGCGTTCCGTGTTCTGAATATTCGATTTCGGCCATGTTTCCGGTCGTGGCAGGCAAAGGCGCAGGTTTCGCCTTTAATCGACCAAAATGCTAAGAAACACCAGTGGGCGGGGGAACAATTCTGCGACACATACTGCCGCAGAGCTGTTTTTCAGAGTCAGTCGTAGACGCGCTGATCTTCGATCACCAACCCGTCCTTGGGCAGCGATCCGGGAGCCACGACCTCAATCGCGCCTTTCAGTTTCAGCACTTCGACCACGGATTTGGCATAGGTTACGTCATCGCTGCGCGGGCTTTCGATCTGAACGGTCATCGTGTCCATCTCACCCTGACGGGCGGCGATAACGCGGGCTTTGACGATCTCATCATGCTTGTCGACCAAGGCCGCCACCTGTTCGGGGCGCACGAACATGCCCTTGATCTTGGTGGTCTGGTCGGCTCGGCCCATCCAGCCCTTGATCCGCGCATTGGTTCGGCCACAAGGCGACTGCCCCGGCATGATGGCCGACAGATCACCTGTTGCGAAGCGGATCAGCGGATAGTCGGGGTTCAGTGAGGTCACGACAACCTCTCCCACCTCACCTGGGGCGACCGGAGTACCTGTGCCCGGCGTGACGATCTCGACGATAACATGTTCGTCGATGATCATCCCCTCCATCGCAGCGCTTTCGTAGGCGATATTGCCGAGATCGGCGGTGGCATAGCATTGAAGGCAGGAAATACCTCGATCGGCATATTCCTGTCGCAGCGACGGGAACAGTGCGCCGCCGCCCACAACGGCTGTGGCGAACTGCAGGGAAACACCCATTTCATCTGCCTTGTCCAAAATGACCTTCAGGTAGTCCGGCGTGCCCGCGTATGAGGTACAACCAACATCGCGTGCGGCGGTGACCTGCAATTCCGTCTGGCCAGTGCCAGCTGGCAGAACAGCCGCGCCCACTGCCCGCGCACCACTTTCAAAGATCATCCCAGCAGGGGTCAGGTGGTAGCCGAAACAATTATGAACAATGTCGCCCGGCCCAACACCTGCTGCATGCAGGAACCGCCCCATGCGCCACCAGTCGGGATCGGTGCTGCCGGGCTCATAGATCGGGCCAGGGGATTGGAAAACGTGATGAAAGTGCCGCGCCGGCTTGACCGTAAAGCCCCCGAACGGGGGGCGGCTCGCCTGCGCCTGAGCCAGATCGGATTTGCGCAGAACCGGGAGCTTCACCAGATCGTCAATCGAAGCAACAGCATCAACTTCAGCCCCCGCCAAATGCGTCTCAAAGCCGGGCGCGGAGAGCGCGCGCTGAAGTTGAACCCGCAGCGCCTGCTCTTGTTCAGAGGCACGTTGATCGGCTGAACGGGTCTCGAGCGCGTCGTAGAATGTCGTCATGACCAGATCCTCCATCCGCTTACAGCCACCGCTTGCGACGGCGGTACGAACGCACGTCGCGGAAACTTTTGCGCCCCTCGTCGGACATGCCCAGATAGAACTCTTTCACATCCGGATTCTCGCGCAGATCGGCCGCCGGGCCGTCCATCACCACACGGCCCGATTCCAGAATATAGCCGTAATGCGCAAATCTTAGAGCCACATTGGTGTTCTGTTCGGCCAGCAGGAAAGACACACCTTCTTTCTCGTTCAGATCTTTCACGATGCTGAAAATCTCTTCGACCAGTTGCGGTGCCAATCCCATCGAGGGCTCGTCCAACAAAATCGTTTCGGGGCGCGACATCAGTGCCCGGCCCATCGCCACCATTTGCTGCTCGCCGCCCGAGGTATAGCCTGCCTGCGACTTGCGGCGTTCGGCAAGGCGCGGGAAATAAGTATACACAAGATCCAGATCCTGCTGGATCGCCGCCTTGCCGTCTTTGCGCGTATAAGCGCCTGTGAGCAGGTTTTCCTCAACCGTTAGGTGTTCAAAGCAATGGCGGCCCTCCATCACCTGAATTACGCCCTTTTCCACCAGGTCGGCTGGGTCACTTTCATGCACATTGGCGCCGCGATAGGTGATCGAGCCTTTGGTCACTTCGCCCCGTTCAGAATGTAGCAGGTTCGACACCGCCTTGAGCGTCGTGGTCTTGCCCGCCCCGTTGCCACCCAGCAAAGCAGTGATGCCGCCCTTGGGCACGGTCAGGCTGACACCTTTCAGGACGAGGATCACGTGGTTGTAAATCACTTCGATATTGTTGACCTCAAGCAGGGTTTCCGCCTGAACTTCGTTGGTTTGGGCCGTATCCAGCATCTGCGCGTGTCCTTGTGCGAGTGTGGGGTTCCGGGACGGCGGCGTACCGCCGACCCGCTGTTTCAATGCGTTTTAGTTACAGCGCGCTTCGATATTGTTTTCCGCTGCATAGGCGGCCGAGTCCTCGTCGATCAGTGCACCAATCACCTCGACATCGGTCGGCTTGAAGTCCTGCACAGTGTTCCACGTCTTGGCAGACGCGTCCCACTGGACGACGCCGACCAGCCCCGGACCGCCGTGGTTTTCACATGTTACCGTGAACTCAGGCCCGAACCCGGCCATGCCCAGCGCATCCATCTTGGCGTTGGTCATTTCCAGCGCCTCCATACCGTCACGCATCATGGCTGGAGTGATGTCCGCCGTACCGTGTATTTCCTGCGCAGTCTTGATTGCCTCAGACGCCAGCATTGCAGCATAGAGACCGCGGTTGTATTGCACAGCACCCAGTTGGTCGCCTGCACCTGCGGCTTTGCCTGCATCAACTACATGTTTCTGCAGATCTTCATAAACCGGGTAATCCATACCCAGACCAGTGAAGGTCAACGCCTTGTACCCATTAGCTTTTTCGCCAGCAGGCTCGACATCAAATTCAGCGCCCGACCACCAGACACCGATGAAATTCTCCATCGGGAAGCGGATATTGGCGGCTTCCTGAACCGCAACCTGGTTCATCACGCCCCAGCCCCACATGATCACATAGTCGGGCCTGTCACGACGGATCTGGAGCCATTGCGATTTTTGCTCTTGTCCCGGGTGGTCGACGGGCAGCAAAGCCAATTCATACCCATGTTTTTCAGAGAGGTCTTCCAGAGTCCGGATCGGTTCCTTGCCGTAGGCAGAATTGTGGTAGATCAGCGCGATTTTCTTGCCGCTCAGATCTCCGCCATTTTCCTCAAGCAAATAGTTGATCGCACCCGATGCGCCATTCCAGTAGTTTGCTGGGTAGTTAAAGACATGACTGAACACCGTGCCGTTCGCCGCCGACGTCCGGCCATAACCCATTGTGTGCAGCGGGATGTTGTCCGCGGTCACTTTGGGGATCAATTGATAGGTAATGCCCGTCGACAACGGCTGGTACACCAGCGCGCCTTCGCCCTTGGTGGCTTCATAGCACTCGACGCCTTTTTCAGTGTTATAACCGGTCTCGCACTCGATCACCCGAACAGGAACGCCGCCGATGCCGCCGTCACGTTCGTTCAGCAAGGTGAAATAGTCGTTATAGCCGTCCGAAAACGGAATGCCGCCCGCCGCATAGGGGCCAGTACGATAGCTGAGATCAGGGATCACCAGATCTGCCAGCGCCGGGCCTGCGGCCATCAGGGCGCCCAGCGCCATGGTTGCCAGTGTCTTGTTCATCGGGTGTCTCCTCCCTTGGTTGGTCCGATGGTTAGGTCGGGCTTTGTACCCGTTTTCTGATTGGGCCTGCCCTAGTGCGGGAAAGGCCAAAGTCTGAGTTTCTCTTTTGCCACGCGCCACAGTTGCGCCAGCCCGTGCGGTTCGAGGATCAGGAACATGATGATCAGCGCGCCGACAATCACCAGGTTCAGGTGCGCCACGATATCAGTAGGCCAGCCCAGCAGATCGACACCGATCAGCTTGAGCAGCACAGGCAGCAGCACAAGGAACGCCGCTCCCGCGAAAGAGCCGAAGATCGACCCCAAACCGCCGATAATCACCATAAACAGCACCAGGAACGACTTCTGGATGCCGAAGACTTCTCCGACCTCAACCGCGCCCAGATAGACCGCAAAGAACAGCGCGCCCGCGATGCCGACAAAGAAGGAACTGACGGCAAAGGCGCTGATCTTGGCCTTGAGCGGGTTCACCCCGATGATCTCAGCCGCGATATCCATGTCGCGGATTGCCATCCAGCTGCGTCCTGTGGTTCCGCGCGTCAGGTTGCGTGCGATCAAGGCACAGACGGTCAGGAAGATCAGGCAGAACAGGTAGGTAGCCCAGGCTGGAGCGTTCGGGCCGGTGATGATGATACCGAACACGTCGCGTTCCGGCGCATTGATCTGGCCCGAGGCCGAATAGTTGTAGAACCACGGCACCCGATTGAACAGCCACACAAGGAAGAACTGTGCCGCAAGCGTGGCGACTGCCAGGTAAAACCCTTTGATCCGCAGAGACGGCAAGCCGAACAGCACGCCGACAAGGGCTGTGACCCCCCCTGCAAGGACCACGTGAATGAACATGCTGACGTCGGGGAAAGCGGTCATCAGCTTGTAGCAGGCATAGGCCCCCACAGCCATGAACCCACCGGTCCCCAGGCTAACCTGTCCGCAGTAGCCGACAAGGATATTCAGCCCGATCGCCGCGATCGCGTAGATCAGGAATGGCAGCAGCAGCGCATTGGCCCAGTAGTCGTTGATGATGAAGGGAATGATCCCAAACGCCACCGCCAGAACGACATAGTACCGATACCGGTCGAATTTGATCGGGAAGGTTTGGCTGTCATCCACGTAAGAGACTTTGAAATCTCCGGCCTCACGGTAGAACATGTCTTACTTCCCCCACTCTTCCTGTGCTTGATTCCGGGCTTCGGCGTCCAATTGGTTCGAGCCTTTGGCGTATCCGCTCGCCTCCGAGCTGCGCACCAGTTTCATGTAAGCAAGAATACCTGTAACCAGCCCGGCAAAGGCTAGGATTGCTGCCACGACCAACTGGCTTTCGGTCAGATCTTCCGAGGTGATGGCGATATAGCCAAAAGCCCAAAACCCGGCCCACGCGATCACATTGATGATGGCGATCATCTTTTGCATGGCTAAACCCTTTCGATGATTTTCTCGCCGAACAGACCTTGCGGGCGGAACACCAGGAAGATCAGCGCCAGCACATAGGCAAACCAGTTCTCGGTTGCTCCGCCGACCATCGGGCCGATGGCGAACTCGAACAGTTTTTCACCCACACCGATAATCAGCCCGCCCACGATGGCGCCGGGGATCGAGGTGAACCCGCCCAGCATCAATACCGGCAGCGCCTTGAGCGCGATCAGCGACAGCGAGAACTGCACGCCGGACTTGGTGCCCCACATGATCCCTGCGACCAGAGCAACAAAGCCCGCAACCGACCAGACCATGATCCAGATGAAGTTCAGCGAAATGCCAACCGAGAGCGCCGCCTGGTGGTCATCGGCCACCGCGCGCATCGCCCGGCCCTGCTTGGTATATTGGCTGAACGCCACCAAAGCCGCCACCAGCAGCGCGGCGATGATTGTCGCCACAATGTCCAGATTGTCGATGAAAAAGCCGTAGCCGAAGATGTTATAGGTGCTCTCATCAATCCACAGGTTGATCCCCTGCGGCAGCCCCACATCTAGCGTCTTGATCTCGGACCCCCACATCAGGTCGGCCACGCCCTCAAGGAAATAAGCCAGGCCAATGGTGGCCATGAACAGGATGATGGGCTCCTGCCCGACCAGATGGCGCATGACGAAGCGCTGCACCGCCCAGGCCAGCAGCACCATGACTCCCATGGTCAGCAAAATCGCCAACAGCGCGGGCACGTTCCAACCGAAATAGTGGATATGCGTCCCGAAGGTCGCATTGATCAGATGCGCAAAGGGCACCTGCCCGTTCATGATCCCCACCAGAGTCATGGCGGCGAACAAGGCCATAACCCCTTGCGCATAGTTGAAAATTCCCGAAGCCTTGTAGATCAGAACAAAGCCCAGCGCGACCAGCGCATAAAGCACCCCGGCCATCAGGCCATTGAGGATGACCTCCATCGCGAATACGAGTTGTTCAGGCATCTGCGCCGCTCCTCATGTCTGTCGGATGCTTAGTCATGACTGACCCCCAGATAGGCGTCGATGACGTCCTGATTGCTGCGCACCTCATCCGGGGTGCCGTCGCCGATCTTCTTGCCGTAATCCATCACAACGACCCGGTCGCTCAAGTCCATGACCACGCCCATGTCGTGTTCGATCAGGGCGATGGTGGTGCCGAACTCGTCATTCACGTCGAGGATAAAGCGGCTCATGTCCTCTTTCTCTTCCACGTTCATGCCCGCCATCGGTTCATCCAGCAGCAGCAGCTTGGGTTCCGCCGCCAGCGCGCGGGCCAGTTCGACACGTTTCTTCAAGCCGTAAGGCAGCCGCGAAACCGGCGTCTTGCGGATGTGCTGGATTTCCAGAAAGTCGATGATCTTCTCCACCGCTTCGCGGTTTTCAACCTCTTCCGCCTCGGCTTTGCCCTTCCACCAGGCCTGCTGGAACATATTGGTTTTCATGTAGTTCAGCCGCCCGGTCATGACGTTGTCCAAAACGCTCATGCCTTCGAACAGGGCTATATTCTGAAAGGTCCGCGCAATGCCCTGCCGCGCCACCTCATATGGCCGCATCGGTGGGCGCTTTGACCCATGAAACCAAACCTCACCCTCCTGCGGGACATAGAACCCCGAAATCACGTTCAGCATCGAGGACTTGCCCGCCCCGTTCGGCCCGATGATCGCGCGAATCTCACCCTCACGTATGTCGAACGAGATATCCTTGATCGCCACCACGCCGCCAAATCGCAGGGTGATGTTTTTCATCTCCATCACCACGCCGCCGATCTTGCGGCCATCTTCGGTGACATATCCTTCGGTAGAATCAAGCATCAGTCACTCCAAAACTTACGCAATAGCGGGACGGCGGGCGGGGCGATGACCGCAGGTCGAACGGTGCGCGACCGGCCTTCATTCTGCCGCAACCTTGTGCTGAGCAACCGGCACAACCGATGCGTCGACAATCTCAAGCGTCGCGCTGATCGACCCCTTGCGGCCGTCCTCATACGTGACTTCGGTGGTGGTCGAGACCTGCTTGGACCCGTCATAAAGCGCGTCGATGATGTCCTGGAACTTCTCCTCGACGAAGCCACGCCGTACCTTCCGCGTGCGGGTCATCTCACCGTCATCCGCATCCAATTCCTTGTGTAGAACCACAAAGCGGTGAACCTGACAGCCCGACAGCATCTCATCCGCCGCGACAGACTTGTTCACCTCCTCAACGTGGGATTTAATCGTCTCTAACACACGGGGGTGACCTGCCAGTTCCTGATAGGACGCATAGGCCACGTTGTTGCGTTCGGCCCAATTGCCCACCGCCGTTAGGTCGATATTGATGAAGGCCACGCAGCGATCTCTTCCGTTGCCGAACAGCACGACCTCAAGAATGTCGGGATAGAACTTTAGCTTGTTCTCAACGTACTTCGGCGCGAACATCGAGCCATCAGCCATTTTTCCAACGTCTTTGGCGCGGTCGATGATTCTTAGATGGCCGGTGCCTTCCTCGATGAAGCCCGCGTCGCCTGTGGCCACCCAGCCCTCGGCATCCTTGGTCGAGGCTGTTGAGTCGGGGTTGTTGTAATACTCGACGAACACACCGGGCGAGCGGTAGTGGATCTCGCCATTGTCGTCGATCTTCAGTTCAACCGCGGGTGCGGGAACGCCGACCGTGTCGGCACGTACTTCGCCATCGGGCTGCTGGGTAATGAAAACCGTTGCTTCGGTCTGACCGTACAGCTGCTTCAGGTTGATGCCCAAAGAGCGATAGAAATCAAAGATTTCCGGGCCAATCGCTTCACCCGCCGTGTACCCCACACGGAACCGGCCGTAGCCCAGAGTGTCTTTAAGCGGCCCGTAGACCAGCAGGTTGCCCAGCGCGTATTTCATCCGGTCGCCAAAACCCACCGGCTTTCCATCCAGAAGCAGACCCCCAACCTTCTTGGCGTGCGCCATGAAGTGGTGGAACATGCGCTGCTTCAGCTTGCCCGCATCCTCCATCCGGATCATCACATTGGTCAGTTGGGTTTCGAACACCCGCGGCGGGGCGAAGAAATAGGTCGGACCGATTTCGCGCAAATCGGTCATCATCGTATCAGCGCTTTCGGGGCAGTTTACGCAAAACCCGCACCAATAAGCCTGACCGATGGAGAATATGAAATCACCCACCCAGGCCATCGGCAGGTACGACAGGATGTCCTCGTTCCGCGTCAGTTGATCGAACTCGGCCGAGTTCTTGGCGCTTTCGATCACGTTGCGGTTCGACAGCACCACGCCTTTGGGCTTGCCCGTAGTGCCCGAGGTATAAAGCATCACGCAGGTATCGTCATAGGTGATCGCGACGATACGCTTGTCCAGTTCCGCATCGAACCGCTGATGACCCGCACTGCCCTCGGCCATCAGGTCTTCCAGCGCGTTCATCTGGGCATGGTCGTATTTCCGCATCCCCCGCTTGTCGGTATAGAGGATGTGTTTGACCTGATGCAGATTTTCCTGAATCTCGATGACTTTGTCGACCTGCTCCTGATCGCCGCAGACGACGTATTTCGCGCCACAATGCTCCATCACATAGGCCATCTCTTCGGCCACAGCATCCTGATAGAGCGGCACTGGCACCGCGCCCACCATCTGGGCGGCGACCATCGACCAATAATGTGCCGGACGGTTGCGGCCGATCACGGCTATGTGGTCACCTTTCTCAACGCCCAGCTCCAGAAAGCCCAGTGCGATGGCGCGGATTTCCTTGGCGGCTTCCGCCCAGGTCCAGCATTGCCAAATGCCGAATTCCTTTTCCCGATAGGCCGGGGCATCCCCGAACTGGGTCACATTGCGGTGTAGCAGCGCCGGAAGGGAGTCTAACCCTTCAGCGCCCGACTGCGTCTGAGCCAATCTCTCTCTCCTCCCCATCCGGCCCCTCCCTGGGCCGGAAATGGCGGGTTCAGGTTGAATCCCTGAACGCCAATGCCCCGATAAGGGACGCAGGTAAGATCAGCGTCAACTTTTTCCTGATGTTTTCTCAATTCTTACGAATTGTAACAGGGGCGAATGGAGAGATTTTTAGAGCTGAAACAGAAATACTCAAAAACCACACCGAAAGGTCGTCAAACAAATGGCCAGAAGCGGCCACAATTATGGCTCGTTCACGCTTAAGTAGAAAGAAGATTAAACAAGGTATTTCGAGGAAAACATGTCTACTAAAACAAAGCCTACCATTATTTGGGCGCTATACGCCGCAAGCCTCGTAGCTCTTTTGACCTCATTCGTCGCGGTTGTACTTGCTTATGTTTGGCGCAGCAATGATCCAGGTTATAAAGCAGTTTACGAAAAGCAAATCCGTAGGTTCTGGATCGCCGGTCTTGGTTGGGCATTGGGGCTTTCGTTGTTCCTCGTCGCAGCGTTCACTGACACGCGCCCTGCTGGGTCGGGCATACCATTGCTGGGCAATGTCGGTTTGCTTGTTATTGTCGCAACGCAGCTCTGGTTCGGTTTATCGGCGCTCATTTCAATGTTCTTGATACCTGAACCATCGGACACTGGAAGAGCGCGCAACAAATTTGCGTGATCACAGCCTGAAAGCGTTTTTGCATTCAAATTGCGAAGGCGGGCCGAACCGACAAGTTACTGGACGGCCCGCGCAATTCTATACTTACAACCAATCTCGCAAAATCGGGATCAGTGGCACATCCGCCGCAGGCATCGGGTAATTACGCAGTTCATTCGCACGCGCCCATTTCAAAGCCTGACCTTCTTTCGACTGCGGGATGCCTTCCCACTTCCGACAAGCAAATAGCGGCATCAGCAGGTGGAAATCGTCATAGCTGTGGCTGGCGAAGGTCAGCGGGGCGAGGCACGAGGCCCAGGTGTCGATGCCCAATTCCTCATGCAATTCGCGGATCAGCGCGGCCTCGGGGGTTTCGCCAGTTTCGATCTTGCCGCCGGGAAACTCCCAGAGTCCGGCCATGGACTTGCCTTCCGGGCGCTGCGCCAGCAGCACCCGGCCTTCGATGTCGATCAGTGCGACGGCAGAAACAAGTACGGTTTTCACGAGCGATAATCCGCGTTTATCTCGATATAGCCGTGAGTCAGGTCGCAAGTCCAAACGGTGGATTTGCCCTCGCCCAGACCCAGATCAACGGTGATCACAAGGTCCTGACCTTTCATGTACGCGGCGGCGTCCTCTTCGCGGTAATCGGGGCTGACCCAGCCCTTTTCGGCCACCAGAATGTCGCCGAAGGAAATGCTCAGCAGATCACGATCCGCCGCGGCACCGGACTTGCCAATGGCCATCACCACACGGCCCCAGTTCGGGTCCTCGCCCGCAATCGCAGTCTTGACCAGCGGCGAGTTCGCGATGGCCAACCCGTGCACCCTGGCGTCCGCGTCCGAGGTAGCCCCGGTCACACGGATTTCGACGAATTTCGTGGCGCCTTCACCGTCGCGTACAACCTGCTGCGCGAGGTCCAACATCACTGTTTCCAGCGCCTCGGCAAATGCCGCATTGCCGGTGGCATCCACACCCGATGCGCCGGTCGCGCACAAAAGCAGGCTGTCCGAAGTCGAAGTGTCGCTGTCTACGGTAATACAGTTGAAGGTCCGGTCGGTCTGTGCACCCAGCATCGCTTGCAGCGCCGATTGCTCGACCCGCGCATCGGTGAAGATATAGACCAGCATCGTCGCCATATCGGGCGCAATCATGCCAGATCCCTTGGCAATCCCCGCAATAGAGACTGTTTTGCCATCGATCTCGACCTGCGCGCTGGCCCCTTTCGGGAAGGTATCCGTGGTCATGATGGCGCGCGCTGCGTCTTCAATGGCATGGCGGCTTAGGCCGGATTTCAACGCTTCAAGCTGGGCGATGATGCGGTCATGGGGCAAAGGCTCGCCAATCACACCGGTCGAAGACGTAAACACCCGCTCCACCGGAACTCCGGTGGCGTTGGACACGGCTTGCGTCACCTCAGCCACCGAGGTCTGACCGTAGTGGCCGGTGAACGCGTTCGCGTTGCCCGAATTCACAAGGATCGCCGCAGGCCCGTCGCTCGGCCGGCCGATTTTGTCTTGACAGTCCAGAACCGGGGCAGCGCGGGTCGCGGATCGGGTGAACACTCCAGCCACGGATGTGCCGGGGTCCAGAACCGCCAGCATGACGTCGGTGCGGCCCTGATAGCGCACGCCCGCCTCGACGGTGGCAAAGCGCACACCGTCAATTGCAGGCAGATCGGGAAAGGCCGCCGGGGCCAGCGGAGAAACCTTGGTGATCGTGGCCACGGGGCTTACTCCTGAATCAGCTCGATCTGCCGCAACACTTCGGGGCCAGCGCCCTCGAGTGCAGGACGTTCAATCTCGGCGCCTTGTGTCAGTTCGTCGATGCGGGCTTGAATCACATCCTGCTGCAGGGTCTGGCTCAGCTCAGCGCGGACCTGCTCCAGCGCGGGGGCCTCAGATTTGCGCTTGTCGTTCAGGGTGACCACGTGCCAGCCGAACTGGGTTTTCACCGGCTCGGACACCTGCCCTTTTTCCAGACCAATCACGGCCGCCTCAAAGGCCGGGACCATCTGACCCGAACCGAACCAACCCAGCTCACCTCCGTTTGGGCCCGACGGGCCGGTAGAATGTTCCTTGGCCAGTTCGGCAAAGTCGGCGCCATCGTCCAGCTGCGCCTTGATCTCTTTGGCCTCTTCTTCGGATTCCACAAGGATATGGCTGGCGTTGAACTCATCCGCACCTTGGAAGTCGGCGTATTTGGCGTCATACGCCTCTTGAATTGCTTCATCCGTCAGATGTTCTTCGATCAGAGCATTCACCGTCTGCACTGCCCGCAAGGATCGTGACTCATTCTCCAGTGCGAGGGTGTTCAGTTTGGTCAGCTCTTCCTGCTGCTGGCCCAGCAATTGCTGCTGAATCATCTGATCGACGATCAGTTCGTACAAAACGTCATCCTCGATCTGCTGGTATTGCTCGGGCAGCACAGCAGCGGTGGCAATGATGTGACCCAATGTGATCTCATCTCCATTCACACGCGCGACCACGGTGTCAGCATCGGGTTTCGTTTCGGCGGCCAGTGGCAGGGCCATCACGGCGGCAAGCGCCACCGATGGCAGAAAAGTGAGGCCTTTGGGCATGGATTCATCCTATTTCTTTGCCGCGACAGGGCGCAGCGTTGACACTCTGGAACCTGCCGCTTACATCGCTTTGAAGCCTTGGACAGGGCCGCCTTTCACCCCCCGTATCTATGGGTTGCGCGCAAGGTGGGCAAGCCTGTCGCAACCAAGACAAGAATAGATCCGCTGGAGTGAACATGCTGGGACTCGGAACGCTCGCGAAAAAGGTGTTCGGAACACCGAACGACCGCAAGATCAAGGCGACCCGCCCCCTGATCGAAAAGATCAACGCGCTGGAGCCCGAGTTCGAGAAACTGTCGGATGACGGTCTGAAGGAAAAGACCGAAGAATTACGCAAACGCGCATTGGGCGGCGAGAGCCTGGACGACCTGTTGCCCGAAGCCTTTGCCAACGTCCGCGAAGGCGCCAAGCGCGCGCTGGGTCTGCGTGCCTTTGACGTTCAGCTGATGGGCGGCGCGTTCCTGCATCAGGGCAATATCTCGGAAATGAAAACGGGTGAGGGCAAGACACTGGTCGCGACCTTCCCCGCGTATCTGAACGCTCTGACCGGGAAGGGCGTACACGTCGTTACCGTGAACGAATATCTGGCCAAGCGCGACGCCGAATGGATGGGCAAGGTGTTCGAGGCAGTCGGCATGACCACCGGCGTGATTTGGTCGGGCCAGCCGGATGCCGAAAAAAAGGCCGCCTATTCCTGCGACGTGACCTATGCCACCAACAATGAGCTGGGCTTCGACTATCTGCGCGATAACATGAAGGCGGAGCTGGATCAGATTTACCAGAAGTTCCACAATTTCGCGATTGTGGACGAGGTGGATTCGATCCTGATCGACGAAGCGCGAACCCCGCTGATCATCTCGGGGCCGTCGCAAGACCGCTCGGACTTGTATACCGCCATCGACGGGCTGATCCCCTCGCTGAGCGATGATCACTTCACGCTGGACGAAAAGTCCCGGAACGTGACCTTCACCGATGAGGGGAACGAGTTTCTGGAACAACAGCTGATTGCCGCCGGCCTTATCCCGGAAGGCCATTCGCTCTATGACCCGGAAAGCACTACGGTCGTACACCACGTCAACCAGGGTCTGCGCGCGCACAAGCTGTTCACGCGCGACAAGGACTACATCGTACGCGATGGCAACGTGGTTCTGATCGACGAATTCACCGGACGGATGATGCCGGGCCGCCGCCTGTCCGAAGGTCTGCATCAGGCCATTGAGGCCAAGGAGGGCGTTCAAATTCAGCCCGAAAACGTGACGCTGGCCAGCGTGACCTTCCAGAACTACTTCCGCCTCTATGACAAGCTGGGCGGCATGACCGGTACCGCCCTGACTGAGGCCGAGGAATTCCAGGAAATCTACGGTCTGGGCGTGGTCGAGGTTCCGACCAACAAGCCGATTGCCCGTGTGGACGAGGACGACCAAGTTTATCGCACGGCGGGTGAGAAATACAGCGCGATGATCGAGGAAACCAAAGAAGCGCAAGCCAAGGGCCAGCCGGTTCTGCTGGGCACCACCTCGATCGAGAAATCCGAACTGCTGAGCCAGATGCTGACCAAGGAAGGCATCGAGCACAACGTTCTGAACGCCCGCCAGCACGAGCAAGAGGCGCAGATCGTAGCCGATGCGGGACGGTATGGCGCGGTAACCATCGCCACCAACATGGCTGGCCGCGGCACCGATATTCAGCTGGGTGGCAACGTTGAAATGAAGGTTCTGAAGGCACTTGCCGAGAACCCCGAGGTTGACCCGGCCGAGTTGCGCGCCGCTGAAGAGGCGCGCCACTCAGAAGAAAAGGAAAAGGTTCTGTCCGCTGGCGGTCTTTATGTAATGGCTTCGGAACGGCACGAAAGCCGCCGGATCGACAACCAGCTGCGCGGCCGCTCAGGTCGTCAGGGTGACCCGGGCCGCACCGCCTTCTACCTGAGCCTCGAAGACGACCTGATGCGCATCTTCGGCTCGGAACGTCTGGACAAGGTTCTGACCACGCTGGGCATGAAAGAGGGCGAGGCCATCGTCCACCCTTGGGTCAACAAGTCGTTGGAACGGGCGCAATCCAAGGTCGAAGGCCGCAACTTCGACATGCGCAAGAACGTTCTGAAGTTCGACGACGTGATGAACGACCAGCGGAAAGTGGTGTTCAGCCAACGGCGCGAGATCATGTCTTCCGATGACCTGTCCGAAATCGTGTCGGACATGCGCGAACAGGTGATCGACGATCTGATTGACGAATACATGCCGCCGAAATCCTATGCAGACCAATGGGACACCGACGGGTTGCACGAGGCGATCAAGGACAAGCTTACCATCGACGCGCCAGTTCAGGACTGGGCTGCCGAGGAAGGCGTGGACGACGAGCAGGTGCGCGAGCGTCTGGTCAATGCCGCGGACGAGATGATGGCGCAGAAGGCCGCGGCTTTTGGGCCGGAAAACATGCGCAACATCGAAAAACAGGTGCTGCTGCAAACCATCGACAGCAAATGGCGCGAGCATCTGCTGACGCTGGAACATCTGCGGTCGGTTGTTGGCTTCCGGGGTTACGCCCAGCGCGATCCGCTGAACGAATACAAGAACGAAAGCTTCCAGCTGTTCGAAAGCATGTTGGACAGCCTACGCGAAACCGTGACCCAGCAATTGTCGCGCGTGCGTCCGTTGACCGAAGAAGAGCAACGCGAGATGCTGGCGCAAATGCAGGCGCAACAGGTACAGGCGCAAAAAGCGGTTGATCAGGCGGCTGGAAAAGCAGAAGCAGTAGCCGAGGCCCAAGCTTCGGGTGACGCCCGCCCTGGCTTTGTCGAGGACGATCCCAGCACCTGGGGCAACCCGTCGCGCAATGATCCTTGCCCCTGCGGGTCAGGCAAGAAATTCAAACATTGCCACGGACGCCTGACCTAACGACACCCAAATTGAGGCACATTGAGTCCACTTCACGGCCACATATTGGCCGTGTTTCAAAATCAAAATGCGACTCGCTCCTTCAACTGGGGAGGGTGTCTTGTTTGTAATAAAAAACTACGTGACCACCGGCGGCACTGTCGCTTGCGCGCTGGCGATTGGTTACCTGATGCAGTATGGAACTCCAGCGCTGCCCTTTGGCGCGCAGGACTCTGAAATCGTGGTCGCTGAGGCTTCGACCATTCCCGGGTTGGCAGGTATAGTTCTGACCTCCTCGAACCCCGCCCGTAAAACAAGTGAAGACCCCGTCGCAACGCAACGGACGGTGAAAGCCAGCCAGTCTGCTCCCACTGACGATCGTGATTGCAGCCTCGGCGCCCGTGCCCATGCTGTTCCCGGCGCTGCCGCACGCCTGATCGTAAATGCTCCCTGCCACGGCAATGAACGCATCGAAGTGCATCACAGCGGCCTGACCGTAACCCAACAGACAGACGCAAATGGCGTACTGGATCTGAACATACCAGCCTTGTCGGAATACGCGATCTTCCTGATCTCGCTTGAGAATCAGAAAGGGACCGTTGCCACCACTCACATCCCCGACATCGGCCAATATTCCCGTATTGCCCTGCAATGGCAGGGTGAAACGGACCTACAGATCCATGCGTTAGAATTCGGCGCCAGCTATGGCGACAATGGTCATGTTTCGGCCGCGTCCGACGCTCAAGGCACGGGCAGTGTTGTACACTTGGCGCAGCCGGCATTCAGTGATGCCCGCAATGTTGAAGTCTATTCTTTCCCAGTGGGGCAGTCGCAAAAATCTGGCTCTATCGAACTGACGGTCGAGGCCGAAGTTACAGCCGAAAACTGCGGCAGAGAATTAAACGTGCAATCGCTAGAGCTGCGTGACGACCGAGAGCTACGATCGCGCGATTTGACGCTGAGCTTTCCCGATTGCTCCAGAACCGGCGAGTTTCTGGTGTTGAATAATCTGTTCCAAAACCTGACAATCGCGGCAAACTAAACCGCAGGCAGGCTTGACGTTCTTATGACATTTTTCCGTGTGGCAGCCGCCGCACTGTTCTCCGCGACCCTCTGTTCGACCGTGCAGGCACAGGATATCACGCTCACCTCTCATGACGGCCAGGTCGAGGTGGCCGGCACATTGCTGGGCTTTGATGGGGAGTTCTACCGCGTCGACACGCAATTCGGCGAGCTTACAGTGGACGGCTCGGGCGTGACCTGCGATGGCCCCGCATGCCCGAACCTGACTGATTTCGTAGCCGAATTACGGTTTTCGGGGTCTTCGGTCATGGCAGAACAGGTGTTACCCGCACTGGTGATGGGTTTTGCTGAACAGGAAGGATTGTCCGCTGAATCCCTCACCTCGGACGCTAATACCCTGACCTACACGCTGCGCCAAAGCGGACGCGATGCGCCGCTGGGCCGATTCTTTTTTGACATCGGCAATACGAGTAGTGGGTTCGCAGATCTGATCGAGGGTCGGGCCGATATCGTCATGGCCCTGCGCGAAATCCATCCGCAAGAACAAGAATTTGCTCAAACCGCCGGATTGGGCGATCTGACCCATGCACGCCGCTCCAGAGTTGTGGCATTGGACGCTCTGGTACCCGTCGTAGCTGCGGGCAATACGGTGCCCCATATCTCTTTGGCTGATCTGGCGCTGGTGTTGTCTGGCGAAATTACCAACTGGTCGGCTTTGGGCGGACCGGACGCGCCGATTGCACTGCACCTGCCCGAAGCCGAGTCCGGCCTTGCACAGGCTATCGAAGGCCAGTTGCTGGCACCAACCGGCGCAGCCCTGCTCGAAACCGTCACTAGACACAACCGTAGCGGCGATTTGATCCGCAGTGTGGCCAACGACCCCTTTGCCATCGGGATCGCCAGCCAGGCTGAGGCCAGCACGGTCCGTGCTTTGCCTATTGCCGGGGGGTGCGGCCACACGCTGATGGCCACGCGGCAAACGATCAAAACCGAAGATTATCCCCTGACCTCACCGATGTTCCTCTATCTGCCCCAACGCCGCCTGCCGCGTGTAGCCCGTCAGTTTTTGGCCTATACCCAAAGCGCTGAAGCCCAATTGGCGATCCGCAAAGCGGGTTTTGTCGATCAGGCCCCCGAAACGATGTCCATCGCCCTGCAGGGGAATCGACTGGCAAATGCCATAGCCTCGGGCGGTGCAGAGGTAGGGTTGGACGAACTGCAGCGCCTGATCATCACATTGCGCCCTCTGTCCCGACTGTCTCTGTCTGTCCGCTTCGAGGCCGGGTCGTCGCGTCCGGACGCGCAATCCCGATCCAATATCCAGCAACTGGCCCAGCAGCTTGAAGCCGGTACACTGGATGTTCGCAAGCTCGTCTTCATTGGGTTCAGCGACGGCGACGGTGCAGCGGCGGCCAACAAGCAGATCGCATTGCTACGCGCGAAAACGGTGCGCAATGCGGTATTGGCAGCGGTGGAAACCGCGATTCCCAATAGTATAGAGCTTGAAGTCGACGCCTTTGGCGAAGCAATGCCCATGGCCTGTGACGACTCGGATTGGGGGCGCAAGGTCAATCGTCGGGTCGAGGTTTGGGTGCGGTAGTCCGTTACAGATATCCCTGAGATCGAAAGCTCAACTCAGTTGATTTCCCAATGATCAAATGATCATGCAGCGTCAGCCCCAGTGCCAGGCAGGCGTCCTGAATCCGGTTGGTCATGTCGATATCCGATTGTGACGGTGTCGGATCGCCCGAGGGGTGATTGTGCACCAGGATGAGCGCCGAGGCGTTCAGTTCCAGCGCCCGTTTCGCCACTTCGCGCGGGTAAACCGGGACATGGTCCACAGTGCCCTTGGCCTGCTCCTCATCCGCGATCAGCACGTTCTTGCGATCCAGATAGAACACCCGGAACTGCTCGGTCTCGCGATGAGCCATCGTCGTATGACAATAGTCTAGTATTGCATCCCAGCCAGAGATTACATGCCGCTGCATCACCCGAGCGCGGGCCATACGGTGGGCACAGGCTTCAAGTATTTTCAGATCGGTAATCACCGTGTCGCCGACACCTTTGATCTGGCGCAGACGTTCCTCTGGCGCGGTCAGGACCCTGTTGAAATCACCGAACGTATCCATCAACGCCCGCGCCAACGGCTTCACGTCTTGCCGTGGGATCGAGCGGAACAGGACCAATTCCAACAACTCATAATCCGGCATGGCCGCAGACCCGCCAGACATGAACCTTTCGCGCAGCCGCTTACGATGATCTTTGATGTAGGAGGGCAACCGACCCGTCGGCAGCGGCTGCGCTGGCGCTTCGTCCGTATCGAACAGCATTGGGGCTTCGGCAAAGGCGTCCTGTGTCATGGGCACACTTTGATGCAGAATCGGTTGCCAAAGGGTTAACGCGCCTCACCCGCCATGCGCGCAGTGGCCCGGCGGACGATTAGGTGCAGCAGGATCGAGAACACGCCCAACGTCAGCATCGCGGCAAACATCAGATCGGTCTTTGCCCTGCCATTGGCGAGCAACATCAAATACCCAAGCCCTTGTGAAGACCCCACCCATTCGCCGATCACCGCCCCGATCGGCGCGTACACAGCCGCCAAACGCATCCCCGAGGCCAAAGAAGGTAATGCCGCCGGTATTCGGATGCGCCACAGCACCGCGTGTCGGTTGGCCTGCATTGTGCGCGCCAAATCCAGATAACCGGGCGGCGTCCGCATCAGACCGTCAAAAAAGGACGACGTAATCGGGAAATAGATAATAAGTACCGCCATCGCGACTTTGGACCACAGCCCATAACCCAACCATAGCGTCAGCAGCGGTGCCAGCGCAAAGACCGGCAAAGCCTGCGTGAACACCAGCATAGGCTGCACCAGTACCCGAGCAGCGCGGGAGTTGGCCAGTTGCATCGCCGTGATCACGCCCAGCACAGTACCGCAGGCCAAACCGATCACCACTTCAACCGCGGTAATCCATGTGTGCTCGGCAATAAGCCAGCGGTTTTGCCACCACGTCTCGGCCACGAGGACAGGCCCAGGTAAAATGAACTTTGGTAATCCGGTGATCCAAACGATCCCCTGCCAGAGCGCCAATGCAAACACGGTTGCTACAAGAGCCGAGAGGTATTTCATGCCGCCTCTTCCCGCAGCAATCGCAAGAGCGCACCCTGAGCCTCCAAGGTCTCAAGGTCGTCCACGTGGCGTGGGGCGGGGGCTTGCGGAGGCTCACACGGAGTCAGCCCCTGCTGCGTCATCACAACGATGGACTGACCCAATCGCGCGGCTTCGCCCGGATCATGGGTGACCAACAAGACTGTGCGGCCCTGTAAAGCTTCCGCCGCCAGATCCTGCATATCCGCCCGCGTGCGCGCATCGAGGGCCGAGAACGGTTCATCCAACAGTACAATCGGGCGATCCTCCATCAACGTCCGGGCCAGCGCCACACGTTGGCGTTGGCCACCTGATAGCTCGGCCGGTTTCTTTGTCATGTGATCCGTCAGGCGCATCCGATCGATCAGGCGGTCACGTCGGTTCAGATCCGGCTTTTGCCCGCGCAGCCTGGCCCCAAGCGAGACATTCTGTGCAACCGTGGCCCAAGGCAGCAGCAAGTCATTCTGCGCCATGTACGCCACACGGTCCGGAACGGGTTGCCCATCGCTTGCAGTGATGTTCCCGGTGAATTCCGCACCTGCCCCCAGCCCGGCAATCAGACGCAGAACCGTGGTTTTGCCAACACCCGATCCGCCCAGCAGACAGGTCCACTGCCCCGCCCGAAGGGCCAGGGTCAGCTGCGCGAACAAGGGCGTTTCACCGATGTTTGCCCGCCCGCTGATGGTCAGATCGGGCGCGGGCGTCATGGGGTCAAGCCCATTTGCCAGAAATTGACCTCAAGCTCGGTGGCCGTTCGGAATGTGTGACACAGACGTTTCCAGCGAGGTGAAACAGTAAAATCTGCCCCAACACGTCGTGTTAGAGCCGCATCCAAGAGTTCTCCTACCGCTTTGCACGCACCCTGGTAATCCGGGTTCGCGTAAGTGGTGATCCAGTCATGATAGGTCTCGGAGGTAGCCTCGGCAGCCAGACGTTTCCCAATCTCACCGTACCCCATGACACAGGGCGCAAGCGCGGCCAACAGATCCAGCAGATCGCCGCTATAACCGGCTTCCAGCACAAAACGGGTATAGGCTAGGTTTTCGGCCCGTTCCTCGGTTGCGAACAGCTCTTCCCCAGAAATGCCTTCGGCTTCGCAGATCCCGATATGCAGCTGCATCTCCTCTGCCACCAAAGCGTTGACCGTCGCAACGGCCGTCAGCATTTCCGAGTGGGTTTCCGATTTCACCACCGCAAGCGCCCACGCACGGGAAAAGTGGATCAAGAACACGTAGTCCTGCCTCAGATAGTGCAGAAAGGCCTCGCGCGGCAGGGTGCCATCCTTCATCCCTTCGACAAAAGCGTGGCGGGTATAATCCCGCCACGGCCCCTGCGCCGCTTCACGCATCAGCGTGAAAGCTTGACCATAGTCACTCATTGCTTGGTCACGTCGATGGTGATGTCGCTGACAGGGTTGATGCTGTCGATCATGCCGCTGTCTTTCAGGAACGCTTCGAACCGGGCATAGCGACCAGCGTCAAAGCCAGCGGGGCGCAGCGCAAAACGGGGCAATGTGTCGACCCAGGCACGCGCGTTCAGTTCATCCTGCAACTCGGGCGAGGTCGCAGCGAAAATCTCCCAGCTTTTCTCAGGGTTGTTCACGATAAACTGGGTCGCCTTTTCCGTTGCGGCCAGAAAACGTGCGACTTTGTCAGCGTCCATCGTTTCGGGGTTGGCGACATAAATCAGTTCGTCGTAGGGCGGAACGCCTTCTTCCTCGATATAGAAACAGCGGCCGGCGACACCCTCGATATCCATCTGGTTCAGTTCGAAATTGCGGAAAGCCCCGATCACGGCATCCACTTGACCGCTCATCAAGGACGGCGACAGCGAGAAGTTCACATTGATCATCTCAATATCGTCCAGCGCCACGTCATGCGTGGTCAACATCGCGGACAGAACCGCCTCTTCCACTCCAGCGACCGAGAACCCCACCTTCTTGTCCTTGAGATCGGCCAGCGTTTCGATCGGGCCATCCTCAAGCACCAGCAAACAGTTCAGCGGCGTCGCAACCAAAGTACCGACCCGTTTCAACGGCAGCCCCTCATGGATTTGCAGGTGCAGTTGCGGTTGATAGGACACGGCCAGATCAGCCTGCCCGGCGGCGACCAGACGGGGCGGGGCTGAAGGATCAGCAGGTGGGATGATTTCAACCTCCAGCCCTTCATCCGCGAAATAGCCATTTTCTTGCGCCACGATAATGGGGCCGTGGTCGGGGTTGACGAACCAGTCCAGCAGCACCGTCATCTTATCCTCGGCCCAAGCTGGCACGGCGGCCAGAAGGGCAACGGCTGTCATCAGCTTTTTCATGTCTCGCGTTTCCTTTTCTCTCACGAGGTTGAGGCTGCGACGAGGACTATCTCGCCCGGCCAATCCAGTTGAATCTGTTCGGCAGCGCGCCAGGCGCGCAGGCCAGTTGCACAGCAAAGCGCCAATCTTTGTCTTTTGTTAGGCTCTGTTTTCAGTGTTTCGACAGCCATGCGCCGCGCATTTGGGTGAGCGGGTATCGGGGCTTCGAGCTCATCGCGCAATTCAACGATCAAGTCTGTCTCGGTCAGATCGCTGACTGACAAAAACTGGAAAAACGCTGTTGGTTCTTGGGTACCATCAAATCGGAAACTGCTGCTGCGCAGGGCGCACGCGTCGAACTGAACCATCTGCCCCAAGGGCGACGGTTCCAACCCCAGGATCACGGCGAGTGCCATCTGCGCCTGCATCGCACCCATCATTGCCACAACGGGGCCCAACACCCCGGCGGTGGCACAACTTGTACCGCTATCGGGGGCCTCGGGGAACACGGCGCGCAATGAGGGCGCACCCCCACAAAATCCACCGACATACCCAGATAGACCCAGCACGGATGCACTGATCAGAGGTTTATTCAACGCCCGGCAGGTATCAGAGAGTGTATAACTGGCGGCATAACTGTCGGCGCAATCCAGAATGAGATCAGAACTGGCAACAAGATCAGCAGCATTTTGACTTGTTAGAGCCTGTTTTCGAGCGATCACATTGACTTCACGGTTTAAAGCCCGGCAACGCTCAGCCGCCACTTCAGCCTTGGGTCGACCACAGTCAGCTTCGGCGAACAACGTCTGACGATGCAAGTTCGACAGTGCGACGTCATCTCTATCCAAGACTGTCAGATGCCCCACACCTGCCCCGGCCAGCAGAGGCAGCAATGGCGCGGCCAGCCCCCCTGCGCCCACTACCAGTATCCGCGCTGCAGCCAGACACGCCTGACCTTCATCACCTACCTCGGGCAGTATCGTCTGGCGGGCGTAGCGAGTCATCGCGTAACCTCGATCCACTCACGCACACGGGCTTCGGGGTTCGCGTTCAGCGTAATATCGGTGACAACCGAGACGATGTCCGCGCCGGCTTGCAGAACACCCGGCGCGCGCTCAACATTCATCCCACCAATACCGACCAGAGGGATATCCCCTACCCGCGCTTTCCATTCAGTGACGCGAGGCAGGCCCTGCTGTTCCCATTTCATCTTTTTCAGGATTGTCGGATAAACCGGCCCCAGCGCTACATAGTCCGGACTCATTGCCAGAACCCGCTCCAACTCATCGTCGTCATGGGTGGAAACGCCCAGTTTCAGCCCCGCCTTGCGAATGGCATTCAGGTCGGCAACGTCCAAATCCTCTTGCCCCAGGTGAACCCAATCACAGCCCGCGTCTATAGCTGCCTGCCAGTGGTCGTTCACCACTAGAACAGCATCATGGGCACGACAGAGATCCCGCGATAGGAATATCTGTTCTAGCACCATTTCAAAGGGTTGGTTTTTGATGCGCAACTGCACCAACTTCACGCCCAAGGGCAGCATCCGTCGCAACCAATCCGAGTGGTCAAAGATTGGGTAAAACCTGTCGAGACTCATGACAAAAACGCCTTTCCGATCACCGGGGTTGAGGGTTCGGCCATATCGCGCGCTTCGATTGGGTCGGCTTGATGGGCCAGTTGCCCAGCTTCGATCGCCAGCATTATCGCGCGGGCCATGGCGGCGGGATCTCCAGCACGGGCCACAGCTGTGTTCAGCAGAACAGCGTCATAGCCCAGTTCCATTGCCCGCGCGGCATGGCTCGGCAGGCCTATCCCGGCGTCAATCACCAAAGGCACATCCGGAAATTCAGCGCGCATTGCGCGCAGGGCATATTCATTGTTCAGTCCGCGCCCCGACCCGATTGGAGCCCCCCAAGGCATCAACACCTCGCACCCGGCCGACAGCAGCCGTTCCCCCGCGATCAGATCGTCGGTGGTGTAGGGAAACACCTGAAATCCGTCCTCGGTCAGAATACGGGCAGCCTCGACCAGCTGGAATACGTCCGGTTGCAAACTGTCTGTGTGGCCAATCAGCTCCAGCTTGATCCATTTGGTGTCAAAAACCTCGCGCGCCATATGAGCGGTCGTCACGGCCTCTTTCACCGTATGACACCCCGCAGTGTTGGGCAGTACCAGCACATCCAGGTCCCGGATCATCTGCCAAAAGGTCTGCCCCGCCCCGGATTCACGCCGCAGGGAGACGGTAGCCACGCCCGCGCCACTGTCGCGGAATGCCTGCTCCAGTATGGCGGGGCTGGGATATTGCGCGGTGCCAAGCATCAGAGGATTTGGCAGTTGGGTGCCATAAAAAGGCTTCATCTTTAGCCCCCCTGCATCGGCGCGACGACCTCGATCCGGTCGCCATCAGCCAGTTTGTGGGAAACTCGCAGGCTTGAGGGTATGAAATCCTCGTTCACAGCCGTAGCAACCCGCCCAGAGAACCCGACTTCCATCAACAGGTCCGATAGGTTTTCGGCCCGCACTTCGCGCGGCTTACCATTAAGCACGATCTTCATCGACCATCTCCGAATGTATGTTTTCCAAAGCCAAATCCGCGACGCCTTGCGCCAGGGCAGGCGCCAGCAGGTAGCCGTGGCGATACAGCCCGTTGGCGTAAATCGTGTGCCCCAGACGGCGGATACGCGGCAGATTGTCAGGAAAGGCTGGGCGGAGATCGACGCCGATTTCCAAGACTTCGGCCTCCCCGAAAGCGGGGTTCAGCGCGTAGGCGGCGCTAAGCAGTTCCAACATAGACCGTGCGGTTATGCGACTGCTGTCCTCGCTTTCGATCATTGTCGCGCCCAGCATATAGACGCCATCACCACGCGGCACGATATAGAGCGGCATCCGAGGGTGCAGCAGTCGCACGGGGCGTGTCAGGGTCACGTCCGGGCAACGGATCACCAGCATCTCACCTTTGACGCCACGCAGATCGTGTAGCGTTTCGCGGGCATGCAGACCACGGCAGTCAATCGCGTTCTCCAACCGGGCAGGGGCGAGTTTGCGATGGAAAATGACCCCGTAATCCTTTAGCTGGCGGTGCAGGTCGCGCAGCGCCTGACGTGGGTCCAGATGCGCTTCATCCTCAAAATACAGGCCCTTGGTAAAACCGTGCAAATCTGTCTCTAATTCGCTGATTTTTTCCTGATCGACTTCGACAAACCTCTCAGTTCGGCGGCTAAACCGGCGCAGGTCGGGCAGATCGCGCGCGTTGGCCACGACCAGAGTGCCACGCCGCTCAACTTCGGTTCGCGCCGCCCACCAGTCCAATGCGTGCTGCCCCAACCGCAAGACCGGTTCTTCAGCATTTTCGAATTCGCACCACGGGGCCAACATACCGCCTGCCCACCACGAACACCCGTGCGGCCCCGGCGGACCGGCGGGATCGAAGATCTGAACCTCAGCGCCACGCGAAACAAGCTCGCTGGCCACGGCCAAACCGGCGACGCCAGATCCTATGACCGACCAGACCGTCACGCGGGCCAAACCCGGTGGAAATGGTGCACTGGCCCATGCCCCTGCCCGATCCCGAGACCATCCGCTAGGGCGATGGCGCCTTGAAGGTAATCATGTGCCTGCGCAACCGCATCGGTCAGCGCCAACCCCTGAGCCAGCCCAGCCGCAATTGAGGACGACAGGGTACAGCCCGTGCCATGCGTATTGCGCGTGTCGCGTCGTGGAGCCGTGTACTCAGCGATGTGCCCCGATCCATCGACCAACAAGTCGTGGCAGATGTCGCCGCGCCCATGTCCCCCTTTCATCAGCACAGCCTGCGCACCGAACCCGCAGAGGGTAAGTCCCTGCTCAGTCATTTGATCCGGGGTGTCGGCTTCGGAACAGCCGAGCAAACAAGCTGCCTCTGGCAGATTTGGCGTCAGAACGGTTGCACGGGGCACTAGGGCGTCGCGCAAGGTCTGCACCGCATCCTGCGCCAGCAATGCATCTCCGGATTTGGCAATCATCACCGGGTCCAACACGACGGGGCCTTTAAATCCAGCAATGCTGTCTGCAACTGTCTGGATGATGTCCGGGGACGCCAGCATGCCGATCTTGATCGCGCCTACGTCGAGATCGGTCAGGACCGCCTCGATCTGGGCCGAAACCACGTCCAGTGGTATTCCATGCACCGCCGTGACCGCTCGGGTGTTCTGCGCCGTCACCGCAGTAACAACGCTGGCACCATACACGCCCAAAGCGGACATCGCCTTGAGATCCGCCTGAATCCCGGCCCCGCCACCACTGTCCGAGCCGGCAATTGTCAGGGCAATATGCGCCATATCGTTGCTCCATCTTCAAGGGGCAACGCGGCATGGAAAACGTCTGTTTGTGTTAGACCGTTCCCTACGCCGGTATTGCCCGGATCAGGTTCGATGGGTTAGCGCGTTCACGCCTCTCAGCCCCTTGTTCGGGGCACCCCAACGGTTGCGCGGACAATCTCAGGGGTTGGCGTGGGATTCAAGGGCCAATTTTAGCGCAGGTGACGGGCAAACTGGACTTATGAAACGAAAAAGCCGATCCAATTGGACCGGCTCTGTCTTAGTAGTTCCAAGGAACTAATTTAGCCCTTCATACCGTCCCAGAAAGACTTGACGGACGAGAAAAAGCTATTGGATTCCGGGTGGTTATCTTCTCCCAGATCATCGAATTCCCGCAGCAGTTCTTTCTGACGGCTGGTCAGGTTGACAGGGGTTTCCACGGCCAGTTCGATGAACATGTCGCCGACACCACCGCCGCGCAGGGCAGGCATACCCTTACCGCGCAGGCGCATCTGGCGGCCCGATTGGCTGCCAGCCGGAATCTGCACACGACCGCGACCACCGTCGATGGTGGGCACTTCGATCGAGCCGCCCAGCGCGGCTTTGGCCATGCTGACAGGCACACGGCAATAGAGGTTCACGCTGTCGCGCTCGAACAGTTTATGGTCCGAAACTTCTACAAATATATAGAGGTCACCCGGAGGGCCACCACGCATCCCGGCCTCGCCCTCACCCGCCAGACGGATGCGGGTGCCGGTTTCGACACCGGCCGGGATATTGACGGAAAGAGCGCGTTCTTTTTCTACGCGGCCAGCACCACCACAGACCTTACAGGGGTTTTTGATGATCTGACCCAGACCCGAACAGGTCGGACAGGTACGCTCCACGGTAAAGAAACCCTGTTGAGCGCGGACTTTGCCCATGCCGGAGCAGGTCGGGCAAGTCGTCGGTTCTACGCCGCCTTCAGCACCCGAACCATCACAGGCCGAACAGGCCACGGCAGCGGGCACATTGATTGTTTTCTGAAGGCCCGAGAAAGCCTCTTCCAGCGTCACGCGCAGGTTGTAGCGCAGGTCGGAGCCGCGCGCAGCACGACGGCCACCACCGGCACCACCGCGCTGGCCACCCATGAAATCGCCGAACAGATCATCGAACACATCCGAGAACGCGCTGGAGAAATCGCCCTGACCAAAACCGCCGCCGGGACGGCCGCCACCGCCACCCATGCCGTTTTCAAAGGCAGCGTGGCCAAAGCGGTCATAGGCGGCCTTGCGATCGGCGTCCTTCAAAACGTCGTAGGCTTCGTTCGCTTCCTTGAACTGCGCCTCGGCGTCCGGGTTGTCCTTGTTGCGGTCGGGATGCAACTCTTTGGCTTTCCTGCGAAAGCCCTTCTTGATCTCGTCCGCCGATGCGCCCTTGGACACGCCGAGCACATCGTAATAGTCGCGTTTTGACATCAGTGTTTCCTTCTGCCTCAACGTAATCGGGCCGGCCCGGCAACCGGACCGGCCCGAATTGGCCCGGTTACCCGTTAGTTACGTTTGTCGTCGTCCAGATCTTCGAACTCGGCGTCGACGATGTCATCATCACCGGCAGGCGCTTCGTCCGCTGCAGCAGGCTCATCTTCACCTTCTTCGGCTTGCGCCTTGTAGATGGCCTCACCCAGCTTCATGGCCGCTTCGGTGACGTTCTGGATGCCCGACTTGATCTTGTCGGCATTCTCGGTTTCCAGTTCGTCTTTCAGCGCGGCAATCGCCAACTCGATGGCTTCGATGGTGGTCGGGTCAACCTTGTCGGCATGCTCTTCCATCGACTTCTCGGTCGAGTGGATGAGGCTTTCCGCCTGATTCTTGGCGTCGACCAACTCGCGGCGTTCCTTGTCGGCTTCCGCGTTCTCTTCGGCGTCCTTGACCATCTTTTCGATGTCCTCGTCGGACAGACCGCCCGAGGCCTGGATGGTGATCTTCTGCTCTTTGCCGGTGCCTTTGTCCTTGGCCGAAACCGAGACAATGCCGTTGGCATCGATGTCGAAGGTCACCTCGATCTGAGGCATGCCGCGCGGTGCCGGCGGGATATCTTCGAGGTTGAACTGACCCAGGATCTTGTTGTCCGCAGCCATTTCACGCTCACCTTGGAACACGCGGATGGTCACAGCGTTCTGGTTGTCCTCGGCAGTCGAAAAGACCTGAGATTTCTTGGTCGGGATCGTAGTATTGCGGTCGATCAGACGGGTGAATACGCCACCCAGAGTTTCGATACCCAGCGACAGCGGGGTTACGTCCAGCAGAACCACGTCTTTGACGTCACCCTGCAGAACACCGGCCTGAATGGCGGCACCCATGGCAACCACTTCGTCCGGGTTCACACCCTTGTGCGGCTCTTTACCAAAGAATTTGGTGACCTCTTCGATCACTTTCGGCATCCGGGTCATACCACCGACCAAGACAACCTCATCCACGTCGCTGGCCGACAGGCCTGCGTCTTTCAGGGCCGCCTGACAGGGCTTCATCGACTTCTTGATCAGGTCCGCAACCAGCGATTCCAGCTTGGCACGGGTCAGTTTCATGACCATGTGCAGCGGCTGGCCGTTCGAACCCATCGAGATGAACGGTTGATTGATTTCGGTTTGCGAGGTCGAGGACAGCTCGATCTTGGCTTTTTCAGCGGCTTCTTTCAGACGCTGCAGAGCCATCTTGTCGGCAGACAGATCGACACCGTGTTCCTTTTTGAACTCATCGGCCAGGTAGTTGACGATGCGCATGTCAAAGTCTTCACCACCCAGGAAGGTGTCGCCGTTGGTCGACTTCACCTCGAACAGGCCATCGTCGATTTCCAGGATGGTCACGTCGAAGGTACCACCACCAAGGTCATATACCGCGATGGTTTGGGTTTCTTCCTTGTCCAGACCATAAGCCAGCGCCGCCGCTGTCGGTTCATTGATGATCCGCAGCACTTCCAGACCGGCGATTTTACCGGCGTCTTTGGTGGCCTGACGCTGAGCGTCGTTGAAATATGCCGGAACGGTGATAACCGCCTGTGTGACTTCCTCACCCAGATAGCTTTCCGCGGTTTCCTTCATCTTGCCCAGAGTGAAGGCCGAGATCTGGCTTGGGGAGTACTTTTCACCGCGGGCTTCGACCCATGCGTCGCCATTGCCGCCATCGACGATGGCATACGGCACCATTTTCTTATCTTTTTCGACTTCTGCATCATCCACACGACGACCGATCAGACGCTTGACGCCAAAGATCGTGTTGTCGGGGTTGGTGACCGCCTGACGTTTTGCAGGCTGACCGACCAGTCGCTCATCTTCGGTGAAGGCGACGATCGAGGGCGTGGTCCGCGCCCCTTCGGCGTTTTCAATGACCTTCGGCTGCGAGCCGTCCATGATGGCCACACACGAGTTGGTGGTTCCGAGGTCAATCCCGATTACTTTTCCCATATGTTCAATCCCTTTCTCTTCAAGGCGATGTCCCGAGGTCCGAACCCGTTATGGCACCCGGCCCCGATCTGATGTGCGCAACAGACCTACACCATCGCGCGTCCCGGCGTATATAAGGGCGGGATCAGAGGCCTGCAAGCGTTGTAAAACGCAGGTTTTCGGGAATCTGTGGCCTTTTTGGCAAGGTTTTGGCAAGGATCAGGGAATCTCGGATGGCGCGGCTACTTTTACGCGGATTTGATATTAGGAAAGCTTGGCTGGACGGACCTGCGCAAGCGCAACTGATCGAAACGCTGCGCCCGATTCTGAAAGCGGCCCCGCTGTTCCGGCCGATGACGCCGTCGGGCAAGGAAATGTCGGTGCGCATGACCTCGGCGGGGACGCTGGGCTGGGTCACCGACAAGGAAGGCTATAGGTACCAACCGCAGCACCCGAAAGGCGCGGACTGGCCTTCGATCCCCGAACAGGTTCTGGATATCTGGCGAAAGTTGACCAGCCCCGACCGCGATCCCGATTGCTGTCTGATCAACTACTACGGCGAAGGCGCCCGGATGGGCTTGCATCAGGATAAGGACGAGGTTGATTTTTCCTGGCCGGTTCTGTCGATCTCATTGGGCGATGACGCCTTGTTCCGCATCGGCAACCAGACCCGTGGCGGCAAGACCGAGTCGATCTGGCTGAACTCTGGCGACGTGGTGATCATGGGTGGCCCGGCGCGACTGACCTACCACGGCATCGACCGCATAAGGTTCGGCTCCTCTAAACTGCTGCCCAAAGGCGGCCGGATCAACCTGACCCTGCGTGTAGCCAGCTAGCGACGCGCATTCCAGCTTTGGGATACATGCTGTCGGGAAAAGAAAATCCCCAGCAACCCGATCATCAACAATGCCAGACCCACCCAAACCGCATATTCCCAGCTTGTATTGCGCGGAAAATAGTTGCGGAAAATAAAGCCGCGGCACTGGTCGATGATATGAAACAACGGATTCCATGCAAACATGGCCAGCATGGCGCCCCCCAGAGCATTTGCAACGAACATCTTCCCCGAAAAGAACATATTCACACGCCTAAACACGTTTTTCAGAATTGTAACCGTGCCGGGAAACCAAGGACTTAGCGCCATAAATACCACCCCGATTGCACAACCCGTAAACCAGGCCAATATGAACATCGCAAAGGCTCCGCCGGGATCCTGGATCTCAATCGGTGAGACTGCGACACTGTAGAGAAACAGGATAATGATGATCGACATCGTCTGTGTGTAAAGCATCCCGAATGCTGTCGCCAACAACACCACCATCATATTCATAGGTGAATGCAGCATCATCGGGTTGTTACCGGTACTGACACCAGCAATCGCGCCGACAGATTTGATATGCGTGATGAACAGAAACACGCCCGACAAGAGGAAGAGAATAAATTCCCCCCGGACCTTAGCGACACGCGAACCCAGGAACGACATGATTATGTAAAACACCGCCACCAGGGCCAGGACTTGGATAATATTGACGATTATCGCCAGAACCGCATTGTGATGCTGTGACCGCACGCTGCGCACCACGGCATGGAATACCAACTCAGCCGTCGTAAATGCGCCGCCCAGCAATGTCCGGTTTCGCTTGAAATAATACACCCGAAGCGTCTTTCCCGTGATTTCGCCTGCAATCTGCCACGAATTTCTTGCCGTTCCGTAACCGGCACATCATAAGGCCGTTAGGATATTCGATCAACAAATCACCGGAACGGAGCATTTTTGTGACCTATGACGCCCTCATTCCCGTTATTCGACGTCTGGCCTTGGAAGCGGGCGACAAGATCATGGAAATTTATAATTCCGATGATTTTGACGTAAAGGTCAAATCCGATTCCAGCCCGGTGACCGAAGCGGATGAGGCGGCTGATGCTCTGATCTCAGCCGGTCTGCGCAAGGCTTTCCCAGATACCCTGCTGGTGACAGAGGAACAGGCCGCATCGCATTCCGAGAAAGGGGACACCTTCCTGATCGTCGACCCGCTGGACGGTACCAAGGAGTTCATCAACCGCCGCGGTGATTTCACCGTCAATATCGCACTGGTCGAAAACGGTGTTCCGACCCGCGGTGTTGTCTACGCTCCGGCCAAGGGGCGGATGTTCTACACTCAGGCAGATGGTCAATCAGTCGAGGAAACCGGCGCGCTGGACAGGGCGCAGGCAGGGGACGTGACGCCGATTTCAGTCTCTAAACCGGACAATTCGGCGCTTTTGATCGTCGCATCAAAATCCCACCGCGATCAGGCGACTGAGGATTACATCAATAAATACCAAGTGAAGGACAGCAAGAGCGCGGGCTCGTCGCTGAAATTCTGCCTGGTGGCCACGGGTGAGGCTGACCTTTATCCCCGTGTCGGTCGCACGATGGAATGGGACACTGCCGCAGGCCATGCGGTCCTAGCCGGTGCAGGTGGCGAGGTGGTGCGCTTTGATGACCATTCACCGCTGACCTATGGCAAGGACGGCTATGCAAACTCATTCTTTATCGCCTACGCTCCGGGTGTTGAACTCAAGGAAGCCTAATGTCCGTTCTGATCGCCATTCCCGCCCGTTACGCCTCGACCCGCTATCCTGGAAAACCGCTTGTGCCGCTGACCGGGGCAAACGGCAAAGCGATGACGCTGATTGAACGATCGTGGCGCGCGGCCTGTTCCGTCTCGGGTGTTGATAAGGTGGTTGTGGCCACCGATGACGATCGCATCCGCGAGGCGGCCGAGGGGTTCGGGGCTGAGGTGGTGATGACCTCCGAAGACTGCCAAAATGGCACTGAGCGCTGCGCTGAAACCCATGCGAATCTGGGCGCGGGGTATGAGATCGTTGTGAACCTGCAGGGCGACGCACCACTGACCCCGCACTGGTTTGTTGAGGATCTGGTCACCGGTCTGCGTGCCGCACCCGAGGCCGAAGTGGCCACACCGGTGCTGCGCTGCGATGGTGACGCGCTGAACAGCCTGTTGAACGACCGCAAGCATGGGCGCGTTGGTGGCACCACAGCAGTTTTCGCCACCGACCATAGTGCCATGTATTTCTCGAAAGAAGTTGTCCCTTACACAGCCGAAACCTATGCCGGTGAAGACGCAACACCGGTTTTCCACCACGTTGGCGTCTACGCCTACCGCCCCGATGCGCTGGCAGCCTATCCCTCTTGGCCGGTGGGTCCGCTGGAACAACTGGAAGGGTTGGAACAACTGCGTTTTATGGAGAACGGCCGCAAGGTTCTGTGCGTTGAGGTTGAAGCCAAAGGCCGTCAGTTCTGGGAGCTAAACAATCCGCAGGATGTGCCCAAACTAGAAGAAATGATGGCCGCAATGGGGTTGGATTGATCGCTTATCCCATGTTTTTGGCAAGATCATCCAGATAGCCCGCTTAGTTTTGATTTTGGAAGAATAGATGACGAACATTCTTGTAACCGGCGGCGCCGGATATATCGGATCGCACGCCTGCAAGGCGCTGGCGCGGGCGGGCTATACTCCGGTGACCTATGACAACCTGATCACCGGCTGGCAGGATGCCGTGAAATTCGGACCCTTCGAACAGGGAGACTTGTTAGACCGCTCCCGGCTGGATGAGGTCTTTGCCAAGTACAAACCCGCCGCCGTGATGCATTTCGCCGCCCTCAGCCAAGTGGGTGAAGCGATGTCCGAGCCCGGCAAATACTGGACCAACAACGTCACCGGATCGCTGTCCCTGATCGAGGCCGCCGTCGCCGCGGGCTGCCTGAACTTTGTTTTTTCGTCGACCTGCGCCACCTATGGCGATCATGACAACGTGGTGCTGGACGAAAACACGCCGCAGGAACCGCTGAACGCCTATGGAGCTTCGAAACGGGCCATCGAAGATATCCTGCGGGATTTTGAGGCCGCGCATGGGCTGAATCACGTTATCTTCCGCTATTTCAACGTGGCCGGGGCCGACCCGGAGGGGGAAGTGGGTGAGTTCCACCGCCCCGAAACCCATCTGATCCCACTGATGCTGGACGCGATTGACGGCAAACGTGACGGACTCACTGTCTTCGGCACTGATTACGACACGCCCGACGGGACCTGCATCCGCGACTACGTGCATGTCTGCGATCTGGTCGACGCCCATGTTCTGGGGCTGAATTGGTTGGAACAGGACAAGGGCAGCCGCGTGTTCAACCTGGGCACCGGCTCGGGCTTTTCGGTGATGGAGGTGATCAGCCATTCCAAAGCCGTCACCAATCGCGAAGTGCCCTATTCCATCGGCCCCAGACGCGCCGGGGATTGTACCAAGCTGGTTTCGGGCTCAGTACGTGCTGGGGAAGAGCTGGGCTGGGCGCCAAAAAGATCAACTTTAGAGACGATGATCGGCGATGCCTGGCGCTGGCATCAGAACGGCAACTACGAGAAATGAGCCTCCGTTGACCGATACCGCAACCGATAAACTTCCGCCCATCGGTTGGGTGCAGAGATACCGGTTGCGCCTGAAACGGCGGCGGCTTCTGTGGCGATCTTTTCGCAGCCGCCATCAACTTTCCAGCCTCCGCAATCAAACCGCGCGGATCAGACCGGGAAACATCCTGACCTTCACCACCCTACGCAACGAAATCACCCGGATGCCGTGGTTCTTTCGTCACTATCGCGCGCTCGGGGTCGATCATTTCCTGATCGTCGATAACGGCAGTGATGACGGCTCGGTCGACTACTTGCTTCAGCAACCGGACGTGTCGCTGTGGCAAACCTCGGACAGCTATCGCGCCTCCCGCTACGGGCTGGATTGGCTGACGTGGCTTCAAATGCGCTATGGCCATGACCACTGGACCCTGATGGTCGATGCAGATGAGTTGCTGATCTACTCCGATCATGACAGCACATCCCTTCACGATCTGACCACTGCACTGGACCGACAGGGCCGCACTGTTTTCGGTGCGTTGATGCTGGACCTTTACCCCAAGGGCCCGCTGGGCGAACAGGCCTACGATCCCGAGACTGACCCAACCGGAATCCTGAGCTGGTTCGACCCTGGTCCTTATCGGGCACAGTGGCAAGGTCCACTCGGTAATCTATGGGTACAGGGCGGTGCGCGGGAACGTATGTTCTTCTCTGACCGGCCAAGGCATTCACCCACGTTGAACAAGATTCCGCTGGTGAGATGGTCACGGCGCTACGCCTTTGTGAACTCGTGCCATTCGGCCCTGCCCCGCCACCTGAACGCTGGGTATGATGGGCCCGGCGGCAGGGGTCCGTCCGGCGTGTTGCTACATACCAAATTCCTACCCGAAGTGGTCCACAAATCTAAAATCGAAAAGGCACGGCGCCAGCATTTTCACGATCCGGACGTTTTTGGGACATATTATGATGCGATTGGAAATCGCCCCGATATGTGGACGCCGGATTCCATTCGGTTCGAAGGCTGGGCTCAGCTGCAGAATTTGGGGCTGATGGGGAAACTTGTCTGAAACGCAGCATATGTGACTAACGAAATCTAAAGTCGTTGCCTTGAAAGATGCAAAGATGGCATAAAACGACAATTGCCCGGCACCACTCTGGACCATCCAGCCCCCGGGCAAGCTCGCGTAACAAAAAAAGGGCAGTGCGAACGCGTGAGTCTGTTGGATTCATATCGGATGAGATTGCGGCGCAAGCGTCGTCTTGCGCGTTGCCTGCGTAAACGGCGGGAACTGAAGCCGGTTTCGGACAACACCGCCAATATCCGCCACGACGATATCTTGTTAATGAGCGTTCTTCGGAACGAAAAGATCCGCCTACCCTATTTTCTCGACTATTACAGAAAGCTCGGTGTCGACCATTTTCTGTTTATCGACAATGACAGCGATGACGGCACGAGCGAGTATCTGGTCAGCCAACCTGACGCTTCGGTCTGGCATGCGCGTGCCAGTTACAAACGCGCCACATTCGGTCTGGATTGGTCAAATTACCTGCTGCGAAAACACGCACACGGCCATTGGGTTCTGACCGTCGATCCGGATGAGTTCTTCATTTACCCGTTCTGCGACACCCGCCCGGTTCGCGCGCTGACCGATTGGTTGGAGGGTTGTGCGGTGCGTAGCTTCGGCACAATGCTGATCGACATGTATCCGCAAGGCCCGGTGGACGCGGAACCCTATCGCGAGGGTCAGGATCCATTTGAGATCGCTCGCTGGTTTGATTCCGGCAACTACATGATCACCAAGAATCCCGCGTATAAGAACCTTTGGATTCAAGGTGGTCCCCGCGCGCGCGTTTTCTTTCGCGACAACCCCTCGAAGGCACCAGCACTGAATAAGATCCCACTGGTGAAATGGGACAAGCGGTATGTCTATGTCAGTTCGACCCATTCGCTGCTGCCGCGTGGGTTGAACCAGGTGTATGACGAATGGGGCGGCGAAAAGACCAGCGGCGCGCTACTGCATGCCAAGCTGATCAGCACGTTGGGCGAAAAAGCCTCGGAAGAAATGCAACGCCGCCAACACTACCGCCGTTCAGGTGAATACCGTGCCTATGCCGAAGGGCTAGGTGACAAGCCGGTGTTCTGGTGCGAGCGATCCGAGGAATATATCAACTGGCGACAGCTTGAGATTCTGGGCCTCATGTCAAAAGGAAACTGGGCATGAACCGTCTTGGCGTCATCATGCTGGTCCATACCGCGCTGCATCGGGCTGCCCAGGTCGCGCGCCACTGGACAGCTTCGGGGTGCCCGGTGGTGATCCATGTGGACCGCAAAGTGCCCGCGCATACCTATTTCGATTTCATCACCGCTTGCGCAGATGATCCGCTGATCAAGTTCTCAGAGCGTCATGCTTGCGAGTGGGGCAGTTGGGGCATTGTCGCGGCTTCGCAATCCGCGGCCGAACTTATGCTCGAAGCGTTTCCGGATGTGCGCCACGTGTATTTGTCCTCTGGGGCTTGTCTGCCGCTTCGGCCGGTGGATGAGTTGATCGCCTATACTGCAGACCGGCCCCGCGTCGATTTCATCGAAAGCGCGACCACGGCCGATGTCAGCTGGACCATCGGTGGTTTGGATCAGGAACGCTTTACGCTGCGATTTCCGTTTTCGTGGCGCAGGAACCGCAAACTGTTTGACATCTACGTAAAGTTCCAGCGCGCCGTCGGCATGCCCCGAAAAATCCCCGATGGATTGGTGCCGCATATGGGCAGCCAGTGGTGGTGCCTGACCCGGCAGACCCTGTCAGCCATTCTGCAGGACCCAAGGCGTCAGATTTACGACCGCTATTTTCGCCACGTCTGGATTCCGGACGAAAGCTATTTCCAAACCCTGGCGCGGCTCTATTCCACTCATATCGAAAGCCGATCTTTGACTCTGTCCAAATTTGATTATCAGGGGCGGCCTCATATCTTTTATGATGACCATTTGCAGTTGCTGCGCCGGTCCGACTGTTTCGTGGCCCGCAAAATCTGGCCGCGTGCAGATCGACTGTATCAAGCCTTCCTGACCGATCAGAACACCGCAATGAGGCCGGCTGAGCCCAACCCAGGCAAGATCGACCGGGTGTTTTCCAAAGCGGTCGAGCGTCGGACCCGCGGGCGTGACGGGCTGTATATGCAAAGTCGCTTTCCGCGCCACGGCAGTGAAAACGTGCTGACCTCATTCCCATATTCAGTATTTCAAGGCTTTACCGAGCTGTTCGATGATTTCGAACCTTGGCTGCGTGAAGCTACGAGCACTCGCGTGCATGGGCATCTATTTGCTCCGAAGCGTGCCGAGTTTGCCGACGGTGACACTATAACCAATGGTGCGCTTAGTGATTGCCCCGTGTTGCGAGACTATAATCCGACGGCCTTTGTCTCGAACTTGATCTGGAACACACGCGGCGAAAGGCAATGCTTTCAATTCGGACCAGCAGACACCCAACAGATCAACTGGTTTCTGGCCCGCGACAAGAACGCTCAGATCTCGGTCATTACCGGGGCCTGGGTGATCCCGCTGTTCCGTTCGAACATGAATTTCGCCGACATTCGCAACGAGGCTGCCCGCCTGCAACAGATCGAAACCAAGCAGCTTGAAGTTCTGAACTCGGTCTGGACAAAAGCACGGGTGCGTACGTGGACGCTGGCAGAATTCGTGGAATCTCCGATGGAACCGTTGCAGACCGTGATCGAGGAAATTGGCACCAAACACGCCAGCCACCTAACCAAAGCCCCGGTGATGGTCGATCTGTCAGGTTTTGGGCAATTCCTGCAGAACCTCAAGAACCAAGGCATGCACCCCTATCTGATGGGAGATTTCCCAACGGATGACGTGTTTGGTACGCGGGTTCGACCGTTCAAGAAACCTTATCTGGTCCGATAGCCTGCCATGACATCCAGATTTGACTATTTCATCGTTCTCGCCGCCATGCGCACCGGGTCAAACCTGCTTGAATTCAACCTGAACGCGCTTGAAGGCGTTGCGTGTTATGGTGAAGCGTTCAATCCGCATTTCATCGGCCGCCTCAAATCCGAAAGCCTGCTTGGTGTGACGTTGGAAGAACGCGACAGCGACCCACTGAAACTGGTGGAAGCAATCAAAACGGCCGAGGGCAAACTCAACGGTTTCCGCTTTTTTCAAGGGCATGATCCTCGTGTGTTAGAGCCTGCATTAATCGATCCTCGCTGTGCCAAGATCATTCTGACGCGGAACCCATTGGACAGCTATGTTTCCTTGCAAATCGCCCGAGAGACCAAGCAGTGGCAGCTCAAGAACGTCAAACGACGCCGCGAGGCTCAGATTGAATTCGACGCCGAGGAGTTCGAAAAATATCTGGATCAACAGCAGGAATTCCAACTCCTGTTGCTCAATACTTTGCAGACAACGGGGCAGACCGGGTTTTATATCGCCTATGACGATCTCAACAATCTGGACGTCTTGAATGGTCTGGCCAAATGGTTGGGTGTTGAGGCGCGGTTGACAGCAATCGACGACACGATCAAGCCGCAAAACCCCGAGCCCGCCTTGTCCAAGGTGACAAATCCAGAAGAAACCGAACAGGCTCTGGCCGGGATCGACAGTTTTAACCTGCATCGAACGCCAAATTTCGAACCCCGTCGCGGCCCGGCAGTTGGCTACTATGTCGCCACCCCCGAGACATCCCTGATGTATCTGCCGGTACGCAGTGGGATAGAAGGGTCAATCGTTCAATGGCTGGCGGATTTGGACAAGGTCCGCACAAACCAACTGATCACCAACCAGAACCGCAAACAGATAAAACGTTGGCTCCAGACTCATCAGGGGCACCGGAAGTTCTCTGTGTTGCGGCATCCGCTGGCGCGGGCACATTGGGCCTTCTGTTCTTATATCCTCAGCACCGAACCCGGCGCATATTTGAAAATCCGAAACATGCTGCGCAACAGGTTCAAGATTCCAATCCCCGGTCAACTGCGCCCTGACAACTACCCTGTCGACCAGCATTATGAGGCGTTTTCTGCCTTCCTGATCTTTTTACGCCAAAACCTGGCAGGGCAAACCCCTGTTCGGGTCGATGGGGTTTGGGCCAGCCAATCTCAGATATTGGACGGTATCGCCCCGTTCGCCATGCCAGATCTGCTTCTGCGAGAAGAAGAAATTGCAACGGCGCTGCCGGAACTGGCGCAACGCATGGGGCATGCAACATCACCTACACCTAGCCACAGCACGACGGATGTCCCATTCACATTGGAGGACATCTATGACGCAAAACTGGAATCACTGGCGACCGAAGTCTACCAGCGCGACTATATGCAATTCGGTTTCAACGACTGGAAATCGCTTTAGGGACGCAGCGTAATCAGAGTGCCTTTGTTCACCATCGCATAGATCTCTTCGATCTCGTCATTCTTGACCGCGATACAGCCGGCGGTCCAATCCGGTGTCTTTTTGGCGCGTTTCAGTTCCGAGCGTTTTTTCGGCTGACCATGAATGAAAATGTCACCGCCCGGATCCACACCGGCCTCCACGGCCTGCGCGATATCATTTGAGTTCGGGTAGGAAATCCCCAGAGACAGGTGATACCGGCTATTGGGGTTGCGACGGTCGATCAGATAGCTACCCTCGGGCGTGCGGCCATCACCCCGTTGGGTTTTGGTACCGGTCGGCGCAAATCCCAGATCAACCTTATATTCCTTGAGGATGGTTTCATTGTGCAGAAGATACATCTTCCGCGCGCCCTTATTGATGACCAAAGAGGTCACCTGGGGGCCATCGTAAGTCAGAAATCTCGGGCTGGCCGAGGCACAGGCCGAAAGGCCCAGCGTTGCCATAGCGCCCAATCCAAATGCTCGACGATCCATGTTCACTGCCTGCTACTGCTCATTTTTTTTCAGCATTATGCCAGAAAGCTGAAAAACTGAAATCACTTTTTGCTGTGTTGCTGCTCGGTCAGGCGGCGCTCGATGCTCTCAAGCCGTTCCAGAACCTCGTCGCGGTAAGCGTCGGTTTTCACCTCATCCTCGGCGTGGTGTGCATCCTGCATCGAGTTCACGATCAAACCGACCAGAAGGTTTACCACCGCAAAGGTGGTGACCATGATGAAGGGCACGAAGAACAGCCAGGCATAGGGATAGACCTCCATCACCGGGCGCACGATGCCCATGGACCAGCTTTCCAGCGTCATAATCTGGAACAGAGTGTAGGCCGAAAGGCCCAGATCACCGAACCAGTCCGGGAAAGACACCGAGAACAGCTTGGTCGAGATCACCGCGCCGATATAGAACAGAATAGCCATCAGCAGGAAGACGCTGGCCATGCCCGGCAGGGCCGAGATGAATCCTTCGACCACTCGGCGCAGGCGCGGCGCGACCGAGATAACGCGCAAAACCCGCAGGATTCGTAGCGCCCGCAGCACTGACAACCCCCCGGCGCTGGGGATCAGGGCTATACCCACGACGATAAAGTCGAACACGTTCCATCCACTGACAAAAAACCTCCGCCCCGTCGCCACCAGTTTCATCGCAATCTCAGCCACGAAGATGGCCAGGCAGATGCTATCCAGCATTACAATCAGGGGACCAGCGGCCTCCATCAGGGTCGGAGACGTCTCCATCCCCAAGAGGATTGCATTGAAGATGATGACGCCAGTGATGAAACGGCCAAAAGTGGGATTTTCAATTATGCCCAATAGGCGTTGATTGAACCCCATATCAAAGTTCTCCTGTCTGCTCATGTTGCGGACCTCAATACAAACCGTGCGGCAAGTTCTGTGTGTGACGACCATCGAAATTGGTCGACCACCTGTACCCATTCAAGGGTGTAGCCCGCGTTAACCAGCGTTTTTGTGTCCCGCGCGAAGGTGACCGGGTTGCACGAGACATAGGCGATCACCGGGCGCTTTGCCTGCGCCAGTTCCGCCACCTGCGCCTCGGCCCCGGCACGGGGCGGGTCGATGACCACGGCGTCAAAGGTTTTCAACTCATCCGGCATCAAAGGACGTCGGAACAGATCGCGTGCCTCAGTTGTGACCCGCTTCAACCCCTGCGCCCGACGCCAGCCCTGATCCAGAGCCTCCGTCATCGCGGCGTCACCCTCCACCGCATGAACTTCGGCAGTTTCGGCAAGGGGCAGTGAGAAGGTTCCGCTGCCCGCAAACAGATCTACAATGCGCTTCGCGCCCTGCGTAGCCTTCAAAACAGCTTGTAATAGAGCCTGTTCTCCGTCTGTCGTTGCCTGCAGAAATGCTCCCGGAGGCGGCACAACCGCAGCCACCCCAAAACGTTGCACCGGAGGCTGGCGCATGGCGATCACTTCGCCATCCCAGCTGAGCCGCGCCAGCCCGTGTTTTTCGGTCGCCTGTGCCAAGGCCAGTTCAAGCGGGCCATCCAGAGGCTTGCCGCCTTTGACCGCCACATCCAGCCCACCTTCGGACAGGGTCAGCGTCACCGCCAAAACACCTTTTCGGCTTCCGCCCAGCAGAGCCAGCGCTTCGGCCACTGGAATGGCAGCGATCAGATCAGGGTCCAACAGGTGACAATCTGAAATTTCGGTGATCGTGTCCGAGGCACGGCCATGAAACCCTGCCAGTGTACCTTTCTTGGTCCGACGCACCGCAATGGTCGCTCGGCGGCGCGATCGTTCTGGCGACGTGTGGATTGGGCGCATCTCGGCCTTCAACCCTTGCGCAACCAATGCATTGCGCACCACCTCGACCTTCCAGTCGGCCACAAAATCATCTGCGGCGTGCTGCAACTGGCATCCGCCGCAGGCTTTGTAATGACGGCAGGGCGCTTTGACCCGCTGGTCCGAAGGCGTCTCGACCCGAATATCGCTCAGAAACTGGCCCAGCAGCGTGCCGCTGACCACTTCACCCGGCAGGGTGCGTGGAGCGTAAACCGGGCCATCGGCGATGCCGTCGCCCTGATGACCAAGGCGGGATATGGTGAACTGCTGCGTCATAGGGGGCCTGATACCGGGGCTTTGACCGCAACAAAACCCCTTTGCGTGGATTGCGCGCTATTCGGCGGCTTCGGCCTGAATGAACCCGCCTGATTGACGATGCCAGAACCGCGCATACAACCCGCCCTGCTCCAGCAGCGCATTGTGCGTGCCAGTTTCAACGATCCGCCCCTGATCTAGGACAACGATCCGGTCCATCTCGCTGAGCGTGGACAGGCGGTGTGCGATTGCCAGCACGGTTTTGCCCTGCATGACCCGGTGCAATGCCGCCTGGATCGAAGCCTCGACCTCGGAATCCAGTGCCGAGGTTGCCTCGTCCAGAACCAGAATCGGTGCGTCCTTCAGAATGGCGCGGGCCAGCGCGATCCTCTGCCGCTGTCCGCCGCTTAGCTTCACGCCGCGTTCGCCCAGATGCGCGTCATAGCCCTTGCGACCATGTGCATCCTGCAGGCTGAGGATAAACCCATGCGCTTCAGCCTTCTTTGCCGCCGCGATCATCTCATCCTCGGCAGCATTAGGCCGACCGTACAGGATGTTCTCGCGGGCCGAGCGATTGAACATCGCGGTTTCCTGCGTAACCATGCCAATCTGACCGCGCAAACTGTCCTGCGTCACCTGTGCAACATCCTGCCCGTCGATGCGGATAGCGCCCTTTTCCCCGTCATAGAGCCTAAGCAGCAGTGAAACTAAGGTTGATTTCCCGGCCCCCGAGGCCCCAACGATGCCCAGTTTTTCGCCCGGGTGCACGGTCATGCTCACGTCAGACACACCGCCCACATCGCGGCCGTAGGCAAAGCTGACATGGTCGAAGTCGATCTGCCCTTCGGTCACAGACAGTGCGATGGCATCTGACGCATCCTCAACCCGGTCGCGTTTAGCCAGCGTCTTCATGCCGTTCTCAACCTCACCAACATTGGCATACAATCCCATCAGCGTAAAACTGACCCAGCCGGTCATCTGGGCGATACGGATTGAAACCGCGCCCGCAGCCACGATATCCCCCGCCGTCGCGACCCCGTTCCGCCACAGCAGAAGAGTCGCACCAATTAACAGCACTGGTAGCACCCCGGCCAGCACCATCAGGATAAAACGGAAACTGGCGGACAGCGCCCCAAAGGCGAGCATCTTTTCCCGCAGATCCACCATGGAATTGCGCGCCGCCTGATCCTCGAACGCGGAATGGGCAAATAGTTTGACGGTTTTGATGTTGGTGATTGTATCGACAACCTGCCCCGACATCATCGCCCGCGCTCCGGCTCGTGCCGCCGAGCGTTTGCGAATGCGCGGCAGGTACCAACGGATCAATAGGAAATACACCACCAGCCAAGCAGCAAAGGGCAGCATAACCAGCGGGTGAATAGACCCTAATAAAAGCAAAGAACCCACAAGCGAAGCCAATGCAAAGACAATCGCGCTGATGGTTTCCGACACGACTGAGGCCAGCGCATTCGACGTCTGCATCTGCTTTTGCGCAATCCGCCCCGCGAAATCATCGTCGAAATATGTGACCGACTGGCCCAGCGTCCAACGGTTCAGCTTCGCCAAAACCAGCGGCGGCACATTCGGCATGACAATGTAGTTGTTCGTCACTGACGACAGGCCGAACAAGGCCGGGCGTAATACCATGAAAAAAACCACGACGCCAAGAAGCATCCATAGGCTGTCGCCCGAGAAGAAACCTTCGGGCCCAGTCTCGGTTGCCAGATCGATCACCAATCCCAGCATCCAAGCCGTCCCGGCCTCCATCGCGCCAGCCGAAGCCGAAAAAAAGGCGGCGACGAAGATCATCGGCCAAGCCCCTGACAGGCACCAGCGAATAAACGCCCCCAGCGTTTGAGGCGGGGGCGTTTCAATGTGCTTGAACGGGTTTATAAGGTCGGCAACCTTCATTCCGCAGCCTCCGGGTTCAGGAAGCCGCCAGACTGCCGCGCCCAGAACTGGGCGTAAAGCCCGCCCTGCGCCAGCAGTTCGGAATGCCCGCCCTGCTCCACAATCCGGCCGCCTTCCATGACCAGAATGCGGTCCATCTGCGCAATGGTGCTCAACCGGTGAGCGATGGCGATCACAGTTTTACCTTGCATCATGCCGTAGAGGGTTTCCTGTATCGACGCTTCGACCTCGGAATCTAGGGCAGATGTCGCCTCGTCCAACAGCAAGACCGGCGCGTCTTTTAGAATCACCCGCGCCAGCGTCACCCGCTGCCGCTGTCCACCCGACAGCTTCACGCCCCGCTCGCCCACGTGGGCGTCATAACCGGTGCGCCCTTGCGGGTCTTGCAGATCGAGAATGAACTCATGCGCTTCGGCCTGTTTGGCAGCAGCGATCATCTGCTCCTCAGTAGCGTCCGGACGACCATAAAGGATGTTGTCGCGCACCGAGCGATGCAGCAATGCGCTGTCCTGCTGGACCATACCGATATGGCTGCGCAGACTGTCCTGAGTAACTTTAGCGATATTCTGTTCGTCGATCAGAATTGCACCTTGCTCGACGTCATAAAACCGCAAAAGTAGCTTTACTAGGGTCGATTTACCGGCACCTGAACGCCCTATCAGACCGATCTTTTCACCGGGGTGAATGGTCAGGTTGATGTGATCCAAGCCGCCGGTTTTTCGACCGTAGTGGTGCGACAGGTCGCGGATTTCAATCTGGCCTTTGTTCAATTCCAACGGCTTGGCATCCAGCGCGTCCAACAAGTCGATGGGCTGAGCAATCGTCTCCATCCCCTCGGCCACTACGCCTAGCTGGCGGAAGAAACTTGTCAGGGCCCACATGATCCATCCCGTCATCGCGTTCAGCCGCAGGGTCAGTGCGGTTGCGGCCGCTACCACACCGACCGAGGCACTACCCTGCATCCACAAGGCAATCGCCCAGCCGACCACACCTACGATCAGCAGACCGTTCAGTGTGACCAGAACCGCATCCATAATGGTGAAGATACGCATCTCGATCTGGAACGTACGGCGCGTTTCCGCGATGGCTTCACGAGCATAGTCCAACTCTTGCTCGTCATGGGCGAACATCTTGACCGAGTGGATGTTTGTATAACTGTCCACCACCCGCCCGGTGACGGCCGAGCGCGCATCCGACGCAGCCTTGGACGCCGGGCCAACCCGCGCCACCGTCCAGCGCACCAGCAAAGCATAGAGCGCGAACCAGATCAGCAAAGGCAACAACAAGCGCGGATCGGCGGCCATCAACAGGATCGCCGCCCCGATCAGATAGGCAAGGGAGAAAGAAATCGCGTCGAACACCTGAAACACCGCCTCACCTGCGGCAGGGGGTGTCTGCATGATCCGGTTGGCGATACGGCCTGCGAAATCATTCTCGAACCAGCCCACCGATTGGCGCAGCACGTGCTTATGCGCGCGCCAGCGGATGATTGTGCCAAAGTTTGGCAGGATCGTGTTGTTCAGCAGCAGCACGTCGACCACATGCAGCATCGGCCGCAGCAGCAGAACAAACACGGCCATCAGGATCAGTTCAGTACCGTGGGCCTGCCAGACCTCAGCCGGTGGACCAGACAACAGATCAACCACCCGACCCATATAGTAGATCAGCCCGACCTCAACCGCCGCGACGATGACTGATATCAGCGCAGTCCAGAAGAACACCCGCATGAAGGGACGGGAGTAGTCCAGCATGAACGGCCACAACCGCGTGGGCGGTGTGTCGGTCTCGGTATAGTCAGCAAAAGGGTCAACGAGGTTTTCGAAATAGCGAAACATGGAGAGTGCTCCGATTGAGCAGAAAATAGGTCATGCGAAGAAAGATGGCGCCAGAACACCACCCCTACGGGTCAAAGTGTTCCAGCTTTAGCCGAACCAGATCCCGTAATACATTCGCATCCCTCCGTTCATGTGACAGCCGCACGTAACCACAAAGATTTTGATTTGTCATCCCCTTTTGAGACTTCGTGTCAGTTGTCCAGCAATTCCTCACGGGTCAGGGCAAATCCTGAGTCGATCCACTTGGCTTCCAACTCGGCCAGTTTCTTGCCCAGCGCGGGGCCAGTGAAATCGGGTATCAAATCGGTGGCTCTGATCGGGAAATCAGCGGCAGCTCCTTTGCGCAGCGCCTGCCGCAAATCTTCGCTCCACGGATGTTCCAGAAACGCGCAGCGCAGCAGTGTTTCGTGCATTCCATCTTCCTCGCCGTAACGAAAACCAAGCTCGGCAACGCTGGCGGTGCTTGATGCCTCATCGCGCATTCGAGTCAGACGCTGAAGTTGCGCCTTGCTGAGGCGCAGGTTCTTGGCGATTTCAGGCGTTGCGATAGCGGCCAGACGGCGGATCGGCTCGGATTCGGCCCCGGCCTGTTCCTCCAAGGCAATCAGAGGCGCCAGCGCACGATCCTCAGCCCCGGGCAATAGCTGCGCCAGAACACCCGTCTGGCGCATCGCAGCAATCGAAGGCGCCGGATCGGGCGCACCTAGCAGTTTCAACAGCTCGGCCCCCACACGTTCTCGGGACAGCCCTGCCAACCCGTCCAGATTGGCCGCGATCGCCGCCAGGGCGTCCGGATCAAATCCAACCTCGGCATCTCCATACCAGGCGTGAAATCGAAAGTAGCGCAACGAGCGCAGGTAATCCTCGCGGATACGGTTTTCGGCTGTTCCGATGAATCGCACGCGCCGTGCCTGTAAATCGGGCAGCCCGTCCAGGGGATCCAGCAAAGTGCCATCGGGCCGTGCGTAAATCGCATTCATGGTGAAATCACGACGCGCGGCATCTTCTTCTACCTTGTCGGAAAAGATCACAACGGCCCGTCGACCATCAGTTTCCACATCACGACGAAAAGTAGTGATCTCATGCGGGGCGTCTCCGCTGACGACTGTAATAGTTCCATGGTCGATCCCTGTTGGGATCGCCTTGAGACCCGCCTCCTGCGCCAACTCCATCACCCGCTCGGGGCGCGCATCGGTTGCGATATCAATATCCGACACCGGCGCGCCTAACAGCGCGTTTCGGACACAACCGCCGACAAATAGAGCCTGCGCGCCGGCATTCGTCAGGGCCGTGCAGACCTTTTGCGTGGCCGGGTCAGAAACCCAAGCCTCTGTTAATTGCGTCATTCACTCACCCGCGCGGCCAATCCCCGCAACATTCGCGCCGTCGCGCCCCAGATATAATAGGGACCGTACGGCACCGTAAAATAATATCGTTTCTGACCACGCCAGCGGCGCGATTCAACAATATAATTCGCAGGGTTGAGCACATGTGCAAGCGGAACCGAAAACACCTCATCCACTTCACCCGGTTCCGGGATCGGCTGGAAGGATTGGCGCAAGATCGCGACGACGGGTGTCACGGAAAAAGACGTTACAGTTTCATGGGCTGGTAGATGACCCAATACCTCGGGAAGCTCCGGCGGCAGGCCGATTTCCTCCTGCGCCTCCCGCAGAGCAGCGGCGGTGACATCTTCATCCCCTTCGTCCTGCTTGCCACCAGGAAAGGCAATCTGGCCGGGATGTTGCTTCAGGGCCGAGGACCGTTTCGTTAGGATCAAACGCGGCGTGTCGCCCGCCAGCGTGATTGGAACCAAAACGCCAGCCGGTCTGAGCTTGCGCCCTTCCGGCAGCACAGTTTCCGGGTTCAGGTCGAAATCGCTCGACCCGTGGCCGGGGCGGCGCAGGGCCGCCCTCAGCTGTTCTGATGGATCAGGCTTGGTCCGCATCAAAGCCGACCGTCCCGGGTTCCAGCACATAATGGGCACCGCAGAACTGACAATCGGCGGTCACTTTGCCCTCGGGTGTGGTCATCTTTTCGATGTCCTTTGCCGAGTAGATCGACAGGCTTTGCCGCACGCGCTCTTCCGAACAGGTACAGCCGAACTGCACCGATTGCGCATCGAACACACGCGGGCTTTCCTCGTGAAACAGGCGGATCAACAGGTCAGTCGGCGCCACCGACGGGCCGATTAGTTCCAGATCCTCGACCGTATCCAACAGGATGTTTACACGGCCCCAGTTTTCACCCTCTTCACCCTCTACCAGGTCTTCGGCGGTGAGAATCTGGCCCTCACCGTCTCCGCTGGCGACAAAAGGCGACGCTTTAGGCATGTGCTGCAACATGATTCCACCGGCGCGCCAATGTTCACCGACACCCGGTTCGGTCGATTTCCCGAAACTCAAGGAAAACCGCGTGGGCAGCTGTTCGGACTGCGCAAAGTAAGCTTCGGCGCACGCGCTGATAGACCCACCGGCCAAAGGGGTGATCCCCTGATAAGGCTGCGTACCCTCGCCTTGGTCAATCATGATTGCAAAATACCCTTCGCCCACTTGATCGAACGGCGCACCATCTGTCAGGCGCTCGCGGTCGAAACTGGCATAGGCGCGGATTCGGGCCGGCTCGCCTTCAACCTTCGGCGCGTAGTAGTCCGTCGCAATCATGCGAACCGGACCTTTGGACTGCACCTGCAATGACAGTTTCCACCGCAGCGAAATAGTCTGGCCGATTAACGCGGTCAGCAAGGCCATCTCGGCCACCAGGGCCTCGACCTTTTCCGGGTAGTCATGCTGTTTCAGGATGCCGTCCAGCACACCATCAAGACGGGCCACACGGCCGCGCATATCCGATACATCGAGTTGAAAGGGCAGGACGGTGTCGTCCCACGCGATTTTCGTTCCAAGAGACATGGGGTTTCCTTACACGCCACGGGTTGGCATACCGGCACCATATAGGTCGCAGAGATTGGGTTGTAAGGGGCCATACATGATCAGGCGGTTTGGTGAAACCCCGGAAACGGGACGGACATATACACGCAGACCGGGAGTTTACGCCCTGCTGCCGCAGGGAAAGGACCTGCTGGTAACGTGGTATGACGACGGCATGAACCCGGAATTGCAGTTGCCAGGCGGTGGCATCGACCCCGGCGAATCCCCCATTACCGCACTACACCGCGAAGTGTTTGAGGAAACTGGCTGGCTGATCGCCGCGCCCCGTCGGATCGGCGCGTTTCGGCGGTTCACCTATATGCCCGAGTATGACCTCTGGGCCGAGAAGATCTGCATGATCTTCAGCGCTCGTCCCGTCCGCCGAATAGGGCCGCCCAGTGAAGCCTTCCACGAGGCATTGTGGATGGAGGCCTCGGACGCGGTGCAGATGTTGGGCAATGCCGGCGATCGTCACTTTGCCAACCGGCATCTGAACAGGCTTTAGGTTTCATTATACTCAAAGAACACGGCTGACACGTCGTCATACATGCCACTGCCCCTTGGCATGGCCTGAGTCAGGTGCCAGAACATGTCGTCCAGAAATTCAGGACCGCTGCGACCGGGTGCGCATTCGAGCGCCAGTCGTCGCAGGCCGTCTTCTTCCAACAGGCCACCTTCCTCGAGGCTGCATTCGGTAAACCCGTCCGAATAGAGTAGTAGCTTGTCTCCGGGCTGCAAATAGGTTTCGATCCGCTGGAAAGTAACGTCAGGCAACAGTCCGATGGGCAATCCGCCCTCGCCCAGAAATTCGGTACTGCCATCACGGCGCAGCACAAGGGGATGCGGGTGCCCGGCCTGCACCATTTTCAGATGCCCGTTGCGTAGGTCGACAATTGCATAAACCATGGTGAAATACTCTTCGACGCCCGCATCAGCCATCAGGCGACAATTGAGCATCTCGGCCACCTGTTCTGGCGGCAACAGCGCGTAGAATTTGTCAAAACGCTTTTCCATCGCCACGTTCTGTTCAAAGTGATTGCTGGACAGATAACCCCCCAACCGCGCGGTCATCATCGCCGAGGTGATACCGTGACCCGAAACATCAATGCTGTAGAACCCCAACCGGTTGACCCCTGGCGAGAACATGCCCACCAGATCACCACCAATGTGGCCGCAGGGTTTCAGCAACATGCTGACCCGAGACTTGCCGAATTCACGTGTCAGTTCCGGCACTAGCGAGTCCTGAATTTTGCGGGCCTGCATCAGGTCCTTGTCGATAGCGTCATGCGCCACGCGCAATTCCTCAAGCGCGGATTCGATCATCCGGTTTTTTTCGGAAAGTTCGCGCTGCATATCCAGAATACGCGCCCCGGCCGAGATTCGAGCGCGCAGTTCATCCGCCTCCAGCGGTTTGATCAGAAAGTCATCAGCCCCCGCATCCAGACCCTTTGCCACTTCCTGCTTTTCGCTTTTTGAAGTCAAAAGAATAAAATAGCTGTACTGATCATTCTCCAACGCGCGGAACGCGCGGCAGAATTCAAGTCCGCTCATCCCCGGCATGACCCAGTCGCTTACCACCAAATCCGGAGGGGTGGTTTGACAGATCTCGATCGCGACGTCACCGCTATCAGCCTCAAGCACCTCAAAGCCCCATTTTTTCAGCGAAGCCACCAGAATACGCCGTTGCAGGCGGCTGTCATCGACGACTAGCACCTTTTGGATCGCGCCAAAATCCAGCTCTGCCCTGACCTCTGCCTGACTGCCCTCTGCCACCTGAACCCTCTGCACTGCGCACTCTACTGAACGTGGCGAGCCTAGCCCGCGTGGGTTTAACATCCCGTGAAGGCGGGTTTTTCTACTGATTAACCTGCTCTTTACCGGCCCTCGGCTACCCAAGTCATGTCGCGATATGTGTGGAGAGGCCGAACATGATCGACTGGTCCAGGGTCAGACAGCTGCGGGATGAGGTGGGCGCAGGTGAGTTCGACGAGGTGGTAGAAATCTTTCTGGACGAGGTGCGGGAAACCATCGACCGGCTGCACAAGGACACAGACCGCCTTGAGTTCGAGCAGAACATGCATTTCCTCAAAGGCAGTGCGCTGAGTTTGGGGTTTGATCGATTCTCGAAACTTTGTCAGGACGGGGAACGCACTGCGGCGACCGGCGAGGCGGCTGAGGTTGATTTACCCGCCATCCTGCAGGTCTACGACGAATCCAAGGCTGTATTTTTCACGGAAAGAGCCGCGAACTTAACCTAGATCACAAACTGTGCCAGCGTTTCGTCCTCGGTGATGTCAGTATAAGTAAACCCGGCCTCATCCAGATGCGCGAACAAGCGGGCAAAGTTTTCAGGCTTGCGGGTTTCGATCCCGATCAGGACCGAGCCGAAATTGCGCGCCGATTTCTTCATGTATTCGAACCGGGCGATATCATCCTCGGGACCGAGAATTCCCAAGAATTCCTTCAAAGCGCCGGGGCGCTGCGGCAGGCGTAGGATGAAGTATTTCTTAACGCCGGAATACCGCTGCGCTCGCTCCTTGACTTCAGGCAGGCGCTCGAAATCGAAATTGCCGCCCGAGGTGACACAAACTACGGTTTTGCCGCGAATAAAGCTCTGCACATCCGCCACTGCCTCAATCGCCAGCGCGCCAGCGGGTTCAAGAACAACGCCTTCCACGTTCAGCATCTCGATCATCGTGGTGCAGATCCGATCCTCGGATAGAACCAGCACGTCCGACAGATGGCGATCCTTGAGCAGCTCAAAGGGTTTCGCCCCGATTTTCCCAACTGCCGCGCCGTCAACAAAGTTATCCACGTGGTCCAGCGCCACCGGATGCCCCGCTGCCATCGCTGCGTGCAGGCAAGCCCCGCCCTTGGGTTCGACAAACAGGCAGTGTGTCCGATCCCCGAACCACGTCGCCACGCCCGAGGACATGCCACCGCCGCCCACCGGCAAGATCACGTGATCGGGTAGCCCGCCCAACTGCGCCTCGATCTCGACGGCCAGCGAAGCCTGCCCCTCGATCACGTCCTCATCGTCAAAAGGTGACAGGAAATGCCCGCCCTGCTGCGCACACCATGCCTGCGCGGCGGCCAGCGTGTCGTCGAAATAGTCGCCGGTCAGGTGGACCTCGATATTATCGCCACCAAAAATACGGGTCTTCTGGATTTTCTGCTGTGGCGTCGTCACCGGCATGAAAATTACGCCCTTCACGCCCAGATGCTTGCACATGAACGCCACACCCTGCGCGTGGTTGCCCGCGCTGGCGCAAACGAACAGATCCTGCCCCTGCTGCTTGCGCATGGCATTGAACGCACCGCGGATCTTGTAGGACCGCACCGGACTGAGATCTTCACGCTTGAGCCAGATATCGGCCCCATAGCGATCAGACAGATGAGCGTTCCGCTGCAGAGGCGTGGGCGGAAACACAGTACGCATCGCCTGTTCGGCGGCGCGGGCGTGGGTCATGAAATCACTCATGACCGTGTCAGTGCCGCATCACCGCCGAAAGGGCAAGGAATACATATGTGTACGCGGGTCAGGAGAGTTCCCGTTTTTCGATGAAGACACCGTACATAGTTGTCAGGATACTGACATTGAGTAATGCCAAAAACAGTGATGTGACAGCCTGCCAGAGCGCCCCGATTAACTGCAGTTCTGCTATCAATTGATATGAAAAATCGAACACCCATTGAAGAACGCTCAGACAAATAACCAGCACAACGATCGCAAACATTGCCCCATGGGTCTCTTCCCACGATTCTCCCATTCCGATAGGGCGATCAAGCGCGTATGCTGGAAGGATGAGTGAAAGCCTCATAACAACAACCAGCAGGACTACGGTAATTGCCCAAGTAAGCAATTGAAAAACCTGAATGGAACTTGTTGGTGTCAGGAAGTTTGAAGCAGATTGGCCCAACTCAAGACTTCCTGCTCCTAAGAATAGTCTTCCGACAAAAGCAAGCACCAGAAAGAATGGGATCGTGACCAACCCCAAAAGTACCCCGCGCCAAAAATACCCCGCTATTAGTCGAAAGTTGAACATGGGGATCAGACCGACGGGTCGTTCTTCTAACAAGATATAGCGATGCCAAGCTACTACCCCCCAGAGCAACAGGACAATCGAAGCAACAACTACAGCGAAAATCATTGGTGCCGGGGAATTTAAACCAAGAAATTGCCCAACGACCGTAGACCCGAGCAATGCAACTATCATACCGATAAAAGGGACAGAGAAGATCTTCAACGCCATCGAAATATTACGAAAAATCATGCTAGATGCATGAAAAATAATCTTCCAACCCAATATCATAAAATCTGCCCTCTCAACCAATCCTTGTTCTCTTTTCCTCCGTTTCACCCCAATTCCCACCTGCCGTCAACGCAGATAACTTGCCCCCGCTTTCAAAACCCGTTAGGGGCCAAGCGTTCTACGCATAAGGGGAAGTCAGATGTCCGCGCCCAAGAAAGTTGTTCTGGCCTATTCCGGTGGCCTTGATACCTCGATCATTCTGAAATGGTTGCAGACCGAGTATGGCTGTGAGGTCGTCACCTTCACCGCCGATCTGGGTCAGGGTGAGGAACTGGAACCCGCCCGCAAAAAGGCCGAACTGCTGGGGATCAAGCCCGAAAACATCTATATCGAAGACATCCGCGAGGAATTCGTCCGCGATTTCGTCTTCCCGATGTTCCGCGCCAATGCGGTGTACGAAGGGCTGTATCTGCTGGGCACCTCGATCGCGCGTCCGCTGATCTCGAAACGTCTGGTCGAGATTGCCGAGGAAACCGGTGCGGATGCGGTGGCCCACGGTGCGACCGGCAAGGGCAACGACCAGGTGCGCTTCGAACTGGCGGCTTACGCGCTGAACCCCGACATCAAGGTGATTGCGCCGTGGCGTGAGTGGGACCTGACCAGCCGCACCAAACTGCTGGAATTTGCGGAACAGAACCAGATCCCGATCGCCAAGGACAAGCGCGGCGAGGCCCCCTTCTCGGTCGATGCCAACCTGCTGCACACCTCGTCCGAGGGCAAGGTTCTGGAAGACCCTGCCGATATGGCACCCGACTATGTCTATCAGCGCACCGTCCACCCTGAAGATGCACCGAACGAGCCGGAATTCATCGAGATCGGTTTTGAAAAAGGTGACGCGGTCAGCATCAATGGCGAGGCGATGAGCCCGGCCACCATCCTGACCAAACTGAACGAATATGGCGGCAAGCACGGCATTGGCCGTCTGGACTTGGTCGAAGGCCGTTTCGTTGGCATGAAGTCGCGGGGCATCTACGAAACTCCGGGCGGCACCATCCTGCTGGAGGCGCATCGTGGCATTGAATCCATCACCATGGACCGTGGCGCAATGCACCTGAAAGACCAGCTGATGCCGCAATATGCCGAGCTGATCTATAACGGCTTCTGGTACTCACCCGAGCGGGAAATGCTGCAGGCCGCTATCGACAAGTCTCAGGAGCATGTCACCGGTACCGTTCGCGTGAAGCTGTACAAAGGTCTGGCCTCGACCGTGGGCCGCTGGTCGGATCACTCGCTTTATTCCGAAGCGCATGTGACCTTCGAAGAAGACGCCGGTGCCTATGATCAGACCGATGCGGCAGGCTTTATCCAGCTGAACGCCCTGCGCCTGAAACTTCTGGCAGCACGGGACAAACGCCTGAAATAACGACAAAGGGACACACTAAAGTTGAATTGGCCATATGGGTCGCAACTTTGCCGTAGTGTTGCCTTTATGATTGAACACAGAAAACGGGTCGGTCCTTCAAAGGACCGACCTTTTTTCATTCAGTCTTTTTGAGGCACTCATGCAGGCACAACACTCACAGACTACCCCAGCCGAGTTTGAGTTTCGGGGATCGGCAAGCGAATACTTCGGTATCTGGATCGTCAACCTTCTATTGTCGCTACTGACCTTTGGCATCTACAGCGCCTGGGCTAAGGTGCGGACCAAAAAGTACTTCTACCAGAACACATACGTTGCTGGGCGGAGTTTCGACTACCACGCCACCGGGGTGCAGATCCTGATCGGAAGACTAATCGTGATTGCCGGGATCGTGGCGTATACGATCTTGGCCGCAATTCCGCTGGTGAACCTTGTCATGCTGTTGGGGCTGATTTTCCTGATCCCTTATTTGCTGGTTCGGTCACTGCGGTTTCAGGCCCGCGTCAGCAGCTGGTCAAACGTGCGGTTTGATTTTGAAGGTACGTGGGGATCGGCGGCAGCCAACTATTTCCTGTACCCGATCATCGCAGCGCTGACGTTGTATACAACTTGGCCTTTCGTTACCCGCTCAATTCAGCGGTTTCACGTGAATGGTCACTCCTTTGGAACTACTCCGATGTCCTTCGACAGCCCAATAGCACCCTTTTATAAGGCGTTCTTTTGCTCAGCGCTGTGGGTAATCGCCGGGATCGTTGCCCTGCTTGCGATTGTGGGCGTCAACGCCTCAACCCTTGGCGCGTTTCGTACTTTGGAAAACGATCCCGGTGATATCGCAGCCTTGCTGACAGTGTTGTCGATTTACGGATTTTTGATCTTGGTGATGGTTCCGGCCGTGATTATCTATCACGCGATGGTCCGCAATACGGTCTATAACTACACTATCCTAGGCGACGGGCATCGGTTCCATTCGGATGTCTCGGCGCTGCGTCTGCTGTGGATTTCTATCTCGAATGCGGTGGTTATTGTCCTGACTCTGGGTCTGATGCTGCCTTGGGCGCATGTGCGCCGGGCACGCTATCTTGCCAACCACACTATCTTTATCCCCGCAGGCCCGCTGGATGATTTCGTCGGAACCGTCAGTGCGAATGTAAGTGCTATCGGTGACGCCTACGGAGATATCGAAGGGTTCGATATCGGCATCGCGGTCTGATCGGTGGACCGTCTCGAGGACGATATTGGCGCGCCTGTCCACGGGCGCGCCTATCCGCCTCTCAGTTCACGTGAAATCCCGGCACGGCTGGCTGTGGGGACCAACACGGTCTGGCTGATCGACGATCAGGGTCAAATTACAACCCGCTGCGCTCCGGAAGAGTTATCGGTGGAGTCTCGCGTCGGTGCCACCGAACGTCGGGTAAACTTCCCGGACGGCACCCTGTTTCTGACCGATAAACACGCCGCTCTTGAACACTTGTTGGCCGACACCCGCGGATCACGCCTGCACCACGCCGAGAAATTCCACCCGCGTCTGATCGTCATCACTCTGGCCTGTCTGGTCGGTGCCTGGGGCGTCTGGAAATACGGTCTGGCATTGCTGGTGGCACTGGCTGTGTGGATGACTCCTCCACCACTGGTCGCCACCATTGATGCCGGTGTAATGCAGGCGTTGGACCAAGTCCTGACCGAGCCCAGTGCGTTGAATGACGCGGAAAAAGCTGAGGTTCAGGACAGTTTCGACCGAGTTCTGGCCGCAATGGGTCCCGCGTCCGATGACCACGACTACACTTTGGAATTCCGCGATTTACCTGGCATGGGGCCGAACGCCTTTGCTCTGCCCAACGGGACGATTGTGGTGACGGACGATTTGGTGCGGCGGGTCTCGACGGATGCGCTGGCCGGGGTGATCGGACATGAGATCGGACATGTGGCTGAACAGCACGGGCTGACGCAGATCTACCGCTCGCTGGGTGCGTTTATCCTAATCGGCATGATGGCGGGCGATACCGGCCCGGTGCTGGAGCAGGTGCTGCTAGAAGGCAACCTGATCCTGTCCCTGTCCTATTCCCGCCAGCACGAGTTGGCTGCCGACCGGTTTGGCGTAGATCTGGCCAAGAAGGCCGGGTTCGATCCCGATGGCCTGTCGGATTTCTTCGAGCTGCTGGAACGGGAATTCGGCGATCAAGGCACAGATTGGCTCAGCACCCATCCCCGTTTTGAGGACCGGTTAGAGAATCTGAAATCCGTGACCCAAGGTCACTAGGCGCGGGCTCTTGCTTGCGTCCGGTGCGGCCCCTAACCCTTTGCCCCAAAAGAGGAGGCAACATATGACACTGGCCGCTATTGCCGATGGTATTCAGAAAAACCTTGTCGGGCGCAGCTTTGAGGGCTCGTTGAAATTCGATTGCGGTGAGGACGGCGTCATCGTTCTGGCCGACAATCAGGCCACCACACAGGATCGCGACACCGATTGCACCATCCGTATCTCGCAGGACAACCTTACCAAATTGCTGACCGGTAAGCTGAATCCAATGACCGGTGTGGCACTGGGTAAGCTCAAGGTTTCGGGCAATATGGGTGTGGCGATGAAGCTGGGGCAGTTGCTGGGCTAAGGCGATAAACTCGTCTCACCACCCCGTGACAAACCATGTCAGTGGATTGCGCCGGTGCCTAAGTCAGGGCAGCCTGATCCTGAAAGGAGACCTGCCATGACCCGGACTGTCCATCTCGACTTTCTCAAACCGGCGCTTCTGTTTGCGCTGATCGCATTGGCTACGCTGCTGCGCGCCGCTCCTGCACCTGCTGCTGGGACCGAGACTTTGACGGTTGCGGGAGGCTGTTTCTGGTGTGTCGAATCCGATTTCGAATCCGTATCGGGCGTGATCGGTGCAGTGTCGGGTTACACCGGCGGTAAGACCGCGAACCCGACCTATGATCAGGTCACCAAAGGCGGCACCGGTCACTACGAAGCGGTTCAGATCACCTTTGATCCGGCCCGCGTTTCCCGTGAAACCCTGTTGAACATGTTCTTCCGCTCGGTCGATCCGACCGATGCTGGCGGTCAATTCTGTGATCGGGGCAGCAGCTATCGAACGGCAATTTTTGTCTCTAACGCAGGGGAAAAGGCCATAGCTGAAAAGGCCAAGAGCAATGCTCAGAATGCTTTGGGTCAGCGCATTGTTACCCCCATCCTGCAACAAGGCGCATTTTACCCGGCCGAGGCCTACCATCAGGATTACTACAAAGGTACCAAGCTGGTTCTTACCCGCTTTGGCCCCAAGCGACAGGCCAGTGCCTACAAGGCCTATCGCAAAGCCTGCGGACGCGACGCCCGGGTCAAGCAGCTGTGGGGCAGTGACGCGCCGTTTGCCGGGTCTTAATCGAACTGCGCCTCGCGCACTTCTTTGAGGTCGGGAATTACATCTGCCGTACCGTGCCGCGTGACCATCAGGGCCGCGGCACGGTTTGCTTGTGAAATTGCCTGCGCCATCGGCATGCCGCGATCCATCCCCGCCAAAACGTAGCCGGTGAACGTATCGCCCGCACCGGTGGTATCGACGGCCTGCACCTTGTGGGCCGGAAAATCCGACGCCGCGCCCCGGTGGTAATAGCGCGCGCCTTTGGACCCCAGAGTGACAATCACATGTTCGACATCTAGATCAGTGACCAATTGCCCGGTGACCTTGCGCAGTTGTTCGGCCTCAACCTCATTCAGGATCAGGAAGTCCAGAAAGGGTAGCACCGCTTTCACCGCATCGGCCTGAAACGGCGCGGCGGCGTAGCAAACGGTCAGGCCCAGATCGCGCCCCATTTCGGCAGCCTCTACCTGAAGGTTGGTTTCGTTCTGCATCACCAGCAGATCGCCCCGCTCGGCGGAGGACAGCGCCTGCCCCAGCTGGCCCGGCGTGATCGCGTGGTTCGAGCCTGGAAACAGGATGATGTTGTTCTCGCCCTGTGCGTCTACCGCGATGATGGCGTGCCCAGTAGGCACCTCGACCCCGGCAATATAACGCGTATCGACGCCGTATTCGGTCAGACGATCCTGCGCCCAGCGCCCATCCGGCCCGACGGCACCGATATGCGCGACACGCGTTCCCGCGCGTGCCGCAGCCACTGACATATTCGCCCCTTTGCCACCTAGAAACCGATCCAAACGGTTGGCGGAAAGGGTTTCTCCCGGCCCGGGCAGGTGCGGAACGTCATAGATCATGTCCGCATTGATCGAGCCGAGGTTCCAGATCGTCATGGCTTGCCCGAGATATCGCAGGAGGCCAGGATCGCCATGTTCAGAATGTCATTCGCCGTCGAAACGGTCGAACAGATCTGAATCGGTTTGTCGACACCCGACAGGATCGGGCCAATCACTGTTGCCCCGCCCATTTCCTGCATCAGCTTGGTCGAAATCGATGCTGAGTGTCGCGCGGGAACAATCAGGATATTCGCCGGGCCGGTCAGACGCTGGAACGGATAGCCCGCCTGCTGATCCACGTTCAGGGCCACATCTACGGTCATCTCGCCTTCATATTCGAAATCAACGCCGCGCTGGTCCAGAACCGCAGGCGCACGGTGCATTTTCTCGGCCCGCTCGGACACCGGGTAACCGAAGGTCGAGAAACTAACGAAAGCCACGCGCGGTTCAAGCCCCATGTGTCGGGCCACAACTGCCGAGCGTTCGGCGATATTAGCCAGGTCATTCTCATCTGGCCATTCATGCACCAGTGTATCGCCGATCAACACGATCCGCCCCTTGTGCAACAACGCGGTCACACCCGCTGCCCCATGAGCCGCATCGGCATCGAATACGTGGTTGATCCGGTCCAGAACATGGGCCGATTTACGCGTGGCGCCGGTCACCAGACCATCGCCATGCCCATGCGCAAGCATCAGGGATGAGAAGACATGCCGGTCCCTGGCGGCCAGCCGGTGAATATCCTTGCGGTCAAACCCTTTGCGTTGCAGGCGCTCATAGAGAAAATTTGAATAGGTATCGAGATGCGTGGTGTTGGCAGCATTGACCACTTCTAGCTCGCGCACCGCGTCACCCAGACCGGCCTCTTCCAGTTTGGCCTTCACATCTTCCTGTCGGCCCACAACCAATGCCTTGCCGAAGCCCGAGCGCTGATAGGTCACAGCAGCGCGCAGCACACGGGGATCGTCACCTTCGGCAAAGATCATACGGCTTTGCGCCTGACGCGCACGGGCGTTCAGGCCGCGCAGGATACTTGCGGTCGGGTCCATTCGGGATTTGAGGCTCAATTCATAAGCCTCCATGTCGATGATCGGGCGGCGCGCCGCGCCGGTATCCATCCCGGCCTTGGCTACGGCGGGTGGGATGCGGTGGATCAGGCGTGGGTCAAACGGTGTCGGAATGATGTAGTCGCGACCAAAGGTCAACGATTTGCCATAGGCCATGGCGACTTCATCGGGCACGTCCTCACGTGCCAGACGAGCCAGCGCGTGGGCACAGGCGATCTTCATCTCGTCGTTGATTGCGCGGGCGTGAATATCCAGAGCGCCGCGGAATAGGTAAGGGAAGCCCAGAACGTTGTTAACCTGGTTTGGATAATCGCTGCGCCCGGTGGCTACGATGGCATCCACACGCACTTCATGCGCCTCCTCCGGGGTGATTTCCGGGTCCGGATTCGCCATGGCAAAGATCACCGGGTTGTCGGCCATTGAGGCGACCATCTCCTGCGTCACCGCGCCCTTGACTGAAACGCCCAGAAATACATCAGCCCCCTTCATGGCGTCTTCCAGCGTGCGCAGTTCGGTGGTGATTGCGTGGGCCGATTTCCACTGGTTCATCCCCTCGGTCCGGCCCTGATAGATCACGCCCTTGGTGTCACAGACGATGCAGTTCTCATGACGCGCGCCCATGGCTTTGAGCAGTTCGATACAGGCAATACCGGCCGCACCCGCGCCGTTCAGGACAATCTTCACATCCTCGATCTTTTTGCCCGAGATATGCAGCGCATTCAGCAGCCCCGCCGCACAGATCACTGCCGTGCCGTGCTGGTCATCGTGGAAGACTGGGATATCCATTTCTTCTTTAAGGCGCTGTTCGATGATGAAACACTCGGGCGCCTTGATGTCCTCGAGGTTGATGCCACCAAAGGTCGGGCCCATCAGGCGCACCGCGCGACAGAACTCATCCGGATCTTCAGTGTCCAGTTCGATATCGATCGAGTTCACGTCCGCAAACCGTTTGAACAGGACCGACTTCCCTTCCATCACCGGCTTCGAGCCCAGCGCACCTAGATTGCCAAGGCCCAAAACAGCGGTCCCGTTCGAAATCACGGCCACAAGATTGCCCTTGTTGGTATAGTCATACGCTGTTTCGGGCGCTTCGGCGATTGCTTCACATGGAACAGCAACACCGGGGCTATATGCCAGCGACAGATCACGTTGCGTGGTCATCGGGACGGTAGCCTGCACCTCCCACTTGCCAGGGGTCGGGTCGAGGTGAAAGGCAAGCGCCTCTTCTTTGGTGATCTTCGCTTTAGGCATTGGATATGTCGTTTCTTTACATCTGTTGGGCTGTCGCCTCATAGCGCAGGAGAACGCGCGCCTCAACGAGAATGAGTTTTCGGCTTTTATAGAAGATGCGGGATTTGTAAGGTCGCGCCCGGAACACGCCAGAAGGGGGCCGCCTTGTCCACAGTCACGCCGATGATGGCGCAATATCTCGAGATCAAAGAGGCCCACGCGGACGCCCTGCTGTTCTATCGTATGGGTGATTTCTACGAGATGTTCTTCGAGGATGCCGTCAACGCCGCCGAGGCGTTGGATATCGCCCTCACCAAACGCGGCAAGCATAACGGAACCGACATTCCCATGTGCGGCGTTCCAGTGCATTCAGCCGAGGGGTATCTGCTGACCCTGATCCGCAAAGGCTTTCGCGTAGCAGTCTGTGAACAGATGGAAAGCCCGGCTGAGGCGAAGAAAAGAGGCTCTAAATCGGTGGTAAAGCGCGATGTCGTGCGTCTGGTGACGCCCGGCACGCTGACCGAGGACGCCTTGCTGGAAGCCCGTCGCCACAACTTTCTGGCCGCCTATGCCGAAGTTCGGGATGAGGCCGCGCTGGCCTGGGCCGATATCTCAACCGGTGCGTTTCACGTGATGCCTTTGACCTCGGTGCGGCTCAGCCCCGAGCTGGCACGGCTGGCTCCGTCCGAGCTAATCGTGGCCGATGGGTCGGAACAGCCGCTGCACGAACCGGTCCGCGATCTGGGCATCTCGCTGACACCCATCGGACGCGCCAGCTTTGACAGCACCGCGGCGGAGAAACGCATCTGCGGATTGTTTCACGTGGGCGCCTTGGACGCGTTTGGAAACTTTGGGCGCGCTGAAATTTCGGCAATGGGCGCGTTGATCGATTATCTGGAGATCACGCAAAAAGGCAAACTGCCTCTGCTGCAAACACCGCTGAAAGAATCCGAAGACCGCGTCGTACAGATTGACGCCGCCACGCGCCGAAACTTGGAACTGACCCGGTCCCTGTCCGGTGGTCGTGCCGGATCGCTGTTGTCCGTGGTCGACCGCACCGTGACACCGGGCGGCGCAAGGTTGCTGGAACAACGCCTCTCTAGCCCTTCCCGCAATCTGGACGTGATCCATAGCCGACTGGATGCGGTAACATTTACGGCTGAAGACAGCCTGACCGCCTCGGACCTGCGCGAGGCCCTGCGGAAAACACCCGATCTGGACCGCGCACTGTCGCGATTGTCACTCGAAAGAGGTGGCCCGCGCGATCTGGCCGCGATCCGTAACGGCCTTACTCAGGCAGCTGCGATTGCCCAGATTTGTAGCGGACAGGATCTGCCAGTCCTTCTGGCCACCGCGGTCCAGAACCTGGTCGGATTCGATGACCTTCTAAATCTGCTCGACGAAGCGATGGTCGCCGAACCACCCCTTCTTGCCCGCGATGGCGGTTTCATCGCCCAAGGTTTCGACTCCGAACTTGATGAGGCGCGCACTCTACGTGACGAGGGCCGCTCGGTCATCGCTGGGTTCCAGAAACAATACGCGGAGCATACCAGCATCAGCTCGTTGAAGATCAAGCACAATAACGTGCTGGGCTACTTCATCGAAACCACGGCCACCCATGCCGAGAAAATGCTGAATCCTCCGTTCAGTGAAACCTACATCCACCGCCAAACCACGGCAAACCAGGTTCGATTCACCACCGTGGAACTCTCAGAGATCGAAACCCGCATTCTGAACGCAGGGAACCTTGCGCTGGAGATTGAAAAGCGGCTCTATAAAAGTCTTTCTGACGAAATTTTGGCCGTCGCCGCCCGGCTCAATCAGGCCGCACGCGGGCTGGCCGAGTTGGATCTAACCACATCCTTGGCTGATCTGGCACGCGGAGAAAACTGGTGCCGTCCGCAAGTCGACACGTCCCGCGCCTTCAAAGTGCAAGGTGGCCGTCATCCGGTTGTGGAACACGCCCTGCGCCAGCAAAGCGGCGATGCTTTTATCGCCAACGACTGCGACCTCAGCGCAGAAGACGGAGCCGCCATCTGGTTACTGACCGGTCCCAACATGGCCGGTAAATCAACCTTCCTGCGCCAGAACGCCTTGATCGCGCTGCTGGCTCAGATGGGCAGCTATGTTCCTGCAGAACAAGCGCATGTCGGCGTGGTCAGCCAGCTTTTCAGCCGCGTCGGAGCCTCGGATGATCTGGCCCGAGGGCGTTCGACCTTCATGGTCGAGATGGTGGAGACCGCTGCCATTCTCAATCAGGCCGATGATCGTGCTCTGGTCATCCTCGACGAAATTGGCCGCGGCACAGCCACTTATGACGGCCTGTCGATCGCCTGGGCCACGTTGGAACACCTGCACGCCGCCAATCAATGCCGCGCGCTTTTCGCCACGCATTACCATGAACTCACCGCGCTTGCCGGAAAGCTGGAAGGCGTCGACAACGCCACCGTCGCAGTCAAGGAATGGGAAGGTGAGGTCATCTTCCTGCATGAGGTTCACAAAGGCGCTGCCGACCGGTCTTATGGTGTTCAAGTCGCGCAGTTGGCCGGCCTTCCGGTATCGGTGGTCGACCGCGCACGGGTCGTATTGGATCAGTTGGAAAAAACCGAACGTGAAGGCGGCAAGCAAAAAGTTCTGATCGACGACCTTCCGCTGTTCTCCGCCGCCCCACCGCCTCCGCCCCCTGCACCCAAAGCGTCACCGGTTACGGATATGCTGGCCGACGTGCTGCCAGATGAACTGACCCCGCGCGAGGCCTTGGATCTGATCTACAAACTAAAAGAGGCGGCCAGAACCTGACCGCCTCAAAAATTCTCAGCGTTTGAAGCAGCTTAGCTTGCAGGCGTCGAGGAAACGCCTACCTGCGCCGGGCGCAGCAGGCGGTCATGCAACATGAATCCTTCGGCCGAAACCTGAATGATGTCGCCTGCGCGGGTGCCAGGGACAGGCGCTTCGAACATGGCTTCGTGGATGTTCGGATCGAACCGATCACCAACTTCGGGGGTAATGACTTCGATTCCGTGCTTCTGAAACACGTCCTTCAGCGCGCGCATGGTCAGCTCTACGCCTTCCAGAAGAGGTCCTGCCACTTCTTTTTGCTCGTCGGTCGCAGCCTCAAGCGCACGTTTCATGTTGTCGTAAACCGGCAGCATGTCGCGGGCCAGTTTCGATCCGCCATACTGTTCCGCGTCACGACGTGCCTTGTCACCGCGTTTGCGCGCATTTTCGGCATCCGCCAGCGCACGCATGAACTTGTCCTTGTAGTCGTCACGCTCGGCACGCAGCTCATCCAGTTCCAGCGCTTCGTCGCTGAATTCCGCGATTTCTTCTGCCAACTGTTCCGCCTCGGCCGTTGCGATATCGTCCAGAAAATCTTCGTTCTTGGGCTCTGCCATCTCTTACCCTCTAGCTCCGGTCGGATATCAGCTTGCCGACCAGTTGCGCCGTATAATCCACGATCGGCACGATCCGTCCATAATTCAGACGCGTGGGCCCGATAACCCCGACCGCACCGATTATCTTTCGATCAGCGTTCATATATGGAGACACCACCAAAGAGGAACCCGAAAGTGAGAAAAGTTTGTTCTCAGACCCGATAAAAATGCGCACACCCTCGCCTTCCTCGGTCAATTCAAGGAATTCGGCGATGTCCCGCTTGCGTTCCAGATCATCAAACAGCGTACGGATTCGGTCTAGTTCTTCGGCCTGACCGGGTTCATTCAACAGATTCGCCCGCCCACGTACGATCAGACGGGCTGAGTCGCCACCGTCCCCGTCCCAAGCCGCCATACCACTTTCAACCATCTCACGGGCCAGCACATCGATCTCTTGCTTGCGCATGTCGATCTGGTTCTGCATCTGACGGCGTACTTCGCTGAGCGTTCGCCCTTCGATCAATGCGTTCAGGAAATTCGCAGCCTCACGCATCGAACTGGGCGTCTGCCCCGGCGGCGGTGTGAACAGGCGGTTCTCGACATGCCCGTCGGCAAAAACCAAAACGACCAACGCACGATCATGGGCTAACGAGACAAACTCGATATGCTTGATCTCCGACTCGTGCTTGGGCGTTAGAACCAGCGACGCGCCATGTGTCACGTGTGACAACGCCGAGCCCACACGATCCAACATTCCGCCCACATCGCCTGCGTTAGAGCCTAGTGTTTCATCCAGTTTTTGCCGATCATCCGCGCCAAGATCACCGACCTCGAGCAATCCATCGACGAACATCCGCAGCCCTTGTTGAGTTGGAATGCGGCCGGCTGAAACGTGCGGGCTATCCAGTAGCCCCAGAAACTCCAGATCTTGCATCACGTTGCGCACGGTAGCGGCGCTGACCTTTTCGGACAAGGTGCGGGTCAGGGTGCGGCTGCCAACGGGTTCTCCGCTGTCCAGATAGCTTTCGACGATCAGCCGGAACACCTCGCGTGACCGGTCATTCATCTCCTTCAGAATTTTGCTCGCTTCGCTCATCGGCGGTCCCCTGCTGGGCCGTCATTAAATCGCAGGCATGCGAAAGGTCAATCGGGGTTGCATCGTAAGCCAAGGGGGCGTTATCCCCAACCCAGCAAACAAAGGATTTTCCATGCGACCCTCAGGACGTGATTTAAACGAAATGCGCGCTGTTTCAATTGAAACGGGCTTCACCAAACATGCCGAAGGTTCCTGCCTGATCAAAATGGGCGATACCCATGTACTGTGCACCGCAACGATCGAGGATCGCGTCCCGCCCTTCATCAAGGGTTCGGGCCTGGGTTGGGTCACGGCTGAGTACGGTATGCTGCCCCGTGCGACCAACACGCGGATGCGGCGTGAAGCAGCCTCGGGCAAACAAGGCGGCCGCACCGTGGAAATTCAGCGCTTGATTGGCCGCGCCCTGCGCGCTGGCGTCGATCGGGTTGCATTGGGTGAGCGTCAGATCACCGTGGACTGTGACGTTATTCAGGCCGATGGCGGCACCCGCTGCGCTTCGATCACCGGTGGTTGGGTGGCGCTGCGGCTGGCGGTAAACAAGCTCATGAAGGCAGGCGATGTGATCTCGGACCCCTTGTTAGACCCTGTTGCAGCCGTTTCTTGCGGTATTTACGCGGGTCAACCGGTTCTGGATCTGGACTATCCGGAAGACAGCGAAGCAGGCGTTGATGGCAACTTTATCATGACCGGCTCTGGCAAACTGATCGAAGTGCAGATGAGTGCCGAGGGATCGGTCTTCAGCCGCGCTCAGATGGACCACCTGATGGATCTGGCTGAAAAAGGCGTGGCCGAACTGGCCGCTGCACAGAAAGCAGCAACCGCATGACCCGCAAATTCGACGGGGACAGGCTGCTGGTGGCCACCCACAACAAGGGCAAACTCGAGGAGATGGCGAATCTCCTCGAACCTTTTGGCGTGACGGTCGTGGGCGCGGGAGAAATGAACCTGCCCGAACCGGAAGAGACCGAACATACCTTCGTCGGCAATGCCCGGATCAAAGCGCATGCCGCAGCAAAAGCCACCGGTCTGCCTGCCCTGTCGGACGATTCCGGGATCACCATAGACGCTCTGAACGGTGAGCCGGGAGTTTACACCGCCGATTGGGCTGAAACTGGCAATGGCCGCGATTTCCTGATGGCCATGACGCGCGCGCATGATGAGCTGGAGGCAAAAGACGCCCCCCATCCGCGCACCGCACAATTCCGCTGCACGCTGGTTCTGGCCTGGCCGGATGGGCATGATGAGGTTTTCGAAGGCATCGCTCCGGGTCACTTGGTCTGGCCCATTCGCGGCAAGGACGGGTTCGGCTATGATCCGATGTTTGTCCCCGAGGGTCACAACATTACCTATGCTGAAATGGATCGCTGGGAAAAGAACAAGATCAGCCATCGCGGCCGCGCGGTGGAGATGTTCGTGAAGGGCTGCTTTGGCGGATGATTGGCGCAACGGGGGCTTTGGCCTGTACGTGCATTGGCCTTTTTGTGAGGCCAAGTGCCCCTATTGCGATTTCAACAGCCATGTTTCCAGAAATATCAATCAAAAACAATGGCTTGATGCCTATCTGAGTGAACTGCACCGATCAGCCGCAGAGACGCCTGATCGCGTGCTAAACACGATTTTTTTCGGCGGTGGAACGCCCTCTTTGATGGAGCCCGACACCGTCGCCGCAGTTATCGAAGAATCCCGCGCCCTCTGGCACCCGGCCAATGACATGGAAATCACGCTTGAGGCCAACCCTGGCTCGGTCGAGGCCGGTCGGTTCGCCGCGTATCGCGACGCAGGTGTAAATCGTATCTCGATGGGCGTTCAGGCTTTGAACGATAAAGATCTGCGTCGTCTGGGCCGCATCCACAGCGTCGCCGAAGCCCGCGCTGCATTTGATATCGCCCGTAGCTGCTTTGATCGGGTCAGTTTCGACCTGATCTATGCGAGGCAACATCAAACCCTGGAAGCCTGGCGCGCAGAACTGACCGAGGCGCTATCGATGGCCATCGACCACCTGTCCCTATATCAACTGACCATTGAAGAGGGCACAGCCTTTGGCGACCGCTATGCTATCGGCAAGCTGCGCGGCCTGCCGGAAGATGACAGCGCGGCCGACATGTATCTTGCGACGCAAGAGATCTGCGAAGCACACGGCTTGCCCGCTTACGAGGTCTCAAACCATGCTCGACCTGGAGCAGAATCGCAGCACAACCTGATCTATTGGCGCTATGGCGATTATGTTGGCATTGGACCCGGAGCACATGGGCGGATCACAAAAAACGGTCGAAAACTGGCGACTGAAACTTATCTATCCCCTAACGCATGGCTGACTGCAGTGGACACAGGCAGTGGAGAAAAAGAACGCACGCTGCTTTCTACGCAAGATCAGGCCAATGAATACCTTATGATGGGGTTACGGATCACAGATGGCCTAGATATTGATAGATTTAACCGATTGGCGGATCACCCGTTGCCAGAGGATAAACTGTCCGATCTGATCGAATTTGGCATGATCGAACAGTCCGGAGGCCGGTTGTTTGCCACTAGTAACGGACGCGCCGTCCTGAATGCGGTGATCCGGGAATTGTTGGGATAGAAGATGCAATTTATCTGGGCAGCTTTGGGGTTGGTCTGCGTTGGGCTTGCGGTTGTTGGTATTGCCCTGCCCTTGCTGCCAACGGTGCCCTTCCTGTTGTTGGCGGCGTTTTTCTTCGCCCGGTCATCCTCACGCCTGCACAACTGGCTGATCACACATCAAACATTCGGACCATTGATCGTAGACTGGCAGTCTTCCGGTGCCATTCGCCCAGCCGCAAAAAAGGCGGCCACCATCTCGGTCGCCGCCGTATTCGGACTGTCTGTCCTGCTGGCTTTGCCATCCCACGTTCTGATCATTCAGGCCGTAGTTCTCAGCAGCGTCATGATCTTTATCTGGACCCGTCCTAACGGCTGAGCTTGGCGCAAAGGTCGTCTAGCTGATCAAGGTTCTCATACGTCAAAACCACCTGACCTGTTTCCGTTCCAGCCTTATGGTTGATCACAACTTTCATAGCGAGGATCGCCGATAGGTCTTTCTCAAGCGCGCGTGTGTCCGCATCCTTGCCTGCATCCAGATTGCGCGAGCGCGGGGCCGCCTTGGGCGGATCCGCCTGCTGTTTCTTCACCAGCGCCTCAGTCGCGCGCACTGAAAGACCATCCCGTACGACAATTTTCGCCAATTCAGACGGGTTTTCAGCCGTAATCAACGCTCGCGCATGACCTGCCGAGAGTTTTCCTTCGATCACCAATGTCTGAACATCCAGCGGCAACGACAACAAACGCAGCAAGTTCGCAATATGACTGCGGCTTTTCCCGAGTGCTTCAGCGAGCTTTTCCTGGGTATGACCGAAACGATCCATAAGCTGCTTGTACCCAGCTGCCTCTTCAACAGCATTCAAGTCTGCGCGTTGAATATTCTCGATGATCGCGACTTCGAGCACTTCGGTATCGTCGAATTCACGCACAATAACTGGAATATCGTGCAGCTGTGCCATCTGAGCAGCGCGCCAACGGCGCTCTCCAGCGACGATTTCGTAGCCTCCCCCAGAAATCTCTCGCACGATGAGCGGTTGAATGATGCCCTTTTCTTTGACCGAAGCTGCAAGCTCATCCAATTGTTCCGCTGAAAAAGTTCTGCGCGGCTGATTTGGGTTTGCCCGCAGCTTTTCTATCGGAACTTTCATATCTGGCCGGCGCGGTTCCGAGGAGATCAGACCTTCGGTTTCCTGCGTTACATCAGCCATCAACGCCGACAAACCTCGACCTAGGCCTCTGGGTTTTGAATTTTTGGCGACCACTGAGCCCTCCTCACTGCCGCTTAGGCGGCGACATTCTTATTCTTATGAATGACTTCGCGGGCTAGGTGCCGATATGCCATCGCACCCAAAGACCCGGAGTCATATTGCAGAACCGGCAAAGCATAGGATGGTGCCTCACTGACCCGCACATTTCTGGGTATTTTGGTTTTAAATACCATTTCACCCAGATTGTCACGCGCATCCTTTTCCACCTGTCGGGACAAGTTGTTGCGGTTGTCATACATGGTCAACACAACACCTTCGATTCTGAGGTCCGGATTCGCGGTTTGGCGGATCTCTCGGATCGTCAACATCAATTGCGAAAGACCTTCCAAAGCAAAGAACTCACTTTGCAACGGGACCAGAACGGAATGGGCTGCCACCATTGCATTCACAGTCAACAGGTTCAGTGACGGTGGACAGTCTATGAGGACAAAATCCAGCTTAAACTTATCGATCGCTGTCTGACGCAGAGCATCGTGTAGCAGATAACTGCGTTTTTCATTGGATATCAGCTCAATATCAGCAGAACTCAGATCAACAGTCGCAGGTACGACAAAAAGCCCTTCGATATCCGTTTCCTGCAATACGGCCTCGAGTGGGGCTTCATCCAAGATCAGATCGTAAGTCGTCCAATCCCTATCTTCCACACCCAACCCAGTTGATGCATTGCCCTGCGGATCAAGGTCGACCACCAGAACTCTGCACCTTGCTTCCGCAAGACCTGCGGCAAGATTTATCGCCGTCGTTGTTTTTCCCACCCCTCCCTTCTGATTGGCAACCGCAATTATCCGGGGCCCTGAGGGACGAGACAGGTCAACCACGCGATACTCCTTTAATCCTTAGGATAACAGCTTGGGGTTCAGTTAAACTTGTAATCGGCTCGCAGTAGAAATTCCATTCCTCCCGCGCGCCTTCCAGCTCTTTTTTCCAGTTTGCGCCTTTAGGCAACAGGGCGGTGCCTTGTTTACTTAAATGCCTATCACAAAAGGACAATAGTATCCTAAGTTCAGCCAAGGCCCGTGCGGAAAGGATATCGGCATTTAAAGGATCAACCTCTTCGATTCGCCTTGAAATAACAGTGCATCTGGCCCCGCATTCCCGCGCGACGTTGCGCAAAAAGGCAGATTTTCTTTGATCGCTTTCAACAAAAGTAAATTGTGCGTCGGGCGCTTCTTCGACAGCCATGATTGCACAAACCATGCCAGGGAAGCCCCCTCCGCTTCCTAGATCAACCCAGTTCTGAAATCGATTAACACACCGATATACCTGCACCGAATCCAGGATGTGCCGTGACCAGATGTCTTCAAGACTTTTCCGGGATACTAAGTTTATCTTCGGATTCCAGCGTTGGACTAGACTTACATAAGTCTCGAGCCGACCCAATGTTTCACGTGAAACATCCAAATCGCTCAATATTTCAGAACTCATGCTTTGCGCACCTTTTGTTCTCGCCGCAATTTGGCAAGCAACAATGTCAGAGCGGCAGGCGTCACACCCTCTACTCGCGCAGCCTGAGCAATATTTACTGGCCGAGCCTCGGCCAACTTCTGCTTCATCTCAGACGACAGGCCATCCAACATCGAATAGTCAAAATCACGTGGAATCTCATATAATTCATCCCGTTTCATGGCTTCGACATCTTTTTGCTGCCGCGCAATGTAGTTCGCGTAAAGGGCATCGCGCTCGACCTGGAGGCGTGTATCCGCGTCAAATCCCTCCAGTCCCGGCACAAGTGACAGAAGGTCCTCAAAGGAAACATCCGGAAACGCCAAAAGTGCCATTCCATCCCTGCGATTGCCATCTTGGTTCACATTGATTCCTACAGCGCGAACCTCTTTCGGTGTATATGTGCGGTCCATCAACAATGATTTTGCCGCAGTAAGCTTTTCCATCTTTCTTGTAAATTGGGCTTTTCGAATTTGACCAACGCAACCAAGATCAACGCCCATTGGCGTTAACCTCTGATCAGCGTTATCAGCCCGAAGAGATAAACGAAATTCCGCACGAGAGGTGAACATACGGTAAGGTTCTGCCACCCCGCGCGTTGTCAAATCATCAATCATCACGCCGATGTAACTATCTGCGCGTGTGAAATGGATAGGATCCCGTCCGAGGACACTCAATGCTGCGTTTAGACCGGCTACTAGTCCTTGTGCTGCTGCTTCCTCATATCCCGTCGTACCATTGATTTGGCCGGCAAGATAAAGTCCCGGCGCCTCAGGCAGTGATAAAGACGACGTTAATACGCGCGGGTCCACATAATCGTATTCGATCGCGTAGCCGGGCTGTAAGATTACAGATTTCTCCAACCCTTTGATGGAGCGTACGTAGTCAAGCTGCACATCTTGCGGCAATGACGTCGAAATGCCATTGGGATAGATCGTATGATCATTAACTCCTTCAGGCTCCAAGAAAATCTGATGGGATTCTTTATCTGCAAAGCGGACGATCTTGTCCTCGATGGATGGACAATAGCGAGGTCCCACACCATCTATATGTCCGCCATACATAGCTGACCGAGATAGGTTTCTTTCGATGATCTCATGCGTTTGCGCATTTGTATGCGTAATTCCGCAAGAAATTTGGGGCGCGATAACCGAAGTCGAGAGAAAGGAGAACAGCGTGGGATCCTCGTCGCCATCCTGACGTTCAAGGTCTGACCAATCAATTGTCCGACCATCCAATCTTGGCGGTGTTCCTGTCTTCAAACGGCCAAGAGGAAGATCAAAACTGTCTAGACGTTCCGCCAATTTTACCGAAGGACGATCTCCCATACGTCCACCTGGTTTAGAAACGTCGCCAATGTGAATGACGCCGCGAAGAAAAGTACCAGACGTAAGAATTACAGCTTCCGCGCGAATCTCGGAATCATCCGCCAGTTTGATCCCTGAAACTTTCGATCCATCCATCAGGAAATCAACGACTTCTCCAACAATAATGGATAGATGGTCCCGTCCTTGCGTTTCTTTTTTCATGGCGGCGCGATACAACGCTCGATCGGCCTGAGCTCTTGGACCTTGGACAGCCGGGCCTTTACGACGGTTCAGTAAGCGAAATTGAATACCGGCCTGATCAGCGACGCGCCCCATAACACCGTCTAGCGCATCAATTTCGCGCACCAAATGACCCTTTCCGAGGCCACCTATAGCTGGATTGCAGGACATAACACCTATGTCCTGTTCGGACAGCGTCACCAATGCTGTTTCGACACCCATCCGTGCAGCCGCATGTGCGGCTTCAGTACCAGCATGGCCAGCGCCAACAACTACAACATCGAACTTCGAATGTTTCACGTGAAACACTCCTTACTTACCTAGGCAGAAACTGGAGAATATTTCATCGAGCAGATCTTCGACCCCAATTCTGCCAACCAAAGTTTCCAAGGCTCGGATTGCTGTGCGCAACTCCTCAGCAGCGATATCATACAAGTCCGGTCCTGATTCCAGAACCGTCACCGCTGCACCCAGTGCAGCCTTGGCGTCATTTAATGCCACCCGGTGGCGCTCGCGCGTTGCAATACCATGGCTAGTAGATTTCTCGCTTAGGATACACGATATATGGGAGATAAGCCGGTCAATACCTTGGCCTGTTTTTCCTGAAATCCCGCCTTCTCTATCTCCGTGCAAATCGGATTTAGGTAAAACCTGAATATCGCCCTCGATCATAGGAACACCAAGCTCCGTTGGATCATCAGTCAGGAATACCCGCAGATCGGCTGCATCTGCGCGTTTTCGTGCCAACTCAATTCCAAGGTTCTCGACGTGATCGTCGGTTTCGCGTAACCCAGCCGTATCCAAAAGAGTAACCGGCAGCCCAGAAAGATCCATACGCACTTCGATTACATCCCGGGTTGTACCCGCGTATTCCGAAGTAATCGCCGCCTCTCGTCCAGCCAAAGCGTTCAACAAGGTTGACTTGCCCGCATTAGGAAGTCCGACGATAGCCACTTCGAACCCGGTCCGGATGCGTTCAGCGATCTTCACGCCATCTGCCTCTCGTTGCAGATCGTGCATGACCCCTGTGATCAGCGATTGCACTTCCGGGGTTACGTCGGTGGGCACTTCCTCATCCGCAAAGTCGATAACTGCTTCCAACAGAGATGCCGCCCGAATCAGATCGCGACGCCAACGCTCGGCCAAAATGCCCAATTCGCCGGCCAGTATGGTCTGAGCCTGTTTACGTTGCGCTTCGGTTTCCGCGTCGATCAGATCGGCTAGACCTTCAACCTGAGTCAGGTCCATCTTTCCATTTTCCAGAGCGCGGCGCGTAAATTCTCCAGGCTCGGCCAATCTCAGCCCATCCGCATCTGACAGGTAACGCATCACCGCATTGACCGAGGCGGTGCTACCGTGAATCTGCAACTCGGCAACGTCTTCTCCAGTAAAACTGGCGGGAGCCTGAAAAGTTAAAATCAGACCTTCATCCAGACGCGATCCATCACTCGCATGCAGTGATCGAACGCGCATCCCACGGGACGGTAGCGAGCTGCCGGTCAAACCAGCCGCGGCGGAATGCGCCAAAGGGCCAGAGAGGCGGATGACCGCCACCCCTGCTTTGCCTTGTGCGCTGGCCAAGGCGAATATCGTATCCATTCGAAGGCCTCGCGTCAGTTAAGACCTGTGTCAGGTGTTCATCGAATCGAAGAACTCACCATTTGTCTTCGTCTGTTTCAACTTCGACAACAGGAATTCAATCGCATCGGTGGTGCCCATCGGGTTGAGGATACGGCGCAGAACGAAGGTTTTCGCCAAATCACCCTTGTCGACCAACAGGTCCTCTTTCCTTGTACCAGATTTGAGGATGTCGATGGCCGGGAACACGCGCTTATCGGCGATTTTGCGATCCAGAACGATTTCCGAGTTACCGGTGCCTTTGAATTCTTCAAAGATCACCTCGTCCATCCGGCTGCCGGTGTCGATCAGCGCAGTGGCGATGATGGTCAGCGAGCCACCCTCTTCGATGTTGCGTGCCGCACCAAAGAAGCGCTTGGGCCGTTGCAGAGCGTTCGCGTCTACACCACCGGTCAGAACTTTACCCGAGGATGGCACCACGGTGTTAAAAGCCCTACCAAGTCTTGTGATCGAATCAAGAAGAATAACAACATCTCGTTTATGTTCGACCAATCGCTTGGCTTTTTCGATGACCATTTCCGAGACAGCCACGTGGCGCGTCGCCGGTTCATCGAATGTCGAAGACACAACCTCACCCTTCACAGACCGCTGCATGTCGGTCACCTCTTCCGGGCGTTCGTCGATCAGCAGGACAATCAAGTAGCACTCAGGGTGGTTCTGTTCGATCGAATGCGCGATGTTCTGCAGGATCACGGTTTTACCGGTCCGCGGCGGCGCCACAATCAACGAACGCTGACCTTTACCAATGGGTGCCACCAGATCGATCACACGGGCCGACTTGTCCTTGATGGTCGGATCTTCGATCTCCATCTTCAGACGCTCATCCGGATACAGCGGCGTCAGGTTGTCGAACAGGATTTTGTGTTTAGCTTTCTCGGGCTCTTCAAAGTTGATCTTGGTGACCTTGATCAGCGCAAAATAGCGTTCATTCTCATCCGGAGCTTTGATATCCCCTTCCACCGTATCACCGGTACGCAGTGAATGCTGGCGGATCATGTCGGGCGAGACGTAGATATCATCGGGACCCGGCAAATAGTTCGCTTCGGGCGATCGCAGGAAGCCAAAGCCGTCCTGCAGCACCTCAAGCACACCATCACCACCAACGGTCCACCCCTCATCCGCGCGTTCACGCAGAATCTGGAACATCATCTCGCCTTTTCGCATGGTCGAGGCGTTTTCGATTTCCAGCTCTTCGGCCATCGCCAGAAGGTCTTTGGGGCTTTTGGCCTTCAGGTCGGCCAGATTCAGGGATTCAGTGGACATGATATATACCTTCGCCGCTGACACCGCGGCACGAAGTGGAATTTCAGTACGGAAGATACGCCGCCCGGACGGGCGTGTTGATCCCTACATAAGCGCGACAGCCGTCGGAGTCAAACAGGCCCTCAGAACTTCAGAATGACCGCCAGAACGATGGCAACCATCAGAATGGTCGGAACCTCGTTCATCATGCGAAACTGCCGCCCAGTGAGCTTATTTCGGCCCTCTAAGAAGTCTTTGCGCCGAGCCATCAGCCAATGATGGAACCAGGTCATTCCAATCACAGCGGCACCCTTGACCCAGGGCCACGACCAATCCCATCCAACAATGCCCGGCGTGAACACCATGATCAGCCCGCAGACCCACGCCACGTACATGGCTGGGCGCATGATCACACGCAAAAGCTTCTCTTCCATTTCAAAGAAGATGGTTTCAGCACCATCGACGCTCTGCGCTTTTTCTACGTGGTAGACGAACAGTCTGGGTAAATAAAACAGCCCTGCCATCCACGAGATCACGGCCATGATGTGTAAAGACTTCACCCACGGGTACATCGTGAAAAGAAGGTCGGTCATTTTGGCTCCGGGCGTTGCTCGGAACTCTCCCTAATAAAAAAATAAGAAAAGAAAAAGGAAGATGGTTTTGTAGGGTGAACAAAATCCGTGGATTACTTTTTTACACATGTGTTTTCCCCAGGTGGAAAGTTTTCCGGTTCGGGGGAGTGATTCTGTGAATTTCAGAATTAACTTATTATTATCAGATAGTTATAATCCATCTCCTGGGATCTTTCTGGGGATAAATTGCGGGCTACCTGTGGAGTTTCCGCTTATCCCACCTATCCGACTTATCCTTGTCCCGGATGGACAGCGTTCGAGCGACTCAGGGAAGTTTTGCGCGAAATTCCCGGGGTTGCGTGTCAATCTGAAAACCATACAAACCGTCCCAGAACGCTCAACGATTTGCACACGGGGTTTTCCACATGTCTGTCCCCATCATCCTGGCTTCAGGCTCATCCATTCGCGCGCAGCTGTTGCAGAACGCTGGCGTGCCGTTTTCCGTTCAGGTCGCGCGCGTGGACGAGGATACCATGAAACGCGCGCTGCTGGCCGAGACGGCCTCACCGCGAGACATCGCCGATGCGCTGGCCGAGATGAAGGCGCGCAAGATCAGCGACAAAAACCCCGGCGCGATGGTTCTTGGTTGCGATCAGGTGCTGGATTTCGACGGGCAGCTGTTGTCCAAACCCGAAACGCCCGAGGACGCGCTGGCGCAGCTGAAGGCGATGCGGGGTAAGCGGCATATGCTGTTGTCGGCGGCGGTGATCTATCGGGATGGTGAGCCGATCTGGCGCCATGTGGGTCAGGTGCGCCTGCGGATGCGGATGAGCTCGGATGCTTATCTGCGCGACTATATCGACCGCAACTGGGACAGTATCCGGCACGCGGTGGGGGCTTATAAGCTGGAAGAGGAAGGCGTCCGCCTGTTCGCCACCATTGACGGCGACTATTTTAATGTCTTGGGTATGCCCCTGTTGGAGCTGCTCAATTTTCTGGCCGTCAAAGGGGTGATCGATCAATGACGCATAACCGAATTCCGCTGGCCGGTGTGATCGGGCACCCGATTGCGCATTCCAAATCGCCCCAACTGCATGGCCACTGGCTGAAGAAATACGGGCTGGCTGGGTACTACGTCCCGATGGACGTGGCCCCAGAATATCTGGAGACGGTTCTGCGCACACTGCCTAATGCTGGCTTTGTCGGGGCCAATGTGACTGTTCCCCATAAAGAGGCAGCATTACTGATCGCAGATCAAGTTTCGGAACGCGCGTCGATGATTGGGGCCGCCAATACGCTTGTGTTTCAAGAGGATGGGACGATCCACGCGGACAACACCGATGGCTATGGCTTTATGGAGAATCTGCGCAGTGGTGCGCCGAATTGGATTCCATCGCAAGGCCCGGCGGTGGTCTTTGGCGCAGGTGGTGCAGCGCGGGCAGTTTTGCAAGGATTGCTGGAAGCCGGGGTACCCAAGATTCTGCTAACCAACCGCACCCGCGCTCGGGCGGATCAGTTGAAAGAGGAATTTGGCGACCGCATAACCGTCGAGGAGTGGAATGACGCTGGTAGTGTCGTCGAACAGGCCGAGTTGGTGGTCAACACAACCTCGCTTGGGATGCAGGGGCAGCCCGAGCTAATCGTATCTTTGGAAGGATTACAGGCGGGCTCGGTGGTGACCGATCTGGTCTACGCGCCGCTGCAAACGACCCTTCTGAAAACGGCGGAAGAGGTTGGATGCACCACCGTCGACGGATTGGGCATGTTGCTGCATCAGGCCGTGCCAGGATTCGAACGTTGGTTCGGCCTCCGCCCCGATGTGACAGATGACCTGCGCGCGGCGGTGTTGGGATGAGTTTTGCACTTGGTCTGACGGGTTCAATCGGGATGGGCAAAAGCACCACAGCGCAGATGTTCGTCGAGGAAGGCTGCGCCCTTTGGGATGCAGATGAGGCCGTACATAGACTCTATTCAAGGAATGGCGCTGCAGTTGCGCCTATGCGGGCGGCCTTTCCCGATGCCATTATTGACAATACCGTTAGCCGGGAAGCGCTAAAACCGATCATTGCGCAGGACCCAACAGCGCTAAAACGGATTGAGGCTATCGTTCATCCGCTGGTGGCCACAGACCGGGGCGCATTTCGAGAACAGACCACGGCCGATATTGTGGTGTTCGACATTCCCCTGCTGTTCGAAACGGGCGGAAATGCCGCGATGGACGCTGTTGCTTGCGTCTCGATCCCGGCCGACGAGCAAAGGCGCCGGGTGATGGAACGCGGGACGATGACTGAGGCGCAGTTCGAACAGATCCGTGCGAAGCAGATGCCGAATGACGAAAAATGTGCACGATCGGATTATGTGATCGTGACGGATACGCTGGACCATGCCCGTGCGCAGGTGCAGGATGTGGTCAGGCAGATACGGGCGGGGCTGGCAGATGCGTGAGATTGTACTCGATACCGAAACCACTGGGTTCGATCCCGAAAGCGGTGACCGCATTGTTGAGATCGGCGCGGTCGAGCTGTGGAACCACGTGGCCACGGGTGAGACCTATCACGTCTATATCAACCCCGAACGGTCGATGCCCGAGGAGGCCTTTGGCGTGCACGGCATTGGCCCCGACATGCTGGATAACCCGCGCCCGCCCGAAAAGGGTGAGGTCACGCTGAAAGACAAACCGGTCTTTGCCAAGGTCGGTAAAGGCTTTCTTGATTTCATCCAGGATTCCAAGCTGGTGATCCACAACGCATCCTTCGACATGAAATTCCTGAACGCGGAGCTCAAATGGATGGGTTTGCCGCAGATTCCGATGGATCAGGCGCTGGATACGCTGGCGATTGCGCGTAAACGGTTCCCGGGTTCACCCGCCTCACTGGATGCGTTGTGCCGCCGGTTTAACATCGACAATACGAACCGAGTGCTGCATGGGGCGTTGCTCGACTCGGAAATTCTGGCCGAAGTCTATCTGGAACTAATCGGTGGACGGCAGCCGGATTTCGGCTTGTCCACGTCTGCATCCTCAGCTGCGGATGGTCAGGACGATTGGCGCCCAACAGCGCGCCCGACACCACTGGCGTCCAAGATCACCGACGAAGAGAGTGCGGCGCATGAGGCTTTTGTGGAAAAACTGGGCGACAATGCCCTTTGGACCCGCGCCTGAGAGAACTCCCGGCGCGGGATAAACCGATCAGGCTTCGGTTTTCTGTGCTTCAGCCTGACGACGCATCAGTTCGTTGCGATACAGGGCGACGAAGTCGATGTTGTCCAGGTTCACCGGCGGATAGCCGCCGTCGCGGGTGATGTCGCTGACAATGCGGCGCAGGAACGGGAACAGCATGCGCGGGCACTCGATCAGCAGGAAGGGGTGCAGCTGGTCCTCGGCAACACCTTCTACGTGGAACAGACCGCAATAGTCGATCTCACACAGGAACAGGACGTCTTCCAGGCCCTTGGCTTTGGACGTCAGTTTCAGTTTGATTGAGACTTCGTACTGATGCTCAACCTGACGTTTTTTCGCATCCAGGTTCACCTGAACGGCAATCTCGGGCTGAACGTCACCGGAGACGCCCTTTTGCGCCATAACGTTTTCAAAGGACATATCGCGGATGAACTGTCCCAGAACGCGCATCTGAACCTGAGGGACTGCTTGGGCCGCAGTGTTTTCTGCAGCTTTTTCTTCGGCCATGGATCTACTCCAAAAATGAAATTTTCCATTGCTTAGCAAGTTGGGCGCGGCACCTCAATGCTGGTGCGGCCCTTCAACCCATTTGGAAGGCTTGGAGGGGTTCTGGCGCGGCCGAACCTCGGTAAATTCGCCGTCAATCACATCCTCGTCAAATGGCGATGCACCAGTTCGGAACTGCGCGCCGGTACCCATCTGGAATTGAGTAACTTTCACCTTGGACTTCAGATAGCGGAATACGGCCACTCGAATGCCCGGAACCAGCAGCGCAAAACCAATCGCATCGGTGAAAAATCCCGGGGTCAACAACAATGCGCCGGATAGCAGGATCATCGCGCCGTGGGCCAGCGGCTCGGTCGGGTCGTCCAGTTCGGCAAAGGATCGCTGCAAATTGGCCAGGGCCATGCGACCTTGTGTCCTGACCAAAGCAGTGCCCAATATGGCCGTCAGTACCACGATTGCTAGCGTTGGCCACAGGCCGATCAGACCGCCAACCTGAATAAACAGGGCGATCTCGATGATCGGGACCAATAAAAATGCCAAGAACAGGTACATTTGCGTTATCCTTTACAAGAGGCCGGGCGGTGGACTTGCCACGAACTGTCACCTACATAGTGGCATGAGGCCGCGTATACAAAGTCGCGGCCTGAAAAGAGGATGAAATGAACGAACCGATGATCCAGTTGCTGGTCCTGGCCGGAATTGCCGTTTTCCTGATCCTGCGCCTGAAAAGTGTGCTGGGCACGCGTGAAGGTTTTGAGAAACCTCCCGTTCAACAGCAGCCCGATACGCAAAATGCTCGTCGCGGGTTCGAAGTGATCGACGGTGGTCCGGATCATGACATTACAGACCATGTTGCCGAAGACAGCGAGCAGGCACAGACCCTGGCTGCAATGAAGCGGGTTGAGCCCAGCTTTTCGGTCAGTGAATTCGTGCAGGGCGCGCGCGGTGCCTATGAGATGATCGTCATGGGGTTCGAAAAAGGAAATCTGGACGAAATCCAGCCTTTCCTGTCCGAAGAGGTGTTTGATACTTTCGTCTCGGTCGTGGCCGCCCGCGAAGATCAGGGCCTGACCATCGAGGCCGAGTTCATCGGCGTCCGCGAAACCACGCTGGCTGATGTGAAGTTCGACAAGGATACCAATCAGGCCGAAATCACCATGAAATTCGTGGGTGAACTGACTTCGGTTGTGCGGGATCGCGGTGGCGACATCATCGAAGGCAACCCGAACACTGTCAAACGCCAAAAGGACAGCTGGACCTTTGCCCGCGTTATGGGCTCTGACGATCCGAACTGGCTGCTTGTTGCCACGGACGCATGATTGCCACACTCCGGTCGCTCTTACTGGTGGGCGCGATGACCACCGCAAGCGCCGCCGGAGCAGAGGCGACGCGCTCGATCCTGTCCTTTGGTGACCTAGAGGGCTGGGCCGCCGATGATCACGGGGCGGCCCTTTCGGTTTTTCTGAACACTTGTGGCGATCTGGATGATCCAGATTGGCACGCCTTGTGCGGCGTGGCCCGAACTTATGAGGCAGACGCTGCGCGGGCGTTCTTTGAACTGTTCTTTCGTCCGGTTCTGGTCGAAGACGGCAAAGACGCGCTGTTCACCGGCTATTTTGAACCGGAATTGGACGGATCACGCACCCGGACCGACCGGTTCAAATACCCGATTTACAAAATGCCGCCCGAAGCGCGAGCCGAGGGGCCGTGGCTCAGCCGCCGCGAGATCCTGACCGGGGATGCGATGACCGATCGAGGGTTGGAGATTGCGTGGGTCGACGATCCGGTTGAGTTGTTCTTTCTGCAAATTCAAGGATCGGGTCGTATTCGCCTGCCGGATGGCGGCGCATTGCGGGTGGGTTATGGCGGTGCGAACGGGCACCCCTATCGGTCCATCGGGGCCGAGTTGATCCGCCGCGGTGCATTGGGCGCGCATGAGGTTAGTGCCCAAATGATCCGCGCCTGGGTTCGTAAAAACCCTGAGGCCGGGGCGGAGTTGCTGTTCCACAATCCGTCCTACGTGTTCTTTCGCGAGGTCTCGCGGGTTGCGCCCGAGCTTGGGCCATTAGGAGCGATGAACCGATCCGTGACAACTATGCGCAGCATCGCTGCCGACCCGTCTTACACACCGCTGGGCGCGCCTGTCTGGGTTGAGAAAGATGGCAAAAAGCCAATGCGACGATTGATGATCGCGCAAGATACCGGGGCTGCTATCAAGGGCGCGCAGCGGGCGGATATCTTCTTTGGCACCGGAGATGCGGCTGGTCAGGCCGCCGGACGTCTGAAAGACCCGGGTCGGATGGTGGTTCTGCTGCCTATACAACGCGCCTATGCGCTGATGCCGGACGAGTATTGATGACCCGGCGTAAACTGACTGAAGAAGAGATCGAGCTATGGCGCAAGGTCGCCAGACAAGCCGAACGCATGCACCCGGAAATACCGCAAACGGTACATCCGACGTCTCTGCCCAAACCCAAGCCTAAAAAGACGCCAAAACCCCGGTTTGAGACATTCGAACTGGGCCAATCTCATCAACCGAAACAGAAGCCCAACGATCTGAAACCATCGGTGACAGACACGCTACGTAAAGCTCCGGTTCAGATGGACAGCAAAGCGTTTGGCCGATTGAAACGGGGGAAACTGAAACCTGAGGGCAAGCTGGATCTGCACGGGATGCGGGTGGATACCGCGCATCCGGCACTAATCCGCTTTGTCCTGACGTCGCAGGCACAGGGTAAGCGATTGGTGCTCGTGGTGACTGGCAAGGGCAAGGACCGGGACGAGCCTGGCCCGATCCCGACTCCGCGCGGTGTGTTGCGCAATCAGGTGCCGCATTGGTTGACGATCCCACCGCTGGCGCAAGCGGTGATGCAGGTGACGCCCGCCCATATCAGTCACGGCGGCGATGGAGCCTATTACGTTTATCTGCGCCGTATTCGCTAAAGGCTGCGTGCAGCGCGGGTTACACCTGTCCAGACCAGCATGCAGACACCGACAAAAAAGCCACCTATCCAAAGAAACTGCGTGTCAAGCGAGACACCGGTGTCGATCAGAACCCCGGTCAGGCCGGGTCCAATAGCTGATCCAAAAACCATAACTGCCGTGGCCAAAGCCTTGATCGCGCCGATATGTTGGGTGCCGTAGAACTCGGCCCAAAAGGCGCTTGGTAAAGTGCTGTTGGCCCCTACGGTCAGTCCCAGAAAGATAAGCCCGACCAAAGCGCCACCAACAGATGTCGTCATGGATAAGATGACAAAACCAAGCGCGATCGGCAGTTGGTAAAACGACATCAGACGCGCCGTGCCCCATTTGTCCAAGGCCCACCCTGCCGCAAACATCGAAAGCAGGGAAACGCCCGTATAGACGGGAAACAGGGCCACCAGTTGGATATGTAACCAGCCCTTCACCTCTGCCAGGTGAACTTGATGAAAGAAGAAGGCGGTGATAAAGGCCGACGGGCCCAGAACTGCGGGCACCATAAACCAGAACAGCGGATGCATCAGCGCTTCTCGCCGTGTCCAGTGACGGTTTTGCATGCCGGTGGCCGAGTATTCGGCCGCAAGGCTTTGCGGTGTTCTTTCGTGACGCAGCAACGTGATCAGGAAGGGGATGCCCAAAGCGATAACGCCCGCAGCAACAGCCCATAGCCAGTGCCATTCCACAACCCCCATTGCCGCAACGAAGATCAATGGCAGCAGCGCTTCACCCAGCGCAAAGCCGATCGAAGCAATCGACAGGGCCTTACCGCGGGTCGCCGTGAACCAACGCGTCATTGCAACTTGGGCGAGATGGGTGCTCATCCCTTGTCCGAACAATCGCAGGAAGAAGACCACCAGAGGCAATAGCAACAGCCAGTTGTTCAGTGCCATGGCCAATGTGGCCAGTACCAGCCCAGCCAGCACCACAGGGCCCAGTACTCGCACACGGAAAATATCCGTTAGCCCTCCGGCCCAGATCATCACCACTGCCGACAGAGTGGTGCCCGCCGAATAGATTGCTCCCCAGGAGCCGTGGCTTAACCCATAGTCAGCGCGGATTTCGCCCGCGAAGACCGAAATGAAGAAGGTTTGCCCAAAACTCGACAGAAAGGTCAGAAGAATTCCGGCGCTCAGCCAGTTTGCGTTTTCGGTCAGATACCGACGCAGGCTGAACTGCGTCACGGATTGGACACCTGCGCCTGCCCGGTTTCTGTCAGTACAATCTCGGTTGCTCCGTCGGGGTTTCGTTCGCTGGGCGGAACCAGAATGTCGATGCCAGGCCGGTCTTCGGGTCCAAACGTGTTACTGACGCGCCGGAGCGAGCTAAGGATTGCCAGTAACGCCGGAGAGGTTGCGGCAACGAAGTGTGAAGACTCCGCGTCACCGCTGAAGGCCGTGGTGTCGATCACACTAATTGGAAACTCCTCGAGCGTTTCGATTGAGCTGATATTACCCAATCTCTTGCCCTCGTCTGTGCCACGTAGTCGCGCTGAAATGTTCAGGATCTTATCTTTCTGCGAGACCATCACAATGAAAGGGTCTGGCGGGTTGTTGATACGCTCCATCTGTGACCGAAACAGATCGACATCCAGATCGGGGGATATCAAGACCACCCCTTCGATGTTTTTGTTTGCCCAGCCGGGCTCCTGCAATTCGGCCTGACGCATCATCTCCATCGACAAGGCGCTGCCCATGGAATGCGCTACCAGAAGAACCCGTTTGACGCCTATGGATTTCAACTCGCGGATGGTCTGTTCCAGACCGTCACGGGCAAACAGCATACTGTCGAGATCGTACGCATAGCCTACACCGGTCGCGCGGCTGGGCCAGGAATAGACCAGAATCGAGCCTGGAATTCCAATGTCATGAGACAGCTGCGCCGCGCGGAAGATGGTTTCAGCCTGGGTCGAATTATATCCGTGCACAAAGATCGTCACATCGTCCTGACCGCGCAGATGTTCGTGCAGCCCCTGTGGCCCGTCCAGTTCGGTCACATTGGCCAGAACGAATTCTTTTTGCGGGTTTGGGTTCGCGTAGGAGAACTTCAGGGTTCCTGGCGTGTGCGTTGGCGGGATCGAGACGGTGGTGTCCAGAAACTGCAGCTTTTCACCGCGCCGGAAGCCGTAAGACCCGTCTGCTTCGCGGGCTCGGGTGGTGCTGGCAAAGACGGTCTTTGGTGTGCCGATGGTTGCAGCCGCGGGCACAATCTCAGACACCGTCCTGTCGACGCAGGCACCTAGTGAAAGAGACAATAATAAAACGATCAGATAGCGCATAAACGGGTCCTTGCGGCCTTTTGCGCTAAGCTATCGAATTTTGGCCTCACGTCTAGCGACATGAGGCCAATATTGCGGCGAAATCCGGCTGAAGCTGTTACAGAACGTAACGGCTGAGATCCGTCGACTTGGTCAGCTCACCCAGATTATCTTCCACGAACTGCGCGTTCACGGTGATCTCGGCACCGGCCTGATCTGGGGCAGTGAAGGAAAGCTCTTCGAACACACGCTCCATCACCGTGTAAAGCCGCCGTGCGCCGATGTTTTCAACGCTTTGGTTTACATCTGCCGCGATCCGCGCCAGCGCGGCGATGCCGTTCTCGGTAAAGCTGACGGTGACCTCTTCGGTGCCCATCAAAGCAGTGTATTGGCGGGTCAGGGCGTTGTCGGTCTCGGTCAGGATGCGGACGAAATCCTCTTCAGTCAGGGCGCGCAGTTCGACGCGGATCGGCAGGCGGCCCTGAAGTTCCGGCAACAGGTCTGACGGTTTGGCGATGTGAAATGCGCCAGACGCTATGAACAGGATGTGGTCGGTTTTTACCGGCCCGTGTTTGGTTGAAACAGTGGTCCCCTCGATCAGAGGCAGCAGGTCGCGCTGCACCCCTTCGCGGCTAACGTCGCCGCCGCGTGCATCCGTACGCGCACAGACCTTGTCGATCTCGTCCAGAAACACGATGCCGTTCTGTTCGACCGATTCCAGCGCGGTGCGGGTGACGGTTTCATCGTCCAGCAGCTTGTCGGCCTCTTCTCCGATCAACGCATCATAGCTTTCGGCGACTGTCATGCGTTTCTTGACGGTACGACCACCGAAGGCCTTGCCGAAGATATCACCCAGATTCATCATCCCCATCTGGCTGCCTGGCTGGCCGGGAATGTCGAACATTGGCATCGGGTTTGAGGTGTCGGATAGTTCCAGCTCGATCACCGTGTCGTCCAGCTCGCCTGCTTTCAGCTTCTTGCGAAACATCTCGCGCGTGCCTTCGCGGGCATCGGTGCCGGCAATGGCTTCGATCACCCGATCCTCGGCCGCCTGATGCGCACGCGCCTTGACGTCTTCGCGCATGTATTCGCGGGTCTGGATGATGGCAGCATCCGCCAGGTCGCGTACGATCTGTTCCACGTCACGGCCCACGTAGCCGACCTCGGTAAACTTGGTCGCTTCGACCTTGATGAAGGGCGCGCGGGCGAGTTTGGCCAGACGGCGGCTGATCTCGGTCTTGCCAACACCAGTGGGGCCGATCATCAGGATGTTCTTGGGATAGACCTCGTCCCGGATATCGTCGGCCAGCTGCTTACGCCGCCAGCGGTTGCGCAGCGCCACGGCCACGGCGCGTTTGGCGTCTTTCTGCCCGATGATAAAGCGGTCCAGTTCCGAGACGATCTCGCGCGGGGTCAGGTCGGTCATGTCAAATCTATCCGTCTGTTTCGCAGCGGAACCTAATCATACCGCGCGAAAACACAAGCCGATCACGAAAACATCACGTCAACTCACGGCGAGCACACGCATTTTCGTGGTGATGTGAATCGCGTTGTGAGCGCGGCCTGCGGCATAACTTTTCACGACGGGCATAAATGCCTGCACCAATTTATGGAGATACCTCATCATGATGACTCGTCGTTCGCTTTTTGTGAAAGCTGCTGCTACCGGCGCGGCCCTGACTCTGGCCAGTACTGGTGCTGCATTGGCTGGTGGCGCCAAAAAGAAAGGTAAGTTCGAGGGCCGTTCGAACCACATCACCAGCGGCTCGGTGAAACTGGTCAAGGATGGCGAGCGTTACATCGTTGAGTTGGGTGACGATTTCTCGCTGGACGGTGGTCCCGATCCGCGCGTGGCCTTTGGCAAGGATGGAACCTACGCCCCCGACAGCAAGTTGGGCGCGTTGCTGTACCTGACTGGCATGCAATCCTACGCCGTACCACCGACCATGGATGTGTCGGGCTATAACGAAGTGTACATCTGGTGCGAGGTCGCCGGCGTGCCCTTGGGTGTTGCTTCGCTGAAGTAAACGCATTTGTCAGAGGCCGCCCCCCCCGGCCTCTGACACGCCGTTAGGTGACAAAGGCTTCGTCTGGTACACTCTCCCCAAGGTATTGGAACCGGGGGCGTTTTTATGACCAAGATTGCCAAGATTACCTTATTGTTTGTGGTATTCGTCGACCTGATCGGACAAGGGCTGGTTTTTCCGATCATCAACTCGCTGATCATGGAGACCAAGTCCGGGTTCCTGCCAGACGGTACGCCCGTAGGGCGCCGGCATTTTTACTATGGGCTGGTGATCGGGTGTTTTTTCCTGTCGTGGTTTCTGGGGGTCGTCTATGTCTCGAAAGTTTCGGATTCCATCGGGCGGAAGAATGCGCTTTTGGTCTGTCTTGGTGGAGCGCTCATCGGCTATGCCCTGACCATCGCGGCACTATATGCGAACAGTCTGTTGCTGCTGATTATCGGGCGGTCGATTACTGGCTTTACCGCCGGAAATCAGCCTATTGCGCAAGCAGCGATGATTGACGGCAGCACCGATGCGGCGGATCGGGATCGCAATATGGGCTATATCGTCACCGGGGTCAGCTTTGGGCTCGTAGGCGGACCCATCATCGGTGCAGTCCTCTCGGACGCGGCCTTGTTGGGCAGCTTCGCCACGCTGAAAACCCCGTTCTACGGAGCGTTCGTTCTGGTACTGATCGCCATTTTCCTGGTGCTGTTCTTTTTCAAGGACACCCGTACCGAGCGTTTGGCCTTCGTGTTCCGCCCCCGCGATATCACCGACAGTCTGATTGCGGTGCGCGAACACCCGATGGTCCTGAAAATCCTGCCAGTCTATGCGCTGTTTATGGTCGCCAATGTCACATTCTATGTTTTCGTCGACAATTTCCTGACAAGCGCATGGGGCTATGGGGTGATCGGCGGAAGCATGGCGATGGTGGTGATCGGCGTTGCGCTGGCGTTCTCCAGCACCTTCCTTGTCAAACCCGCACAGGAAAGGTTCAGCAAGCATCAGATCATCTACACCTCACTGGTCGTTATGGTAATCTGCGGATTTGCTTTTGCCTTCAGCCCCAGCGGTGTGCTGAGTTATGTTCCGGTCTTCTTCTTCTACTTCTTCTTCGGCGTTTCTTACCCAACCTTGCTGGGGCTGTTCTCGTCTTCCGTTAGCGAAACGGATCAAGGTTGGGTCATGGGCGTGACCACCGCTGTATTCTGTTTGGCGGGCGGGGTCATGTCTCTGGTCGGTGGCGGGTTGATGAGCTTTGATATCCGTCTGCCCTATTACATTGTGATGGTGACGGCTCTGATGGGCCTGATCGGGATGCACCTGCGGTGGAAAGGCAAGGAGATAAAGGCGCTGTTAGCCTGAAATCGTCTCAACCGTCAGATTGCCGTTTGTATAGACGCAGATATCGGCGGCAATCGCCATAGCTTCTCGGGCGACCTGTTCGGCTTCTTTATCGCTGTCCATCATTGCGCGGGCCGCTGCCAGAGCAAAGTTTCCGCCTGATCCGATGGCGGCCACATTGTGTTCGGGCTCCAAAACGTCCCCTGCCCCAGTAATGACCAGCAGATCCTTTCCATCGGTGACAATCAGCATCGCTTCAAGCTTTTGCAGGTATTTATCGGTGCGCCAGTCCTTGGCCAATTCGACAGAGGCGCGAGCCAGCTGGCCCGGTGTAGCCTCAAGCTTGGCCTCCAGCCGTTCCAGCAAAGTAAACGCATCAGCGGTTGACCCGGCAAATCCGGCGATAACCTCGAACCCGCCGGGCGACAGGCGGCGGACCTTGCGGGCGGTGCCCTTGATCACGGTTTGGCCCAGGCTGACCTGTCCGTCACCGGCAATCACCACCTGACCGCCTTTCTTGACGCCAATGATCGTGGTGCCGTGCCAACCGGGAAAATCGCTGTCCGCCATAAGAGCCTCCGTTCTTAACTGGCACCCTATATGGGCCGGACCCGCCCGCAGCGCAACAGTTCTCAAACTGCTTAAAAGATATGCAAGAATCGCAATCCGGGTTTACCGGACTAGCAATTGTGAGACTCAACCGAAAATCCTAAATGAGACTCACAACCGACGAAGGGTCGGCTGTTTCAGTTTGAAGGAATGCGCAAATGGCAACTACCGCAAAAATCCATGCGCCGCTCGGAGCAGCTACCATCCTGCACGTAGTGGACACGTTCTACGCAACGTACGAAAAAGCAATCGAGTGGAATGAATCCCGCAAGACCCGCAAGCTTCTGTCGGAGCTGAGCGACGCACAGCTGGACGATATCGGCCTGTGCCGCGCGGACATCCGAAACGTCTGATCCGCGACCACTTCGTAGAAGAATGTAAGCCGCTCATACGAGCGGCTTTTTCTTTTTCAGGACAGTTTGTATTGGCCCGAGAGGTCTGGGAGGAACGCCTCGATTGCGGCCGTTGCGACCACGTGCTTTGTGCCAGCCTGGGCATCTTCGATATCCAACCCACCTTTCACGGCTCGTACCTCGGCCCGGCCACGTGGCAGATCCGCGGCAACCACATCGCAATCTACACGTTCCGGATCTTGCACGCCGATCGTGACGCGCACCTGCATTTCGGCGTGGTCGATGCCCAGCTTTGAAAACAGAGTAATCGAGGAATGGTGCAGCGCATCCTGCACCGCCCGGCGCGCAGCCTTGGTATAGTCCTGACCGTACAGATCGTTGCCCGTACCCATTTCCAGAATGATACGCTTTTCGGTCATGTCACTGGCTCCATATCGAACGAAACAATGATGGCGGCATTGGCAATGATCGTGCGGCCCTCGGTATGCGGTTTATCGATATCCAACCCACCCTGCGTGACGGTGATATTTGGCTGACCGTAGGGGAAGATCGCGGTGAGAGCGCCTTTGTCTACCTTTTCGGGCTGCTGAACCCCGATTTCAGCGTCGATAATCATCGCTTCTTTTGGAAAATCGAACAACTCGGCCATATTCACCGAGTTGTGCCACAGCGCGTCTTTGATCGCCCGAAGTGCGGCTTCGGTGTAGTCTTCGCGGCGCAAAGACGTTCCCATTCCGAACTCCACAAGAACCCGAGTCTTGGGCATGTCACCTCCTGTTTTTCGTTTCTGAGCTAACCTGCACGACCTACCGCGAATTGAAAGAACCAAAACAACAGGGTGTATCCGGCCAAATGCGATTGATTGAAAACTGGTGTGTGGGCAGCAAATTTTTTTTGCTGACAATATCGGGTAACATTAAAGGCATTAACCGGTCTATTTGGACAAGGAATTGTAGCGATGAAGCTCTTTCAACTCACACCAGTGGCAGTGCTGTTCGGTCTTGCGGTGACGCAGGTCTCAGCCGATGAAATAGACAACAAAGAAAAGTTCTCGGAATTGGTGGTCGGTAAGAAGCTTGTTCAGGAAAATACCTGGGTAAGAATTCTCAAGGACGGGGTGGTTGAGGGCCAAGGCCCCAAAGCTGGAGACATCAGCGGCTCATGGGAATGGAAGGGCAAATATTATTGTCGTGACCTTGTGATCGACGACGTGCCCCTGCCCCACGACTGTCAGGCTGTTTCAATCGAAGGCGATACCGTCACATTCACACATAAAGACGGTAGCGGAATTTCGGTGAGCTGGAAGATCGAGTGAGGCCCAGCTCCGAACAGACAATGGTTCTGCCAATCTGCTCAGGTTGACCAAAGAAAATGGGTGCCCCGCTTGGGACACCCTTTGGAATTGTATTCAATGGAAGGTTAGATGGATTCGTCGATCCAGCTTTGCAGCGCTGCTTTCGGAGCCGCACCTGCACGGTTCGAGACAACCTGACCGTCCTTGAAGATGAACAGTGCCGGGATGCCGCGTACGCCCATGGCAGCAGCAGAGTTCGGGTTGCTGTCGACATCTACCTTGGCGATTTTGATCTTGTCACCGTACTCAGCGGCCAGCTCTTCCAGAGCGGGGCCGATCTGCTTACAGGGGCCACACCATTCTGCCCAGAAATCGACAACTACGGGGATGTCGGAGTTCTTGACTTCGGCGTCAAAGGTATCGTCGGTTACGGCTACGGTCGACATATTCTGTCTCCTGAATGGGGTAAACTCGGGAACAGAACGTAGGGTCGCCGCAGTCTGAGGTCAAGATATCTGGGTGCGGGCCAGTGCATCCGTCACAAGATCGTGTGGCAGCCACATAAGGTCGGCATTGCGGGTCCACAGAATGGCCGTACGAATTTCGCGGCCCGGATAGATTTGAGCCAAGGCTTGCGCGTAGGCGCCCATCTGTCGCAGCAGGCCTTCGGGGCAGGTCGCCGGGCTGTCAGGAACCGTAGCATTTGATTTGAAATCAATCACCTGCACTTCGGTATCTGTGACGATCAGCCGGTCTATCACTCCGTGCATGCGCCGCCCGTTCAGATCAGCAGTCACGGGAACTTCGGCCAGCGTATCAGCCGCGAAGACGGGTTGCAGATGGTTGGCCGTCAGCACGTTTTGGGCTTCGGTCAGCAGGGCCTGCCGTTCCACATCCTGCATATCGGGCAGAACCCGAGCGCAGAGCTGCGGCCATTTTTCTTGCTGGAGCGAGGGCAAGTGCTCCAACAGCAAATGCAGGCGTGTGCCGCGTAGTTTGGCGGCCTCTTCGTCCTGACCCGAATCCCCCGGCAGCGCCTTGGCCCCACCCAGATCCGACGGGCCGAGTGTCTCAGGTTCCTGTTCCGGTGCGATGGCTGGAACCGTGAACCGCTCAGGCAGCGGTGTCTCTGAAATCTTGGTTTCCGAGTGTTCCTCCAGCGGCAGCGCGTCCCAATCCGCATGGGCCAGACGGAGCGTTTCGGAACCGGAAAGTTGCGTGGCCCCTGCCCGCGCCATAGCGGCTTCGACCATCTGATACCAACTGGTTCCGTCCTTACCGACATCCCCTGCCGCACCTACGATCAGCCACTTTTCGGCCCGTGTTAGAGCCACATATAGCAACCTCAGACGTTCATTTTCCTCTCGCGCCCGTGCTTCGGCCCGCGCTTGCACAATCAGCGCCGGGGATACATCTGCCGACACTTTCCACAGCGGTGTGCCCTCACCCACCATGATCTCGGCATCGCGCGGCGCCTGCCTTTTTCCAGTATCCGGCAGGATCACGATGGGCGCTTCCAACCCCTTGGAGCCGTGCACTGTCATCACCCGGATCATGTTGCCGACACCGCTCATCTGTCGTTTGATTTCCAGATCGTCGGTCTGCATCCAGACGAGGAACCCGGTTAGGCTGGGAATATCGGTGCGCTCGTAAGCCAGCGCCTGCGAGAGCAGCGCGTTGATTCCATCCTCGGCCTCGGCCCCCAGACGGCCCAGCAGCTTGCGCCTTCCGTCATGGCGGGTCAGGATTCGCTCGATCAGGTCATAGGGACGTAGGAAGTCGATCTGCCCGCGCAGATCATTGAGAACGTCCAGCGTTTCCGGATATTCCTCGGCCCGTTGACGTAGAGCAGCCCACAAGAATTGCTCCTGCCGCCGATGCGCCAGATCGAAAAGCTGCTGTTCACTCCAACCGAACAGAGGTGATTTCAACACGGTGGCGAGCGACAGGTTGTCCTCGGGCGTGGCCAGAAAGCTCAGCAACGCTGCAAGGTCCTTAACAGCCAGTTCTGCGCCTACTTTCAATCGGTCAGCCCCAGCAATGGGAAGACCCTCGGCCTTGCAGGCGCGTATAATCTCGGCAAACAGGTCCGAGCGGCGCTGGACCAAGATCAGGAAATCCCCCGGCTGCACCTTACGCCGCACGTAGGAGCCGGGCGTCATTCCATCCTCAGGGATCGTCTCACCGGTGGCGATCATGGTTTTGATCGAACGGGCCACCTGCTCTGCCAGAATGACTGTGTGATGCCGGGTTCCGGGTCGGTCTACCGGGTCGGTCCAGTCTCCGTCCTCATCCTCATCCACCTTTTCTACCACCGGCCATAAATCAACACGACCTGGCAGATCGGCCTTGAAGGCGCGGTGCTGGCTTTCCTTGTGGAACCCGGCCTCGGCGCGGTTTTCAAACAGGATATCGACCAGAGACAGGATCGCACTGGAAGATCGAAACGAGTATTCCAGCGTTGAATCCCACAGTTTAGAGCCTGATTCTTCCAATCTTTGCCCAAACTCTTGCTGCATCCGGTCAAACGCCTGCGGGTCCGCCCCCTGAAAGGAATAGATCGACTGTTTCTTGTCGCCGACTACGAAAATTGTGCGTTCAACCCCGGACCGGGCCCCTTCCCCGCTGGTGAATTCCTGCGCCAGTTTCTCGACCACGTCCCATTGGTCGGGGCTTGTGTCCTGCGCCTCGTCTACAAGGATATGGTCGATGCCGCCGTCCAAACGGTACAACACCCATTCCGCCACGGCTGGGTCGTTCAGAACCTGCCGTGCGCGTAGGATCAGGTCGTCGAAATCCAGCCAGCCGCGCAGCTGCTTGCGTCGCTCGTATTCCGGTAGAAAGGCAGCGGCAAAGCGGTGCAGGACATGCGTCTTGCGCGCCGCGACCAACGCCAAGCGCTGCTGTCGTGCGGCCTCGATCCGCAGCATAAAGGACTCCAGTTGCGGCATTCGGTCGGCCAGCGCACCCTCGCGCAGGGCTTTGGTCGGGAAGCTGTTGATCTTGGCGGTAAAGGGTTCTTTGGCGGATTTCCCGGTTAGGAACACACTTTCCAAAACAGGCAAGCTGCCGACCCTCGCCTCGTTAAATGCCGATAGTTTGGTTGCAGCTTTGGCGTTGTTGCCGCCGCTTTCCGTCAATGATGGCAGGATTGAGCGGATAAGGTCGACCTCATCCCCCAGAAACACGCGGGCCTGCAAGGCGTCTTCATCAAACCCCTCAGGCAGATCGAACCGTTGCAACAAGTCCGGCCACACCAACGGCTGCGCGAACAGGTTTCGCTTATGAGTTATGGCGGCGGTCAGGTTTTCAAACCCGGTATCGGTGACAAACCGGGCGACGTCCTCAATCAGTGCAGCCTGCGGACCTTCGGCAAAATCTTCAACGATCTCTTCGCGCAATAGGGCCGCGGCGCGGTCTTCCATCTCGGAAAACTGCGGGCTGACCCCGGCCTCCAGCGGGAACCGTCGCAGCAGCGAGGCGCAGAAGGAGTGAATCGTCTGGATTTTCAGTCCGCCCGGCGTCTCGATGGCGCGGGCAAACAGGGTGCGCGCCTGTGCAAGCCTGTCCGGGTCGATCAGCCCTTGCACGCCCAGGTCGGTCAGCTGTGCCAGCAGAGGGTCATCTCCAAGCATCGCCCATTCGCCCAGCCGTTTGAACAGCCGGTTCTGCATCTCACTGGCGGCGGCTTTGGTGTAGGTCAGGCAGAGGATGTGCTGCGGCTGTACCCCACCTAGCAGCAACCGTGCTACACGGTCGGTCAGTACCCGGGTCTTGCCCGATCCCGCATTGGCCGCCAACCAGGTCGAGGCATCCGGTCGCGCAGCCTGAACCTGCCGTTCGGTTGCATCGTTGCGGGCGCTCATTTCAGCACCTCTGGATCGGTTTCATCGGTGCGGTCCCATTCGCCGAACCGCGCCAAATGGTCATAGTCGCTAATATCTGTGTCCTTGTGCAGCATCCGGCGGGAGGTGAAGCCCTGTTCAGGCTCTAAATAAGCTGAAATTAGCTCTTTTAGCTCGGCCAGCACTTTGTCGGGTGGCTCCTTAGCCAAGGGAGCGGCGACCTCTTTGTATGTGCCACCCATACCGATAAAGACCGCTTCGGCCACCGGCAGCGGATCGACCCCCTCGATTGCGCCCTGCTCTGCCATCGCAGCCTCGATCAGCAGTTGTTTGTCGAACTTCGCCTGTTGGCTTTCTGTCGGAGGTGCGCCGGTTTTGTAATCCACAATTCGCAATGCGCCTCGACTGTTGTTGTCGATGCGGTCAGCGCGGCCAGCGACGGTGAAATCCAGCGGTGAAAGCACCAGTTTCATCTTTGCCTCAAAGGCAACAGGTCCACCATCGCCGCGCCGGGAGGTTTCTGCGGTCAGGAAGTCATCGGCAATCCGCTCTAACCGCGCCAGCCACAGTTTGCGGGCGGTAGGCCAAGCGACATGCTGATCCAGCAGCGTTTCGGCGCGCTTCAGGAAATTCTCACGGGTCAGCAAAGCTGTATCCAGAACACTGTCTTTGATGAAATGCTCGAGAACTTCGTGGATGACGATTCCGCGCAACAGGGCATCGGGGGCCTGCACCAGTGGGTTCAGGGGGCGCAGTTTCAGCACATGTTTGGCATAGATCGCGTATGGGTCACGGATCAGGCGCTTGATCTCCGTGACGCTCAAGCGGTTTGGACGCGCAGAGACCGGAGGCCGCGGAGACGGGCGCGGCGCGGGCTCGATCCTCGGTGCAGCCTCCAACTGTTCCGACCAACGCAGATATTCTTGACCACGGGCGCGCATCGCCAACAGGGCTTCGGGGCCACCCTGTTCCGGCAAGCCTTGCAGCAGGTTCGTCATGCGGTTCAGCCAGCGAGACGGCACGGTTTCAGCGTCATCGGATCGGGTTGCACGGGTCAGCCAGACCTCCGGCGCACCGACGGCTTGCTGGAAATCATGAGCCGACAGGCCGATCCGGCGTTCGGGCAGCAAAAGACCGGCTTTGTCGCGCATCTGGCGGTTCAGCCAGGGGTCTGGCGCCGCGGCCTCGGGCCAGCTACCTTCGTTCAGGCCGCCCAAGATCAGCAGATCGGCCCCCTGAACCCGCGCTTCAAGTGTGCCCCAGATCATGATACGCGGATGCGGCGCGTCGCGGTCGCGGACCTCTTCACCCGCCAGCAATGCGCCCAGCAAATCGGTGAAATCGTGGGCGTTCATGGAGCCGCCGTGTTGAGCTTCGTTTTCAAGCGCGGTCAGAACCGACAAAGCCTTCTGACCCGCGTTCTTCTCCCACAGCGGTCCGGCTTCGCCTTCGCTGCCGATCGAGATCGCCTCGGCCAACGCGCGCAGGCGGGTGACCCACTGGGACAAAGGCAACTCACCCGTGATGTGTTGGTCGCAGAAATGCGTGGTCAACCAGCGCAGCCAGTCCTCGGGCACCTCTTTGCGGATGGCAAAGGCAGTTAGACTGGCGCTGTCGGGGAACGGAGGACCGTGACGTCGCAAATCCAATTCCAGATCCCGCGTATGCAACAGATGCGCGCCGCGATCGCCACCCCCATGGCAGAGCGGGTGTTTCAGGAGGGTAAGCAGCGCCTCACCCTCCAGCCGTCGGACGAACAGGCCCGCAACATGGCGCAGGAACCGGCCCGGAGGCGAAAGCTGCAATGGCAGGCCCGCACTGTCATCCGGTAGAATGTTCCAGCGATCGAGTGCGGCACTGACCTGACGGGTCAGCATCCGATCAGGTGTGATCAGCGCTGCGGTCTGGCCGGTTTCGGCCGCTTCCCGTAGGCGCAACGCAATAGCTAGCGCCTCAGCCCGTGGGGATTGCGCCTCGACCAGTGTCAGGTCTTTGGTAGCTCCGTTCAGATCAGTCAGCAGTGGACCTTCTGACATCCACGCATCGGTGATCGGAGCGGGCCGTAAGGCAAGTGAAACCAACCGGTTACGGGTAGGTGACGGGGCAGGGTCATTGGTCCAGTGTTCGATCTGGCCGGGCTGTATCTCAAGCCGGGTCATCAGCTTGCGGAACCGGTATTGCGGATGATCTTCCGAGGTCAGCGCATCGTCCAGCTCCTGCCAGACATGATCTGGCTGGTCGAAATCGTAACCGGGCAGGATCAGCGCGCCTTGCGGCAAGCGGGCGACGGCTTCCATCAACATTAGTGTGGTGCCGCGTGAACCCGTTGAACCTGCAAGGATTACCGGGTGCTGCGGTGGTGCAACGTGCCAGCGGTCGATCAGGTTTTCCACAACCTGCCGTTGCCGTGCCTGCGCGTCCAGCGCATTGGGGCCGGAATTGATGAAGTGGTCTGCTATACCAATGAAGGCCTGCGCGCGCGCCCAGTGCCCGGACATGTCGCTGACATCCAGTTGTCGGATGGCGTCCGGAGAAACCCCTTCACCCTGCATTTCATCAATCAGTGCGGCCAGACTGTCGGACAGATCGAACAGAGATGACCGCGCGGCCAGATCAGGCTGCTGTTCCAAGAGCTTGGCGATGAGTTGCGTCAACTCCAGCCTGAGTCGCAACGGCGGGATGGCGGGTGGGATTTGCGCCAGATCGACGCTGTCGCCGAGGTCCGTTACCAACGAAAGGCGCGGTAGCAGGCAAGCCGGACCCTGATCGAACAGGTCACGTACGCGGCGGGCCATGCGGCGGGTGTTGACCACAAGTTGCACCCGCGCCAGTGCCTCGGGCGGGTGTGTGTCAGCGCGCGCCCGCAACCCATTCACCAACGCCTTGGGGAAGTCTGCTCCCGGCGGTACGGCAAAGACACGAGGCGCAGCGCTGGGCTCAAACATCGGCGATCAAGCCCTCGGCCAGAGCGATCCCTTCCGGGCGACCCACATCGCACCAACGACCGGGGTAGATGGCGGCGAACAGCCGGTCCCGCTTGTGCATTTGATCCCAGAGGACGTTCAACGAGAACGCTTTCTCCGAAACATCCATCAGCCCGTCGGTCTTCATGATCTGCGCGCCCCCATAGACCAGCCCCGGGCCGCGGGTTATTCGGCCATCGGCATCGGCAGTAAAATCACCCGGTCCAGCATGCCCGATGGTTTGGGTGATCGGAACACACATCAACAACGCATCCATCCTGCCGGGGTCCCACGCGTCACGCAGCAGGCTCAGCGGATTCGGACCAGACCAGATTGCATCGGTGTTCAGGGTGTAAACCGGGCCAGCTCCCAACAGGGGCAGAGCGGCGCGCAACCCTCCACCTGTTTCCAAAATCTCGGGTTCTTCGCGCGACAGCAGCACGCCTTTGGGGGCCAGATGCGCCTCAAGCTGATCAGGCAGATAATGCAGGTTCGCGACCACGCGCGTTGGCTGCAGATCACCAACCAAATCCAACGTGTGGTCGATCAGCGGTCGGGCCGCGACCTCGATTAGCGGTTTCGGCCGGTCTTTTGTCAGCGCGCCCATACGGGTACCGAACCCGGCAGCAAACAGCATCAGGGCTTCGGGGTGTCGGGTCATGTGTTTCTGAGCCTGTTCAGGTTTTCCGGTGTTGGTGCGGGCAGGGCCTCTCGCACCAGATCGGCGACCGTGACCAGCGACGGGTGGTTCAGGTCGCGCATCAGATGCGCCCAGGTGGCCGGAATCAGATCAATGTAATGAGGTTTACCGTATTCCGTCGCCAGACGGGCAAACACACCCAGAATCCGTAGGTTACGTTGAGCACCCAGCACAGCGTAGGCGGTTCGGAAGTCGTGATCATTCACACCAGACGCAGCGATATAGCGGTTCACCATCCGCATCTCAGTGCCCGGGGCCACATCACGGCGCACATCCTGCAGCATCGAGACCAGATCATAGGCCGGATGCCCCAGCATCGCGGTCTGGAAATCCAAAAGCCCCACGCGTTTCACCCCTTCACGGTCCGGCAACCAGATCATGTTTTCCGCATGATAATCGCGCTGTACAACCACTTTGCTGCCCGAAGTTTCCCGATGCAGAATGTCTGCGAAACGATGCTCAAACCGAACCCGCGCGTCCGCATCATGTTCGCCAAGAACCGCCTGCGCGTATTTTGTAAAGGCCAGCGCCGCCAGCTCTGTCATCAGGGTCGGGTCGTAGGATGGCAGTGACAGTGTAGGCGCGTTGTACAACTTGATGAGCACGTCAGTTGCGGCCTCGTATAGCTCGCGCTCCATTTTCGGGGTCTGTTTCAGAACGCGGGCGAACAGGTCATCGCCCAAATCTTCCAACAGCAGAAAGCCGTATTCAGTATCCTCGGCGTAAATCTCAGGTGCGCTGAGGCCGATATTCCTCAAGTACTTTGCCATGCGGACAAAGGCCTCGACCGGTTCAGCCTGTCCCGGCGGCGAGTCCATCAGAACAGCAGTGCGGCCGGTATTGGGATCGGTCAAACGCTCATACCGGCGGTTCGAAGCATCCCCAGCCAACGGTGCGTGTGTCGCATTGGACCAAGGTGTCTGCGCAATCAGAGCCTCGGCCAGCACAGCCCGGTTTGTCATTCAGTGCCCTCCAGTTTTTGGGGCCATTTCGGATCGGACCAAATTAGGGTCAGCTGTCGTGTTTCCATTGAATTAGGGTCTGTTTCCAAGTGTAGTGTCAGCGCGGTAGTGGGGGTCAGCAGCCTCAGTTTGTCGGGCCATTCGATCAGGCAGATGGCGGTATCGAAAGCCTCGGTCAGGCCCAGCTCTTCGATCTCCTCCACAACGCTCAACCGATACAGATCGCAATGCCAGATTTCGCCAGATGGAGTGTCATAGGCCTGCACCAGCGTGAAGGTGGGTGACGGGACATCCTCGGGCACAACCATCAGAGACTGGATCAGGCTGCGGGCAAAATGAGTCTTGCCGGTGCCGATCTCGCCCTCGAGCAAAACGATGTCCCCAGGCTGCAATTCTGCGCCCAGCCTGGCGGCCAGATCTGCTGTTTCTTCGGGTGAATTCAAGGTGATCGAACGGGAGTGCGGCGTCATGGCGCCACAATGGCCTTACGCCCGGTCGGCTGCAACCCGGTTCAGGCGCTGATTTTCTGGATCGGCAGAGCTTTCGGTGCGTCCACCATCGTGAAACGGACAATTGTTGCGCCGTTTTGCATTGGACTGACAATGCAGGTCAGGTTGGTGCCATTTCGCAAACGAAGGTCGCTGGACCAATCAGTACGGTTGTCCCTCATTTCCACAAAATCTCGGATTTCACCAAAGATCGGCGTGGCAGCGCATTGTTCCTGCCAGGTGCGCGTCATGTCCAACACGGAATCCGGCTTGAATCCGACTTCTCCGGTGTCGCCCCACAGCTTTTTATAAGCGCGGTTGGTGAAAGCCAGTGTTCCATCGTCGCCGAACACCGCGATGGCATCGGCCAGCTTGTCCAGAACCGATTGCATCAGATCCATTTCTGAACGGAACCGGCGGGTCAGTGTGATCTCAGCGGTGATATCCTCGAACAGAAAGGCGACGGCACCATCCGGGTGGGGGCGACCGCTGACAGAATAGACCGAGCCGGAGGGCAGCGACCATGTCTCTTGATAATTTCCGTCTTTAGCGGCTTCGAGAAGATCGTTCATCTGACTTCGCCAACTGCGGTAGTTCTTGGGTTCCGGCATCATGTGCTGATCACGCAACCGGTCAAAAAAGCTGGACAGGCTGGGGCGGCAGCTGAGGAAATCCGGGGGCAAGGTCGTCAGGTCGATCAAGGCCGGGTTGAACAGGGCTAACTGGCGGTTACGGTCGAAAATAGCCAGCCCGATCGACAATTGGGCGAAGGTTTTTGTCATGGTCTGAACAAATTTGCGCTGGGTCGTTTCTGCGGCAACGATGGCATTGATATCGACCGCATAGCACAGGTGCCCTTCGGGGTGCTCAACTACAGTCAAGTCGAACCACAGCTTGTTTTCACTTTCGACTGACGAGATAGAAATACGAGTCTTTGCGCCCAACCTCATATCCCGACCCGCGTCAGAGAACAGCGGTGCGGTTAGATCTGCATCCTGACCACGCACCTTGCGCACCAGTGAGACATAGGCGGCGTTGCACCAACGCACATTGCTTTGATGATCCAACAGCCAGACGGGGTAGGGTGCTTGCTCCATCGCCAGACGGATAGGGTCCTGCGCATTGCGTTGTGTAGGGTTCGGGCGATCTATGCTGTCGCGTAGCTGAACGCGAACAATGCCGTCAATCCATTCGCAAAGGACATCTCGTTCGATGGTGCAGTCGATAGCGGGAATGACCAGCGTGCCTGCGCGTCGAACATGGTCGGGCGTTTCCGGGAAGGTCGGGAAATCCCGTTGCAGGAGACGGCACAGATCAGCCCAGTCGCGGACGGTTTCAAACCCTTCCAGCGCAATGTCGGAGTGGCTGATCAACCGACTTCCGTCGAACAGGAAAACCGCGTTGAACAGCGTTGCCGGGGCGGACAAACCAAAATTGTCGCCCGTCAGTCGGCGACGGGGTAAAAGCCATTGCACCGCCAAGCTGCCTGATACCAGGCTGATAGCGGCCAGAATGATCCATTCGACCATGCGTTCCTCGGGGCTGACTCCACAAAGGGGAACTATGTGCGGGAAAGGTTAACGGGGTCTTAACTCAGACCTGAATGCGCTGGTTTGCGCCCGAGGGTACCGGGGTGTCGCCGGTCTGAGCGTCAACCAGATTGCGTGGCCACGACACACGAACAATCGCGCCCCGGCGCTCGGGATTGTCGCAAAGGTTTTGATAGGGATCCGAGCCGTTGGCGAAATGCAGCTCCGCGCCACTGCGCTCCAACAATGTTTTGGCAATGAACAGGCCCAAGCCCATTCCTTCGTATTCCGGGCGGGTTTGGTGATCTGTCTCGGCCCGACGACGTCGCATGAAGGGATCGCCGATCCGTCCGATCATATGAGCGGGATAGCCTCGCCCGTCATCCATTATGTCGATGGTGATAAGATCGGTGGTCCATTCAGCCTCGACCCAAACGTTGTCCTGCGCGAAATCCACTGCGTTTTGGATTAGGTTGCGCAGGCCGTGAATAATCTCGGGCTTTCGCAGGATCGAGGGTTGTTGTACGTCGCCGTCCCCGGTTGGACCTTCGGCAAAGTGAACGGACTTGCCCCGGTGGATATGAGGCTCGGCAGCCTCATGGATCACTGTGGACAGCGGTGCCTGCCGGAGATGCAGGTCGTCTTTTCCTGCGCGACCCATATCGCGCAGGATATCGCGGCAGCGGTTGGCCTGTTCACGGATCAGTGCGGCATCTTCCTTCAGGTCGGGGCGGTCATCCAGTTCTTCGATCAGTTCTGCGCTGGTCAGCTTGATTGTGGCCAAAGGTGTCCCAAGCTCATGCGCGGCGGCGGCGACCACGCCACCCAGATCGGTCAACTTCTGCTCGCGCGCCAAGGCCATGTGTGTGGCCGCAAGTGCTTCAGACATGGATTGCACTTCGGAACTGACCCGATGGGAATAGGCGCCGATAAAAACAATAGCGATGACAATGGCAGCCCAGTTTCCGAATAGCAGGATACCCGGGATTTGCAGCTCAATCCCCGCAGCCGTGTGGAGGGGAAGATGAAACTTTGCCAGCACGGACGTCAGCAGAAGCGCGACGCCCCCCACGATTAGGGTTGACCGAGTGCTCATTACATTGGCCGAAATTGTCACTGGCCCTAGCAGCAACAGGGCAAACGGGTTGTTCAGGCCCCCTGTCAGGTACAAAAGAATCGACAACTGCAGCAGATCGAACAAGACCATCAGGAAGTTTTGAAACTCAGTCAGTCGTTTGTTTTGCGGGAACAACAGGATGGCCGTCATGTTGCCCATGACCGAGACACCAATCGCGAGGTAACACAGTGCCAGCTCCAACTGCACGTGATAATATTGCTGAGCGACCGTGATAGCTGTGAACTGACCTATGATGGCCACCCAGCGCAGCAGAATCAGAGTACGCAGCCGAATCCAGCTACTACGTTCCTGGCCGCGCAATAAAGTGATGTTCGAATTTGCCATCGGTCCATTATGTCCTGTTGCATCGGCTGTTCATCTTGATAGGTGTCCCGGTCGAAACGATCAACAACCCCTCTCATCTCAGGATTGATGTCATGATCCGTCTTTACGCCATCCTTGCAACCGTTGTGCTGGCCGTTGGTCTGGGTGCCATGTGGCTGCTGACGCGGGGTGCGGGATCGAATGATCAGTTCGCGCAATGCCGATCCAGCCAGATCGCGGGTGGCTCAGCAGCCATCGGTGGCCCGTTCGAGCTGATCAACGGCGAGGGTGAGACTGTTACCGATAAGGACGTGATCACCGAGCCAACACTGGTCTACTTCGGCTACACCTTCTGCCCCGATGTCTGTCCGTTCGATATGTCGCGCAATGCCGAGGCAGTGGACATTCTGGCCGAGCGCGGCCAGTCGGTGACGCCGCTGTTCATCTCGATCGACCCGGACCGCGACACGCCCGAGGTGATGGCTGACTATGCATTCAACCTCGGCGGCAAGACCATCGCACTGACCGGCTCGCCCGAGCAGGTGAAAGCCGCTAGTCAGGCCTACAAGACCTACTACAAGGCCCATGACAAAAGCGACGAGTTCTATCTGGTCGACCATTCCACTTTTACTTATCTGGTGACGCCTGAGCACGGATTTCTTGAATTTTTCAACCGCGATGACACGCCCGAGCAGATGGCCGACAAGGTCGGATGTTTCCTGGACAAGCTCTGATGCGTTTGACCTTTGAAATGGCGCTGCTATTACTCATGTTTAAGCCAAAGGCGTGAAATAGCGGAAAGAACAGAATATGGCGGACAGCTCTGACCTCGATATCGGCCCCGATAAATCCCTGCTCCTAGTGGATGACGACGAGCCGTTTCTGAGACGTCTGGCCAAGGCCATGGAAAAACGCGGGTTCGAGGTTGAAACCGCAGGCTCCGTCGCCGCAGGCCGCGCCATCTCCACCGCCCGTCCGCCGGCTTATGCCGTTGTTGACCTGCGGCTTGAGGATGGCAACGGGCTCGATGTGGTCGAGGTTCTGCGCGAGAAACGCCCCGACAGCCGGGTTGTGGTTTTGACCGGATATGGCGCGATTGCCACCGCCGTGGCCGCCGTCAAAATCGGTGCCACCGATTACCTGTCAAAACCCGCTGATGCCACCGACATCACCAGCGCGCTGCTGGCCAAGGGCGACGAGCTGCCCCCGCCACCAGAAAACCCCATGAGCGCGGATCGTGTACGCTGGGAGCATATCCAGCGCGTCTATGAGCTGTGTGACCGGAATGTTTCCGAGACCGCCCGACGCCTGAACATGCACCGCCGGACGTTGCAGCGGATTTTGGCGAAACGCAGTCCGCGGTGATCCTCGCAAAAAGCGCTTGTGGCAAAATGCTCAGTCTAGATAACTGGTCGTTGGATCTCGGAAACGTTTTCATCGTTGCGGATGAAAATGACCGTATCGTCTCTTTGGAGAAAAATGATGGAACAGGGTCAATTACGCTGTCCGTTTACTACAAAGATAGTCCGGTTACTGAAGAAGATTTGATAGAGTTTCTGCAAGATTTTGCGGGGCAGAAAATCGGACATGATCAAGTAAGCAACGGAAGCGTAAAGGGGATCTGCGCAGCTTATACAAGTGACCACAGTTTCTGGAGAGTTTGGTTTTTCAGAAGCGGTAACTCTATGCTTGTAGCGTCATACAATTGTTCCGAGGAACAAAGAGGCGTTGATGACGAGTTAATTGATGAGTTGTTTTTAACGCTAGAAATGAGTGCCTAAACATTCACAGCGAGCTGACTCAGCTTCATTTTTGATTTTAGGCCTTTTCTAACAAGAAAGCATGTCGATCCATATACGCCCGCCGTACCTCAACCGGTGGTCGTAGAACGATATCCAACCCCTCCATCACCGCCTTATCCGGACGACCAAAGAACTTGGTCGCCTCGGCCTCGGAGAACCCCGAAACGGAAGAATGAAGTAAAGAGATACTGCTGACGGGTGCTTTGTTTATTCAGGTGAAATCAAGAACAGCGCAAAGGTAAGCTTCGGAGAGGTCACGCGGTTGCTCTGAGGCTAGAGATATGTGCGATTACCTCATGGCGGATCAACTAGCGTCACTCTGAAACTGTAGCGACACGGGTGATTCAGAGTAGTATATTTGATACGACTGGAGCTCCTTCATCATCTGCTGATCTTGTTTACTAAATTCGTAGCGCCGCCGGAAATCAAAGTAGGCGTTCGCGTTTTTTGTATCTTTGGCTGCATTCACGGGTGTTGATCGAGCAGTATCAATGTTTACACCGAAATGAATTTTCATATGTTTTGACCAATTTGGAATGTCTTCGTTGCGCATCGCGAGCAACCGAAAGCGCCCTGACTTAGCAAACGCCGCTGTATTAGGCGTTTTGATTTGGAGTTCCTCAGGGTTAATCCCAAATAGCCTTGGAAAGCTATCCTCGATTACGGAGTCGAAGTGACAACAGAAATCCCGATTGGCACGCGTAAAGACTTCAGCATAATGTGTGAAATCGTATTTGCTTGTTGCGACTCGAAACGGGTTGTCGATAAGGCTCCCATCTATTGGGCACTTGATTTGGTCATTGTGAAGGTTCTTAAAGAATTGCGACACATGCCGCGTAAATGGATCCCGTGTCAATACGATTACATTGATAGGGATGCTTGGGCGTATGTTGAGCAGATAGTCAACGACATTCGGATACTCTGTGTTGTAACAGCCTTGGTCTGTTTTGACCGAATCTAGCGGCGTTGTAGCATAAGCGCCCTTAAGCAAACTCATCAGGAATGTCGAAGCAGTTCCGGTCTTTCTGTAGATCAGGAAGATTTCGGGACGATTGGTTAACGGGTTTTCATATTCGAATTTCTTGCCGAAACGGGCAAAAGGTTGCAGTCTGCGTAGCAAGGATTTCATTGTATTTCCGAAGTTCGCGTTTTTGGGAGATATAATCTTCCCGCTTGAAAATGAAAATGGGAATATCCTGTTTGCCCTATCTGCCTACGCCGAGAATTCCACTCCCAAGGAAGCCCAGACTTGCCACGAAAATGCCATTCGTCCGCTGCGCATTGGTTGAAACGGGTGCAAAGGGCTCAGAGCCGTCATTGGATGAAATTGGTATTCTATAAAAGAGTTATCAAAACCTCATGCCGGGCCAAATACGCCTCTCGCACCTCAACCGGCGCACGTAACGCGATCTCCAACCCCTCCATTACCGCTTTATCCGGCCGACCAAAGTACTTGGTCGCCTCGGCCTCGGAAAAGCCAGCGATCTGGGTGGCCTCCATCCAGGCACTGATCTTGTCGGCCTTTTTGATCTGTCGTTTCACCGTTTTCGGCACTGCAGCGGGCAGACCGAACCTAATATGGATCGCTGCCGCCAGACGGTCGTCCAGCGCCCCGTAGTCAGGGCCAACGGCAGATTTTACCGGCGAGATCATATCTCCGATCACATATTCCGGCGCATCATGTAACAAAGCCGCGAGCCGCCATTTTGCCGGTGCTTTGGGGGAAATCCGGCCAAAAAGCTCTTCAACCAGAAGAGAATGCTCGGCCACGGAATAGGCAAAATCACCCGCCGTTTGGCCGTTCCAGCGGGCCACAAAGGCCAGTCCGTGGGCGATATCTTCGATTTCGATGTCCACAGGGGTCGGGTCCAGCAGGTCCAGCCTGCGCCCCGACAACATCCGCTGCCATGCTCGTGCTTGTGTTGCCATAATGCCATGCCTTGTGAAGTGGGACACGTAAATTTCGCGTTTTTGTGCTATGATGTACCTGTCGAGATCACCAGCTGCCAACTTTTTCTTGACCAGCCGTGCTTTGAATTGGCGCGTGGTGATACCGACATTTGTGCTGAGGGGGGTGCATGCTCCTCCTGGTGTGCCCCTCTCGGAACGTAACCCGTATCGAAAGGAGCCCGCTATGTTTAAGCGACTGTTTGGATTGACCCTGGCCTTTGGAATGGCCGCAACTGCCCCACCTGCCTTTGCCCAAAGCTGTGCGCAGCGCGAGCATGTAATTGCCAAGCTGCAGAACAGCTATTCGGAAGAGCTGGCCTTTGGCGGATTGCAGAAAACCCGCGGGGCGCAGGCGGTCTTGGAGGTCTGGACCTCGAAGGAAACCGGAAGCTACACGGTTCTGGTGACTCAGGCGAACGGCATCAGTTGTATTGTCGCCGTTGGCACAGATTTTTTTGAAGCGATCCCGAAGATTAAACTGAAGGGTGAGCCAAGCTGATTTTAGCGGTGGAACATCCCGTTTCCGGCCATGTTCGTTGCCACCTGCCCCAAGGAGTGCTAGGGGCAGCCCGAACTGTGATTTACCGGAATGGAGCACCTAATGGCCGGGGACTATATCGTCAAAGACATTTCGCTGGCCGGGTTTGGCCGCAAAGAGCTAGATATCGCCGAAACCGAAATGCCGGGCCTGATGGCCTTGCGCGCGGAATACGGTGAAGCGAAGCCGTTAAAAGGCGCGCGCATTGTCGGTTCGCTGCACATGACCATCCAGACTGCTGTTCTAATCGAAACGCTAGTCGCTCTGGGCGCGGATGTGCGCTGGGCGTCCTGTAACATCTTCTCGACCCAGGACCATGCGGCCGCCGCGATTGCCGAGGCAGGCATCCCGGTCTTCGCGATCAAAGGTCAGTCGCTGGAAGAGCACTGGGACTATCTGGACAAATCCTTCCTGTTCGAAGACGGCCCCAACATGATCCTCGACGATGGCGGCGACGCAACGCTGTACATCCTGCTTGGTGCGCGTGCCGAAGCGGGTGAGGACATCATCCCTGTTCCGGGTTCGGAAGAGGAAGAGGTGATCAAGGCGCAGATCAAGAAGCGCATGGAAGCCTCGCCGGGTTGGTTCACAAAGATGCGCGACCAGATTCAGGGCGTCTCCGAGGAAACCACCACCGGTGTGAACCGCCTGTATCAGCTGGTGAAAGACGGCCACCTGCCGTTCCCGGCGATCAACGTGAATGACAGCGTCACCAAGTCGAAGTTTGACAACAAATACGGCTGTAAGGAATCTCTGGTCGACGGTATCCGCCGCGCCACCGACACCATGATGGCGGGTAAGGTTGCTGTTGTTTGCGGTTACGGTGACGTAGGCAAGGGCTCGGCCGCTTCGCTGCGCGGTGCCGGTGCCCGTGTCAAAGTGACCGAAGTTGACCCGATCTGCGCGCTGCAGGCTGCGATGGACGGTTTCGAAGTCACCCTGCTGGAAGACGAAGTGGCAAACGCCGACATCTTCATCACCACCACTGGCAACAAGGACGTGATCCGCATCGAGCATATGCGCGAGATGAAGGACATGGCCATCGTCGGCAATATCGGGCACTTCGACAACGAAATTCAGGTGGCCAACCTGAAGAACCACAAATGGACCAACATCAAGGAACAGGTAGACATGATCGAGATGCCTTCGGGCAATCGCATCATCCTGCTGTCCGAAGGTCGTCTGCTGAACCTCGGCAACGCCACCGGCCACCCCTCTTTCGTGATGTCGGCGTCGTTCACCAACCAGGTTCTGGCGCAGATCGAACTGTTCACCAAAGGTGACCAGTACGAAAACAAGGTCTACATCCTGCCCAAGCATCTGGATGAGAAAGTGGCCCGCCTGCATCTGGATCGTATCGGCGTGAAACTGACCAAAATGGACAGCGAACAGGCAGCCTATATCGGCGTAAAGCCGGATGGCCCGTACAAGCCCGAGCACTATCGCTATTGATTTCTGCGGAAAACGGAATGGGAACGGCGGCCGATTTGGCCGCCGTTTCATTTTTTGGCCTCAGCGTAAGGATGGAAAGAAATCCCCGCGGCCCTGCGGTGTAAAATCCAGAATGTTCCACAGGGGCCATGCCGTATCAATATGCCGTGGATGCCAGTCGCTGGGTTCGAAAAACAGCTCGGAGCTCCAGAAATGATGAATCCCATCCGGATCGCGTTGAAAAATATTCAGGATCGGCAGCTGACTTCCATCCTCAGCCTCAGCGAGATAGTCGTGCTGATACTCGGTGCTGAGCGCCGAATAGAGCGGCAGCTGGCTCCACCCCATCCTGGCTTGCAGATCAGATAGTTTTTCGGGCGTGTTCTGGGCGACGACACCAAAGCTGATTTTCTGAGAAATGTGAGCTACCTGCCCGTTCATCCCATCCAGAAAGGCCGAACACATAGGGCAGGGCTGATCCGCATCAGGCCCATACATCAGCGAATAAATCGCAAGGGTATCATGAGGGCCAAACAGAGAGGAAAGAGGTGCATCCGCGCCCTCAAGGGTGCGAAATGGATAATCTTGCGGAATTTCTCCCCCTTTGGGCAGGCCCCGCCTTAGGCTTGCAACCTCTTCTACCTTCGCGCGCAGATCCGCTTCGGCTAACAGTAATGTGTTACGTGCGGCTCTGTATTCAGGGTTTTCATTTGGCAGGGAAACGGTCATGGCAAACTCCTGATCTACTCTATTTAACAATAATGTTAAATAATGAGATGGCGAAAATCAAGGCTCACCAACATCGGATCTTAGCCAGGGGGAATGCAGGCGGTTTTTCCCATTGTGCAAATTACCCTGAAGAATACCGTGTTTTGGATGATGGATTGACCGCAAAACCGCAGCTAGGAGACGACAATGGGAAAACGCGACGAGCTAATCGCCAAATACGCAGAAGACCTGAAAAACAAGTGCGGAATGGACCCCGACATTGATCTGCTGACCAAGGTCGCCATCGGCTGTGGTCCGGCAATCTATGACGCCGACGCGTCGACCGTGGCGGCCAAGCAAGAGGGTGAGCTTGAGACGGTTAAGAACAACTTCCTCATCAAGAAACTGGGGCTGTCCGACGGACCCGAGCTGATGGAAGCAATCAACAAAGCGCTCGAAACCTATGGTATGTCCGAACGCAACAAGTACCGCGCCGTCGTCTATTACATGCTGGCCAAGCATTTCGGCAAAGAGTCGATCTACGGGTGAATGCTTTTCCTGGGAGCCCGCTTCGGTGGACACATTCAATTTTAAACACTTGGTATTTGTACCAAGAAGCGAAATTCGACTAACGTCAGAGTATGACCAGGACGGTCAGAGCCAAAGATTTCCAGACGCGTGTGGTGAGTAGGGAGCACGCGGGGGTAGGGAAGGTTCTGTATCCGTCAGGGCCTTCCCTTTTTATAGCTGCAATGGTTAGTCCGCCTGCGTCTGGCCTAGATCGCAGATCACCTGCCATTCGGCGTCGCTGACCGGCTGCACCGACAGGCGCGAGTTTTTAACCAGCACCATATCGTCAAGACGTTCATCGGCTTTGATCTGGTCTAGCGTGACCGGAGTAACAAAGGGCCGAACCGCCTTGATGTCCACACACTCCCAACGGTCATCATCTGTGGTGCTGTCGGGATGGGCTTCGGTGCAGACCTCGACAATGCCGACGATCGCCTTGTCCTTTTGCGAATGGTAAAAGAACCCGCGATCGCCGATTTGCATCTGACGCATGAAATTCCGCGCCTGATAGTTGCGCACGCCGTCCCACTCCTCGCCGGTTTCGCCTTTGGCGACCTGCTGGTCCCAGCTCCAGGTCGAGGGCTCGGATTTGAACAGCCAGTTCGCCATCAGCCTATGACCTTCTTCCATTGGATCAGGTCAACAGACTGAAACAGCCCCGCTTTGGCATAAGGGTCATTGTCGGCCCAGGCTTGCGCGGCGGCCATGTCTTCTACCTCCAGAACGATCAGCGAACCGATCATCGCGTCACCGTCCAGCAAGGGCCCGGCTTGCGAGACGACGCCGGTTTCCTCGATATAGGCCAAGTGGTCGGCACGGTTGTCCAGCCGGGTTTGCAGGGCGCCGTCCTTGTCCTTGGCGATCAGGGCGATGAGCATATTATTCCTCCTTGAGGGGTCGGTTGAGCAGGGTTTGAATGGCTTGGGTTACACTATAGGTGCCGTGGCTCAGGTCGGCCACCGTGGCGCTGATGGGCATGTCCAACCCCTCAGCAGTAGCGATCTCGGCCATGGCGCGCGCAGTGGCGACACCTTCGACCGTGGTTTGGGTATCGAACGGCATATTTCGACCCAAACACAGGCCGAAACGGTAATTTCTGGACAGCTCAGACGAGCAGGTGAGCACCAGATCGCCCAGCCCTGACAACCCCATTAGCGTGTCCGGTTGCGCACCACGCATCAGGGCAAAGCGCTGCATCTCGGCAAATCCACGGGTCATCAGGGCGGCGCGGGCGCTATCGCCCAGCCCGGCACCGATGGCGGCTCCGCAACCGATGGCCATGACGTTCTTCAGCGCGCCGCCCAGTTCAGCACCGATCACATCGGTGGTGCGATAGAGGCGCAGGTTTGCGGTGGTCAGTTCGGATTGCAGCGTTTCACTCAGCTCCGCATCCGCGCAGGCCAAAGTCAGCGCCGTCGGCAGGCCTCGCGCGATGTCATCGGCGAAGCTAGGCCCGGTCAGCAGGGCTGGGCGGGAGTCAGGGATCGTCTGGCGGATCACCGAAATGGGTCCGAGGCCCGAGGACAGTTCGATCCCCTTGCAACAAGCAACCAGCGTTTTCCCAGACAGTGCCGAGGCATGTTCCGTCAGAGCCGCGCGCAGTTTCTGCATGGGCACGGCCAGTAACAAGACATCGGCGGCCACGGCGTCCTGAATATTCGCCGTAACCCTTATCCCCTCCGGTAAGGTCACGTTCGGCAAGCGCGCTTCATTTTCTCGGCTTTTTCGCATAAGCGTGGCCTGTTCAGCGTTGCGCGACCACAGTGTCACCGCGCCATTCCCGGCCAGTGAAATTGCCAGTGCCGTGCCAAATGCACCTGATCCGAGCACCGAAACACTCATGCCTTGGCCCCTTTCTTACCGCTGCCCAGCATGGCAGGGCTGGTCTGATCCAAAGGCCAGCGGGGACGGGCAGTCAGGTCCAGACCATCACGGGCACCGTTGCGAAACCGCTCTATCCCGGCATAGGCAATCATCGCCGCGTTGTCGGTGCACAGGTTCAGAGGTGGGGCGGTGAAACGGGCACCTTTTTCGGCGCAAACAGTCTCTAACGCTAAACGAATTGCCGAATTTGCAGCTACCCCTCCGGCCACGGCGATTACCGGATCCGACGGGTTTTCCTCCAGATAGCGATCCATCGCCCGACGGGATTTTTCGGCCAGCGTGTCCACAATGGCCTGCTGGAACCCGGCGCAGAGATCGGCGCGATCCTGGCGGGTCAGCCCGCCTTTTTCAGCAACGATCTGATCCCGCATCCGCATCAGCGCGGTCTTCAGTCCAGAGAAAGACAAGTCACATCCGGGCCGATCCAGCAGCGGTCGGGGAAAACGGAACCGTTTGGGATCGCCGGATCGCGCCTCAGCCTCGACCGAGGGGCCGCCCGGTTGTGGCAAACCCAGCAGGCGGGCGGTCTTGTCGAACGCCTCACCCGGCGCGTCGTCGATGGTACCGCCCAGACGGGTAAATTGTTCCGGCCCGTGCGCGATCAGGTATTGGCAATGCCCGCCCGACACCAACAGCATCAGGTAGGGAAAGGCGATTCCGTCGGTCAGGCGCGGCGTCAGCGCATGCCCGGCCAGGTGGTTCACCCCAATCAGGGGCAGGCCAGTCGCGGCGCTCAGCCCCTTGGCGCACATCACGCCAGACATGACGCCGCCGATTAGCCCTGGCCCAGCGGTGACGGCGATAGCGTCCATATCAGCAAGGGTCATCTCCGCGGCCTCCAGCGCCTGTACCACGCAGATGTCCAGCTTTTCCGCATGTGCCCGCGCGGCGATCTCGGGTACCACGCCGCCAAAGGCGCCGTGCAACTCAGTCTGGCCATGCACAATGGACGACAGCACCTCGGCCCCGGATCCATCCGTCTGGCGCACGACGGCGGCGGCTGTGTCGTCACAGCTGCTTTCCAACCCGAGGACGGTAAGTGTTTGCACCATAGACCTGATCCGTTACACCATGATTGCCAAGCGGGGTATCACCCTGCGCGGATGCAAACAATCCCAAGGCCGAGGGCGCCGACCGTTGTATTTGCTAATGACCCGCCCGCGCGCGGCCTCTGAAAGGTTCGTTGCGCAGCTGCCGACCCGCACCAGATCCCGGGTAGAGGTCATCTATTCCCCAATACTCGAGATTAAACCCTTGCCGATCAGCGTAGATACCAACGGTGTGCGGGGTCTGATTTTTACCTCGGCCAACGGGGTGAATGCCGCCGTATCTTTGGGTCTGGCGCGAGATATGCCCGCCTTTTGCGTGGGTCCAGCCACCACTGGCACGGCCAAGGGGGCCGGGTGGGCGGCACAGATGGCCGGCGCAACCGCCGAAGAGCTGGTAGCCTACTTGCTGAAACACCGGCCAGACAGTCCGCTCTTGCATCTTAGGGGTGAACACAGCCGGGGAAATATTGCCACGCGCCTGACCGAGTCGGGGCTAACCGCCCGCGAACAGCCCGTTTATCAGCAGAACCTGTTACCGCTGACACCCGAGGCCGCGGCTGCTGCCGATGAAAATAAACCGGTGATTGCGCCCATTTTTTCGCCCAGAACGGCGCGACAATTCGCCGATATCTGGACCGGTTCGGCGCCATTATGGCTGGCTGCGATCAGCGATTCGACGGCGGAATCCCTTTATTCCTTGGACTATGCGCGCTTGAAGATAGCTAAGGAGCCGACCCCGAAGAAAATGCGGAAAGCCGTTAAAAAGCTTGTGAAACATGCGATGCGGGTTGAGGGCGACGAGACCACCGATTAACTTAGAGTGGCCTGTTATTCATGAGATTTTGGATTCGATAAGGGGAATGTTGCGGTGGCTCGTAAGAAGAAATCCGATCAAAAGCCGGTGGAAGACCCCAAGTCGGAAGACCTGAACGACGCGGTATCATCCTCGGACGAGGCGCCTGTTGAGCTGCCCGACCCGAAGGACGAGGCGGCACAGAACTATGAAACCAAGCCAGAAGAAACCGCGGTTGACGCGGCAGAACCAGTAGATTCGAACCTTTCCGAAGCCGAAGCCGAAGCCGAAGCCGAAGCCGAAGCCGAAGCCGAAGCCGAAGCCGAAGCCGAAGCCGAAGCCGAAGCCGAAATGGTTGCAGAATCAACCTATGAAGAACCCGCTGCGGAACAGGAAGAAAAGCGTGGTGGCTTCGTACCCGCCTTGATCGGTGGCGCGATCGCTGCTGCGATCGGTTTTGCCGCAGGCACCGCCGGACTGTTCAATTCAGGCCAGACTGACGCGATTGCCGAGTTAAGGGCGAAGATTCGCGAACAGACCGGCCAGATTGAGGAGTTAACGAAGTCTCTGTCCGACAGTTCGGATGTGGATGGGAAAATTGCGGCGCTGACTGATCAGGTTACACCGCTCAGCGCGGATATGGATGCGCTTAAATCCAGTGTCATGGGACTGGAGGGCAAGGTCGACCCACTGGCCAATCGCCTGAGTGAGTTGGAAAGTGGTGCATTGACCCAAGGCGCGTCGCCCGAAGTGTCCGCAGCGTTTGAAGCCGAGTTGAAAAAACTGCAGGATTCGCTTGCCGCTCAACGCACCGAGGTGGAAAAAATGGTCGCGGACGCGCAAGCGCTTGAGACCAAAGCCGCTGCCGATGCTCAAGCTGCAACCAATGCGGTCGTTCTGTCGCAAGTCCAGGGTCAGTTGGACTCCGGTCAGCCCTATGCAGATTTGATTGCTGAACTGACGGCGGGCGGCGTCAGCGTGCCCGATGCACTGTCAGCACCGGCCGGCGAAGGCGTTGCAACGATTGCCGCGCTGCGCGAATCGTTCCCGCCCGCAGCCCGCACTGCATTGGCCGATGCGCGCGACGCGGACAAAGGCACGGGGCTGGTCGCCTTTCTGCAACGGCAGACCGGTGCCCGGTCGGTGACGCCGCAGGAGGGCGATGGCCCCGACGCGATCTTGTCGCGCGCGCAGGCGGCGTTGTCCAAAGGCGATGTGTCGACGGCGCTGACCGAACTCAAATCCCTGCCCGATGCGGCACAGGCCGCTTTGGCCGATTGGCAACAGGCGGCGCAAACGCGGGTGGCTGCCGTGGACGCCGCGAATGCGCTGCAATCCAGCGTAAACTCGAACTGAAGGACCTGCCATGTTGTGGTCATTGTTAAAGATCATTGTTTTTGTAGCGATTATCGGTCTGCTGGCCATGGGGGCCATGTTCCTGATGAACACCGACGGCGGCGTGCAAATCACCGCCATGGGAACCGAGGTTACACTGAGCCCGCTGCAATCGGTAATCGCGCTGGGCGTGCTCGTGGTCGTGATCTGGCTGTTCTTCAAACTGCTGACCCTGCTGATTGCGACGCTTCATTTTCTGAACGGCGACGAAACCGCCCTGTCGCGTTACTTCGACCGCAGCCGCGAGCAGCGCGGCTATCAAGCCTTGTCAGATGGCCTAATGGCCCTGGCCTCGGGCGAAGGGCGCGTGGCGATGAACAAGGCCCATAAGGCAGAAAAGCTGTTGAACAAGCCGGAACTGACCAACCTATTGGTGGCGCAGGCTGCTGAGATGAATGGCGATACGAAAAAGGCGTCGGAGACCTATAAGAAACTGGTCACCAACAACGCCACCCGCTTTGTCGGTGTCCGTGGGATCATGAAACAGAAACTGGCCGAGGGCGATGACGACACCGCCCGTAAACTGGCCGAAAAGGCATTGGCCATCAAACCGCGCCATGCCGAAACTCAGGACATTCTTCTGGGTCTGCAAACCAAATCGCAGGACTGGACCGGCGCGCGCTCGACCCTGACGGCCAAGCTAAAGGCCGGTCACCTGCCGCGTGACGTGTACAAACGGCGCGATGCGGTGCTGGCCTTGTCCGAGGCTAAGGATATTCTGGATGAAGACGCCACGGTCGAACAGCGGGAACACGCGATTGAGGCGAACCGCTTGTCGCCTGATCTTGTGCCCGCCGCTGCTATGGCTGCCCGTGCCTATATTGAAAAAGGCAAACCGCGCGCTGCGACTAAGATTCTGAAAAAGGCGTGGGAGGTTCAGCCGCACCCCGATCTGGCCCATGCCTTTGCCGAGATTGCGCCGGATGAAACCCCTGCGCAACGGATCACCCGGTTCACGGCTCTGACCCGTATCCATCCGGAAAACCCGGAAACCCACCTGATTCTGGCCGAGTTGAACATCGTTGCCGAGGATTTCCCCGAAGCCCGCCGCGCGCTGGGTGATGTGGTGGAAAAACAGGCTGATGCACGCGCCTATACTTTGATGGCTGCAATTGAACGCGGTGAGGGTGCCTCGGACGCGGTGGTGCAAGGCTGGCTGGCCAAGGCGCTCAATGCGCCGCGCGGCCCGCAATGGGTTTGTGACAATTGCCACGACATTCAGCCGGAATGGGGTCCGGTCTGTCAGAACTGCGGCAGTTTTGACACACTCAGTTGGCAGACCCCGCAAACGCCCGAAATCGCCACCGCAACGGGCGTGCATATGCTGCCGCTGATTGTTGGCGCGCTTGAGGACAAGGCAGAGCCTGAGCCCGAAGTGGAAGAACCTGAGGAAACGGTTGAACCCGAAGTCATCGAGATGGAGGCGGAGCCCGTTCGACCCGACGTTGAACCCGTTCGGCCTGATGTAGAGCCGGTAGTGGAAAAACAGACCTAGCGGTTCCCTAGGTTGATTGGCTTACCTCCACTGTCCGTAATTTACGGTCCAGTTTCGCTCCGCGCCGCAGCGTCTAGGTAGGTCCAGCGATATTTGGGCGGTGTCGGGCCTTTGTTTCGCCCGCCTTGCTGGGTCTGCTCCCACGCGTGCGCGAGAATACCTACCGAACGGGAAAGGCAAAACAAGCCGCGCGCAAGTGGGGCAGGGAAACCAAGCTCGGCGTATATCACCGCCGTTGCTCCGTCGATATTCATGGGAACCGGTTTACTTTTGCGTTGTGCAAGCTCTGTCTCAAGGTCTGTTGCGACAGCTTTAAATCGTCCCTCGCAGGCACCTTGTTCGATTGCTTCGTCGACCAAACTCATCAAACGCGGCGCGCGTGGGTCGGTTGGCGTGTGAAACCGGTGGCCAAATCCAGGGAGAATTTTTCCGTGCGAGGCGATCCATTCATCCATCGCAGCGCCAACCTCTGAAGGGTGCGAGTGGACAAATTGGTAAAGCATCACGGCCTGTTCCCCGGCGCCGCCGTGGATATCACCCAGCATATTCACCGCGCTGGCCATGGCGTTATTCAGTGGCAACCCACAGGTCACGGCCATTCGGGCCGTTGCAATCGAAGGCGCCTGCGGTCCGTGATCCACAGCAGCAACCAACGCGGCCTCGAATAACCTTAGTTGAGAGGGTGAGGGCCGGTCGCCGCGTACCATGAACCAGATCATTTCCGCGAAGCTGAGATTGCCGATGAGGTCTTGAATAGGCTCTCCGCGTAGGTCGATGCGCCCGGGTTCCATGTCGATGATGGCGGTACTCCACCAGTCCGCGACGTCGCTCATATGACACCCTCCTTCTTCAATTCATCAATCTCGGCGCTTGAAAGACCAAGCTCCAACCAGATAGCTGCGTTATCCGCGCCAAGCGGTGGGGGTGAAGTTCGGGGCATCCTGCGTTGCCCATCCATAACGACCGGGCTGCCTGCCAATTTCATCTCTTCGCCGTGTACGGACAGGGATCCAATCAAACCACGGCCAGCGAGTTGTTCGTCCGACAGGGCCTCGGGCACAGTCAAAACCTGCCCGGTCGGAACGCCCAGTGCATTCAGTTCGTTGACCCATTCACTGGACGGCCGTGTGCGGAGCGTCGCTTCCAGAATTTCTCGAAGAGAGTGGCGGTTCCTCTTACGGTCTTCGCGCGTCGCATAATCCGAGTTTTGCAGCAAATCCTCTCGACCGAGATGTTGGGCGAGTGCCTGCCATTGCTCGTCGCGGTTTGCGGCGATGTTGATCGGGTTATCGGCCGTCGCAAACGTCCCGGAGGGCGCGGATGTCGTGTTTTCGTTGCCATGCGCGCCGGGGGTGACGCCGCCGACCAGATAGTTTGAAACCACCCAACCCATCGTCGAAATCACCGCTTCGGACATGGCGATATCCAAAAACGTTCCACGTGGATTGGCGTTCAATGCCGCGCTGATGGCGAAGGCCGCCGTCAATCCTCCGACGGTATCGGCCAGCGGATAGCCAACGCGATACGGTGCCGTATTAGCTGCGCCGGTAATTGACATAACCCCGCTGAAGCCCTGAACGATCTGGTCATAGGCTGGGTCTTTTCGCCGAGGCCCGTCCTGACCAAAGCCGCTGATCGCGCAGTAGATCAGGTTGGCGTTTTCGGTGCGCAGAACCTCATAGCCCAATCCCAGACGGTCCATCACGCCGGGTCTGAAGTTCTCAACCAGAACATCCGCCGTTTGCACCAACCGTTTCAGCAGCGCTTTGCCCTTCGCGGATTTCATATCCAAGGTGACGGACTTCTTGTCCGCGTTCTGGGCGAGAAAGCTGATACCCATACCCGCCTTGTTCCGGTCTGGATCAGCCCCCAGAACGCGAGCAAGGTCGCCGCCTTCTGGGCGCTCGACCTTGATCACTTCGGCCCCCATCAGCGCAAGCTGATAGCAGCAGTACGGGCCCGCCAGAACGTTTGTCAGGTCAAGAACCCGTGTGCCTGACAGGGGCTCAGTCGCCATCTGCAACTCCGGCTGCTCGTGCCCGTGCCCGACGCGCGCGGTAGCTGGGCAGCAGTACCAGCAGTGCGGCAATCACCAGCAGTCCCAGCGTCATGGGGCGCTCCCAGATGAACGCGATACCGTCGTAAAGCTGCATGGACCGGGCGAAGTTGTCCTCCATCATCCCACCGAGGATGAACCCAATCAGCAGCGGGGCCAGCGGATAGTCGGCGAACTTCAAAGCCGTAGCGCAGATGCCGAAACCGACGAGTATCAGCAATTCGGTCGCATTGTTCTGTCCGATGTATGCGCCCATAAGGGTGAAGAACAAAATGAACGGGATCAGGTAGTTGCGCGGAACGGCCAGCACTTTGGCGATGTAGGGGATCAGAGGCAGGTTCAGGATCAGCAGAACCAGATTGCCGATGAACATCGACATGATGACGGCCCAGAAAATCTGTGGCTCATCAATCATCAGACGCGGGCCGGGCGTCACGTTCAGGGCGATCAGAGCGCCCAGCAGGATGGCCGTCGTGCCTGATCCGGGAATGCCCAGCGTCAGCAACGGAACAAAGGACCCGGTGCAGGCTGCGTTGTTCGCCGTTTCGGGTGCGGCCAGGCCTTTGATCGAGCCCTTGCCGAACTCTTCTTGCTCTTCCTTCGGTGCGATGTTGCGTTCGACGGCATAGCCCAAGAAGCTGGCAATCGTGGCCCCTGCGCCGGGCAGAACCCCAATAAAGAAGCCCTGCACAGATTGCCGTCCCACCACCGGTGCGATGGCTTTGGCCTCTGCCTTGGTGATGCGCAGGTCTTTGATTTTGCCATCGTCGCCTTTCAGGTCCTTTGGCTTCAGAACCAGAAACAAGGCTTCCGGCAGGGCGAACATGGCCATGGCCAAGGTGATAAATCCAAAGCCCGATTGCAGGTCCATGATCCCCATCGTGAAACGGGGTAGATTGAACAACGCACCTTCGCCCACGGTTGCCATGATCAGCCCGAGCACCGTCATGATCACGGCCTTGGCGACCTGTCCGCTGCCCGCAAAGGCTGCAATGGCTGAAAGGCCCACGACCATCAGTGCGAAATACTCTGCCGAATGGAACAACAGCGCGACTGAAGACAACGCAGGAGCAAAAACCATCAGCAGAACAGCACCCAGCGTGCCGCCTGCGAAACTGGCAATCGCGGCGACTGTCAACGCTTTACCAGCCTTGCCCTGTCGCGCCATAGGGTAGCCGTCAAAACTTGAGGCAACTGTTCCTGCGACCCCCGGAGCGTTCAGCAGGATCGACGACGTCGAGCCGCCAAAGATCGCGCCATAATAGACCCCGGCTAACAGGATCAACGCGGCTGACGGGTCTCCCATCGAGATAGCGACCGGGATCATGATGGCGATGATCGACATCGGCCCGAGGCCCGGCAGCATGCCGATGAATGTGCCGATCAGACAGCCCGCGATGACCATCAGAAGGTTTTGGATTGAGAATGCCGTTTGCAGGCCGATCAGAAGTCCTTCAAGCATGTCAGCCTCCGAAAATGCCCGGCAGAGGGCGCATGTAGATGCCAAGAACTTCCTGAACTAAATACCAGACGGCGCCAGTGGCGATGAACGCTACGGGCAGCATGATGTGCCACTTGCGCTCACCCAGAATGAAGGATCCGAGGATCAGGAAGGCCGAGGTCGAAATCAGGAAGCCCACGGGGCGCAGGCAGAGGGCGTAGATGACCATCAGCGCCAGCAGAATGAGAGCCTGACCCAAGTGGTAATCACCCAGCCGCCGATAATCGATATCGGCCTCTTTCGGCTCGGATTTCTCAAAGCCCAGCAGGATGATTGTTGTTGTGACGATACCCAGAATGGACAGCACCTTCGGGAAGGTGCTCGGCCAGATAGGGTTGCGCTGCATGAAGGGGGGCAGGCTACTATCCATCGTGAACCAGGCGGCGTAGCCATATGTTAAACAAACACCCAGCAGAACGAGCGCGATCCAGCGATCCAGCGCCATAGTACCCCCTCCTTTTTTGTTGTCGTTGGGGATGGCAGAGCGGCGCACCGCTCTGCCAAATGTCTGATTAGAGGAAACCCAGCTTTTTCATCAGATCGCCAATCTGCTGTTCCTGCTGCTCAAGGAACGACTGGAAGTCATCGCCCGAGTTGTGGATGTTCACCCAACCGTTGCGGGCGCGAACGTCTTCCCACTCCGGGGTGTCATACATCTTGGCAATCGCGTCCTGATAGGCGGCCAACTTGTCTTCCGGCAGGCCGGGGGCCGCGAAGAAGCCGCGCCAGTTCACGAAGGATGTGTCGATGCCCTGTTCCTTCATGGTCATCGCGTCAGGTGCTGCGTCAACGCGTTCTTCGGCGGTTACACCGATAATCTTGACCTCGCCTGCATTCGCTAGATCGACAGCTTCCGAGAAACCGGTCGACAGGGCTGCGATCTCACCTGACAGCAAGGCCGCCATGGCTTTGCCGCCCGCGTCGTAGGGGATGTATTTCACGGCCAAGGCGTCCTTGCCCGCCGCTTCCATCACCATGGCTGCAACCAGATGGTCCATGCCGCCCGGTACCGAACCGCCACCGATGGCCGTACCCGATGGATCAGCGTCAAAGGCCGCCAGAAGATCATCCATCGAGTTGATCGGGCTGTCCTTGCCTACAACAATCGCGGCGTAGTCGCCGATGGTGCCCGAAACCAGCGTCAGGTCGCGGAAATTATGCGGGAACACACCGGTCAACGAGCGGATCACGATAGGTGTCGAGTTCACCATCAACGTACCGTGGTTGCTGTCGGCGTTTTCGATCAGGAAGCCGATGGCCTTACCGCCGCCGCCACCTGACATGTTTTCGTAGGAAGCAGTACCTACGAGGCCCGCTTTGGTCAGCGCCTCGCCAGTACCGCGGGCTGTACCGTCCCAGCCGCCGCCAGCACCACCGGGGATCAGAAAGTGGATGCTGTCCACGACCTGATCTTCGGCCAAAGCCGGGCCAGTCAGGCCAATTGCGGCCACAGCTGCGATTAGGGCGCGTCGGCCCAGTTTGAATGTCGTCATGATTTCCTCCCGTTTGACAACCGGCCGCAGGGCGGCTCAAGTTGGAGGAAACAAGAACACACCAACCTGACATCAACCTGTCACGCGGAAAAATACTGGTTGAGCCTGATGAAATTTCTGCTTGTCGAAGACAATATGGATCTCGCGAATGCGATCAGTTCTCGCATGCGACTGGACGGTCATGTCATTGATCATGCAGCAAATTTGGAGGATGCGACCGCCTACGTCGAAACCGAGGAATATGACCTGATCCTTTTGGACATTATGCTGCCGGACGGGGATGGTCGTGACTTTCTGAAACGCCACCGGGCAAGCCGTCTGGACACGCCGGTGATCGTTTTGACCGCCCGAAGTCAGGTTTCAGATCGAATCGGTTCGCTTGATCTGGGGGCGGATGATTACGTGACCAAACCGTTCGACCATGCCGAGCTTGAAGCGCGCTGTCGCGCTGTTCTGCGTCGAAAGTCGGGAATTGCAAAATCGACCATCGAGATTGGTGGCGTGGTGTTTGATCCGGTGGCCGGTCATCTGACGGTCGCAGGTGAAACCGTCTCTCTAAGAAACCGTGAATTGCGCATGATGGAGCTATTCATAAACGCCCCGGGCCACGTGTTTTCGAAGCAGAAACTGGCAGACAGGTTGTTTTCGTATGATGACAACGTGTCGGACAACGCCATCGAGGTCTATGTCGGGCGCTTACGCAGGCATCTTGAACCGTCGGATCTGAAAATAACCACTTTGCGCGGTCTGGGATACAGGTTGGATCATGACCGCTAATCCGACCGTTTCAGGGTCTTTGCGAAACAGGCTTGTGCTGACACTGATAGGTGGTGCAGTGGTTCTTGCGATCCTTCTGTTCTTCGCGGTTCGAAACTATGCAGCACAGGTGGCCCAGCAAGGTCAGGACAACATCTTAGAGGCGTCGGTTACGTCTATTTTGGACGCCGCTGCGCTGAGGGATGGAACGCTTGAAGTGGATATCCCATATGCTGCGTTCTCGATGCTGAGCACCCCGTCGGATGATCGGGTTTTTTACGCGATTTTTCAGGACGGGGAATTCCTGTCCGGTTACGAAGACCTTCGTCTTGCGAACGGGCTTGAAGACAGCGATTGGTCCTTCAAATCAGGGGAACTCCGAGGTGAGCGTGTCCGACAAGTCAGCGCCAGTCGAACGCTTGTTGGGCTGGGGCGGCAGACAGAAATCGAAGTTGTTCTCGGTCAGACCCAAGACGCGCTTTCGCAAACTCTGGACCAGATTTCACGCAATGCCGCCCTTTTGGGATTAGGCTTCTTTCTTCTTGCAGCGGCGCTTTCCTTTTGGGTTACTTCGACAACTATCGGTCAGCTCAACAAACTTACGACGTCGGTGACACGAAGGGGTCCACAGGATCTCAGCCCGTTCAAGAAACCTGTTCCCCGAGAAATGGCACCATTGGTCATGTCCTTGAATTCACTGATGGGGCGTCTGGATCAGTCACTCAGCCAGTCTGAGGATTTTATCGCCGAGGCGGCCCACCGCGTTCGAACGCCGCTCGCGACTGTCAGGTCTTATGCGGAGGCAACGCTTCACCGGGTAGAAAGGAAAGAAAATCGCGAGGCGCTGCGGGCTATGGTCCGTGCGATTGACGAAAGCTCTCGCGCTGCGGGCCAGTTATTGGATCATGCAATGATCACATCTCGGGCTGATCGCCTAGAACGTGAGGATGTCGATCTCGTTGAGTTGATCCGCGAGCTTGTTCAACGATTAACGCCAATTGCAGAAATGAAGGAGCTGTCGCTTTCCTTGACGGGTGATCCAACGGTTCCCTATTCCGGTGATCCAATCCTGATCCAGAACGCGGTTCGAAACATGATCGATAACGCGCTGAAATATGCCCCTGCGGACAGCACTGTTGAGATAGAGGTCACAGCGAAACCTGAGGTCAGGGTCAGCGACTCGGGACCGGGATTTCTTCCGGAAGAAATTGATCAACTGACGCGACGGTTTGAGCGCGGAAAAAACGCCGTCGGGACGATTGGATCGGGGCTGGGATTAACCATCGCAGAGGATGTGGCGACCGCACACGGTGGCACACTGGTTCTTACAAACCGGCCAAAGGGGGGCGCATGCGTTATCTTATCGCTCTGACTCTGATTTTGCTGCCTGGCTTGGGGTGGACCGACGACTGGGAAGATCGCCTGATCTTTAACGAAGGCGCAGCGGGGCCTCGTCTGCGGGTTGTCTCAAGCACGGACACGGTCTTGTTTGCACCGTTGATTGAGGGTTTTGTTGCCCAAAATCCCTTAATTAGTGTCGAATACCTTGTATCTGGCACAGCTGATATCAACGAACGCGTCCGTGCCACGCCTGACGCTTTCGACGTTGTTGTCTCCAGCGCGATGGATCTGCAACTGAAACTGGCAAATGACGGCTATGCGCTGCCAATCGACGATATCGAAACGCCGTCTTGGGCGCAGTGGCACCAAAGCTTGTTCTCGTTCACGACTGAGCCTGCGGCAATCGTGATCAACCGCACGGCGTTCGAGGGTCAGCAACTCCCACAGACGCGCCAGCAATTAATCGAAGCCCTGCGCGAGCGACCGGAAGAATTTCGCGGCAAAGTAGGTACCTATGATGTCCGCGAGTCTGGTCTCGGTTATCTTTTCGCGACACAGGATGCACGTGCTTCGGAAACATATTGGCGCCTGATGGAGGTCATGGGCAGTCTGGATGTTCGATTGTATTGCTGTTCGGGCGAAATGATAAATGATCTCGCTTCCGGGACGATCTTGGTCGCTTACAACGTCCTTGGCAGCTATGCCGCTATCCGCACAGAGGGTAAGGACGCGCTAGAGGTGATTTTGCCCACTGACTTTCAGACGATTATGATGCGTACAGCCTTAGTTTCACAGACAACACAAGAACCGGATGCCGCAGAGGCATTTGTCCGCTATCTGGTCACAGAGAAACCCGCCTCGCAGAATATTTCGTCTTCGCTTCCACCGCTCACGTCTCAGGATGGCGCAACGGATCGAGAGACGATTGGCCTGAATCCTGCTTTGCTGACATTTTTGGATGACCTGAAACGTAGGAAATTTCTGTCGGCTTGGGAAAACGCGGTCATCCAGTAGAGAAAGCGCCTGTCAAACCTTCTTAGGCCAGGTCTTCCATGGCTTGCCTGCGTAATGAGAAATGTCCTGGTTGGGCGCATCATTGCATTCAAGTCCGGTAGCCAATTGTCCCAATCAAATCCGTTTGCTAACGTCGCCCTCGCGTCGGGGAGGGCGTGCAAACCCATATGTTGGACTATTCGCATAACGCCTGGCTTGTGGCGGCCTCATTGGCCGTGGCGCTGATGGCAGGATTTACCGGCCTCTATCTGACCCATGGCGCATCCAAGTTGGAGCCGCAGCGGCGCAAGTTCATCGTTGCCTTGGCCGCGATCATTCTGGGTGGCGGAATCTGGTCGATGCATTTCGTGGCTATGCTGGGCCTGCAGTTGCCGATCCTGTTCTACTATGACGCGTTGATCACGTTGATCTCGGCATTGGTGGCAATCCTGATGGTCGGGCTTGCTCTGCTGCTGCTGCATTTCCGGCCACGGACAATGCAGACCATTGTGACGGCGGGTGTCATCGTCGGCCTTGGCATCGTAGTGATGCACTATGTCGGCATGGCGGGGATGGAGTTGTGCCGCCCGGTCTACACCTTCTGGGATGTGATGATTTCGACCGTGGCATCTGTGGTTCTGTCCGTTCTGGCGATTTGGGTGGCCTATGATAACCGCACCCAGCGCAATATCTTGCTTGGGACAGTGTGTTTCGGTCTGGCCGTTTTCACGATGCATTTCGTAGCCGCAGGCCTGACCGATTTCGTCGCCAGCGAAAATGCTGGCGGGGCGGGGCCTGCGCTGAACAATCAGATACTGGCAATGGGAGTCACTGTCTCGGTCTTTCTGATCTGCGGGGCCTTTCTGCTGACTGGAATCACGTTCATTGGGCCGGAACCCGAGGCTGCGCCTGCCGAAGCCTCTGCTCCAGAGCCGACCGCCCTGCGCGCTGGCGTGCCGTTCGAACGCGAAGGGCAGACCTTTTTCGCAGAACCTGCGCAGATTGCCGCCATTCGGGCAGAAGGGCATTACACCGTCCTCTACATGGGCTCAGAGAAACTCTTCTGTCCCTGGTCGATTACCGAGGCCGAGACCCGACTGAAACCAGACGGCTTTTTGCGTGCCCATCGCAGTTACCTTGTGAACCCCAAACATGTCTCGAGCTTTGAGCGGCACAAGGACAACGGCACCTGTTACTTCGACGGGGTCGATGCGTTGAGCAAGGTCCCGGTCAGCCGATCCCGTCTGACGGACATTCGCGAGGCGCTGGGCCTTTGATCGCAACTCGTGCAGCCTATTCGCAATTCGTGAAACAAGCTGCGCGCTCCGTTTCACGCGACTGGAAGGTATAGCGCCGGCGCCGCTTTTCTATCCTCAGGTCCCCCAAGGCATACCGCTCGGACCCAGGGAGGAAAAACATGATACCAGCCGGTTTTGAGTATCACCGGCCAGGCGACATCGCCTCGGCCATTGGCATTTTACAGGAACACGGGGATGAAGCGCGCGTGATCGCGGGCGGGCACAGCCTAATCCCGATGATGAAACTGCGCATGGCCGAGATGGGCCATCTGGTCGATCTGCAGGCGATTGAGGAATTGAAGGGCATCGAGATTGGCTCCGATACCGTCACATTGGGCGCGATGGTCACACAGCATGAGTTGATCACCCATGATGGTCTGGCCGCAGCCATTCCATTGATCCGCGAGGCGGCTTTGCAGATTGCCGACCCTCAGGTGCGCTATATGGGCACCGTTGGCGGCAACATCGCCAATGGTGATCCGGGCAACGACATGCCGGGGCTGATGCAGTGCCTGAACGCAAAGTTCGAACTGTCCGGCCCCGATGGCAATCGCAGTGTCGCCGCGCGTGGTTTTTACGAAGCGGCCTATTTCACCGCCCGCGAGGATGAAGAAATCCTGACCCGCATCTCGATCCCGGTGCCGGAGGCGGGTGTTGGTCAGGCCTATGAGAAACAAAAGCGCAAGATCGGTGACTATGCCACCGCCGCCGCCGCCGTGATGGTCGGCAACGGAACGGCCTCGGTTGCAATGACCAACCTGTCGGACACGCCGGTCTGGTCGGAAGACGCCAGCACCGCTCTTGCGGGTGGCGATGTCGAGGGCTGCGTGTCGGCAATGCTCGACGCGATCGATCCGGTGGCCGACAACCGCGGCCCCGTCGAATTCAAGAAACACGTGGCCGCCGTGATGCTTCGCCGCGCCATCGACCGTGCGCAAAGCCGCGCGAGTTGAGGGGAGGAACAACCATGTCAAAAATGCACGTAAAACTAACAGTGAACGGCAAACAGGTCGAAGGTCTGGCCGAGCCGCGCACGCTGCTGATCCACTTCCTGCGGGAAGATCTGAAAATTACCGGTCCTCATATTGGATGCGAGACAAGTCATTGCGGGGCCTGCACCGTGGATATCGACGGCAAATCCGTCAAATCCTGTACGACATTCGTGGCGCAGGTGAACGGTGCCGATATCACCACCGTCGAAGGGCTGACCAATGACGATGGCAGCCTTGGTGTATTGCAAGAGATGTTCCGTGAGCATCACGGGCTGCAGTGTGGCTTCTGTACGCCGGGCATGATCACACGCGCGCACCGCCTGCTGCAGGAGAACCCGAACCCGACCGAGGAAGAAATCCGCTTTGGAATGGCCGGCAATCTGTGCCGCTGCACGGGATATCAGAATATCGTCAAAGCAATCTCTGCCTCTGCCGACATGCTGAACGCTCAGAAGGAGGCCGCGGAATGAACGATCAAACCATGACCCCCGAAGAACGCGCCGCCAACCTCAAGGGTATGGGCTGCGCCCGTAAGCGCGTCGAGGACGTGCGGTTCACCCAAGGAAAGGGCAACTATGTCGATGACATCAAGCTGGACGGGATGCTGTTTGGCGCTTTTGTCCGCTCGCCTTACGCCCACGCTCGCGTTGTCAGTGTGAACAAAGAGGCTGCGCTGGCCGTGCCCGGTGTTGTTGCCGTTCTGACCGCCGAAGACCTTGCGCCGCTGGGTCTGCATTGGATGCCGACGCTTGCAGGCGACAAACAAATGGTGCTGGCTGATGGCAAGGTTCTGTTTCAGGGCCAGGAAGTCGCTTATGTCGTAGCCGAAAACCGCTACATCGCGGCGGATGCGGCAGAGCTGGTTGAAGTTGAGTACGAAGAGCTGCCCGTCCTGACTGACCCGTTCGAGGCGCTGAAATCGGACGTCGTTCTGCGCGAAGACCTTGCGGGTCAGACCGAGGGTGCGCACGGGCCGCGTAAGCATCACAACCACATCTTCACCTGGGAACAGGGCGACAAAGACGCGACCGAAGCTGTTCTGGGCGAGGCCGATGTCGTGGCCGAAGAGATGGTCTATTACCACAGGACCCACCCATGCCCGTTGGAGACCTGCGGCTGTGTTGCCTCGATGGATAAGGTCACCGGTAAGCTGACGCTTTATGGTACCTTCCAAGCCCCTCACGCGATCCGCACTGTCGTGTCGCTGATCTCTGGCCTCGCCGAGCACAATATCCGAGTGATCAGCCCTGATATCGGTGGTGGCTTTGGCAACAAGGTTGGCGCTTATGCGGGCTATGTCTGCTCGGTTGTCGCCTCAATTGTCACCGGCCAACCTGTGAAATGGGTCGAGAACCGGATGGAAAACCTGATGTCCACCGCCTTTGCCCGCGACTACTGGATGCAGGGTAAGATCTCGGCGACCAAGGACGGCAAGATCACCGGCCTATGGTGTCATACCACGGCGGATCATGGAGGATTTGACGCTTGTGCCGACCCGACCAAATTCCCGGCCGGTTTCATGAATATCTGCACCGGGTCTTATGACATTCCAACAGCCTATCTGGCAGTGGACGGGGTCTATACCAACAAAGCGCCGGGCGGTGTCGCCTATCGCTGTTCCTTCCGCGTGACCGAGGCTGCCTATTTCATCGAACGCATGATCGAGGTTCTTGCCATCAAGCTGAACATGGACGCGGCCGAGCTGCGCCGGATCAACTTCATCAAGGCCGACCAGTTCCCGTATCAGTCGGCGCTGGGCTGGGAATATGACTCGGGCGACTATCACACCGCTTGGGATAAGGCGCTGAAGGCTGTCGATTACGAAGGTCTGCGCTCCGAGCAGACTCAGAGGGTCGAGGATTTCAAGGCCGGCAAGACTCGCAAACTGCTCGGCATCGGTCTGACGCATTTCACCGAAATCGTTGGCGCTGGCCCTGTGAAGAACTGCGATATCCTCGGGCTGGGCATGTTCGATAGCTGCGAAATCCGCATCCACCCGACCGGCTCCGCCATCGCGCGGCTGGGGACGATCAGTCAGGGTCAGGGCCATGCCACGACCTTTGCCCAGATCATTGCAAGCGAGATCGGCCTACCCGCCGATGATATCACGCTGGAGGAAGGAGACACCGACACTGCGCCCTATGGTCTGGGGACCTATGGGTCTCGGTCGACGCCCGTAGCCGGTGCCGCGACGGCGATGGCCGCCCGCAAAATCCGCGCCAAGGCACAGATGATCGCAGCCTATCTGCTGGAGGTGCATGACGACGACGTCGAATGGGACGTGGACAGGTTCTCGGTCAAAGGTGCGCCAGAGCGGTTCAAGACGATGAAGGAAATCGCCTTCGCCGCCTACAATCAGGCGATCCCAGGGCTGGAACCCGGTCTGGAGGCTGTCAGCTACTATGATCCGCCGAACATGACCTATCCGTTCGGAGCTTATATCTGTGTCATGGAGATCGACGTGGATACCGGCGAATGGGACGTTCGGCAGTTCTACGCGCTGGATGATTGCGGCACCCGGATCAACCCGATGATCATCGAAGGGCAGGTCCATGGTGGCGTAACCGAAGCGCTGGCCATCGCGATGGGTCAGGAAATCGCCTATGATGAGATGGGCAACGTGAAGACCGGTACTCTGATGGACTTCTTCCTGCCCACGGCATGGGAGACGCCCAACTACACCACCGATCATACGGTGACGCCATCTCCGCACCATCCGATCGGTGCCAAAGGCGTGGGCGAGAGCCCGAATGTCGGCGGTGTGCCTGCGTTCTCGAACGCAGTGCATGATGCTTTCCGCCCCTTTGGCCTTGTTCAGAGCCACATGCCGCATGACCACTGGCGCATCTGGAAGATCGCCAACGGTCTGGGAATGCACGGCTAACAGGAAAGGCCGCCGCGCTTAAACACAGCGCGGCGGCAATTCGGGAGAATGGCATGAGCTTGCAGGACATACAGCAAGGCCTCGCCGAGGTGGGCTATGTTGCCGACGACCGTTTGGCGATGGCGCTGCATCTGGCGCAGACGCTTGGGCGTCCGCTGCTGCTGGAAGGCCCGGCAGGGGTCGGAAAAACCGAGGTGGCAAAGGCGTTGGCAGCACAGCGCGCCGCACGGTTGATCAGGTTGCAATGCTACGAAGGGCTGGATGCCAGCCATGCGATTTATGAGTGGAACTACCAGCGCCAGTTGCTGGCTATTCGCGCAAGCGAGGCACAGGGTGGCACCAGCGAGGCCCAGCTATTTACTGATGACTATCTGCTGAAGCGGCCATTGTTGGAAGCAATCAGCGAAGAAGAACCACCTGTTCTGCTGATCGATGAAATCGACCGGGCCGATGAGGAGTTTGAGGCCTATCTGCTGGAAATCTTATCCGACTTTCAGATCACGATCCCGGAACTCGGCACCATCAAGGCGCGTTCGCGGCCCATTGTGATCCTGACGGCAAACGGGACGCGGGACCTGTCGGACGCGCTGCGGCGTCGGTGCCTGTATAGTTTCCTTGACTACCCATCGCACGAAACGGAAATGGCGATCCTGAAAGCCCGTATGCCCAAAGTCGAAGGGTTGCTGGCGCGCCAGATTATTGGCGTCGTCCAAGCATTACGCAAAGAAGATTTGGAAAAGACCCCCGGCATCGCCGAAATGCTGGACTGGGCGGCGGCGCTGTCGGGGCTGGGTGTAAACGACATGGCGCAATCCCGCGAAGAGATTCAGGCAACCCTTGTTTGTCTTCTAAAAACTGCAGCCGACTATGACGCTGCCCCGCCCGAAGTGATGGATCGCCTGATTGGAAAGGTGGCCTGATGCAGGTCACCCGGTTCCCCTCTCGCGCGTCCGGTTTGTCGGATCGCATGTCCGGCTTCATCGCGCATCTGCGCATGAACGGGATGCGCGTCGGGCCGGCTGAAACGGGGGCCGCATTGGCCGCGCTGGCGGCGGTTGAGGCGACGGATGTCAGACAGGCCCAGCAGGCGCTTTGTGTCTTGCTGGCAGGCGACGCTGACGATTGGCGGCGGTTCGATGATCTGTTCGAGGCTTATTGGTTCAATACCGGGAAGCAACGCACGGGAACCGCCCAAACGGCGCATGTGCGGGTTCAATCCGCCAAGCCGATGATCTGGCAGCAGGAAAGCCAAGATACACAGGAAACAGAAACCGGAACGGATCAGGCCGCCGCACCTGATTCCAGCGATGGGGAGGCCGTGGGGAGAGACGGGAAGCTAATCGCAACCCGTACGGCCAACCTGTCGCGCCGGGATTTGCGCGAACTGATGGATGAAGACTCGCTGAGGCAGGCCGAACGGGCCGCAACCGCCATCTCGCGCGCTATTCGCGACCGTCGTTCGCGTCGCAGGAAACAATATCTGCGGGGACCGGCCCTGGATATGCGCCGGATACAACGCGCCAGTCTTGCTCGGGGCGGAGAGCCGATGGACCTGTATCGCCGCGCCCGTCCTCCTCGTCCGATGCGTATCGTGGCTCTATGTGACGTCAGCGGATCGATGACAGTTTATTCCCGCGTTTTTCTGGCCTTCCTAAAAGGTCTCGTTGGAAGCGGAACAGAGGCGGACGCTTATCTCTTCCACACCCGCCTGATGCGCGTCACCGATGCGCTGCGCGACCACGACTCGCTGCGCGCGGCAGGACGGTTGTCGCTGATAGCCGAGGGGTTTGGCGGGGGCACGGACATCTCGGGCAGTCTTGAGCACTTCCTGAACGGATACGGTGCGCGGGCTTTGAACGGACGAACGATCGTTTTGATCCTGTCCGATGGGTATTGCAGTTCCGATCCGCAGGCGCTGGGCGACGTACTGGCGCGGATCCGTCGCAAGGCGCGGCGGATTGTGTGGCTGAACCCGCTGAAAGGCTGGCGCGACTACCAACCTATTGCGGCCGCGATGCAGGCGGCCGAACCTCATTTGGATGCGCACCTGCCCGCCAATACGCTTGAGGCGTTGGCAGCGCTTGAGCCGCAATTCCGTAAGCTGTGAAAGGAATTCTCATGGCAAGTTTCGACATATTCGACACAATTGAGCAGCTGCGCAAAACCGACGAAGCCTTCTGCGTGGCCACAGTTTTGCGCACTGCGGATGCAACCTCGGCGAAGGCTGGGGGCAAGGCCGCGATCACAAAAGACGGACAGATTCTGGGCCACCTGGGCGGGGGCTGCGTTCAACGCGCGGTTCGATCCTCGGCACAACAGGCGCTGACCAGTGGCGAACCGCAGATGATCCGGGTCAAACCTTCGGAAAAGGTGGTGAACATGACTGACCCTGACGGTGTTCAGACATTCAAAAGCGGGTGCCCGTCCGGTGGCACGGTCGACCTGCTTGTGGAACCCTACCAGAATGCGCCACGCTTGGTGATTTTTGGAGAATCACCGATCGCAACGGCTTTGGCGGCGCACGCGGCGCTGGCCGGGTTCCGGGTCTGCGTTAGCGAAGGTGCGGAGGCAGACGGTAATCTCCAACGGTTCACACCTGAAACCATCGGGGATCTAGGGATTGAAGCGCGGGATTTCGTCGTTGTCGCTTCGCAGGGGCAGGGGGATGCCGCTGCTTTGGCTGCCGCGCTGCAAACGGACGCCGCCCGTGTGTCAATGGTCGCCAGTCGCCGCAAGGCTGAGACTCTGACGACCAAACTGATTACGCAAGGCTTGGACCCGGTGCGGGCGGCACAGCTCAAATCGCCGGCAGGGTTGGATATCCATGCGATCGACCCGCATGAAATCGCTGTGTCGATCCTCGCCGAAGTTGTGCTTTGGCGAAACAGTGACAAATCGAAAAGGGAGTCCCATGATGAGAAACGTGCTTAACCGCCTGCGAGCCCTGTGGCCCGCGCGCCCCGAGCAAACTCCTGAAGAGGCGACAGAGACTGCGCTTCTTGTGTATCCAAGATGCTGTTGAACAAAGGGAAATTGAATGGAACTCAGTGACGAAATTCGCATCACCGCGCCGCGGGATGTGGTGTATCGGGCCCTGAACAACCCCGAAATTTTGAAAGAATGCATTCCGGGTTGCGAGGAGTTGACGCAGAACTCACCGGATGAGCTCGAAGCCAAAGTGGTCCTGAAAATCGGCCCGGTCAAAGCGAAATTCGCCGGCGAGGTTACACTGGACAAGACCAATGCGCCTGGCGGGTTTTCCCTGTCTGGTGAGGGGAAAGGGGGGGCTGCCGGCTTCGCCAAAGGCGGCGCAGACGTGACGTTGGCCGAGGACGGGGATGAAACGGTTCTGACCTATACAGCCAAAGTCGATGTGGGTGGCAAGATCGCCCAACTGGGCAGCCGCTTGATAGCAGGCACGGCCAAGAAACTGTCTGGCAAGTTCTTCACCCGGTTCGGGGAGATCGTATCGGAACAGTCGGTGTCCTGATCCGGGCCTTGACATAGACCAAAGGAACTGCGGTGCCTTGGAAAAGCAGCATCGCAGTTTTTTACCAACCAAGGGCTCTGTTGGGCCCGTACCAGAACCGAATGGTGACAAGATACAGCGCAATGGCAATTATAGGTCTATGCGCGCATTCGAAATCCTCTGGATCGCACTTTTCCGGTTTCAGCCAGTGGCGCGCGTTTGGGCGGTGTGTCTGATCCTTGTGAATCTTGGATCACTGTTCTTTCTCGACACGATCTACGCCCAGATGAATCTTGCTGCCATTGGTCTCGGCATCGCATTAATGATCTTCATCTATCAGCGTGTGGGTTTCGCCAGGCTTCTGGGCATCGGGCATATTCTTTGGGTGCCCATGATCGCCTATTTTCTAATGAATCTGCCCGACGCTATGTCTCAGCCGACATTGTATGTTTGGGTCGTGGCGTTGATCGTCTTCAACACAGTTTCACTGGTTATCGATAGTATTGATGTTTTGCGATTTCTGAGAGGTGAGCGTGCTCCCCACTACACTTGGTGAGATCGCGGAAAGTTGGTCATTACGCGTTGAATGGATGGCCGAATTGACTTGATCCGCCCTAAGGCGCCTGACATCATTGTCTTTTCGGGGATATGGTGCCCAGGAGAGGACTCGAACCTCCACGTCCATACGGACACTAGCACCTGAAGCTAGCGCGTCTACCAATTCCGCCACCTGGGCAGGTGTCGTGGAGGGGCGTTTAAGCTTACTGGCGAGGGGCGTCAACCAGATTCGAAGAGTTTTTTGAAAGTTTTTTGACCCACGTCTGAAACACTCTGGAATTTGCTGGTTTTTTCCCGGATGCGCGGCGTTATTGCGCCTTGTTTGCGGGGGCTTTGGGCGGTAGATCGGATCAAGACCCATCAGCAGGAGCCCTCGCATGTCCAAACTGGTCACGATTTATGGCGGATCGGGATTTGTCGGTCGGTATATCGCCCGGCGTATGGCAAACGAAGGATGGCGCGTGCGGGTCGCAGTGCGACGGCCGAATGAGGCTATGTTTGTCAAAACCTATGGTGTGGTTGGTCAGGTCGAACCCATTCTGTGCAACATCCGCGATGATGCCTCCGTCGCAGCCGTAATGCATGGGGCTGACGCTGTCGTAAACTGTGTGGGTGTTTTGAACGAATTGGGCAAGAACGCATTCGACAGTGTACAGGCTGAAGGGGCTGAGCGGGTTGCGCGTATCGCCGCTGAACAGGGCGTTGAACGGATGGTGCATATCTCGGCCATCGGCGCTGATGTTGAATCGAACAGCGAGTATTCCCGCACCAAAGCCCAGGGTGAGGCCGGTGTGCTAAGGCACATGCCGAATGCGGTGATCCTGCGGCCGTCGGTCATTTTCGGCACCGAGGACCAGTTCTTTAACCGTTTTGCCGGGATGACCCGCATGGGGCCGTTTCTGCCTCTGGTTGGTGCTGAAACGAAGTTCCAGCCGGTTTACGTGGATGACGTCGCCAAAGCTGCGGTTCAGGGCGTTCTCGGCCGGGCTGAGGCCGGTGTTTACGAGCTGGGCGGCCCCGAAGTGAAAACCTTCCGTGCACTGATGCAGCAGATGCTAGGAGTGATTCACCGCCGCCGGGTGATCATCGGCATGCCTTTCTGGGCAGCGCGGATCATGGCAGGCGTGCTGGACATTGTTAAGTTCGTCAGCTTTCAGCTATTCCCAAACCACATCCTGACCCGCGACCAGCTAAAGAATCTGCGCCGCGACAATGTTGTGTCCGAAGGGGCCAAGAGCTTTGGTGATTTGGGGATCGAACCCGCCACGCTGGAATCCGTATTGCCGGACTATTTGTGGAAGTTCCGTCCCTCGGGTCAGTATGACGAGATTCAAAAGTCGGCCGACAATCTGCGCACCTGATCAGGTATAGGCGATCACCAAAAGGATTGCGCCCAAGATAACGCGATATATGACATAGGGTGTGAAGCTGACGCTGCGCAGCAGGCGCATCATCAAAGTCAACGCCAACAAGGCTGAGAGAAAGGCAAAGGCAGCGGCAATTGCGCCGTCTTTGGCCAGTTGCGCATCCGCCTCGCGGATTACTTCCGCTGACAGCAATACGCCCGAGGCCAGGATCGTCGGGATCGACATCAGCATCGCAATCCGTGCGCCGTCTTGCCGGTTGTAGCCCAACTGCCGTGCTCCGGTGATGGTGATGCCTGATCGCGAGGTGCCGGGAATCAGCGCCAGAGCTTGCCAAAGCCCCATGATGATCGCATCGCGTAAGCCCCAGTCATCGGCCTTTTTGGTCTGCGGACCCTTCTGGTCCATCCAATACAGCAGCAGTCCAAAGCCCAGCATTGTCCATCCAATCACTGCCATCGAGCGCACGGATTGGAAGAGACCTGTATTGAACAGGATAGTGCCGCCGATAACTGTGGGAATCGTCGCGATGATCAGACACATCGCCAGGCGCGCCTGCGGAGTGTCGATCCGACCAGTCAGGGCGCGTGGTACGCCAGCGACGGCCTGTTTCACGTCGGACCAGAAATACAAAATCACGGCACCCAGCGTGCCGACATGCACGGCGACGTCAATGGCCAGACCCTGATCATCCATGCCGGTCAGGCTAGGCAGAAGGATCAAGTGGCCTGAGGAAGAGATTGGCAAAAATTCGGTAATTCCCTGAATAATCGCCGCAAGAATCAACTGGAATAAACTCATCTGCCCCGCCGTTCTGCCGTCGCGTATTCATTGCCCGCAATGGGTATAAGTGTGGTGCCAAAAAGGAAAGTGCGTAAATAGGTCCGATTCGGAACTAAAAAACTGAATTATTTTCGAAGAGTTGACCGAGAGGGTAAAAAATTTTCAAAATAGGTCAGTAATATTGCCTTTTCATCTGTGATCTTATCCCTTAAAGAGGCTCGACCAAGCCAATTCATGGAGTCTGACCCGTGGCCAAGCAACCGATGCTGAAATTTGTGCAGATCGATCGCGTCATGCCGGAAAAGCGTGCCGCTGATGACCGCAAAGAAGACTTTGACGAAATCTATGCCGAATTCGCGTCGACCAAAGCGGAAGAGCAAGCCAGCCGCTGCAGCCAATGTGGTGTGCCATATTGTCAGTCCCACTGCCCGTTGCACAATAATATTCCAGATTGGCTGCGTCTGACCGCGACCGGTCGTCTCGAAGAGGCTTACCAGACCAGCCAAGCCACCAACACTTTCCCGGAAATCTGTGGTCGCATCTGCCCGCAGGACCGCCTGTGCGAAGGTAATTGCGTGATCGAACAGTCGGGCCACGGCACCGTTACTATTGGCACGATCGAGAAATACATCACGGACACCGCCTGGGACAAAGGCTGGGTGAAGCCGGTCGCGCCCGCAGTCGAGCGCAGTGAAAGCGTTGGCATAATTGGTGGCGGGCCCGGTGGCCTGGCAGCGGCGGACATGCTGCGCCGTGCCGGTATTCAGGTCACCGTCTATGACCGCTATGACCGCGCGGGTGGTCTGCTGATGTACGGTATTCCGGGCTTTAAACTGGAAAAAGACATTGTTCAGCGCCGCAATGACCTGTTGGCCGATGGCGGTGTCGAATTCGTCCTGAACTGCGACGTGGACGCTGCGAAATTCGAAGAGATTCGCGCCAAACATGACGCCGTGATTATCGCGACTGGCGTTTACAAGTCGCGTGACCTGTCCATGCCCGGCAGCGGGCTGAATGGCATCGAAAAAGCTATCGACTTCCTGACCGCTTCCAACCGCAAGAGCTTTGGCGATGCCGTCGAAGATTTCGATAATGGCCGCCTGAACGCCGACGGAAAGAAAGTCGTCGTGATCGGCGGCGGCGATACCGCGATGGACTGCGTGCGGACCTCGATCCGTCAGGGTGCAACCTCGGTCAAATGTTTGTATCGCCGCGATCGCGCCAACATGCCCGGTTCGCAGCGTGAAACCCAGAATGCCGAAGAGGAAGGCGTGGTGTTCGAATGGCTCAGCGCGCCTAAGGGTTTCACCGGCGACGACAAAGTGTCCGGCGTGATGGTGCAAAAGATGCGTCTGGGTCAGCCCGACGCCTCGGGCCGTCAGGCACCCGAAGTGATCGAAGGTGCTGATTACGTAGAAGAGGCCGATCTGGTAATCAAAGCGCTGGGCTTCGAGCCCGAAGACCTGCCCACCCTGTTCGGCCAGCCCGACCTGCCCGTGACCCGCTGGGGCACCGTCAAGGCAGCGTTCCAGACCGGTGAAACAGAGATGGACGGTGTTTACGCCATTGGCGACATCGTGCGCGGTGCCTCGCTGGTGGTTTGGGCAATCCGAGACGGCCGCGACTGCGCCGATGCGATCATCGACCGGTTCAACACCAAGGCTGCCATCGCAGCCGAGTAACCCCAGCCCAGCGACAGGAGGGTTCGAATGCCCGAATTGCAAGGCCAATGCATGTGCGGCGCGGTTACAGTGACCGCCACCTCCGCGAAGGACTCGCTGGGTGCGTGCCATTGCGACCAATGCCGTCGCTGGACCAGTTCGATGCTGGTGACCTTTCAGGCCGAGCCTGGCTATGCGGCACTGGGTCCGGTCAAGACCTTTACCTCGTCCGATTGGGCGGAGCGCGCGTTTTGTTCGGAATGTGGATCGGCACTTTGGTATCGGGTCACCGCACCGGGCGAGATGCACGGACACACTGAGATGGCAGCGGGCCTGTTCGAAGACACAGGAAACCCGCTGCAACTGGAACTTTTTATCGACAAAAAGCCCGAAGGGTACGCGTTCGCAGGCGAGCGCAAGCAAATGACCAAAGCCGAGGTCGAAGCGATGTTCGCCCCCGCGGAAGAAGGAGACAACCAATGACCAAATATGATGCCGATTGGGTGCGGGCCGAAGAAGCCAAGCGCAAGTGGATGGCGGAAAACGGTCTCTATTCCGAGGAAGAAGAGCATTCCTCCTGCGGTGTGGGTCTTGTTGTATCCGTTGACGGAAAGCCATCGCGCAAGGTTGTGGATGCCGGTATCGACGCGCTGAAGGCGATCTGGCACCGCGGCGCGGTGGACGCAGACGGCAAAACCGGTGACGGTGCCGGCATCCATGTGCAAATTCCGGTGCCCTTCTTCTATGACCAGATCCGTCGTACCGGTCACGAGCCCAACATGGATGAGCTGATCGCGGTTGGTCAGGTTTTTCTGCCCCGCACCGATTTCGGCGCGCAGGAACAGTGCCGGACCATCGTGGAATCCGAAGTTCTGCGCATGGGTTATTACATCTATGGCTGGCGTCACGTGCCGGTCGATGTCACTTGCCTGGGTGACAAGGCCAACGCGACCCGGCCAGAGATTGAACAGATCCTGATCTCGAACTCGAAAGGCGTGGACGAAGAGACCTTTGAGCGTGAGTTGTACGTCATTCGTCGCCGTATTGAAAAAGCTGCTGCCGCTGCTGGTATCTCGGGCCTGTATCTGGCGTCGCTGTCTTGTCGGTCGATCATCTACAAAGGCATGATGCTGGCTGAACAGGTCGCCGTGTTCTACCCGGACCTGATGGATGAGCGTTTTGAATCCGCCTTCGCGATTTATCACCAGCGTTACTCGACCAACACCTTCCCGCAATGGTGGCTGGCGCAACCGTTCCGCATGTTGGCGCATAACGGTGAGATAAACACGCTGAAGGGCAACATCAATTGGATGAAGAGCCATGAGATCCGCATGGCGTCCTCGACTTTTGGTGACTATGCCGAAGATATCAAGCCGATCATCGCAGGCGGATCGTCGGATTCGGCAGCATTAGACTCTGTTTTCGAGGTTCTGGTCCGCGCGGGCCGATCGGCGCCGATGGCGAAAACCATGCTGGTGCCGGAAAGCTGGTCCAAGCAGGCGGTGGAGCTGCCGCAGGCCTGGCGTGACATGTATTCCTACTGCAACTCGGTGATGGAACCATGGGACGGTCCCGCTGCGCTGGCAATGACTGATGGCCGTTGGGTTTGCGCCGGTCTAGACCGGAACGGTCTGCGTCCGATGCGCTATGTCGTTACTGGTGACGGCTTGGTTATCGCAGGTTCTGAAGCAGGCATGGTGCCGATTGATGAGGCCAGCGTGACCGAAAAAGGCGCGCTTGGCCCGGGTCAGATGCTGGCCGTCGACATGAAGAAGGGCAAACTTTTCCGCGACAAGCAGATCAAGGACAAACTGGCGCGTGCGCTGCCCTTCGGAGAATGGGTCGGGAAGATAAACGATCTGGACGTGACGCTGGCAGGTGTGAACGAAGCCCCGATTTTCTCGGGAGAAGAGCTGCGCAAGCGTCAGATCGCGGCTGGCTATTCGGTTGAAGAACTGGAACAAATCCTTGCGCCGATGGCCGAAGACGGCAAGGAGTCGATTGCCTCGATGGGCGACGATACCCCGTCGGCAGTTTTGTCCAAGCAATACCGGCCGCTGAGCCATTTCTTCCGTCAGAACTTCAGCCAGGTGACCAACCCGCCGATCGACTCGCTGCGTGAGTACCGGGTGATGTCGCTGAAAACACGGTTTGGAAACCTTAAGAACGTGCTGGACGAAGACAGCAGCCAGACCGAAATCATCGTGCTGGAGAGCCCCTTCGTCGGCAACGCGCAGTGGGACATCCTCGTTGAGAACTTCAACGCACCACAGGCCGAAATCGACTGTAGCTTTGAACCTGGACGGAGCGCACTGAGCGCGGCTTTGGCCCGTGTTAGAGCCGAAGCAGAAGAGGCCGTGCGCTCGGGCGCAGGTCATCTGGTGCTGTCCGACATGAACTCGGGCGCAGGTCGTGTGGCGATGCCGATGATTCTGGCGACCAGCGCGGTGCATTCGCACCTGACCCGTCAGGGGCTGCGGACATTCTGCTCGTTGAACGTGCGTTCTGCGGAATGTGTTGATCCGCATTACTTTGCGGTGCTGATCGGCTGTGGTGCCACCGTCGTGAACGCCTATCTGGCGGAGGATTCGCTGGCAGACCGCATCGATCGCGGTCTGCTGGACGGCACCCTGACTGAAAACGTCGCGCGCTATCGTGAAGCCATCGACCAGGGCCTGCTGAAGATCATGGCCAAGATGGGCATCTCGGTGATTTCTTCGTATCGCGGAGGTCTAAACTTTGAGGCTGTTGGCCTTAGCCGCGCCATGGTGGCCGAGTACTTCCCGGGCATGACCAGCCGAATTTCGGGCATCGGCGTGACCGGTATCCAGACCAAGGTCGAAGAAATCCACGCCAAGGGTTGGGACAGCGGTCTGGACGTGCTGCCTATCGGTGGTTTCTACAAAGCGCGGAAATCGGGTGAGACCCACGCCTGGGAAGCGACCTCGATGCATATGATGCAGATGGCCTGTAACCGCGCCTCGTATGAGCTGTGGAAGCAGTATTCGGCCAAAATGCAGTCGAATCCGCCGATCCATCTGCGCGACCTGATGGACTTCAAGCCCTTGGGCAAGCCGATCCCGATTGAAGAGGTTGAGTCGATCACCTCGATCCGCAAGCGGTTCGTCACCCCGGGCATGTCGCTGGGCGCGCTGTCGCCTGAGGCGCACAAGACGCTGAACGTAGCGATGAACCGGATTGGTGCCAAGTCCGACTCGGGCGAGGGTGGTGAAGACCCCGCACACTTCGTGCCGGAACCCAATGGCGACAATCCGTCAGCCAAGATCAAACAGGTTGCCTCGGGTCGGTTCGGTGTAACCGCCGAGTACCTGAACCAGTGTGAAGAGCTGGAGATCAAGGTGGCCCAGGGTGCGAAGCCCGGTGAGGGTGGTCAGTTGCCCGGCATGAAGGTCACCGACCTGATTGCGCGCCTGCGTCATTCGACCAAAGGCGTGACCCTGATCTCGCCGCCGCCGCACCACGACATCTACTCGATCGAAGATCTGGCGCAGCTGATCTACGACCTGAAACAGATCAACCCGCGCTGCAAGGTGACGGTGAAGCTGGTGGCCTCTTCGGGCGTTGGCACGATTGCTGCCGGTGTGGCCAAGGCGAAAGCGGATATTATCCTTATTTCGGGTCACAATGGCGGTACGGGTGCGTCGCCCGCGACCAGCATCAAATACGCCGGTCTTCCGTGGGAGATGGGCCTGACCGAGGCGCATCAGGTTCTGGCAATGAACAACCTTCGCGACCGCGTCACCCTGCGGACCGACGGTGGCCTGCGCACCGGGCGCGACATCGTCATGGCCGCAATGATGGGGGCCGAGGAATACGGCATCGGAACCGCCGCCCTGATCGCGATGGGCTGTATCATGGTGCGTCAGTGCCAGTCGAACACTTGCCCAGTTGGCGTGTGTACGCAGGACGAAAGCCTGCGCGCCAAGTTCACCGGCAACGCGGACAAGGTGGTGAACCTGATTACCTTCTACGCACAGGAAGTGCGCGAGTTGCTGGCCAGCCTTGGTGCGCGTTCGATTGACGAGATCATCGGACGGGCCGATCTGCTGGCTCAGGTCAGCCGTGGGTCTGCACATCTGGATGATCTGGACCTGAACCCGCTGCTGATCACCGTCGATGGTGCGCATGACATCGTCTACAACCGTGACAAGGATCGCAATGCGGTTCCGGACACCCTGGACGCAGAGATTGTCCGCGACGCGGCACGCTTCCTGAAAGACGGTGAAAAGATGCAGCTGTCTTACGCGATCCAGAACACGCACCGGACCGTGGGTACCCGCGTTTCCAGCCATATCGTGCAGAATTTCGGGATGCGGAACACGTTCCAGTCCGATCACCTGCATGTGAAGCTGCAGGGCTCGGCTGGTCAGTCGCTGGGGGCATTTGCCGCTCCGGGTCTGAAACTGGAAGTATCCGGTGATGCCAACGACTATGTTGGCAAGGGTCTGTCGGGCGGCATGATTGTCGTGCGCCCGCCGCAAGTCAGCCCGCTGAAGGCGGATGACAACACCATCATCGGCAACACTGTCCTGTACGGCGCCACCGATGGTTACCTGTTTGCCGCCGGCAGAGCAGGTGAGCGTTTTGCGGTGCGGAACTCGGGCGCCAAAGTGGTGATCGAGGGCTGTGGTTCGAATGGTTGCGAATACATGACCGGCGGTATTGCGGTGATCCTTGGCGACATCGGTGCCAACTTCGGCGCGGGCATGACGGGCGGCATGGCCTATCTGTACGACCCGGAAGGCAAAGCTGAGGCGCTGATGAACAAAGAAACGCTTGTGACCTGCTCGGTGACTGTCGACCACTGGGAAGAGCAGCTGAAATCGCTGATCGAAACCCATCAGGCCGAGACTTTCAGCCGCAAGGCCGCAGACATTCTGCAGCATTGGGATGTTGAAAAAGCCAACTTCCTGCAGGTCTGCCCGAAAGAGATGCTGAACAAGCTCAGCCACCCTCTGGCCAACGAAGTCGAGGCGGTTCCCGCCGAATAAACAGCCTTACACAGGCCCAAAGCAAAAGGACCCGCGTGTCACCAGAGACACGCGGGTTTTTTCTATTTTTTTGGCGAATTCTCCGACTTTATTGCGTACTTTGGCAGATCGCTCCCGGCTATGGCCATAGATTTTTTGAGATTTGTAGCCAAACTGAGACCCAATGTAATGAGTTCGAATAAATCCCTCTGCTATTCGCCCGGCATGAAATTGTCATTTGCAACGGTGCAAAGAGCGAAAGCTAGTTTCCGGGCCATGCTGTAACGCAGGCTGAAGTGCTGCGCCTGTTCCCGGAACTGCGCGCCCACAACCCGGTGATGCCGGAAACCGCGCCCGGTGGTTCGGCCGCGTGAGGCGCGCATCGATGATTTAAACCGTTCCCAACTCTCGCGCCGCGTCGTATAGCAAGAGCATGGCAAAAAAAGCAGCGCGCAAGTCGAGCAGTAAGAAAAGCAAGGCGTCGAAGGCAAAAAATCAAACATCCTCGCGGATTCGCCGATGGGTGACACGCGCCGCATTGGGTGTGGTTGCTTTTGTCGTGGGTCTGGTGATTTTGTATTCGGTGGTCAATCCGCCAGTGACCCATACGATCTGGTCTGAATGGCGACGGTTGGGCAAGGTCGAGCGCGATTGGGTGCCGATCGAAGAAATTTCACCGATCATGGCACGCTCGGTCGTGGCGGCCGAGGACGCCAATTTCTGCCTGCATTGGGGGTTCGACGTCGAAGCGATCAGGGACGCGCTGGAGGATGGCGGTTCGCGTGGGGCATCAACCATAACGCAGCAGGTGGTTAAGAACGTATTCCTGTGGCAGGGCCGCAGTTGGGTGCGCAAGGCACTGGAAACCTCGATCACACCGGTTGTCGAGATTTTCTGGAGCAAACAACGCATTCTCGAGGTCTATCTGAACGTTGCCGAAACCGGACAGGGTGTTTTCGGGGTTGAGGCTGCTGCCCAAAGCAATTTCAACGTGCCAGCCGCCCGGTTGAGCCCGGTGCAAGCGGCGCGGATCGCGGCGATACTACCCGCGCCGCGCAACCGATCTGTTACCGATCCGTCGGTCTATACGCGCAGGCGGGCGGCCTCGATCTTGGACGGGGCGGCTACCATCCGCGCAGATGGTCGCGCGGATTGTTTCGAGGATTGAAACTCATTGCCCCTCGAGGCTAAAGCTGGGGGGTATTCACTGGTCCGATTGGAAGCCCATGGCGCGTTTGTTTCACGTTCCCCTGTCCCCTTATTGCCGCAAGGTCCGTCTGTCCTTGGCGGAAAAGAAGATCGAGGTTGAGCTGGTCGAGGAGAAATACTGGGAGAAAGACCCGGATTTCCTGCGCCGCAACCCCGCGGGGAAAGTGCCGGTCTTGCGTCTGGACGGGCAGATCATGTCGGAAAGTGCCGCCATTTGCGAGTATATCGAGGAAACCCGGCCAGAACCTCCGCTGATGCCCAAAAAGGCTGACGCGCGGTACGAGGTGCGGCGTTTGGTGGGCTGGTTTGATGATAAATTCCATCACGAGGTGACTTCGAAGCTGCTGTATGAGCGGGTGAACAAAAAGGTGACCGGTGAGGGTTATCCAGACAGCAAAAACGTCAAGGAAGGTGCCCGCGCGATAAAGTACCATCTGGACTACATGGCTTGGCTACTGGATCATCGCCGCTGGTTGGCTGGGGACCAGATGACGCTGGCAGATTTTGCAGCAGCGGCGCATTTGTCGGCGCTGGACTATATCTCGGACGTAGATTGGAACCGCTCGCAGGCGGTCAAGGATTGGTACGCCAAGATCAAATCCCGGCCGGCGTTCCGGTCGATCCTGGCGGATCAGGTACCTGGGTTTCGGCCACCTTCCCATTACGCCGATTTGGATTTCTGATAGGGTAGTTCAGGGTTCGCCAGCCCCCAGTGGCCCTTTAGGCCAACTCACCCCTTAGGATATTTTTAGCCAGATGAAGAGTGAATCGGGTTTAAAGGAAAGACTGATAGAGCAGGCTTTGAGCGAAGGCTTTGTGTCCTGTCGTGTGTGTCGGCCTTGGGACGTGCCCGAAGTTCCCGCCCGGTTAGAGTCGTTTTTGCAGGCCGGGTATCATGGGCAGATGGGGTGGATGACCGAGCGAACTCATTGGCGCGGCGACCCAGCGGCGCTTTGGCCCGAGGCGCAATCAGTGATCATGCTGGCCGAAAGTTACGCGCCCGACCATGATCCGACTGAGGTGCTGGATCACCCGGATCGGGCGGCGATTTCCGTTTATGCCCAGAACAAGGACTATCATGATCTGGTCAAGAAGCGGCTCAAGCGGCTGGCGCGCTGGCTGATTGCCGAGGGCGGAGGAGAGGTGAAGGTCTTCGTCGACACAGCGCCGGTGCCAGAGAAGGCTTTGGGTCATGCCGCGGGATTGGGGTGGCAGGGCAAGCACACCAATCTTGTGAGCCGTGATTGGGGAAATTGGGCCTTTATAGGGTCTGTTTTCACAACTTTGGACCTGCCATCGGATATGGCCGAGGTGGATCATTGCGGCTCGTGTCGTGCCTGTCTGGATGCCTGTCCGACGGACGCCTTTCCGGCTCCTTATCAGTTAGATGCGCGGCGGTGCATCTCTTATCTGACCATCGAACATAAAGGGCCTGTGGACGAAGAATTACGCGCCAAGTTGGGTAACCGGATATACGGTTGTGACGATTGTCTGGCAGCCTGCCCTTGGAATAAGTTCGCCGTTGCGGCGAGCGATATTCGTTATGCGGCGCGCGAAGAGTTGAAGGCGCCGCCCTTGGCGGACTTGGCCGTACTGGATGACGCGGCTTTTCGGGCCAAGTTTTCCGGGTCACCGATCAAGCGGATCGGACGTGACCGCTTCGTGCGCAACGTGCTTTATGCCATCGGAAACTCGGGCGTGGCTGAATTGCGACCTTTAGCTCAGGGTTTGACCGATGATCCTGACCCGACAGTGGCTGATGCCGCGCGCTGGGCGGTGCAACGACTGCAATAAGTGCCGCAAACAGGCTGGACGTGTCGGTCCAAACCGCTACACCCGTCTGCAGCGAACAGGAAGGAGAACCCGATGGCGTTGGCTTTGGGGGTGGATACGGGTGGAACATACACGGATGCGGTGCTGATCCGGGACGAGAAAGAGGTGATCGCCTCGGCCAAGTCCCTGACCACGCGTGCCGATTTGGCGATTGGCGTGGGCAAGGCGATTCAGGCGGTTCTGGATCAGGCACAGGTGGCGCCGGATCAGATCTCGATGGCCTCTTTGTCGACTACATTGGCGACGAATGCACTGGTTGAGGGGCAGGGCGGTCGTGTGGCACTGGTCTATATCGGGTTCAAGGAAAGTGATCTGGACAGGCATGGGTTGCGGGACGCTCTGAAAGGAGATCCTGCCCTGGTGATTTCCGGCGGTCACACCCATGCCGGAGGCGAAGCCGCACCGTTGGATGTGGCGACGCTCGAGGCATTTTTAGACTCTCATAAGGGTATTTCCGGCTTTGCTGTGGCAGGCCAGTTTGCCACGCGGAACCCAGCTCATGAGCTTGAGGCAGCACGGATTATTGCCGACAGGACTGGCGCACCGGTGACGTGTTCGCATCACTTGTCGGCTAAGCTGAACGGCCCGAAGCGAGCGGTGACTGCGGTGCTGAACGCACGGCTGATAGGTATGATCGATCGACTTATCGGGCGCGCGCAGGACCGATTGCTGGAACTCGGCATCACCGCGCCGATGATGGTGGTCCGTGGGGATGGTGCGTTGATGAGCGCGGAACAGGCGCGGGAACGACCGATCGAGACGATCCTCAGCGGCCCGGCAGCCTCGATTGTCGGGGCCAGCTGGCTGACAGGGACTGAAAATGCTCTGGTGTCGGATATCGGTGGGACCACCACGGACGTGGCGCTGATCCGAGATGGCAAACCCGCCATTGATCCAGCAGGCGCTCAGGTCGGCGGATTTCGCACCATGGTCGAGGCAGTCGCGATGCGAACCCATGGGCTAGGCGGCGACAGTCAGGTGCATGTGGTGACCGAAGGATTGGGTGGCGGCGTCTTCCTCGGCCCACGTCGGGTCTTGCCTGTGTCCCTGATCGCGTCGGAAGCCCCGGAGGCTGTGCATGCTGTTCTGGATTCTCAACTGCGGGCCACGACGGTTGGTGAACATGATACTCGGTTTGCCCGTCGTGTCCCCGGTATTCACGCTGAGGGGGTGGGCGCTCGGGAAGACGCGCTGCTGGAGAGGTTGGGTGATAAAGTTCTGCCTTTGAGCGACCTGCTACGCACGCGAATGGAAAGCGGTGCGCTGACACGGTTGGTGGATCGCGGGATCGTTCAGGTCTCGGGCGTGACGCCGTCGGATGCCAGCCATGTTTTGGGCCGGCTGGACGCCTGGGATGCAGACGCCGCGCGCAAAGCGCTGGAATTGGTGGCGCGCAAACGGGTCGGAACAGGGGACAGATTGGCATCGGGGCCAGACGAGCTGGCGCAGGTCATTGTTGATCAGCTGACAGAACAAACAGTTTTGACCTTGTTAGAGACTGCTTTTGCGGAAGAGGCTGAAGATTTCGGTGTTTCCCCTGCTGACTTGGCCCGGCATGTTTTGATGCAAAAAGGACTGTCGCGCCATCGCGGATTGCTGGCATTGGATGCGGCTTTGAATGTGGACGTTGTTGGCTTGGGAGCGTCTGCCCCCAGCTATTACCCGGCTGTCGGAGAACGGCTGCATGCCCGTATGGTTCTTCCCGAACATGCGGGTGTGGCCAATGCCATCGGCGCAGTGGTCGGGCGTCTAACCCTGCGCCGTTCGGGTACGGTGACATCTCCGTCCGAAGGGCGTTTTCGTGTGCATCTCGAAAACGGCCCGCAGGATTTCAATGAATCGGACAAAGCGCTGGCACTTTTGGAATCCGTTTTGCGGACCGAGGCGGAAGGGGCTGTGCGTCAGGCCGGGGCCGCGGACATCCGCGTTGTGGTTGACCGGGATATCCGCACGGCCCGTATCGAGGCACAGGAAGTGTTTGTTGAGGCGCTGATTACAGTCGAAGCCAGTGGTCGGCCTCGAGTGGCGTTGGGATAGCCCCGAAAGGGGGCTAACCCGTTATTCCGCCGCGTCGCGTTTGGGCAGAACCCAATCGGGGCGCGGGAAGTGGCAGGTATAGCCGTTGGGAATCCGCTCCAGATAATCTTGATGCTCGGGTTCCGCCTGCCAGAAATCACCGACAGATTCGAGCTCGGTCACGACTGTGCCGGGCCAGAGGCCGCTGGCGTTCACGTCTGCGATCGTATCCAGCGCAACCTGTTTCTGTTCGTCATCCACATAATAGATAGCCGAGCGGTAGCTCATCCCGCGATCATTGCCCTGCCTGTTCAGCGTGGTCGGATCGTGGATCTGGAAGAAGAACTCCAACAGGTCACGATAGGTGATTTTGGCGGGGTCGAAAAAGATCTCGATCCCTTCGGCATGGGTGCCGTGATTGCGATAGGTGGCGTTGGGAACGTCACCGCCAGTGTAACCGACACTGGTGCGGGACACCCCCGGCAGCTTGCGGATCAGATCCTGCATGCCCCAGAAACAACCTCCGGCCAGAACAGCGCGTTGCTCAGTCATTGGATTTCCTCCACATGGATCAGGTATTCGCCATACCCTTCGGCCTCCATCTCATCGCGATGAATGAACCGCAAGGCGGCAGAGTTGATGCAATAGCGCAGCCCGCCATGTTCACGCGGGCCGTCTGGAAAGACATGCCCCAGATGGCTGTCGCCGTGTTTCGAGCGGACCTCGGTCCGGATCATACCATGAGTGGTATCGTGGAACTCTTCCACATGTTCATGGATAATTGGCTTGGTGAAGCTGGGCCAGCCACAACCGGATTCGTATTTGTGAGTCGAGGCAAACAAAGGCTCGCCCGAAACGATGTCCACATAGATGCCTGGTTCTTTGTTGCTCAGGTACTTTCCGGTGCCAGGACGCTCGGTTCCACTGCGTTGGGTGACGTGAAACTCTTCGGGGGAAAGGGCGGCGATGGCCTCGGGGGATTTGGTGTATCGGGTCATGGCTCCTCCGGTCGTTTTACATTTGTGGCATAATCTGGGGGTAAGGACGCAGAAAGCAAACCCCTGTTTCAAAGTGCTCGCGCAGTCGTGCGGAGTGATCTGAGAGCAGTTTTCGTGCGTAATGGAAGCAACAAGGGAGGCTGTACGATGATCAGAATGCTAGTGCTTACGGCGCTCATATTGTTGGGCCGCACCGTGCAGGCGGCTCCTGTGAGTGGTGAATTTGCCTCGATCGACGGTGGTACATTGTCGATCGACGATTGGAGGGGTCAGCCTGTTTTGGTGGTGAATACCGCGTCGCATTGTGGTTTCACCGGGCAATATGCGGCTCTACAAAAGGTATATGAGATCTACTCAGATCGCGGGTTGGTGGTCTTGGCGGTGCCTTCGGATTCCTTCAATCAGGAACTGGGCTCGGCCGAAGAGGTGAAAGAGTTTTGTGAATTAAACTATGATCTGACCCTTCCAATGACCGATATTACTCCGGTCAAAGGTGCGGATGCACACCCGTTCTACAAAGCGGTCGCGACGCAGACCGGGTTTGTGCCCCGCTGGAATTTCAACAAAATCCTGCTGGATCCCGAAGGGTCGGTCATTGCCACCTATGGCGCGAAAGTAAAACCGGATTCGCCCAAGTTGCTGCGTCAGGTAGAGAGTTTGCTTCGTTGAGCAGGCTGCCGCGATAGCTGCACCGCCAGAATACCCAGTGTTGTGATTCCCACTCCGACCACATCCAGTGGGCCAAGTCTTTCGCCCAGAAGCATCGCGGCGATGGTGACACCGAAAACCGGGTTCAGGAAATGGAAGGTCGCGGCGCGGGTGGCTCCGATCCGGTCCAGTAACAGAACCCAGATCAGCGTTGCCAGAAGTCCGGGGAACAGAGTCGTATAAGTGAATGCCAGCATCAATGGCGCAGTAAGGTGGATATAAATCGTCTCGAACAGTGGTGCGGCCACGAACAGTACGGCGGAACCTACCAGCATCTGCAATCCGACCACCATCATGAAGTTCCCGCCCGAGGTGGCGCCGCGTATCGTCAGTGTGGCAAAGGTCAGCGCCAACGCCCCGATACAGCACAAGGTCACACCAAACAGATCGACACCGCCGACAATGCGGGTGCTCATGATCAGGGCAACTCCGGCAAATCCCGCAAACAAGCCCAACACCGCAATCGGGTGTAGTCTCTCGCCCAAAAACAGCCATCCAGCCAAAGCGACCAACAGCGGCATGGTCGAGGCTATGATCGCTGCCAAAGAAGCCTCTACCGTCTGCATCGCATAAAAATTCAGACCCAAATAAAGGGCGTTCTGGCAAATTCCAAACAGGATTGTTGCACGCCACTGGGGTCGGGTCAGGTGCCAGCTTTGCCCCATGGCACGCGCGATGGCGACGCCCAGACATCCCGAGATCAGAAACCGCAGCGCCAAGGAGAATAGAGGAGACGCATCCGCGACTATGATCCGTGCCGATGTGAAGGCCGAGGACCAGATGAAGGCAAATGTCAGCCCCATGGCAATCGCGCGAAAATCCATTGGGCCTCCCGTCACATTGCCGGGACTGTTCCCGATTTTCGGTTTGGCCGCAAGCATTCCTAGCCAAAAAAGCCACACCTTCGCGTCAAGAGCGACTCTTGTAATGTTTTTATTGATTGACTGGCCAATTAAAGATAATTGCCGGGAAATCTGAGCAACAAAAATATGGGAGGTGTTAAGTGTTGCTGGAGTACATCCTGTCTTTTGGCGTCCTGCTGGCCCTGGGCCTGGTCGCATTCTTCGTTGTGAAATGGTGGAACCTGCGCTGTGTCGGCGTAACGCCCGTCCACCTTTTTACGTTCATCGCGATCCTGTTCACATCCGGTCTGGATGTTGGTTTGATCATGTTCCCGCTGACCGAGTTTGGCGGCTACGCCGAAGACCCGGCCTATGCCTTCGCCAATCCGCTGGCGATTGAGTTCGGATTCTGGGGGTTCCTGATCTGGGCGTTCTACTTCCTTACAGCCTTCTATTTCTGTGTGATCGAACCGCGGGTGAAATTCTTTGAAATCCCGCTGGTCAAACTGATCAATAACGTGGTCATCATCGGCACCTGCGCCTTCACCGCCAGCCTGTTCCTGATCTACCTGCCCGGCTACCTGCCCGAGATCGGAGACGGCGAGTCCGTTGTCACTACCTTCTACATCATCGTGTTTGTAGCCATTCTGGCAGCGGCCTATTCGTCGACCGATCTGAAATATGTGCGCGTCCTGTCGGTGGGTTCGACCTTCCTATTCCTGGCGCTGATTTTCGGCATGTGGGCCGCGGCGGGGATGGGCCTGACCGATTTCGCTGAAACCGGCAGCAATATCGGTGCTTACTTCGCCAATCTGCACAAGTTTGTCCTGCCGCTGACCGACTACCACGCCTTCTACCTGTTCTGGTGGTTCGCATGGTCGATCATGATTGGCCAGTTTACCTCGCGCTTTGTTGGTGGGTTGACCACCTGGCAGTTGCTGGCCGCGCTGCTGATCTTCCCGTCGATCCCGCTGGCGATCTGGTTCACCGTTCTCTACTACTACCACCTGAACGGCATCAGCACCGCAGGTATCACCAACATCGCGATGGTGATCGTGGGTGTGACCTTCGTGATCAACTCTCTGGACTCGCTGATCCGTTTGTACACCGACAACCTGAACATGACCGTCGAGCGTTTTGGCAAGGCACCCTACGTTGCAGGAAACGTCGCGCTGCTGTTTGTCCTGACGCTGCTGTTCCAAAGCCAGTGGCTGCAGATCCAGTGGATCGGTGCCGTGGTCGTCGGCCTCTACCTGGCTTGCGTGGTCTATATCCTGATCGCCAAGCGCAAAGAGGTGCTGAGCATCGACTCGATGCCCGAAGACCGCGATCTGGATTTCCACAAGGTTGAAGCAGTTCACTGATCCGACTGGATGTCTAAACCATGCAACGGGCGTCGCAAGCGGCGCCCGTTTTCGTTTTGTCTGCAGTTGGTTTTTAGCAGTGTTGCGCTAGTTTCTACCACAATTGGATAGGAAAAATGACGTCATGCTGGAAGAAAAGCGCAAGGATTTGGACTCGGAGAAACAGAAGAAACTTCTGCTTAGGCTGGTGAATGAACTTAGCCATTCTTCGCCGGACCTGTATTACCGGCCGACCAGTGAGATCGCCACGTATCTTGCAAATTATATCCGCAAAGGGGCAAGGTTGTCCGCTGATGAGAGGTCTTTGATGACCCGCCTAAGCCGTCGAGATCTGGAAGTGCTGCTGAGCCTGCATTGAAAGCAAAAAAAACGACCGAATGTTGGTCCTTCATCGTATCGAAGTACCCAACCGGATCATTCGTCCAAAGCCAAACATTAACTTTGCTGAAACCTTGGATGGATTGATGACGACACAACAGTGAGATGCTGAGCATCGCCTCGATGACTGATGATCGCGATCTGGACTTCCACAAGGTTGAGACTGTTCACTGCTCAGTGAAAGTTAAGAGCCAGAAATGAGCGCTTTGAGCGCCTATTTTTTTTGCGATTTCCATCTGCGGCCGTTTGCGCGGCGTCGGTTTTTCCGTTGTTCGGGAAAGAATGATGCCGCAGGGACTTTCGTACATCTGGGCTGCGGAAAAGGCTAAAATGGTGTGGGGTGCATCTCAGTGGTCGTGCGACTACACTAACAGTGCCGACGCGCTGTTGAGGGCAATATGACGGCAATCACCAACGTATTTTTGCAACGAGGTTGGAACATGTTCAGCGAAGCCAGATACCAAGAATACATAAGTGACTTTAACTCAACTTTTGTCGGCGGGATGTCATTGCCAGACTTTTTCGACAAGTATTACGAGCAAGACGCTACCTTTGAGTATGTGCCACAGGCCCGAAAAAACATTGGCAGAAAAGAAGTTCTGAGTTTTTGGAGCGGGGTTGGTGACAAGATGCAAGAGGTTATTCTTGCTCACACGCACTACCTGGCAAACGAGACTACAGTGGCGTCAGAAGCACCGATAGACTTTCTGTGCAGGGAGGACGTTGAGTGGAACGGCGTTTCATACAAAGCAGGTACAAAATTCCGCCTTATGATGTGTGCGTTTTACGACGTAAGCCCTAACAACAAGTTCACCTATGTCAGAGTGTATTCAATCTACAATCCGGCATACACACCGGAGCAGTGAATTCGGGTTTTCGGAAAGAAAAAAAGCTTAAAGCAGGGAAAAACGAAAGACCGGTTTCAGGTGGTGGAAATGAAAAAGGGCCCCCAAACGGCGGCCCTTGATCATATCTAAATGAAAGCTGAGATCAGCCGTTCACGCTGTCCTTCAGCGCCTTCGCGATGGTCATCTTGACCACTTTGTCGGCCTCTTTCTTGAACTGCTCGCCGGTGGCGGGGTTGCGCACCATGCGCTCGGGGCGCTCGCGGCAGTAGATTTTGCCAACGCCGGGCAGGGTTACCGCACCACCAGCCGAAACTTCGCGGGTGATCAGGCCGGTCATGGCCTCCAGCGCGGCGTTTGCGGCTTTCTTGTCGGTTCCCATTTCCTCAGCGAGAGCAGCAACCAGCTGAGTCTTTGTCATAGGCTTTGCCATTTCTTGGTCTCCTTAACGTGCCCGATAAATAGGGCCTCACCGCGTAACTGTAACGGGATATTGTGGCCAAACACAACGAATAGTAGCGCCGAAAACCCTAAAAATAGGGGGATTTCGTTACTTTTTTGCTTCAGAGGAAGGCCGTTTCGTCAAACGAACGCAATTTCCGGCTGTGCAGACGCTCTAACGGCATGCCGCGTAGATGTTCCATCGCGCGTATTCCGATCGCCAAGTGGCGGCTGACCTGAGTGGTATAGAACGCCGAGGCCATGCCGGGAAGCTTTAATTCGCCATGCAGCGGCTTGTCGGACACGCACAGCAATGTGCCGTAGGGAACCCGGAAGCGATAGCCATTGGCGGCGATCGTGGCGCTCTCCATATCCAGCGCAATCGCGCGTGACTGGCTGAGGCGCTGGACCGGGCCGGACTGATCGCGCAACTCCCAATTCCGGTTATCGACCGAGGCTACTGTGCCGGTGCGCATGATCCGTTTCAGCTCATAGCCTTCTAACTCGGTGACCTCTGCCACGGCTTGCTCTAAAGCCACCTGAATCTCAGCCAGTGGCGGGATTGGAACCCAGACTGGCAGGTCATCGTCCAACACCTTGTCCTCGCGCAGATAGGCATGGGCCAGCACGAAATCCCCGAGTGCCTGTGTGTTCCGCAGCCCGGCGCAATGGCCAACCATCAGCCAAGCATGAGGGCGCAGGACGGCGATATGATCAGTTGCTGTTTTGGCGTTTGACGGCCCCACTCCGATATTCACCAGCGTAATCCCGGACCCGTCTGCGCGTTTCAGGTGATAGGTCGGCATCTGCGGCAGTTTCAGAGGCTCCTTCAGTTCAGCATCCGGGGTCGTGATCTCGACATTCCCGGTTGAGATAAAGCTGGTATAGCCGCTCTTTGGGTCCGCCAGCTGGGCGCGGGCGAAGTTTTCGAATTCCGAGACATAGAACTGGTAGTTGGTGAACAGAACGTGGTTCTGAAAATGACTGGGGTCCGTCGCAGTGTAGTGCGACAGCCGTGCCAGCGAGTAATCCACCCGTTGCGCGGTGAACAGGGCCAGCGGGCCGACCTCATCCTCGGGATCATGCACACCATTGACGATATCATCATTGGTGGTGGTCAGATCCGGCACATCAAACACATCACGCAGTGTGAACCCGGCGGCTCCCTGATGTGGCACTACCAGATCGGGATTGTTGGATACCGCGAAATGCACTGGTATGGGCGTGTTTGAGGCGCCGATCGTCACTGGCTGATCATGGTTCTTGATCAGCAATGCGATCTGCTGGGTCAGGTAGTACCGGAACAGATCTGGTCGCGTGACGGTCGTGACGTGGGTGCCGGGTTCGGAGACGTGGCCAAAACTCAGGCGGCTGTCGACTTGGGCGTAGGACGCAGTTTTGATGCGAATTTCTGGGTAATAAGCTCTGAATCGCTCCGTCGGGGTGCCTTGCTCCATCGCTTTGGAAAAGCTGTCGCACAGGAACTTGGTTGCCTGATCGTAAAGCTGTTCAAGCCGCGCGACTGCAGCGGCAGGATCGGTGAATTTCTCGGGCGTCGGAACGTCGGGTGTTCTTATAATCGTCATGCAAGGGGTTCCAGAAGGTCAATTTTTTCAAAGGTCCGCACGTCCACTAGCCCGAGGTCAGAAATTCGCAGCTCGGGGATCACCACAAGGGCCAGCAAGGAGTGTTGCATATACGCGTTGTTCAACTGACAGCCGCAGGCCTGCATTGCCGCGACCATCTGCTCGGCCTTGGCGGCCACGTCGGTCGCCGGGCTGTCGGACATCAACCCTGCTATGGGCAGTTCGACCAGAGCCAGTTCCTCACCATCGCGGAAAATGGTGATGCCGCCGCCGACCTCCGCCAGCCGGTTCGCGGCCAGAGCCATCTGGTCACGGTCGGTGCCCACCACGATCATATGGTGGCTGTCATGGGCCACGGTGGACGCCATCGCCATCCTGCCCTGATATCCAAAGCCCGAGACAAAGGCGTTCGTCACCCCCCCGGTCGCACGGTGGCGCTCGACCAGGGCGATCTGGCAGACCTCACCTTCGCCCTCGACCAGCCCGCCGATGATCGGCAGTTCGGCTTTCAGCGCTTTGGTCGGGGCCTGGTTCTCGACCACGCCGATCACATTGGCCTGCACGCGGTTTGCGCCGGCGGGGGCTTTGATCTCGAAATCCGCGCCATTCAGTGCGTGACCCAGATGCACGGTGTTGCGCGCGCTATCGGGCCAGTTCAGGTGAGGACAATCCACGGTGATTGCACCCTTCTCAGCCACGATCTTCCCGCGTGCAATGACCGTCTCGATAGGCAATTCGGTCAGATCTGAACTGAGGATGATATCCGCTCGCCGCCCAGGAGTGATCGAGCCGATCTCACGCTCCAGCCCAAAATGCGTCGCGGTGTTGATCGTCGCCATTTGCAGTGCGATCAGAGGATCGCACCCGCAGGCAATTGCATGACGCACCACGCGGTTCATGTGGCCGTCATTGACCAATGTGCCCGAGTGGCAATCATCCGTGCACAGGATGAAGTTGCGCGGGTCCAACCCCTTTTCGGTGACGGCGGTAATCTGGCTCTCTACGTCATACCAGGCCGAGCCCAGACGCATCATTGACCGCATCCCCTGCCGTACTCTGGCGATCGCGTCGGCCTCGCAGGTGCCCTCATGGTCATCCGCCGGTCCTCCAGCCACATAGGCCGCAAAATCAGGCCCTAAATCGGGCGAAGCGTAGTGCCCACCAACGGTTTTACCCGCACGTTGAGTTGCCGCGATTTCCGCCAACATCTTTGAGTCGCCGTGGATCACGCCAGGGAAATTCATCATTTCGCCCAGCCCGATGATCCCGGGCCAACTCATCGCTTCGGCCACATCTTCTGGGGTGATTTCGTACCCCGTGGTCTCGAGCCCCGGTGCCGATGGAGCGCAAGACGGCATCTGAGTGAAGATGTTCACCGGCTGCATCAGCGCCTCGTCATGCATCATGCGCACACCGTCCAGCCCCAGCACATTGGCAATCTCATGCGGGTCGGTGAACATCGAAGTGGTGCCATGTGGGATCACTGCGCGGGCGAACTCGGCTGGGGTCAGCATACCGGATTCGATATGCATATGCCCGTCGCACAGGCCGGGTAACATGAAACGCCCCTGCGCCTCGATGATCTGTGTTTTCGGGTCAATGCAATGCGATGCATCCGGCCCCACAAATGCGATGCGACCGGCCGCGATGGCAATATCATGGTCAGGCAGGGTCTCGCGGCTGTGGACGTTTACCCAGGTGCCACCCCGGATGACCATATCTGCGGCCTCCCGCCCTGCGGCAACGGCAATCAAACGAGGGGCGACATCGGGCCAGCTTGGGAAGGGTGTGTATTCCATGATTCAACTTTCCCGAATGCTGAGAAAGGTTCAACCCCTGCCGAACAGCTATCATCAAACCGTCACGCAGCGCGTCAGCGCTACCCGGCCCAACCAGAGGAGATGCCGCGCAAGCGGCATTGACGATGGGCGGGAGCACCCCGGATCAGCGCAGCCGATCCACCTCCATCTCCTTACGCAGCCAGTCTTCAAAGGCCAGCGCGCCCGGGGTTTCCTCAGCCTGCGGTGACAACAGCAGGTAATAGGCCTCAGGCATCACCGCTCGGTGGGCGAAGGGCGCCACCAGCCTGCCCTGTTCGATAAGATCCCGAGCGATGGTGTCATGGGTTAGGCAGAGACCGCCTCCGACCATCGCAACCGACAGGCTGACAAGATAGGTGGTGGAATAGGTGATCGAAGGATTTGCCCAGTTTAGAGCCTGATCTTCGGCCCAGTTTGCCCAGTTCGATAGAAGATTCGAACAATCAAAAAGCGGCTGTTGCTGCAGCGTCTCAAGCGTTACCTCGTATCCCGGGGCGCAGACCGGGTAATAGTGATCGGTCCGCAGCAATTCTGTGCGCACCGTATCCGACGGCCGCAGCGAATACCGGATTTCCACCGCGGCCCCTTCGGCCATTTCACGTGGTTCCCATAGCTCGGTAAAGATGTTCAGTTGCACCTCAGGATGCGCAGCCCGGAACTGCGGCAGGCGTGGGGCCAGCCAGTTCACTGCAAAGGTTATGTTGCTCTGTACCTGCACTGCATTTTGCTGCGCCCCGGTGACCGCCTGCGTGCCGCGTACCAGCGTTCGAAACGCCTCGCGCACCACAGGCAGGTAGGTGATCCCCGCTTCGGTCAGTTCCAAAGCGCGGGGGCGGCGCAGGAACAGAGGTTGGCCCAGATAACCCTCAAGCGACTTGATCTGCTGACTCACCGCGCTTTGGGTCATGTTCAGGTCGCGGGCCGCTCCGGTAAAGGACAGATGGCGGGCGGCGGCCTCAAACGTGCGCAGCCAGCCCAGCGGAGGAAGCGGTTTCTGCATGTGCATAACTTTGCCATTAGTTCAACTAATGGAATAGTTGCGTTTTTTTCGTTGGTCAAATTTCCACAGCGCGGGCACGCTTTTCGAAAGCCTCAAAAACGCGAATGAGAGCCCGCCATGACCGTCACAAACCTGCGCCCCAATATTGATCATTGGGAGGACCGCGTCGACCTTGCCGCCACCTTCCGCTGGACCGAGCGGCTGAACATGCATGAAGCCGTCGCCAATCATTTCAGCCTGGCCGTAAATGAGGATGGCACGCAGTTTCTGATGAACGCCAACCAGATGCATTTTGCGCGGATCAAGGCTTCAAACCTGTTGCTGTTGGATGCCAAGGACCCGGACGTGATGTCTCAGCCCGGTGCGCCTGATCCGACGGCTTGGGGCCTGCACGGCTCGATTCACCGTCATTGCTCGCATGCGCGCTGCGTGATGCATGTGCATTCGATCTTTGCAACCGTTCTTGCCTCGCTGGCCGATAGCACTTTGCCGCCGATCGACCAGAATACCGCGACTTTCTACAACCGTTACGTGGTGGACAACGAATTTGGCGGGCTGGCCTTTGAAAGCGAAGGCGAACGCTGCGCCTCAATGCTGTCTGACCCGAAAAAGAAGGTGATGATCATGGGCAACCACGGAGTGCTAGTGATCGGCAGCAACCCGGCAGATACCTTCAATCGGCTCTATTATTTTGAACGCGCTGCTGAGACTTACATCCGCGCTCTGCAAACCGGTCAGCCACTGCGCGTGTTGTCCAATGAGATTGCCGAGAAGACCGCACAAGAACTCGACGACTATCCCGATCAGGCCGAGGCTCATCTGCGTGAGATCAAAGCTTTGCTGGATGCCGACGGCTCCGACTACGCCACATAAAGGGTATTGCCATGACTGACGCCACTCAGGACCCCGAAGCCGCCCGCTGGCACTATCACCCCGAAGGACCGGTGGGATTGAACCCCCTTTTTAACTGGCCCCCGCGCCCCGCAGCGGTGCTGAAATGGTATAGCGGCGCGTGGTTGCAGATCACGTCGCTGACGCTGTGCATGTTGTTGGCGGTGACAGCCTATGTGTTCTTTTTCCCTGCATTAGAGACGATGCAGAGCTTTGCGCCGGGCTGGATGTTCCGTATCTGGTTGCTGAACATGGTGCCTCAAATCCTTATCGCGGGCGGTCTGCATTGGTGGCTGTACATGCGCAAGGGACAGGGTATGTACAAGAAATTCGACCGCCGCGACCTGACCCGCAACAACGGCAACTTTACCTTCCGCAATCAGGTTTGGGACAACATCTGGTGGACGCTGGGCAGCGCGATGACTGTGGCCACCGTCTATCAATGGATCATCTATTGGGCGATGGCGAATGGATATGTACCCACTGTAACATGGGCTAGTGCGCCGGTCTGGTGTTTGGTGTGGATGGCATTCATTCCAATGTGGTCGGGCCTGCATTTTTATTGGGTGCACAGGCTGGAGCATCACCCCAAGCTCTACAAGCACGTCCATGCCGTGCATCACCGCAACGTCAATATCGGTCCGTGGTCTGGGATTTCGAACCACTGGTATGAGAACCTGCTGTATTTTACTACTTACTTCATCCACCTGATCGTGCCTTCGCACCCTCTGCATCTGTTGTTTCACGCTTATTTCCAGCAGATCAGCCCAGTCCTGTCGCACTCAGGGTTCGAAAAGCTGCGGGCCAGGGAAATGGATGCCGCCCGGGCCGGGGACTTCTTCCACCAGCTTCATCACCGGTATTTCGAGTGCAACTACGGCACCTCCGAGATTCCCTTCGACAAGTGGTTCGGCACTTATCATGACGGATCGGCCGAGGCGACAACCCGGACAAGGGCGTTCAAGAAACAGATGTATACTTAAAGGTCAGGTCCGTTCGAACAACGCAATCAGCGCAGTGTCATCTTTATTGGGGCCAATTGCGAGATCGCCGTAAATTCGCACCTCGGGCAGGGTGAGGTTCCGAATCTTACCGTGCGACAGCTTGTGCAGGGTTTCCGCAAAGCCCAGCTTTTCATAGTGCTGCGCGTTGATCGACAAGGCGAATTGCGCGCCGGAGCGGGCAATGCGCAACAGCGAGGGCAGGGCCTCGGGACCCAAATGGCCATGAGTGAAAGTGCCCGAGGACACAATGCCGGCATAGCTGTCGGGCGGGACCGGAATGCCTTGGTTCAAGTCAGCCTCAATCGCGTCGCGATAGATATCCTTGCGCATGGCCTGGTCCAGCATCTCGGGGCTGATATCGGTGGCGTCGATTGGGCCGACGCCCAGCCCAGCCAGAACTGCGCCGCATAACCCGGTGCCCGCGCCTACATCCAGAACCGGGCCCTGTCCGCCCGCGGCGACAAAAGCCCGCGCCGTGTGAATGTGCAACTGATAATCCTCGCGCGCGGCGAAGCTGTCATCATAATCTCCGGCCCATTCGGCATAGAGCTGTTTATGCTCTTCCGGTGATTCCAGCTTGTAGGCGGAGTGCAGATTGGGTGTTTTGTTACTCATGCTTAAAAGAAAGGCGCATTGAGGGATTCGAATCAAGTATTCTGGCGCAGATGCTTGCATCCGCCGGGATTGCGGATCATCAAAGGCACCATGACAGGATCTCTTTTTTCGTTTGGCCACGGATATTCGGCGCAAGCCTTGTCCCAGCTGCTGAAACCACAAGGGTGGCGCATTTGCGGCACCACTCGCGACCCGGCCCAATCCCAAACTATCCGCGCATCCGGTGCTGACCCGTTGATCTGGCCGGGGCACACGCCCGATTTGGAAGGGGTGACGCATTTGCTGATCTCGACGGCACCCAATAGGGAGGGTGATCCGGTCCTGGCGGCGTTGCAGGACGAAATCGCAGCGCGGGCCGGGCAATTCAAATGGGTTGGATATTTGTCGACCACTGCGGTCTATGGTGACCATCAGGGCGGTTGGGTCGATGAAACCACCCCGCCCGCGCCGACAGCTGAACGCGGCCGATGGCGGGTACGGGCCGAGCAGCAATGGCTGAGCATTCCTGGGTTGCCTGTACATATCTTCCGATTGGCCGGTATCTATGGCCCCGGACGAGGTCCGTTTTCCAAGCTCAAACGGGCGGGGATGCGGCGAATCATCAAACCCGATCAGGTGTTTTCACGCATTCACGTCGCGGATATCGCGCAGGTTCTGGCCGCGTCGATGGCCGCGCCCAATCCCGGTGCAATCTATAACGTCTGCGATGATGAACCGGTGCCACCGCAGGATGTCATCTCCTATGCTGCCGAGCTTCAGGGCCTGCCCCTGCCGCCCGCAGTCCCATTTGACGAGGCTGACCTGACGCCAATGGCCCGTAGTTTCTATAGTGAGAACAAACGGGTCAGGAATGACCGGATCAAGGATGAGTTGGGCGTGCGTCTGCTGTATCCCGAATATCGCTCTGGGCTAGAGGCCTTAATGAAGGACACCTGAAACTTATCCGGCGGCTTTGATCAAATCGGCGGCCTTCTCGGCAATCATAATGGTTGGTGCATTCGTGTTGCCCGACACCAGTGTCGGCATGACCGAAGCATCGACCACCCTCAGCCCCTCGATTCCACGGACGCGCAGTTGGGGGTCGACCACGGCCATGTCATCCACTCCCATCTTGCAGGTCCCAACCGGGTGATAAATCGTATCGGCGCGGGCGCGAATGTGGTGTTCCCAATCAGCATCCGTCCGGGCGGTATCGGTTCCGAACATTTCCTTGTGCCGGTATTCCTTTAGCGCTGGGGCCTGCACGATGTCGCGCGTCATTCGTGCGCCTTTGATCAAAGTGTCCAGATCCCGGTCGTCTGACAAAAAGCCCGGATCAATGGCAGGCACGGCGAACGGATCGGTGCTGTGCAGCCCGACCGTGCCCCTGCTTTCCGGGCGCAGCTTGCAGACGTGGCAGGTGAATCCATGGCCATAGTGCAGCTTGCGGGCATGATCGTCGACCAGAGCGATGGTGAAATGCAGTTGAATGTCGGGCCGATCCAGATCGGGTGAGGTTTTTAGGAATGCAGCCCCCTCGGCAAACGGTGTGGCCGCCATCGACACGCCGTCTTTGCGCCAGCGCTGTAGGTGGCGCAGCAGGTTGACCGAGGCCGCCGCACTAATCCCAAAGTTGTCCCTGTCTTTAGTTTTGTAAGACAGGATGAAATCCAAGTGATCTTGTAGGTTCTTGCCGACCCCGCGCAAGTCTTGACGCACGGCAATGCTGTGGCGCTTCAACTCATCCGCTGCCCCGATCCCTGACAGTTGCAACAACTGCGGTGACTTCAGCGCCCCTGCGCAAAGCAGCACTTCGCGCCTGACCGTGACCGTGGTGTCAGGACCTCTTGCTTTCTTCTTGTAGATCACGCCGGTCGCGTGCTTGCCGTCAAAGGTCAGTTCCTTGACATGAGCGTGCGTAAGGACCGTCAAGTTGGGGCGCCCCATGACCGGAAGGACGTAGGCCGCAGCAGCCGAGCACCGCTCGCCATTGCGGGCCGGGTCATGAAACTGAGTCACCTGATAGAGGCCGACGCCTTCGTTGTCGCCGCGATTGAAATCATGCGTGCGGCGGTGTTGCATCTGCTCTGCCGCCTCGATGAAGGCACGCGTGATCGGCCGAGGCTCCTTCTGGTGCGAGACCTGTAGCGGTCCGCTGTCGCCATGCAGGTCATCGGCGCCGTCCTCATTGTTCTCGGACCGTTTGAAATAGGGCAGAACACTGTCCCATCCCCAGCCCGTACAACCCATCGCGGCCCAGCCGTCATAGTCCTGACGCTGACCACGTACATAGAGCATTGCGTTGATCGCGCTGGATCCCCCCAACGCCTTTCCGCGCGGCTGATATCCTCGACGTCCGTTCAGCCCCGGTTGGGGCACCGTTTCAAAAGCCCAATTGTTAATCCTGGGTTGCCCGGGCAAGGCGGCCACCACTGCCGCCGGCATTCGGACCAGAATGCTGTCGCCCCGCCCTCCGGCCTCGAGCAGGCAGACATGTGTGTCGGGGTCTTCGCTCAGGCGGTTGGCGAGGACCGAGCCCGCGGACCCTCCGCCAACAATGACGTAGTCGAATTCCATTCTGCTTTCCTCGGCGTTAGGCCGGGCGTAGTGTTGCCGGCCTTCTCCTACAACTCAGAGAGTGGCGGAGCTGAGGAAAAAAACAATCTGTGCTACCGGATTGTGACCCAAGGTTATTTGGGAACACGGCAGACAAATGAACCGACGTGCTGGGCAAGTATGAAGCAATCATAATTTTTCCCTATCACAATCATCATTAAACAAAACTTTTTTGCATGGCTCTGATTTGCTACTTCTTGCTGTGACAAGACAGAAGAGTCGCGTTACCCCTCAGCGAGAAAGGCGCGCCCCGCGGCGCGCTTTTGGGGCGGGTAAAAGTGTCATCTACATGTGTTCTTGATCGACCGAGTTTTCACCGCGCGAACCTGCCGGAAGCTAGCCAGGATTGGAGATCGATATGGATGGAAGTGATAACCCAAAGTCGGGCGGATGCCCTGTGATGCATGGCGCTGGAACCCGGTCAAACCGGGATTGGTGGCCCAACCAGTTGAACCTGTCGATTCTGCATCAGAACACACCGGCGTCGAATCCGTTGGGTGCGGATTTCAACTATGCCGACGAGTTCAAAAAACTGGACATGAAGGCGCTGAAGGAAGACCTCTATGCGTTGATGACGGATTCGCAGGACTGGTGGCCGGCGGACTATGGTCATTATGGTGGATTGTTCATCCGCATGGCTTGGCACAGTGCCGGGACCTATCGGACCGCAGATGGTCGTGGTGGCGCCTCGACAGGCAACCAACGTTTTGCGCCGCTGAACAGCTGGCCGGATAACGGCAACCTCGACAAGGCGCGCCGTTTGCTGTGGCCGATCAAGCAGAAATACGGCAATCAGATTTCCTGGGCCGACCTGATGATTCTGGCCGGGAACTGCGCCATTGAATCCATGGGCGGCAAAACCTTTGGCTTTGCCGGTGGCCGCGAAGATATTTGGGCTCCCGAGGAGGACATCTATTGGGGCTCCGAGACCGAATGGCTGGCACCCACCGATAACCCGCACAGCCGTTATTCTGGCGAGCGTGATCTGGAAAACCCGCTGGCTGCCGTTCAGATGGGCTTGATCTATGTGAACCCCGAGGGTCCCGATGGCGAGCCGAACGTTCTGGCCTCGGGCCGGGATATCCGCGACACCTTTGGCCGGATGGCGATGAATGACGAGGAAACCGTTGCGCTGGTTGCCGGTGGTCACACCTTTGGTAAGGCGCACGGCGCAGGTGATCCCGACCTGGTTGGCCCGGACCCCGAAGC
>WQBJ01000002.1:0-2500 GCA_013032095.1 Ruegeria atlantica | reverse complement strand
CGTTGAAAAGGATCGGGATGAGCTGTGCCTAGGGGTGAAAGGCCAATCAAACTCGGAGATAGCTGGTTCTCTGCGAAATCTATTTAGGTAGAGCGTCATCCGAATACCCCGGGGGGTAGAGCACTGGATGGGTAATGGGGCCCCACAGGCTTACTGATCCTAACCAAACTCCGAATACCCGGGAGTACTAGATGGCAGACACACTGCGGATGCTAACGTCCGTAGTGGAGAGGGAAACAACCCTGACCTACAGCTAAGGCCCCCAATTCATGGCTAAGTGGGAAAGCAGGTGGGACGACCAAAACAACCAGGAGGTTGGCTTAGAAGCAGCCATCCTTTAAAGATAGCGTAACAGCTCACTGGTCTAAATAAGTTGTCCTGCGGCGAAGATGTAACGGGGCTCAAGCCATGAGCCGAAGCTTAGGATGCCGTAAGGCATGGTAGCAGAGCGTAGTGTGACATAGATCCATGCCTCCTTGATCCCTTCGGGGATATTGGAGGCGAGGATCTTTCGATGAAGCCGGCCTGTGAGGGATCCGGTGGAGAGATCACTAGTGAGAATGATGACATGAGTAGCGACAAAGAGTGTGAGAGACACTCTCGCCGAAAGTCCAAGGGTTCCTGCTTAAAGCTAATCTGAGCAGGGTAAGCCGGCCCCTAAGCCGAGGCCGAAAGGCGTAGGCGATGGGAACTAGGTTAATATTCCTAGGCCAGGAGGATGTGACGGATTGCAGGTGTAGTTCAACCTTATCGGATTGGTTGGGCTGCTGAGCAGTTCCTGGAAATAGCCCTCCATCAGACCGTACCCTAAACCGACACAGGTGGACTGGTAGAGCATACCAAGGCGCTTGAGAGAACGATGTTGAAGGAACTCGGCAAAATACCTCCGTAAGTTCGCGAGAAGGAGGCCCGGTTCCTAGGCAACTAGGGGCTGGGGGCACAAACCAGGGGGTGGCGACTGTTTATTAAAAACACAGGGCTCTGCGAAGTCGCAAGACGACGTATAGGGTCTGACGCCTGCCCGGTGCCTGAAGGTTAAAAGGAGAGGTGAGAGCCTTGAATTGAAGCCCAGGTAAACGGCGGCCGTAACTATAACGGTCCTAAGGTAGCGAAATTCCTTGTCGGGTAAGTTCCGACCTGCACGAATGGCGTAACGACTTCCCCGCTGTCTCCAACATCGACTCAGCGAAATTGAATTGCCTGTCAAGATGCAGGCTTCCCGCGGTTAGACGGAAAGACCCCGTGCACCTTTACTACAGCTTCGCACTGGCATCAGGATTGTGATGTGCAGGATAGGTGGTAGGCTTTGAAGCGGAAACGCAAGTATCCGTGGAGCCTCCCTTGAGATACCACCCTTCGCACTCTTGATGTCTAACCGCGGTCCGTTATCCGGATCCGGGACCCTGCGTGGCGGGTAGTTTGACTGGGGCGGTCGCCTCCTAAAGCGTAACGGAGGCGCGCGAAGGTTGGCTCAGAGCGGTCGGAAATCGCTCGTTGAGTGCAATGGCAGAAGCCAGCCTGACTGCGAGACTGACAAGTCGAGCAGAGTCGAAAGACGGCCATAGTGATCCGGTGGTCCCGAGTGGAAGGGCCATCGCTCAACGGATAAAAGGTACGCCGGGGATAACAGGCTGATACTGCCCAAGAGTCCATATCGACGGCAGTGTTTGGCACCTCGATGTCGGCTCATCTCATCCTGGGGCTGGAGCAGGTCCCAAGGGTACGGCTGTTCGCCGTTTAAAGAGGTACGTGAGCTGGGTTTAGAACGTCGTGAGACAGTTCGGTCCCTATCTGCCGTGGGTGTAGGAGACTTGAGAGGAGTTGCCCCTAGTACGAGAGGACCGGGGTGAACGATCCACTGGTGGACCAGTTGTCGTGCCAACGGCAGTGCTGGGTAGCTATGATCGGACAGGATAACCGCTGAAGGCATCTAAGCGGGAAGCCCCCCTCAAAACAAGGTCTCCCTGAGGGCCGTGGAAGACCACCACGTCAATAGGCCGGAGATGTAAGCGCAGTAATGCGTTCAGTTGACCGGTACTAATCGCCCGATAGGCTTGATTTGATCCAGTAATGGAAAGACAAAATCAAAAGCATACACTGACCTTGAGTTGGACAACGTTGGTTGAAACAAAACCGTGCAGGAACGCGCATCCGCTTCGCGAATACGCTGCCTCCTGCCCATCGCTTTTGCTCCGCAAAAGTCGACGTGGGGATTTTCCTCGGTTTGGTGGTCATAGCGCAAGTGAAACACCCGGTCCCATCCCGAACCCGGAAGTTAAGCACTGCCGCGCCAATGGTACTTGGGCTTAAGCCCCGGGAGAGTAGGTCACCGCCAAACCTAGTAAAATCCCCTTTCTCTCTAACGATATCGCACTTATTCGACCCCGGCCTCAAGTAGCGTAAGCGATAGGCCAACCTAGTGTCGCGGGATGGAGCAGCCCGGTAGCTCGTCAGGCTCATAACCTGAAGGTCGCAGGTTCAAATCCTGCTCCCGCAACCA
>WQBJ01000199.1 GCA_013032095.1 Ruegeria atlantica | reverse complement strand
TTGGGTTTGATGGCAACGACCGGCTTGAGGGCCTGGGTGGCAATGATCGCCTGGTCGGCGGCAGCGGCAGTGATACCTTTGTCTTCACCGAAGGCTTCGGGCATGACGAGATCATTGATTTCACGGCAGGTGCGGCAACCGACGATGTTATCGAGTACAACACGATCTCTGGCCTTGCCTCCTATGCCGAGGTATTGGCGAAGGCGACCGAGGATGGCACCGATACGACCATCACGCTGGATGCGGACAACACCATTGTCCTGAAGAATGTCGTGATCTCCGATCTGTCCGCTGACGACTTTCAGTTTATCTAGTTCAAGAAGAGAACAGGGCGGGAAGAAAGCGACCCGTTCTGCTCCCTCTGTTTTGTTTTGGTCGCTTTGGACCTGTCACGGATTTGTTCGTAAGCATTCACGGAGGGCCCTCTTATGTGTTTAGTGGTGTAAGCCTCTGCCCGGGCTTGTCGTTACCCATAAGTGCTTGGTGGCGGCGTTGCGATACGGGCTCCTTCGACGAGGTCGGTGAGGTGGGAGAAGTCTCGCCATATGACGGACGTCCCCGGTGGCGTGCCGACAGCACGGTCGAGATAGCCTCCGAGGCGTGCAACCGCCCTGATATGGAAATCAAGATTGCGCGGTGCCTGTCTTTCCGTCCGGGGCGAGTTCGAGCCTGCGGGCCGGATTGCGGAAATTCTCCGTGCGCTCGGCGGTGGCGCATGATCTTTCGGTCGAACCGGGAGCGCATTCTGGTGACGACCCAATCCACCGCTTACACGGAGACTACCGCAATACGTGGGGCAGCTATGTTTAGGCATGATGACGAAAACGAATCCTTGGCTGTCAATGCAATGAACAACAACCTGTCCGTTTAATTTCGTAGCTTTGGCTGGCCCACGCTTTGAGGTACTTCTGTAATGGGTTGGCCTGTGTCAAGCGCGATCTTTTCACCATTGAAGGGCCGGAAAAAGGCGAAAGTTCCCGGGTTGCCCGCGAAGCGTCGGGACTTTACGGCACAATGGTTGCGCCGTGGCGATAAGAGGTGATCGATGTTGTCAGTCCCACCACCCGCCGATTAACTTGCTCGCCTTGATGTGTCTCCTCCGGACTCGCTCTTCCGTTCGTGATCGGCGCGAAGACCGTCAACTTTATACCTTGTCCGGATCGGTTCCCGAGTGCCAATCTCTTCTACGCGCTCGACCTTGAAGGGCCTGCAATCAAGCACCGCAACGTGCATCATCGGGGACCGCGTCCCGGTTGGGACACTGGTGAGCCGACACCGTCAGGTGTGGCCAAAATCTCCTTGTGCTGAAAACTATTAATCATGGAATGCAGAGGCTCAGGCGTTCTGGTTCTGCGCTATCGCCTCGTCACGGGTGAAACGGAACGCTGTTTTGTCCGTCCACATCCGATGCAGTACCACGCCAATGCGCCGGGCAAGCGCCACTGTGGCGCGTTTGTTTTCACGACGGCTTGCCACCCGCAGCGCCCAAGATTTGAGCCAGTTCGGACCTCCCCGATGGAGCATCACGTTGGCTGCCTGGTAGAGTGCTGCTCGGAGCCCGGCATCCCCGGACTTGGTAATTGCGCCTACAATAGAGCGCTCCCCGGATTCGTCCCGGCCAGGCGTCAGCCCAACCCAGGGACCGATGTCGCGTGATCGTCGAAAGCGCGTGGGATCGTCGACCGCAGCTTTGACCGTTAGCGCAACGACAGCTCCAACTCCGGGCATGGTCATCAACAGGCGACAGACTGTATCTTTCTTCGTCATATCCCGGACCATCTTTTCAATGCCCGCCAGTTCTTTACGCAACTCCACCCTTGCCCGCAGGATCGGTTCGACTGCAGCCTGCAGCATCGTATTGCCAGCGGCAAGTTCCCTGATACGCACATCGTAGCGGACTTTTGAGACCCGCCCGATCTTCAGGCCGAAGTTGCGCAACACACCACGCACCAACAACTCCAGATTTATGAGCGCATTCTGTATTGCTTTGCGCACCGTTAGCAGCGCACGTGTTTCTTGAGTTGGAACGGACTTGCAATGCACTTCGCTGAACCAGCCCATTTGCAGAAGACGAGCGATGCCTTGTGCGTCCCGTCGATCAGTCTTGATGGCGCTCGTTTTTAGTGCCTTCTTTACCCGGTGTGTTTCCATCAGGACCACGGGCTGTCCGGCCTCAGATATGCCCTTGTACTGCCATTGCGACAGGGGCCCGGCTTCCAGGCCGATCCCGGTGATTGTATAGGGCAGGTCTTTGAAAAACGAGACCAGCGCTTCCGGCTCG
>WQBJ01000198.1 GCA_013032095.1 Ruegeria atlantica | reverse complement strand
ACTACAAAGAGTTGCGCCTGATGGTTCGAATGGCCCCATTGATATCGAAATCGATGGCACATTGTTAACCGATATGGCTGGGAATACCGCCAGTGGGACATATAAGTGGTCCGATTTTGGCAACCAACCTGTCTATTATAAACCATCGGTTCTTTCCATAAACGGGCCAGCCAGATATACTGCCCAGGATCAGCAGATCACCTTCACGATTACCTTTACAGAAGACATTACTGGTTTTGCCGAGGACGATATCGTTATTTCCGGTGGCACTTTTGCCGGTTTGACCGGCAGCGGGGCAAGTTATGATCTTGCCATTACACCCGATGGGACAAATGCTGACATTGATTTCACGATTAAGGCGAATTCCATCCAGGATCTCGATTCAAATCCCAATACAGACGACGACTTATGGTCGGCGCATGGTGGCCCGACCGTGCGTCACACCCCGGAGCTTCTATCTATAGATGGGCTAGCCAGATATACCGCCCAGGATCAGCAGATCACCTTCACGATTACCTTTACAGAAGATGTTTTCGGCTTTGAGGAAAGTGATGTCTCAGGTTCGATCACTCATGGCAGTTTTGTCAGCCTGTCAGGCAGTGGGGCGATCTATACCCTTACCATTGGCCCTGATGGTGCGGGTGATGTCGACTTCACGATCGCTGCAGGTGCGGTTCAAGACAGTGGGGGTGCCAGCAATACGAAAACCGTTTCATGGTCGGATGTTGGTGGTCCGACCTATTGGGAGGATGGTACGGGATTTGCCATCACGGTAACAGAGCCGGTCAAGACAGGGTTTGGGGTCTACGAGGTTTATATCGGCACGCCCGCCAAAATGGCTTTTGGGAGGCCGGATGGAACCCACCAACCTCTAAATCTTGCAGGTCTTGGATCAGTGACCAACGCGGATATGGTGTTTGATCGTACTGATCCGGTTTGGACAATTGGCTCTGGCACGGACTATTTGCTGTGTACTGGCATCTCAAGTGCCGGGTACTGTCAGAAATACGAGATCACCCGCACTGCCACCGGGACCATCAGTGTGAACGTTCCGGCAGATGTGTGGATGGACAATAACTCGGATATGAATGGAGCCTTCAACTTCAGCATTGACGACACCAGCGCGCCGGAAGTGATACAAATCACCCGCAGCGTCGACAGCTATAGCGACACCACATCATTCACGGTGACCATCAGTTTTGAAGAACATGTGAAGGGACTGGAAAACAATGGGACTGATTTCACCGTTGTAAACGCCACGATCGATTCAGTCGCATCTGTTAGCGGGGACAATAAAGACGATGCGTGGGAGGTTACCCTTACGCCGGATGGGAGTGGTACAATTGACCTGACGGTTAACAGCGGTGCCGTCGAGGATGATAATGGCAACGTCAATGCTCAGTCATTCTCCATGGCACCGGTTACAGATGCAGTACCGCCGGTTGTGACGGTATCCGCTGACAGTCCAACCGAATATACCAGTTCGACGGCAACGCTGACGATTACCGTCGAGGGCAATGAAAATATCCTGGATCTTGAGCGGTCCGAGATCCAGATCACCAGCGCGACGGACAATGTGACCATCGACAGCATCGACCCTGCCGACGAAACGGAAGAGACAGGGCAATACGAGATCGAGATAACGCCGATCGGCGGCGGCACGATCAGCCTGCCCATACCGGCAGGAGGGCAGCACTGATGCGAGTACTGTCTTTCATCCTTGCCGTCTTCCTGTTTCTATCCGCTGCTAACGGGCAGGAAAATCGCTACGTCGGCGAACTGCAATCGCTTTACGACCAAACCGATTTCGATAACTTTGATCTGGCGCGGTTCAAACTGTTGGCCGACAAGATCGCGGCGCCTTCCATTGATGTTGAGGCAGGCCTTGCGGACATCGATAAGCTGGAAGCCCAACTGAAGCGCTATATCCCCCAAAATGCCACCGAGGAAGGAAAGCTCCGGATTCTGCGGACATTCCTCTACGACCCCGGCGCCTGGAACGACAGTCGCCCGTTTCAATATTCCAGGACCGATCCGCAGGGCATCAGCTTCGAAAACAGGCTTTTGTCGAACTATGTCGAAACACGCGACGGCAACTGCATCACCATGCCGATCCTCCTGACAATCCTGGGCAAACGCATCGGGCTCGATATGGAACTTGCCCTGGCGCCGCGTCACATGGTTGTGCGCTATACCAACGAACAAGGCGAGACCATTACCCTGGAAGCCACCGACAAGGCCCTGCCATCCTCCCTGGAGAATTATCGCAAGTACCTGCCGATTACGGATACAGCGCTCGAAAAC
>WQBJ01000197.1 GCA_013032095.1 Ruegeria atlantica | reverse complement strand
TGAACTCATGAAACTGAGATAGCGGAAACCGTCGCAACGACCCTTGAGTCACCATCGGTGATCAAAGAAAGCTACGCGGATTTCGGGCCGACTTTGGCCACTGAGATGCTGGCCGAACATCACGGGCTCAAAGTCTCACGCGAGACGGTGCGCAAATGGATGCAGGAAGATGGCATCTGGCTGTCGCACAAACAGCGCCGAACCTTCCACCAGCCGCGCCTGCGCCGGGAATGCTTTGGCGAGTTGATCCAGATCGATGGCTCGGATCACCGCTGGTTCGAGGATCGCGGCGATCCCTGCACCCTGCTCGTCTTCATTGACGACGCCACCAGCACCTTGATGGAACTACGGTTTGTCGAATCTGAGAGCACCTTCAGCTATTTCGACGCTTTGGAAAGTTATCTGCTGAAGCATGGCCGTCCCGTCGCCTTCTACAGTGACAAACACACCGTCTTTCGAGTTCCCAAGCCCAACAAACATATGACTGGCATGACACAATTCGGCCGCGCACTGGCGGAGCTAAACGTCGAGATCATCTGCGCCAATTCCTCTCAAGCCACGGATGAGATTGAATAGCCCCTTTTGTGCAATCGTACTATTTTCTTTTCTGCAGGCGACCACGTGACCAAGGGTCGGGCATGAGGTTCAAGTCCTTCCGCGCTGTCTTATTATCGTCGCTCCTCATTTGTGGCGCCTGCACCGAGCCCAGTTCTTCGCCAACCTTCCGTCATACGCCGATAAACGCCTTCTGCCTGTTCAGCGATGGCACGATCAGCGCGACGACGTTCTGGCAGATTGTATTCGTAAGATTGGCCGCGCTGCCCACGTCGTGATGGCATGCCCGCAGTGAGTTCCAACTTGCGCATCTTTCGTGCCATTAAGGCGGGTCGCGCCCAGATATAGTCCTCGCCTTTGGTCAACATGTGCCAAACCAGAACCGTGAGTTTGCGGGCCACTGCGACGGCTGCAATGTGGTTCCTCCTCCGTGCCCGAATACGCTCAAAAAAGGCCTTTAGAGGTCCCGGGACGCGAACAGCTTGCCAAGCGGCCTCAACCAAAAGGTGGCGGGCGCTCGACCGCCCTCGCTTTGTAATTCGGCCGTGATAAGCCGGTCCGTCTCCGGATTGGCGCACACTGGGGTTCAGCCCGAAGTAGGCAACGAGCTTGTCAGGGTCATCAAAGCGGTCAATCCGGCCGATCGCTGCCATTAGGCCGACAGCAACAACCATATCAATACCAGGAGCGGTCATGATCCGCTTAACATCGTCATCCGCCAGAGCAGCTCGCGCGATATCCCGCTCGACACCCTTTTGAGCTTCGGTCAGTCGGTCATACTCGTCTAAGTGACATGTGATCGCCTCGCGTTCGTCTTCCGGCAAGTATTGCGCCTTCAGCCACGTGCGACCCTTGATACCGAAGATATCTGCGTGCGGACACCGCGGAACCAGATGAGCATGCAGGATCGATTGTACGATAGCTTTCAAACGAACCCGCTGCTTGACGAGCTGGTTCCGGCGCGTGACCTGGCGTCGGCGTGCAAGCGTCGCCTCATCCGGAACCCACACTTCCGGCAGAAAACCCGCTGCATAGAGCTTAGCCAACACGCCCGCATCGATTTTGTCGGTTTTGGTCTTTGCCTTGGCAATCAAATGCACTTGCAACGGATTGGCGACAGCGACCCGCGCCACATGCGGTGCCAGTATATCAACGAGCGCCGTGGCGTTTCCTGTCGCCTCGACGATAACATGATCTGTTTTCTTCAGGGTTGCCGCAAAAGCGGCCAGGTGTTCGCGGGTCATCCCGATCCGTCCAAGATGTATGATCGTCGCGCCCTCAAGCGCCACGGCTTCCGCAAAGACACGATGAATGTCCAGGCCGATGATTCTCATCCTTTCCCCCTTTCCATAAAGAACGTTTCAATTCACGGGAGCGGCGGACACGCGGCACCTACAGATCCGTGCTCTCGGCACATCCGGGCGAGCCGCAGGGGCGACCATTTAAAGGCTCGGGCTCGCAACCCATGCTTGTTTGCTCGGTCTGCCCGCACTCACGTGCTCCCGGCGCCCCAGATCCCGGATGGTCTCACCATAACGCTGATAACGAGTTATCGGCAGAGTCTCGAAGCGCCACAGCAATCATGCCGGATAAAGGTCGGGTCGAGCGTGCAAACCGGACGCTACAAGATCGGTTGGTCAAAGAACTGCGCATTGCGGGCATCTCAAACATAGATGATGGCAACGCGTTCCTGACCGACTTTGTCGAGCGCTATAACGCCAGGTTCGCCAAAGCTCCGGCTAAGCCAGACAACCTGC
>WQBJ01000196.1 GCA_013032095.1 Ruegeria atlantica | reverse complement strand
CGCACCGGCGACAGACTGGACGATTGAGCTGACGCCGATCGGCGGCGATATCACGCTGACGGTCGGTGCAGGTGCCGTCACGGACCAATATACCAATGCCAGCACCGTTGCCATGTCGATGGATATGATCGAGGATCTGCTTTTCCCGGCAGTTGATGCGTTCAGGGCCAGTGCAAACAAATACACCCTGAACCAGGATCTGACTTTCACGGTTATATTCAGTGAGCGGATGACGGGCCTTCAGGGTGAAGACTTCACGCCGACCAATGCAAGCGTCAAGAGTGTATCAAGCAGTGTCGATAATCTGACATGGACGGTTGTGGTCACACCGGATGGCAATGGTCCCGTCGATCTGGAAATCGAAGCCGACACACTGGCGGATGAAGGCGGCAATACGCTGCCGGCAACGGTATTTTCGACAGGTTTCAACAATGGTGTTGGCATTCCGAGCGATGCATCTCCTGGCGTGGAGATTTCATCCACCGAGAGTTCTTATGACGACAAGGGGGCCCAGGAATTCACCGTCACCTTCGATGAAGGCGTGAGTGGCTTTACTGCAGATGATGTGAATATCGTTACGGGTGGCCAGAGCGGCAGTGTCGTGGTTACAAGCGGTGGTGATGGTGATGAAGTCTACACCATCACGGTGATGCCGGTTGGCACTGGCCCGCTCAGCCTTAACATTCCAGCTGGGGCGATCCAGGATGTCAGCGGCAATGACAGCAGTGAACTGTCTCTTACCGTTGCCGATGGTATAGCACCGGGTGCTTCGTTTGGCGGGGCTACATCTCATGACGGTGCTGGCAATTATGTCGTTGATGTTACCTTTGATGAGCCCGTATCACTGGTTTCGGGAGGTGTTGATGCCGTTAGCACCACGAACACCAATGCCGGTATTACGATAGGTAATCTCGTAACCAAGTCGGGGGATACGACCCGCACGCAATGGCAGGTTACAATCACACTTTCCAGTGGCGTATCCGGTGAAATCCCGCTGACCCTGGCTGCGCAAGCCGTCAAGGATGACAACGATAACAGGAACGTCGAAACAGCGATGCCGTCTCTTACGGATGGGGCGGCACCGACTGTTGCCAATGTCCAGTCGACCACGACGGAATATACGGATGGAACCTCGTTTACCGTTGACGTGACGTTCAGCGAGTCGGTTTCCGGTGTTGCCAACAATACGGAGGCCTTCACGATCACCAATGGCACGATCGACAGCGTCACGACCAGCGACAATATCACCTATACGCTGACGATCACGCCGCCAACCGATCTGGCGGGAAACATTGATCTGGGCCTGAAGGGCAGTATTGCAACCGACAGTGATAGCAACACGGCAGCGGCAATCGCTTCGTTTGCAACGCTCATTGCCAGCTGGAGTGCGATTCTGGACAAGGCTGGCCCTGCCGGATCAATGCTGGCGGCGCAAAACCCGTATCAGACGAAAAATGCGCAAACGCTCACTATCACGTTTGACGAGCCGATCAATTCGACCACGTTTGCCGTTGGTGAGGATATCACCATAACGGGCGGTACCCTCGATGCGAGCACGCTTGCCACCAGTGACAACAAGGAATGGACGATCGACCTGACGCCGATCGGCACGGGTCCTATCAGCCTGCATATTCCGGCTGACGATCAGTCGGTATCGCGTAACGAGTAAAAACAGCAGAGCGGTTGGCACAATGTGCTGGCCGCTTTTTTTGCAGGGAAAATAGAGACAAAACAATGTCCACCTTGAATTCCAAGATTCTGATGACGGCCACCATTCTGGTGGGCATTGCGTCATTCTCGCCACCGGCGCAAGCGCTGAATATCCCCGCTAATGCCCTGGAGGATACCAGCGGCAACAACCCGGCCAGTGATTTGACCCTAACGCTGGCCGATGCGGCGGAGCCGGTGGTTTCTTCATGGAGCAGCACCGCAAGCCAATATCAAACCAACGATGATTCAATTGACGTTACGATAACGTTCAACGAACCGGTCAAGTTTATTTCTCCTGCTGCAGATGGCCTGACGGCCGCCAACGGAACAATTACCGCTGTTACCGGTGTTGGTCTTACGGCTGAACATACCAGTACATGGAAAGTCACGGTCAAACCGGACGGCAGCGGTGGCGATATTGCGCTGACCGTGAATGCAGGCGGGGTCTCCGATGCGGACGACAACGCAACAACAGGCGCTTACACGATGACAACGGAAGATGTGATTGCCGATGCCATTGCACCGACGCTGGTTTCCATGACCTCGGATGTCACGAGATGGGTCGTTGGCACAAATATCACCTTCTCAGTGACCTTCAGTGAAGAAATGGCCAATAT
>WQBJ01000195.1 GCA_013032095.1 Ruegeria atlantica | reverse complement strand
ACTGCCACCATCAAACCCGAAGATCAACTGCCCCACACTTTGCTGTACTCTCCTAAAAGGGGTCTGCTCCGGTAGATGGGAGGGCGGCAACCACCCCATCTACCGCGCCTGTCCTGGATCAAATGAACGGCGCGATGGCATCCTGAACAACGGCGCTCAAGTCACGTTGTCGAAGAATGCGGTTATCGGCAATCCACTCCTCCGCGCCTTCAAATCGCGCCGCGGCGACGGGACCATCTTTCTTATAGCCCTCAAAACCGTCGCCATCACAGAACCGCCGCACAAGTATATCTACCGCCGCCTTGACAGTTTCAGCGTGCTTGCCAGCCAGTGCGGCTTCGAATGCAGTACGCAAAGCCTCCGTTCCACCCTTGTAGTGCTCAAGGCAATAGCAGAGGTCATGCGCATCTTTGGGTTCGGCCCGGTGATCGAAAGCAAACGCCTTGAGGCAGGTGAAACTGACAATATCAGCATGCCGGATTATCTCGGTTGTGACGCCACCATCGTCCAGCAGTTCGGCTGTGATATCCACGGTCTCATGGTGATCCAGCACCATCGCTGAATGCGGAATGTGGATCGCCGAAACCGCACCTTCCGAGGGCAGTTCCTGAAGCGCCCCACCCCTCTCATCTCCGGCGTCAGCCAGGAATTCGAGTATCAGTACAGTGCCGTCGACCAGCTCTTGCTGCCAGCGCCATGAGAGCTTTTTACCCTGATCGTTTTCCGACCTCTTGAACCCGATGGCCCTGATATTGTCCTCAAGCGTTCGGTAGGCCTCGGTATCAGCAAGCAGTTTCATGTCCACAACGACATCTACGTCACCGGTTCCCGCGTGCGCAGGCACCACCGGCGGGCGTTCCTTGATGAGGTAGCGTGGCGTCAGGCCACCCACGAGAAAGATGGAGTCGCGCCACGGCCCCAAATGGCGGATCAAAGTGACCAGAACACGCTCACAGGCTTCGGTGACAGTTTGGTTGTAGCCTTGAATGGCCGTCGGTTTCTTCATTGCCACACCAGTTTCTGAGACCGCAGATGCTCTGCCATTTCCTTCGAACGACCATGATCTTCCAGCAGGTCGAGATAGACTTGCAGGGGCGAGGCCAACAAGCGTCTTCTCTCGTCAAACATCCTATGACGCTGCTTCATGGTTTTAGCGTCGATCACCACTAAGTTCGCTCCTTCGGAAACTTCTCGGGCACCCATAGTGGAGATGAGCCAATCGTGTGTCCGTTTCCCAAAGGCCCGCACTGTCAGGTCAGAGACATTTGAAAGAAACGGAGCATATGCCTGGGCGGCAAACTGTCCGGTGAACTCCAGATCGAAGTCGTCGTAGTAATTTTCACCCTCGATCTCGCGGGCCATGTCCTCGGGTTTCATCCGCGGAACGTAATACCGGCTCCGCCTCGACGCACGGCTTGCCAGAATGCTGTCACGCCAGGCATCCAGAAGGACATCTGGTCGGACCAGCCTGCGCCGTTTCGCAGGCCCCTCCCCTTTCACATCCAGCCAATCGCGGCGCTCAAGATCCTTGAAGGTCTCGGAAACGGTTGCGGCAGACACACCGGCATATTCGGCAATCTCAGAGCCACTCACCCATTCGCCCGGACGATCGAACAAGGCATGCAGAACCTGTGCACGGGTTCCCTTGAACACGTTCATAGCACGACGCTTGGCGCGCTTGGGTTTCGGCCTCTCGATCAGCACAAACGTCTCATCGACACTGACAAAGAACGATCCGCTCAAGTCGTGATAGGCGACCTGCTCTTCTTGAAGGTAGTCCCGAGCTCCTTTCGAAACCGATCGTGCAAGGATCATCGGAACATATCGCCGGTTAGAGCTATCCAACTCCCGCAGGTATCGTTTGAGCTGCCAGACAATCTCTCGTGCGTCTCGCGGAAACACATCGCCTCGGGTTTCCACCACAAAGGCGATTTCACGTCCTGCGACGACAGCGTCAAGAATTGCGTCCGGGCGCAAACGCCCCCCAATCTCCACTTCCCAGGAGATTTCGCCCAAGTGCGCATCGGGAACTGCCTCAAAGCTATCGCTCAGGCTTTCCAGAAGTTCCGGCTCTATATTCGAGATTTCTTCCATATTCACTGTTCAGCAGATTTAGCTGTTTTTCTCCTATATTCGCAAAATAGTCAATATTCACTGTTCAGCAAACTTACGCATAACAACATCTCGACCGTCAGAGCCCATCTTCAGCAAGTTCGGTGACGCCCAGTCACGCCGCTTGCCCACTGAGCCTACCGTAGAAACTGCGCTCGAGATGCAACTCCCCTGCCCCGGCTTTCTGGACAATACTGCGGATTTCAGAAATACCGGACAGCGATTTCAGTAATTACGGGACAGTTAAGTC
>WQBJ01000194.1 GCA_013032095.1 Ruegeria atlantica | reverse complement strand
GAAGGTGGACACTATCACTCTCTCCTTCGCCAAATCAGAGCGGCCAAGCCGGACGAATACGTTTGAAAGCCCTGCGTGAACAGACTGTTTTGAAGATTGCCTGCACCAAATGCGGATCACTTCATGTGCTAAGTCCTTCGGCGTATGATGTAAGCCTTGTTGAAAATGGTTCAGAGCTATCTTTCTTACGATCACTTTATGGTGGTTGACGTTCTGGTACGGGAAACGCCAGCCAATTCATGAAAGCCGCCATTGGTGCGGCCGCATCGAAATGGCGCTTTGTCCCGCACCTTTCCAGTTCATATACGCCGCAGCGAATGGTCACTGCAGTACGTGTTCTCTTTGTGTTCCCCATAAGCCCCATCCACGCACGTTCGGGGCGGTTGGGCCTACCACTACGAAATTACCTCTACAGCGGCGCTGATCACAGCCTGCGCGGCTGCAAGTGTCAGCAATGTGAGTAGAGCGGGATTGCTGAAAACTTCGACGGCAAAGTTAAGCATGATTGATGCTGTAAATTCCTCCGAGAAGTCAGAAACTAGTTTGACAATAAAAACTGACAACGAGAAGGCTCCTATGACATAAGAAAAAAACCACTGTATCTGCAGCACAAACAGCAACGCGAACCAAACCCACCAGCTCTGCACCGGCGATGACGATGGGTCACTCCACAACACCAGCCCGGTTCCCATAAAGAAGCTAAGGTTGATGATTAGGAATAGGTCATAGTTTAAGAATCTTTTTATTTTTAGCCGTCTGATGCTTTTAAGAGCTTCTCGCCTTTTTTTGTCATAATGCTCTTTTCGGCCACCTCCCTTTGTTTCTATCATTTTATTCATCACGCGAAGATCTAGTTCGGGGTCCTCCATAGCGCGACTGAATCGATCTTCTCTATTGAGAACAACAGCTACCAATGCCATCGATGATGAAATGATTATGGATATGGGGAAGAGGGCAACTAGAAGTAGTTTAGGTTGCTTGTTCTCGTTTCTCCAATATCTATCAAAATAATCCGGATCTTGGTCGTTAATAAGCTGTGAAACTCTAAATAGCTGAAAATAGCTTGCAGTGACCAAAACCAAACCTAAAGCCGTTGACCATCCAATCGTCTGTATCATGGAAAAGCGCCTCTCTGCGGCAGTTTCTGAATCTGAACATACAGAGATTAAAGGTGAAATCGAATAGGTTTGCCTCACCCATCCAAGCACGATGTACCATTGGTTACGGACGCAAAAAAAAGCCCGACCCCAACGGGCCAGGCAAGAACAGTGTCCAGGGCGAGGGAGAATGCTCGGATTCCGTGGAGTGAATACCGCGCTTCTTAACGTGAACTTTCAAATGTCCGGTTCGAGCCCTAAGGGCCTTGCGAGACTGAAGTAACAAAGCCATTTACTGCGAGCATTATCCTGTGTTCCAACGATGCAATGCTGTTCAAATCTTGTGGAGCTGATGCGTCGAAAATCCCGCGGGACAGACCGATAAGATCGCGCGCGGTTTGGTCCGGGTTGCCCAAGTTGAACTTTGCCAGTTCACTCTGGAGCATACCATGTATCTCGGTGTTTAGCGCTTCGGTTTCGTCATCCAAGGGTAGTTGCTTTTCCGCGCGCTCAAGCGCCAGTGCCAAGACAGGATTGTTTTTGTGGTGCTGTATTGCTGCCCTAATCAGTAGTCTACGCGCGGCACTCGTTGTCTGCTTTCGTTCAACCAGATTTCACACCTGACCAGAATCCGTTTTTTCGTGGGTGTTTACCGCTCCTTCTTGCGCCTATTGCGTGTCTGTTCTAGACATCCGGTATCGTTCCGGTCCCATTTCCAGATGGTCTGCAACGATCCCCCTCTCCATCTTTTTACCGTGCCTAGGTGGGCGGAGAGGGGGCACGGCTTATGAAAGAAGGTCATCTCATGTGCTTTCATTTCACAGAAGCTGTGCCGGGTCTGACCGGCCGGAGGCCGTGGAACATCTTGTTTCGACGCGCCGCGACCCCGGCTTTGCGCCCAATATTGAACGGCTCGGAGACATAGAGAATCCGTGCAAGGTTTTGTCCCTTGGCGTGCTTTCCCGCGACGGTCCGGCGCAGAGCGCAATGCATCACACCCCACCACCGCATGCCGTCCATCGCCGGATGCCAGCGGCCGAGATTGGCTTCGTGCCACAGGAAATGCAGCAGGCTCGTCAGCGTCAGGTTGCCGGCGGTGCCTTGGCTTCCGTTTGCTTCTGCCCGGAAGGCTCAGAGGGGTCGGGAGACGCGCGGCTCTTGCTGTTCTTTCCCGGGGAAAACCAGCCTTAGTGTCGTGGTGTCCTCATCCGGGTTTTCCGTGATTGCGGAACCCTGGATCTGGCCAGTCCGGACAATTCGCTCGGCGGTAGAAAAGAGGCGCACTCCGGTGCGTGGTCCGGACCGGTGTCCG
>WQBJ01000193.1 GCA_013032095.1 Ruegeria atlantica | reverse complement strand
TGTCCGTGAGGGTCCGTGAGGGTCCGTGAGGGTCCGTGAGGGTCCGTGAGGGTCCGTGAGGGTCCGTGAGGGTCCGTGAGGGTCCGTGAGGGTCCGTGAGGCGGGGATATAGATATGCCCGCTGAAAATTCCTCAAAACAGATGATGGATGGGCAAAAGGGTTGCCTTGTTGCGCCGCTTTTTTGTCCGGAAAGAAGCCCGTTAACCGGTCCGCCGGACCGAAAAGGTTGCGCCGGGGAAAATCTGGCGCCGAGGGGGGGAGAAAAATGATTGGTTTGGGTTCGGAGGTTTTGATTTTTCCATCAAAAGACCAACGAGAGCGAGTGGAGAACTTGTCTGTTGGAGACGAGATATTCTGTCACTTTACAAATAGTCTCGTAGCGATAGAGGATATTATGATCCGAACGATTAGGCGGGATAATTCCAATTCGTATTCAGAGGAATTACTTGCTTTTGAAGCGATATATTCCGGCGAGAGAATAGCGAACCAGTGGAACATTATTTCTCGACGTCTAATCCCAACTGTCTTGCCCCATGGGTTGGAAAGCTACCTTCAGAACAATGCCGCAATACTGGAGAGGGCGGTTTCGTATTCTGAGGTTTTTTCAGAAGAATTCTTTGTTCAGTTTGAGCTTCGATTTTCGCGTGCGGTGCTTGCGTCGGTTGGTGATTTCTTCTGCTTATTTGACGCCAACAGATGGATTGAGCGGCAGTTTCGGCGGAACGAAGACGTCAAGCCGCTCCTCATAAACGCGTAGGGTCGGCGGGAGAGCGCAAATGGCGACGACATTCAATGTGATATATCTGGGTGTATTCAGCGATATCGATCCTTCTGAAGGTAATTCCACAATTGAAAATGCAGGAAATTTCCTGAATCAAACTTTCGGAGGCCCGGATGACCCGCTCTGGTCGCATATTCAGGAACTCTCACCCGGAAGTGTGCCCTACTTAGGTGGCGACAACGTTGTTCGCTATGATGTTGACAATGACAGTCACAGTGAATCTTTTCGCATCAATGGCGGTGACGATCAAGTATTTGATAGTGGGTTTATTTATGGCGACGTAACCATAACCTATTCAAATGGCACAACGGCCATCACTTCCGTGCATTTGTTCCAAGATACAGAAGGCCATACCTACCTTGCTCCACATTTCAGTGATTTGGATGGTGGGCAATCAATCTTAGATGCCGGGCCGATCGAGTCGCTGACAATCAATGCCACAACCCTTGGGTCGTTAAATACTAGTGGGATGTTAGGGAACAGATTGGTTGGCTTTGTGCCATGTTTTACTTCCGGTGCGCTCATAAACACCCCTACCGGATATCGCGAGATCGATACCCTCGAAATTGGGGATCTCGTGTCCACCCGGGACAATGGGGCTCAATCCATTCGATGGATCGGGTCGGCTACGCATCGCTGCAAGGATGAAATGATCCCGATTAGAATTAATAAGGGGGCATTGGCATGTAACCTGCCCAATCGCGATCTGGTCGTGTCGCAGCAACATCGGATGCTTGTCAGATCGCGCATCGCTGAACGTATGTTCGGGGCATCAGAAGTTTTGGTGCCCGCGAAGAAGCTGTTGGACATACCGGGCATTGAGCTTGCGACGGAACTCGATACTGTCACCTACATTCATTTCATGCTCGACAACCATGAAATTGTATATGCGGAAGGTGCGGAAACGGAAACTCTCTTGTGTGGACCTCAAGCTGCCCGAGCGCTCGGACCAGCAGCCATGAAAGAAATCCGACAGATATTCCCAAACCTAGATCTCGAAAACCTGCATCCGGCCCGTCACATGCCGCGCGGCAAACTGATGAAACAGTTGGTGGCGAGGCACCTCAAAAATAAGCAACCTATCATTCAATTTTAACGTGGTGGTCGTGAAATGACTCTAGGTGGCGCTTTGCTACAATTCGGTTGACCGTGATGGCGAGGTCTCGTGATCTTCCCCTGAAACCAGATCCGGTATGTCATGACGACATTTGGATTTATTGTTGCTTTGAGAAGGGGAAGCGCCTTTGAAGGCAATGTTAGGTGATTTCTGTTAGGTCAGGACAAGCTTGCTGCCATGATTGTTCCATGTTGGAAGCTTGGCGCAGCGCGTGCATCTGTGGTGCAGAACTCACTTGGCAGCTGTGGCACGCCACAACCACGTCTGTCGACTTCTCATGCTGATCCTTGGCGTCGGCATCTTCACGGCAACCTACTTTGATGTTGCCATGCAAGGGACATGCAACTACCAGAAGTCACACTGGGTTGGCACATGGCCTGGGTTAACATCTCGACGCTACCGATCCGGAGAGGTCGACTATGAAAGTCACATATCCCTACGCGGCGACCGTCATGCCGGAGTTCGACAGTTAATCGCGTAAGTGATTGAAATTATTAACACGAGAATCGGATTTGTGTGACGACATCAGGCTATCAGGCCGGTCTGGGGATATTCAGGGCATCGA
>WQBJ01000192.1 GCA_013032095.1 Ruegeria atlantica | reverse complement strand
GTAATGCTCCGGCGGAGGCCGTCTATCTTGTTTGATTATCCGGGTTTACGATTTGGGAATGTATGATGAAAGCACCCCCAGCGAAGATGGCCTGATTTCTGTTGGAACTCAGTCCCCCCGTCGTCAATTGTCAGATGAAGAGAAGGTCCGGCTTGTAGAGGAAAGCCTTGATTGCGGCGTCGTTGAGACGGCCCGGCGTCACGGCGTTGGTCGTTCGTCTTTGTCCCGCTGGCGTCGCCAATATCGTGAGAGCAGTTTGTCGGGTTCCGGAGCCCAGCCCCAGTTTGTTCCCGTTGTTGCTTCTGATCCCGGGCCTTCCAATGGAGAACCCAAAGACTTAGGCAATCCGGCGGGCGGGGAAAATGAAGGCCAAAAGGCAGATATCGAGCTGGTGAACGGGCGCAAACTGTCCGTAGCGGTTACGATTGATCCAGCTCTTTTGTTGCGCCTTTTGACCGCATTGGAGCCGTCATGATTGCCTTTCCGGCGGGTGCGAAGGTGTGGATTGCGGGAGGCGTGACAGATATGCGCCGAGGGATGAACACGCTGGCGCTGCAGGTTCAGGAGGGCCTGGGGCGCGACCCGCATGCTGGCGAGATTTTTTGTTTCAGAGGCCGTCGAGGCGATCTGGTGAAGATTTTGTGGCATGATGGGGTTGGTATGTCGCTGTATCTGAACGATCTGTGTTCATACTACATCCCTTTCGGCTTCAGCTGAGGATTTTTCTTTGCTGGGAATTTGACTTCTTGCAGCAGCGCGATCGACAAGGCGGTTCCATCTGCTGCGTTGTTTTTGGGGCAGGTTCGACACGGGAAGTTCATACAAGCTATAGTGGCCGTTGTAGGCATGACTAGTGATGAGGCCGTGCTTGGCCCATCTGGTGACGGTTTGCTCGTGGATATCGAGACGTGCGGCCGCTTCCTGTTTTGTCAGCATTCCCCGGTCACGCAGGCGGTCGTAGCGGGAGCGCAGCTTGTATTGGTGGACGAGATAGGCAACCCGCCGGGGCGTGAAGCGCGCATCATTGCGGTCGCGGCGCGCGGCCTCGCCTGGACGGTATCCTTGCTGGTTGAGCAACTCTGCAATCTCGGAATAGATGTGATCGTCAAGGAGTTTATCGACCAGTTCGACGATGCCGGGCTGCGTCTTTACCTGCTGTGCGGAAGATTTTGGGCTCAGGGTGGTGAGGGTCTGGATTTTGCCGCCTTTGAAGCGGATGTGAACCTTTGTGGTCCCTTCTGCCGGTAGCTTCACAAGAGTGACATCCTCGATGATGTGAGCAAGCAGCCGCTTGCGTTCGCGGTTAGGTGTATCGGGGTCCGCCCATATCTTTTGGAAATCCACCGTCATAGCGACCAGACGCTCATGGACAGCTTTGCTGAGTATGTCGTGATCGTGCTCCCGGGCGCGGTCGCGTTCTTCGCGGGCATTGGCCAGGATGCGGAGCTTCTCGTTCCATTCGCCTTCCAGCGTGTCGGCGACGAGGCGATTGTCGGGATCGACGAGCATGAAACGCCGCTGGGCGAGATCGGCTTCCGTTTGGGCGCGATCGATTGCACGGCAGCGCAGCCGGTCTGCTTCTTCATGACGGGCTTCGATCTCCTTGCGGACTTCGAGCGCCAACCCAATAGCCTCCGGCGTCATTTGCTCAGCAATCAGCCTGCCGATGGCTTCGTCGACGGGAGGCCCGGCAATCGATTGGCAGAGAGGGTCCCCGCGGTAGCTGTGGGCGCGATCGCAGATGTACCAGGCCTCCTGCCGGCCGCGCCGGGCCGCGTAGCGAACCCGGAAGTGCCTGCCGCATTGCCCGCACACCGCCCGGCCTTGCAGCAGTGCTGGTCCTTCCCTTGGAATGGACGCCCGTGCCGCATCAAATCCACGGCCGTTGGCCTTTAGGATCTTCAGGTTCTCCTGATGCCGCTCCCAGCTGATATAACCCGGATGGGCATCGGGAATACAGGCGAGCCAGTCTTCGTTGTTGCGAGCGCGGACAGTTTTTTTGCCATCAATGGTACGCCGGAACTGCCGCCGCCCGTAAGCATAAGCGCCAGCGTAGCGGGGATTGTTCAGGACGCGCACTGCCGTTGATGCGGTCAGCGGCCGAAACACCGTCTGGCTGTTGTGCAGGCGCGAAGGGAACAGAAGGCCTTCCTTGCGAAAGGCTTTGACGGTCTGGGAGGCAGACCCGACGCGGGAAAACGTTTCGAAGAAATGAGAGATGGTCTCTCTGACTTGCATATCCGGATCAAGCGTCACATTGCCGGAATGATCATAGACCAACCCGGTCGGCAGAGGGCAGCGGAACTCGCCACGCCTTGCCTTATTGAGGATGCCGCCGCGCAACCGCGCTTTGATCACATGCAGCTCGGCTTCACTCATAGTGCCTTTGAGTCCATATGTAGGGCAGCCCACTATGTAGGGCAGCATGCACAACCTGCTGCAAACACGATTTTCTTCATCAAGCTGCCCGACATAGTATTT
>WQBJ01000191.1 GCA_013032095.1 Ruegeria atlantica | reverse complement strand
CACTCGCGATGCTCACCGCGTCGTCATTGCTGATCGTGCCCCTCGCCTGAACGCCACCCACCGTCAGGTCATAGCCCTCATCACTTTCTTCATCGCTGTCCTCGATACTCGTCACCGTCACATCGAACGAGGCCACACCTGCCGGCACCATGATCGTGCCCGCGCTCGCATCATAGGTCACACCATCACTGAAGCTCGGCGTGCCGTTGAAATCATCCCCCAGGGTTGCGCTGTCACCCGTCAGCGTGAAGTCGAAGGTTTCTTCGGTCACACTCGTGCCCGTCAAACTCACGGTGTGCACAAGGTCGTCACCTTCGGTTTCCGTTGCATCGCTGACACTCGCGACACCCACCGCGTCGTCATTGCTGATTGTGCCGGTCGCCTGAACGCCACCCACCGTCAGGTTGTAGCCCTCATCGCTTTCTTCATCACTGTCGTCGATGCTCGATACCGTCACATCGAACGAGGCCACACCTGCCGGCACCGTGATCGTGCCCGCGCTCGCATCATAGGTCACGCCATCGCTGAAGGCCGGTGTACCGTTGAAGTCGTCCCCCAGGGTTGCGCTGTCGCCCGTCAGCGTGAAGTCGAAGGTTTCTTCGGTCACACTCGTGCCCGTCAAACTCACCCTATGCACTAGGTCGCTGCCTTCGGTTTCCGTTGCATCGCCGACACTCGCGATGCTCACCGCGTCGTCATTGCTGATCGTGCCCCTCGCCTGAACGCCACCCACCGTCAGGTCGTAGCCCTCATCGCTTTCTTCATCGCTGTCCTCGATGCTCGATACCGCCACATCGAACGAGGCCACACCTGCCGGCACCGTGATCGTGCCCGCGCTCGCATCGTAGGTCACACCATCGCTGAAGGCCGGTGTACCGTTGAAGTCGCTGTCCAGCGTCGCGCTGTCACCCGTCAGGAGGAACGTGAAGGTCTCCGCCGTCGCACTCGTGCCGGTCAATCCCACTGTGTGCACAAGGTCGTCACCTTCGGTTTCCGTTGCATCGCTGACGCTCGCGACACCCACCGCGTCGTCATTGCTGATCGTGCCCCTCGCCTGAACACCACCCACCGTCAGGTTGTAGCCCTCATCGCCTTCTTCATCGCTGTCCTCGGTGCTCGATACCGTCACATCGAACGAGATCACGCCTGCCGGTACCGTGATCGTGCCCGCGCTCGCATCGTAGGTCACACCATCGCTGAAGGCCGGTGTACCGTTGAAGTCGCTGTCCAGGGTTGCGCTGTCACCCGCCAGCGTGAAGTCGAAAGTTTCCGCAGTCACACTCGTGCCGGTCATAGTCACCCTATGCACAAGGTCGTCGCCTTCGGCTTGCGTGGCACTGGTGACCGAAGCGATCACCGGCACAGTGGTGATCGTGACCTGGTCGACATTGCTTTCTGCTCCGCCACTGTCGGTGGATACAATGGTCAGCGTATCATCTTCACTGCCCTGATATGTCAGGCTGGCCAGGACCGCGTTAAGCTCCGCAACGCTGTCAATATCGACCTCATCGTCTTCGCTGGCAGTGTTGAGATGTGTCCGGCTCAGCAGCGCCGAAGCCGCATTGAGCACACTGGTGCTCCCGTTGACAGACAACGTCAGGGACTTGGAGCCGTTCCCCACAATGGACACAACGCTATCCAGCGGGCCTTCGTCTACGGTCAGCTCACCGTTTTCCACACTCAGTTGAACACTGGCCAGTTTGCCCTCGGCATCGGTGACGGTGATCGCATCTTCACCGTCAAAAGCCAGGTCGGTGTCTGCAACCGCTTCTATCGTGTCCGGCGCGGTGTTTACGGGCGCGTCATTGACACCGTTGATGGTAATGGCAATGTCGTAGTTCAGCCCCTCGACCGTTGTCACCCGGAAGGTGTCGGTCAGGCTTTCCCCTTCGTCCAGCGCATCAACCGCCGAATGATCGTTGTCGAGAACGTAGCTCCACACACCAGCGGCATCGATGCTGAACGTGCCGTAATCGCCCTGAGTACCGGTTTGCGCGTCCAGAGCCGTATCACCTTGCACGCCCAGTGTGCCGAAGCCTTGCGTTGCGTTCTCAAGCACCACGCCCGCGTTCACAACTGCCGGGTCCAGAGCGGTGACCCGGAACACGACATCTTCAAAATCCATATCCCCCCGGTCGGGCAGGTCCTCAAAGGCAATCATGATTGACTTGCCATCCGCAGCCACACCGGACAGCACATGCTCAAGCCCATCATCATTCAGGGATGCCGAAAAGCTGTGATACACGGTCACGGTGGTGTCGACCGTGTTGTCAACGGCCAGCACCACATCTGATCCGTCGGCGACATTTGCTTCTGTCCCGTCCGCGTTCACAAAGGTCAGAACCGCGGTATCCGGCAGCGCCTCCAGCCACTCCGCGCCATCCCGGATAATAAAGAAGCCGAGACGGTTGCCGGCTGCAACACCGGCAATCAGAGCATTCTCCACAGGGCTTTCTTTTGCATTTGCGCTCAGAATGCGCAC
>WQBJ01000190.1 GCA_013032095.1 Ruegeria atlantica | reverse complement strand
CAAGTTTCATGGCCGTCTTGAGCCTCAGTGCATACGAGTAACCGATCAGGAAACTGTCGTGGATGCACAGGACAGGTATCCGCTGTCTGGTGAAGTGTCTGATCACCATTGAAGCCATCAAACTGTCCGTGTTCATCAGCGATATCCCACGGTCCGCGCAGAGGTCATCCTCAAGGAATGGGTGTTTCTTGATAGCAGCATCTAGTACCAACCGAAGCTCCGCATTCTTCATCGACTTTGCCATCGAGCCAACTGGAGAGGCATCCCGGAACGCACTGTAAGCTGACCGCTCATTCTTAGCATTAAGAGCCATGAGGATTAGCAGTTTCAACAACTTACGCTGCTGCACGGTGTCCAAGTCAGGCAATACATTATTCTCCAACTCATAAGGATCACCTTCCAACTTCACTTCTCTCTTTGCTGCCAGAACCGCAACATGAATGGCTTGATAATCCACTTCGACAGTGGGTTCGTCATTGATGTGGATGCGCTTCCTTACCTCTGACCCGACCGATTGCCACCAGCCGCCACAGAAGCGACCACCGGATGACCAGTCGTTGCGATTGAAGACACGGTGAACGAAGTTATCGAACCCGCAGATAGGAACTCGGGTTATCTCGCCGGTACGAACACCGGACTTAATCGGGCGCTCAATGAACGTGTCTTCCTGATCGGGTATGTCGATGAAGGTTCGCAGCAGCAGGCTGTTGTAATTTATCAGATCTGCTCTCATCTGCTCAGTCGCCGGGGTATCCTTGTATTCGATGTTTCTTTCTGACTTCTCGCTGGATCGCATGAGAATGCACTCCTTTCCGGGATGGGTCAGGATATGCTGTGGTCCGAACTTAGCTTCCCGAAACATCTGCCGAAGCGGTTCTGCCGCCCTTATCCGGGTGGTGCGGTTCGTGCTGGCTCCGGGACCGGCATAGCTGCAAGCCGCCAATGAGATGTAACCAACTTCATGCAGGCGATGTATTATCTTCGGTGCTAAGCGGGACAACCCTATCTTGTTATACCGAGAATCTGTGTTCCAGGCCGTGTTACTCATAGCCACGCCAACAGACAGCTCGGGGTCGGCATCCCAAGCCACATAAAGATCGAGCAATATAGCCCGTAGCTGTGTCAAACTGTTGGCCTTGGGTCTTACGCCACCCTTCTTTGGGCTGCTGCTTTTTGGTTCCCCATAACATCTTGCCCAGACCTGCTTGGTCAGATGGGTAACATTCGGGTGTTCTGAATATCGGTGAACACCTAGTAGTTTGGAGTAGTGCGGATTTGTGATCGGAAAAGCATCTAGGGTCTTTCCAGCGTATGTTTCTTCCATGAGTCAATTTGGTCCTCAATATATGCGACCACGCCCAGAGCGCACTGAGGCCCTGAAGACGTGATTAGCCGAGCGGAACCGAAGACGGCATCAAGCCATCGACGAGATACAACTCGACTGTGGGTTATGTTGTGCTTTGAGATTTGGAGGCCCTTCCGGTGCCTCATAGCGGACCAAACCGCTATAGCGCCTCTAGACGCTGATCATGGTGCCCACGGGGTGCGGGCGGTTACGAAATGCCGTGTCTAACGCTGTTAACGCGAACAGTCAAGGTTTGCAGCTGGCCCCAAGTCAAGAGACCAGCGCAACCAATAAGTCTAATTGGACAGGCTTGGTTCAACACGCATGGCGAGTTCTTCCGCCTGCGAAAATAAGGCCATTTCGAGTATTGCGATGCCCGAAACTGCGGAGCAACGCTCACGGCACTGGTGAAGTAGGTCGGAGTAAATTCTGTATGCGCTGCTGCGGGCAACACGACTCCAACCACGCGATTGAATTAGGTTTATCACCGAGTATTCATTTAGCGTTGAAAAGCCGCGTTTTTTTCCCTGGTTCCCGGTGATGTTGTTACGCCCGCTGATATAGGGGAATGCCACACCTTTTTTGGTATCTGCCAAGATTTGAATGGCGTTAAGAGATACGACGACTCGAGCGTCCAAGATTGCATACTGCTTAGGGTCGACAACAGAGAATATCTTTGAGTAGCTGGAAACACCTGCAAATGGTGTGCTTTGATTCCGCCCCTCAGCGCGTCGCAGGTGAGCCTCTAAGGTGGACGAACTGTTGGCACGAACTCCGCCCCAATCAGAAACTATCCATTTAGCAATATCTTGTCTTCGCTCTGGCTCATTGTGCCAAAGAACATTCAGCTTTTCTTTTAGATCCAACGTGCGCGCAAAATTAGTACTGCCCTCCAATTCACCGACAAGAGACGCAACACTGCGAGGCAGAGGCCAGTCGTAGGTATGTTCTAAGGCGATGACGCCGAGGTCAGTGAATCTTCCTTTGCCGGTAGCAAACTGACAAAGTGCGTGAACCGCGTCCGGAGAAACCATGTTATCCTCATTTTATTCTTGGTTTCGATTGAAATGGTGTGATTTTAATACCTTTCAGATTGCATAGCTCTAGACTGAATTGAGTTCCAGAGCGGCATGGTAAAGCCTCCAAAGATTTCGAAGACTGCAA
>WQBJ01000019.1 GCA_013032095.1 Ruegeria atlantica | reverse complement strand
TGGCAGAAGTTACGGTCAGCGGCGATCTGTTCAACCGCATCCTTGCGGCCATCCATCGGCTGCGCGCACGCCCGGCGTCCACATGAAGAGATCAACGGCACTGAAACAGGAACAAAACGGCTGGGCACATGTGCCCGGATGCTTGTTTGTCAATCCGGTTTCAGGAACCGACTCCCGGCATCAGATGCTCAAATGCGCAATCATCAGTTCCAGGCATTGGAACACGGGTAGACTGGGCGTGAATATCATGTGCACCATCACTTAAATGGAGTTCTACTTGGGAAATGTTGGATCCTATGGCTCTTGCTATGGGGTGGGGAAAGGAAAAACCGACGCCAAACAGATTGACGAGCAAACCATGATCGAGTCAAAGAAGCCATTAATCATCTTGCACATAGGTCATGGAAAGACTGGTGCGACCGCCACTCAAAATATGCTAACGCTCGCCTCCCCATATTTGGAAGACTTGGATGTATGCTACTGGGATCGCAACGTAACTCAGATGATTGCTTCAAGTGGCGGAATGCAAACTAAGAGTTCATACCTAAGTTAGAGAAAATTAATGGCTTTGCGCGAAAATGAACGAGACGCACACATTAAGGCGATCTACTATATTCTCATACCGTTTGCTGCGATTTCGATCATAGGTCTGTTTGTTGGTCTAGCGGCGTTCAATATGCGAAGCGCGCCTCATGACATGGACGCGATAACGATTTCCCTCACAGTTATCGAAATCGTATTGGCTATTTTCGCCATTATGCTTGGCATCGTGGCAATATTTGGGTTCTGGGCGGTTCGGGGTGCCGCAGTGGCAGCAGCAAAGCGAGAGGCAAAATCCTATCTTGATCTGAAAGCCACTGAGATGTTCGCGGAAGTTGCCAAAACCCGACAAAATCAACCAAATCAGAAAGAAGCGGCCGATATTCCTTCTGATTTGAATCAAGATGAGGTACTAAATAAAGCAACGGAGGCTACATCAGATGATGGAAACCAGGACTAGCATCAAAGATAAACTAAGCATCCTGAACGCCTATATTGCTGAGCAGGAGCTACCAATTGAGGTTACACCTCTAGCCAACAAACTGGGGATTAAGGTGTATCGTGCACCGTGGCCGGACAGCATTTCGGGCAAAATCCAGAGAGACCCGTCGCGAGGCGGCGAAAGCGGGTTTGCTATTTTTGTCAACAAAGACCACGCAGCCACCCGTAGGCGTTTCACGATTGCCCATGAAATCGCCCACTATGTTCTCCATGAAGATGCGATTGGCGATGGTATCTTCGACGATGCCATGTATCGTAGTGGACTTCCACACCGTGTAGAAGTTCAAGCGAACGCTTTGGCGGCAGATATTTTGATGCCGAGGGGCAGGGTTTACGAAATGCAAAATCTATACGGCGACGACATAAATAAGTTGGCCGAAGCATTTTGGGTTTCGCCTCAGGCTATGTCCATTCGGTTAGGAATGTACGCGTGACAATTCTAAAGCGTGCTCGCCCTGACGGGTTGGAAAAATTCATCGCAGAACGTTAAGCCGATCCAGACAGAGATTTCGACAAGTTGGACGCTATGATTAAGTGTCCAACTCAGGGAACCGCGGAAACAGTTCCGAAAGCATCTTCTCAGGACGCCTCCGACGATTGAAGCGTTGCTCAAACTCTTTGCGTAACGCTTAAGGTGCTTGTGAGACACGCTGGTATGGGTGCCAGAAATCGACTTTTCAGGTGGTTAAAGAAGGGCTGAATCTGGTTGGCGCGGACACCTTCCAGGGTCGCGTATTTGCCCTCAGAATGGTTGACGATCTTGTGGTTGTCTTCTGTCGGGGGGGGAACGACTTCTGATAGGTTCTGAGTTCGTCTGTATGGAGATCTGAGCCGAGTTCAATGTTCTCATGCACAGAGTTCGCAGGGCTTTCTTAGGCTGGTCGAGAACAACTCTTAGGATTACGTCACCGTGGCATTTCATCATGCCCATGACAACGGCTTTGCGTTCACGCCAGCCCATGCCAATCACCTGGTCTTTCAGTTCTTGAATGAGCACCGCTTATCAGTTCTGGGCACAATGAACGACCGAAGGCATGAAAGTTAGGATTTCGACCATCCGCAACTGAAATTATCGAGCAACAATCAAGGGTTCGCGCAGAGTGAGATTAAGGCCAAATGATTGTTAAACATTTGGTCACTGGCCCCGTTTTTGAGCTTACACTTGCGGATGTTATGCGCCGCCGACAACGCCGAGGACGAAAGCTGGACATCAAGTTGCGTATCCTGGTCGAGTAAAACTTGGCCCAGCCGTTCTGTATCTCAGCACCGGTCGGAACGATTGTCAGGCGGAGGTCCTGGCAGCGGCGGAGCTGCAGCGGTTGTGCGGTGCGGTGTAAAGCCAGAGGCGCATGATTGACGGGGGTCCCCACCTTGTGGGGGTGTCGATCGTTCGTGCAGGCGTGTTCAGCTTGCACGTTGCAACGCAATCACCCAGATGCCTTTGCTGCCGATCTGCGCGCCCGCCACGTCCAGGCGGATCTGGACGTTCGGGAAAGTCTGAAACACTCTGGCATGGCAATTGCCTTTGCAATAGCTGGGCTGTGTCTTGGCAGTGCCTGACAATTCGCCCGGTTCACTCGTCGATCTGGGCAAGCCGCTGAATGTCGTATTGCTCCAACTCGTCGAGGAGGCGACGCGCGGCGGCCCATTCTTCCGGGTCGGTGGGGAGATGCCAGACCGCGGCCACGGGATCATAGAGCCAGCCAGCGGCTTTGAGCCGGTTGCGAACCGTTGCTGGCGGCCGCGCCTGGGCGCGTTTCTGGACCAGCATTGCGCGCTCGGTTTTCTGTCTCAGCCTGGCGCGCACCTCGGCCTCGATCCGGGGGGCGCAGTTCGCGTTCGACCTTGCGTCGAAGCTTGGCGATGGAATGAGGTTGCCGCGCGCAGAGTTTCAGATCCTCGACATCCTCGGGCCTGGCCCAGAGGATCACCCGCCTTAGCCCCTGGGCTTTCTTCTCAGCCACAAAGCGGCGCTGGTTTTCGAGGTTCCGTGTCTGGTTCACTAGTGCCGGTCACATTCCTGGCCGGTCGGTGTCCTGGCCGGGTCAAAAAATTGCATGAGGCAATCCCCGAACCGGTTGGAAAAATCCGAGCGGAAGCCGGCGCTGTGGCCGGCCATTCCCGGGGGTTCGAAAATGTTCAAACTGTGCGGTTTCCTGGCGAGGAGCTGGGCCACTGTCATGGCGTTGCGCTGCCTGATGGTCGTATCCTCCCGGAAGTGGATCACCGCCACGCGGGCCGCTGTGGCGGCGTCCAGAGCGTCTCTGAAGGGCAGGGGGCCGGTCGAGGGACCCGAGGCCATCAAGAGCAACCCGTAGGCGTTCAGGCTCTCATCAGCCGCCAACATCGAGTACGTGCCGCCTGATGATTGGCCGGCCACGATAACCCGCTTGTACCCATCAGCGCGCAGATCCGCCGCGGCCTGCCGGATGGCCGCAGCGTGTCGGGGCCTGTCCTCGAACAGGCGGGGACCATGCCGGTGCATGTACACCACGTCCCACCCGTCGTTGTACAGCCAATCCAGAATGTACGGTACGTCGCCAGTATCGGCGCGTGGGTGCTGGCCGTTGTCTCCCGCACCCGGCGACCAGATAAGGACACCTAGCGCCTGCTCTGGTCCTTGCCTGGGCTGAAAGGATTTGTGCGTCACCATGGTGCGGGGCGCGTCGATCAGGTCTGACGGATCGAGGTCAACGCGCGGCCTCTTCGGCGGGTAGAAGCCAATAATGCCGTTTGTCCGGACTTCCCATTCACCGATCACTTCGTCCGCACCATCCAGAACAACCCCGCCCTGCAGAAACTGCGCACCTTCCGACAGGGGGCCGACAGCCCACGGCAAACGCTTACCTACGAACTGTTCCAGTTGGTTGATGATCGGGGGAGTCTCATCGACCAATCGGAGATCTTCTGCATTTGAGGTATCGAGGGTATCCACAACCCCGTTCCGCCAATGCAGGTCCAGCCGCCAGTCGGGGCGGGGTTCCGTCTCGACATAGCCGCGCTCTGTGATCCGGTTGTCTTTGGACAGGCCCCAGACCTCATTCATAGCCGCGTAGAATACCACCCGCTGATTATTCGGCAGGATCACCACCTTGCCGAAATGTTTCACAAACCGGTTTAGCGCATCGCCCTGCTCGGCCGACAGGGCGGAGCCGAGGCAAGCGAAGACCAGAGCGGCGACCAGCGCCGGATATAGTAACCGAAACATCCGCATCAGTTGTTCCCCGCCTTGCTGCCGTAGAATTCATGGGCATGTTCGTTGACGTACTGAGGCCGCAAGATGCGCTCTCCGGGGTCTTGCGCCAGCAGTTGACGGTAATAGCGCGAGGTTTGCGCGGTGTTGACCTCTGCGCCCAGGCTCTCGGCGGAGGGGAAGTCAGGGCAAATCTCCCAGGTCACGGCCGGGATGCGCGCCTGCAGGTGGCCTACGTCACCTTTCCACCAGCGCCGTTGTGCGCCGCCGAGCCAGGTGGTCAGTTCTCCCGTCTCACCGTTGTAGCGTAGGAGCTGATACCCACGCTCACCTTCAAATACTTTTTCTTTGAGAGGGTGACGAACGTTCTGGCTCCTGCGGTCGATGATCCGGCCGGAATAAGTGGCGACCCATGCACTGCCCGACACCCCTTCAAAACTTGTCAAGCACCCATGCTCTCGCCCATCCGCGCCGTGCCAGACAATCCGCACATAGCCGCCTTGGTCGCTGGCCTTGTCATGCCACAAACTGCTCACCCATGCCGTGTTGGCGAGCAACGGCCGAACATGCTCGGCAGCGACATTCTGGAATATCTCGTCAGGCCGATAGGATGGCCGTTTGTTGTCTTTGGCTATGGTTGCGCCCGCTGTGAGTACCAGTGCCAGAATGGCCGTGAGTGCGGTTTTCAGTTTCATGGCTCTGCCTTTCGGGGCCTTGTGCGGGTGTGCCGGGACTGATTGTGCTGCACAGGTCATAGGGCACCTCCCCGGTTGTCGTTGCCGCCGTGGCCGTGACCTACGCTTGCATCGTTGTCATTGGCGTCCTGGGCGTCGTTGACGCCATCGCCCGCCCAGGCGTTGTTTGGCACCGCGACCAGGCTCAGGCAGAGCGCGATCGAAAGCGCGGTTGAGAGTAGCAGTTGCTTCATGGGTCTATCCTTTCTCGATAGGTTTGGTTGTTGCGTGACCCCCAACCGCTCACGCGGTCGCGCGTCATTTTCCCGGCGGGAATTTCTGATTTTCAAGGGAAAAGGCTTATTGACACCCGAATCACGCATGGGGCTTGTCCTGCCCGCCCGTGTGTTCGGCGTTAGCTTTTTGGAGTTCCCCGCTAATGCCCTCGACCGCCTCGGCCAGCATATACGCTGCGAAATTTCGGGATGTGTCCGGGTCGATAAGCAGGCAGTCTTTTTTAAATGCGGCTAACGCTGGCCTGTCCAAATCCGCAAGGCGTAACCTGGCCAGGCAATCAGGTGCATCAGCCCGCAACATCAAATCGCGCCCGCCAAGCACCTCGGTTGGCAAGCCCGCGCCGAGTGCTACAAGCTGCCTCAGTGCGGGCAGGTCACTTAGAAAAAACTCAATGCTACAATCCGATGGATAATGGACGTTGCACTGAATAAAAGTGCTGATGTCAGCCATGACCTTTCCCTTTTTTGGTGTCGTGGCTGGCCCCTCTCCCCCGGTGATCCGCCAAGATTCAGACGGGGGAGGGGTGCCAGCGGGGTGTGCCTCGGTGCGAGGCGGGTTGCCCGTCCGTAGCGCCCGGACGGCGTTCAATGCGATAACCCGGCCTTCGCGCTCGGGAACGCTCAGCCGAAACGTTGGGGCGGTCAGCCAGACAGCTTCGCTGGTGTCTGCGGGCACACGTTCCTGGCTAAGCACAGCGGGCAACTCCCTCTCTGCAGAAATCGCCGCCGGCGCTGATGCAGTCTCGCAGAAAGCGCAGTTGCACTTGCCATTCCTTGCTTCCCTCCGGAGCGGGGGTCCGGTCCGGAAGCCAGAAGCCCAGATGTCGGCCATGCGCGGACAGGGGCAGGCTGCGTTCCAGTGTTGTCATCCCTTCCCGGGACAGCCTCGTGTCCCAGTCCCGGACAAAGCAGATGCCTCTCGGGACAAACACCAGCGGCGGGTCGCCCGGGCGGGTTCCGCCGGATGGCCTTTTTCCAGGCAAATCCGGCGCGGACGCGCGCGCGTGTTCTTTTCTAAGTTCTTGTTCTCTATTCGGGGGGCAGGTTTGTCCCCCTTTGCTGGACAAGTCTGTCCTCCTTTGTGGACAGGCGCGTCCCCTTCTGACCCGGCTTAGCGGGACAACCTTGTCCCCCTCCAGACGGCGCTCAGTCGCCCGTTTCAGGGCCGCTTCGGTCGGACGATAGCGCGATGAGTTTCCCCGGTTTGTCCCCCGTTCCACGGTCATGTATCCAGCCGCCTCAACCTTGTTGAGCGCCCGCTTGACCGACTTGGCATGTTTGCCGATGGCGGCGCCAATGGTTTCGAAAGAGGGACGGCTTTCGCCCGTCTCGTGATCCGCATGGGCCAGTGCCAGGTAGATCGCCACGCGCAGGGCGTTGTCGTCCATCTCGGGGTCCGTGACCATTTCCAGCAGGTATTGCAGCTTGATCTTGCAGAATGGCAAATGCTCAGACATCGGACCCTCCCGCGATTGCATTCTCGCCGGTGATCTGGTATCCGTTTCCAGCAAACATTTCGTATCGGCCGTTGACACGGGTGCCAGCCCAGTCAGCGGCCTTTCGATTTCTAAGTGGGATAGACTCAAGAAAACCCGCTCGAAAAGCAGCATAGTTCGGATCAAATCCGGACTGGCCCTTTGCAAGAGCCAGAGCAAAACGAGCTAAGTATTTGATATAATTGGTCGGAGTGAGAGGATTCGAACCTCCGACCCCTGCCTCCCGAAGACAGTGCTCTACCAGGCTGAGCTACACTCCGACCGTGGCGGGTGATCTATACCTGGGGATTTGGATGTGCAAGAGGGATTTTAAGCCGGAGCACGGGAATTCTCGTGGCTAAATTTGGTTTTGCTATGTCGCCGAGGTGACGCTAGGGCAGGGGGTCGGTTCGGTACAGCCGGATTTTCGTGCCACCGTGGTCTACAACCGGCCCAGGAGGCAGCAAGGGCAGCCTTGTTGAGCGGGCCAGCGACTGATTGCTGGTTACGATGCCAACACGCCAGCCGGAAAATCGAGACGCCAAAGTCTTGCCCAAACTGCCGTAGAGGGAGCGCAGGCGCTTTTCATCCCCAATCCTCGCCCCATAGGGCGGATTGACGATAACCAAGCCTGCAGGGCCTGGTGGGGGTTTGATGTCGCTGACCGAACGGGTCTGAAACCGGGCGTGTGCGGCAACCCCGGCGCGGTCAGCATTGGTGCTGGCCGCGTCGACAGCACCTGCATTTCGATCGGATCCGTAGAACACAACGTCTGTTTCTGACCAAGGTTCGGGTTGCCGCAAAGCATCCCACTCGGTCGAGACGAAACCGTGCAGGTTTTCGAAAGCAAAATTGCGAGAACGGCCGGGCTTTAGCCCCATCGCAATCTCGGCGGCTTCAATAACAAATGTGCCCGAGCCACACATCGGGTCCAGAACGGGCTCAGACCCGTCAAACCCACATTCGCGCAGGAACATAGCCGCCATTGTTTCGCGCATCGGCGCCTTGGCGACTGCTGGTTTGTGGCCACGCTTGTGCAGGGGCTCACCCGACGTGTCGATAGAAAAGGTGCAGATGTCTTTTTCGATACGCAGCAATACCCGCAATTCCGCATCGGATGAGATCGGAGCGCCGAGCGTTTCAGCAATCGCCCGCTCGATCCTCTGACGGGCTGCACCCGCATGGTAGATGCGGGACTTGCGGCTCGTCGCCTCGACCTTGATCTGAATGTCAGGACGCAGGAATTCTGCCCATGGGAACTTGCGCGCGCGTTTGTCTAGTTGCGCTAAGTGCACCGCCGGGAAACTGCCTATTCGGACCAGCACCTTGTTGGCCCCACGCAGGCACAGGTTCGCGCGCCAGACTTCGGTCCAGTTGCCTTGGCAGCTTACTCCGCCCGGCACGATTTTGGCGGATTCGAATCCCTTCTCGACCGCTTCGGCATGTAAAGGTGCCTCGAGCCCGGGAGTGGCCACCAAAAATATCTCTAGATTGCGCGTTTGTTCCATTCGCAGTGCTTACACCGGAAGCATTCCAAGCGCGACCAGCATTTTTTCTTGGAAAAAATGCAATTGTTCAAAGGAAAGTGACATTCCGCACACAATTTGGGCCGCAACGGGTTTGCCTTTATCACCTTCCCCGCGTAAAGGGTCCCTGATCAGAATTACGCCCGCGGATTTTCGGCGCATTTAGACGCTTTTGCGACGACTGCACAGCGATCACGCGTTATTGTCGGCCCCAGAAATGGGTTCGATGAATCTGGCGCAAGAAAAAGAGGCTTGGAAGACAGTAGCGACATGCAAACTTTCAAACTGAAAAAAGGGTTGGAGCTGCCGGTGCTGGGTGCGCCGGATCAGACGATCCAACCGGGACCTGAATTCAAGACTGTTGGGGTATTGGGCGGGGATTACCTGGGCCTGAAACCGCGCATGCTGGTTCAGGAAGGTGACACGGTTCAGCGCGGAACGCCGCTGTTCTGCCACAAGGACGCGCCCGACGCGATGATGGTTGCCCCGATGTCCGGCAAGGTCGCGGCGATTAACCGTGGCGCACGTCGCGTGCTGCAGAGCGTGGTGATCGAGGTGTCGGACGCCAACGATACTGGTATTGATTTCTCGGGTGTGGGTAATGCGGACACAGCTGAAGGCTTAACCGAAAAGCTGTGCGCGGCCGGTCTGTGGACTGCGTTCCGCACTCGGCCCTATTCGAAGATGCCGGTGCCAGGCTCCAAACCGGCGGCCATCTTTGTGACTGCAATGGATAGTGAGCCACTGGCAGCAGACGCAGCGGTGATCATTTCTGACGCCGGTGAAGCGTTTGCCGCGGGCCTGGCCGCGATTGCGAAGCTGACCGAAGGCAAAACGTATCTGTGCCACAAGGACGGCGACTCCATTCCGGGTGCGGATGTGCCGGGTGTCGAAGCCGCCGCGTTTTCGGGGCCACATCCCGCAGGTTTGGCTGGTACACATATTCACTTCCTTGAACCGCTGGCAGGGGACAAGCAGGTCTGGACCATCGGATATCAGGACGTGATCGCCATTGGTCGTCTAATGCAGACCGGACATCTGGATTCGAACGTTGTGATCGCGCTCAGCGGTCCGGGCGCGCGTCAGCCGCGTCTGATCCGTACGGTCATGGGCGCCTCGACCGACGATCTGACCAGTGATGAGATCGCGGTGGATGGTGCGCCGCGGGTTATCTCGGGCTCGATCCTGTCGGGAACGCAAGCCGAAGGCCCCACCGCATATCTGGGCCGATTTGCGCGCCAGATTTCTATTATCCGGGAAGATCACGACCAGATCCCGATGGGGTGGATTCGTCCGATGCCGTCGAAATTCTCGGTGCAGCCGGTGTTGGGGTCGGCGCTTTCGAACAAGCTCTTCAACCTGACCAGCAACCTGAACGGTGGCCGTCGCGCGATGGTCCCTACGGGTGTCTTCGAGCGTCTGATGCCGCAAGACTATTTGCCGACGCAGCTTCTGCGTGCGCTGCTGGTGATGGATACCGACAGTGCTCAGGCACTGGGTGCGCTCGAGCTGGACGAAGAGGATCTGGGCCTTGTGGGCTTTGCCTGTCCGGCAAAATATGAATACGGGCTGGCGCTGCGCGACTGCCTAACCAAGATTGAAAAGGAGGGCTGATCCAAATGGGTTTGCGCAACTTCTTCGATCGGATTGAGCCGAACTTTACCAAGGGCGGCAAGTACGAGAAGCTCTTCCCTATCTACGAGATGGTGGAAAGCTTTATCTACACTCCGAAAACCGTCACCACTGTAGCCCCGCATGCACGGTCCTTCGTCGATATGAAGCGGATCATGACCTATGTCGTGATCGCGACGATCCCCTGTATCCTGTGGGGGATGTACAATACCGGCTACCAGGCCAACTCGGCAATTGCCGCGCTGGGGCCGGACTCGGCGACCGGATGGCGGATTGCCATTCTGCAGGCGTTTGGGATTTCTCTGGACCCAAGCAGCATTTTTGCCAATGTGATGCACGGGTTGATGTACTTCCTGCCGATCTACATCGTAACCTTGGTTGCAGGCGGTATCTTCGAAGTCATCTTCGCAACCGTGCGTGGGCATGAGGTGAACGAGGGTTTCCTAGTTACCTCTATGCTTTACACGCTAATCATGCCGGCAACGACCCCGCTGTGGCAGGTTGCGCTGGGGATTATCTTCGGCGTTGTGATCGGTAAGGAAGTCTTTGGCGGCACTGGCAAGAACTTCCTCAACCCGGCGCTGGTGGGACGGGCGTTCCTGTACTTTGCCTATCCGGCAAACATGTCGGGCGACACGGTCTGGACTCCGGTCGACGGTTTCTCGGGCGCGACGGCGCTGTCGGTTTCAGCGTCTGAGGGCTATCAAGCGCTGGCGGCTGAAGGTTTGACCTGGTGGAATGCCTTTATGGGCTTCATGCAGGGCAGTTTTGGTGAGACTTCGACGCTCGCCTGTATTATTGGTCTGGCTTTCTTGCTGGCCACTCGGATCGCAAACTATCGCCTGATTGTAGGCTGTCTGGCGGGTACCATCGGCTTTACCCTGCTGCTGAACCTGATCGGATCGGACACCAACCCAATGTTCGCGATGCCGTGGTACTGGCACATTGTAATCGGCGGTTATGCCTTCGGTCTGGCCTTCATGGTGACCGAGCCCGTCTCGGCCAGCCACACCAACTTGGGTCGTTACATCTATGGTGCGCTGATCGGTGTCATGGTTGTGATGATCCGTGTCCTCAACCCGGCTTTCCCGGAAGGCATGATGCTGGCCATCCTGTTCGGCAACGTCTTTGCACCGCTGATCGACTATTTTGTCGTTCAGGCCAACATCAAACGGAGGGCGCGTCGCCATGTCTGATACGCAATCCCAAGAACCCAAGGGCGCGATTGCCAAGTTTCTGGCGGCTTCGCCGGATTCTGTCGGCAAGACGATTTTCGTCGCCGTTGCCGTCTGCCTGCTTGCCTCGATGGTCGTTTCTTCGGCTGCTGTTAGCTTGCGCCCTGTACAGCAAGCCAACGCGCTGAAGGACAAACAGGTCAACGTGTTGCAGGTGGCAGGCGTCTACGAACCCGGCATCAATGTATCCGAGGCCTTCGCTGCGTTCGAGCCGCACGTGCTGGAACTGTCCACCGGCGATTTTGTCGACGATCAGTTCGATCCGGCCACCTTTGACGACATTGCCGCGGCCAGCGATCCTGAACTGAGCGTTGCGTTGGATGACGACCCGGCAGGTATTGGCCGCAAGTCCAAATACCGCGTGATCTATCTGTTGCGCGACAACGTAGGTGATCTGGACAAGGTGATCCTGCCGCTGCACGGCTATGGCCTGTGGTCCACTCTCTATGGATTTATCGCGCTGGAAAACAACGGCAACGATATCTATGGCCTGCAGTTCTATCAGCATGGTGAAACGCCGGGCCTGGGTGCCGAGGTGGACAACCCGCGCTGGAAAGCGCTGTGGAATGGCAAGCGGTTGCGCGACGAAAATGGTGATCTGCAGATCACCGTCGCCAAGTCTCAACCGGCTGCAGGACCCGATTTCTATGTCGACGCACTGGCAGGTGCCACGCTGACTTCGGTTGGTGTCGACAACCTCGTGAAATTCTGGATGGGCGATGCGGGCTACGCTCCGTTTCTGGCCAAGCTGCAAGCAGGAGAGCTCTGATGTCCCAGACCAAAAAAGAGATGCTGGTCGACCCGCTTGTCGACAACAACCCGATCACCCTGCAAGTGCTGGGTATCTGTTCGGCTCTGGCGGTGACCTCGTCGCTGCAGGTTTCTTTCGTGATGGCGCTGGCGGTGACATTTGTGACATCGTTCTCGTCCTTTTTCATCTCGTGTCTGCGCAACCAAATCCCTGGCTCGATCCGGATCATCGTGCAAATGGTGATCATCGCCTCGCTGGTGATCCTGGTGGATCAGGTCCTCAAGGCCTATGCCTTTGAGATCTCGAAGACCTTGTCGGTATTCGTCGGTCTGATCATCACCAACTGTATTGTGATGGGCCGCGCCGAGGCATTTGCAATGAAGAACCCGCCGGTCGCGTCCTTTATCGACGGTTTGGGCAACGGCATGGGCTATGGCCTGATCCTACTGCTGGTCGGTTTCATTCGTGAGCTGTTCGGCGCTGGGTCGCTGTTCGGTGTCACCATTCTGCAAACGGTCAACAATGGTGGCTGGTATGTGCCCAACGGCATGCTGCTGCTGCCTCCGTCGGCATTCTTTATCATCGGTCTGATCATCTGGGCGTTCCGCACATGGAAGCCGAACCAGGTGGAAGAGCGTGAATACAAAATTCAGCAGGTAGAGGCCCACTGATGGAAGGTCTGATCTCACTGGCCGTAAAGGCCATCTTTGTCGAAAACCTTGCGCTCAGCTTCTTCCTGGGGATGTGTACTTTCATCGCCGTGTCCAAGAAGATTTCGACCGCGCTGGGTCTGGGTATTTCGGTTATGGTCGTACAGGCCATCACCGTTCCCACCAACAACCTGCTGCTGAACTACCTGCTCAAACCGGGTGCGTTGTCCTGGGCCGGGTTCCCGGATGTGGACCTGACCTTCCTCGGCCTGATCTCGTATATCGGCGTGATCGCGGCGATGGTTCAGATTCTCGAGATGATCTTGGATAAGTATTTCCCGCCGCTCTACAACGCGCTGGGGATCTTCTTGCCATTGATCACGGTGAACTGCGCCATCCTGGGTGGTTCGCTGTTCATGGTGGAACGCGACTATAACTTTGCTGAGGCCACCACCTATGGTCTGTCTTCCGGCTTTGGCTGGGCGCTGGCAATTACCGCGATGGCGGGCGTGCGCGAAAAGCTGAAGTACTCGGATATTCCTGACGGCCTGCAGGGTCTGGGGATCACCTTTATCACCGCGGGACTGATGGCGATGGCCTTCATGTCCTTCTCGGGCGTGAAACTGTAAGGAGGCGTCGATGGAAACTTTTAGCCTTGGCGTAATCCTGTTTACCCTGATCGTTCTGGGCCTGGTTGCCATCATCATGGCCGCGCGCTCGCGCCTGGTGTCGACCGGGAACGTCAACATCACCATCAACGGTGAGAAAACCGTTTCGGTTCCGGCCGGCGGCAAACTGCTGCAGACCCTGGCGGCCGAGAAACTCTTCGTCCCGTCGGCTTGTGGCGGTGGCGGAACCTGCGCGCAATGCCGGGTGAAGGTGCATTCGGGTGGCGGGTCAATTCTGCCCACCGAGGAAAGCCACATCACCAAGCGCGAAGCTGCCTGCGGTGACCGTCTGTCGTGTCAGGTCGCTGTAAAGCAAGACATGGAGATCGAAGTCCCCGAAGAGGTCTTTGGTGTCAAGAAATGGGAATGCACCGTCCGCTCCAACGAGAACGTGGCGACCTTCATCAAGGCGCTGACGTTGGATCTGCCGGAAGGCGAGGATGTGAACTTCCGCGCGGGTGGCTACATCCAGATCGAAGCCCCAGCACACCAGCTGTCCTATACCGATTTCGATGTGGAAGAAGAGTATCGTGAAGATTGGGATCGCTTCAATCTGTGGCAATACAAATCCGTGGTAAACGAGCCGATTGAACGCGCATATTCGATGGCCAACTATCCGGACGAAAAGGGCATGATCATGCTGAACGTCCGGGTCGCTTCGCCGCCACCGGGTTCGGAAGGTATCCCTCCGGGACAGATGTCATCTTACATCTTCAACCTGAAGCCGGGCGATAAGGTGACGATCTCAGGTCCGTTTGGCGAATTCTTCGCCCGGGAGACCGAGAAAGAGATGGTCTTCATCGGCGGTGGCGCCGGTATGGCACCGATGCGCAGTCACATCTTCGATCAGCTCAAACGTCTTGAGAACCGCAACCGCAAGATCAGCTTCTGGTATGGCGCGCGCTCGAAGAAAGAAATGTTCTTCGTAGAAGACTTTGACCAGTTGGCCGAAGAGTTCGACAATTTCGAATGGCACGTGGCCTTGTCGGACGCACAGCCCGAGGACGATTGGAAAGGCTATACCGGCTTCATCCACAATGTTCTGTTCGAAGAGTACCTCAAGAACCACCCTGCACCTGAGGATTGCGAGTTCTACATGTGTGGTCCGCCAATCATGAACCAGTCGGTCATCAACATGCTGCTGGATCTGGGCGTAGACCGCGAAGACATCATGCTCGACGATTTCGGCGGGTGAGAAACTAAAAAAACCGGCGCCAAACGCGCCGGCTTTTTTAAAGCCGCAAGTCGCTGGCTTCTTTGGGTAAGCAGGACTTCACGTCGTAAAGCACCGATTGCTCCTTGCCGTAGGACCGGATTTGTACCGGGTCGAGCGCTTTGAATTCTCGATGTGCCACGGCGAGAACCACGCCGTCATAGGCACCAGGTTGCGGCTCTTCGATCAAAGAAATCCCATATTCCGCCTGGGCTGCCTGACTGTCGGCATGGGGGTCGTAGACATCGACCGTGATCCCGTAATCCTTTAGTTCTTCGATGATATCGACCACACGGGTATTTCGCAGGTCAGGGCAGTTTTCCTTGAACGTCAGCCCCATGACGAGCACACGGGCACAAGCCACGTTGATGCCATCCCGCATCATCCGTTTGACCAGCTGCGAGACGACATACCCGCCCATGCTGTCATTCAAACGCCGCCCGGCCAGAATGATCTGTGGATGGTGGCCGACTGCCTCGGCTTTGTGGGTGAGGTAGTAAGGGTCAACGCCGATGCAATGCCCACCGACCAGCCCAGGGCGGAAGGGTAGAAAATTCCATTTTGTGCCAGCGGCCCTCAGAACGGCCTCGGTGTCGATATCCATTCGTCCAAAGATCATCGCCAGCTCGTTAACCAGCGCGATGTTCAAGTCGCGTTGCGTGTTTTCGATGACCTTCGCAGCCTCAGCCACGCGGATGCTTTCGGCTTTATGGGTCCCGGCGTTGATGATCCGTGCATAAAGCGCGTCCACCAGATCGGCCACTTCGGGCGTTGATCCCGAGGTCACCTTGCAGATATCGGAAATCCTGTGCTTTTTGTCGCCTGGATTAATCCGCTCAGGGCTGTAGCCCGCGAAGAAATCCGTGTTGAATGTCAGTCCCGAGGCCTGCTCAAGAACCGGCACGCAGTCTTCTTCGGTTGCGCCGGGGTAAACTGTGGACTCATAGATTACCAGGTCACCCGGTTTCAGCAATTCACCAACCATTTTGGACGCGCTGAGCAACGGTGAAAGATCCGGTTGCTTTCCCGCTGTGATCGGCGTTGGCACGGTCACGATATAGGTATCGCAGGCCGCCAGTTCGGCTAGATCAGTTGTGAAGGCCAACCCAGCCGCAGCAGCCAGATCATCAGACTCGACCTCTTGCGTTGCATCATGCCCCGCGCGCAAGGCCGCAATCCGGGACGGGTTAATATCGTAACCGACCACCGAGCCAATCTTGCCGAACGCTGCTGCCAGCGGTAGGCCGACATAACCCAGACCGATCACAGCAATCCGACGATTATTCGGGTTGGTTTCAAACATCAGAACACCTCGGGCAATCTCCAGAGCCAAGCCCGCCCTCGGAGAGCAGAAGATTTTTCAGATGGAAACCATTTAGTCTCGCGGTGTCTGTCACCAGAACACGTTTCATTCATCCCTCGACCTTGACGCAGTCTTTGATGCATCAGGGATACTGTCGCCGAGCCAAGGTCAAGGGGATTTTCCGAGAATCCGTTCAGCCGACGATCATCTGCTTCATGCGAAGCGCTTCGTATTCCAGCTCTTTCAAGCGGAAATGTACCACGTCACCGATAGTGATCACGCCGCACAGGTTGCCATCCCGCAAGACGGGCATGTGGCGAAAACGACCGTCGGTCATGGCTTTCAGGACTTCGTTCAGCAGATCATCTGGCGAGCAAGTCTTAACCTCACGGGTCATCAGATCCTCTACCGATTGCGGCAGGGTTTGACCCGGCGTATCCGCCATGCGCCGCACGATGTCACGTTCGGACAGAATGCCCTGCAAGCTGCCATTTTGATCGGTCACGAGGACGGCGCCAATCCGCTTTTCCTTGAGCGTATTGACGACCGAGTGGATCGTATCATTCGGGCGCACCGAAAACACCGCATCCCCTTTGCCGTCCAGCAGTTTGGCGACGGTTGTCTGTGAGTGCGACAGGTTCGACTCTGTCGATTGGCTGTACGTAGTCTTGTCAGCCTTATCACCGCGCGACGGGGATTGGTAAGAGGTTGGGGCCATGGGCAATCTCCTTATGGTTATTGCAAAGTCTTTCCCTTTCACCTTAGCGCAGCTAAACGACCTGTATAGGGTGCAATTGCGCTGCTCGGCAAAATTCACCGGCCACTAACGGAACCTTAAGCTTTTGAACGATTTGTATCTTACGCCACCAATCGCTGCTTTGATTTTCTTTTTCGTGGTGGTGTGCGGTCATAATTTCCGCAAGGCCTGGAAACAGCAGCCGCCGGGGTGGCAGAAACGCGCATGGCTGTTTGGGGTGCCAGCGGCGATTGGTCTTTTGGTGCTGGGCTTTATGCCGCTCAAGCTCTGATGCCGGTTTGACTCTGACAGGGGTGGCTGGCATATGCCGGGCACAGATTTTCCAGGAGACCCCAATGCGTCTTGTGCCTGTGCTGGCTTTCGCCTCAATTCTATCCGGCTGCCTGTTCGATAAGGAACCAGAAGTGGTTCGCCTTTCGGGCGAGACGATGGGAACGACCTTCAATATCACCGCGATTGGTGAAGACCTGGACGAAAACGCCCTTGCCGCTTCGGTCGAAGAGACTTTGGCCGAGGTCAATGCCAAGATGTCCAACTGGGATCCGAATTCGGAGGTGTCGACCTTCTCGGCTGCGACCAGTACCGATCCGATGCCGATCTCCGCAGAATTCGCTCAGGTGATGGAAGCCGCGAATGACGTGCATGACAAGACCGACGGTACATTTGACGTCACCCTCGGTCCGCTGATCGAGCTGTGGGGCTTTGGTCCGCGCACTCCAGAGGAACCCGTTCCTTCGGAGGCAGATATTCAGGCCGCTCTGGAAGGTGTAGGCCAGAATCGACTGCTGACATTGGACGCTGAGGCCGGAACGCTGACCAAATCTGACGCCAGCGTCGGGATCAACCTGTCCGCCATTGCCAAAGGGTATGGAATTGATGCGGTGGCGGAAACCTTGCGCGAAGCCGGGATCGAAAACTATTTGGTCGAGATCGGCGGCGATCTGGTTACCATGGGCCAGAACGACAAGGGCGAGGCATGGCGCATCGGTATTGAAAAACCGCAAGCGGGCGCGCAATCTCCGCAGTTGATCGTCTCGGTGAGCGATCTGGGCATGGCAAGCTCGGGCGACTACAAGAATTTCTTCGAACAGGACGGTGCGCGGTATTCTCATATTATCGACCCAACGACCGGTCGCCCGATCACGCATCGGACCACCTCGGTCACAGTTTTGGCCGACAATGCGATGATGGCGGATGCGTGGGCCACTGCGATGCTGGCTCTGGGCCAGGAAAAGGGCCTGGAACTGGCTGAAAAGCATAAACTTGCCGTGTATTTCATCTCGCGGGATGTGACAGGTGGCGAAGACGCCTATATCACGGTACACAGCACTGCGTTCAAAGACGCGCTTGGCACCAACTGACTGGTAGGAACCACGATGAGCACTTTTATTCTGGCCTTTATCTTGCTGCTGATCATTGTGGTTGGCATGTCCCTTGGGGTCATGTTGATGGGCAAGAACATCAAGGGCAGCTGCGGTGGATTGAACGCGATCTCGGGTGCAGACAAGTGCGTGGTCTGCAAAAAGGATGTAGACCCCAACAGCCCATTGCGTGACCAGTTGCAATGCAAACGCGCCAAGAAGATGCTGGATCAGATGGAGCGTCAGGCGGAAGCGTAATTTACGCTTCGCTACAGGTCGGGAATTGGCTAACAAAGGCCCTAACCAAAGGGGGGCACCGCGTTGGCCAAAGCCAGAAACATCCTGTTCATAATGTTCGACCAGTTGCGCTGGGATTACCTGAGCTGTTACGGCCACCCGCATCTGCACACTCCGAACATTGACCGCATGGCCTCTCGCGGCGTGCGGTTCAATCGTGCATACATCCAATCCCCGATCTGCGGCAGTTCACGCATGTCCACCTACACCGGGCGCTATGTGCATTCTCATGGCGCGTCTTGGAATGGTATCCCGCTGAAAGTGGGAGAGATGACGATGGGCGATCATCTACGTAAAGCCGGGATGGATTGCTGGCTGGTCGGCAAGACCCATATGAAGGCGGATGCCGAAGGAATGGCACGGCTGGGGCTGGAGCCTGACAGCCTGATCGGCGCCCGCGTGGCAGAATGCGGCTTCGACGTGTTCGAACGTGACGACGGGATGCGCCCCGAGGGGCCGGATGGGTTTTACGACCCGGATGGTGCGAAGGCGTATAACAGATACCTTTCCGACAAAGGGTATGAGAGCGACAACCCGTGGCACGATTTTGCGAATTCAGGGCTGGATGCGGACGGCAATGTTTTGTCTGGCTGGTTCCTGAAAAACTCTTCCGAGGCGGCAAATATTGCTGAAGAAGACAGCGAAACCCCATACCTAACTGGACGCGGCATCGAGTTCATGGAGAAAAACGATGGTCCGTGGTGCTGCCATCTGAGTTTCATCAAGCCACACTGGCCCTACATCGTGCCCGAACCTTATGCCTCGATGTATGGGCCCGAGCACGTGCTGCCAGTGGTTCGATCCGATGCAGAGCGTCAGAATGCGCATCCGGTGCTCCGGGCGTTCAGGGAAACGAGAATTGGTCAGACATTCTCGCGTCAGGATGTGCGAGAAGCTGTGATCCCGGCCTATATGGGCTTGATCAAACAGGCCGACGATCAAATGGGTCGCCTGTTCGACTGGATGGAGAAAACCGGTCGGATGGAGGACACGATGATCGTGCTGACCTCGGACCACGGTGATTTTCTGGGCGATCACTGGATGGGGGAGAAGACGTTCTTCCATGACGCTTCGACCAAGGTGCCGTTGATCATCTATGACCCGTCTCCCGAAGCCGATGCAACCCGTGGCACGGTCAGTGACACGCTGGTCGAGTCCATAGACCTTGCACCGACATTTGTAGATCTCGCCGGGGGTGAGGTGGCTTCACATATCCTCGAAGGACATTCCCTGTTGCCCATCCTGTATGGGCAGCAAGAGGAGACGCCCCGCGATGTGGTGATCAGCGAATATGACTATTCCGCCTCACCGATTGCCGACGCGCTGAATGCCTCGGTCCGCGATGCGGTCATGTTCATGGTTGCCAACAAGAAATGGAAGCTGATCCATTGCGAAGGCGACCACCGGCCTCTTTTGTTTGATCTGGAGAATGATCCGGACGAGTTGAATGATTTGGGCAGTAGCGACGAGCATGCGGACGTCATTGCCGAGATGTACGATCACCTTTTCGCCTGGACCCGCCGCCCCGCGCAACGCACGACGCGATCGGAACAGCAACTGATCGAAATGCGGACAAAAAGCCGGGGCAGGGGCATTGTTATCGGGGTATATGACGAGAATGATATCCCTCTGGACCTGACCATCAAGTATCGCGGACGCAAGGCTCGACCTTTCGAGGATATTGTCGGCAAGGATAAACCACCTCGACCATAATTCTGTCCGACCGGGGGCAAAAAGGCGGTTCACCCGCCGATGGTCAGACGATAAAAGACAGGCCAAGAGCAGAAATCCGGAGAACCTGAAATGACCGCCCCCAAGCCCGTTGTCCTGTGCATTCTTGATGGTTGGGGCTTGTCCGAGGACACCAAAGCCAACGCGCCTTATCTGGCCAATACGCCCACTTTCGATGCGATCATGGCCAACGGTCCGCATGCCACTCTGGTCACGCATGGGCCGGATGTTGGATTGCCTAGCGGTCAGATGGGTAATTCGGAAGTTGGCCACACCAATATCGGCGCAGGCCGGGTTGTGGCGATGGATCTGGGGCAGATTGACCTGGCGATCGAGGATGGATCGTTCTTCAGCAACGAGGCATTGCAGGATTTCATTGCCAGGGTGAAAGCTTCGGGTGGTACGGCGCATCTGATGGGGTTGGTGTCGGATGGCGGGGTGCATGGGCATCTGAACCACATCGTCGCTGCGACCCGGGCCATAACCGCTGCCGGCGTACCCGTCGCGCTGCATGCGGTGACCGATGGCCGGGATGTTGCCCCGAAATCGGCCTTTACCTACATCTCCGAACTTGAGGAACGCCTGCCGGACGGGGCGCGTATCGTTACGGTCAGCGGACGCTATTTCGCGATGGACCGCGATAACCGCTGGGAACGGGTCAGCGAGGCCTATGAGGCGATGATCAAGGGTCAGGGCCGGGCGGCTGCGACAGCCCACGGCGCGGTTGACCATGCCTACAACCAGTCGGAAACCGATGAGTTCATCGTGCCGACGGTTTTGAATGGCTTTGGCGGGGTGAAAGATGGCGACGGATTCTTCTGCCTGAATTTCCGCGCCGACCGGGCGCGTGAAATTCTGCGTGCGATTGGCGAGCCCGGCTTTACGGATTTTGACACCGGCCCACGTCCAAAACTGGCCGCTTTGCTGGGAATGGTTGAATATTCGGACGGTCACAACGCCTATATGACGACCGTGTTCCCCAAGCGGGACATCGTGAACACACTGGGTGAATGGGTTGCAAAACAAGGCCTGCGTCAGTTGCGTCTGGCGGAGACCGAGAAATACCCGCATGTGACATTCTTCCTCAACGGCGGCAAGGAAACGCCCGAGGTTGGCGAAGACCGCTTTATGCCGAAATCACCCAAAGTGGCGACCTATGACCTTCAGCCCGAGATGTCTTCGGCCGAAGTGACCGAGAAATTCGTCGAGGCGATAGAGGCCGGGTACGATCTGATTGTCACCAACTACGCCAACCCGGACATGGTGGGCCATACCGGCGATCTGAAGGCCGCGATCAAGGCGTGTGAAGCCGTGGATCAGGGGCTGGCTCGGGTTGTTGCCGCCATGGAAAAGGCTGGTGGCGCGATGATCGTCACGGCGGATCACGGGAATTGCGAAATGATGGTCGACCCCGAAACCGGTGGACCGCACACCGCGCATACACTCAACCCGGTGCCCGTGGCGCTGGTCGGCGGGCCGGAAGGTGCCACGCTGCGCAACGGACGCCTGTCCGATCTGGCACCAACCCTGTTGCAACTGATGGGCCTGGAGCAGCCGCCCGAGATGACCGGCAAGAGCCTGCTGTCATGACCCTGCGCGCGCTTCTTTTTGCAGCGCTGTTTGCGATGCCGGCCCATGCCCAGACCGACCCGTCAACGGCGGCGCTGAACGCGGCACAAATGCTGGAAGAAGCCTCAATCGCCCTGACAGAAGCCGAAAGTGCCCGCGACCGGGTTCGTGCGCTGACCGAAACTATTCAAGCTTACGAAGCCGGCCTGACCGCCATGCGTGAGGGGCTGCGCCGTGCCGCCACACGCGAAGCGCAGCTGACCGCGGAACTGCGCACGCGTGAAAAAGAAATCGCGCAACTGCTCGGCGTATTGCAGACCATCGAAACCACCGCGCCTCCGGTTTTGATACTTCACCCGTCGGGCCCGCTGGGCTCGGCCCGCGCAGGCATGATGCTGTCCGAAGTCACGCCGGGCCTGAACGCCCGCGCGCAGGCGCTGGCCCGTGACCTGCAGGAGGTTCAGACGCTGCGGTTGCTGCAGCAAAGCGCCGCAGAGACCCTGACCGAGGGCCTGACCGGCGTTCAGACTGCCCGGACCGAACTGAGTACCGCCATTGCCGACCGAACCGATCTACCTCAGCGATTTATAGAAGACCCGGTCCGCACGGCGATACTGATCTCATCTACGGAAACGCTGGAAGGGTTTGCCAGCGGTCTGTCCGAAATCTCGGAAGGCGAGATCACCGAGACTGACGCGGACATTTCCCATCGCAAAGGCCTGATTCCATTGCCGGCGCAAGGCGTGCTGCTGCACCGCGCCGGTGAGACCGATGCGGCCGGCGTCAAACGCCCCGGAGTAATCCTGGGCACACGCCCCCGCGCGATTGTGACTTCGCCGACTGCGGCTACGATACGGTATCGCGGACCGCTGCTGGATTTGGGGAATCTGGTGATCCTCGAGCCTCAACCCGGGCTTTTATTCGTGTTTTCAGGCCTGCAAGAGGTTTACGGTGACACTGGGCAGGTGATCCCCGAGGGCACTCCGGTGGGTCTGATGCCCGGTGAAACCCCCGAAATCGGCGCTATTTTGTCAACAAGCGGTGATGGCACTGGAACTGAACGGTCAGAAACGCTCTATATAGAGGTAAGACAGGATAACAGCCCCGTGGACCCGGAATCATGGTTTCGGACCAGCAAGGATGGATGAACACGTATGAAGAAATTTGTGATGGCCGGTCTGGCCGGAACCGTGGCAGGTATAATCGCAACCACTCAGATCGCTGGCCCTCTGCTGGCGCAAGAGTCCGAGAACAAGGCCAGTGTCTATGAGCAACTGGACTTGTTTGGCGACATATTCGAGCGCATCCGTGCGCAATATGTAGAAGAGGTTGAGCCGGAAGAGCTGATTGAGGCGGCGATTGACGGCATGCTGACCTCGCTGGATCCGCATTCCAGCTATCTGTCGCCAGACGACGCTGAACAGATGCGGGTGCAAACCCGTGGCGAGTTCGGCGGACTTGGCATTGAGGTCACTCAGGAAGACGGCTTTGTGAAAGTCGTCTCTCCAATTGACGACACCCCGGCAGATGCCGCAGGGATCGAGGCCGGGGATTTCATCACCCATGTTGATGGCGAGAGCATTCTGGGCCTGACGCTGGACAAGGCAGTTGATCTGATGCGTGGCCCGGTCGGGTCGGAAATCGTGATCACCGTTGTGCGCGAGGGTGAGCAGGAACCGTTTGACGTCACCATCATCCGTGACACGATCAAGCTGACTGCGGTGCGTGCGCGTACCGAAGGCACCAGCGTCGTACTGCGTGTCACAACCTTCAACGACCAGACTTTCCCGAACCTGCAGGAAGGGCTGAATGAACAGATCGAAGAAGCCGGCGGCATCGAAAAGGTCAACGGCTTTGTGCTGGATCTGCGCAACAACCCCGGCGGCCTGCTGACGCAGGCGATCAAGGTCTCGGACGCGTTTCTGAACGAAGGTGAGATCGTTTCGACCCGTGGCCGCGATCCGAGCGAAGGCGAACGGTTCAACGCCACCCCCGGCGATCTGGCCGAAGGCAAGCCGATCGTTGTTCTGATCAACGGCGGTTCGGCCTCGGCTTCCGAGATTGTGGCCGGCGCTCTGCAGGACCACCGTCGCGCCATCGTGGTTGGGACCAAGAGCTTCGGTAAAGGCTCGGTTCAGACAGTGATGCCGCTGCGCGGGGATGGGGCTATGCGCCTGACAACGTCGCGTTATTACACGCCGTCGGGCCGTTCGATCCAAGCGCTTGGTGTCAGCCCGGATATCATCGTCGAACAGCCGCGACCGACGCCGGAAACGGAGGAAGAAGATGCGAACCGTCCCACCCGGTCCGAAGCTGACCTGCGTGGCAGTCTGAACAATGACAGCCTGAGCGAAGACGAGATTCGTCAGATCGAGGAAGACCGCGAACGCGCCGAAGCCACCGCCGAGCTGCGGGAAGAGGATTATCAGCTGGCCTATGCCATCGACATCCTCAAAGGTTTGTCGGCCTTCAATCCGAACGGGCCATCACAGTAATTTTGAAAGGGCCGCCGAAAGGGGCGGCCCTTTTTCGTTGGGCCGATCAGCTTTCGACTTTGTGTAGTTTTTCCTCGTCCAGAAGAATGGCAAGAAGAACGCCGACCGAGACGGACAAGGTCGCAAAGATGAAGGCCGTGTTCATTCCTGTATCAAAGGCCGCCGCAATGGCGGTTTTGACTTTTTCGGCCTCTGGCCCGGTTAGTTTCTCCATGACGTCCCGGGCGGACGCAGTGGTGAGCGTTCCGCCGTTGATAGCCCTCTGATCGGCCTCCGACATATCAACCCCGGCTGCCTTCAGGCGTTCGCCCAGGCTGCTCAGGCTGGATAAGTACATGATCGCGGTGGCGCAGGCCACCGAGATGGCGCCGTAGACCAAGTGTGTCATAAAGCTCAATCCTCCGACCAGCCCGGCCCGTTCCGGTTTCACCGCGCAGACGGCGGCGGTGCCTGATGGTCCGACCGTCAGCGTGGCCCCCAGCCCGATCATCGCCATGCCGGGCAGGATCTGGAAATACCCCAGGCCCGCGGGCATCACGACCACACTGGCCGCCCCGACCGTTGCGCAGAGATACCCCCAGAACAAAAGCCGCTTGGGACCAAAGTCGTTGTACAGCTTGCCGGAAACAATAGAGCCCACGGCCAACAGAACCGTCAGAGGGGCGAGGCCAAAGGCCGATTGCAAGGTCGACCAGCCCAGAACCTTTTGCATGTACTGTGGAAAATACATCAACCCGACAAAGGCTGCTGACACGTTGAACATGTTTAGTCCCAACGTGATCCGGAACTCGCGGTTCGCCATCATCTGAGGCAGCAGAAGCGGCTCTTTCACCCGTTTTTCCACTTTTGGGAACAGGACAAACAGCGCCGCACTGACAGCAAACAGCAACAGCAATGGGGGCGAAGTCCAGCCCCAATCCGCGCCCACATCCAACCCGTAGAGCAGCAGGAGAACGGCAAAGGACAGCACCCCCATACCGGCAAAGTCGATATGTTCACCCTGTTTGTGCTGGGTTTCACGCTGCATCAGCAACAGGGCCGTCATCATCGAAATGGTCGAGAACACAACATTTGTCAGGAAGAACAGACGCCAATCCCCCAGATTGACCACTGCACCGCTGATCAAAGGGCCAAAGACGTTACCACAGGTAACACCTGCCAGTATCAGCCCCATGATCATGGCCCGATGTTCGGGGCGCGAGACCTTGGTCGCACCAAAGGCCAGCGTACAGGGCCAGACACATCCCGCACCGATCCCCTGCAACGCGCGAGCGATGATCAGGAAATCGAGGCTGGGTGATACGAAACACATGATCGATGAGAACAGAAAGATCGACAGACCGATCAGCATCATCTTGCGGTGTCCGAACATGTCCCCCATGCGCCCTCCGGCAACCATGGTCATGGCGAAGAACAGGGCGTAGATGTTCAGAACCCATTGGGTACTGGTGATATCAGCGTCGAAACTGTTTTCGATGGCCGGAACAAGGATCAACGCACCGGTAAAGTCTATGCCGATCCCAAATCCTGTTACCATCAAGGCAATGACTTTAACAATGCTGCTGCGATCCATGACCTTGCTCAGGCTGCTGCGGATCGCTCAATGATGCACGGATTTTGCTTAAAAGATAGGGGTTTGACCTCTGACGAGATTACGCGTCTTCACTCTGGGAACGCCGGAATGCCCGTTTCAACAAGTCAAGTTCAGCGCGCAGCAACCCAAGTTCAGCCCGCAGATCATCCGCCGCGGGGGCTCCGGCGATGATGGTGAATTCTCCGAGCCGTTCAGCCGTGGCAGCGTCAGCGATCACAAAGCAATGCACCCCATCGGACAAGGCTGTCATCGGCACGGGGATGCTGAGCGTCCACCCATCCTTGGCAGGCGCAATACGTACGTCCTCCAGAGCCTCACCCAGGTACCGCACGTCTACGTCCGGCTCGGCTTTGACGTGCAAATGCCCTTGCCAAAGGCCGTTTTCAAACCGGATGGGCGTCAATTTCGGATGCGTCATACCAAAAACTCTCACAAATCGGCGCGGTGATGGCGGCAGAAGGTCAGATCGCGCAGCGAGACGAGATTCATCTGCGGCTCGTCAAAGATAAGGTCCAACCAGATTTTTTCTATCCGAGCCTCATTCAAAGGCAAGTGCGCCAGATCAAAGTCAATCGTACGGGGCTGAGCGGGTAGAGTCATCTTGTGGAGAACCTGCTCCGTATTGGGCCCGTGCTGGATATTCAGGCGCGCAAAAACCTCGAGTGGCTGTTCCGCCTCAATCGAGGTATCCAAACGCATAAGGTGCTGTTTGGTCAAACCTTGCGCAGCCTCAGGCGGCAGTTCCACCGATAGCGACAGGAATGAGCCTGAAAAGCCGAACACCTCAACCTTCAGCCCGAAAGGAGCCAGATCCTCGCCGCGAGAGTTCCGGGTTTGCCGCATCCCGATCTCGGCCAGAGGGCAGTCGTGGAACAACGTTATCTGCCTGTCCATCTGGGCTTTGCGCGGGACGGAGGCTACACCCGACCGGAACAAAGGCCCGCGCCACAGATCAGGACGCCAACTCCAGTCGGTGCTCAGAGGTTTGGGAAATTGGGTCGACCCGACCCGTGGATGGGTCAGCCGACCATCGGCTTTCTGGATCAGCATGTCCAGTTGGGAGCGCAACTTGCGGGCGTCATCACGCTGCTGGCGCAGCTGCGGCTCAGGGGCTGCGGCTGCGTCTTGCAGGGCTTTGCGCCAGCGTTCGACAACCCGGCGGTGAATATAGCGATCCAGTAGTCTGCCCATGGCCCTATCGTTCAAGAGTGCGCCCCTCTTTAGTCAAAGACGGGATCAAGGTTAAAGGTGAATTAACAGATTGTGAGATCAAAACTCCCGAGTTTGTGATGACGACAGAGTATAGGCACGGCCGTCGCGATCTGTTAGACCCCGCCATTCTTGCAATCATCCGGGTCAGTGCTTACCGTCTGACACCTGACTGCAAGGGACGACCCAAAAACCAATCAAAACGTTTTGAGGCATAACCGGGGCATGGAACCCACTCTATTCGCGTTCATCTGGAAATTTTCAAAAAAACAACAGCTTGTGCTGCTGTTCTTGACGGTCCTTTCCTTTCCATTTCTGTATGCTTCGCTTGAGTTGCCCAAGCAGATCATCAACGGTGCCATCGGTGCACCCAGTGATACGGTCACGGTATTGGGGTTCACCGTAACGCAGGTGCAGTACCTGATGATCTTGTGCTTTGCCTTTTTGGCCACCGTGATCGCCAGTGGGCTGATGAAGATGCGCATCAACACGATGAAGGGCGTTTTGGCCGAGCGCATGTTGCGCCGTTTGCGGTTCACCCTGATCCACCGCACCATGCGGTTCCCGAAATCCTATTTCGCCACGACCAGCCAGGGCGAGCTGGTGTCGATGATTACCTCCGAGGCTGAACCGATGGGCGGTTTGATGGGCGATGCGATCGCTCAACCAGTGTTCCAGTTTGGCCAGATGATGACCATCGTCACCTTCTTGTTCATGCAAAGCGTGTGGTTCGGCCTTGCCAGTATCGCGCTGATCCCGCTGCAAGCCTGGCTGATCCCGAAATTGCAACGCCAGATCAACCTGCTGAACAAAGAACGCATTCAGGAAGTGCGGAACCTCAGCTCCGAAATCGGGGAAAGCGCTGCGGGTATCAGTGACCTGCGTACAAATGGCGGGTGGCGCTATCGGCTGGCGCAGTTCAGTCATCGGTTGGGGCTCTTGTTCGAGATCCGGTTCAAGATCTACAACAAGAAATTCTTCATGAAGTTCCTGAACAACCTGATCACGCAGATGACGCCGTTTCTGTTTTACTCGGTCGGCGGCTATCTGGCGATTACAGGTGAAGTGACAGTGGGCGCGCTCGTCGCGGCGCTTGGGGCCTACAAGGACCTGAGCGGCCCGTGGAAGGACCTGCTGACCTATTACAATCAGGTTCAGGACATGTCCTTGCGGTGGGAGGTCGTGACCGAACGCTTTGCGCCCTCTGACATGATCCCTGAAGACCTATTTGTGGGCGAACCCGAGGTGATCCCCCATCTGACCGGTGAGGTTGAATTGCGCAACGTAACCGTGCGGGACGATGACGGGAAAACCATTCTGGAAGATATCGACCTGACCATTCCCAAGGGCGCCCGGGTGGCGATTCAATCAACCCATGCCTCGGAGCGTAACGCCCTGGCACAAGTGCTGACCCGCGAAGTGCTGCCGGTGCAGGGCGAGGTCATCATGGCCGGTCACAACCTGAAAAACTTGCATCAATCCGTGATCGCTGCCCGGATCGGTTATGCCTATTCGCGACCCTACCTGTTCAATGGTACTGTGGGTGACAATCTGATGATGCCGTTGCGCCCACATCCCCAACATGAAGCAGACGCGGTTAAGGCACCCAGCCGTTGGCAGATCGAAGCCGCGCGATCCGGCAATCCGACGGATTCCCTCTCAGATGAGTGGATTGACCCCGAGCTAGCCGGGCTGGATGACGTTGAGGACATTCGGGACTGGTGGTTCCAACTGGTCGAGGCGATGGGGACTGACGAGTTGCTGCTGCGCCGTACTCTGAGAACTCAGTTCGACCCGCAGTTGCACCCTGATCTGGCGCGGGACGTGGTCAATCTGCGCGAAACCGTTGCGGAACGGCTGAAGGAAAACGGGCTGGACCGCCACGTCTACCGGTTTGATCCTGACCGTTTCAACCCGACCGTACCGCTTGGGGGAAACCTGCTTTACGCTACCCCATCACGGGATATCACGCCCGAATCTCTTGCCGATGACAGGCGGTTCAAAAACATGCTGACCGCACATGATCTGGCCGAGGATGCCATGAACATGGCAAGCGAAGTGGTCGAAACGCTGGATCAGGCATTCGGGCGCGGCGGAACGGACCACCCTCTGTTTCTGCGTCTGGGCATGTCAAAGGACATGTTCCACCGCCTGCTCGATATCAAGGATCGGCGAAAAACCAAGGATGACAGTGATATCAGCGAGGCCGAACGCTCGCTGCTGCTGACGGTTCCGTTTCTTTTGACGGCCGAGCAGATCGGCCCGGATTTCCCTCAGGAATACAAGGACAAGATTCTGTCTATTAGAAAAGAGCAGTCCGAACGGCTCCAGGGGGCCTTGAACGGCATGTTCATTCCATTGTCCCCCGACAGCTATTTCCCGCGCCTCACCGTGATGGAGAATGTGCTTTATGGTCGGGTTTCCATGACAGCGGGCGCGCATGCCGAAGAGATCGAGGACTTGGTGGCGCAAGCCATGAACGAGGCAGGCCTACGTCGTCGGGCGGCGGCTACATTGTTCGATCTTCAGACCGGGTTGGGTGGAAATAACCTACCGACGGTGTTTCAGGAACGCGCGGCGTTTTCCCGTGCTGGCATCAAACGTCCTGACATTCTTATCCTCGACAAGGCTCTGGCCAGTCACGATTCCGAAAGCCGCCTGCGCACGCGTCTGCGGTTGCGTGAATTGCTTCCTGACTCGATCATGATCTTCATGGAAGATCACTTTGCTCATCCCGAAGCTTATGATTTGTTTGTCGAAATAAAGGATGGCCGCATCGATGGTGTCTCGCGCGCGCAAACCCGCCTTAAAGACGGCGCCTCGGCTGATCTGAGCACCAAACTGGAGATCATCTCCTCGACCGAGCTATTTTCTGGCATCGATGCTCGGAACCAGCGGCTGCTGGCATTTTCGGCGCAATGGTACGAAGTGGCGAGGGGGCAGGTGATCTTTTCGCGGGGGCAGACGCCGGATGCCGCCTACCTATGCATCAAGGGACAGGCCAACCTGGATTGGCACAGCGAGGATGGGACCAGGCGCACTATTTCGGTCATCGAACCCGGCCGTCTGATCGGAGACCTTTCGATCATCACGGGTGAAGTCCGGCAATTGGACCTGACAGCTGTTTCAGATTGCACATTCCTGCGCATCGGCGCTGAGGAACTGCGCGCGGTAATAGAAAGCGATGCTTCTGTAGCGGTGCAGCTATTGCAGACTGTCGCGGGGTATCTGACCACTCTGGCTAACAGGATCAACACGGCGCAGAACCCATCCGATATTTTCTCGGACGCCCCCCAATCTTTCGAAGGTGAAAGCACCGGCAACAATGCGTGACCCCGCCGCCTATTCCGCCCACGAGCAATTGGTACGCGACGCCCGTGCCCGTCCCGAACTGTGGCGTCTTGTTATTGGACTAGTCATAATTCTCGCGTTGTACATTGCGCTGAATTCTGTGCTTTTTGCAGTGGTTGGCGGATTGGTCTCGCCGGAACAGGCCCAGGGCCTTTTGCGGGGTACCTCGCCGTTTGCCACACTTGTTCTGCTGATCAGTTTTGGGTTTCTCACACTGGGTGTCGCCATCGCTGCCTGGCAGTTGCAGCGCCGGCCATTCGCCTCAATTTTAGGCCCGTATAGCCTATGCCTGCGCCAATTCTGGCACGTGTTGCGCGCGCTGGTGATTCTGGCACTGGTGATGGCAGCCCTTCCACCATACGGCATGGGTGAGCCTCTGATCCAAAACCTTGCCTTGTCCAAATGGCTGCTGTTGCTACCCCTGTCAGCGATTGCGGTACTGATTCAGACCAGCGCCGAAGAAGTTCTGTTTCGCGGCTATATCCAACAATCACTGGCCGCCAGATTCCGATCTCCGATAATCTGGATGGGGTTGCCTTCCGTTCTATTTGCTGCGGGTCACTACGCACCCGGAATCACAGGCGAAAACGCCCTTTTGGTTGCTGCCTGGTCATGTGTGTTTGGGCTTCTGGTTGCTGATCTCACCGCGCGGTCGGGCACATTGGGGCCAGCTATCGCGTTGCATTTCCTAAACAATACCGTCGCACTTCTGTTCATCTCGCTGCCTGAAACCCTCAGCGGCCTAGCTTTGTATCTATTACCTTACGACATGTCCGAAACAGGCCTGCTGCGGCAATGGCTGTTCGTGGATTTTGCTGTAATGATCGTCAGTTGGTTAACTGCGCGTCTTGCACTCAGGCGCTGATTGCATTTCCTTCCGTAGCGTCTTATTTGACGTCAAAGCCGCATAACAAGGTTCCGACATGAACTGGATCACGAACTACGTCCGCCCCCGGATCAACTCGATCTTCTCTCGCCGGGAAGTGCCTGAAAACCTATGGCACAAGTGCGACGAGTGCGGCACGATGCTGTTCCACCGCGAGCTGGCGGAGAACCAGAATGTTTGTACCCAGTGCGGACATCACATGGCGATCACCCCGCGTGAGCGGTTCAAGCACCTGTTCGACGGCGGTATTTTCACCGAAGTCGATGTCCCGGCACCAAAAGACGATCCGCTGCAATTCCGTGACCAGAAAAAATACCCTGACCGCATGAAGGCGGCGCAAAAGAAGACCGGCGAGAAAGAAGCGATGCTGGTCGCCACCGGCGAGATTGGACGCACTCCGATTGTGGCTGCGGCGCAGGACTTCTCGTTCATGGGCGGGTCGATGGGCATGTATGTCGGCAACGCCATCATCGCCGCCGCGCAAGAGGCGGTGAAGTTGAAGCGACCACTGGTCCTTTTTTCTGCCGCGGGCGGCGCTCGTATGCAGGAAGGGATTCTCAGCCTGATGCAAATGCCGCGTACAACCGTGGCCGTCGAAATGCTGAAAGAGGCGAACCTGCCCTATATCGTCGTGCTGACTCACCCCACCACCGGTGGCGTGACCGCATCTTATGCGATGCTGGGCGACATCCATATCTCGGAACCCAATGCTCTGATCTGTTTTGCCGGTCCGCGCGTGATCGAACAGACCATTCGTGAAAAACTGCCCGAAGGGTTCCAGCGCGCCGAATATCTGCTGGATCACGGCATGCTTGACCGCGTCACAAAGCGGACTGAGATGCGGGACGAATTGATCACCATCACACGCATGCTGATGAACCAACCTCCTGCGGTCAAAGGTGATCTACCCGCGCCTGAACCCGAAGAGACCAAAGTCGAAGCAGATACCGCAGCCGAGGACACAGGTGAGAAATGACCAGTCAGACATCTGACGTCATCCTGGATCGGATGATGGCGCTGCACCCCAAGATCATTGACCTGACCTTGGATCGCGTCTGGCGTTTGCTGGCAGCCTTGGACAACCCTCAGAACAAGCTGCCGCGCGTGATCCACATCGCTGGAACCAACGGCAAAGGCTCGACCCAGGCAATGATCCGCGCCGGGTTGGAAGGGGCAGGGCTGTCGGCTCATGCCTATACCTCGCCCCATCTTGCGCGATTCCACGAACGTATTCGTCTGGCCGGAGAGCTGATTTCGGAACCTGCACTGACGGACGTTTTGGATGAATGCTACGCCGCTAATGATGGCGAGAACATCACCTATTTTGAGATCACCACCTGCGCAGCCTTACTGGCCTTTGCGCGGGAGCAAGCGGATTACACGCTGCTCGAGGTTGGACTGGGTGGTCGACTTGACGCCACAAACGTCATTCATGACCCCGCGGTGACGGTGATCACGCCGGTCTCGATCGACCACGAACAGTTCCTTGGCAATTCGCTAGGCAAAATCGCCGCCGAAAAAGCGGGTATCATAAAACCCGGCGTGCCCTGCATTGTCGGCCCACAACAGGACGAAGCGCTGGAGGTCATCGAATATACCGCCGCGCGCCTTGGGGCTCCGCTATTGGTCCACGGCCAGCACTGGCATGTGCACGAGGAAAACGGGCGCCTGATCTACCAGGACGAAACGGGTCTGCGCGATCTGCCATTGCCCAACCTTCTGGGCGCGCACCAACTCCAGAACGCTGGTGCCGCACTGGCTGTTCTGCGTCACCTGAATCTGGGCGATGACGCTTATGAGGCCGCGGTGACAAAGGCCGAATGGCCCGCACGAATGCAACGCCTGAAGACCGGACCTCTGGTAGAGGCAGCGCCGCAGGCCGAGCTGTGGCTGGATGGCGGCCACAACGCCGCCGCCGGCATCGCATTGGCAGAAGTTCTGGCGAAACTCCCGGAACGCCCAACCCACATGATCTGTGGAATGCTGAATACCAAGGACGTAACCGGTTATTTGGCCCCGCTGGCCAAACAGGCCCAAAGTTTGACGGCGGTTTCCATCCCCGGAGAAGCTGCCACACTCAGCGCCGAAGACACAGCGGCAGCGGCTGCCAAAGTTGAGCTGCCCGCTTCGTCCGCGGAAAACGTCGCAGAGGCACTGAAAGCTATCGTGGCAAAAGACTCTCAGGCGCGCATCCTGATCTGCGGTTCGCTTTACCTTGCGGGCAACATCCTGCGCGAAAACGGCTAATCCGAACGCAGGTCCTCATCTGGTGAAAAATACCCCGGGGGGACGCGTAAAGCTCGGCAGGGGCAGAGCCCTCTATCGCCCCCAATCCTGATCTTGCATTTCCCGCAGGCGTGAAGCGGTCCGCTCAAATTCGAACGTGCCTTCACCTTCGACATACAGCATCTCGGGTTCGGCCGCAGCGGAACAGATCAAACGCACCTTCGCTTCGTACAACGCATCAATCAGCGTGACGAAACGTTTGGCTTCATTGAAATTATTGCGTGAAAGGCGCGGGATGTCTTCCAGCACCAAAACCTTTAGCTCTTCGGCAATTGCAAGATAATCCGCAGGCCCCAGCATCCGACCGCACAGATCATAGAACGAGGCCCGCGCGACACCATTCCGAAACGCAGGCAGTTCGACCGCACGGCCTTTGATCTGTAACACCAAAGGTTCAGCGTTGCCCCCTGAAAGATCACGCCAAACACTCCGAATGCTCTGGCGCGCTTCGGGACCTATCGGGGTGAAATAAACAGGCGCGCCTTCAAGGCGGTTCTGACGGTAATCGGTAGGTGAAACCAGTTCCCAGACTTGAAGCTGTTCCTTGATATGAGCGATGAACGGGAGGAAAAGTTGCCGGTTCAGTCCGTCTTTATACAAATCATCGGGATGCCTGTTGGATGTGGTGACAACCACCACCCCACCTTCGTGCAGAAGATCAAACAGGCGACCGACGATCATTGCATCGGTGATATCGGTGATCTGCATTTCGTCAAACGCCAACAGCTTGACCGACTTCACAACATCCTGCGCCACAGGGGCCAAGGCATCTTCGATTCCGTCCTGACGGGCCTTGTGCATACCCGCATGGATTTCCTGCATGAAGGCGTGGAAATGCACCCGTCGCGCTGGGATATCCGTCAAGGAATCGACGAACATATCCATCAACATAGATTTGCCGCGCCCCACGCCGCCCCACAAATACAACCCTTTGGGTGGAGGAGGAGCCTTACGGAAAATCCCACGCTTCACCGGAGTTGCAAGGGCTTCGCGGATGCGCTCAAAATGAGGCAGAACAGCCTCTTGTGCGTCATCCCTGGTTAGGGTGCCATCGGCCACCTGCGTGTCGTAAAGCGAAATCAAACCCGTCATGATCCGAGGCATAACGTCCGGGTTATCCGTTGAAAAGCAGCCTTTTTCCGCGACACATCAATTTTCCTTATCTATCACCGCAAAACTCCTGAATTGACCAACAGTCAAAACCGGATAACGTCCGGGTTCCCCATCCCTGAGGTCGCTATGCCCCAATCAGCCCGTCTCTTAAATCCGATCCTGATCGTTGGATGTGTCATCATCACGGTCAGCTTCGCCGTGCGCGCCTCGTTTGGGGTTTTCCAGATTCCTATTGCCAGTGAGTTCGGCTGGCTGCGCACTGATTTTTCGCTGGCAATTGCAATCCAGAACCTGGCTTGGGGGATTGGGCAACCTATCTTTGCCGCGATTGCCGAAAAGATAGGTGACCGCAAAGCGATCATTCTGGGCGCGCTGACCTATGCGGCTGGCATGGTGTTGTCGGCATGGTCTGTCACACCGTTCGGGCATCAGATGTATGCGTGGCTGGTGGGGTTCGGTATTGCTGGCACTGGCTTCGGCGTTGTGTTGGCTGTGGTTGGACGTGCCTCATCCGACAAGAACAGGTCGATGTCTCTGGCCATTGTCACGGCAGCGGGCAGTTTCGGTCAGGTGATCGGCGCTCCGACTGCCGAATGGCTGCTGACTTTCCTGCCATGGCAGCAGGTCTTCATCGTCTTCGCCGTCGCGATCCTCGCCCTTGTTCTGACGCTGCCGTTCATGCGCGCACCTCAACAGGTCAGCAAGGCCGAGTTGGAAGAGAGTATGAGCCAGATCATTGGCCGTGCCTTCCGTGACCCCTCATATGCAATGATCTTTCTGGGCTTTTTCAGCTGTGGCTATCAGCTGGCTTTCATCACTGCCCATTTCCCCGCCTTTGTGACCGAAATGTGTGGCCCAATTCAGCCCGGGGGTGTCCTGCATTCGCTGGGTATCACCACCACATCGGCTTTAGGCGCCGTAGCGATTTCACTGGTCGGTTTGGCGAATATCGGCGGCACGTTGTTGGCTGGTTGGGCAGGCAATCACTTCCCCAAGAAGTACCTTCTTGCTGCTATCTATACAGGTCGAACGCTCGCAGCAGCGATTTTTATCATCATGCCGATCACGCCCATGTCGGTCATCGTGTTCTCGATCGTCATGGGTTCGCTCTGGCTTGCCACGGTGCCGTTGACCTCGGGCCTTGTCGCGCATCTCTACGGGCTGCGCTACATGGGCACGCTCTACGGCTTCATCTTCCTTAGCCACCAGATCGGAGGCTTCCTTGGCGTGTGGCTGGGGGGGCGGATGTATGACGTATATGGCGACTACACGATGGTCTGGTGGATCGGCGTGGCCGTCGGTGCGTTCAGCGCCATTGTCCACCTGCCCATTCGGGAAAACCGACCCATCGCAGTTGCGGCATGAGCTAGGCTGCCTCTTCTGGGGTCAGCAAACCCTCGGCCACCAGACGGTCTGCCCAACCTTGTGGTCCGTTGAAGTGATGGGTTTGCCACCCTCGAGCGCGCGCCGTTTCGATATTGTCGATGCGGTCATCTGCGAACAGCAAACTGCCGGGAGGCAGGCCACAATCTGACTCAACCATCTCGTAGATCGGCGCATGCGGTTTCACAGTCTTCATCCGACCCGACACGTAGTGTCGGTCGAACTCGTTCAGGAACGGATAGACTGTCGTGGCATAGTCAAAATTCTGCTCCCCGAAATTGGTCAGAGCAAAGACTGGGACGCCTTTGGCTCTTAAAGCACGTTGCAGACGCACGGAATGAGGAATTTCCGGCGCGGCCAGTTCGATCCAGTTGTCGTGCCACATCCGGATCTCATCGCGCCACTCGGGGTGTTTTTCCGCCCAGTTGTAGATGGTGTCAGTAAAGTGATGCCCCTGATCCACCAGATCGTTCATGCCGTGCAGATCGACCTCGGCGAACATGGCGCGACGGCGATCTTCCCCGATGACCGTGTCGTAGTAGCGCTCTGGTTGCCATTCGATCAGAACATTTCCGATATCGAAAATCACGGCTTCAATCGGCATAAGGAATCCCTGTGAAATCAATCTTGGTTGCGCCCGACTGAACCAATCCCGGCTCAGATTTACAAGGCAGAACCCCAGCGCAAAGCGCTGCCCGGCCCAACGGGAGAAGGCGCATATTTGAAGCGTCTCCGACCGGCGGTAGCGTTACCCGCGCAAGGCAGCGCGCAATTCGCGTTCCAGCGCATCCAGAAATCGGGACCGGTCCGCTTTCCCAAATGGCTTGCCACCGCCGCCAGCGCCCAAAGGGTTGGCCGCGCGCAAGTCGGCCATCAGATCGCGCATCGCCAGTTGCTGGCCGATGTTGGCGGCTGTGAACGCTTCACCATTGGGGCGCAAAACCCGCGCCCCAGCCTCAACACATTTCGCTGCCAGTGGAATGTCCGAAGTGATGACTACATCCCCAGATCCACAACGCTCGGCGATCCACTTGTCCGCCTCATCCGCGCCTTCCGCCACGATGACGACCTGCACCAGGGGGTTTGCCGAAGGCCGCAACCCTCCATTCGACACCAGCGCCATAGGCACCTTGTGCCGTGTGGCCACTCGTTCGGCTTCGGCTTTCACCGGGCAGGCATCACCATCGACATAGAGCGTGGTCACGCTTTCTTAGCCTCTTTCTTCGCAGGTTCAGCGGGCTTCTTACGCACCTTGAACTCCTCGGGGATCGGCATGCGGTTGAAAGCATCCAGACCCGCGATTTTGTAGGCCTCGGCCAGTGTCGGGTAGTTGAAGGTGTTCTGCACGAAGTAATCCACAGTACCTTTAAGGTTCAAAACCGCCTGAGCGATGTGGATCAGTTCTGTCGCGCCTTCACCGACGATCTGTACGCCCAGCACCCGGCGGGTTTTCAGTGAGAACAGCATTTTCAGCATGCCATGCTCCAACCCCATGATGTGCCCGCGCGAGGTTTCGCGGAACCGCGCCACTCCAACCTCATAGGGGATGCCGCGTTCCTGCAATTCTTCCTCGGACATGCCGCATGTGGAAATCTCGGGCACCGAGTAGATGCCATAGGGATACCATGGGCTCTCCGGCAGGGTTGGTGTTTCCAAAGCATGGCAGGCTGCCACGCGGCCCTGCTGCAGTGACGTTGAAGCCAGTGAAGGATGTCCAATCACATCGCCCGTCGCATAGATATGCGGCACCGAGGTTTGGTAGGTCTTGCGATCTACCTTGATACGATTGCGATGATCCGTTTCCAGTCCGACCGCGTCCAGGTTCAGCGCTGAGGTGGCGCCCATACGTCCGGCCGCGAATAGCAGCATCTCGGCGCGGACATGGCGACCATTGTCGAGCGTAACCTCAACATGTTCGCCTGCGTCCTCGATCTTCTCGACCGCAGACCCGAGCCGCAGGTCGACACCATTTTCACGGATTTGATGTGTGAAATCGTGGATCAACCGTTTGTCGATGAAGTCGAGGAAGGTTTCGCGAGGTTCGATCAGCGTCACCCGCACATCAAGGGCCGAGAACATAGTGGCATATTCAACGCCGATTACGCCGGCACCGATCACAACCAGAGAGCGCGGGATTTCTGCCATCTCCAGAAAGTCATCACCATCGACCACTGTCTTGCCGTTGAAGGGCACATAATCAGGGCGGTAGGTTTTGGTTCCAGTGGCAATCAGGAACTTGGCCGCAGTCAGGCGCGTGGTTTCTCCTGCATCAGTGGCAACTTCTACCTCATGTGGGCCGACGAATTTAGCCAGACCGTTGAGCGTTTCCACGTGGTTGCGGTTGAACTGATGTTCCAGAACGTCGACCTCATGATCGAGCGTCATGTGCAGGCGCGCCTTGAGGTCTTCAGCTCGGATCTGGTCTTTGACCCGGTAAGAGCGGCCATAAAAACTGCGTTCGCGCCAGCCGGACAAGTTCAGTACCGTTTCGCGCAAAGTCTTCGACGGGATGGTACCGGTGTGAACAGAGACGCCTCCGAACCTGTCTTTCCGATCGATCACCAGCACACGCCGTTTCAGCTTGCCCGCCTGGATCGCAGCCGAACGCCCGGACGGGCCCGACCCGATAATGATCAGGTCGTAATCGTATTTGCTCATGCCTCAGTCTCCGTACAGCGCTTCGGCGTGGAAGGTGATGTGGTCTTCCATAAAGGTCGAAACAAAGAAATACGAATGGTCATAGCCGGGTTGCAGACGATATGTTGCCTGTTGACGACGTTCTGCAATTGCCTGGGCCAAAGCTTCGGGGCGCAGCAGATCGATGAACTGATCATTGGTCCCGGTGTCGATCAGGATCGGGCCGTCGAAACCGACCTCTTTCATCATCAGCGAGGCGTCATGTTTGGTCCAGGCGGCCTCGTCATCGCCCAGATAGGCGCTCAGCTGTTTGCGCCCCCAATCTGCACTCGTTGGGTTCGAGATCGGCGCAAAGGCCGAGACCGAGCGATAACGGCCCGGCAGGTTCATTGCCAGCGTTAGCGCGCCGTGACCGCCCATCGAATGGCCGGTGATCGCCTGACGGTCCATGTCAATGGCGAAGTTTTCGGCCAGAAAAGCGGGCAGTTCTTCGGCCACGTAGTCCCACATGTTGAAATGTGGCGCCCAAGGGGACTGAGTTGCATTTACATAGAAACCGGCACCCTGTCCTAGATCGTAGTCTTCGTGATCGGCCACGCCTTCACCACGGGGTGAAGTGTCGGGGAAAACAACTGCAATCCCTTGCTCTGCCGCCCAAGCCTGCGCACCGGCCTTAGTCATGGCGTTTTCGTGGGTACAGGTCAGGCCGGACAAATACCACAGGATCGGAACCGGGCCGTCCTTCGCCTCGGCGGGCAGGAACAGGCCAAAGGTCATGTCGCATTGGCAGGCTGAGGAAGCATGGCGATACACGCCCTGCACGCCACCGAAACAGGCGTTTTCCGAGAGGGTTTCCATCTGGCAGAGTCCTTCACTTTGGGTCGCGTCATGGCTAACGATCCAAGGGGGCGGCGTAAAGGCCACGCGACTTCAGCGCATGTAATTTTTGGACGTAGCTGTCAGAGTGTCGCAACCCACGCGATAACGACCGGTATGGTTAGGATGCTGGCCGCTGTCGACAACAGTATCGCCGCCGAGGCGCGATGCGGGGCCACTCCGTAATGTGCAGCCAACATATAGACATTGCCCGCCACCGGCAGAGCCGCAGCAGCAATGGCGACCGAGGCCGGGAAAGCCTCAACAGGGATTAGCCAGATCAGGACAATGGCTACGCAGACCGGGTGGATGACCAGCTTGCAGAAACTCAGCCACGCGGCAATCTGGACCCGTTCGGCGGATTTCGAAGCCAGTGACGCTCCAATCGCAAACAACGCCCCCGGTGTGGCCGCGCCGCCCAGAATGGTCAGAAAATCGTTAAGGACTGTTGGAACCGGTACCTGCAGTGCCGACCATAACATCCCAGCCGAGATCGACACGATCATCGGGTTCTTAACCAAACCCAACCCGATCAGACGCAGGGTCGCCGGGGTCAACCGCCCATCGCGTCCGCCATTAATCAAGATTACGATCAGCGAGGAAAACACCACCAGATCGACCGTTAGAACCAGCATTACAGGACCGATCGCGGCCTCAGAAAAAAGCAATGCCAGCATCGGCAGGCCCAGAAAGCCGACATTGCCGATGGCGGCACATTGGGCCTCGACCGCAGCGGTGGGGATGTCGAGCTTGCGTATCCAGGCCACCAAGGTCGCTACCAGGTATACGGCGATGGTACCCAGCAGATAACCCAGAACCAGCCGACCATTGAAAATCTCGGCGAAGGGTAGGGTGGCCGCAAACCGAAACAGCATCGCTGACAGCGCAAAATAGAACACGAATTTGGTCAGATAGGCTGTGGCGTCTTCGGTAAAAAAACGGCTGCGCCCGGCCCAGTATCCCAGGCCGATGATCGCGAAGAAGGGCAGTGTGCGCAGAAAGATATCGACCATGGCCAGAGTGTTAGCATCGTTTGACCGAGCGGCAAGTCAATCCCGTGCCAGAAGGGCCGCCTGAGGCTCTGTCGGGAAAATGAACGTAATTTACATTGTAAAACGCAACGGAATTATGCGAATCGTTGTATCTGAACTGATCGGTTTATAGTTTGACAGGATCAGCCAACCACGGAGAGCCCATGACCCAGACTGCCGCCATCCACCGCACAGGCCGCAAATTCGATCAGGTTTTGCAAGGTGCCCGAGAGGTGTTCATGGCGGACGGGTTCGAGGGCGCAAGCGTTGATGACATCGCACGGGCGGCAGGTGTTTCCAAGGCGACATTGTACAGCTACTTCCCCGACAAGCGGCTTTTGTTCATGGAAGTCGCACATACTGAATGCTCCCGCATGGCGCAGGACATCGTTTCCATGGTCGACGATACGAAGCCCGCGCGAGAGGTTCTGACGATTGCAGCCACGCAGCTTTGTCGGTTCTTCGTTTCAGAGTTTGCGCAGCAGGTATTTCGGATTTGTGTGGCCGAACGCGACAGGTTCCCAGAATTGGGCCAAGCTTTTTATGAAGCGGGACCGCAAAACGGAACGCGCCAAATGGTTGAATACCTGCAAAAGGCCGTGGACAAGGGTGAACTGGCGATAGAAGACTTGCAGATTGCTGCCGAACAATTCACCGAGCTATGCAAGGTACGCAACTGGCCTCGGGGTTTGTTGGGAATTCAGACCAGCTTCAGCCAATCTGAAATTGACGAGATCGCGTTGCAGGCAGTCGATATGTTCATGGCCCGATACGGGGTTTGACCGGGCAAGCGTGACTATGATTTGGGCAATTGCACAAGCATCTGCCCGCAGCACGGTCGACCGGCAAGTTGTCGTTTGACAGGTTGACCGATTTGGAAAACCATCAGGCGATACAGCTAGGGGCCTGTGGCTATTGACCAGTGTGAACACCAGCTTTTCCCGGCGCCTGAGCGAACTGATCGTTCAGATTTATCCCGACTGTGACCACGCCGAGCTGGCTGCTCAGATCACCGACGCCTTTTGGCCTCCCGACACGCATCGGCGCAAACAAGGGCGCAAGCCGGGCAACAAGCTTTGGTCGGAAAAAGACAGCGTTCTGATCACCTACGGCAACTCGATCGAGGACCAGGCCCACAAACCGCTAGACCTGTTGCATGATTTCCTGATCCGACATCTGAACGGTGTTGTGAATGGTGTACACATCCTGCCGTTCTTCCCGTTCACCTCCGACGATGGTTTCGCGGTTTCGGACTACTATGCCGTCAGCCGTCAATTGGGAGATTGGCCTGATATCACACGGATCGCTGGTGATTTTCACCTGATGTCCGATCTGGTGCTGAACCATGTTTCAAGCCAGGGTGCGTGGTTCACCAACTATCTGCAGGGGAAATCTCCGCACGACCGATTCTTTTTCGAAGCCTCGCCCGATGATGATTTGTCTGACGTCGTGCGTCCGCGCACCACGCCTTTACTGCGACAGGTCGAAACCAATAAGGGGGAGAAATACGTCTGGTGCACTTTCAGCCACGATCAGGTGGATTTGGACTTCTCAAACCCCGATGTGTTGATTGAGATGCTGCGAATTATCCGCCTGCATATCGACAAAGGGGTACGCATCCTGCGGCTGGATGCGGTGGCTTTTGTCTGGAAAGAGATTGGCACCAATTGCATTCACCTGCCGCAAACTCATGCCATCGTGCAACTGCTGCGATTGCTGTGCGACTACGCCACGGAAACGCTGGTGTTGTTGACCGAAACCAACGTGCCGCGCACCGAGAACCTCAGCTATTTCGGCAACCGGAACGAGGCGCACGCGGTCTACAATTTCCCACTGCCACCGCTGATCCTGCATGCGATGCAGTCTGGTACGGCGCGGTATTTACGTGAATGGCAAGCCGCTATGCCACCGGCACAGTTGGGCTGCGCCTATCTGAACTTTACCGCAAGTCATGACGGCATAGGGATGCGACCTGCCGAAGGCGTTCTGCCCCCTGAGGAGAAAGAGCGCATGATAGACACCGTGCGCCGGATCGGCGGACTGGTCTCGATGCGGGCACTGCCGGATGGTCGCGAGGAGCCCTATGAGCTGAACTGCGGGTACTTTGAGGCGATGCGCGCCACGTTTTCCGGTGAAGACCAGTACCATTTGGCACGGTTCATTTGTTCTCAGACGATCGTCATGTCGTTGGAGGGGATACCGGCCTTCTATATCCACTCCCTGCTGGCCACACCAAATGATCACGAGGCTGTGGAACGGCGCGGCATGAACCGGGCGATCAACCGGCACCGCTGGCACTACCCCGATCTTCTGGCGCGACTGGCCGATCCGGGATCCAATCAGGCGCTGGTGTTGTCGGAACTGTCACGCCGCCTGCGCCTGCGGGCGCAACAATCCGCATTCCACCCGAATGCCACGCAGTTCACACTCCGGTTGGAAGACCGTGTATTCGGCATCTGGCGGCAGAGTTTGGACCGCAGCCAGTCGATCTTTGCACTGCACAACGTCTCGGCTGAGCAGGTACATGTCAGCCCTGCCGAAATCAATATGATTGCCGAAGAGGTCTGGACCGATGCCCTGACCGGAGAAATTTTGGCCACCAACGGCCCCGATATCGTGCTGGCGCCGTATCAGTGCCGCTGGATCACGAACCGGGTGTGAACTCCGTTAGATCTTCGGACACCGCCGCCTTCAAGCGCAACAGGAATTCAGGATCCGCCGAGTGAACACGGTTCCACGTCGGGATGAACGGCGTTTCATGCGGATTGTCGAGAAAAACCTGACCGGCGCGGATGATGTTTTCGGCGAACAGCTCGATGGATTTCTCCTCCTTGTGCCGATCCAGTTCCAGCCCATTCATCTTGGCATCCGTATAGTAGCCCTCCAGCAGGTCCAGAGCTGACCTATAATAGGTGGCCTTGAGGGTGCGGAACGTGTTGGGCGTGAACACCGTGCCATCGGCGGCCAGCTTGCGAAAGATCGCCTTGCAGATGTCCGTGGACATGCGGGAAAGGCCGCGATTGGCGTCTTCGGGCGACAAATCCTGATGTTTGTGATCGTAATTGTCAGCGATTTCTACTTGGCAAACGGATTTTGGCGCCAAGTTACGCCACGCCTCGGACAGAACGCCTATCTCCAGCCCCCAATCCGAGGGGATGCGCAGGTCGGGCAGGGTTGGGGTGCGGATCGCGAACTCTCCTGACAATGGGTAGCGGAAGCTGCGCAGGTAATCGAGGTAATCGCGATCTCCGATCACCTTCTTCAACGCAATCAGCAGCGGACTGACCAGCAGGCGGGTGACGCGACCGTTTAGTTTGCCCTCGCCAATGCGAGGATAGAAGCCTTTGGCCATTTGGAATGGAAAGGTCGGGTTGACGACCGGATAGACCAGCCGGTCCAGCATTTGCCGGTCGTAAGTCACGATATCGCAATCGTGGATAGCCATGACCGAACTGTCTGCGCAAGCTAGGAGATATCCTATACAGGACCAGACATTCTTGCCCTTGCCAGGTTCCTGCGGCGCCAGCCCCAGCCCTTGCAAATGTGATTGCAGATCGGTCAGGCGCGGGCTGTCATTCCAAATCACGGCATGGTTTTGCGGCAGATTGGCAAAGAACGATCGTGCATTGCGATATTGCTGCTCATCCGCCTGATCCAGACCAATGATAATACGGTGCAGATACGGCACCTGCGCCAATTCTTTCAGGATGCCCGTCAGCGCAGGGCCTTCCAGTTCGGAATAGAGGCATGGCAGGATAAGAGTGATTTTTTGCGTCTCAGCAAAGACCGAAATCTCATGCGCCATTTGTCCGGCGGGTCTGCAGCGCAGGTTGTGCAGGGTGGTGATGTTTCCGTTCTGATGAAAATCTGCCATGTCTTACACCTTTAATTGTCAGAGGTCCGCTGTCAGGGCCAAGATGGCTTCTGACCAACCGCGCGGTCCGGCCTGCGTTGTTCTGAGAATCCGCGCCTCGATTTCACGCGGGAAAGTGGGGATGGAGGGGCCGTGCGGATTGGCGACGATGACACCCTGATCGGCGGCCCGGATCATCTCGCTGTCATTGGGCGCGTCGCCTAGAGCAATCGTGCGTGTGGGCTTTAATCGCTCAATGACCTCGGCCATTGCGTCAGCTTTGGTTTTCCCGAAAGACAGTGTCAGAAACCGGCCGCCCTGCCGGGCTGAAACACCGATCTGGGCAGCCTTTTCAAGAAATGCCTGCAATTCCAGGTCGGAGCCGGTCCACAGTCCTGGTTCACTGAACTTACGCTGCCGCGAAAGCACCGCTTGGGCCGGGCTAAGGCCTGTTTTCTGCGCTACTTCCAGATCGGTCATATCTCCAAAGCCGACAAAACCTTTGGGTAGCAACGCCAAAGCACCGCGCAGGCGCTGATAGCTGTCTCCAATTTTGTCAGGTGCTCCGGGCCATAAAACTCCAGCACCGTTCTCGACGATGGCGGGCATGTCCGTCAGGCTCATTTGTTGCTGCAAGGGCCGAATTTCTGCCGCCGTCTTACTGCTGGCCAGAACCAGACCAGCACCCAACTCGGCCAATCGGTCGATCCCGGGTCTGGCTTTATCCCAGCTATAGTCGCGGTGGTCCAATAACGTCCCATCCAGATCGGAAAACACCAATAAGGGCAGGGTGGGTGTGGCGGCGTCGTTCATTGCACCGAAAGTAAAGGTCTGCCGATGCGGGTTGTAAATCCGTAGTGACGAAATTTCGATCAAACGGAAAGCCTGCGCCTAATTATTAGGCACAGGTGCTGATCTCACTCGATGAAGGTCTTCGCCAGCCGATCGCTGATCGGTTGCGATAGGTAACTGATGACCGCACGCTCGCCCGTATTGACGAACAGATCGGCGGGCATACCGGGCACCAGCTCCAGTGCGGCCACGTCGTGCGGTTGTTCAGCGTCCAGTTTGACCCGCGCCTTGTAGTAGACTTCGCCCTTGCGCTCATCTTCCAGCGCATCGGCCGAGATGTCGAAAATCTGACCGCTGGCCTCGGGCACATCCGCCTGCGCAAAGGCCGACAGACGAATGCGGGTGGTCTGACCGATCCGCAGTTTGTCGATATCTCCGGTCTGAATCCGTGCCTCGACGATCAGTGCCTGATCCAACGGAACGATATCCATGATCGGCTCACCGGGTCGGATCACGCCTCCATTGGTCGAAACGCCAAGATTCACGACGCGTCCGCTGGTTGGGGCCAGTACCTGGGTCCGCTTCAACCGCGCCAGAGTGCCCACGAATTGCGGACGCACCAAGTCAAGGTGGGCCTCAACCACAGCCAGTTCGCCGGCGATCACCTCGTCCCGCAGTTTTTGTTGGCTGAGAAGGGACAGCTCCAACTCATGCACCTGATCTTCAGCCTGCGCGATCTGGGTTCGCAGTGAGGCGTCGACACCGCTCAGTCGCTCTAACTCGATCTGCCGCGCGCTGACCCGCGTGACGGCAACCAACCCTTTGTCGAGCAGCGTTTCCAGATTGGACAGCTCGATTTGCGTGATCTCGATCTGATTTTGGATCGCCTGCCGCTGCTCGTTCAACCCGCCGATCTGGTTACGCAACCCGGTGATCCGTTGCGCGTTGATTTGTGCTTCGGTGCGGCGGGCTCGCGCCTCGGCAGCAAACAACTGTTTCTGCGTTAGATATGGTGACACCCAGTGCAGGCGGTTCATCCCCTCGCGGAACCCGGCCAGAGCTGTCGTTTCATCAAACTGCTCTTGCCCGCTCATCTGTGCCAGCAAGCGTGCCCGGCGCACCGACAGTTCTCCGAGTTGACTGCCCTGAACGCTGAGGTCGACGTCGATTTCGGTGCTGTCAAGTTGCACCAGTGGCTGACCGGCCTCAACAAACTGGCCATCGGTCACAAGGATCGAGTGGATGATGCCGCCATCCAGATGCTCAACCGTCTTACGCTGACCTTCGACCACGAAGGAGGCGGGTGCAACCACGGCGCCGTCCAGTTTCGAGGCAAAGGCCCAGTACGCGCTGCCACCTACGAAAACCGCCAAAGTGAAAAGACCGAATAGGACATAGCGTGCGATTCCGGGTGACGTATCCGAAATCTCTTTCAACTGACTTTCGTGAAACCCTACCGCGTTGCCGGTAGAAGAGTATCTGACCAGATCCGTCATTGGGCTGCTCCTGCAATCTGAGTTTCGTTTTCCCGGCGCGGGGCCGGTTCGGTTGGCTTGTCCAGCACGTTGCGGTGATTGACCTTCAGCACATCCTGTTTGTCGCCAAACTGGGTCTGGCTGCCGTTGCGCAGCACCATGACCTTGTTGGCGGCCTGAAGTGTGGCCGGGCGATGGGTCATCACGATGGAGATCCCACCGCGTTCCTGCACTGCCAGCAAAGCATCGCGCAGAGCCTGCTCACCCTCGGCATCCAAATCCGAGTTTGGCTCGTCCAGAACCAACACGAAAGGATCGCCATAAAGTGCGCGGGCAAGAGCCAGACGCTGACGCTGCCCGCCGGACAGGAAAAACCCGCGACCAATGTGCGTTTCGTACCCTTCAGGCAGACTGCTGATCAGTTCGTGCACCCCAGCCTCACGCGCGGCACGCAGCACCTCGGCATCGTCGATGACGGTTGAGAACCGCCCGATGTTTTCGCGGATCGTGCCGTCGAACAGTTCGACATCCTGCGGCAAATAGCCGATCTGCTTGCCCAGATCCTCGGGGTTCCATTTCGACATCGGGCTGCCGTCCAGCAACACTTCGCCCCGTTGTGGGTGCCAGATTCCAGCCAACATCTTACCAAGAGTGGTCTTTCCCGACCCGCTTTGGCCGATGATGGCCAGAACGTCCCCGGCCACCAGACTGAAATCAATCGCGCGGACGGTGGCGCTCAGGGCACGGGGCGGCCCGGCCTGCGAGATGCGAACATCCAAGGCCTTATATGCGCGTGGCAGGTTCAGGTTCATGGGGGCCTCAGCGAAGTCCTCGGTCAGTTGTTTGATCTTGTTGTACGAGCCACGCGCGGCCAGAAAGCTGCGCCACTGGCCAATTAATTGGTCAATCGGCGCAAGTGCGCGGGCCAGAACAATAGTGGCGGCGATCATCACACCAGCGGTGGATTCTCCGACTACAGCCAGAGCCGCGCCCAGTCCCAGAACCGCCGATTGAAGGCCCATCCGAATGGTTTTGGACATGACCGAAAAACTGGCGATCCGATCAGCGGCGCGGATCTTGTATTGATGTGCGTCAGCTTGCAGAGCAGTCCAGCGGCGTACCAGATCAGATTTCATACCCAGCGCGTGGGCAAGCTCGGCATTCCTGTCGCTGGTCTTGAACAGCGCATCAGACCGACCACGAGCCTCGGCGGCCTGTTGCATCGGGGCGCGGGCCCGGGCGTTGTTGACTAGCGCCATGAAGGTCAGTGTCAGCGCCCCGACCAACCCCAGCAGCCCCAGATAGGGGTGAAGAACATAAAGCACCATCAGATAAATCGGAATCCACGGCGCGTCGAAAAAGGCGGTTAGGGTGGTGCCCGAGATGAACTCGCGGAAACCGTTCACGTCCTCAACCAGGTTTTCCTCGGCCTTGCCTTCGCCTTGTACCCGACGACGCATGGCTGCGCCAAGGACTGGTGCGCCGACGCTCATTTCAAAACGGGCCGCAAGTCGGCCCAGAATGCGCATCCTCATCAGGTCAAGGCAGGCGACAACGATGAAAACGCCGCCCAGCAGCAGGGTCAACGCAATCAGAGTATCGATATTCTGGCTGGTCAGCACCCGGTCATAGACCTGCAGCATGTACAGTGGCCCGGCCAGCATCAACAGATTCAGAAACAGGCTGAAAACCGCAACCGCAACAAAGCCTTTGTGCAGCGATCCCCAGGCGGATTTGACGGGATTGGATTTCTGGAACATCGAAAAGCCCTTTCCGGGTTGTCAAACGGGGCGGCCCCAAGGCCGCCCCGCTATGGATCGATTATGCGAAGAAATCGTCTTCGCTCAGGTCGGCGCTGTTGACACCGAGCAGACGGACCGAGCCTTCGTCGCCAAACGAAATCAAGGCGTCATCACCGTCCTGCGCGACATTCACCGCCCCACCGAAGTCGGGGCCGAAGTCACCGAATTGAAGCTGGTCCAGCCCAACCTCAAAGTCTTCGATTACGTCGTCGCCGAAATTCGCGCCGAAGGTGAAGGTGTCATTCCCCGCGCCGCCGATCAGGATGTCATTGCCACCCTCTCCGTTCAGCACGTCGTCACCAGCCTGACCGTTCAGGACATTGGCACCTGAGTTGCCCGAAATCACATCGTTGCCGCCATTCGGGCTGCCCGCGTTGTTCGAGCCGTTGATGTTCTCGAACCCGAACACCTGATCCAACACCGCACCGTCCGGCGCGTTGACCTGTGCAACACCATTGCCCTCTTCGTCGAGATCCAGAACAACCCCCGGTCCAGCGGTGAACAACGCAGTGTCCGTACCTTCGCCGCCAATGATGATGTCGGCCCCACCGAACGAGTGGATGGCATCGTTCCCGGCGCCGCCGTCGAGGATGTTGAACTCATTGTTGCCCAAGATCAGGTCATCGCCGTTGGAGCCAACCACGTTCTCGAAATCATCGACTTCGATTGCGATCTGGCCGTCCACGATGATGGCTCCGTCCTGCGAACCTTCGTCGCCATTGCCTGCCGGGTTCGGGGCAGGGGTGCTCAGATCCAGATCAATGGTGACGCCGTCAAAACCCGACAGGTCGATGGTGTCCGCGCCGTCAGAACCGACGACCCGTTCGATCGACTGCAGAATGTCGGTTTCGATCTGGTTCTCGATCACGTCTTGACCGATGACACCGGTGCCGCCAACGGCATCTACGTCCAGCGTGGCACCTGCATCTACCAGCGTGTCCAACACGACCGGGCCGTTGATGCCCGCAGGTGCATTGTGCAGGTGGATGGCCGATACAACACCCGGGATCGGGGTGAGAAGGTCAGCCTCGTTCAGGCCCACAACGCTCAGCTCGCTGGAATATGTGACCTCACGCGTGCTCAGGTTCCGAGTGATAACGACTGTCGCCTCACCGGTTGCTTCGCTGTCTGAGATTGGTCCCGGCTCCTGCGCCGCGTCCAGACTTCCGCTGAGGGTAATGGTGCGGATGCCGTTCTGGGTTACGTCGCTATCGACGAGCAGTTGTCCGCGGATTTCACCGGCCGGGAAGTCCGAAGTGTGGATGTTGTAGTACAGGTTGCCCTGAACCGCCTCTTCAACAAACCATCGGGGGTCCGGGATATCAGAACCGAACTGATCTGGATCCACAACAACTGCGTCAACGATTGAGACGTTGAAGCCCGTGTCGCGTGTAGCGGTCCCGTTGCCATTGGCATCCAGCGAGACTTCGACCGCGACATCCAGATCCGAGAAATCGGCAGTGTCGAAGCCTTCGCCACCTTCAATGAAGTCATTGCCCAGACCACCGGTCAGAACATTGTCGCCATCGCCTGCGATTAGAACGTCGTCCCCTGCGCCGCCGACGATATCGCCGTTTGTAGTACCCAGATCGACAAAGATGTCATCGCCGTCGCTCAGCAACACGTTACCGTTGATCACGCCTTCGTCGTCGTTGACGATGGTGACGCCAGCTGCATCCGAGGCGTCAATCGCATTGACCGTGCCGCGGATTTCACCTTCGTTCAGGATTGCGCCGACAAGGTTCAAACCACCGTCGACACGAATGCCCGCTGCCGCGTCCGAGTCATCGGATCCTGCAATAAGGCCTTCGTTGACAACAACTCCGGCGAAAGAGGCATCATCCTGGCTGGTGAACAGACGCAGGCCGTCACCGACTTGATTGCCTTCGACGGCGTCACCGCGACCTTGCAGCGTGCCTTCGTTCAGGATTGCCGCTGAAACTACATCCCCCGAGATGTCACCGGTTTGCAGAGAAACGGCCGAGCCGTTGTTGCCTTCGCCTGCATCCACCAGACCGGTGTTTGTGAAGGTGTAGTTGTCGGCGGTGCCATCGGCATAGACGGTGCCGTTGCGCTGGTCGCCAGTACCCGAAATTTCACCTTCGTTAACGACTTCCAAACCAACGCCGTCGATATTCAGTGCGCGACTGTCCGAAGTGACAATCCCACGGTTCACAAACGAACCGCCCGAGTGATCGCCGGTGCCGAAGTACACCCCGTTCTGACCACCTTCGAACACGCCGGTTTCTTCGTTGACCAGCTGGCCCAGGAAGTTGACATTGTTCACCGCACGGAACGCACCGACAGTACCGTTTGCGCCTTCCGAGGAGATTGTACCGCTGTTGGTGATGGTGCCTGTGAAAAGGGCGGAAACAAAACCGCCGCCTTCGAGGCGCGCGCCTTCCAGACGGATACCGTCACCTGCGGTTCCCAGAGCCGCACCCGCGTTGCCGCGACCTGCGATGGTACCGGCATTTTCGATCTGGACATCGCGGTTGCCGTTCTCGGCCAGCGACAGCGAAATACCCGCGCCGTTATTGTGCTCGCCTGCGTCGATGGTGCCGGTTGCCAGGTTGCTGATCGAGAAATCGGATGCGGTGTCGTCGGTATAGACTGTCCCGTTGCGTTGATTGCCGGTGCCCAGAATGTCACCGCCGTTGATAAGGTCAACGCCGGAGCCATCAATATTCACCGCACGGCTGTCCGACTGGATGGTGCCAAAGTTCAGCACGTCCAGATCATGTTCGCCGTTGCCGATATACAGACCATTGCGCGGGCCTTCGATCACACCAGTCGAGGTGTTGAGAATCTCGCCTTCAGTGTTTGCGCCATCTGCGATGCGGATGCCGGCGGCAGTGCCCTGATTGCTCTCGGTCGAGATCAGGCCGCTGTTGATGATTTCGGTCTCAAGGATGGTACCTTCGGCGCCATCATCAATGCGGATACCGTCACCCGCCAGCGACGTGTTCGAGGCCGCCTGACCGCGTCCCTGAATGGTGCCGCCAAAGCCGTTGAACAGATCGGTTTCGACACGGTCGCCAATCTCGTTACCGATCTGAAGCGAGATACCGGCTCCCTGGTTGCCTGCGCCAGCATCAATCGTACCGCCCGCGAAGTTCGAGATCGAAACGTTCTCGGCGGTGCTGTTGGTGTAGATCGTGCCGTTGCGCTGATCGCCGGTGCCGATGATGTCGCCGAAGTTGCGGACATCAATGCCTTCACCCTGAATATCAACCGCGCGGCTGTCCGAGCTGATGACGCCGCCGCTAAAGTTATCCAGAGAACCTGAACTGCCCGCACCTGCAAATTGCACGCCGTTAAACTCACCCGCGATCTCGCCAAAGTTGCGGATGGCGGCGCTGCCAGTGACCTGAACACCGGTGGCCAATGCATCGGGGCCATTATTGGCCTCGATCCGGCCCGTGCGGAAATTAAAGACGTCAACGTCCTGACCTTGTGCCAGAACAGCCGCGACTGCGTTGTTGGTAATGATTTCGCCAAAGTTCAACAGGCGCGAAAAATCGTTGGCCAGAACAAAAGCCGGGGTGTCATCGACCACGGTGCTTTGGAAGAAGTTGTTGATAAGGGTTTGGCCATCGCGGCTTGTCTCTTGCGCCAGCGTGGATGTGGTCAAAAGACGTGCGCGTAGGCTTTCCATAAATTGGGACAGCATGGGGGACTCCATCATGGGTTTTTGTTATGCGGCGCGCCACTGGTCTGGGCGTTCCACATAGCAAAGGGGTAGCCACCACCGTCGATCCGCTAAAATTCATCCTTCGAATTGGGGGTATAACCAAAGCAAATAGTCACGGTTTGCGTGATGCCTGACATAGTAGTATTTTGATAAAACAATGGGTTACGTTGATGCACCCCTTTATCCAAACCTATTCGGTTTTGCGGTTTGACGATTTTGTTAGTGATAGTGAATGCGATTTCCTGCGGCGACGGGGGTGTTGAGCTAGATCAGAGGTATTCCTGAAGCACTAAAAGGCGCAGCTACACCCGACGATGAATTTTAGAGATTTAGAATATGTCCTCGCCATTGCCAAACATGGCCAGTTCAGTCAGGCGGCGGTGGCCTGCAACGTGTCGCAGCCTGCATTGTCCAATCAGGTCAAAAAACTGGAGCAAGAACTGGGTGCCGAACTATTCCTGCGCCTCTCAAATGAGGTGCGCCCGACACTCTGTGGTGAGCGTGTAATTGGAATCGCCGAGCGCATACTCGGTGACGCCCAGAACATCCGGGACACCGCGACCCAATTCCGCGACCCCGAGGCGGTGCCGTTCAATGTGGGAATGACGCCGACGCTGGCTCCCTATCTGACACAATATTTCTCTGAACTGTTCAGCACGCTGTTTCCGACTATGCGCGTGACAATGGTCGAGGATCTGCCGCTGAACATGCTTAGGATGGTCGAGGATCATAGGCTGGATCTGGCGCTGGTTGCAAAGATCAATACCAGCGCTGCGTTGGACTTCACTTCGATCTGGGCAGAACCCCTGTATCTGGCAGTTCGTGAGGGACACCCGTTGTGCACGCTGCCCTCGATCGCGCCCGAAGATGTGCCCGTGCATGACTTCATCCGATTGCCCCACAGCTTTGGCTACGATCTGGAAGACCGGCTGCCCAAGGCTGATCGTGCGCATCGGGTAAGCAAACGGTTCGACCTCAGTGCATTACGTTTTGAAACGATCTGCCGTCATATCTGTCATTCGGACGACTGCACCATCGTTTCGGCGTTGGCGGCCGAGCAATTCAAGCGCGATAACTGGCCATTATGTTTTGTGCCTTTTGACGCTCCCGGCCACCTGCGCGATCTGGGCGCGGCGACCCGGCCCAACTGTCCCCGGAGGCCGTTGTTGGACCGTATCGGTGCCTATATCAACGAAAAACCGCCCATAGGCGTGACGCCGACATTTGTGGTGTGATTCCAAATTGGATGTGTGCGACCCGGCTATAGATTCTGGGCCGGGCAATGATCGCTACCATTTCCCCTTGCCGATATGCTGCAAAACGCCGAACTTACGGGTGTATCCGATCCGTTTGCCGTGACTTGAGAAGGTCAGCCTAAGTCAGTTGACAATGGATTTTGTATTTTGGATACATTGGGCAGAGATCTCGCGATGACACGAGTCGTCAAAGAAAGCTCTGGCCAAAAAAGAGCACCGCGAATGTCTAACTAAAAACATTTCTGGGAGACCCACATGAAACTGAAATTGATGGCCGCAACCGCTGCGATTGCCTTGTCGGCCGCCGCGGCACAGGCAAATACGTTGGTGTATTGCTCTGAAGGTTCGCCCGAAGGGTTCGATCCGGCGCTGTTTACCGCCGGGACAACTTTTGATGCGTCCTCGCACCCGATCTACAACCGTCTGCTCGAATTCGAAACCGGAACGACCAACGTCATTCCTGGTCTGGCTGAGAGCGTCGAGGCCAGCGATGACGGTCTGGAGTACACGTTCAAACTGCGTCAGGGTGTGAAATTTCATTCCAACGACGAATTCACCCCGACCCGCGACTTCAACGCAGATGACGTGATCTTCTCGTTCATGCGCCAGAAGGACGAAGGTCACCCATACAACCAAGTGTCGGGCGGTACCTGGGAATACTTCAAGGGCATGGGCATGCCGGAACTGGTCGAGTCGATCGAGAAGATCGACGACTACACGGTGAAGTTCACTCTGACCAAGCCTGAAGCTCCGTTTGTAGCCAACATGGCGATGGATTTCGCGTCGATTATGTCCGCCGAATACGCGGATGCGATGATGGAAGCGGGCACACCTGAGAAACTGAACACCGCGCCTATCGGCACCGGTCCGTTCTCGTTTGTGGCCTATCAAAAGGATGCGGTGATCCGCTATGCCCAGAACGCCGATTACTGGAAAGACCCGGCAGCTGTGGAAAACCTGATCTTTGCGATCACTCCGGATGCGTCGGTTCGCTATCAAAAGCTGAAGGCCGGTGAATGCCACATCATGCCTTATCCGAACCCAGCTGACATTCAGGCGATGAAGGATGACGCTGACATCAACATGATGGAGCAGGAAGGCCTGAACGTCGGCTATCTGGCATACAACACCACGATGGAGCCGTTCGACAATCCGAACGTCCGCAAGGCGCTGAACATGGCGATCGACAAGAATGCGATCATCGACGTGGTGTTCCAGGGCTCAGGCCAGGTTGCCAAGAACCCGATCCCGCCGACCATGTGGGGCTATAATGACGCCATCACCGACGACGCCTATGATCCCGAAGCGGCAAAGGCGATGCTGGAAGCCGAAGGTGTTTCCGACCTTTCGATGAAGATCTGGGCAATGCCGGTACAGCGTCCCTACAACCCGAACGCCCGCCGCATGGCCGAGCTGATCCAGGCGGATTTCGACAAGATCGGTGTGGGTGTCGAGATTGTCTCGTATGAATGGGGCGAGTACCTGTCGCGCTCGAAAGAACTGAACCGGGACGGCGCAGTTCTGTTGGGCTGGACTGGTGACAACGGCGATCCTGACAACTTCCTGGCCGTGCTGCTGGGCTGTGACGGTCGCGAAGCTTCGAACCGCGCGCAGTGGTGCCACCAGCCGTTCGAAGATCTGATCCTGCAGGCCAAGCAAACCACTGATCAGGCAGAGCGCACCAAGCTGTATGAAGACGCGCAGGTGATCTTCAAAGAGCAGGCACCGTGGGCGACCATCGCACATTCGGTTGTCTTCATGCCGATGCGTAATGAGGTGCAGGGCTACAAGGTCCACCCGCTGGGCGGCCACATTTTCTATGGCGTAAGCGTCGAGTAAATCACCACTCACTGACCGGAGCCGCCATTGGCGGCTCCGGTTTTCTTTTTGGGAGGTCGGCGTCAATGCCGGATTTGTCCGAGTACCGTAAACTGGCAAAGGACATGTCAGTGGATGCCGTGGCGCTTGTGCCCGGTCCGAATTTCACCCGCGCTTTGGGAAAACCCTTCATGAGCCACGAGCGTCCCTTTGTGGTCGTAATCCCGGCCGAAGGCTCTCCGGCTGCGGTTGTGCCGAACCTAGAACTGGGGTCGTGGGAACTGGTCGGTTTTGAAGGCGCCGTTTTCGACTGGCGCGATCAGACTGGTTATGATGATGCCTTCGCTGCTCTGGCCGAGCACATGTCTCTGCGCTCACTTGCTGTCGAAGGGCAGGTAATGCGGGTCTTCGTCTCCAAAGCATTGACCCGTGCAATGCCTAATCTGCAGATCGTGGACGGTGAGCGAGAAATTTCCGGTCTGCGCATTATCAAGACCGAGGACGACATCACGGCGATGCAGGCGGCGATTGATATCTCGGAACGCGCGCTGGAGCGTGTGATCGAAGATGTACGCGTCGGTCAAACTGAGACACAGATTGAGCAGGCGTTGATCCAGGCGCTGTTCGCCGAAGGCGCGGACTCGCTGGCGTTTGCACCCATTGTGGCGGCGGGGGATAACTCGGCACGCCCTCATGGCAAGGCGCGGTCGGATTACCGGATTCAGGCAGGCGACGCGCTTCTGTTCGATTTCGGTGCTCGTAAGCACGGCTTCGCCGCCGATATCACCCGCACTTTCTTTGTCGAAGAAGTCTCGGACGAGGGCAGGGACGTCTACGACACCGTTCTGCGCGCCAACCTCGCCGGGTTCGAGGCCTGTCGCCCCGGAGTCACCGCACACGATATCGACGACGCGGTGATCAGCGTTCTCGAGGCCTCGCCCTATGCCGACCGCATCCGCACCAAGACCGGTCATGGGCTGGGACGTGACGTGCATGAGGCGCCCTATATCATGCGCGGGAATGACCAGATCATCGGCGCGGGTATGGTCTGGACCAATGAGCCGGGCCTTTATGAACTGGACAATTTCGGCGTTCGCATAGAAGATGACGTGCTTGTTACCGAGGATGGCTGCCGGTCGCTGACCAGCTTTCCCAAAGATCTTACAATCATAGGTCGCTGATGTTTGGCTATTTACTCTCCCGCCTGGGCATGTTCGTCCCGACCTTTCTGGGCGTGACGCTGATTTCCTTCATGTTCATCCGGGTGCTGCCGGGTGATCCCATCATCGTCATGGCTGGTGAACGCGGCATGACCGAAGAACGCTATCAGGAGATGGTCGAAAAGCTGGGCTTCGACAAACCGGTTTTGCAGCAATATTGGGACTATCTGGTCGGCGTTATGCATGGCGATCTGGGCGAGAGCTTTGTCACCAAGAAACCGGTTTGGGACGAGTTCTTTGCTCTGTTCCCTGCTACGTTGGAGTTGTCCCTCTGCGCGATGATCTTCGCCGTGGCCCTTGGGCTACCCGCTGGTGTCATCGCAGCGGTGAATCGAGGCAAGTTCTTCGACCGGGCGCTAATGTCCTCGGCACTGGTTGGGTATTCGATGCCGATTTTCTGGTGGGCGTTGCTACTGATTATCGTGTTCTCGGGCAATCTGGGCTGGACGCCGGTCTCTGGCCGGATTGACCTGCTATATTATTTCCCTAGCGTCACTGGCTTTATGCTGATCGACAGTTTGTTGTCGGGGCAGGCGGGGGCGTTCGGATCGGCCGTGCGCCACCTGATCCTGCCGACAATCGTTCTGGGCACCATCCCGTTGGCGGTGATTGCGCGTCAGACACGCTCGGCGATGCTCGAAGTGCTGGGCGAGGATTACATCCGCACCGCCCGCGCCAAAGGCCTCGCGCCGGCACGGATCAACGGGCTGCACGCGCTGCGTAATGCCTTGATCCCTGTCATTACGGTGATTGGCCTATCTGTCGGGACTCTGCTGGCAGGTGCGATCTTGACCGAGACGATCTTCAGCTGGCCGGGTATCGGCAAGTGGATGGTCGACAGCATCTTCCGCCGCGACTACCCGGTGGTGCAGGGCGGTCTGCTGATGATCGCCGTGATCGTTATGCTGGTGAACCTGCTGGTCGATGTCCTTTACGGCATCATCAACCCCAAAATCCGGAGGCGGTGATGGCTGAACTGTCTGCAAACGCACCCAAAACCGAAGACCGCCCCAGCGCCCTGCGCGAATTCTGGTATTACTTCAGCGAAAACCGCGGCGCGGTGTTCGGTCTGTGGGTCTTCTCCGCATTTGTGTTCTGCGCAGCCTTCGCGCCACTACTGGCCCCCTATGACCCGACCGAGCAGTTCCGAGATCACATCCTTCAGCCTCCAGCGTGGCAAGAGGGTGGTAGCTGGGCCTTCCCACTGGGCACCGACCCGCTGGGTCGGGACATGCTGTCGCGGTTGATCATGGGATCACGCTATTCCTTCTTTGTCGGCATCGTCGTGGTGTGTGTGGCGGTGACGGGCGGTGTGATCATCGGGCTGTTGTCCGGGTTCGCTCCGAAATGGGTCGACACTCTGATCATGCGGGTGATGGATATCATCCTATCCTTCCCCTCGCTGCTGCTGGCGCTTGTTCTGGTCGCGATCCTTGGCCCGTCGCTGACCAATGCGATGATCGCCATCGCCATCGTTTTCCAGCCGCATTACGTACGCCTGACCCGCGCCTCAGTGCTGGCGGAACGGCAGAAGGACTACGTTACTTCGGCACGCGTGGCCGGCGCAGGCAAAGCACGCCTGATGTTCAAGACCGTTTTGCCCAACTGCCTGGCGCCAATCATCGTGCAGGCGGCGCTGTCATTCTCTACCGCCATTCTGGACGCTGCGGCCCTAGGATTTCTGGGCATGGGCGCGCAGCCACCCACACCTGAATGGGGCACCATGCTGGCCGAAGCGCGTGAGTTCATCCTGCGCGCCTGGTGGGTGGTGACCTTCCCTGGTCTCGCCATCCTGATCACGGTGCTCGCCATCAATCTGATGGGCGACGGTCTACGCGATGCGCTGGACCCAAAACTGAAGCGGAGCTGACGACATGAGCCTGTTGGACATCCGAAACCTTACCGTCGAATTCGCCACCGCTTCTGGGCAATTCCGCGCTGTGGACGGCGTCGATCTGTCCGTCGACAAGGGCGAGCTGATGGCCATCGTCGGTGAAAGCGGCTCAGGCAAATCCGTGTCGATGCTGGCGCTGATGGGCCTGCTGCCCTGGACCGCCACGATCACCGCCGATCAACTGAGTTTCGAAGGCATCGACCTGACCAAAATCTCGGCCCGCGACCGGCGCAAGATCATCGGCAAGGACATCGCCATGATCTTTCAGGAACCAATGTCGTCGCTGAATCCCTGTTTTACAGTCGGCTTTCAGATCAAGGAAGCCTTGCGCATTCATCTGGGCCTGAACCGTAAAGACCGCCACCAACGCGCGATTGAACTGTTCGATCAGGTCGGCATCCCTGCGCCCGAAAGCCGCCTGAATACTTTCCCGCACCAGATGTCAGGCGGAATGAACCAACGGGTCATGATCGCGATGGCTATCGCCTGCAATCCCAAACTTCTGATCGCGGATGAGCCGACGACGGCGCTGGATGTCACCATTCAGGCGCAGATTTTGGATCTGTTGATCCGGCTGCGCGATGAACAGGGGATGGGTCTAGTGTTGATCACCCATGACATGGGTGTTGTCGCCGAAACCGCCGAGCGCGTGCAGGTGCAATATGCTGGTCAAAAGGTCGAGGAACAGCCGGTCAAAGACTTGTTCCGCACACCACGCCATCCTTACACTTCAGCTTTGCTGAGCGCATTGCCAGAGCGAGCAACGTCCAAAATGTTGCCCACCATTCCGGGCGTGGTGCCTGGTCAGTTCGACCGGCCCAAAGGATGCCTGTTCAGCCCTAGATGCAAATATGCTGATGATATTTGCCGATCATTGCCTCCAACTCCGCATAGCGCGGAGTTTGGCAAGGCCCGCTGCCATCATGTTGAAAGAATAACCGCCGGAGAACTGGCATGACCGCCCCCATCGTTCAGGCCAGCGCGTTGGCCAGGTTCTACACCGTCAAAGGTGGATTGTTGTCGAAACCGGCCACGGTCAAAGCTTTGTCCGGCGTGGATTTCGACCTTCGACCCGGCAAAACTCTGGCCATTGTCGGTGAATCGGGTTGCGGAAAGTCGACGCTGGCGCGTGTGGTGACGATGATTGAAGAGCCTACTTCGGGCAGTCTGACCATCGACGGGGTCGAGATCACTCCGTCAAAATGGGCCCAGATGCGCGAGACGGTGCAGATTGTGTTTCAGGATCCGTACGGCTCGCTCAATCCGCGCCAGCGGATCGGGCAAATCCTGCAGGAGCCGCTGATCATCAACCGCCCCGATATGTCCGCCGCCGACCGCGAAGCGCGCGCGCGTGAGATGATCGACCTTGTGGGCCTGCGTCCTGAGCATTACGACCGCTATCCGCATATGTTCTCGGGCGGTCAGCGCCAGCGGATCGCAATTGCCCGCGCGCTGATGCTGAACCCAAAGGTTCTGGTGCTGGATGAGCCGGTTTCGGCGCTAGACGTCTCAATCCAATCGCAAATCCTGAATCTGCTGGTCGAGTTACAGGAGCGTCTGAACCTTGCCTACCTGTTCATCTCGCACGACTTATCCGTGGTGAAACACTTCGCCGACGACGTGATCGTCATGTATCTGGGCCGTGCAGTTGAAAAAGCTCCAAAAGAGCAACTGTTCGCCGCGCCCCGGCATCCCTATTCCAAGGCACTGCTCTCAACGACCCCGCGTGCCGACCCCGAGGCCCGAAAGGATCGGATCAAGCTGGAAGGTGAATTGCCGTCACCGATGAATATCCCAAAGGGCTGTGCTTTTGCGCAACGGTGCTGGCTGGCAACTGAGGAGTGCCGCGCCGCGCCTCCGGAACTGAGTGGAACAACCCACCAGGTCGCCTGCCTGCATCCGCTGGACTAGGCGTCTATTCGTCTCTACGCGTTGTGATGATCATCTCCAACAACTGCTCCTTCGTGCGACCTATATGCCGGGTCAGTAGGGCGCAGGCGTCCTCGACTTGACCCGCGCGGGCCAGTGTCAGCAGTTCTCGATGGTCTTTCTTGGCCGGTTCGCGCTGTTCCATGACGCTTAGATGCATCCGCACATAGCGGTCGGATTGCACGTTGACGCGTTGCAGGATTTCATTGCTCAGTCCACGTTCGGCAGCGGCATAGAGCGCCATGTGATATTCGTTGTTCAGGCTGCCCCACCGGCCCACGTCATAAGCGTCATAGGACTTTTCCATCTCGTCCAAAAGCCGTTCACACTTAGCAAATTCGGCATTGGTCATCTGCGGGATCGAGCGCTGGAACAGGTCCACCTCCAGCAGGATACGCAGGTCGAAAATCTCTGCGATCTCGGACAGGGAATGTGAGGTAACCGAGGCGCCCCGGTTATTGGTTAGCTGCACCAGCCCTTCGGCATCCAGCCGTTTCAGAGCTTCGCGGATCGGCATGCGCGATACATCATAGTCCTCGGCCAGCGCTTCTTGGCGAATGGTTTCTCCCTCGGCCATTTCACCACTCAGAATCCGCTCACGCAGATCATTGGTAATGACATCTGGCAGACTTTGTCGGGGGATCGCGCGGGTTCTGGGCATTCGGTCGGTCTCGGGCATTGAAAACTTGTATCCAAAATACAAAATGACAGATCGATTTCCAAGCCCTTTGCCAGACCCGATAACGGTTCCGTGTCGAATAATGCCCCAAACATCCGAGATAGAAGGGTAATCGTCTTTTTAGCGTTTGACGCATCGCTCACGTCCAAACAGGGCAATGGACCGAAGCTTGAATATGCAGCACATTGCCGTCACTTCCGCACGTCCACTGAGGCAGGCCATGAAACTATACTCCTACCCGGTCGTTGCCATCGAGCGCCTGCCATGTTCTCGCAGTTCTACGATGCAGGGTATTGCGCCGCTATGGCCACTGCAAAGGGCAAGCTACGAGCCCAGCTTGGTGTGTTGGCCGAGCAAGATGTACCTTTTATCATAAACAATGCCATAGATTTGGGTTACGCCCCGAAACTGCGGAAATTGGACGACTTTTTTACACGCCACCACAGCAACGGCTCAGAAACATGGACGGGATCATGAACACATCCGACATTCGCCACGAAGGGATGCGCATCGGGGGGGAGGTCGTTTTCACGGACGCAACAATACTCGTGCACTATCCGTATACCAACGAAGTGATTGGAACTGTTCCTGCTGGCGCTGCTGAACACGCACGCAAGGCTTTTAATATTGCTGCAAATTACACTCCCAAATTGACTCGGTACGAGCGCAGCCAAATCCTGCAACGTGCGGGCGAGCTGATCGGTGAGAAGCGTGCGCATCTGGCAAAGTGGCTGACGTTGGAGTTGGGCATTTGCCACCAGCACGCGATCTACGAAACCAAACGAGCGCAGGATGTCTACCAATTTGCGGCTGCCGAGGCACTGAAGGATGACGGTGAGATTTTCTCGTGCGACCTGACCCACAATGGCAAAGAGCGCAAGATTTTCACCAAACGCGAACCTGTCAAAGCCATCAGCGCGATTACGCCTTTCAACCACCCTTTGAACATGGTCAGCCACAAGATCGCGCCGTCGATCGCGACAAACAACTGCATGGTGTGCAAACCGACCGAGCTGACCCCACTGACTGCGTTGACGCTGGCCGATATCCTGTATGAGGCGGGTTTGCCGCACCAAATGTTTCAGGTGGTCACTGGCTGGCCCCAGGACATTGGGGATGAGATGATCACCAATGAAAACATAGACATCATCACGTTCACCGGCGGTGTTTCGGTTGGCAAGATGATCGCAGGTAAAGCCGGCTACAAACGGCAGGCGCTAGAACTGGGCGGCAATGATCCTCTAATCGTCCTGAACGATCTGAGCAACACCGATCTGGAAATGGCCGCAAACATCGCCGTGGCCGGAGCAACCGGCAATTCAGGCCAACGCTGCACCGCGATCAAACGCATTCTGGTGCAGGAGAGTGTGGCAGACAAATTTGTACCTCTGGTGTTGGAAAAGGCCAAAGCTTTAAAGTTCGGAGACCCGCAAGATCCCGAAACCCAACTGGGCTGCGTCATCCACGCTGAGGCTGCCCAGTTGTTTGAAAAACGCGTTTACATGGCCGAGAACGAGGGAGCGGAAATCCTCTACCACCCAGGTCGTCAGGGTGCGCTGCTACCTCCGATTGTGGTCGACAAGGTGCCACATGACAGCGAGTTGGTGATGGAGGAAACCTTTGGCCCCATCGTACCAATTGTGCGTGTGCCAGATGACGACGCGAAAGTCATAGAGATCTCGAACGGAACCAAATTCGGCCTGTCCTCGGGCGTGTGTACGAATGACCTGAACCGCGCCATTGCCTATATCAACGGCCTGAACGTCGGCACCTGCAATATTTGGGAACAGCCAGGCTACAGGATTGAGATGTCACCTTTCGGTGGTATTAAGGACAGCGGCAATGGCGTCAAAGAAGGCGTCATCGAGGCGATGAAGTTCTTCACCAACGTCAAAACCTATTCCTTGCCTTGGCCGGGATAACAGCACCAAAAACCCCGGGCGAAACCGGCCGGGGGCTTCTATTCTGAGGTCAGTGCATCACCCCTGCACGACATGTTGCCGCTGCACGCCCAGCCCTTCGATGCCCAATTCCATCTTGTCCCCGGGTTTCAGATAGGTTTGCGGATTCTGCCCCATGCCGACGCCCGGAGGCGTTCCGGTTGAAATCACGTCCCCCGGCTGCAGCGACATGAACTGCGACAGGTGAGAGATAACCATGGCCACACTGAAATACATCGTGTTGGTCGACCCGTTCTGATAGCGGTGCCCGTTCACCTCAAGATACATCGGCAGGTTCTGCGGATCAGCAATCTCATCCCGTGTTACCAGCCATGGGCCGATCGGACCGAACGTGTCGGCCGATTTGCCTTTGACCCACTGGCCGGACCGATGCAGCTGAAAATCACGCTCCGACAGATCATTTATCACGCAGTAGCCCGCGACATGATCCAGCGCCTCCGCTTCGGATACGTATTTGGTATGCTTGCCGATCACGACCCCAAGCTCGACCTCCCAGTCGGTCTTGACCGAGCCACGTGGGATTTCGACAGTGTCATTGGGACCTGTGATCGCTGATGTCGCCTTGAAAAAGACCACGGGTTCAGCAGGTAATTCCAAACCGCTTTCAGCAGCGTGATCCGCATAGTTCAGGCCGATGCAGACGAACTTACCGACGTTCGCAACGCAGGCGCCGATGCGCTGATCACCCGTGACGACCGGTAGCCTACCCAGATCAAGACCGCGCAGCTGCGTCAGCCCTTCATCGCTCAGCACTGCACCCGAGATATCGGCGACAACAACCGATAGATCACGAATGTTCCCGTCGTCGTCCAACACGCCGGGTTTTTCCGCTCCAGCCGGTCCGTAGCGTAACAGCTTCATTTTCTGTTTCCTTCCAATTCAGATGGTCCAGCCGCCGTCGATTGCGAAAGACTGCCCCGAAGTAAATTTGCTTGCGTCGCTTGCAAGATAAAGTGCCAGTTCAGCCACTTCCTCGGCCGTTCCGATCCGACCCATCGGCTGTCGCGCAATGAAATCGGTCATGGCGGTTTCATAGTCGCCTGTTGCGCGCAGCCGGTCATGCAAGCTAGGGCTGTCGACAGTGCCGGGGCAAATCGCATTGCAGCGGATGCCCCGTGTTACGAAATCCGCCGCGACAGACTTGGTAAGTCCGATCACTGCCGCTTTGGACGCGCAATAGACGAACCGGTTGGGTACACCTTTCAGCGACGATGCGACCGAGGACATGTTGATGATCGACCCGCCACCGTTTTCCAGCATCGCAGGAAGGGTGAGGCGGATCAGCCGATACATGGCCTTGACGTTGAGATCGAAACTGAAATCCCAGTCCGCCTCCTCACATTCCAGAATCGATCCCCCCGCTACATATCCGGCACAGTTGAACAGCACGTCCAGCGGAGGCAATTCTGCGGTGGCGGCCTGAACGGCACCGGCGCTGGTGACGTCCAGATCCAGCGTTTTGACCCCCGGGATCGTTGCCAGCTCCGCCAACGCGGCGTCGTTGATGTCAGCGGCAATGACCTGCGCACCCTCGGTCACAAACAATTCAGTGGTGGCGCGACCTATCCCCTGACCTGCAGCGGTGATCAAAGCAATCTTTCCAGACAATCGGTTAGAAGGGGCTGTCATCACGTTTCTCACATTTGTTCCGGAAGAAGATCAGCGGGAATATCTTGGTAACAAACCGGCCGCAGAAAACGCCGGATCGACAGGGTGCCGACCGAGGTTGCGCCGAAATTCGTCGAGGCGGGGTAGGGGCCGCCATGCACCATGCTGTCACAGACCTCGACACCGGTCGGGAAGCCGTTGGCCAACAAGCGACCGGCCTTGCGCTCCAGCACTGGTACCAGTTTTCGCGCGAATTCCGCGTCGCCGGCGTCCATATGCAATGTGCAGGTCAGTTGCCCCTCGACGGCGCGGGCGATGTCGATCATCTGGTTCGTGTCCCGAGCACGCACGAGAATTCCCGTCGGGCCGAATACCTCATGATGCAGGCTGTCATCGGCGAGCCAGTCATCGCCAGGTACAACAAACAGGTTGGGAGCGGCAGAGCGTGGCGCGCTGTCGTTTTGCACGACCTGCTGAACGCCCGTTCCGGCGGCGAACTGAGCAACACCGTCGCGATAGGCTTCCGATATACCGCTGGTCAACATCGTCTGCGTGGGCGTTTCGTCCAGAGCAGCCTGCGTTGCTGCCTGCAACACGTTGGCATCCTCACCGTCAACCACAACCGCGATGCCGGGGTTGGTACAGAACTGCCCCGCACCCATGGTCAGAGAACCAGCCCAACCGCGGCCGATCTCAGCGCCTCGGGCGGCCGCAGCTTCTGGCAAGACGAACATCGGATTGACCGAGCCCAGTTCACCGAAGAACGGGATGGGTTCCGGGCGTTGAGCGCACAGGTCAAACAGCGCCCGTCCGGCGCGTAATGATCCGGTGAAGCCGACCGCCCGGATCAAAGGGTGCAGGGCGAGGGCCGTTCCAACTTCGATCCCGTCACTTTGGATCAAGGAGAACGTACCGGCTGGGCTTCCGGTTGTCCTAATTGCGGCGTCTATTGCCTGCGCGACGATCTCGCCTGTGCCAGGATGGGCCGGGTGGCCTTTGATGACCACAGGACAGCCCGCTGCCAAAGCCGCCGCCGTATCCCCGCCCGCAACCGAGAACGCCAGCGGAAAATTTGAGGCGCCAAATACCGCGACCGGCCCCAAAGGCCGTTGGATCATCTGTAAATCCGGCCGGGGCAAAGGCGCCCGGTCCGCTAGCGACGGATCATGGCGGCGGTCCAGATAGTCCCCAGCCTCAATATGATCCGCAAACAGGCGAAGTTGGCCAATAGTGCGGCCACGTTCTCCCTGCATACGGGCTTCGGGCAGACCGGTTTCCTGACAGCCGATCTCGGTGATTGCATCGCCGCGCGCATCAATCTCACCTGCTATCTTGCGCAGCAACGCAGCACGGTCCGAGCGCGAGGACCAGCCATATGTGGCAAAGGCCTCTTCGGCAGCCTGGACGGCGCTGTCCACATGAGCGGTGGTGCCAACTGCAAAATCACGGCTGGGTCCATGAGCAGGGTCCGAGGAGAAGGTGACCTCAGTCCCAACCCATTCCCCTGCAATCAGGTGTTTTCCGTTCAACATGCTGGGTTCTCTCTTAAATCAGGCCGCGCTTGGCGAGGTTTCGCATCAGGTGAGAGGCTCCGAAGGTCCATTCGGGGCACTCGGTCGACAAGCGCACTCTATTGGTCAGTGCGCCCAGTTTGGCATTTGAAATCGTGACGATATCGCCGAGCTTATGGGTAAACCCGCCTCCCGACGTATCGCGATCCTGCGTCGGCGCAAACAGAGTTCCGAGGAATAACATCAACCCATCCGGATATTGGTGATGCCGCCCGATGGTCTGAGCCACTAGATCCGCTGGGTCGCGGCTGATCTTTGCCATCGAGGAATGTCCGTTTAAAACAAATCCATCCGACCCTGTGACGGTTAGGGTCAACTCGGCACGACGTACGTCATCCAGCGTAAAACGGTCATCGAACAGTCGGATCATCGGCCCGATCGAACAGGACGCGTTATTGTCCTTGGCTTTGCTCAGCAACAGGGCGGAACGGCCTTCGACATCGCGCAGGTTCACATCGTTGCCCAGTGTCGCGCCCCTTATTTCGCCTTTCGAGTTCACCGCCAAAACCACCTCGGGCTCGGGGTTGTTCCATGTCGAGATCGGATGCAGACCAACATCGGCACCAAATCCCACCGACGACAGCACCTGCGCTTTCGAAAACACTTCGGCATCCGGGCCGATCCCGACTTCAAGGTACTGGCTCCACAGCCCTTCGGCGATCAAAGCCTCTTTTACCTGCGCGGCCGCATCCGAGCCCGGCACGATATTGGACAGGCTGTTGCCGATGCGCGCTCCAATACGGTCGCGGATCGCTTCGGCCTTTGCTGGATCGCCCGCCGCCTGTTCCTCGATCACGCGTTCGACCATGGATCCGGCAAAGGTTACGCCGCAGGCTTTCACGGCCTGCAAATCGCATGGAGCAAGCCAGTAAACGCCTTGATTCAAAGAATTCAAACTCTCTCCATGTGCGGTGCGCGTATAATCGACCGCGTCCGCACGTTCCAGAATGTCCCGTACAGTAGGTGCTGTCTTGGACGTGATATCAACAATTTGCCCTTCGCGCAGGGTCACAACAGATGGTCCAATACCAGCCCGTTCGACACGGCCCAGCCACAGACCGTCACTATCCAGTTTCGAAAAGTCCATCTCAGTCCCTGAGGTTGTAGGCCCGGGCGGCATTACCCCCCAGCACCGCGTTGCGTTCAATTTCGCTCAGCGCACTCAACAACATTTCGGTCGTGTCCACCCAGCGTTGATAAGAGCTGGCCAGGGTGCAAACTGGCCAGTCACTTCCCCAGATCAGGCGCGACGGGCCGAACGTGTCCAGCAGGTGATCGACATAGGGACGCAAGTCTTCGATCGACCAATCCGATGCGGCCTCGGTGACCAACCCCGATAGCTTGCACCACGCCTGCGTGTCGCGGGCCAGGGCCGCAATATCTTCGGCCCATCCGAATAACGCGCCATCCCGTATCAAGGGTTTGGAACCGTGGTCGATGATCACGCGTAGCTTTGGCTGCCTGGCCAGCAACTCATACAGGGGGGCAAGGTGGACGGGCAAGGTCAGGGCGTCGAAGGTCAGATCATGCTGTTGCACTGCCTCAAACGCCGGGATCAAGGCTTCGCGTGTTATCCAATCCGGGTCATCAATGTCCTGAATCATGGGCCGTAACCCGACCAGAGCCGGATGTGCAGCCAGCCTCTCGATTTGTGTGGGCGCATCCTCTGCTTCGAAATCGACCCAGCCTACGACACCCTTGATGACCGGAGTTTGATCTGCCAGTGACAGCATGTATTCCGTCTCTGCCACCGTCGGCGCGGCCTGCACCAATACCGTGCCATCAATCCCGGCCACCTCAAGCAGCGGCGCCAGATCCCCGGGTGTGAAATCGCGGTAAATCGCAGCAAGTTCGGGCGTCAGCCAGCCGTAATCTCCCCGCGCCAATGCCCAGAAATGTTGATGCGCGTCGATCTTCATCCAATGACGCCCTTCTTGAGGATGATGTTGCCGTAAAGCCTGCGCTCGCCGGTCTGAACGATGGCAAACGCTTTGGAGGCGCGGTCGTAGAAGCCAAATCGCTCCAGCCCCTGAATGCGCACGGGATTGTCCGCAGTCGCGTCGATGATGCGTTGGAAGTCCGCAACGGCATCGGGCACGGCATCCGGATCACTAACCACTTTCATGGTCAACGCCGGGTCCGGCACGAATGTATCCAGCGGCATAACAGATAAAACCGCTTGCAACATCTCACTGGCCGAGGATCCATCAGAGCGGATGCAGTCTGGCCCAATGCTGGTGCCCGGAAAATTCGCGTCTGCAACCACGATCTCATCCCCATGCCCCATGGCACGCAGAGCGTATAACAGTTCGGGTGACAGCAGCGGGTTGATGTTACGCAGCATTGGCAGCCTCGATTGGCAGAGGCGCATCCGGCCGGATCAGGCCCTCGGATCGTAGATCGGACCATAGTCCAGCCGGAATGTTGCGATCTAACAGGGCGACATTCGCCTGAACCTCGGAAACATTGACCGCGCCCGGAACCACGGTTTTGACACAGGGATGGCCGAGAACAAATTGCAATGCAGCAGCAATTAGCGGCGTGTCATGGGCGGCACAAACAGCTTCGATCTTGCGCACGCGGTCCAGAATGTCATCGGAGGTATCGGCGTAATTGTATTTCGCGCCCGGTACTGCCCCAGTGGCCAGAATGCCGGAATTGTACGGCCCGCCGAGAATAATCCCCACGTCACGTTGTTCACAAAGCGGCAGGAAGCTTTCCAAGGCTTCTTGTTCCAGCAACGTATAGCGTCCGGCCAACAGAAACCCGTCAAAATCGCCCAGTCCAAGTAGCTTCTCGCAGACCTGCCATTCGTTTACGCCCGCTCCGATAGCGGCAATCTCACCGGCATCACGCAGTTCTGACAGCGCCTTGTACCCCCCTCCATCGAACAGTTCACGCACCTTGGCGTCCGACATTTCCTGACTGCCTTGGCTGAAGACGCAGACATCATGCACCAGCAATATGTCGGCATTCGCAACTCCGATCCGTTCACGGCTGGCTTCGTATGATCGCATCACGCCGTCATAGGTGTAGTCAAACACGATACGCTTCTGCGGGACGTCCACGAAGGCCTCCGGCGTCACTTCGTGCGACTCGCAATCCAACAGCAACCGCCCGATCTTGGTCGATAGTTGAATGTTTTCGCGACCGAACCGGGGAATTGCTTCGCCAAACCGGTGTTCTGACCGCCCAAGGCCATATTGCGGGGCCGTATCAAAAAACCGGATTCCCGCATCATAGGCGGCTTGCAAAGCCGCCTGTGCGTCCTCGTCCGACACTTTGCGATAAAGATTCCCCAAAGGCGCGCCGCCAAACCCCATACGGGTCAGAGGCACCGGTCGCTTGGTGCGATGGTTCAACAGTTCAATCTCTGAAACGGTCATCCTGCCTCTCGCTTCGGTTGAGTGGAGATGTTGAATAGATGCGGCTGTTCCTGCGTCAGGACCTCGATCCGCGGCATCAACTGCCCCAGATGCCGTCGCATGGCTGTCTGCGCGTCTTGCTCGTTGCGATCCAGAATGGCGGCGTGGATTGCACGGTGCTCTTCCAGTGTTTCGGCGATACGACCGGGCGTCGGCAGCAACAACATCCTGGCTCGACTGACCTGCAGGGATACGGTCTGCGCCACATCACTAAGGCGCTTGAAGCCGGTGAATTCCATCAAAAGCGCATGAAACTCTTCGTCCGCCTGATAGAACCCTGGAATATCTTCATCTTCGATCAGCAACTCCTGCAGGCGCATGTTGCGGTTGAGTTTTTTTGCCTGATCGTCCGTCAGATCGCGGGCGACCTTGGCGACGGTGGCTAGTTCCAGCGCCTCACGCAAGAACATGCCCTCACGAATTTCCGGCATTGAGAAATAGGACACACGCGTTCCCGACTGAGGCACCACATCCACCAATCCCTCGGTGGCTAGCCGGGCAATCGCCTCGGTCACAGGCGCTCGGGAAACGCCCAGCCTCTCGCAGATCGGTGCCTTTCTGAGTGTCGCGCCGGGCGGGAAGTCCAAAGACAGAATGGCTTGCTTGATTGCCTGATACACGCGCTGCGCAAGCGAGCCATCCTCTGATCCAATATCGCGCAAAAGCTGCGCGTCGATGTCCTGGTGTTTCGTCATATTGATGAACTATCATACTAACATGTTAGTTGACAAGAGGGAGGGCACGCTTTAGCACTCTGGGCAAGCAAGCGGTGTGAGGATGCGGGAAAGCCATAAAAATATGACCCTTCAGGCCACGACTCACGACACGGTCAAGCTGAACCCTGATGACAATGTTGTTATCGCGCTAAGGGATTTGCAGGCCGGCGATCAGGCCTTTGAGCTGGCGGCCCCCCTAACGGGTTCAATTTCCCGCGGACACAAAATCGCGGTCGCCCCAATCGCCTTGGGGGCGAATGTGATCCGCTACGGTCAGATCATCGGACAGGCCAAAGCCAACATCTCGGTCGGCGATCACGTTCATGTTCACAATCTTGGAATGGGCGCGCATCAACAGGATTATGCGCATGCCAGCGCGAACACACCCCTGGCCGGGATCAGCGAGAACCGTACTTTTCAAGGCTTTCACCGGGCCGACGGGAAGATCGGAACACGCAACTACATTGGCATCCTGACGACGGTGAATTGCTCGGGTTCGGTCGCGCGCTTCATTGCCGAGGCCGCTGAGAAGTCCGGGCTGCTGGACGAATTCCCGAAGATCGACGGCGTGGTTCCGATTGTTCACGGCACCGGCTGCGGCATGTCCAGCAAGGATGAGGGGTATGCCACCCTCTTTCGAACGCTTGCCGGGTACGCGCAACATCCAAACTTTGCCGGTATCCTGCTGATTGGGCTTGGCTGCGAGGTGATGCAGGTCTCGGATCTTGTTGGTGGGCGTCCGATCCGCGCGGACGGGGCGCTGCGCTATATGACCATCCAGAACGAGGGCGGAACGCGCCGCACGATCGAGCGTGGTTTGCAGGAATTGCGCGGCATTGCCGAGTTGGCCAATCAGGCCAAACGGCAACCTGCGCCGGTCAGTGCGATTACCGTCGGGATGCAATGTGGCGGCTCGGACGGGTATTCAGGGATAACCGCCAACCCAGCGTTGGGGTATGCCTCGGATTTGCTGGTGCGCCACGGCGGCACGACAATCCTGTCGGAAACATCGGAAATCTACGGGGCGGAACACCTGCTGACCCGTCGGGCCGAAACCGTCGAGGTTGGCGAAAAGTTGATTGAACGCATCAACTGGTGGGAGGATTACACCGCCCGAAACGGCGGTGAGATGGATAACAACCCGAGCCCCGGGAACAAGCGCGGCGGATTGACAACCATCCTGGAGAAATCGCTGGGGGCCGTCGCCAAGGGCGGCACGGCGCCGCTGCGCGACGTCTACAAGTTCGGCGAGAGAGTCGACAAGCACGGTTTTGTCTTCATGGACAGTCCCGGGTTTGATCCTTGTTCGGTTACGGGGCAGGTAGCCTCGGGCGCGAACCTGATCGTGTTTACCACCGGGCGCGGCTCGGTTTCCGGGTATCAGCCCACGCCCTGCATAAAGCTGGCCACCAATTCCGAGATGTATGCACGCATGGCTGACGACATGGACCTGAACTGCGGAGACATCGTGACCGACGGGATCAGCATCGAAGCCAAGGGCGAGGAGCTGTTCGAAATTCTGATCCGCATCGCCTCGGGCGAAAAAACAAAAAGTGAGGAACTTGGCTTTGGGGGCGTTGAATTCGTTCCCTGGCAAATCGGCGCGGTGATGTAACCCGCGCTTGGCCCAAGGGGAGAGGGGCATTTGGGAGGAGAAATGACAAAGCTGGTCGACATGACGGGGATCGACAAACATTTTCCCGGTGTGCACGCACTGAAATCCGTGCAGTTCGACCTGTTCCCGGGCGAAATTCATGCGCTGATGGGCGAGAACGGTGCTGGGAAAAGCACGTTGATGAAAATCCTCTCGGGTATTTACCAGCGCGACAGCGGAGCGTTGGAGATCGAGGGCAATTCAGTCAGCCCGCTATCTCCTCGCGAGGCGCAGGACCTGGGCATCGGCATTATCCATCAGGAACTGAGCCTGATGAACGACCTGACCGTTGCGCAGAACATCTTCATCGGGCGCGAGCCGCGCAAGAGCATTGGGCGCTTGGACGAAGCGGCCCTGAACGCGCAGACCGCTGAAATTTTCGCCTCGATGAACCTGTCTCTCGACCCAAAGACGCTGGTCGGCAGCCTGACGATTGCCAAACAGCAAATGGTCGAGATCGCAAAAGCGCTGTCTTACCGGTCCAAGGTTTTGATCATGGACGAACCTACAGCAGCCTTGAATGACGCCGAGATTGCCGAGCTTTTCGTGATCATCCGTCGTCTCAAAGCTGAGGGCGTGGGCATCGTCTATATCAGCCACAAGATGGACGAGTTGAAGCAGATCGCAGACCGAGTGACGGTGATGCGAGATGGAGAATACGTCGGAACCGTGGATGCGGCGGATACGCCAATCAGCCAGATCATCGCGATGATGGTGGGGCGGGAGGTGAGCGAGGCCCCTTTGGATGTCCCGGACCTTGGGGACGCCGAAATATCCCTGCAGATCTCGGGCCTGAGCCGGGGCAAAGAGATCTGCGATGTTAGTTTCTCGGTCCAGAAAGGCGAAATACTGGGTTTCGCCGGGTTGATGGGGGCCGGGCGAACCGAAGTGGCCCGCGCCATATTCGGGGCCGACCCGAAAGACAGCGGAGAGATCCGCGTGCATGGCAAACCGATTTCGATCAAATCCCCAAAAGACGCGGTGCGGGCCGGAATCGGGTATCTCTCCGAAGACCGTAAGCATTTCGGCCTGGCGACCGGCATGAACGTGCGGGACAATATCGCACTGGCCTCAATGGATCTGTTCACTGGTGCAGGCGGCGTTCTGAGCGACAGTGAAATCAGCACCACGGCGAAGAGCTATATCAATCAACTGGGCATTCGCACGCCATCGGACGTGCAGGAAGTTCGGCTGCTGTCTGGCGGAAATCAGCAAAAGGTTGTCATTGCCAAATGGCTGCTACGCGACTGCGACATCCTGATCTTTGACGAACCCACTCGCGGCATCGACGTGGGTGCAAAATCCGAGATTTACAAGCTGCTCGAAGAACTGGCGGCGCAGGGCAAGACGATCATCGTCATCTCGTCCGAACTGCCCGAGATTTTGCGCCTGAGCCACCGCATCGCCGTCATGTGCGAGGGCAGGCTAACCGGCATCCTACCCGGCGGTAAAAGCACCACTCAGGAAGACATCATGCATCTGGCCACCCAACGCAAGGCGGCGATGCAGGTAACAGGGACAGTACAATGACCACAGCTACGGATATCGACAAGAAGGCCCCCCTTGCGGGTCTCTCGGAAAGCGGCGCCTATCAAAAGCTGCTGGCGTTTGCGAGCTTGATTGCCTTGTTGATCGGGTTCTCGATCGCGTCACCGAACTTCATGCAAACGTCGAACATGATCGCCATTTTACAGGCGACCTCGGTCAATGGAGTGCTGGCTGTTGCAGCAACCCTGATCATCATTACCGGCGGGATTGACTTGTCGCTGGGCACACTCATGACGTTCTGTGCAGTGATCGCGGGCGTGGTGCTGACCTACTTGGGCATGCCCTTGCTGCTCGGCGTTGCGGCAGCCATTGCAGCAGGGGCGTTTTGTGGCCTGTGTTCTGGAACCTTCGTCGCCAAGATGAAAATCCCGCCCTTTATCGCGACACTGGGCATGATGCTGATCCTCAAGGGCCTGTCGCTGGTGATCTCGGGCACAAGGCCGATCTATTTCAACGATACGCCCGGCTTCGACCAGATTTCGCGCGGATCGCTAATTGGAGAGGTTTTCCCCGCTCTTCCCATTCCCAACGGCGTGCTGATCCTGTTTCTGGTCGCCATTGCCGCATCTTACATTCTGGGACACACCGTACTGGGGCGCTACACCTTTGCGCTGGGATCCAACGAAGAGGCAGTGCGCCTTTCTGGTGTAAACACGGATATGTGGAAAATGCGCATCTATGCGCTGGCCGGTGCGATCTGCGGTATCGCCGGCATCTTAATCGCGTCGCGCCTCAACTCAGCCCAACCTGCCCTGGGTCTCGGCTATGAACTGGAAGCCATTGCGGCCGTTGTGATTGGAGGCACGTCCCTGTCCGGTGGACGCGGCACCATCTTGGGCACCCTGATCGGTGCACTAATTATGGCGGTGCTGACCAACGGGTTACGGGTGCTTTCCGTAGCGCAGGAATGGCAGACCATCGTCACTGGCGCGATCATCATTCTGGCCGTCTACGCCGACATGGCCCGGCGAAAAAAGTCGGGCTGACTCATTTCCAATCAACACAAAACGACCAACTGGAGGAGGAATTATGTTTACACGTCGTTTCATTCTGGGGGCGCTGAGCGCGGCCACCCTTTCGGCTCCGGCCTCGATGGCTGCAGCTGAGGACATTTACATCCCGCTGGTTTCAAAAGGGTTCCAGCATCAGTTTTGGCAGGCGGTGAAGTCCGGCGCTGAACAAGCCGCCGATGAATACGGTGTCACCATCACCTTTGAAGGCCCAGACAACGAAACGATGGTGGACCGCCAGATTGACATGTTGGCGGCCGCGCTGGCGAACAATCCCAAGGCTATTGGTTTTGCCGCGCTCGACAGTCAGGCTGCCATTCCACTGCTGAAACAGGCCGATGAGAAAGGCATTCCGATCATCGCCTTCGACAGTGGCGTGGACAGCAATATTCCGGTCTCGACGGCAACCACTGACAACTTGGCTGCCGCAGCGCTGGCCGCAGACAAGATGGCTGAGAAGATTGGCGGAAAAGGCAAGGTCGCCGTGGTCGCGCATGACCAGACCAGCCGCACGGGTATCGACCGCCGCGATGGCTTCGTGAATCGAATGGCTGAGCAATACCCCGATATCGAGGTTGTGACCGTTCAGTACGGTCAGGGCGATCACCTGAAATCCACTGAAGTTACCAAGGCGATTTTGACCGCGAACCCCGACCTGAACGGGATTTTCGGCACAAATGAGGGTTCAGCCATCGGCGTGGTTAACGGCGTGCAGGAACTGGGCACCGAAGGGCTGGTCATCATTGGCTATGACAGCGGCAAGGCACAGAAAGACGCGATCAAAAGCGGGTTGATGGCGGGGGCGATAACGCAAAACCCGGTTGGGATCGGCTATGAAACGGTCAAGGCCGCGGTGGCCGCCATGAACGGTGAAGAGGTTCCGGCGCTGATCGACACCGGTTTCTATTACTATGACGCGTCGAACATGGAAGACCCTAAAATCTCGGCCGTTCTCTACGACTGACACCTGCACCGCTCACGGCGAACCGGTCCGCTTGCTTGAGGCGGGTCGGTTTCCGTTTGGGGACGGTCAACTGCTCCCAAAACCGTTGGAACAAATCCGCCGGGCTGGCCATATTCTCGTTTCGTATTTGTTGAACAAGTGTGCTAGGGTCCGGAATGTATTTTTCTGATTTTAATTAAAGGTAGTTTATCCATTGCCAGACAAATCCAACAGCGCATTCAAGCTGCGTCCACTGGAAAAGGCGGATCTGGAGGTCATCACCCCCTGGTTTCAGGACATTGAGGACCTCGCCCGATTTGACCGCACATTACGCGTTCCGTTCAACCTGGCGCAAACCGAAGAGGCCTGGAGTGGCGCTCTTAATCCCTCTGGAAGCGACAACAGATGCTGGTTCGTTGTCGAATCTGACGATGGCCAAGTCTTGGGGGTGGTCGGCCTCGAAGCTATTTCCCCGATCAATCGCGATGCGATCATTGCCATGTTTGTCGAAAGATCGGCCCGCCGGTTGGGCCTGGCCATCAGGGCGACGGCACTGATTGCGGATTTAGCGTTTCGTCAGCTTGGCCTGAACCGACTTACCTCATATTATCGGCAGGATAACCATATCAGCCGCGACCTTGTGGAAAGACTGGGGTGTCAGATCGAAGGCAGGATGCGGGAAGCTTGGTATGCGGACGGGGCATTTCACGATATGATTGTGGTCGGTCTGCTCAAACAGGACTGGGCGAACCGGCGACAGGCGCTGGCTAAAGAATTGAGCCCGGAAACAATAGTAACCTTCGGGTCAGGCGGGTGCCCAATCTGGTCATGGCCACCGCAGGTTGATAAATGTAAGTGACGATAAGTGACGGACGGGGTGTATATTTGCACTCAGACGGCAACGGCTCTTTTTTGCTATATAGTGACCATAGGGTTCGAACACGGCCCTTGAGACGAGTTATGAATGTGAACACCACGGGTCCAAATCCTTCCATTACGCAGAAGCTGGGTGCTGTCTTATTCGCCGATGTCGTCGGCTATTCGCGCCTAATGAGCGAAAATGAGCTGGACACGTATAATGCCCTGAAATCACTAATTTCTCAGCTTGAGCAAACCTGCGTACGCTTCCAGGGCCGCGTGGTTGAAGTGCGCGGAGACGGTATTCTGGCCTTGTTTGAAACAGCCACAAGCGCGGTGGAGTTTGGGGTGGAACTGCACCGTATTGCCAGCCAGCACAATCAAAATCGCGTGGAAGACCAACGAATCAATTTCCGCGCTGGTGTTCATCTGGGTGAGATCCTCATTGATGATCGCGGTATTCATGGCGACAATGTCAATATTGCGGCCCGACTACAGGAAATTGCAGAACCTGAAAGGGTTTACGTGAGTTCCGCTGTCTACGATCAGGTCTGCAACCGGCTGCGCTATGGATATGAGTTCCTGGGGCCCAAACACCTGAAGAACATTCTCTCGCCCGTCTCGACCTACTGTGTCCGCAGCGAAGTCGCCGGTGCAACAATGGCCGGGACAATGAGGCCGGAGATTCTCGGCGACGTTCTGGAACGACCTGACACACCATCAGTCGCGGTTCTTCCCTTTGGCAGTCAGAGCGGGGATGAGTCGGACAGTTGGATTGCCGAGGGGCTGACTGACGACATCATCATGAACCTGTCCAAGTTCCGCAATTTGTTTGTCATTGCGCGGAATTCGTCATTCTTCTTCAAAACACAGTCGATGCCGCCGAAAGAGGCCGCGCAAAAGTTGAACGTGCGCTACGTTGCCCGGGGCAGTGTCCGGCGCTCTGCCAGCCGTATTCGAATAACGGCAGAATTGATTGATGCCACCACCGAACGCACGATTTGGGGCGAAAGGTTCGATCGCAAGATCGACGATATATTCGATATTCTGGACGAAGTGACTGAATGCATTGTTGCTGCCACCGCGGTGATGATCGAGTCACATGAAAAGCAGCGTATGATTCAGGCGGTTCCCTCCGACCTTGAGGCTTATGGATCGGTTCTTCAGGGCCAATACCACATCTTCAAATACACCCGGAACGACAACCGGAAAGCACAAAACTTCTACCAGTCCGCACTGGACCGAGACGAAGGCTATGCGCGTGCAGCAGCGGCCTTGTCGCGGACGCTGAATATCGATTGGCGCTATTCCTGGTCCGAAGACCCCTCGAGTGCGCTGGATCAGGCGTTGGGCTTTGCGCAGCGCGCTATCGAGCTGGATCCGACAGATGCTCGCGGGTTTGGGGAGTTGGGATATGTGCATCTGTACCGAAAGGAACATGATGCGGCGCTGCAGTCCTACAAGCGGGCTTTGGCGTTAAACCCCAATGATGCTGACATGCATTCGGATTTTGCCGATGCACTTGCGCATTCTGGCGACAACGAAACGGCGATCACGCACATTCAGCAAGCGATGCGTCTGAACCCCTATTTCCCGGACCAATACTTGTGGCATCTGGCCGGAGCATATTACAACCTTCGCCGCTATGAAGACGTGATCGAAACCGTCAACAAGATGAACAACCCCACCGAGGGGCAGCGGATGCTGGCGGCCAGCTATGCGCAGCTGGGACAAACCGAAATGGCCCGTCTGATTGCGGACAAGCACCGTGCCGCACATCCTAACTTTTCATTAGCGCGATGGGGGACTGTCCAGCCAGACAAGCTGGAAGAAGACACGCAACATTTTGTCGAGGGTCTGAAGAAGGCCGGGTTCTGAGCACTCACGAAAAAGGGCGCGTGTCGGACGCGCCCGTTTTTGTTGGATTGATGGTTGGACTCAATCGCTGCCGCGTGCTTTGGCTCCGCTGACCTTCGCGCCGCTCACTTTCGCGCCGCTCACTTTCGCACCGCTGACTTTTGCGCCACTGATCTTGGCGCCCGAGACTTTCGCACCGCTAATCGCCGGGCTATCGAAGCCGAAATAGATATCCAGCAGAACCTGTTCAAACTGACCGGTCATCACGTCCATGCGCAGCGTGAAATCGGCCTTGTCATAATCCCAAACCAAAATATCGTTTGAAATTTGGTAATCGGCCGACGCAACACCAGTGACCGAAGGGTCCAAGGGCGCTCGTGCCCCTTGCCCAGTCGGGAGGTTTTTTTCAGTTGCCGATTTTCCTTCTCCATGAACTAGAAACACCGTGGGCTCTGGCAACTCGTAATAAGTACCTTCGTATGCAAACCCGTAAATACGGGCGAGCGTCGCATCATCGTCCTGCAACTGCTTTTGAAGATGGTTGTTGCTCCCCCGACGCCTAGGCTTTTCCGTTTCTTCAAAGATTTGTTGGTTGGCGCTGAAATCACCTGTCTGCTTCCAGAACCCGGCCTGAGTTTTGCCTTTGCGGACCCTAATGACAGTCCCTTTTTTGAATTGGGCTTTGTTGTACCAAGTACTGTCTGCGTTGTCGGCGACGGTGTAGAGTCCGTTTTCTGTATCGGTGCTCTGGTTTTTTACAAGCACTTTATCGCCGGCCTTCAGCTTTACGTTATCAACCGTTTTACCCTTGAGGTCGGCAAAATTCTTGGTCGTGGCAGCCTTAGCTTTGTCTTGAACAACAATTCTAATGTCATCTAGCGGTCTTCCAAACAACAACACTTCAGAAAAACTGAGCAAGGACTCAGACATATCGCTATCTCCCAACTACGGGATCGACAGAGTCAGAACCCTTATCTCCCCCTTTAAACAAACCCGAGCAAGAATTTCGGGTAAATGAATTCCAATAATCTCTTCCTGATTGCATGCCACAAAACTGCTTCAAAATAAAGGATTTTGGTGTCAGTCCGGTACCTGCGTGCGAACCGAATGCGAATGGCTGTCTTCATCTGCATCAGGTAAGCGCGGACCGGCGGTTGTCAATCCGATGTCGCGCATGCGGAAGTTGCCCTCGATGATGCGCCTAAAAGCACCGCCGGTTATGTCCTGATCTACGGCTAGCAGGGCCTTTTCGACCCCGAAATAGCTGAGCATATCCGCATCCAGCCGATCCCAAGCATCGGCCAAGTAGGTGCCAAGATAATCGCGCGCCTCAAGCAATGCGATGCGGAAAACTTCGGGATTTTTGGCATACCGCTTGTCAAAAATCTCCTGCATCACTTCACTGTAATTAGGTGAGTCTTCCAACTGGTCAGACAAGTCTTCGTCCTCGGCCGAGATCAGCCCGTGTACCAAAAGTCGTTCGTGATAAATATCAACAAAAATATCGAACATTGCGCCGGTCAAAGGCTCGGACAGTGCGTGCTCACTGGACCACCCGGCTGAGAATTCCGATAGTGACCGGTCGTTGGCCGACATGCGAATTTGAGCATTGTCCGAAAGTTCGGCAAAACGGCTCAGGCGGTTGAAAGTGTACAGGTTGCCCCGCGTGTTCTCGAGCAACTTGTCTACGACAGAACCAAAGTGCAACGAGGCCAGCAGAGCCACCAGATCCGCGGCCGATTCATGAAACCCGTAATATTCGCCAGAAGCGTCTCCAGCCGAAGGCATCCCGATAACGCTGTAGATGATGGCGTGGCCGATCTCATGCGCGACCACGTCGAAATTCAGGCTGTAGGGGCGGTATTCGTCTCCGTGCTCATAGGTACCGCCGGTTTCCAAAAAGCCCCAGCCGATATGTGCGTTGTCGAGACTGGGCAGCAGCGACAGTTCCAGCCGGTCAAAATCGCGCGCGAAGTGCCAAGGGATCGGGCGGTCGAAATATCCCTGCCAGACATCCATTGTGAAATGGGCTGATCCAAACAAATGAGCCGCCTCAAAGGCGGGATCGGATGGATCGATATGGATGAAGTTGCCTAATTCATCCGGCATGGCGGGTGGTTGGATATAGCCGTCCCACGGGGGCAGGTACATGCCAGGACCATTTGGACCTGGCACAATCGCACCATAGGGGGTGGTTTTTCCCACCGGGTTGACGGTGTACATGCGCGGCCCCGACGGCCCGGGGCCGATGCTGCCCTGTGGCGCTGAAACCTCGACCAGTTCCAGTTTGGCGTTTGGCTCCAGAAAAGGGGACTGCGGGAATAGCAGAAACCGCGTTCCGGGCTCTTCCTCTTCGATCTGTTCGGGGTAGTTCACTCAACGCCCTCCCATGTCGTGCCCGGTCAAATCCAGCGGCCTCTACTCGGCGGCCCCGGCATCCGTGCCTGCATGCCAATACAAATACTCAGCTTCTATTAGTTCATAAAACGCATCGCGCCCGGCCAAACCAAGCGCCTTTGCATAGGAGTCAAGATCATCGGGCACCTCCTGGTCAAGACGGGATTCAAAATACCACACCAGCACACGCAGACGATCCGACCCGGAAGCGCCTGCCGGGATAGCACTCTGCGCCTTGCTGATCGCCCGATCTCGTAAATCGATATACTGATCCGAGCGGCGCAATTCAGACAACAATTGCGCATCCAGTTGACCGGCCCGCGAGGCAGCGGCGGCTTCAATCCGAGCTCCATCGGCCAGCATGTTTTCATAGCTATCCGGGTTCAGATCATTCGCTTCGATCCACTCCATCAGGTCAGATCGGCGTGCCAGCCCCACATTGGCCCTGTGATCCTCCATTTGTTTGACCAATTCAGAGCGCGCAGGGCTTTGGCCCTGCCGGAGGGCATCCTCGCCGGACAACAGGGCCAGCACCGCACGTTCCCTCATGTGCGCAAAGAGTTCAGGGTCCAGTCGCAATTCGTCCAAGACAGACCTATCGAACGCTGGCTGACCCGCATCCACACGCGTCCGCAGGGCTTTCCACATCAAAGTGCGTTCGGTCCGCACCGGGTTCAATGGGGGCAGGGGAGCTTCGGCCAGATGGTTGGACATTTGCACGAGCATTGCACGAGCATCCTCGGCCTTGGCGTCGATGTGACCAGTGGGTAACCATTCGGAGAACGCCGTCATTCCAGGCAGTTCATCCAAAGCGCCGAGAATGTCGGCCCAAATCCGTTGGCGGTAGTTCATCGCCTTTGCATGGCGCAGCATCTCAGTAGCGGTGTCCGGCGGTAAAACCCCATCGCTCTGGGCCTGTGAGATTGTCGCACGGATCGACACCATCGGCTCGCTCAACGGCTGAAACCCCAGTTCGGCCGGGCTGTGTAGAACCGCTACCTCGTCATCATCCTGCAGAACGCCGCTGTGGTAGTCTTCAAAGATGCGACCGACGCCAATCATTCCGAAATCGGCCAGTTCGGCCGCGCGCAACGCCCCCATGCTGGCACTGCCAAATACCGGAATACCTTGCTCTATCGCCCACAGGATCTCCTTGTGCCAGACCGAAGGCACGCCTTCGAAAAACCCATCAATGATGCCGATCGCATCTGGGTTTTGCTGCACGGCACGATACACGTCGCCCTGTCGGACGGGCGGCAGAATTTTGGCCTCCAGACAATCGGACACAGCTTCAGGTGACAGGGTCGGGCCCACAAAAACCACGGCGGTCATGTCAGACCCTCTGAAATGCTCAACGCCCGGGGGCCGGGGACGTAGTCCGGATCATCATGCGGCGCCTCAAGCCCCGCAATAACCGCGCGAACCACCGCGATATCAAATTCCTCGCGCGACAGATCCACCGTAACCACCTGCGAAATACCTACACTGCCAAGCCGCTGTAACAGAAACTCCAGATCTTCGTCGAAAGAACCGGTCACGTGAGACGGGCAGTTGGCAAAGTTACTGCTGGCCTCAGTTCCGTCGATCAAGCTGTGCACATAGCGGGCTCGAACAGCTTTGGCGTGATCAGTGAATTCCTCAGGGTCCAGATCATCCCGCGCGCCCGATATATAGGTCAGCCGCGTTTGTGCTGCCTCGGTCAAGGCTCGGAGCAAGGCAATCGCCCGATCAGGATGGCAGCCGTCGCCGATGCCGATATGGCCAGGTTGCCCGCCACCTTCGCAGATCACGCATCGGAAACATGCAATGCCTATATCCGAGGTTGTATCCCACAACCCAAGCTCCAGACCAGCCGCGACAATCATCTCGATGGCCTGGCGGCAACGCGGATCATCAACACTGTCTGGGTCAAGGCGTGGTGAAGACCGTTGGTGACCCCACAACGTAGTCGCATCTCTTTCTATCAGTTCGCAGATGGCATGACAGCTGGCCTCGGCCAAGTTGTTTCCGGAAGCCAACCCGTTGGTTGATCGGGGAAAGGCCTTCTGGCCACCAACCGGAGCTGCGGTATAGTCTGTGTCGACCATTTCAAGAGGAACCCAACACGGGACATCCGTACTCAAATCGCGCCCCAGAACCCAAAGCATATTTGCATGGGGGTCAAAGCGCCCACCAGTCACGCGCGGAAGCGCGGCGACATCAACCACATCCGCTTCCTGTGAAAGCTCGGCATATCTGGCGAGACGTTGGGGTAGCTGCACCCGTTCGGCGTGCCAGGCTTCAATGGCCTCCATCACACCGGACGCTTCGGCTGCGCGCAACGACAGGCCTTTGCCCAGCGATACCGCAACCGACCGAGAGTTTGGCCGCGCAACCATCACCGTCGGCAATCCGATCCGGTCCAGCCCGGTCAGGTTTGCAATCCGGGAGATCCCCATTTCCTTCAGAAACGGTTTGACGATCTCAAGCGTGTGCTCTGGGTCGCGCACACGATGCGTGTCCAGCACATATTGCTTCTGCGATCCATTGGGCATGCTACGGGCCTTGCTAAAATATTTGGCCGCAACGTGAAAATAACTGCGCCGGGCCAGTCTATTAAGGGGCAGGATGATGGATCACACCCGCTCGGTCAACTGCCAGGATCCGCCATTTGGCTGAAGGTAAGTTGGGATGGTATTGCCAAGTTGTTGGTCTGTCTTGACTTGTTTATCTACGGGTCATGAACATTCCGACCAATATGCTGCGCCTGAAAGGGTTCCGCTATCCTCGTGAGATTATTGCCTATGCAGTCTGGGCGTACCACCGCTTTGCACTGAGTACGGCAGATGTTGAGGACCTGTTGGCAGTGCGGGGCGTGATCGTAAGCCGGGAAGCGATCCGGCTATGGGTAAATCAGTTTGGGCAGCATTTCGCAGGCTGCATCCGTCGAGATCGTCCGCGACCGAACGACAAGTGGCACATGGACGAAGGTGTGCCGCGAGGCACCAGCATTTGATGCGGGTGCCGAGCTGCACGAAAGATGAGGGTAGGCCCCTCGAAGCCGGCCGTCAGGGGCAGGCTTCAAACCACTGCAAGCTGCGACGGTAAAGAGCCGTTGTGGTGAGCGTTGTAGAAAAGGCGGGCTTCGAGCCCGTCAGGTACGGTCTAGAGAGACGAGCGTAAGCGAACCGCTGATGAGGTGTCGAAAAGTGCAAGATGATGTCGAAACCGGGGGGAATTCGTTAACCCGGGACGAGTCTGGGGGGCGACCTGATTTCTGCCCAGATGGCATCCGGCATGAAGGCGGCGTGACTCTGGATCAGGCTTTCGTGTGGACCGCGGGAACCTGTCGCCCCGATGACAAGGGAGAAACCCAAGCAGGCGGACCCTGTGAGGGCGAGATTACCGATGCGGGGCACAGGGGAGGAGCAACCCGTAGTAGTGATGAAGGTCCTGTAATGGGGTTGGAGCGAAGGGGTTGCGTTGTTCAGCTCTGGAGCGGGGACAACCGGCGACGGGAGGATCTTCGTGGATAGGGCAAAGCCATATGCTATTTCGAAAAGGGAGGTATGGAACGCATACAAGCGGGTTAGAGCCAATCAGGGAGCGGCTGGCGTTGACGGCCAGACGATTGCGGACTTCGAGGCTGATCTTTCGAACAATCTCTACAAGCTCTGGAATCTGCTGTCATCGGGTAGCTACTTTCCGCCGCCGGTACGGCGGGTCGATATCCCCAAGAGCGATGGTAAGACACGGCCGCTGGGCATACCCACGGTCGCGGATCGCATCGCTCAGATGGTGGTCAAACATCATCTGGAACCGCGAGTGGAACCCAGCTTCCATCCGGATTCTTACGGATACCGGCCTCGCTAATCGGCGCTTGATGCGGTCGGCGTGGCGCGGCAGCGATGCTGGCGCTACGACTGGGTTCTTGATCTCGACATCAAGGCTTTCTTCGACAGCATCGATCCGGACCTTCTGAAGCGGGCGGTGCGCAAGCACACCAAGTGCCCATGGGTGCTTTTGTACATCGAAAGATGGCTGAAGGCACCGGTGCAGATGCCGGACGGAAGTATCGTCGAAAGAGAACGAGGAACTCCGCAGGGTGGGGTGATCAGCCCTCTCCTGGCAAACCTCTTTCTCCACTATGCGTTCGACATGTGGATGTGCCGGAACTTTCCGGGCATTCCGTTCGCACGTTATGCCGACGACGCGATCTGCCACTGCAGGAGCGAGGATCAGGCGATGGCGCTTCGGGCAGCTCTGGACGCGCGTTTTACGGACTGCGGGCTGACGCTTCATCCTGACAAGACGAAAATTGTCTATTGCATGGATGAGAGCCGACGGGGCGCTTACCCGACCTACAAGTTCGACTTTCTCGGCTTCACATTCCGGCCGAGACGGGTGAGCAAGAAGGGCGGGGGCATTGGGCGTTTCTTTCAGTCCTGCTGCTAGTCCGAAGGCGCTCAAGGCGATCCGGGGAACCATTCGCCGATGGTCATTGCATCGTCGCAGCGACAAGGCTCTGGATGATCTGGCGCGGATGTTCAACGCGTCCATCCGGGGCTGGATCAACTACTACGGTCGGTTCTGCCCGTCCGCTCTGTATCCCACCCTTCGGAACATCGAGCAATATCTCGCGCGATGGGCCTCCGGAAAGTATAAACCTTGCGTGGCCGCAAGCGGCGTTCCCGGCACTGGCTCCTGCGCATTGCGCAACGCCAGCCCCGGCTGTTCGCCCACTGGCCACTGTTGCACGGGTATGGCTGAACAATGAGAGCCGGATGCTCGTTGTCGGATACTGTTTGGGCATCCGTTCAGAACGGTAGCTCTGCCAAGAGGTACATTTGAACCTCGCCTATCGCTGGTTTCTTTAGGTGGGCATATTTCGTCAACTTTTTTTCTTGGGCCTTCTTGGGATCAGCGACACAACCAATGCAATGTTCCCGCAGTGGCAGCTACCCGTGTACATCATGAGTAATCTTCACC
>WQBJ01000189.1 GCA_013032095.1 Ruegeria atlantica | reverse complement strand
CGTGTCTTAGATCATCAGGAGGAAATCAGGCAGGCGGTAGAAATCGGGTGCTTACTGTCGAGACGGGCAACTGGCTGGTGATGATGGTTGACCCAGCCTGATACCTGTCTTCGGCGATCTCCATCAAATCACGCCGCTGGCTGGTGTTGAGCCGATCCGGCCCCCAGTCGTCGAGGATCAGCAACTGTGTTTCGTTAGCGCTTTGAACAGACGGGGGAAGCGACCGTCACCATGGGCGAGTTCCAGTTCACCGAACAGGCGGGGCGTGCGTTTGTAGAGCACGGTCATGCCATCCCGGCATGCAGCCTGAGCGAGCGCGCAAGCCAGCCAGGTTTTGCCGACGCCGCAGGGGCCGGTGATCATCAGGTTGCGTTTGTCACGGATCCATTTGCCGGTAAGGAGTTGCTGGAACAGCGGCTTGTCGAGCCCCCGCCTTGTTTTGTAATCCACGTCCTCGGGGGCAGCGCCCACGTGGCGCAAACGTGCAGTCCGCATCCGGCTTTCAAAGCGCTTGGTCTCACGGCTGGTGGCCTCACGATCGATTAAGAGGCCGAGCCATTCAGCGTGGGTCAAATCAGCGCTGCCGTCTTGACCTTGCAGTTCTTCAAAAGCCTCGGCCATGCCGTCGAGCTTGAGCGCCCGAAGCTGTGTATGTGTTGGATGATCCAGCATGATGTCTCCTTGTCAGTGGAAGTAATCGGCCCCACGGATATTGGGATGTGTGATCGCGGGCTCGTCCGAGGGCCGTGTGCGAGGGGCGCGATCCAGACCATTCTTGAGAATGGAATTTAGGGAAGAGTAGCTGTGGGCGTTGATCGTCAGCGCCCGTTCGCAAGCGGCATCGAGACGGTCTTTGCCGTAACTGCGTGCCAGCTTCAGGACGCCCAGACAGGCGCGATAGGCCTGCTCAGGGTGCCGCCTTCGACGTATGAGTACGTCCACGAAGGTTTCGACATTGGGGCCGATCCGGGCGGCTTGCACACGGATGGCCCCCGGCGACATGTCAGATCGAAAGCGGTGATTGGCGGGCATGTGCTCGCGCACGGTGGTGTGTTGACGGTTGCCAGAGGTGCGTGCGTGAGACGCAACCCTCTGACCTTTATGGAAAACCTCGATAGTGCGGACAGTGATCCTGACCCAGAGCTTCTGTTTGATCAGCTGATGCGGCACCGAGTAATAGTGCCGCTCGACCTCGACATGGTAGTCGATCCCGGCGCGGCGCTTTTTCCATTCAGCGTAGACATATGGCGTCGCGGGCAGCGGCTTCAGCGCGGGCTTGTCGATGCTCTCAAAGAGGGCGAGACGGCTTGCGCCAAGGTGGCGGGTCACCTTGCCATTCAACACGTCACACAAGGGGCGGATCGCGGCATTGAGTTCATCAAGGCCAAAGAAGGTCTGGTTCCGCAACTTGGCCACAATCCATCTCTCAGCGAGTTGGACGGCGTTCTCCACCTTTGCCTTGTCCTTGGGTTTATGCGGCCGCACGGGCACCACGGCGGTGCCGTAGTGGGCAGCCATGTCCCCGTAAGTGCGATTGATCTCAGGATTGAAAAAGCACGCCTTAATGACCCCGGCCTTGAGATTGTCCGAGACGATCATCCCCGACACCCCACCGAAGAAGTCGAAGGCACGAACATGGCTGGCGATCCAATCGGGTAACATCTGTGTCCAGCTTGCCTCAACGTAGGTGTAGTTCGATGCGCCAAGAGCGGCGACAAAGATTTGCGCGGTGCGCACCTCGCCTGTCTCAGGGCAGATCACGTCAACGGTGTGCCCGGCATAATCGACAAACAGGCGTTCACCCGCAGGGTGCCGTTGCCGCATCACCGGCGACAAGCGACCTTCCCACCGGGTGTAAAGCTCGCAATAGCGGCTGTACCCGTAGCCGTCGGGGTGAACAGCGCGATACTCCTCCCAGAGCAGCGCCAGGGTCACGCCTTTGCGGCGCAGCTCAGCATGCACATAAGCCCAGTCCGGCTGCGGTATCTGGCGGGCAGATGCGCCGGGCTCATGAGGATAAAGTCGCTGTTCAAGGTCGGTGTCACTCAAGCCCTCGGGCAACGGCCAGGACAAACCGGCCACGTCTGCGCGCCGGAAATACTCCGATACCGTCGCCCGCCCAAGCGACAGGTTCTGCGCCACACGACGCCCTGACAATCCTTCCGCACGAAGCCGCAAGACTTCTCTGATCTTCCGCATTGGCGCTCTCTTCATGAGGCTCCCTCCCGTTCCCAAAGAGGCGGAAGTTAGCCGGTCAAAGATCACCTCAAAACAGTCGCCACACCCTTCCATCAGGGGTGGCCGGATGCTATCGGAATAGGTGGCCGGGTGACCCCGGAATGCACAGCAGAGAGACCAGAGGGCTTGAAGGGGTATTTTTGCACTCCGTGGAGCGCGAAACTACATTGACAAAACGCTTAGGGTGTCATTTGGAACCCTACACTAATCTACCCCTATTTGGGCTGGCCTTTATCAACCAAAGACAGCAACTTCCGATTTGATGATGATCCCGCCGTCTG
>WQBJ01000188.1 GCA_013032095.1 Ruegeria atlantica | reverse complement strand
CAAATCGTAAACCCGGATAATCAAACAAGATAGACGGCCTCCGCCGGAGCATTACCAAATATTAACGGCAAGGTCCTGGTCTCGACTGATGGCACCGCCCTCGGAAGATCGAGAGATTGCGATGTATTGCACGCTCACCCCGGATGAGATCGAGGCTGTTGCCAGAAAGCGAACAGCCGCTGCACGTTTGGGCTATGCCGTGTCATTGGCATATCTGCGCCATCCTGGGCGGGTTCGTAATGTTGGCGAACAACCCAACGACGCGATGCTGGCTTTTCTGGCAGATCAGGTTGATGCCAGCGCTTCCGATCTGGCGGTCTATGATCGACGCCCGCAGACGCGACGCGAACATATCGCGCAAATCATGGCCCGGTTCGGGTATCAGGCCTTCACAAGATCCCTCGTACGGGAACTTATTCATTGGCTGACACCATCTGCCGGAGAAGACCCGCGGGCTGAGCCTTTGGCGATCTCGTTGATTGAAGAACTGAGGCGCCGGCATATCCTGGTCCCGGCGCGCCGTACCGTTGAACTGATTGTCAGGCACGCGATCCGGCGTGCGGAAAATGTCAGGATATCTGCTCTGATCCAGGACCTGCATCCGGACCACCACGATGCTCTGCACGCTTTGATTGTGCCCCCTGAAACGGGCGAGATGTCGACGCTGAGTTGGTTGAAGGCAGCACCCAAATCTGCCTCGGCCAAGTCTATCAAGGCTGTTCTTGACCGCCTGATGGTGGTTCGAGCGATCGGTTTGCCCGCTAGTTTGCGTCAGAACATTTCGACATCGGCACTCGACAATCTGGCCGGTGAAGGCTTGCGGATCACGGTGCAAAACCTGCGGCGTATGGCCTTGCCACGATTGTGGGCGGTTTTGTCGGCCGCCTGCCTGCGGCTGGAAGAACAGCTCACCGATCTTGCGCTGGATATGTTCGATAAATTGCTGGGTCGAAGCTTTCGAAAGGCCGAACAACAAAGCTCTGACAAGGCGTCTCAGATCCTGATGGAAATCATCCGCCCCTTACAGTCTCTCAAAGCGTTTTGCCGTGAGGCACTGACGGCCCACCTGCAAACCGGCGATCTCAACGGGATGCTGGACACGGCAAATTGGGATGAGATCGAGAGCGCCACATCCGCAATTGAAACTGCCCTGGGAGACGGAAAGCCCGACAAATACTCAGAGCTCATCGGGAGATACCAGACGGCTCGCCAGTTTGCGCCCCTGATAATAAAGGGGTTTACCTTCAAAGGTGCGGCCAGCGCTGCCAGCCTTCTGCGTGCGGTAGATCTTTTGCGCATCATGTTTGAGGCGAACAAGCGCCGCCTGCCAAACAATCCGCCAACCGGGTTCATTCGGAAGGCCTGGCGCCCATTTGTCTTCTCTTCACCGGGGGAGGTCAACCGGCGCGCCTACGAGTTGTGCGTCTACTTCGAATTGCGAGATCGGCTTCGGGCAGGAGATGTCTGGGTCGAAGGAAGCCGGCAGCGCCGCAACTTCGATGATCGGCTCATCCCCAGGGCCACCTTCGAGATCTTGCGTTCCGAGGGATCGTTGCCGATCGCCGCCGCGGCGGATGCAGAAACCTATCTCGCAGAGCGGCAAAAGCAGATCGAGGAGGCCATAACCATTGTTGCGGCCCGGGCAGAAGCTGGGACCCTCCCGGATGCCGCCATTCGCGATGGGAACTTGAGCATCACCCCGGTCAAAGATGAAACGCCCGAAGCCGCCACGGCCATGAGCCGTCTGGTTTATGGGCAATTGCCACAAATCAAGATCCCCGATCTGCTGACGGAAGTGAACGCCTGGACCGGATTTGCGGAATGCTTCACCCATTATCGCTCGGGCAGACCGGCGGAAGATCAAAAAGCGCTGTTTGCCGCTGTCCTGGCCGACGGGGTCAATCTGAGTGTATCCCGCATGGCGGCAGCAACCCACAATCTGTCCGCCCGGCAGATCGCATGGGCGCACGACTGGCATTTGCGCGAGGAGACCTATTCAGCTGCCTTGGCATGCTTGATCGACATGCAGCGCGAGCTCCCTCTGGCCAGGCTCTGGGGAGATGGCATGACGTCATCCTCAGATGGGCAGTTCTTCCGGGCCGGCGGTCGCGGTGAAGCCTCGGCAGATATCAACGCAAAATACGGGCGTGCCCCGGGTCTCAAGTTTTACACCCACATCTCCGATCAGTTCAGCCCGTTCCACTCGACGGTCATCACCGCCACAGAAAGCGAAGCGCCCTTTGTTTTGGATGGTCTGCTTCGCCACCAATCGGGCGTCGCAATCGAAGAGCATCATGTGGACACTGGTGGCGCGACGGATCACGTCTTTGCCCTGTGTTATCTCTTGGGGTTCCGCTTCGCACCGCGTTTGCGAAACTTCAAGGATCGCAAATTGTATCTCCTGCCCAGCATGAAGTCCCCGCCCATCATGGCACCCTTCATTGGCGGCACCATCAAAGCAGGTCGCATTGTCGATAACTGGCCCGAGATCCTCAGGCTGGCGACGTCCATCAAGGCCGGG
>WQBJ01000187.1 GCA_013032095.1 Ruegeria atlantica | reverse complement strand
AAATCGCTGTCCCGTAATTACTGAAATGCCTGTCCGGGAATTAGTGAAACCCGCACAACCTCTCGCAACCTGCTGCATCCCAGCACATCACGGCGCTGGAGAAGGCTTTTGGCACCGTTCTTCTGGATCGCAGCACGCGCCCGGCCCGGCTGACCTATGCCGGCGCGCGCCTGCACAGCAAGGCGCAGAAGATCCTGGATGCGCTTTCCGATATGGAAACCGAACTACGCCACGTCGGTCAGAAATCGTTGACCTTGCTTCGGGTAGGCATTCAGGCCTCGATCGCAACAACCCTGACACCCTCCTTGATCGATCTTGCTCAGCGAGTGTTCAACGTCGAAGATATAATCTTGCACGCCGGGCAAAGTGGTAACCATGAACACTTGTTAAGGACCAAGCAAGCGGATGTGGCGATCACCTCAAATCCGTTTCTGGACATGGATGGCCTGGAGCGCCATCACGTCCTGACCGAAAGATACCTTCTGGTGCTTCCTGGAACCTATGATGGTCCAACAGACAGTCTTGAAGCAATCCAAACACGTCTTCCTTTGGTACGTTTTGGAGACACAACCTACGCGGGCCGTCAGATTGCGCAACATCTGCGTCGATTGCGTTTTGAGCCAGATAGGGTCATTCAAGCAGATCGATCCAGCATGGTTACCTCCTGCGTTTCCACCGGTCAGGGATTCAGCCTTCTGACGCCAACATTGCTGATTGACGGTTTGGTCGAGAACATGAGCTTGCAGTTGAAAGAACTTCCGGTCTCCGGCCTCTCGCGCACCTTGACGGTTGTCGCCAGGAAGGAAGAACTGCAGAGTTTTCCGAAAGCGCTCGCAGAGATGTCGAAACAGAAACTGATGCAGCAAATACTCAGTCACATGGGAGACATCGGAGCAATGAATGTGGAGTGAAACCCGTCGAATAAACATGGTCGCTTGCTGAACTGCCAAGCCCGGAAAAACTAAAACAGCATACCCGCGCGGCAAAGGAGCGCTGGTACTGCCCGAGAAATACCGATGATCGGCGAGATCTACGAAACCCTCCTGACAAACCGGCTATCAAGTGGCAACAATAGTTACAATATGCTGTGAACTTAGCCACCAGTGACCCGCAATCTGAGCCGTCCCAGTACGGATTGCGATGGTGTCAGAAAGAGTGGCAGAGAATCTGCCGTTCGCCCCGACCGTGACAGTTGCTTCCTCGAAACCGAAAAAGTGGCGGACGGACGGATAGACTGCCTTGAACACAGCCTCCTTAGCCGAGAACCACAGCGTGTCGGGGAGGTCTGAGACTGCCTGCGCTGCCCGCTCTTTCGGGAGCAGGACCTGCGGAGCGATGCCGAGCGGCAGTTCTTTGTTCGGTTCAGCGTCACAGCCCAAACGGATGATTGCGGTCTGCCGCGCTGCGACGGCGAGGCATAAACCGGAACAATGGGTGATTGAGCCGAGATGACCTTCTGGCCAGCATGGAAGACCGTCCTCACGGCGGTCGAGCGGGCCAGTTGGCGCTTTCAGCACAGCAAGTGCGGCCTGTGCGCAATTTCGGCCAGCACGAAACTCCGCTGCCCGCTTCGGGTGGCACCGAGCGACATAGGCGACCTCGCCACAAGTCAAAGGCGGGTCGCAAGTGAAATCGCTGCATGCGGCCCATGTACAGCCTGTCGGCAGTACTTCATCTAGAAATGCTGCGAGTTCTGCGCTACCTGACGCATTCTTGTGAAGGAACATACTCTGTTTTCATTAGCATTGGAGATGACCATTTGGAAGAAAGAGCGCTCTTAACTCGGACATGGCAAAGCCGTCTCGCGATCCAAAAGCTTAACAGAATATCGTCGCCATCATTGCCCTGAATGTCATCCGCGCCTGTATCCCCGATGAGGATATCGTCATTGCTACCGCCGAGAAGCGTATCGTATCCTGCGATGGCTGGTCACACAGCTCAATACTGTCAATGCGAACGTGATTTCATGTCTTTTTCCATTTGCCGCGACAGACTGAGCGGGCGCATATCCGTCCAACTTTCATCAATCCACTTTAAGCACGTGGCCTTGTCACCTACGGGCCCAACTTGCGCCCAACCTTTTGGAATTCCGATGTAGTCCGGCCATATCGAATACTGACCTTCATCATTCACCAAGCAGAAATAGGGTCCTTCAATGTTCTCAAACGGGTTCGTCATCTATGTGCCTCCTCCTCAATCACGTGCATTACCCTATTAGGGATTGTCAGGCGTAGCGTACTTGTGTTTTTCTAACTTTTTTGGGCTTTGAAAAACCCTATCCCAGCAATTGTCTGAGTTTCAAACATAACCCTTGCATCTATCTCCAAGCCAGATGCTCTTCCCCTTTCTATTGCCTGCGTTGCCTTTAGCGAGTCTCCTCCAAGTTCAAAGAAGTTGTCCTCCACACCAACCTTTTTGACCTGCAATATCTCTGACCATATTGAGGCCAACAGTTCTTCGGTCGGTGTGCGCGGAGCAACATATGCAACCTCCAGACCACTCGCCTCAGGCACAGGCAATGCCCGA
>WQBJ01000186.1 GCA_013032095.1 Ruegeria atlantica | reverse complement strand
AAAACAATAAGAACCGCTGCCCTGACCGATCTGCGCCATGTCGATCGTGAAGTCGGTGCTGCCGTCAGCACCATCCAGGTCTTCAAGATCACGGGCCAGCACAAGGTAGCTCTCGCCCGCCCAATTGTCGGCATCGTTCACGCCATCGGCCCGATAGGCCCCGATGAGCAGGTCATCCTTGCCATCGCCGTCAACATCCCCGGCCGAAGAAACCGACCAACCGAGATAGTCAAAGCCATCAACACCGGCAAAACGGTAGGAGCCACTGCCAAGACCGATATGCGTCATGTCGATCGTGAAGTCTTCACTGCCGTCAGCGGTATCAAGATCAGCAAGGTCACTGGCCAGCACAAGGTAGCTCTCGCCCGCACCACTCTTGGCCCCGACTGCACCGATGAGCAGGTCATCCTTGCCGTCCCCGTCGACATCCCCCGCAGAAGAAACCGAATAGCCAAGATAGTTATAGCTGTCAGCGCCGACAAAACGGTAGGAGCCACTGCCACGACCGATATGCGTCATATCGATCACAAAATCCTCGCTGCCGTCCGCAGCATCCAGCGCGGCAAGATCACGGGCCAGCACAAGGTAGCTCTCGCCCGCATCATCCTCGGCATTGTTCACGCCGTTTGCATGCCTGGCACCGATGAGCAGATCGTCCCTGCCATCCCAGTCAACGTCCCCCGCAGAGGAAACCGAATAACCGAGATAGTCATCGCCGTCGGCGCCGACAAACCGGTAGAAGCCGGACCAGCGCACAAATTGAAAGTCGTCGGTGGACAGATCGGAGACCACGACATTCTTCAGAACAATCGTGTTGTCCGCATCCAGCGTTATGGTCGTATCGATGCCATCGTCGGTCGCCTTCGCCAACACGTCGGCATAGGAGGCAAGACCGGTGATCATGTTGAACTCGAGGACATCGTCGGTTGCAAAATCAATGATCTCGTCGTGCCCGAAGCCTTCGGCGAAGACAAAGGTGTCGTTGCCGCTGCCACCGACCAGGCGATCATTGCCACCCAGGCCCTCAAGCTGGTCGTTGCCGTCAAAACCAACCAGGATTTGATTGCCTGCATTCGCGGTAAGCGTGTCGTCACCGGATGTTCCGCTGAAAATAGATGTGCCGGTATATGTCATGTCGATGATGAAGTCTTCGCTGCCGTCGGCGGCATCGAGCGCGGCAAGATCACGGGACAGCACGAGGTAGCTCTCGCCCCCCCAATCCTCGTCATCGTTCACGCCGTCGCCAAACAAAGCACCGAGGAACAGGTCGTCCTTGCCATCACCGTCAACATCCCCCGCAGACGCAACCGAAGAGCCAAGAAGGTCATAGCCATCAACACTGACAAAACGGTAGGAACCGGTGCCACTCCCGATATACGTCATATCGATTGTGTAGTCAGTGCTGCCGTCAGCGGCATCTAGCGCAGCAAGATCTTTGGCCAGCACAAGGTAGCTTTCGCCGGCATATGCCTCGGCATCGTTCATGCCATCAGCCCAATATGCACCGATGAGCAGGTCGTCCTTGCCATCGCCGTCAACATCCCCCGCAGACGCAACCGAATAGCCGAGCGAGTCACCGCCATCAGCGCCGACAAAACGGTAGGAGCTGGTGCCGTCGACACTCCCGATATGCACCATGTCGATCGTGTAGTCGGTGTTGCCGTCAGCACCATCAAGCGCGCCGAGATCTTTGGCCAACACAAGGTAGCTCTCGCCCGCACCACTCTCGGCCCCAATTGCACCGATGAGCAGGTCGTCCCCACCGTCGCCGTCAACATCCCCCGCAGACGCAACAGACACGCCAAGATTGTCAAAGCTATCAGCACCGACAAAACGGTAAGAGCCGATGCCATGACCGATATGCGCCATGTCGATCGTAGAGTCGGTGCTGCCGTCAGCGGCATCAAGGTCTTCAAGATCTTTGGTCAACACAAGATAGCTCTCACCCGCACCACTTTCGGCCTCATGGGCACCGATGAGCAGGTCATCCTGGCCGTCCCCGTCAACATCCCCAGCCGAAGAAACCGACACGCCGAGATAGTCAAAGCCATCAGCACCGACAAATCGGTAGGAGCCGATGCCATGACCGATCTGCGTCATATCGATCGTGAAGTCGGTGCTGCCGTCAGCAGCATCAAGATCCTCAAGATCACTGGCCAGCACAAGGTAGCTCTCGCCCGCATCATCCTCGGCGTTGTTCACACCGTCGGCCTGATAAGCACCAATGAGCAGGTCGTCTTTTCCATCCCCGTCAACATCCCCCGCAGAAGAAACCGAAGAACCGAGTCGGTCACCGCCATCAGCACCGACAAATCGGTAGGAGCCGATGCCATGACCGATCTGCGTCATATCGATCGTGAAGTCGGTGCTGCCGTCAGCAGCATCAAGATCCTCAAGATCACTGGCCAGCACAAGGTAGCTCTCGCCCGCATCATCCTCGGCGTTGTTCACACCGTCGGCCTGATAAGCACCAATGAGCAGGTCGTCTTTTCCATCCCCGTCAACATCCCCCGCAGAAGAAACCGAAGAACCGAGTCGGTCACCGCCATCAGCACCGACAAA
>WQBJ01000185.1 GCA_013032095.1 Ruegeria atlantica | reverse complement strand
TTTGTTCGCATGAGAACAAGACAAGAACAAATGTTGCGTTCGTTGCGGAAAATCAGGGCAGCCGGGAACTACGGCAGGAGGCGGGTTTCCGTGACCTCTTCAGGGTTACCTGCAAACCATATGCGCCCTACATTCGCATATTCGGAACCATCTGTCCCAACGGGTTGTTTCGGGTAAATGACTGCGTTCACTGTGTCGCAAACACCATCCTGTTTTGGAGTGCCGACACAGATGGCGGAACTGAAGTTGAGCGTGGAAGACGCGTTTGAGCGTGCGCAGCTGGAATGTGATCAGGGCAATCTCGAGCTTGGCAAGGAGATTTACGCCCAGCTTGCGCAGGCTCTGCCGGACCATCACAAGCTGAAGTCCCAGGCACAAGACAGGTTGTCGGCGCTCGGGTCCCCCCGTCTCTCCCGGCAGCAAAAGCAGGGATTGATGGATCTTCAGTCAGCAGGAAAGGTCGAAGACGCTCTTGTCGAAGCAAAAGCACTGGCAGAAGCCTACCCGGAAGACTGGTTCATTCATGACTTCCTGGCATCCATGCTGCGGAAGTCAGGTGAGACAGAAAAGGCCCTTGTGTGTCTTGACCGGGCGATTGAGCTGAACCCCGGCAATGCCGGGTGCCATGCAAACCGGGGGTTGCTTCTGCATACACTAAGCCGTTTTGACGAAGCGCTGGAGAGTTTTGACCGTGTGCTTGAACGTGACCCCCGGCATGTGAGCGCATTCGTGAATCGGGGAGTGGCGCTTCACATGTTAGCGCGCTTTGACGAGGCACTGGAGAGTTACGACCGCGCACTGACGCTTGCGCCTCGGCATGTGAGCGCTCTTGCAAGCCGGGGGCTGGCGCTTCACGAGTTGGATCGTTTTGAAGAGGTTCTGGAGAATTGCGATCGCGTGCTGGCCCTTGACCCAAAACATGTAGGTGCTCTTGCAAGCCGGGGACTGGCGCTTTTCAGCCTGGACCGCTTTGACGAAGCGCTGGCGAGTTTCGACCACGCGCTGGCGCTTGACCCCGGGCGTGTGAATGCTCTTGCGAACCGGGGATTGGCACTTCGCAGTCTGGAGCGTTTTGACGAGGCGCTGGCGAGTTTCGACCACGCGTTGGAGCTTGAACCCGGACATGTGAACGCCCTTGCGAGCCGGGGGCTGGCACTCCACGAGTTGGACCGCTTTGACGAGGCGCTGGAGAGTTTCGACCGTGCTCTCGAACTCGACCCAAAGCACGTTGACGCTCTAGCAAACCGAGCGGTGGTACTTCACAAGCTCGAGCGTTTTGACGAGGCGCTGGCGAGTTGCGACCATGTGCTTGCACTTAACCCAAAGCATGTGAGCACCCTTGCAAACCGGGGCCTTGTGTTCCGCAGTCTGAAGCGTTTTGACGAGGCGCTGGAGAGTTGCAACCGTGCGTTGGAGCTTGACCCCAATCATCTGAATGCTCTTACGAACCGGGCGGCGGCGCTTCGCAAACTGGAGCGTTTTGACGAAGCATTGGAAAGCTGCGATCGCATTCTGGCGCGTGACCCCGAGCATGTGAACGCTCTTGTAGGCCGGGGCCTGGCACTTCTCAACCTGGAGCGTTTTGACGAAGCCCTGGAAAGCTACGATCATGTACTGGAGCTTGATCTCAATCATATCGATGCTCTTGTGAACCGGGGCGTGGCGCTTAACAGCTTAACCCGTTTTGACGAGGCGCTGGAGAGTTATGATCGCGCGGTTGAGCTTGATGAGGAGCATGTAGATAGCCGGTTCAACAGATCCCTGCTGTTGCTCTCGAAAGGTCACTTTTACCTGGGCTGGGTGGACTATGAGTGGCGTTTGAAAAAGAAGACGGGGCTGACGTCCCATCCGTCCGCTCTGTGGCAGGGAGAAGACCTGAAGGGCAGACGCATTGTGCTCCTGGCGGAACAGGGCCTGGGGGACCAGATACAGTTTTGCCGCTACGCGAAGATCCTGAGCGATATGGGGGCAACGGTGATCTTGCAATGCACCCCCAAGCTTGTGCCCTTGATGGAGACATGTGCCGGTATTGAAACCGTGGTGGCCACGGGGCAGGACTTGCCCGCAGCAAACTATCACTGCCCGCTCCTGAGTGTCCCCGGGGTACTCAATGAGGATCTCTCCAAGCCCTTTGATGTCCCCTATCTGTTTGCCGACAAACCCCGTGTCGCCAAGTGGCGCAAGCGCCTGGCCGACGTGAACCGGGTCAGGGTCGGGGCGTCCTGGCAGGGCAACCCGGAATTTAAACAGGACAGTCGACGGTCTTTCCCGCTCGAACATTTCCGGCCTGTGGGCGAGCTTGCGGGCGTCTCGCTTGTCAGCCTGCAGAAAGGGGAGAAGGGGGTGTCCCAGATTGAAGGGTTCAGGAAGAGCTGCGGGATCATCGATCCGGACGAGATGCTGCAGGAGGACAGCGACCTGATGGATGCGGCGGCGATCATGACGACCCTCGATCTCGTGATTACAAGCTGTACAGCCATTGCCCATCTGGGCGGGGCGCTGGGTGTGCCCACATGGGTTGTGCTTGGCAAGAGCGCGGACTGGCGCTGGTTTCTGAACCGTGAGG
>WQBJ01000184.1 GCA_013032095.1 Ruegeria atlantica | reverse complement strand
TGCGGATTTCAGAAATACCGGACAGCGATTTCAGTAATTACGGGACAGTTAAGTCACGGCTGATCGCTCGCCTGGTTTAGGTTTGTGTTGAGATGATTTCCTGTTCTGGTTTTGGGGTCAAGTTTTGATTGTGCGCCGCATGCTTTCGCCCTTGAGATCGAGGCGATGTGCATTGTGGATGATGCGGTCCAGGATGGCGTCTGCGATTGTGGGTTCTCCGATCATGTCATGCCATCCGGATACGGGAAGTTGAGCTGTTATGATGGTTGATCGGCGCTGATAGCGTTCCTCGAAGAGTTCGAGGAGATCGAGGCGCTGCTGATCGGAGAGGCTATGGGTTCCCCAATCATCGAGGATCAGCAATTGGACGCGGGCGAGCTTGTCTACCAGCTTTGGGAACCTGCCATCGAGCCTGGCCATAGCCATATCCTCGAAGAGCCTGGGCATTCTGGCATAGAATACGGAATGGTCGAGTCTGGCCGCCTGATGTCCGAACGCGCAGGCCAACCAGGTTTTGCCCGTGCCCGTTTGGCCTGTCAGAATGATCTGCTCATGGGCCTTGATCCAGTCTCCCTGTGCGAGTGAAAGAACTTGGCGCCGATCAAGGCTGCGGTCGGTCGCGAAGCTGACGTCCTCGATGCAGGCGTCTGGGAATCGCATCTTTGCGTTGCGTATCCGGTTGGCGAAGCGCTTGTCAGCCCGGGTAGTTGCCTCTCGATCCAGCATGAGGCCAAGCCATTCATTGCGATCCAGGCTTTGGCTGTGGTCCTGTTCATGCAGGTCTTTCCAGGCCTGGGCCATGCCGATCAGGCCAAGGGCTGTCATTTGGTCAAGTGTGGGGTGTGTCAGCATTGTTCGCTCTTCCTCTTATGATGTGCTGATTAGTGGTAATAGCCGGCGCCCCGGATGTTGTCGTGGCGCGGCGGTGGGCTGACGGGGTCTGGAGAAAGGGGTGCTTTGTCGAGCCCCTTGACGAGAATGGAGTGAACAGATTTGTAACTGATCGTGTCGACATGCAGCGCGCGATCACAGGCGGCTTCCAGGCGATCGGGTCCGAACCGGCGCTGCAGGCTCAGAACACCCATGGCGGAACGATATCCCTGTTCAGGATGAGGTCGATCCCGCATCAGGCGCTCGACGAGAACAGCGGTATGGTAGCCAACTTTGGCGGCGCGTTTGATAAGTGTCTCAGGCGTTGTGGCCCCATGGCGCTGATGTGCCTTTGGCATATGGGTCTTGATCGTGGAATGTCCGTTTCGGTCCGAACGGCGGTGATGCACAGCAACGCGCTCGTGTTTGTGGAATATCTCGACCGTTCTGAGGGTTAAGCGCACCTCGACCTGTTGACCGATCAGCTTATACGGCACCGAATAGAAATTACGCAGGACCTCGATGTGATAGTCAGGATGGACCTTGGCCTGCTTCCATTCGGCGTATTCAAATGGAGTGTCGGGCAACGGGCGCAGAGCGGGACGTTCAATCGCGTCATAAAGGTCCTTGCGGGACCGTCCGATCCGCCGCATCGGGCGATTGTTCAGATCCTCCAGCAGCTCCGTTATTGCCACGTTCAGCGCTTCAATCGAAAAGAATTTCTGGTTCCGCAGGCGCGCCAGTATCCAGCGCTCAACAATAAGGACCGCGCCTTCCACCTTTGCCTTGTCCCGGGGTCTGCGCGGCCGTGTGGGCAAAATGGTTGTGTCGTAATGCGCCGCCATCGCTTCGAATGTCGCGGTCAGAGTTGGCTCAAACCAAACCGGCTTTGTTACAGCCGCTTTGAGATTGTCACACACAATGGATTTGGAAACGCCCCCGAAAAATGTCATGGCCCGCGTTTGTGCATCAACCCAGTCTGGCAGTCTCTGGGTCAGAGAGGCGCAAGCGAACGTATAGTTGGAGGCCCCCAAAACGGCGACGAATATCTGCGCTTCCTGCGACTGCCCGGAGAGCGGATCGAAAACGGGAATGGTGTGTCCCGCATAGTCGGTCTGCATGACCGCGCCCGCGTCATGGGTGTTGCGGAACCTCGGGTTCACACGACGCTCGAATTCCTTGAACCGAGTGCAAAACCACGTGTACCCATATCCTTCGGAATGCGCGGCACGGTACTCCTCCCAAAGCAGGAACAAGGTTACACCCTTGCGCTTCAGTTCCGCAGAAACATAGGCCCAGTTCGGTTCTGTCGCATCGCGCGGTGGGCGCCCGGCGCGCTGGAATAGTGTGGCCTGCAACGTGACGTCATCATCGCGGCCCACAGGAAGAGGCCAGACGTCCAGATCCGCCTCCTGCGCGCGGTGTAGATAGGTCGAAACCGTTGTCTTGCTCAGCTTCAGGCGCTGCGCAATCTCGCGTATTGAAAGTCCCTGCTCATGCTTCAACCTGAGCATTGTTCGAATGTCTTGCACCGTCATGTGCCTCTTTTGTTTGCGCCGCGGCATACGCCCTCCCGGTCTCTTGAGATCGGTGCAGAGTGTTGCCGCCGCAGAGGCGATGAACAGCCATACGATGCTTCCCGAAACTGTCCGGGAATTAGTGAAATCGCTGTCCCGTAATTACTGAAATGCCTGTCCGGGAATTAGTGAAACCCGCA
>WQBJ01000183.1 GCA_013032095.1 Ruegeria atlantica | reverse complement strand
TACACGGCATACATCGAGGCAATGACGGCCAGCAGCGCCTGCGCGGTGCAGACGTTCGAGTTGGCTTTCTCGCGGCGGATATGCTGTTCGCGGGTTTGCAGCGACAGCCGGTAGGCCTTGTTGCCGCGGCTGTCGATGCTGACACCGATAATCCGGCCCGGCATCGAGCGCTTCAGCTTGTCGGTGGTCGCCATATAGGCGGCGTGCGGGCCACCATAGCCCATCGGAACGCCAAAGCGCTGGGTCGAGCCGATGGCAATGTCCGCGCCCATCTCGCCCGGTGACTTCAGCAGCGCCAGCGACAGGATGTCGGCGGCGACGATTGCGATGGCCTTGTGTTCATGCAGCGCGGCGATTTCCTTGGTGAAGTCGCGCACATGGCCATAGGTGCCGGGATACTGGAAGATCGCGCCAAAGACGGCGCCTGCATCCAGTGTGTCAGGATCAGCGACCTGCACCTCAATGCCCAGCGGCTCGGCGCGGGTCTTGATCACTGCGATGGTCTGCGGGTGGCAGTTTTTGTCGACAAAGAAAGCCGCGTTGTTGGCCTTGGAGCGACCGCCACGCTTGGCCATTGCCATGGCTTCGGCAGCCGCGGTGGCCTCGTCCAGCAGGGATGCGTTGGCCACATCGAGCCCGGTCAGGTCGCTGACCATGGTCTGGAAGTTCAACAGCGCCTCAAGACGGCCCTGGCTGATCTCTGGCTGATAGGGCGTGTACGCCGTGTACCAGGCCGGGTTTTCCAGGATGTTGCGCAGGATCGGCGCCGGGGTGGTGGTGCCGTAATAGCCCTGACCGATCAGCGAGGTCAGAACCTTGTTCTTGCTCGCCACCTCTTTCATGTGGAACAGTGCATCGCGTTCGGTCATCGCCGGACCCCAGTCCAGCGGCTCTTTTTGCCGGATCGCAGGCGGGACGGTGGCGTCGATCAGCTCGTCCAGCGTCTTGAAACCGATCACCTTGAGCATGTCGCGCATCTCGGTCGGCGACGGGCCAATGTGGCGGCGATTGGCGAAGTCATAGGCTTCGTAATCAGTCAGTTTGAAGGCCATTTCAGCGCTCCTGTCGAATAGGTCAGGTCCGGCCGGGCAGGCAGATGCCTCCGGCGGGGGATGGGGGCCGTCCCGGAACCTGTCCGATGAACAGGTTCAGGCCCGAACGGGCGGAGCCCGGAAACAGGGCTCCGAAGTCGTTTAGCCGATGAAGGCTTTGTAGCCAGCTTCGTCCATCAGGTCTTCTAGCTGCGCGGCGTCGGCAATCTTGATCTTGTAGATCCAGGCTTCGCCTTCGGGATCTTCGTTCAGAGAACCGGGATTGTCGGCCAGCGCCTCGTTCACCTCAGTGATCTCGCCATCCACCGGCGCGTACAGTTCCGAGGCCGCCTTGACGGATTCGATCACGCCGATCTCGCCGCCCTTTTCGAACTCGTCGCCTGCTTCCTGCTGCTCGACGAAGACCACTTCACCCAGCTGCTCGGCGGCATGCGCAGTGATGCCCAGAGTGGCCGTGTCGCCCTCAACGGTCAGCCATTCATGCTCTTCGGAATAATAGGTTGCCATGTCTCTCTCTCCTGACTTCAACGCTTGTAATTCTGTTTGACGAAGGGCAGCGCCACGATCTCGGCCGGTTGCGCCTTGCCCCGGATGATCAGGTTCACCTTCTCGCCCGGCTCGCCATGGCCTTTGCTCACATAGCCCGTTGCCACCGGGCCGCCGACCGTGGGGCCAAAGCTGCCCGAGGTGATCTGACCGATGGTGTTGCCCTCGGCGCATTGGACTTCCACGCCCTGACGGGCCGGTGCGCGGCCTTCGGGCTTGATGCCCACCAGCTTGCGCGCGGCACCTTCCGCCAGTTCCTTCTGAACGCGATCCGCACCCGGGAAGCCGCCTTCTTCCTTGCGGCGCTTCTGAATCGCCCAGCCAAGGCTGGCCTCAATGGGCGAGGTCGTCTGGTCGATGTCATTGCCGTAAAGGCACAGACCCGCCTCCAGCCGCAGGCTGTCGCGCGCGCCCAGACCGGCCGGTTCGCAATCCTCATGCGCCAAAAACGCCTTGCTGATCTCGATCGCCTTGTCCTCGGGGATTGAGATCTCGTAGCCATCCTCGCCGGTATATCCCAGGCGCGAGATGCGACATTCGACGCCGTTGATGTCAGCCACGGTGGTTTCCATGAACTTCAGGTCGCGGGCGGCAGGGCAGAGCTCACCCACCACATCCTCGGCCTTCGGACCCTGCACGGCGACCAGAGCACGATCGAAGATCTCGGTCACTTCGACGCCGTCCAGATTGTCGCGCATATGCGGAATGTCCTGATGGCGCAGCGCCGCGTTCACCACCACAAAATAATGATCGCCCGCGTTCGACACGATCAGGTCATCCATGATCCCGCCTTCGGCATTGGTAAAGAACCCGTACCGCGCCTTGCCTTCCTTCAGCGTCGCATAAGCCTGCGGGCACAAAGCTTCCAGCTTCTCACCCACATTCTCGCCCCGCAGGATCACCTGACCCATATGAGACACATCAAACAACGCCGCCTTCTCACGGCACTGCTTATGCTCTCCCATAATCCCCAGCGGATACTGAACAGGCATCTCCCA
>WQBJ01000182.1 GCA_013032095.1 Ruegeria atlantica | reverse complement strand
AATCGCCGCCCTGTAACTGCGGCCGTACCAAGGCCGAAGAACGAAGTTACACCAGCTCCCGGGACACTATCGTAGGCCACCGCATTTGCCACATCATTTGGTATGCCCGCATCCCGAAGCGCAATATTTGCGTAGCGTTGTGCCTTGACCTCGTTGAGAGAGATACCGTTTTCAGTTGCAAGCCGATAGTTGGCAGCCGTGTGCATGTCGGTCGCAATATAGCCAGGACAAACTGTATTGCACAGGATGCCATCTATACCAAACTCGGCGGCCAATGTTTTGGAGAGTCCAACCAGGCCATGTTTCATAGCTGTGTATGCGCCAAACCCTGGCTCAGCGCCAAGGCTTCCTGTAGACCCAATGTTGATGATCCGGCCCCCGCCATTCTTTTTCATTTCTGGTATGACAGCCTGCGCCATCATCATTGGACCCAACATATTGACGCGAAAGCTGACTTCCCACTGATCAGGTGTGGTCGAAAGAAAATTGTCTGACCCAGCCAGCGAGCCGGCGTTGTTGACCAGAACATCTATTCGGTTGAACGCTGAAATGGACCGCGCAATGCAAGCATCGATGTCTGCTTTACAGGTTACGTCCAGCCGCACGGCAACCGCCCGGCTTTGCCCTTTATTGATCTCTGAAACAAGCTCGTCGAGCAGATCTGATCTGGAACGGTACTCCCCCGCGACCTCCAATGTGCCGTCAATATCTGCAACAATGATGTTAGCCCCGTCCTGCGCCAATCTTAGCGCAGTCGCTCGACCAATCCCATTCGGAGCCGAGGCACCCGTAACAATAGCCGTTTTCCCCGCAAGAGCTCCCATTCACTCCTCGCTTTTGTCAAACTGAAATGTGAAACTGCATGTTTGTGCAATGATATCAAGCGTCTTGTGGCCGAAAGTCCGCTTAGTGCCGATTTTTGCATGGTGCGTCGGTGAGAGGGTGCTGCGTGACCAAGGGCTGCAGAGGGCTCAACCGCACATTTGTACTATCGGCTCATGCGTGTTTCATAAACCACTGGCCAGATCTTCGGCTCCATGATTACTTGCGCCCTTACAGGCATCGAACAACCAGGAGGTGCTCCATGACCAGGCGATACAGCTTTCCCGAGGGGCACTGGAATTGGCCGGTAAAGCTGACTCACCACCATGCAGTGCGTGCGGGCGACATGGTCTTTACTGGCGGGCAGGTGGATTTGGATTCCCGGGGAGCCGTACGCAACATCGGCGATCTGGATGCCCAAGTGCGCAATTCGATGGCCTATATGCAGAATCTTCTGACCGACCTTGGCGTGGCATTCACCGATCTGGTGAGGCTGGTTGTCTATTACGTCGGTGACGCAGGTGATGAGGTCCGGTTGCTGAACCTTCTGGCCGATATCATCGGACATGAGGTTAAACCTGTGGTCAATCTGATTAACCTGCCTGAACTCTGCTACCCTGGCATGCTGTGCGAAATCGAAGGCGTCGCCATGCGCGCTCCTGATGGCAGCGCTCTGCCCCGCCAGAATTACCATCTCGATGCCCAGTTGCCCCTGCCCAGGGCCTTCTCGCATGTGGTGACATGTAGCGACATGATCTTTACCGGAGACATGACCGCCCGCTCCGCCGACGGATCGGTCACCCATCCCGGTGATATCGTGGCGCAGACCCGCTTGATGATGCAGCGTCTCTCCTGCGCGCTTCAGGCCGCAGGTGCGGGGATGCAGGATGTGGTCAAGGTCAACACGTTCTACCTTGGCGACGGCACGGCAGAAGATTGGGAAGTTTCGGCCCGCATCCGTGCCGATTACTTCCCTGATCCCGGTCCGGCGCCCACCGGAATTCCGGTACCGTCCTTTCCCCATGACGGGTTGACCACATGCATCGCTGCTACTGCCTGTGTTCCCGGAGCGCGCCACATCCGCCATGTCTGGCCTGACGGGCATTGGAATTGGACCGCCACACTGCCTTACAAACACGGAGTCGGCTCCGGCCAGTTCATCCATGTGGGCGGCCAGGTGGCACTGGATATGCAGGCTAAGGTGCTGGAACCCGGCGACATGGTCGCCCAAACCCGTATTGCAATGGGGAATGTGGCTCGCGTGTTGGATGAGTTCGGCGCCACTCTGGACGATGTGGTCAAGGTCACCACGTTCTATCAAGGCAGCGCCTCGGCCGAAGCGCTACACAAAAACCTGCTGATCCGATCCAATTCCTACACCGCACCCGGCCCAGCCACGACAGGCATCCCCGTGCCCAATCTGGTCTACGAAGACATGGTGATCGAGATAGAGGTAATCGCGATGCTCGAGAACCATACGGAAGCGTGAATTTACGCCAAAGGATACAACGCTAATCTGCATGCTCGTCAATCCAGGCCCAAAATTTGCGACATGTGTAGACGGCATTGCCATTTGTGGACAGCTCCTGTTTTGCAAGGGTTTTCTTTGTGATTTTGACCATTTTGCGTAGCGGTCATTTGTCCGGCCTGTTAGCGCGGCGCGTTTGACCGCTGGCCCTCCCTCTCGGGACATTGCTGCGCAATGCCCTGCCGGGCAGTGGATGAAGTCCGCAAGCTGGATCCCTATCAAGTTGCCGGGCTATTGCGCCCTGGCA
>WQBJ01000181.1 GCA_013032095.1 Ruegeria atlantica | reverse complement strand
TCCTGCGGAAGCTCCTCGGCAACCGAGAATTGCTTGGTGACAAAGCCAGCTGCCAGCTTCTGCACATAGAAGCGCTGCCGGATGTCTTTCAGGCTCCGGAAGCTGTAGCCAGCCGTCTCGCCCCTCATGCGCTCCCTGATGACCGCATCGCGTGTTCTGAAGGCCTCCATCACTGCCTCATCGCACCAGGCAGAGACGAATTCTTCGCCCCGTTCAGCGCATTCGACCGCAACAAAGTCCCGGATGGTCCGGCGCAGTTCGATCTTCCGCAGATCCGGGGCCTTGTAGTCGATCAGGCCCTCATCCGCCTCAACAAAACAGCCGATGGCCAGATTGTATGCGCGGCGCTGCTGCCGGATCAGGCCGTGAAGAAATTCCTCATTCTTCGGGTAGGCCCGAATTTTTCTTGTGCCTTTGACCCGCGCGCTTGCCGTGCTGGGAGTTGCAGAAGGAAGTGATATACGCAACGAGATATTTGACGTCGAATTGCTCGGCGTGATCGTCTTCTTCCAGAAGCTCGATACTGCCTCCCGATAGTTCGAAGATGTGCCGGATGAGCGGGAACCCGGACCGCGTGACACGGTCCGATGTGGTAGCCACCACCCGGACTGGTTCTCCGCGCAAAGCCCGTTCCAGTAAGGCGAGGAATCCTGGTCGTTTGAAATTGAATCCGGATCCAGTGTCACGGACAATTCCCGCGCCGGGATATTGCTCATGGAGGCGTCGTTGCTGGGTATCGAGAGAGGATCTTTGCTTGACACTGGATACTCTGGCGTAAAGAACGATTTCTGGATCGACCGGCACCCAGATGCGGAAATGTCCGCCCGGTGTGCGTTCAAATCGTTCGTATCGCCCTCCTTCTACCCAGCGCCGCACAGTCTGACTGGTGACCTTCTCACGACGCGCAATCTGCGGTGTTGTCATCCACATGAGAACAAGACAAGAACAAATGTTGCGTTCGTTGCGGAAAATCAGGGCAGCTTTACGATGCGCCTTGAAAAGAGCCGCTTGAGAGTTGACCTTCCTTTTGCAAAGCCAAAACTCCCGGCATTTGTCGCTCAGAATTTTGCTGGCAGACTTCGCCTGGCGCTTCATAGCGTTTCGCATGAAATATATCGCTTCGCTGGCAATGAGCGACCCGCGTTTGGACGGCCGTTATGATCGGGCTCATTCAGGAGTGGGATTTCCTTCAACACCCCAGGGACCCTCTCTTTGACCTAGCCGGAGAACGCCCGGTATTTTGCCCGGGGGCTTGATCCTGTCTGGGGCTTGATCGCGATTGCCTGCTTCAGTATCTCGAAAACCGGATTTCGGGTCCTGCAGGAGATCAGGATGATGCTGGTGACGTCCAATTGAAGCGAAGGAGAGGCACAGGGGATGTGTTTTCTGCTCCAACCTGTTCAGAAGGATCAGTTTATGCCCAACTTGCCTTCTGCCGATACTTGAGCACGTTTTGAGGTGCGCTTTGCCGAGGGGCTGACAGGCGGAGAGATCAGCCGTCGTTTGATGATTTCATTGGCATCCATCTTGCGCCTGTTCCAGAAGCTCAGGCAAGGTTGGCACCTGACGCCTGCCAGGAACCCGTGCAATGCGGGGCATGGGAGGTTGGCCCCTTACCATGGTTTTCTGATCGAGTTGATCCACCAGGACCCGGACATCACGCTTAAGGCACTTCAGGGTGCTCTGGCGGATGCACATGACGTGACCGCGTCTGTCTCCGGTATAGATTAGGCGCTCAAGCGGTTGGGCTACACGTACAAAAAAAAGAGCCTCATTGCGGATGAACGCAAGCGCGCAAGGGTGAAGCGCGCGCGGGCTAATTGGATTTCCCATCGCGTTTCTGCGATTAGCGTCATGTCTGAACGTGGTGTGTTCATTGACGACACATCGGTCAAAACCAACCTTGCGCGGATACGCGGTCGCTTCCTGTGCGGTACATGGCTGACAGCATCCGCTCCGTTTGGGTCTCGGGGTACTCAGACCCTGATTGTTGGCCGGGGTCCATCCGATCTGATCGCACCTTGGGTCATCAAGGGGGGCAATGGACGGCCGGCTCAGCTTTCGGCGCTTACATCCGCGACGTGCTGATCCCCAAGATCGAGCCCGACACTGTAGTGAGCCTCGACACCCTGGCCACCTATCGCAACAAAGAAGCCGAGGCGCTGCTGCGCGCTCATGGCTGTTGGTTCCTGTTGCTGCCGCCCTATAGCCCAGACTTGAACCCAATAGAAATGGCCTTCGCCAAGCTTAAAGCTCGTCTGCGAAGGATTGGTGCACGATCTTTCACCGGCCTCTTCAAGGCCCTCAGCGAAATCTGCGAGCTCTACACGCCACAGGAATGCTGGAACTACATTCGTCAGGCGGAACATGCTTCTACGTAAAATGGAAATGCTTAAAAAATGATTTCGCAACTGCCTATTGCTGCGCAGACTTGAAAACTGTCCTTGGCTAAATCCATGGCAAACATTTAAATGCAGGGCATAGGGTTCTTCTCTCGTTCGACGATTGCACCTGCGCATATCTGCGCAACACGGTGCTGCCCTGATTTTCCGCAACGAACGCAACATTTGTTCTTGTCTTGTTCTCATGCGAACAAA
>WQBJ01000180.1 GCA_013032095.1 Ruegeria atlantica | reverse complement strand
TGATGTGATGAAAGACGCCAGAAATCGTGCGCTGGACCCGTGAACTGAAGCCTTCAGTCGAATTGATAATCGGTTCGGCTAGCAATCATCCGGGTCGGCTCACATTCAATGCGAACGGCGGGTGGACGTCGCCATCATGGCAACGCTGGTGACAGATGCGAGACTAACGGACCCCAATTTGCCAACCCTCATCATTCCCGGCGAGTATTTTCGGTCCATAATCAAGCTAAACTTTCCCGGCGGCTTCGTGAGGCTGATTGCGCAACGGGTGAAAGAAGAGAAAGCGGAGTTTTTTGAGTCATGGGTAATAACGGCGATACCCGACTACAGTCATTTAGATTCTTGAGAATGCGTGCGAGAAATTCTCAAGATGGGCCCCCTTCCCTTCAAACCAGGCAGTCGGGTGACCTCACAGAGCTTGAGGAAACGCGTGTCGTTGAGACGCCACCGATATTCAAAACCTGCCGGTCCAAACTTTCAAACGATCATCCGGGCGAAGGAGATTAATGATGAACTGGAACCTGACCGGAATTCGAGGACCTACCGCACGTGCCGGGACTGTTTTGACCAGTTTCTTTTCATCTCCATTCGCAACCTAAACGCCTTCGACCACTTCGGGCTTTGATCCGCAGGTTTGCAATAAATCTGACTAAGTGTGGTTAGGGTACTGATAACTGGGAATTATTAATGCTTGAATTTGATCCATTAGGGCTGATATCAACGCTACTAAGTCTTACTGTTGGCACTCTAATCGGATCAGAGTTCTCGCGTTTTTTCTATCGGCCTCGTGTCAAGGTTCGCTATAAAGAATTGGACCCAAACTATGACAGTGGAGGAGTGTATTGGTCGTTCCAAATCGAAAACTTGGGGCGAACTATGGCCGAAAAATGTTTGGCCAACATAACAATTCCAGAGCTTTCTTCTGATCACATACTTGAGCCAAGCGACGCTTCTCTTGACGAAGGGTTGCCGCAGTACGAGCAGGAGAATATTGATCTTTCCACTCCAAGGCAGCAAATTTTGTCTAAAAGCCATTTTAGGGAGCTGCGCAGGACTTCCCTTTGTTGGTCAAAGTTAGGAAATCCCGAAGAGTTAGACATTAATCCAGGCGTGAGTCAGTCTGTAGACGTATGTAAATTTCAAAATACAGAAGAAGGCGGCTATTTTATATTTCCGTCTGAGGCTGGGTGGAGAAAAGTTAGAGTGAGATTACGCAAAAAAGTACTTTCTGGGTACGTACTGGTTTGCCCTGCAAACGAGTTCCCGACGCGCGTCGATTTCAAAATAACAATTACTACAGACGGCAGCTCCAATATGAAAATCATGAAACCTAGCATTTGGCGACGATTGCTCCGAACTCGTTCTTACCCGTAGCTTTTGATTATTATTCTAACTTGTCACACCGCTATAGAGTCTGCCATAAGTTTTTGCGCACTCCCTGAAGTCAAACTGTTCTCGAAACCTAAAAATGTCATGACTCCGTTTTACGTCCAGTTCTGAACTCGCATCTAGAATTTTGGCTGCTAAGTCGGTGTGATTATTGGACTGAAACTGATAGGCATGGGCAAAGCCTCGGGAAATCTCCATATACGTCGGAATATTACTCAATACAGTTGGCTTTCCGACGGCCAGTGCCTCCGAAACGGACAGGCCGAATGAGCAATAACGTTCCGGGGAAACTACAATGTCACATTGTTCATAGGCTTCTGACATATCGGCGAAGCATGTGAATTCTATATGTGCCTTAATTCTCATTTGATCGGCAAGAGACCTGAGTTCTTCAATGTTGTGTTGATTGTCGTTTCGAACACCTGAAAAAATAAACTTAGCATTTAAGCCAGAACTCCTGACTTCAGCAAGAGCGCGAACCGCAAGATCTTGGCCCTTTTGGTATGGTTCGATCCTAGAAGGGAGTAGTAACGTAATCTCTTTTTTGTCGCAGACCGGGCGTACGGGAGCGCGCGGAAAATTCAGCAAATTCGCACCTTGGTGAATCCCGATAACGTCTGTTTCGAAAAACTTTGAATACACTTTTGCATAATGCCTTGTTGGGACAACTAAGGCCAGATGGTTCCCAAAAGTACTTTCGTTTATTTTTGCGCATTCCGAGAAATCTTTAAAAGCTCCATTTCCCCAAAGGTTGGCCGTTTCCTGTTCGTTTTCGTGGTTCGTCACAACGATATTTTTTGTGGATTTTGTAAAAATTGCCGAAGCGAAAGAGTTCAGATGCAACAGGTCATAATCAAAGCCCTCGAGTTGCTCTTCGGCATATCTTGCCAGCCTGACCAAGCCTTGCCTTCGAGTGCGTCCCTCGACAAACAGCCGTTTGAATAGCTTTGCTTTTGCTTCTCCGAACTCTGAAAAGTCAGATCTAGCCCAATCAGGTAAAGCACTAAATACCGGGACGCCGTCGACAATCTTTTTCGATTTTTCGCCTGAGCAAACAATGAACGCATCGAAGCCCAAAACGTTCAACTCCTTACAGAGCTCGATAATGAATCTCTCGGTACCTCCAATAAAATTTTGTTCGATGCTCCAGAATGTGTGAAGACAAATCCGCATTAATAATTCCCAGTTATCTACACTATTTCATCAAGCTGGCGCGCGCTTCGG
>WQBJ01000018.1 GCA_013032095.1 Ruegeria atlantica | reverse complement strand
ATGACCCGCAGGCGAAACCTTTGATCCAGTTCCGCGATGTTACCAAACGGTTTGGCGACTTCACGGCCATCGACAACCTGTCTCTGGATATCTTCGAAAAAGAATTCTTTGCGCTGCTCGGGCCGTCGGGCTGCGGCAAGACCACCATGATGCGGATGCTGGCCGGGTTTGAAACACCGACCGAAGGGCACATCCTGCTGGGTGGTCAGGACATCGACCCGATCCCGCCGAACAAAAGGGCGGTCAACATGATGTTCCAGTCTTACGCGTTGTTCCCGCACCTCAGCATCTGGGAAAACATCGCCTTCGGTCTGCGCCGGGACAACATGCCCAAGCACGACCTTGAGGACCGCGTGGAAGAGATGCTGCGCCTGACCCGGCTGGAGCAATTCGCGCGCCGCAAGCCGCATCAGATCTCGGGCGGCCAGAGGCAGCGCGTGGCGCTGGCGCGATCGTTGGCCAAGGCGCCGAAGCTGCTGTTGTTGGACGAACCGTTGGGCGCGCTGGACAAGAAACTGCGGCAGGACACGCAGTTCGAACTGATGGACATTCAGGAGAAGACGGGCACTACATTCGTAATCGTAACCCACGATCAGGAAGAGGCGATGACTGTCGCCAGCCGCGTCGCCGTGATGGACCAAGGCAAGCTGATGCAGGTGGCGACGCCAGATCGCATTTACGAAAACCCGAACTCGGTTTACGTCGCGGATTTCATCGGAGATGTGAACATCATCGAAGGCCGCGCCTCGGCCAATGGCGAGGACACCTATCAGGTCGACTGGGCCGAGGGGCAGGCACCGCTGACGGCAACTTCGGCCAATGGATTTTCGAACGGCCAATCCTGTCATCTGGCGATCCGGCCCGAGAAGGTCACGATCTCAGCCGACCGACCGGCGGATGCGATCAACGCGGTGCAGGGCAAGGTGCATGACATCGCCTATCTGGGCAACCTGTCCACCTATCATGTCGAGCTACCCAACGGTACGATTATCAAGGCGCAGACGGCCAATACCCGCCGCATCTCGCGCCGGTCATTTACATGGGAAGACCCGGTCTGGCTGTCCTGGACAGCAACGGCTGCGGTTCTGTTGGCAAGCTGATGCGCCGCGCGTTTCTGATCGCCATTCCTTATGTCTGGCTGCTGGCGCTGTTTCTGGTGCCGTTTTTCATTGTTCTGAAGATCTCGTTATCGGATACCGAACTGGCGATCCCGCCCTATACCCCAACGTTGGATCTGTCGCAGGGTTGGACCGGGATCAAAGAGTTCTTCAGCCAGCTCGATTTCGAAAACTTCGTCTGGCTGACCGAGGATGACCTGTATTGGAAGGCCTACCTCTCCAGCGTCAAGATTGCGGTGATTTCGACCTTCCTGACATTGCTGGTAGGGTATCCCATCGCCTACGGCATGGCGCGTGCACCTGCGGAATGGCGGCCGGCGCTGATGATGCTGGTGATCCTGCCGTTCTGGACGTCGTTCCTGATCCGGGTCTACGCGTGGATGGGGATTTTGTCGAACGAGGGCTATCTGAACCAGTTTCTGCTGTGGACGGGCATTATCTCGACCCCGCTGACCATTCTGAACACGAATACGGCGGTCTATATCGGCATCGTCTACACCTATCTGCCCTTCATGATCCTGCCAATTTATTCGGCGCTGGAACGCATGGACGAGTCCCTGATCGAAGCCGCAGAAGACCTCGGCTGCTCGCGCCTGCAAGCCTTCTGGCTGGTAACCATTCCGCTGTCGCGCCCCGGTATCATCGCGGGGTGTTTCCTTGTGATGATCCCGGTGATCGGTGAGTTCGTCATCCCCTCACTCTTGGGCGGATCGGGAACCCTGATGATCGGCAAGGTACTGTGGGAGGAGTTCTTCTCGAACCGCGACTGGCCGGTCGCCAGCGCCGTGGCGGTGGTACTGCTGCTGATCCTTGTGATCCCAATCGTGCTGTTCCAGCGCAACCAGCAGAAACAGGCGGAGGCTGACCGATGAACAGGCTAAGCTGGTTCAATGCCGTGTCCCTGACGCTGGGGTTCGCGTTCCTCTATATCCCGATGATCATCCTGATCATCTTCAGCTTTAATGAGAGCAAACTGGTGACGGTCTGGGCCGGGTTCTCGACCAAGTGGTATGCTTCGGTCGTGCAGAACGAAGCCTTTCTGGATGCCGCCTGGGTAACTGTCCGCGTTGCGGTGTTTTCCTCGACCCTGGCGACCATTCTGGGCACCGCTGCTGCCTATGTGCTGGTGCGTGGCGGGCGGTTTTTTGGCCGTACGCTGTTTTCCGGCATGATCTACGCACCGCTGGTGATGCCCGAGGTGATCACCGGCCTGTCGCTGTTGCTGCTGTTCATCGGCATCGGGCTGGATCGTGGCATCCTGACCATCGTTCTGGCGCATACGACCTTTTCAATGTGTTTTGTTTCGGTCGTCGTATCGTCGCGCCTTGTGACGTTCGATCAATCGCTGGAAGAAGCCGCGCTGGACCTGGGCTGTTCACCCGCACAGGCGTTTCGGCTGGTGACCCTGCCGATCATCGCGCCTGCGGTGATCTCGGGCTGGTTGCTGGCCTTCACACTGTCGCTGGACGATCTGGTGATCGCGTCCTTTACCTCGGGGCCGTCGGCGACAACCTTGCCGATCAAGATTTTCTCGGCTGTGCGACTGGGCGTCAGCCCCGAAATCAACGCGCTGTCCACGATCATGATCGCCATTGTGACAGTGGGCGTCATCACCGCCTCACTTGTCACAAAACGAGCAATGGTGCGGCAAAAGCAGGATGAAATGGCTGCCGCGCGAACCGAATGAAACGGCTGTTCCCGGACTATACCTACGGCCCCGGCCCCCGGACAAATTGCTGGTGGGATGAGACGATCGCCAGTCCGGACTGGCCGGTGATGCAAGGTGACCTGAGCGTCGACGTCGCCATTGTCGGTGGCGGCTTCACCGGAATTTCTGCTGCCCTGCAACTGTCCGAGGCTGGCGTCGCGGTCGCTGTACTCGAAGCTGAGACCCCGGGTTGGGGCGCCTCGGGGCGTAATGGCGGGTTTTGTTGTCTGGGTGGATCAAAGCTGAGCCCCGGCGTAATGACGCGCCAGTTTGGTGAAGCCGCTGCACGGGATTATGCGCAGGCAGAAGAGGACGCAGTTCGTCTGGTTTCTGATCTGCTAGGTACTCATAAAATCGACGCAGATGTGCATTCCAAAGGTGAGACCCAACTTGCCCACACGGCCCGCGCCATGGAAAAACTGCGCCGAACTGCGGACGCTTCGGGCACGTTACACGAACCCGGTGACCTGCCAGGGCTAGGGTTTGGTGGCGGCTTTCACGGCGGGTATACCAACCCGCTCGGGTTTGCCGTGAACCCCCGTAAGTACCTGTTCGGATTGGCAGAGGCGGCTCGATCACGAGGTGCAAAACTGTTCCAGAACAGCGCCGTTGAAACGATTGGGTACACCAAGTCCGGGTTTGACATTCAGACGCGGTTGGGTCGGGTCAAGGCGGCGAAGGTACTGATCTGTACCAATGGCTATTCCAGCGAAGATGTGCCGCGCTGGATGTCCGGGAGATACATGCCGGCTCAGTCTACGGTTCTGGTGACTCGCCCTTTGTCCGATTCCGAGTTGCAGGCTCAAGGGTGGACAACCGATCAGATGTCTTATGATACCCGCAATCTGCTGCACTATTTTCGGCTGATGCCCGACGGGCGATTCCTGTTCGGTATGCGCGGTGGGCTTCGGTCGTCGCCGCGGGCCGAGGCCGCAATTCGGCGAAAGGCCGTGCAGGATTTCAGGCAGATGTTTCCGCATTGGGCCGGTGTCGAAGTTACCAACATGTGGTCTGGAATGGTCTGCTTGTCACGCAACCTGACGCCTTACGCCGGACCAATCGCGGGTCAGCCGGGCCTTTTCGCCGGGTTTGCCTATCACGGAAACGGTGTGGCAATGGGCACTTATTGCGGACGGGCGTTGGCCCGGATGGCGCTGGGGCAGGAGGCCGGGCTTCCAGGCCCGATTGCGCATCCCCCGGGGCGTATCCCATTTGGACGCTGGCGACGCGTACTGATGCCACCCGCTTACGCAGTGATGGCCCTTGCGGATATGTGATGGCTACAAGGTTGCGGTTTCCAATTCGAACCCCGCCTCGTAATCTGGAGAGCCGTTTTCGACGCGCCATAGGCAATAGGCTGCCATGCGCCACGCATACCATCGGCGCAGGGACTGATACCGCTCCACCGTTTCCGGGTCGTCATAGGCGGACAGAAACTCATCCTGTTCCTCGTGGGTCAATGACTTCCCTCGGTATAGGTGCTGCATGGCGGGTGACAGGAACAGCGCGAGATCTTCACATGGGTCACCCAGTGCGGGGCATTGCCAATCGATGAGGGTTAACTCCGAACCAGAAACCAGAATGTTTCCAGCCACAGGATCGCCATGAATCAAACATATGCGAGCGCTTGGCAGGATCTGTTCGTCCGGCCGCAGGCTCTCCAACCTTTGCCGCGCAACGGATGTGCAGCCTTCAAGGATGTTCTGCCCATGTCTGGCCAGATCCGCGCTGCCGTTGCATCCTTCGGGTGCTTGGATGGGCAGATCAAGCCTATGGAGTTTGCGTAGCAATCTTGCCACCTGTGGCGACCCTTCACGCCAGGGCGACCCTGGTGCGTGGTCGTAGAACACCCACCGACCATTTTCATGCTGACCGGTCGCGCGCAGGCGGGGGGCAAACCCCGTATGTTCCAAGGCCCTCAGACATTGCGCCTCAAGTGCGGCATCATTTCTGAACAGCGGATTGCGCAGCCCGGTGCGATACAGTTTCAGAACCTTGCCGCCGTTTTCCTCGCGGACTTTCCAAACCTGATTGGTGCGCCCGCCGTACAAGTTCTGGAACTGCGCGTTGGGCACAATCAGATTCCGGCCGCGCAGGTCGTCAATTAGATCACGTGGGGGGGCGGTCGGATCAGGCAGAGGGGTCACCGGTGTATAGAGCGAGTCGCAGATTGCACAGGTGTGGCCTGTCCAGCCCTGCAGATCAACCTCCGGTGCGGACAGCTGTCACCATCCCAGCTGGAACAACCTCGCCGCTTTCCAGTGTCAGCAAAACCGTATCGTCGCCAACCTGCGCCTCGACAACCTTATTGTAGGAAGCGACGGGTTGCGCCGACAAAAGCTCCTCGCCGTCATAGCTTTCCAGAGTGGCCGAGTACGTGCCCGCCGGAAGCGGGGTGCCGTCACTTGCTGTGCCAGCCCAGACGAATCCGGCCTCGGTCGGTGGGACTGAAACCTTGTCGATCACCGCGCCATCGTTGTCTCGAATTACCATGATCGCGCTATCTGCCGCAGGTACGGCCTGCGCCGGCAGGGTCACGGGTTCGCCGTCAAAACGAAAGGCAGCGGTGGTTTGGACATCCATACCAACCCAGCTGGCCAGTTCTTCCAGATTGACGCTGCCCAGGGACATTGCCAGTTCGGACAACAAGTCGTTGGTTTGTACCTGCTGTTCGACCATCGAGAACTGAGCCAGTTGCGATGCATATTCGGTCGAGTCCATTGGCTCCAGAGGATCCTGATTCTGCGCTTGGGTGGTCATCAGCAACATGAAGGTGTCGAAATCCGACGCCACAGAGGCTGCCATAGACTGGGATGCAGTTTGAGATTGCCTAGTGGTCGGAGTCGTGGATTGCGTTGGGGTAATCATGGTCAAAGCCTAATATCGATTCGCCCATCAGGGCTCGCTCGTGAAGGAGTTGGGCCAGCCTCAGGAGGGTGCTCGGATTGCGGGGCCAAAAACTGAGTGTCCTCGTTGCTGTCGGGTTCATCGCTCTGCGCGTCTGCGGAGGTGCCCAGATCAATGGACAAACCTCCCAACCCAAAATTCTGGAACTCCGTCTCGAGAACCGAGAGGTGACGCCGCATCATGTCCAACGTTTCCGGACGTTCTGCAGTGATCGTCATGTAAAGGCCATCGTCGCGGCCATTCAAAACGATTGAGACGCGCCCCAATTCCTCGGGATTCAAGGCGACCTCTATAGTGCCGGCATGCGACCGCACATTGATTGCATTTGCCATCTGACTTGCTATGGCACGCGTTGTTTCTGCACGGGCTGCGGCAGTCATTGCCTGCACATACAGTCCTGAGTCACGATTGGTGGACGACGCCGGAGTTTCTTTTGCTACCTGCACGTCTTCCATTTCAGGGCTCGGGTGTTCATTCGCCTCATCAGTGGGTTTTTCGATGGCAATAAGCTGCATTTGCGTGATTGATGGCGTTTGATCGGGCGGAACTGGTTGCCTTGCTGCCGGATTTGGTACGGGTGGTTCCTGAGCCACGTCATGGCCCTCGCCAACATTTATCGAGGGAACGGGAATCTCCTTGGTGTGTGGTGTCAGGCCCGGCACCACATTTTGCGGTTTGCTGATGGCTTCGGCTGCCCTGTTCGTTTGTGCAGCCTCAAAGACAAGGCTTTGAAAAGCCGGAGGAATGGCTTGCTGGACCTCTATTTCCGGATTTTGTAGCGTCTCAATTGGTCGGTTATTCTTAGCCGCGTCCCGGACTGCTTCGGCGTCTGCGGCAATGACCGCTGACTCGGAAGCAGGTTTAACGATCTGCGACTCAGCAATTGTTTTCGGATCGGCTTCCGGCATCGAAGCGCGTATTTCGACGGGCGGCTGATCCTCCGTTGCAAGAGAGGTGCCTGCTGCCTCGCCATCCGCCACGGCCACTTCCAACTCGCCTTCAGCATCGGGTTCCTGAATCATAAGGTCAGCCACCTCTGGCTCGCTGGATGGCGAACTGGTTTCCTGATCCATGACCCTTTGAAAGGACGCGGCGACTTTGGACTCGCGCGCCTCTTGCCGGGTTACATCAGTTTTCGCAGTGGCGATGGGCGCGGACATCATCATTGAAAGAGGGGTGGGCATTTTGCTCCGGCTCCGTTTGTGTGATCGGAAACCTGCCCGCAGGAAGTTACGTTTATTTTAACCGCTTTCCTCTTTGATCGAGAAAGTTCGATGCAAATTTCGGAGAAAGCGATGAAGATTTCTGCGACCCTTCCCACCTCGCTACCACCCTCGACTGCTGAGAAGCTCAAAGCAACTGCCGTCGAGCTTGAGGCGGCGTTTCTGGTGGAAATGCTCAAATCTTCAGGGCTGGGCGAAACAAGTAAATCCTTTGGTGGTGGTGCAGGCGAAGACCAGTTTTCGTCTTTTCTCGTAGAGCATCAGGCACGCGCGTTGGCCAAATCCGGCGGCGTCGGCCTGTCTGAAATCCTGTTCCAATCCATGATGGAGAAAACCCATGGCGACCAATCCTGATCCCGACCTGATCCGATCCCTCGAAGAAGTGTTGGACCTTGAACGCACTGCACTTGTCGATGGTGATCTGGAGCGGTTGAACCTTATGGCACCGGAGAAGGAGAAGCTGATCGTCGCGATCAATGAGTTGCAGGTCATTGACAGCGCGCAATTGATTCACCTCCAGAAAAAAGTCGAACGGAACCAGACCTTGCTCAATAGCGCTGCCGAGGGAATTCGGTCTGTTGCAACCCGTATGGCCGAATTGCGCCGCGTTCGACAGGAGTTCAGCACCTATGGTGCGGACGGGCAGCGCAACGGGTTTATCGTGCGTCGCAATGCAAAACTGGAAAAGCGGGCATAGCAAAGGGTTTGATTCAAATCCGAAATTTCTGGCTGGAAAGCTTTAGCACTCCGTTAGGAGATCAGGGGCAAATGTGGCCGGGCACCTGAAACAGCAGGTGGCGCGAACAGCCCGACGGCGGATCGCAATGATCAGAAAGACGTCAAAGCCCGCCTGTGATGCGGGGTAAGCATGGGCGCAAATAGCCCGAACGGAAAAGGAAGAAAGCTATGTCCAGCATTCTGACAAACAATGGCGCAATGGTGGCGCTGCAAACCCTGAAATCGGTCAACAAGAACCTGGAAATGACCCAGAACGCGATTTCGACCGGTAAGGACGTTGCGACCGCCAAGGACAACTCGGCCGTCTGGGCAATCTCCAAAGTCATGGAATCTGACGTCAAAGGCTTCAATGCGATCAAGGACAGCCTTGCATTGGGCGAATCGACTGTTGCCGTGGCACGGAATGCGTCGGAAACCGTGACTGACCTGCTGACCCAGATGAAAGAGAAAATCGTCGCCGCACAGGAAGACAACGTTGACCGGGGCAAGATTAATGATGATGTGACCGCCCTACGCGATCAGATCGCCTCGGTTGTTGGCGCAGCACAGTTCAACGGTTTAAATCTTGTTGACGGCTCGGCGGGGTCAGCCTCGATCCTGTCGTCGCTGGATCGTGACAGCACCGGTGGCGTTACGGCGTCGTCCATCAGTGTAGCCGGTCAGGATTTGTCGATCGGCGGTTACACCGCCAATGACATTTTCTCGGGCAGTTCGGCTGGTGCGTCGGCTAACGGTGATACCGTGGCCATCGCGCTCGACAATAGTGGTGGCAACGAACAGATCGAAATTGCCGAGAACGGTGCAGCCTTCGCTGCCGGGGACAGCGTTAGCCTGACTGTCGGTGATCAGACTGTGTCTTACACAGTGTCCGCTGATGACGCTGCATCCACCACCACAGCCGATATCGTTGCGGTTGCGCTGAAAGCCAAGGTCGATGAGCTGGGTGTTGCTGGCTTGACTGTCGACTATGACAGCGGTGCGCCGGGTACGCTGAATTTCACCAATGGCGGAGGGAATGACCTTACTGTCAGCGGTCAGTTCACAAATGCTGGTGCAGGTGGTCTTGGGGCGCTGTCTTCAATTGACGTCTCGACCAGCGGCGGTGCTGCAGCTGCGCTGGGGACCGTCGAAACGCTGATCGACACGTCGATTGATGCCGCTGCGGCCTTTGGCTCGGCGCAGGGTCGTATCGAAACGCAGCAGGACTTTGTCTCCAAGCTGACTGACTCGTTCAAGTCCGGCATTGGTTCGATGGTCGACGCCGATATGGAAGAGACCTCGGCCCGTCTGCAGGCTCTCCAGGTGCAGCAGCAGTTGGCCACCCAGTCTCTGTCGATCGCCAACCAGGCACCGCAGTCGATCCTGTCGCTGTTCCGTTAACCTTCGGAACCTGGTCGGGGCGTGGAACAGCGCCCCGATCCTGACCGCCAAAAGACGGCCTATTGGAAGGATTTCAAGTGACACCACAAACTCTTGCACAACGTGCCTATGCACGGACCTCCGCTCCGACACGTACTCCGCGCGACACCGAATACGAGGCGATTTCCAAGATCACGCATCGGCTCAAAGCGGCAGCCGCCCGGCGCAAAACCGATTTTAACGGGTTCGTTCAGGCATTGCACGAAAACCGTCGCTTGTGGTCCGTTCTAGCAACCGGAGTGTCGGACTCCGACAACGCCTTACCCAACGAATTGCGGGCGCGGATTTTCTATCTGGCAGAGTTTACAGAGCTGCACAGCAGTCAGGTTCTGGGAAACAAGGCAACCGTGGAGCCTCTTCTTGAGATCAACATGGCTGTTCTGCGCGGCCTGCGGCAGATGGGGGCAACTTGATGGGTGGGCTGGTTCTGAAACTGGCACCGAAAGAGAGGGTGCTGATCAACGGCGTTGTCGTTGAGAATGGGGATCGCCGTAGTCGGTTCTCGATCATGACACCGGACGCGAACGTGCTGCGTCTGCGTGATGCCATTCATCCGGATGAGGTGAACACTCCCGTGCGGCGGGTGTGTTATGCCGCCCAGCTTGTTTTGTCGGGCGATATGGAGCCAGACCGCGCGCGACAACAGCTTTTGCGCCGGGTTGAAGAATTGAGTCAGGTCTTTACCGATGCTGACAGCCGCCGTGTGCTGTCCGAGGCCACCGAGGCTTTGCTGGCCGAGCAATATTACAAATGTCTGAAATCTCTGCGGGTCCTGCTGCCGCGTGAAGAACGCTTGATGGCGTATCAACAATGACGTTCCAGCCTGTCGTTCCGTCCGGCGGTATCGTGGGTTGGCGTTTCTTGCAACGCACCTATGATGCGCAGCTTGAAAGCTTTTCGTCATCGGCCGTTAGTGAACGGGAAAGGCAATACTTCCTTGAGAATATCGGCAAAGTGCAAACAGCCCAAGACCTGGTTTCGGACCGGCGCTTGCTGCAAGTGGCATTGGGGGCCTTCGGGCTGGAGGATGACATCGACAATAGATATTTCATTCAGAAAATCCTGTCGGATGGCACCAGTGCTGATGATGCCTTGCCCAACCGGTTGGCGGACAAAAGGTATCGGGAGTTTTCCGAAGCTTTCGGTTTTGGGCCGGGCGAGGTACGCAAGACGGGTTTGATCACTGAAATGGAGGTGATTGCGCAGGACAATGTGGTGTCCCGATTTGAAATCGCCGTCGGTGAGACGGATGAGACGATGCGCATCTCGCTTTACGCGCAGCACACCTTGGCGGACTTGGCGGCTCAGGATAGCAATGCGGACACCAAATGGTTCGAATTGATGGGCCAGCCTCCGCTGCGAAGCTTGATGGAAACGGCGCTTGGCCTGCCCTCTAGCTTTGCTCAACTGGATATCGACAGTCAGCTTGAGGTCTTCAAGGGCAGGCTGACGGCTCTGACCGGATCGGATGATCTGGCGCAGTTTACCGATGAAGCGTCTGTTGCCACGCTGACGGACCAATATCTGGCACGCAGCCAGATCGCCCAGTTGCAAAACACAATTTCTCCGGCGCAAACCGCGCTGATCCTGCTGGGAGCTTAGAGGCCCTAAATCGCGCGTTCAGGCGTTCAGTACAACGTCTGCCGAGGTTCTGAGCGCGTAGGACGTTACCGGCTGTGATACGTTGTGCAGTTTGACGTCTCCAAGCGGCAAAGCGTTGGCGCATGCGGGTTGAATATCGGCCGAGACGACAATCCGGTGCCCCACTGTTTTCCCGTATTCCCCCAGTCGAGCGGCAACATTCGCGGCCTGCCCAATCACAGTAAAGTCCAGCCGCTCGCGTGACCCTACATTGCCGTAAGTGACACGTCCGTAAGCAACACCGATCGAGCAATCGCAATGGCTGTCAGTGCCAGCAAGGCGGAACTCACCCAGTTTTTCAACGATTTCAACGGCCGACTTCTGCGCGTTCCCGCGTGCGACGATTGAATCTTCACCCTCGGGAAAGACTGCCAGCACAGCGTCGCCGATAAACTTCAAAACCTCTCCGCCGTTTTCGTGCACGATGCCGGATACGGTTTCAAAAAAATCGTTCAGCAGGTTGATATAGGCAGTGCGGCCAAGCTGTTCTTCCAAACTGGTTGAGTTTCGCAGGTCGCAAAACATGATGGCAGCGTCGATCTCATCGCCGTCGCCACGGCGAATCTCGCCGCCTAAAACGCGTGCACCAGAGCGTTTGCCGACATAGGTTTCCAACAACACCTGCGCGTTTTCGCGCTGCATGAAAACTTCGTAGAACCGCGCGATGACTGCCGAGCACTCGAACACAAGCCCAAGGTTTTCCGTGGTGAAACCGTCCGGGTGATCGCAGGTCAGGGTCAGCACATTTGTCCGACCATCCGAGAACGGCAAAGGCATGGCGACGTAATCGGTGGCGCCTTTGGCTCTCAGGTCTTCCATAATCGGAAAGCTATTGTGAGGGTTTTCGTCGTTCAGTCGCTGGCGAACACCGCCCAGTCCGTTTGAGACGTGGCGCAACGGGCTGTTTATATATGCTGGGTGATCGTGGATTTCGTAGGTGGGCACGTTTGTTGAAATTTCGGCCGCATCCTTTTCCCAGATATAGTGTTTGCCCGCGATCAGCGGATGTAATGACCAGGCCAGAATACTGAGGCGTTGAATGGCGATACCGTGCTCTAGCATCTTTTCGGCAAGCGCTTTGGTAAAGGCTTCAGGAGTGCCATTCTCGGATGCACCGCGCATCAGCCAGTCAATCAGCGGGCCACTGATATTGCCATCCTCAGGCTCCCTCAGGGTGTTGTCCCCCAGATCGACATGTGTGTAGGCGTTGGGCATAAAGCCGACACATCCTTGAATGGCAATGCTTTCTGGTAGCGCTTCTTCATAGGCCCAGACGGAATTGGCCAGACGCTGGCCATCCAGAATGACGTCGTGGTAGGTGGCCGTGCCTTTGAAGGGGCAAAAGGTCTGCAGTTCGGTCTCGCCACCCAGATCCACGCAAACATCCGCACGCGGGACATAGATCGTGGCGGGCAGCCGTGTTTCATACATGACCTTTGCGTCGGTGCTTTCGGCCAGCAGAATGTCATCCCGGAATATCGCGATCCGACCTTTCAGAGGCTCAACCGAGATCCCATAGCCCTTGGTCGAAGGTGTGGTGTACACATTCATCTTCAGACTCCCTGACGCGAGTCTATATAGGATGGGCGTTTGCCCCGAGCATTCCAAGGGGTGTCACCGGCATTTTACCACATAGGCCCTTTACGATGCGAAAGGATCAGACCATCTGAATCACGTCTTTTTCGATCGACAGCATATAGCCCTTTTTGGCGATGTTCTTGACCAGAAGCTCGCTGACCATTTGATTTCCCAACGCGTCACGCAGCCGTTTGATGCGTGTTGCCCCTGCAGCCTCATCACAATCAGCCGCATCCTTGCCGGAAATCATTGCCTCGATCTGAACGCCGGAGAGAACTTCGTCATCCAGTCTGGATTCGGCCAGCACCGACAAGGTCTCCATCGCGGCCGGGGTCAGTTTGAAGTCCATATTGTTCAGATAAACGGTGTTCTCTTCGCGGCTGATCAGCAATGAGGTCACTTGAATGCCGGTGCGCTCGATCTGGGCCATGCGTCGGTTCAGAGTGACAAGCATCACCAGAAACACCAGGGCCGTCACCAGCATGGCAGTGGCGAAGACCAGCAGCACGAAAATCACCATTCGGTAGCTGGACAAAGTATCGGCAAAGGCGGTGCCGGATTGGGCCAGAATCTCAAGCAGGCGGATTTCGGTCTGCGAGGTCAGGTCGCTCTCGATGAACAACCGCTCAACCCGCGCGTTAAACGCATTGGCGTCGGGCAGGGTCCAGAAAAGAAAGATCGCCGCTGTCACCAGAAGCACAACGATCGCCGCGATGCCCGCGCCAACCAGTCTGACACCGGATCGGCGGGCCTCAGTAACGGAGATAGAACTGTCCGGCATTGGCCTTCCTTTTATCCAACCCTTCCGGCCCGAACACGGACATCACGTTCAGCAGGGTCCAGCCCGACCCTTTCAGGCGTTGGGCGACTTCTTTTTTTGCCTGCCCTTTACCGCAGGATGACACCTGCATGACGCCATAGTGCAAGCGCAGCGGATTGTCCTGCTTGGCCTTGTAGTCGGCATAGCAATCGTCCGCCGAAGCGGCGGTGCCAAGCGATATCAGGGCCAGCAGGACCAGAGAAGAGAGGATCTGTTTCATAGGCCGCATCCTGCGCATGGGTTGGTGGGATATTCAATAACATAAGGGGTTTCGCGGGGCTGATATCGGATAACACCGGCCCGTTATTGCTTGTCTGCATAACGGTCAACCAGTGTCGGGGTATCGAGCACACGGCCCGTTAGCGGGCACCTAAAGACCATTGAAGGACAAGCACCATGCATAAGAAGTTTATCGCCCTGATCGTTGCGTCTGCGATTGCCATTACCGGCATTTCAGCGTCACAGGCGCGGGCTGCTGATGTTGAAGATATTCTTGGTGGGTTGGCGGCGATTGCGTTGCTTGGCGTTGCAGTGAAACATTTTGACGACGAGCGCAAAAAGAACACCGTGACGCATAACTACAATCACATATATAAGGCGCCCCAAAAGCACGTGCACAAGAAGCCAAAGCAAAGGCCGCATCACGTGCGCCCGCTGCCGGAACGCGTTGCGCGCTATAACCTGCCGCAACGATGCTTGCGCAAACACAAAGGGTATTCGCCCAAACAACGGCTGTTGGGCAAGACCTGCCTGAGCAAGCATTACAAGTACAGCAAAAGCCTGCCGGAGCAGTGCAAGGTCGGGTTCTGGGACGGCGAAAAGGTTAAGCGGGCATATCACCCCGGTTGCCTTCGTCAGCAGGGATACCGCGTGAGTAATAAGTAAAAAGTTTCGAGCAGGAGTGGCGCCGCAGAAGCGTCACGCGGGAGAGGGTGGCGCAAGCTGCCCTCTCTTTTTTCTTGCGATGCGCGGCGAAACGCGATTTTCCGTGGGCATGACGACTCCGGATTATGAAATTGAGAAAGCCGCCGCGACGCAAGGCTATCTGAGGATTGCTGGCGTGGACGAGGTGGGCCGAGGGCCGCTGGCCGGGCCTGTGGTTGCAGCCGCCGTGATTCTGAACCCTGAGGATATACCCGAAGGGTTGAACGACTCGAAAAAACTGACTGCGAAACGTCGGGCCATGCTGGAGGACGCTCTGCGCGAGAGGGCGGAGATCGCGATTGCCGAGGCCTCGGTGGCCGAGATCGACGAACACAACATCTTGCGTGCCTCGCATCTGGCGATGGAGCGTGCCGTTGCCGCATTGGATCCGCCGCCGGACTATCTGTTGATCGACGGCAACATGATCCCGCGCGGCCTGACAATCCCGGCTGAGGCGGTGGTCAAAGGCGACGCGCATTCGGTCTCGATTGCGGCGGCGTCGATCATAGCCAAAAACTGGCGTGATCAACTGATGGTGGATTTGGCGCAACAGCATCCGGGCTACGGTTGGGAGACAAACGCGGGTTATCCGTCGAAACAACACAGGGACGCGCTGCGAAATCTTGGGGTGACCCCACACCATAGACGTTCGTTCAAGCCGGTACACAATATCTTGTATCAAGAGTAAATCGTAAGTCGCTGATTCAAAAAAGAAATTGACGACGAATCGTCTTTGACTCATCCTAGTCTCAACCAAATGAGCGCAAAAGCGCCGTGGATACTTGAGGCAGTAAAATGACAACAACCACCAAAAAGGGCGCAAAAGCGCTCCCTTTAAACACGATTCTTTCCGGGGACTGCATCGATGTGATGAACAGTCTGCCCGAGGCGTCGGTGGACCTGATCTTTGCGGATCCGCCCTATAATTTGCAGCTGAAAGGCCAGTTGCACCGCCCCGATAACAGCCAGGTAGACGCGGTCGATGATCACTGGGATCAGTTTTCCAGCTTTGGTGCCTATGACCAATTTACCCGAGAATGGCTGAAGGCGGCGCATCGTCTGCTTAAGCCCAATGGTGCGATCTGGGTGATCGGGTCCTATCACAATATTTTCCGTGTGGGCTCGGCCCTGCAGGATGCGGGATACTGGATTTTGAATGACGTCGTGTGGCGCAAGTCGAACCCAATGCCGAATTTCCGGGGTAAGCGTTTCACCAATGCGCATGAGACAATGATCTGGGCGTCCAAGCGCGAAGGTGCCAAGTACACGTTCAACTATGAAGCCCTCAAAGCTCTGAACGAAGGCGTGCAGATGCGCAGCGACTGGGTGCTGCCGATCTGCACTGGGCATGAACGCCTGAAAGATGAAAACGGCGATAAGGCGCATCCGACGCAGAAGCCGGAATCGCTGCTGCATCGCGTGTTGATTGGCTCGACCAATCCGGGTGATGTGATTCTTGACCCGTTCTTTGGAACCGGGACCACCGGCGCCGTCGCCAAGATGTTGGGGCGTGAGTTCATCGGGGTCGAACGCGAAGAGGCCTATCGCAAGGTCGCCGAAAAGCGCATCGCCAAAGTCCGCAAGTTCGATCGCGAAGCGCTGGAGGTCAGCGCCAGCAAACGCGCCGAGCCGCGCGTACCCTTTGGCCAACTGGTCGAACGCGGCATGCTGCGTCCGGGTGAGGAACTCTATTCCATGAACCAGCGTCACAAGGCCAAGGTTCGCGCGGATGGCACACTGGTTGGGCAAAACGTCAAAGGCTCGATCCATCAGGTGGGTGCACACCTGGAAAACGCGCCGTCTTGTAACGGCTGGACCTACTGGTGCTTCAAACGCGACGGCAAGACGGTGCCGATTGACGTTCTGCGCCAGCAGATACGGGCAGAAATGAACTGATTTCACGAACACCGCCGGTGCCTGTGGCCTGACACAAGGCACTACGCCTTGCCCCGCCGATCTCGGCGGGGTCTTTTGTTTTCTCAACATCTGGTTTCAATCCGCGCCTTCTGTATCCTGCGGCGCAGTGAAGGAGCTTGTGCAATGTCGGATGTTTCAGCCAGTGAATCCCGCTTTGACCGGTTTTTTGTGACCCGACCGGACACATACGATCTCGAGAACCAATACACTGAAGCCGCGCTGGAAAGGCATAAACGCGAAGGGTTGGAACTCGCTGTCCGTGCTCGCTGGATCGCGATGGCGCTGACCGCGGTGCTGCTGATCTTTCTCAACCCGCATTGGGAGGTGCTTTGGTATCATTTCATCTTGCTGCTGATCTGCGCGAACGGCTGGTTTATTCGGCGAGCAGGCCGGGTGGGGCAGTCACGGACCGAATTGCTGCTGATCTTTGTGGATCTGCTGATCATGACCTTGGGCATGATCGTTCCCAACCCGTTCAGCGACGATGTCCGGCCGCTGGCGATGCAGTACAGGTTCGATAACTTCCAGTATTTCTTTATCATTCTGGCGGCCGGAACGCTGGCGTATTCCTGGCGAACCGTAATTGCCATCGGGTCGTGGACAGCCTTAGTCTGGACCGCCGGGTGGATCATCGCGTGGTGGGTGGCAACGCCGATGCCCGGTCTCAGTGAGCGCGTGGCTGAGGCTTTGGCTGGGTATCCCGATGTGGGTGAGTTTTTGGACCCCAACAGTTTTATGGCTTCTCAGCGCATCCAGCAGGTTGTCGTGTTCATGATGGTGGCGGTGACGCTGGGTGTATCGATGCGGCGGCTAAACCGGTTGCTGATGACCAATGCGGGGCTGGAGCGGGAACGAGCGAACCTTTCGCGGTATTTTTCTCCGAACGTGGTGGAGGAATTGAGCCAGAATGACGAGCCGCTCAAACAAGTGCGCAAAGAGAATATCGCCGTTCTGTTTATCGATATCGTCGGATTCACAAAATATGCGGCTGGACGCGATCCATATGAAGTGATCGAGGTGTTACGCGGGTTCCACGCCCGGATGGAGGGTGAGGTGTTTCGCCATCACGGGACGCTCGACAAGTATCTGGGCGATGGATTGATGGCCACGTTTGGCACTCCGGTACCGACACCGCTGGATGCAAGCAACGCGGTGGCCTGCGCGCGGGGCATGGTCGCCGTGATTGATCGCTGGAACGTTGAACGCCGTCGGGCGGGCGAGCCTGAGATTCACGTTGGGATTGGGGTTCACTATGGCTCAGTCGTTTTGGGTGATATCGGGGTCAATCGGCTGGAGTTCGCGGTGATCGGGGACTCGGTGAATGTGGCAGCCAAGCTGGAGGCGCTGACTCGAGAATTTCAGGCAAAAGTTATCATAAGCGATGTGGTTCGGAGCCAGCTACTGGTCGAGGACCGCAATGCATCCGAGCTGATGACCGGATTTGAGAAGTATGAGAAACGCGCTGTCCGTGGGGTGGAAACACCGATGGATGTCTGGGTGATGACGGCGTGAGGGCTCCCGCCGATCACCCCTGCATCACAGATGCAACGCTGATCGTTGGGCCGGGCAGCGCGCTGGCGCGCGCTGCGGTCAAGCGCATGGCACAGGATTGAGTGATTTGTTGTAGGGCTGCCAGTCTGTGACCTCGGGGTAGTATTGACGCCGCCAGGCGCGGACGCGGGGGTTCATGACGCGACGCCAAAGCGGCGGGATCATGGCCACTATCGTCATCATCGGGTAGCCGTAGGGAAGCTGCGGGGCTGTATCCTCGGAGTGGTGTTGCAGCAGAGGAAAGCGACGGTTGGGTTTGTAGTGGTGGTCCGAGTGCCGCTGTAGGTTGATCAGCAGCCAATTCGATGCCTTTTGCGAGGCGTTCCACGAATGGCGGGGCTGAACGTGTTCGTATTTGCCTTCACCCAGATGTTTTCGGGTTAGGCCGTAATGTTCGACGTAGTTAACCAGTTCAAGCTGCCAAATGGCGACCCCCGCTTGGACCAGGAACAGGGCGAGGCCAGACCAGCCACCAATTGCAAAGGCCAGTACCAACATCGCGCCTTGCAGCAACCAATACCGCCAGAAGGGGTTGGAGAGGTCGGTCCAGGCCAGGTCCTTGCGGGCCAATTTGTCACGCTCAGCTTGGAAGGCGGAGAGCAGGCATTGCTTCAACACACGAGGATAAAACCGGTGAAATCCCTCGTTGTAGCGGGCTGTGACGGGATCTCGGGGCGTGCCAACATAGCGGTGGTGGACCAGAAGATGTTCCGAACGAAAATGCGAGTACAGAACCATCGCGAGCAGGATGTCGCCCAGCCAGCGTTCGAACCGCCCCTTCTGATGCATCAGTTCATGGCTGTAGTTGATGCCGATCGTGCCCGAGATAACACCCGCGCCAAAAAACAGCCCGATCTTGGACAATGTCGACAGATGATCCGTTTGCGTGGCGTACCAGATTAGCCCGTAGAGGGTCAGGAATTGTACCGGAACCCATGCCTTGGTCAGAAGAATGTACCAGCGCAACCCTGTGTCAGGGGTATCGGGGTCGGCATTGTCGAGTTGCAACCCGGTCAGCCGGTCTAGTATGGCGAAAACCCACCACGTAGAGAACGGCACCAATAGGACCCACCAGCCGCCGGTAAATGCGGTGAACCAGATCAGTGGAATCAGCAGGAACGAGACCCAGAAGGGCAGGACCGATTGCCAGCGGGACACGGTCTGAGAGGTGGTCATGAAGCAGCTCCGGGCAATTGCGCACAGACTAACCCTAGTTCGGCGAAAGGTTCAATGAGTTACCGGTTGCGCCAGAGGTCGTGCGCCTTGCGCATCACGGTCGGCAGGTCGCTAGGGCGGAAGGCGTGTTTTTCGATAACGATCAGACCGTTGAGAGGGAGGTCGTCTGGCAATGAGGCCGTCCAGATGTGCAGGATCAGGTGGAAATGGGTGAAGGTGTGGCGCACCTCGCCCGCAAGCACTTGCCACTCCGCTTCAAACGGTGGTGATTCAACCGGGGCATCGGACCAGTCTGAGCCTGGCCAGCCCAGCATACCGCCTAGCAGACCTTTGTCGGGGCGGCGCTCCAGCAGCAGTGCTCCGTCCACGCGTTGGGCGATGTAGATATGGCCATACCGCGTGGGTTTGGGTTTTTTCGGCGTCTTGCGTGGCAGGTTGGGTTGCGTTCCGGCGACACGGGCCTGGCAGGGGTCGCGCAGGGGGCAAATTCCACAGGCCGGAGATTTCGGGGTGCAGATGGTGGCACCAAGATCCATTACCGCCTGCGCATAATCTCCGGGTCGTGCGTCCGGTGTCAGCGCGGCGGCTTTCTCTTTCAGCAATGGTTTTGAGCCGGGCAATGGGTCGTGAATGTCAAAGAGCCGGGCCATGACCCGTTCAACATTGCCATCCAACACTGTCTCGGGCCGGTCGAAGGCAATGGCCGAGATCGCGGCAGCGGTATAGGGACCGATACCCGGCAGTTTCAGCAGGGCGTCGTAGGTGTCGGGGAAGACGCCGCCGTGATCCTCGGCCACAACTCGTGCACATTTCAGCAGGTTGCGGGCGCGGGCGTAATAGCCCAGCCCCGCCCACTCGCCCATGACTTGGTCGTCAGGCGCGTCAGCCAGCGCCTGAACCGTCGGCCACCTCGATGTAAACCGAGTGAAATAGTCGCGAACGGCGGCCACGGTGGTCTGTTGCAGCATCACCTCGGACAGCCAGATGCGATAGGGGTCAGGCAACACGCTGGCCGCTCGGTCCGCGGGACCAACGCGCCAAGGCATTTCGCGGGCGTGACGGTCGTACCACTCCAGCAGAGCGCTGCTCACGTCAAATTCACCGGTGTCACGCAATTTTTAACTATCTCCGTGTCGGGTTTCGCTGGCGCCCGTTGTCATGCCCTCTACAATAGCGGCGCAGGAGTTGGAAACCAGATGCAGCGCAGACGTTCTTCGACCCGCGGGTTCAAACGCACCGCGACATTGCTGAACGGCCAGATCAGGCGCGCCGGCGAAAGCCGGGGTTTTGCCGTATCGCGGCTGTTGACTCATTGGGCCGAGATCGTGGGTCAGGACATGGCCGCCATCGCGCGGCCAGTGAATGTGGGTTATGGCAAAGGCGGAATCGGTGCGACGCTGACCGTACTGACCACCGGCCCGCAAGCCCCGATGCTGGAAATGCAGAAGGAACAGCTGCGCGACAAGGTGAACGCTGTATATGGCTATAATGCCATCAGCCGGGTGCGTATCACTCAGACCGCTCCGACCGGATTTGCCGAGGGGCAAGCCAGTTTCGACCACAAACCGAAACCGGCGAAACCCAAGATTGACCCAGAGATCGAGGCCGAGGCAGGCCGGACCGCACGCGACGTTCACGACGGTGATTTGCGCGCGGCTCTTGAACGTCTGGGCCGTAACGTTTTATCCAAGCAAAAACGCTGAGAAAGGGCTGAGAAATGAGCCGTATTGCAACCGGAATTTGTGCGGCCGTCGCCATCGCCGCAGGCGGCTATTGGCTGTCGCTGTCGAATTCCTCCCCCTCCTACCCGCTTGTCAGCGGTGCGGAGGCACAAGAGGCCGATCTCGACACCTCGACCATTGTCGAGATGGTGCAGGGCGCCGAGGATGCGCCGGTCGAGATCATCGAATACGCCTCCTATACCTGCCCGCATTGCGCTACCTTCCACCAAGGTGCGTATAAGCAGCTGAAGAAGGATTTCATCGACACCGGCAAGGTCAAGTTCATCTATCGTGAGGTGTATTTCGACCGCTACGGCCTGTGGGCCTCAATGGTGGCGCGCTGCGGTGGACCCGAGAAGTTCTTTGGCATTACCGATCTGATCTTTGAAGGTCAGTCAGAATGGACCAAAGCCGGTGGTCCGGCCGAGATCGTGGACGAGCTGCGCAAGATCGGGCGTTTGGCCGGCATCGACAATGAACAGCTTGAGGCCTGCCTGCAAGACGGCACCCGCGCCCAGACGCTGGTGGCCTGGTATCAGGAAAACGCAGAGCGTGATGGCATTCAGGCAACCCCGTCCTTCATCGTGAATGGCAAGAAGGTCGACAACCAGTCTTATGCCGACTTCAAGAAACTGATCGAAGACGAACTGGGCAGCTAATTGTTTAATGCGACCGGCTTCGGGCCGGTCGCATTTCAGGGCGACGGAGCGACCTGCAGCAGCATTTGCCGGACCTTGTCGGCCTCATCCACTTTCAAACGTACGGGCAAAGTGATGACCTTGCTTCGGAACGCGGCAGGAAGGCGCACGGCGTCTTTTTCCGTTGTGACCATCTGCGCGCCCAGCAGGCGGGCTTCGTTTTCCAGCCGTGTCATAAGGGCCGGGGTCAGAGGTTGGTGATCGTCCAAAGCTTCGGCCCGCAGCAGGGTTGCACCCTGTTGGCGCAGGGTTGCAAAGAATTTTTCAGGGTGACCGATGCCTGCAAAGGCCAGAACCTGCGTGTCGCTCCAATCCATACCGGTTTGCAGCGGTTCCACCGCGCCTGTCGCGTGTGGGACGGTCAGTTTCTGGCCCCAAAGGTCCGCGAATTGGGCCTGTGCATCAGCATCCCCCAGTGACAGCACCAGATCAGCGCGTTTCAATCCAACGTTTACGGGTTCCCGCAGCGGTCCGGCTGGCAGGCATAGCCCATTGCCGAACCCGCGCGCGGCATCGACCACGACCACCGAGAAATCCTTGGCTACTGAAGGGTTTTGAAACCCGTCATCCAAAACAATCACTGTCGCTCCGGCCTCGGCTGCGGCACGGGCCCCAGCGGCGCGGTCCTTGGCGACCCAAACCTCGGCAAAGGCGGCCAGCAAGAGCGGTTCATCCCCGACCTGCGCGGCAGTGTGTTTGCCAGGATTAACTTGCACCGGCCCTTCCAATGAGCCGCCATGGCCGCGTGTGACCACATGCGTTTTGTGCCAAGCGTCACGCAGTTGTTCGATTATCCAGATGACCGTCGGGGTTTTGCCGGTGCCGCCCGCGTTCAGGTTGCCTATGCAGATGACCGGGACGCCTGATTTGACACCTGTGCCTGATGCAACCCGCCGTGCGGTCGCGGCTGCATAAGCGCGTCCCAGCGGTGCCAGCAGGCGCGCGCGCAAATCCAATTTGTCAGGTGCAGTGTTCCAGAAATCAGGTGCTCGCATCAATCCGTACTCCGTCGGTCCAGACAGTCTTGCACCATGTCGATCAGTTGATCCGCCTGTGGTGCGCCCTCAGACACGATCTCCCACCCGGCCAGCGCCATATCCGCGGCCCGGTCAGGTGAAAGCAGTTCAACCACGGTGTCGCCCAGTTCGGTTGCTGTCCGGACAGACCGTGCAGCCCCGGCCCGGTCCAGCTGATCGTAAATCTGCTGGTGCCGGTGTACAAACGGGCCGTGGACCAAGGCAGAGCCAAGCGCCACGGCAACAAGCGGGTCGTGTCCTCCTGCTCCGCGTTCCAGCGAGCTGCCCATGAATGTAGCTGGTGACACCCGGAGCCACAGACCAAGGTCCTCTGGCTCAGATGTCAGAATGACCTGCGTCGTATCTTCAACCTGCCCGACAATATCCCAGTTGGTGCAGCGCAGGTCCATCGACTCCAGCCGCCTGTGCAATGGTTCGGCTTCGGCCGAGTCCGCCACGTGCAAAACCAGCGTGAGCCGTGGTAGCATCCGCATCGCTTGCCGGTGGGCGCTCAGGACCGAAATGAACTCTTTGTCCATCACATACGCCGCCAGCCAGACCGGACGACCAGCCAGGGCGTGGTTGGTTTCGATCAGTTCATCCTCGGGCCAAGGGTTTGGGTTCGCGCTAATCTGCAAGGGTGGAGCTTCGGTAACCTTGCTCGAGGCAATCCCAAGGCGGCGGATGGCTCGGGCGGTTAGGGACGTCGTGGCCAGAATCGACCGGAAACAGTCGAGCGTAAAGCGGGTGATATCGGGCAGCCACTTGGCTCCGCGTGCGACGTTGATGTCGATCTGGGCCTCAATCAGGATTAGTGGGATGTTGTGTTCCTCGGCGCGGGTGATCACGTTGGGCATCAGGCCGCCGCCGACCCAAAGGCCGATATCCGGTCGCCAATACTCCAGAAACGCTCGTGCTGCGCCACTCTGCTCCTGAGGCAGATGGATCAGTGGATAGTCCCCCTGTTCCCAACGCTGCAGATCGGAATCAGGCGGGGCTGTCAGCAACACGTTTAACGTGGGACGGGCCTGTTGCAGCCTGCGGCAGAAATCGACTACCGCACGCTGGCGGTCCTGTGCGTTGATGTGAACCCATATGAGTTCGCCTTCGGGTCGGGCTATCTTTGGTTGGTTGGCCGAGCCGGATACACCCCAAGACAAAACCCGATACGCCGCCAAACTGAGGGAACGCGGCTTGCTCATGGGTGAATACCGGCGCTGTTCGGGTCAAGTAACGTACGCAAAGCGCGGTGGATAGGCGCGCCCGCCGCAACTACGCCGTCCAGGCGTGGATACGTGTTGTTGAAGCGCAAGGGATTGCCCAATCGGTTCGAACAAATGCCGCCTGCCTCTCGAATGATCAGGTCGCCGGCCGCAATATCCCACTCCCAGCTGGGGCGCAGCGTCAGCATTCCGTCAAAGCGTCCTTGCCCGACGAGGGCCATGCGATAGGCCAGAGAAGGACGGTAGACCCGCTTGAACTCGGGCACTTGGCCTTGCTGCCAATGGCGCGGATCCAGGTTGGGTTTCGCGGCCAAAATCTCGGACGAACCCAGATCCGAAACCCCGGATACCCGGATTTTGGCACCGTTCAGCGTTGCGCCTTGTCCTTTGGCAGCGGCATAAAGCAGATCGCGCCGCGGCAGGTAAATCACTGCCGCCGTGATTTCGCCCCGTTCAGCGATGGCCAGAGAATGCGCCCAGGTGCGTGAGCCTTCGGCAAAGCTGCGCGTGCCGTCGATCGGGTCGATGATGAAAACGCGCTCCTTTTCCAGGCGGTAATCGGAATCCTCGGTCTCTTCGCTCAGCCAGCCATAGCCCGGGCGGGCGGCTGGCAGGCGTTGTTCCAGCATTTCGTTGACCGCCAGGTCGGCTTCAGTCACCGGTCCTGCGCCATCTGGTTTATCCCAGCGCTGAGCCGTGTCCCCCGAGTAACGGGTGGCGATCTTTCCAGCCTCGCGCGCGGCTTCGATCAGAAGGTGCAGGTCAGCTGCCGGCAAGTGTCATTCCTTCGATCAGCACCGACGGGACCACCCGCGAAAGATATGGACGCGCGTCATTCGCCGGGATGATCCGTTTCAGCATATCGCTCAAGTTGCCCGCGATGGTACATTCGTTAATCGGGTGGGTGATCTCCCCGTTCTCGACCCAGAAGCCCGAGGCACCGCGCGAATAGTCGCCCGTGTTCGGATTGATGGTCGATCCGATCATCGACGTCACCAGCAGTCCGGTGCCCATATCGCGCAGCAAGTCTTCGCTGCTGTGTTCGCCCGGCGTCAGGCTGAGGTTCCAGTTGCTGGGCGAGGGTGGGCCGGACACCCCGCGAGCGGCATTGCCGGTCGAGGTCATGTCCAGTTTGCGCGCGCTGGACAAGTCCAGCGTCCAGCCCGTCAGAACGCCATTTTCGACAATGGCGCGCCGTTGCGTTGCCAGCCCCTCGGCATCGAATGGGCGCGAGCCCGAGATGCGCGGACGGTGTGGGTCTTCGATCAGTGACAGATGTTCCGGCAACACCTGTTCGCCCAGACAGTCCTTAAGCCAGGACGCGCCACGCGCGATGGCCGCGCCGTTGCTGGCCGCGAGCAGATGCCCGATGAGAGAGGATGAGATGCGTTCGTCAAACAGAACCGGAAATGTTCCAGTCGCGGGCTTTTGTGCTCCAACCAGCGCGACGGCGCGTTCACCTGCAGTGCGGCCGATCTCTTCGGGGCTGCGTAGATCGCTTTGGAAGGTACGACTGTCGCCATCATAGTCGCGCTCCATCCCCGTGCCTTTGCCCGAAATAGCTACGCAAGAGGTTGAGCGGCTGCTGCGGGCGTACCCTCCGGAAAAGCCGTTGGTCGCAGCCAGATGTACGCGGTGTGTACCATAAGCCGCCGCCGCATCGGACACTTGCGAAACCCCTTGAACGGCAAGCGCTGCGGCCTCGGCGGCCAAAGCATCGCGCAGCAAATCCTCGGCGGCGGGTTCCGGGGCAGGGTCGAACAGTTCCAGCGCAGGCAGATCCCAGTCCTTGGCCAGCTGATCCGCGTCAGCCAGTCCGGTGAACGGGTCTTCGGGCGCCTCGCGGGCCATGGCCACAGCTCGTTCGGCCATGGCTGTCAGCGTTTCGGGGCGGCTGTCCGAGCTTGAGACGATGGCTTGACGCTTTCCCAGAAACACCCGCAGACCGAGATCGGTACCCTCGGACCGCTCGGCATGTTCCAGCGCCCCACCCCGCACTTCGACCGATACTGAAGACCCGTCGATCACAATGGCATCCGCCGCGTCGGCCCCGGCCTTGCGGGCTACGTCCAGCAGGGACTGGCTGATATCTTCAGGTGTACGGGTCATGCGGCCTCCGGTTGTATTACATTGGACCTAGCCTTGGACCGTCCGACCCGCAAGGCCTGAGGGTGGATAGATCCCACGTTGGATCCTGTTACAGATTGGCCAAATCTGGATCGGATCTGCAAAGGATTTACATTTCCGTTTAAACTTCCACGAGTTGAGGTGCGCTAGCGATTTGCAGGTCTGCGATCAATACAGGTCGAAACGTCGCGCCTCATGTCGTCGGCGAGGGCAAAGGGTCAAGCTCCGTCAACAAGCGATCCGAAGGCTCAGTTGTTTTGCACGAAACGCGCTGTTCACGATCCAGTACCAAAAAGTCGACTGGTTGCGCACATGTGAGGCTGAGCTAGCGGCCTTGGGCACAACGTTCTTTATACTATTGGGATGGAAAGAGTCCCTGGTCACAAGATCCTCCAACGCCTGCGTATTTTGATGACCGAAAGGTTGGACAGTGCATAGCCCGGGCCTTGAACCAAGAGCTAGAGATGTAATCCAAATAAAGACGTCGGGCGAAGCTTCGGTTCAGAAAAGCTTCGCCCGGTCACTATCACTTGATGCGCTGACCGTTGGCCAGAATCTGTCCGTCTTCGGTGAACTCAATTTTCGAATTCAGCGTGTCGGGCTCTTCGCCGGGAACCGCCATCATGCCCATCATCATGCGCGCGCCTACGGCTTGGTTTTCCTGCACCAGCCCCATGCTGATCAGCTTGTCGATTAGGGCATTGGCCCCGACCAGTTGAAGGTTCGCTACACCCGATGGTGTTGGCAGGCCGTCGAGCTCGGAGGCATTTGAATTGTCGAAGGTGAAATCTCCGTCACCGGTGAGTTTGGCGCCCACGAGCGACACCAGAAGCTCATTGATCTTAAGCGAATGCAGCTCTCCTGGCGCTTCGCCCGATGTTTCCAGAGCTTCAACTGAGGCTGGGTCGAAGATGTTCGTCAGGACCTTGGCGGTGCCGGTGGTATCCAGCGCGATCGTTGCAGGATCACGCGGAAGGGTGCCAGCGGGGTCGAAGATGCTCCAAAGAACGTCCGACATGGTGAAATCCGTCAGATTGATTGCGAAGCCAAAAGGCTGAACTTCTTCGGACTGGTGCACAGGAAATTCGAATTTCAGCCCGGCATTGGCCATCGCTATCTCAATCGGGAAGGGCAGGTCGGCCGTGGTCACCGCCATTTTGGCGCTGTTTTGCTCGACATCATAGGCCAGACGCTGTTCGTCGATGCTGACGCCGAACCGTCCTCCTTCGGACTCGCTGCCCATTGAGAATGCCTGACCTTCGCTGGTGCCCGCGATCGAGGTTTGGCCTGAGGCATAGGTGAAGAGGCCCGAGAACGAGAAACCGCCCTTGAAGAAGGTCTGTGGATCGGAACCGTCAAAATCCTCGGGGATCACGCTGGTGCCTTCGAAGTTCAGTTGGTTCAGGGTTCCGTTTATCTTGCCGTCATCTGATCCTTCGGGATCGTTGAACGCCAGATCATAGGTTAGCCCGGCGGCGGTCATTTTCTGATCTAGTGCACGGGTCTCGCCAGTTTTCATCTGCGAACTGCCGGTCAGATCGGTCATCTTTAGATCCATGGCCACAATGTCATCGGGCACGGTCTCGTCATCGACCTGCAGCCCGCCCAGCTTCAGGCCAAGCGTGGGGGCGGAATAGTCATACGTCATGTCGTCGGGGTCGCCCGAAACAACCATTTCCAATCCGGTGTGGTAGTACTCTATATCGACCGAGAACACCTCGCCCTCTTCCTCGCCGGATACGGTCATGGGGAAACTTTCGGGCAAGTCGATGCTGACCGTGCCGTCGGCGTTTTCCGTCAGGGTCATCTGCGGCATGGTCATCTTGAACGACCCATCCGTGTCCGGCACGGTTGCGACGACAGTCATATCGGTGATTGTGGTCACATCGCCCGACGTGGATTGTTCGGCCGTTACCGTATAGCCCATCTGGGTCAGATAAGTCTGCCAGTCGTCCCAGACCTGTTGTGCGGTAACATCGGCGAGCGCGCCTTGTGTGACAATGGCATAGGCCAGAACTGCGCCGCTGCTACGGCGAAGGAAAACGGACATCTGAGAACCCTTCTTGATCAATTTTGCCGGCATCGTCGTGTTTGCGGCGGCGGGCGTCAAGGGGCAAGGGCTGGACGCTTTCCCCATTGGCGCGGTACAGATTCACACAATCTCAAAACAACGGAGGTACAGGGTTCAAATGCAGGGGAAAACCGTACTGATAACAGGGGCCAGCCGCGGCATCGGGGCCGAGGCGGGGCGCGTATTTGCCGCAGCGGGGGCGAATGTCGCCCTGGTGGCGCGCAATCGCGATCAAATCGGGGCGCTGGCGGATGCGCTGGGCGACAATGCTATCGCGCTGCAGTGCGATGTCAGCGATTTCGCGCAGGTCGAACAGGCCGTAGCCGATTGCGTTGATCGGTTCGGTGGATTGGACGTGCTGATTGGCAATGCAGGGGTAATTGATCCAATCTTTCATCTTTCCAACGCTGATGTCGCGGCTTGGAGCAGCGCAATTGACATCAATCTCAAGGGTGTCTTCTACGGGATGCGGGCCGCTCTGCCCGTTATGCGCGCCGCAGGTGGAGGCACGGTGATCACGATCTCCTCGGGCGCGGCCACGAACGCGATTGAGGCATGGAGTCATTATTGTGCATCCAAGGCAGGCGCCAAGATGCTGACCGAATGCCTGCATCTAGAGGAGTCCATACACGGCATCCGCGCCATGGGCCTGTCACCGGGAACTGTGGCCACGGATATGCAACGCGTCATCAAGGCTAGCGGCATAAATGCCGTCAGCCAGCTGGATTGGAGCGATCACATCCCCGCCGACTGGCCTGCACGGGCGCTGTTGTGGATGTGCTCGAAGGATGCAGATGAATTTCTGGGTTCTGAAATCTCGCTTCGGCGCGAGGACATTCGCAAAAGGGTTGGCCTGACGTGATTGAACTGACCAAAGCGGATGGGTTGTGGACGGTTACGCTCAATAACCCGCAAAAGGCCAACGCGCTGACCGAAGCGATGCTGGCGGAACTGGTCGATATTGCCGAGGCCGCGACCGAAGCCCGCGCTCTGATCCTGACCGGCGTGGGCAAAGTGTTCAGCGCCGGGGCCGATCTGGACGAGGCGCGTGCAGGGCTTGCAACCTCGGACCTGTGGGAGAGGTTGTCGGGTGCCATCGCCGCCTTGCCGTGCCTGACGATTGCGGCATTGAACGGGACGCTGGCTGGTGGAGCAAATGGCATGGTGCTGGCCTGCGATCTGCGCATCGCGGTGCCGCACGCCAAGATCTTTTACCCGGTGATGAAGCTGGGCTTTCTGCCGCAGCCTTCAGACCCTGTGCGCATGGCCGCTCTGATCGGATCAGCACGCACCAAGCTGATTTTGATGGCCGGGCAGAAGGTTACCGCGAACGAGGCCTATGAATTCGGGCTGATCGACCGTGTAGTCGAGCCTGACCAACTGATGTCTGTGGCCCATGATCTGGTGGCAGACAGCCTGTCCGCCGACCCGCAAGTCGCCGCCGGAATTGCAAGGATGTGCCGATGAGATTGTCCGCTGTGCTGCTGCGTGTTGCCGATCCGGATCGCATGGCCGGGTTCTACATGGAGGTTCTGGGCATGAAGATGCGCGCGCAGGGGCCGAACCAGCGCGCCGGGTATGCTGGTCAGGATGCGGACCTGCTGCTGATGCCGGGCGGAGGCGGATACACACACGACGGTGGGCAACGATACTGGAAAATCGGGATCACCGTGCCGGATGTCGATCTCGCGGCCGCGCATCTGCGTCAGAAAGGGGTTCAGGTTTCGAACCCGAAACAATTTCTCGACATCGGCTATATGTGTCATCTGAAAGATCCCGAAGGATTTGTGATCGAACTGCTGCAATATGATTTCGAAGGCAACCGCCCCGAGAATGCCGCTGATCCCTCCGACCCTTTTGCCAATGCCTGCATCGGCCAGATTACCCTGCGCACAGGGGATATTGCCGCCGAAGACGCGTTCTGCCGCGCACAGGGCATGCGGCTGCTTTCAGTTCAGGATGTGGCCCAGTACGGATTCGATCTGCATTTCTATGCGTTCACCGATGAGGTCCCGCCGAATGCGGACCTCTGGTCAGTTGAAAACCGTGAATGGCTGTGGAAACGCCCCTATACCACGCTGGAATTCCAGCATCTTGCCGGGGCGCAGTTTGCACCCGCACCAGATTACCGGGGGTTGGAAGTTCAGGGCCTGACGGGTTCTCTCCGCGATGCTTTCGGTGATCCTGTGCGACCAGGTTGATCAGCGCCCGCGTCGTTTTCCCGGTACTTTTGATCGGAATCCGGGTGGGCGTTTGCGAACCCAGTGCAGAAATTTCTCCAGACGGGGGTGGGCGCGCAGAGCTTCGACCGTGTTGAACTCACGCGCCAACTCACCCTCAGTCAGGGTGGCGTGGATTTCCTTGTGGCAAATCACATGTAGCAAAACCGTCGGTCCGCCCTTGCCCCCTTTGAGTTTTGGGATCAGATGGTGCAGGCTGCCGCCCCCATCCGGTATGGGGCGATCACAAAGCGGGCAGATCGGGTCACTGTTTGACATGGCATTCACCAATTTGCGCCGGATGGCGAAGAAGGCAAGAGGACGAAGATGGCGCAGGCAGTGGTAATCGGGGCTGGTCCCGCGGGCTTGATGGCGGCAGAGGAGTTGGCTGTCGCGGGTCATAGCGTGCTGGTGGCCGAGGCCAAGCCCTCGGTCGCGCGCAAATTCCTGATGGCTGGGAAATCAGGCCTGAATCTGACCAAGGACGAACCGTTCGAGACATTGATGCTCGCATATGGCGCGGCGTCGGACTGGCTGCGCCCGATAATCGCCGAATTTGATGCAGCAAAGGTGCAAAACTGGGCGCAGGGGTTGGGGCAGGAGATGTTTACCGGTTCGACCGGACGAGTGTTTCCCACCGCAATGAAAGCCTCGCCGCTGTTGCGGGCCTGGTTGGGTCGGCAGGAGGGTGTGGGTGTTCAGATCGAAACCCGTTGGCGCTGGATAGGGTGGGAAGGTCATACGCTGCTGTTTGACACGCCGGATGGCAGGCAGAGCCTCAACCCGGATGCCACAGTGCTTGCGCTGGGCGGGGCCAGTTGGGCCAGGCTGGGATCAGACGGCCAATGGGCGCAAATCCTGCGGGACAAGGGTGCCGAGATTGCACCCTTTGCACCATCCAACTCGGCGCTGTCTGTCAGTTGGAGCCCTCACATGCAGCCCCATTTTGGCGCGGCATTAAAATCAGTGCGCTGGACAGCCGGAGAGTTGCAAAGCCGCGGTGAGGCCACGATCTCGGCGAACGGGCTGGAAGGCGGGGGGCTGTATTCCCTGACACCGGCTTTGCGAGAAGGCGCATCACTATACGTTGATCTGGCTCCTGATTTGGACACAGCGACGCTGCAATCTCGGTTGGAGGCGAAGAAATCCAAGACCACCCTGTCACAATGGCTGAAAAAGTCGCTGCGCATGTCACCGCAGAAAGTGGCGCTGTTTCATGAGATGGTCAAAAGCAACGCGCTGCCACAAGCACAATGGTCGAGCGCCCTTAAAAACCTGCCGATCCTGCACGCTGGTTTGCGCCCGATGGACGAAGCCATTTCGACGGCAGGCGGTGTTAAGCGTGCTGCAATGAATGACGGGTTGATGCTGACCGAGCTGCCCGGCGTGTTTTGCGCCGGAGAGATGCTGGATTGGGAGGCTCCGACAGGGGGCTACCTTCTGACGGCCTGCTTGGCGACGGGGCGGTGGGCTGGACGCTCGGCGGTGAACTGGCTGAAAGCGAGTTAACGAGACCGCGCCAGCATAGCCAAACGGATCATCGCGCGTTCGACCAAAGCCATAGCCGGGGCGGTCTGTCCCGCCGACCGAAGTGACAAGTCGGTGTCGGTGAGAACGGTCAATGCCGTTTGTAACTTCGGTGCGCCCCATCCCTGCGCCTGCCGCAAAATCCGGTCGCGACGTTTGCCGTAGACTGGAGGTCGCAGCTTGCCGATCCCCTGTGCTGCACCACCGGGATCGGACGCGCAAGCGTAGAGTGTTCTAAAATGCCGTGTCGCGCCGATGCACAGGCTGACCGCGTTGGTGCCTTGTGATTGCAATCGACGGATCAGCGGACCGATCTCGCCAGCGCGGCCCTCGGCGACCACGTTCAGAACGTCATCCAGAGCGGCCTCGGTCGAGCGAGGGGCACAGGCTTCGATGTCTTCTATAGTCAACTCGGAGCTGTCTCCGCGTTTGTAAAGAGACAGCTTTTCAATTGTTTGCGCGAAATCCCCGGGGCTGATTCCAGTGGCCAACTCAGTGATAGCCGACATCGAATCGCGGGGGATGTTTTGCACTCCGGCCTCAGAAAGGATCCGCTCGATTTCACCGCGTGAAGGCGGATCGTCATAGATGCCAACTGCGTAAGCTGCTGGGTGAGCCTCGAAGGTTTTCCGGATTTTCGAACTAGGTTTCAACTGCCCGGCAGTGACGATGATTTGGGCATCGCCAGGGGCCCAATCCTCGAACGCTGCAATGATAGCAGGGGCGGCGACGTCAGTGGTGTCTTCGACAAAAACGGCGCGCGGACCGGGGAAGAACCCTACCGCTTTGACCGCATCCAGCAAGAGAGCGGGATCGCTGCGCAGATCTGCTCCGGGCATCCGGGTCAGCCGCATTTCCTCTTCGGCACTGGCACCCAGAAGCGCGGCCAGAACCTGCTGGCGTTTCAGCGCCACGCGCATCGCATCCGCGCCGTAGATCAGCAGCCCGGCCTTGTCGGCGTCAGGACGGGCGAAATACCCTTCAGCCTCGCGCGGGCTGAGCTTCATGTGCCAAGACCCGGCGCTGCATACAGCTGGTTCACGATCTGATCCGACAGAATCACCATCAACCGTTTCTTGGCGTCCCGCTCGTCTGCCAGCGTCGAAACTGTCGAACCAGCCGCGGAATATCCGACAAAGTCCTCAACAGAGCCTGAGGCAATCACCTGCCCGGTTTCATTTGATCTGAGTGTGTAGGTCGCTTCACCATCAATGGAATAGCGATTGGTTTCGTTTGTCGTCGTGATCGCGGCAGCCCGTGTCACGGTGGCAACGCTCACATCCAAATCGTAGGCGCTACCCGAGCTTGCGCTGCGGCCCAACCGTTGCTCAAGGTTCTGGACCAACTGGTAGCTATCGGTTGTGTTTGGGGCTGATACCTGGACCTGGCCGTTCAGTGCCGCGCCCGACCCTCCGGGTGCGTAAACAGGTTCAAAGCCGCAGGCGGCGAGCGCCAGCGGCATCATCAACAGGGTTCTGCGATCAAACAACGACATTTACGATTCGGCCCGGAACAACAATCACCTTCTTCGGCGCATTGCCATCCAGCGCCTTTTGCACAGCTTCGGTGCTGAGCGCAATTTTTTCAACCTCGTCCTTGGCCAAATCCTTGGCCACGCTGATTTCCGCGCGGCGCTTGCCGTTGATCTGGATCGGCAGGGTAATCGTGTCATCGACCAACATTGCTTCGTCCGCGATGGGCCATGGTGCCGTTGCAACCAATCCTTCACTGCCCAAGAGTTGCCAGAGTTCCTCGGACAAATGTGGGGTCATGGGCGACATCAGCTGCGCCAGAGTTTTGGCGGCCTCGCGTTTGGCTGCGGTGCCAGCCTTGGACTTGGCCAGTGTGTTGGTGAAGGCATAAAGCTTGGCGATCGAGGCGTTAAAGCCAAAAGACTCCACACCACCGGTGACGTCGTGGATGGCCTTGTGCATCTCGCGCAGCAGCGTTTCGTCCTCGGCATTGGCCGGGATGTCCGATTCCGCGATCTCGGAAGCAATGCGATGCACACGGCTGAGGTGCTTGAACGCGGCCTCGGCCCCAGATGCGGTCCATTCCACGTCCCGCTCGGGCGGTGAATCGGACAGTACGAACCAGCGCGCTGTATCTGCCCCAAAGGCTGAGATGATGCTAACCGGATCGACCACGTTCTTCTTGGATTTCGACATCTTGGCCGAGGGGATGATCTCGACCTCGGTACCATCTGCCAGTTTGCCGTCGGTCACATCCTCGGGCAGGTGATAGACCGGGCGGCCTTTGGCATCGCAGGTCTGGTAGATTTCGTGCGTCACCATGCCTTGGGTGAACAGCGCATCGAAGGGTTCGATGGCCTTTTTCGGCAGGTGGCCGGTGATCTGCATCGCCCGCGCGAAAAAACGGGAATAGAGCAGGTGCAGAATCGCATGCTCAATGCCGCCGATATACTGGTCGACATTCATCCAGTATTCGGCCTCGGCCAGATTGGTGGGCGTTTCGGCGCGCGGGGCGGTGAATCGGGCGTAGTACCAGGACGAATCGACGAACGTGTCCATCGTATCGGTTTCGCGCTTGGCCGGCGCGCCGCAGGACGGGCAAGGAGTGTCTCGCCAATTGGGGTGGCGGTCCAGCGGATTACCGGGGATCGAGAAGTCGATGGGTTTGCCGTTGCCATCGTCATAGGGCAGTTCGATCGGCAGATTCTCTTTCTTCTCGGGCACCGTGCCGCATTTTTCGCAGTGAACAACGGGAATCGGGCAGCCCCAATAGCGTTGGCGGCTGAGGCCCCAGTCACGCAGGCGGAATTTGGTAACTCCTTCACCCCAACCCGCCTTTTCGGCGAAATCGACGGTGGCGTTGATGGCCTCGTCGCCGGTGGCCTCTGTTAGGCCCGCGAAATGGTTCACCCAGCGGACTTTTTCGGTTTTCGGCGGGACGAATGCTATCTTGTCGACCGGTGTGTCATCTTCCAGCGCAAAGAAGGTATCGACCACGGGCAGGCCGTATTTGCGGCAGAAGTCGAGGTCTCGCTGGTCATGCGCCGGGCAAGCGAAGATCGCGCCGGTGCCATAGTCCATCAGGATGAAGTTGGCGATCCAGACCGGCAGCTCCCAGTTCGGGTCCAGCGGGTGCTTGACCCGGATACCGGTGTCATAGCCCAGCTTCTCGGCGGTCTCGATGGCCTCTTCGGTGGTGCCGCCCTTGCGGCATTCGGCCACGAATTCAGCGACTTCGGGGTTTTCGGTCTCCAAAGCCTTGGCAATCGGGTGATCCGGCGAGATACCAACGAAAGAGGCACCCAACAGCGTGTCGGGGCGAGTCGTATAGACGGTGATCGGCTCTCCGCCATCGGTGCGTTCAAAGCCGAATTGCAGGCCACGAGACTTGCCGATCCAGTTTTCCTGCATCAGGCGCACCTTGGCAGGCCAGTTCTCCAGCGTATCCAGCGCGTCCAGCAGTTCCTCGGAATAATCCGAGATCTTGAAGAACCACTGCGTCAGTTCCCGCCGCTCCACCAGCGCACCCGAGCGCCAGCCGCGCCCGTTTTCCACCTGCTCGTTGGCCAGAACGGTCATATCGACCGGGTCCCAGTTCACCACAGCGTTCTTGCGGTAAACCAGCCCTGCATCAAGCATATCAAGGAACAATGCCTGCTGCTGACCGTAATATTCTGGGTCACAGGTGGCGAATTCGCGGGACCAGTCAATCGACAGACCCAGTGGTTTCATCTGCCCGCGCATGTCGGCGATGTTGCCATAGGTCCAGTCCTTGGGGTGGCCGCCAATGGCCATCGCGGCGTTCTCGGCAGGCATCCCGAACGCATCCCAGCCCATCGGGTGAAGAACGTTATGCCCGGTCGCCAGTTTATGACGCGCGATCACGTCACCCATCGTATAGTTGCGCACGTGCCCCATATGGATTCGCCCCGACGGGTAGGGGAACATCTCAAGCACGTAGTATTTCGGCTTGTCCGCCGTACGTTTGGCGGTGAAGATTCCGGCCTTGTCCCAGGCCTCTTGCCATTTTGCTTCGATTTCGTTGGCCGAGTAGCGAGACATCGTGCGGTCCTTCGTGAATAAAAACGCCGGGCGTGAACCCGGCGTGGTAATATTGTGATTTTCGGCGAGTTGCTAGAGCTTGTTGTCCGCAATGCGCAACTGACGGGCGCGAGACAGGATTGCATCTTCGATCGCGCGAGTGGTGGCTGCGCTGACCGGAGCACCACCGCTTGTCTGCAGTGCAACCGACAAAGACCGCGCTGCCAGAGCCGGATCACTGATGTGAACTGTGGCACGATACTGTCGCCCTCCACCCGGAGGTGTGCCGTATCCCGTTACGATTACACCAGTAAATGGGTCAACTTCCTGGACCGGTAAGAAATTCAGAACATCCAAGGACGCAGCCCACAGATAGCGATTCACACTTGTGACCTGTTCTGAGTTGGCACCGCTGAACAGATCCCAGATGGTCGAGCGTTCCGGATCGTTGAATTCTTGTTCGTCGGAATCACCGCCGGTAGCGAGAACATTCGGGTTCGGATCGGCACCCCGATTCTGTCCGCAGGCCGACACGGCAGCAGTCATTATGATCAAACCGAAAATCGTCTGCAGGCGCATTATCGACTGGTCCTGTTCACTTTGGTCTACGTTGTCAGGGATACTCCTAGACAAGGACCTGTTCAGCAACAACCCTATTATTGTCACATAAGGGTGGGCATGGGGCCGCTTAGGCCATGAAAACAGACTGTGGCATCCTTGCACCAATTTCCGGTCAATGCGGTCAAATCATTTATGCCAAGCTTGCGTGTCGGGGGCAAAAAGAGCGAAACGGTTCCCGTGCTGAGACATGTGCTGAGGCATGTGTCGAGTAGAAAAACTTTGAAACCGAGGGAAACAAGATGAAAAAAGTTCTCTTCGCATCGACCGCTCTGATCGCAACCGCAGGTGTTGCAGCGGCCGAGTCCGGCGTTAACTTCAGCGGTTACGGCCGTTTTGGTGTTGGTTATCTGGAAGATCGTAGCTTCTCCACCACCACAGTGATCGAAGGTACATTCACCACCGCTGGTGGTGCCGTTGTTACTGATCCAACAGTTACTGCAGCCGTCGAAGGCACCGACACCATCCTGGTATCGCGCTTCCGTCTGAACATCGACGGTTTCACTGAAACCGATGGCGGCGTTCGCTTTGAAGGCCGTGTTCGTCTGCAAGCCGACGAAAACTCGGCAACCGGCGAAGCCAACAACGCCCAGCTGAACGGCGCGCGCTTCTCGGTCATCTACGGTGGTCTGCGTGTTGACGCCGGCAACGTCGCCGGTTCGTTCGACAACCTCGCCAACTACTACGGTAACGAAGTTGGTCTGGAACTGTTCGCAGGTCAGTACTCGGGCGTTGACTACAGCTTCCTGAGCTATGTTTCGGGCAGCAACCCGGGCGCGAACGCTGTGTTCTTCCAGTACGCAGTTGGCGATTTTGCCTTCGGCGCATCGTATGACCAGCAGGACCCAGTAACGCGTACGATTACTGCCAATGGCGCCGATGTTCCGATCTTCACTGCTGAAACCGACAGTGCAGACCGTTGGGACGTAAGCGCGACTTACACCTTCAACAACATCACTGCGGCTCTGGCCTATGGTCAAACTGACGCGGACGGCGACAAGCCGAGCCTGACCGTTCTGACCCTGGGCGGCGAATGGGGTGACTTCGGCGGTACGCTGTTTGTTGCAGACGATAACACCGAAGTTGATGCAACTGACGGCACCGCATGGGGTCTGTCGGCTTCCTACAACGTGGGCGCCGCAACCACCCTGCTGTTCGCCTACGGTGACGGTTCGGCCGACGCTGACACCCAGCAGATCGCAATCGGTGCCATCTACGACCTGGGCGGCGGTGCATCGCTGCGCGGTGGTATCGGCCAGAACGACTGCAGCGTTTGCGACAGCCGCATCCAAGCTGACTTCGGTGCTCAGTTCAACTTCTAAGTTGATCTGAAACCGCAAGGTTTAAGGGCAGGTCTTCGGACCTGCCCTTTTCTTTTGTGCCTACTTGGTGTTTCTCTGCGGTCAAAGCAGATTGAGGAACCCTATGTCGCTGCAAGATATCACTGCCCGCATCACCAAAGCTGAAACCGCTGCTGGGCAACCTGCCGGGTCAGTTAAACTGATCGCCGTTTCCAAGGTGCAGCCGAATGAACGCGTTCAGGCCGTTCTGGAGCAGGGCCATCGGTGTTTCGGTGAAAACCGGGTTCAGGAAGCTGTCGGAAAATGGCCAAACTTTATGGAGCAGTTCTCAGATATCGATCTTCACTTGATTGGCCCGCTGCAAACCAACAAGGCCAGACAGGCGATCGAGTTGTTCAGCACAATCCATTCGGTCGACCGGCCCAAACTGGCTAAGACACTGGCGCGGCTGGCGCAGGAAATGGGCACATGTCCGGTCCTGTTCATTCAGGTCAATACCGGTGAGGAAGACCAGAAGGCCGGTATCCTGCCCGCAGAGGCCGATGCCTTCATTGCAGAGTGTCGGGACCTGGACCTGCCGGTTCAGGGCCTGATGTGCATCCCGCCGGTTGAAGAAGAGCCCTCACTGCATTTCGCTCTGCTGGCGAAGATTGCAGAGCGCAACGGACTGGTTGGTCTTTCTATGGGGATGAGTGGGGACTTTGAGCAAGCCATCGCCTTGGGGGCCACCCATGTGCGCGTGGGTTCCGCCATATTTGGTGCGCGCGTTAAGCCTGAGGAATAATAAGACGCGTGCCCAAGGAGACCTTTTCCGCGATCCATCGCAGGTGATCGCGGCGGAAGGCAATGCAACCCTCGGTCGGATGGCCGGGCCGCCGCCATTGGTGGATGAAAATTGCCGACCCGTGACCTGGCACCGCATCGGGCCAGTTCCAGTCGGTGATCAGCACCAGATCATATAAAGGATCGGCGCGACGCAGTTTTTCATGGCTGAAACTGTAAGGCGCGCTGACGAGGGTGTTATAGCGGCTGTCCCCGCCATCATCTGACCATAGATCGCGAGGGCCGATGGGAATCGCCCATTCGGCAGGTTTTGTAATTCTGTCCGGCCGATACAGCATCCCGACGATGTGATGTTTGCCTGTCGGTGTGGCCCCATCCCCTTCGCGCTTGGTGTTGCTCAGCCCGCCTTTGCCGATCGAACAGGGAAAGACCCGCCCAGCGAACCGCACTCCGCGCGGGGTCAGTACCAGATCATCAGGCGTCACAGCAGATGCCCTGATTTGGCCGCCTTGGTTGCCAGATACCCCTGGTTATGAGCAGTTTCGCCAACTTTCAGAGGGACGCGCTCAGTGACGGCGATACCGGTATTCTCCATCATCGCGATTTTCGCAGGGTTGTTAGTGAGCAACCGTACCGAGCTGAAACCCAGAGATTTCAGAATGTCCGAGCCAAGCCGGAAATCGCGCTCGTCATCCTCGAACCCCAGTCGGTGATTGGCCTCGACCGTGTCAAAGCCCTGATCCTGCAGAAAATAGGCCCGCATCTTGTTGGCCAGACCGATTCCGCGCCCCTCCTGATTCAGGTACAGCAGAATTCCGGCCCCTTCTGAGCCCATCTGCGCCAGCGCGCCGCGCAATTGGGGGCCGCAGTCGCATTTCAGACTACCCATTAGGTCACCTGTGAAACAGGCCGAGTGCAGGCGCGCCAAGACTGGCTTGTCCCGATCGGGGCGACCGATTTCGACGGCGTAATGCTCTTCGCCACCGTCCTCGGGTCGGAACACATGGAGTCGTCCGGCTTCGGACACTTCCATTGGCAAACGGGCCGCAACAACTTCGTGCAGTTCACTGCGATCAGCCAGATGCGGGGCCGCGCGGGTGTGATCGATGCATGTCAGGCCATGTGTCACTGCAAAATCGCGACCGTCCTCAATGGGCACAACAACCGCTGCAGGCAGCAGGCGTGCTGACTTGGTCAGGGCAATGGCAATACGGTGCAGGTTGGCGTTGCCCTGGCGTTCAGTCATCAGGGGGCCTTTCATCGGCGCGTTCAGGTCGTCCGAGGGATCTGCCACCGCCTGAACCCACGCGATATCCACATCTGCAGGGATAATTACCCGCGCCAAATCGCCATCATAGGCACGCGCCTTCAACGTTTCAGCCCGACGTCCGGTGATGGCCACAACGGGCTCGCCGCCTAGCCCACGCAAATCTGCAAGACGTTGCGCGCTCAGCGTTTCTGTCGCGACGGCCAGGACGCTGAAACCGCTGTCATCGGTCAGGGCTACCGGTACCCCCATGCGCAAATCCGCACGGGCCCGAGCAAGCAATTCTGATACATCCGGGACGAGACTCATCTGTTCTAACCTGTAACGATTTGGCCCTTCTCCTAGCCTGATCAGACGGAAATGTGAAACATTTCCTCCGCCTCAGACACGAGGGCGTGAAACGACTGCAGTAAACCTTGTTGATTGCATCTTCCGCCCGCAAGTGGTGGAAAAGGCTTAGGAGGACCGGACATGGCTCAGCTCAAGAAAATCCTGCTGGTGGATGACGACGAAGACCTGCGCGAGGCGCTCAGCGAACAACTTGTGATGACCGAGGATTTCGACGTGTTCGAAGCTCATGACGGTCAGTCAGCGATGGAGCGCGCGCGCGAAGCGATCTATGATCTGGTCATTCTGGACGTCGGCCTGCCGGATACCGATGGGCGAGAACTGTGCCGCCTGATGCGCAAACAAGGCGTCAAAAGCCCGATTCTCATGCTGACCGGCCATGACAGCGATGCAGATACAATCTTGGGTCTGGACGCTGGGGCCAACGACTATGTCTCCAAACCTTTCAAGTTTCCGGTTCTTCTGGCCCGCATTCGCGCGCAGCTGCGTCAGCACGAACAATCCGAGGATGCTGTCTTTGTCCTGGGGCCGTACACCTTCAAACCCGCAATGAAGATGCTGATCACCGAAGAGGATCGCAAAATCCGGCTGACCGAGAAAGAAACCAACATTCTCAAGTTCCTGTACCGTTCGACCGATGGTGTAGTTGCCCGCGATGTTCTGCTGCACGAGGTCTGGGGCTATAACGCTGGCGTCACCACCCACACGCTGGAGACCCACATCTATCGTCTGCGCCAGAAGATCGAGCCCGACCCGTCGAATGCGCGCCTTTTGGTCACAGAATCGGGCGGATATCGTCTGGTCTCTTAACTCGTTGTGGATTGACGTGGATCAAAGTGATACTCTGGATGTGTAATTAGATTACTCCCAACCCGCGCATGTCCGGGTTATGACATGCACCTCCCTGTTGGACTGCCGGGCCTTTGGCCCGGCCTTTTTTTGCACGGTGCCTTGACCTGCTGATCCAAATCCGGCCAGGCCAAGTGGATTACTCTGGGGCTGAAATATCTGGAATGGTTGCGGTTGCAACTTTTGTGGCATTGATCCGATAGGCTGAAGGCGCAATATCGTTTCCACTTGGCCGAATTTGCAGACGGCCTGTGATCCAAACCGGATCAGCATCAATATCAAGGCCTTCAGGATATTCCACCACGATAACCTGATCTGGTAGAGGTGGAAGGGGATGGCGGCACTCCTTACGCATCGGTGGAACAAGAAGGAAGCGCTTCACGTTCCTAAACTCAAACTCTACCGGGTGGGCATAGCCTGCAATGCGGATCACATTGCCATCCAGCTTTGCGTTGCCCGGCGTACACTCAGCAAGTTGCATTGAGAGCATACGGTCCGACACATTTGTACCTGTGCAATTCGCGTTCGAGAGATAATTCGCGAGCAGTTCAGAGCATTCCTGAGGTCGCTCTTTCCGAAGGTCACCCCATGACACGCGGAGAGGTTCAGCCAAGGAACCCGAGCCGAGTAATGCAACCGATACAGCCGATACAATCCGAAGCTTAATTGTCGTTCTGCCCATGGGTAACAGTCAAAGGGCTCCGGTAGTCTGGCTCGGTGATACCCAGCTTGTTCATGGCTACACCGGTCAGGCACTCTCTCAGCAATCGATTGGCGTTCAATGCTGAAACATATGTTGGGTCCATGTGCGGTGACAGCTCAACGAGTTCGAATCCAACCAGGTTGGTTTCGGCACAAAGACGCCGCAGGATGTGAAATGCCTCACGCGGCATCAGTCCTCCGGGTTCCGGCGTTCCTGTGCCGGGCACAAAAGCAGGGTCCAGTGTGTCGATGTCGAATGATACGAAAATGTATTCCGGGCCATCCTTCGCCTCGGCAATGGCATCTTCCATCACGGCGTCCCAACCGCGATCTTCGATCTCGGCCATTGTGTGATACCGAAATCCGTTCTCACGCATCCATTCAAACGCGCGTTCGTCCGGATAATAGCCGCGCAATGCAACCTGAATGAAGTTCTTGCCAGGAACCAGCCCTTCCTCGATCAGGCGATAAACGGGCATACCGTGGTTGATCAGGTGGCCAAGCCCGTATTTGCCAGCATCATAATGCGCGTCGAAATGGACCACGCCCACATTCCCCTTGCCGTACACATCGACAAGAGCAGCAACATCCGCATACATCAGAGAATGGTCGCCGCCGACGATAAACGGAATGACACGGGTGCCATCTTCATGCTGGACCTCGGCGGCCTGCCGAACAAAGGACCGAACCGCGTGGATGGTGCGTTCGGTGCTCAGCATATCGTTAGGGGCATTGCCATAATCGACAACGGTCATGTCCTGAAGCGGGTCTACCATCACGTGCATGTGCGGTTGCCGCGCACCATACCCCAAATACATCGACGATGCCCTGACCGCGTTTGGACCATGAGACGCACCGCGCATTCCGCCGCCCATATCCGTAAAGGCGCCCATGATGGCAACATCGACCTCACCTGCGGCAAGGTCTGCCGGCGTTAAAGCAATCGGTTGGTGCAGAAACGTTGGTATCTGCATGAAGCCCTGACCATAGAACCGTTGCAGATCGATCGGTCCATCCGCCCGCTCGGCGCCGTCAAAGCTTGGCAACGGGGTGCGCCACGCGTTGTAGGTCGGATCTTCCGTATCAAGCGGGATCACGGGTTGTTCGCCCTCCCGGATCGGAGCTTGAGTGCCTTCGTATTCGTGTCCGAAATACTGCGCAAAGGCAGGTGGAGAGCACAAGCAAATCCACGCAGAAAAAACTAACTTCGATGTTAATGGCTTCACTGGTGGCCCCCCCCTTTACTATCGAAAATTCACAAATTCAGAGTATTGGATATATGTTTCTTGTAAAGGATTCCTTGGTCGATAACGCGCTCGGTCTATTCAACCCGATATGTGGCGCAGCAAGGTTTTTCCGATGGTACCCCATCCCCTACCACGCTAACCTGCGCCAACCGTGACAGAGGAAATCCGCCCCATGCCCTTCACCATTGCCACCTGGAACATCAACTCAGTCCGCCTGCGCGAGCCTATCGTGCTGAAACTGCTGCGGGAAGAGGCGCCGGATGTTCTGTGTTTGCAGGAGTGTAAGTCCCCGGTTGAAAAGATTCCGACCGAAGGGTTTGCCGAACTGGGCTACACCCACATGATTGCCCGTGGGCAAAAGGGCTATAACGGTGTCGCCATCCTGTCGCGCCTGCCGATGGAAGAGGTGGGCGACAAGGATTTCGCCAGTCTCGGCCACGCCCGCCATATCGCTGGGCGGCTGGAGAACGGCGTGACGATCCACAACTTCTATGTCCCCGCGGGTGGTGATGTGCCGGATCGTGAGGTGAACGAGAAATTCGGCCAGAAACTGGACTATCTCACCGAGATGCGCGATTGGTTCCGCTCGGAAAAGCCCAAGAAATCCATTCTAGTGGGTGATTTGAACATTGCGCCGCGTGAGGATGACGTGTGGTCCCATAAGCAACTGCTCAAGGTGGTCTCGCACACGCCGATCGAGGTTGAAACGCTGGCGGAAACTCAGGATGCAGGTGGTTGGGTCGACATCACTCGCAAGGATATCCCCGAGGGGCAGATTTATAGCTGGTGGTCCTATCGTGCGCGTGATTGGGATGCGGCAGATAAAGGGCGGCGTCTGGATCATGTCTGGGCTACGCCAGATATCTCGAACGCGGGCCATTCCAGCCGCGTCCTGCGCGACGCGCGCGGGTGGGAAAAACCCAGCGACCACGCCCCCGTTTTTGCCAGTTTCGACCTGTGAAGACGTAACTCTGCCCTTGGTTTCTGAGCCAAGCGGTTGCATATAGAGCGCAAGTTCGAACCGGAGAATAAATGCCATGGACCTTCTGAACGCCGCAGCCAGCCCCGAGGCCACCGATCTGATCAAGGACGGATCTGAGGCCACGTTTATGGCCGATGTGGTCGAAGCTTCTCAGGAAACCCCGATCATTGTGGATTTCTGGGCACCCTGGTGTGGTCCGTGCAAAACGCTGGGCCCCGCACTGGAAGAGGCTGTGACCGCTGCCAAGGGCGCAGTGAAGATGGTCAAGATCAACGTAGACGAGGCGCAGATGATTGCCTCGCAGATGCGTATTCAGTCGATCCCGACCGTTTATGCCTTTTTCAAAGGCCAACCGGTCGACGGGTTTCAGGGCGCTTTGCCGGGGTCTGAGATCAAGGCCTTTGTTGATCGTGTGATCGAGGCTGCGGGTGGCGAAAGCCCCGGTGGCCAATTGGATGATGCGGTTCAGGCCGCCGAAGAAATGCTGACCGAAGGAGCCGCCACAGATGCGGCGCAGACTTTTGCTGCCATTTTGGGAGAAGACCCGAACCACGCCGCCGCCTATGGTGGTCTGGTGCGTGCCCATATCGCGGCTGGTGATCTGGAGCAGGCCGAGGCGATCCTGAACGGTGCTCCGGCAGAGATTTCTACTTCGGCGGAAGTCGAGGCGGCCCATGCGCAACTGGAGCTGGCAAAACAGGCCGCAGATGCAGGCCCGGTGGCCGAGCTGACCGCATTGGTTGAGGCTGAGCCCGGCAACCATCAGGCCCGGTTCGATCTGGCGCAGGCCCTGCACGCCAATGGCGATGTCGAAGAGGCCGTGGCGCAACTGCTGGAACTTTTCCGTCGTGACCGTGAATGGAATGACGGTGCCGCCAAAACTCAGCTGTTCACCATCTTCGATGCGCTCAAGCCCAATGATCCGATTGTTCTGAACGGGCGGCGCAAGCTTAGCTCGATGATATTTGCCTAATTTCCGATCAGAGCTACACTCGGATACATGATGCATCCCGCTGATCTGCCGGAAACGGTATCCGTTTTTCCATTGCCCGGGGCGCTGTTGCTGCCCCGCTCGCGCCTGCCGCTGCATATTTTCGAGCCGCGTTATCTTCAAATGCTGGATGACGCGCTGAAGACGCAAGAACGCTTGATTGGCATGGTGCAGCCCAACCCCTGCCAGAGCAACGACAGTAAGTTGCACCAGATCGGTTGCGCGGGGCGGGTAACGCAGTTTTCGGAAACCGAGGATGGCCGCTATCTGATCACGCTGACGGGTATCTCGCGGTTCCGTGTTCGGTCGGAACTGGACGCATTTACTCCTTACCGCCGCTGCGCCGTGTCGTGGGACGGGTTTGATCGTGATCTCGGCAAGGCCGAAGTGGACGATGCATTCGACCGCAACACGTTCCTTGGACTGCTCGAGCGGTTCTTTTCGTCGCGCCAGCTTTCGACCGATTGGGATACACTGAAAGACGCGGATGACGAGTTGCTGGTGAACTCATTGTCGATGCTGCTGGATTTCGATCCTGAAGAGAAACAGGCGCTGCTTGAGGCCCCCAGCCTGCGCACCCGACGCGAGACGTTGGTGACATTGATAGAATTCGCCATGCGTGGCGGATCAAACGAGGAAAAACTCCAATGACCGAAACCGAACATTCCTTCGACCGCCACATGCTTGAGGCGCTGATCTGTCCGCAGACGCATACTACGCTGCACTATGACGCCGAAAAGCAGGAATTGGTTTCGAAGTCGGCCGGTCTGGCTTTCCCGATCCGCAATGGTATTCCGGTGATGCTGGTCGATGAGGCGCGGGTGCTCGACTAAATCGGTCGGCCTTGCAGCAGTTTTGGTAGGTCTCCGGTCAACCCGGCGGCCTCACGCACGAAACCTCGACGCAGGCCGGGGAGAGAGCCGACGACCCCCATCCCGATATCGCGACCGATTCGTAGTAGAGGATTGTCGTTGGAAAACAGTTTGTTGAACACATCCGTTGCCATTGCTAGCGCGGCAGTGTCGAAGCGACGCCATTCCTGATAGCGCTCAAGCACCAGAATCGAGCCAATATCTTCGCCGCGCCGTCCGGCCAGTGTCAGCACTTCTGCCAGTGCGCCGACGTCACGTAGACCAGCGTTCAGTCCTTGCCCGGCGATGGGATGCATGCCGTGGGCGGCGTCTCCGACCAGCGCCATGCGCTCGCCGATGAAGGAATTGGCGATAGTCAGGTTCAGCGGATAGGTGAACCGGTCGCCCTGCAGGCGGATATCGCCCAGAAAGTCTCCGAATCGGGGACGCAGGACCTGCAGATAGTCAGCCTCTGAAAGGGCGTTGATGTGCCGGGCTGTCTCGGTCCGTTCGCTCCAGACAATCGAACTGCGATTGCCGGTGAGCGGCAGGATGGCCAGCGGGCCGGGTGGCATGAAGAACTGATGCGCCACCCCGTGATGCGGCAGTTCGTGCTCGATAGCGCAGACCAGAGCAGTTTGTCCGTAATCCCATCCGCTGCGCTTTATACCAGCCCGTGCGGCGGTGCCGCTGCGGCGTCCGTCGCAACCGACCAGCAGACCACCTGTGATGGTGCTGCCATCATCCAGTGTCAGGGTTGCACTGGTCGTGTCGGCCTCCTGTGCGACAACGGTTTTACCGTTGATTTGGGTAATGGCTTTTTCTTCAGCCATAGCGTCAAGAAAGGCGCGGCGCAGGTGGCGGTCCTCAACCATGTAGCCCATCGGACCTTCTTCGATCTCGGCATGGTCGAAATGCATGAAAAACGGGGATGGTCCCGCACCCGCATGCCCATCGGTCACCTTGATTTCCAGCATCGGTTGGGCGTTGTCCGCAACCTTCTCCCACACCCCAATCGCGTCCAGCAAGCGCTGCGAGGCCAGCGCCAGCGCATAGGCACGCCCGTCAAAGGCGGCATTCTTGCGCACCGTCTCGGCCAGCGCGTCGATTACGGTGACAGAATGCCCCGTCTGCGCCAGCGCCAATGCCAAAGCCGGGCCATTCAGGCCGCCGCCTACGATCAGGATATCGGACTTGTGTTCCATGCCCCGCAATATGCGTGCCGATACGGGATTGTCCATGTGCGGTCCTGTCGCTACCGTCCGGAACAACACAGTTTTTCGAAGGGGGCAGGGATGCAGGATTGGCTGACCATGACGGCATGTGATCTGGGGCGAGGCATCGGCATGGGGCGGATCGACCCGGTTGAGCTGACCGAGACCTATCTGACCGCCATCGACGCCCATCCCCATTGTGACCGCATCTATGCCCGCGTCACACATGACCGTGCAAGAGCCGAGGCCCAAGCCGCGCAAGCGCGCGCCAAGTTGGGTCTACGCCGGTCGCTGCTGGATGGCGTGCCGATCAGCTGGAAGGACTTGTTTGACACAGCAGGAACCGCGACCGAGGCTGGATCGGCGCTATTGAAAGACCGGGTGCCGGGTGCGGACGCGGTCGTTGTGCGCAACGCCACCGCGCTGGGTGCCGTGTGCTTGGGCAAGACCCATATGAGCGAGCTTGCCTTTTCAGGCCTTGGCCTCAACCCGATCACCGGAACGCCGCCCTGCGTCGACGATGAGGAGGCCGTGCCCGGTGGCTCATCCTCGGGCGCCGGGGCGTCGGTGGCTTGGGGATTGGCAGCCGGGGGGATCGGCTCGGACACGGGCGGGTCGGTGCGAATCCCGGCGGCATGGAACAATCTGGTCGGGCTGAAGACCACCGCCGACCGGGTCAGTCTGGAAGGGGTTGTGCCTTTGTGTTTGCGATTTGATACCGCCGGCCCACTGGCACGTTCGGTGGAAGATGCGGCCCATTTGCTGGCGCTGATGGAAGGCGGCAGCCCTGCTGATCTGCGCGGAGCCAGCCTGAAAGGGCGCCGCTTTGCTGATCTGCAGAACGTAGCCAAGGACGATTTGCGCGATGCACCACGTAAGGCCTTCGACGATGCGTTGGATCGCCTGCGGGACGCTGGAGCCGAAATCGTACCACTGGAAGTGCCGGAACTGAACGAGGCGATGGGCCTGTCGGGTATGCTTTACACCACCGAAGCCTATGGTCTTTGGCGGGACGTCATCGAGGCCAACCCGGATGCCATGTACCCCGAAATTCTGGAACGGTTCCGTTCAGGAAAGAACAACTCTGGCCCCGACTACATTGCCGCATGGTCCAAGCTGAAGGCTTGCCGTGCCGCATGGGATGCGGCCACCTCGGGGTTTGACGCAGTTCTGGCCCCTACGGCCCCCATTTTGCCGCCGAATCTGGAGCGGTTGATGAGTGATCACGACTACTATGTCACCGAAAACCTGCTGGCCCTGCGCAACACACGGATCGGCAATCTGATGGGGTTGGCCGCGCTGACTCTGCCCACGGGAACCCCTGGTTGCGGGCTGATGATGATGGGTTTTCCGGGCTCGGAAGAGGTGCTTTTGCGTCTGGGATCAGCGACCGAGGCAGCATTGGCCTGAATGCCACAATCCCCTGATTCGGCACCTCTTTGTCTGGACGAAGCGAGGTGCGACCTGTAATCTGCCAAAAAAACGGGGCGTAAATGATCCCGATATTGAGGCAGTAGTTATGAATTTCCCCGAGCGGTTTTCGAACCTACCGGAATATGCATTCCCACGTCTGCGCACCCTGTTGGATCATCACCAACCGGGCGGAGATGTAGTTCACATGACCATCGGTGCGCCGATGCACGACTTCCCCGCATGGGTGACAGACGTCATCATGGAAAACGCCGCAGGTTTTCAGGGCTATCCGCCCAACGAAGGCTCGCCTGAGTTGCGCAGTGCGATCACAGATTGGATCAGCCGTCGCTACGGTGTGGCGATGGACCCCGACGCCAACGTAATGGCCCTGAACGGTACGCGCGAAGGTCTGTACAATGCCGCCATGGCATTGTGCCCAGAGCAGAAGAACGGCCAGAAACCGGTCGTTTTGTGCCCAAACCCGTTCTATCAGGTCTATATGGTCGCCTCGATCTCGGTCGGGGCCGAGCCGGTCTTTGTGCCCGCGACCGCTGCTACCGGTCATCTGCCGAACTATGCAGGGTTGCCCGATGATGTGCTGAACCGTACCGCGGTGGCCTATATCTGTTCACCAGCTAACCCGCAGGGGGCTGTCGCCTCTCGTGATTATTGGGCCGAGTTGATCAAACTAGCCGAGAAGTACGATTTCCGTATCTTCGCGGACGAGTGTTATTCTGAGATTTACCGCGGTGAAGCACCAACTGGCGTTTTGACTGTAGCGCAGGAACTGGGTGCTGATCCCGAACGGATCACTTTGTTCAACTCACTGTCAAAGCGGTCGAATTTGGCCGGTCTGCGTTCAGGCCTGATTGCGGGCGGGCCTGAGACGATCAAGCAAGTCAAACTATTGCGCAGCTACGCCGGTGCGCCTCTGCCCTTGCCGCTGCAGGCTGCCGCGGCCCGCGTTTGGGCGGACGAAGAACATGTCACAGAGAATCGCGCGCTCTATCAGGAGAAATACGCGATTGCTGATAAGGTGTTCTCCGGCGTTCAGGGCTACATGCCGCCCGAGGCCGGGTTTTTCCTGTGGCTGCCGGTCGAAAACGGCGAAGAAACCGCATTGAAGCTGTGGCAGGAAACCGGGGTTCGGGTCCTGCCAGGCGCATATCTTTCTCAAGGCGATCCGGGGCAAAACCCGGGCGAGCAATTTATCCGGGCCGCTCTGGTGGCTCCAAAAAAAGAGTTGCAGCAAGGGCTGATCAAGCTTCGTGACTGCATCTATTCGTGAGGTACGAGGGCAAAATGGCATCATATAACGCGCGAAACCGCGATCCATTGCTGGACAGCACGACTCAGGCCGCGATTGAGCGGCGCAGCAAAGAACTGATCGGGATCGCCCTGATCCTGCTGGGGCTGGCCGCTGCTGCGATGATCTGGTCCTACACGCCGGATGATCCGAATTGGATGGTTTCGACCGACGCGCCGGTGCAGAACTGGATGGGGCGGATTGGTGCCTCGATCGCCGCGCCCCTGTTCATGATCGTCGGTTGGGGCAGCTGGAGCATCGCGTTGGTGCTGATCGGCTGGGGTGTGCGCTTTGCCGGGCATTTCGGTGAAGACCGCGCCATTGCTCGCTTGATCTTTGCTCCCATTTGGATCGCTGTTGTGTCGGTCTACGCCGCGACGTTGGTGCCGGGTGAGGCTTGGCGCACGACTCACAGCTTCGGTTTGGGTGGGTTGTTCGGTGACACCGTTATGGGGGCGTTGCTGACGCTGCTGCCGATTTCCTCGCATTTCATGGTCAAGCTGATGTCGCTGGCGATGGCCGCTGGAATGTTGGTGCTGGGTGTATTTGTTCTGGGCTTCACCAAAGAGGACGTGCGCAAGGGGTTCCGAGCCTTCCTGTTGGGCCTGGTCATGTCCTACGACATGCTGATGAACATGCTGGGCCGTGGTGCCTCGGCGACCGCACAGGCTGCTCGTGACCGTCGCGCGCGGTGGGATGAGCGTAGGGCCGTGCGGGCTGAAGCGGCCAGCGCCGTATTCGAAGATGATCTTGCTTATTCCGATCCGGTGTTCGAAGAGCCGGATTTTGAAGAACCGGAGCCTGCCAAGCCGGGTCTGTTGGCGCGGATGCCCAGCCTGATCCGCCGACCCGAGCCTATGCCCGAACCGGAATTGATCGACCGCGAGCCTGTTACAGGATTTGACGAGATGCCAGGCGAGGACCGTATCCGCTCTAAAATCTCCGCCGCCGTGCGCAACCGCAAGGTCGCCACTGGTGAGGTGGCCCCCGAGCATGATCCGAACCTGCCACTGACCAAGGGGCGAGGCCGCGGGCCTGATCCGTTGATCCTGAACCCCAGAGGTGCCGAGGAATTGCCGCCCGAACCGCCAATGACTTCGGCAGGTTTGCCGCCGGAGCCAATGCTGACGGCGGACCCCGCGCCGGAATGGCAGCAGGAACCGCTGCATCAGGACTTTGCGCCCGAGCCGGATTTTGAAGACGAGGCCGTGTTCGAGGATGCGCCCGAGCCGGAACCTGTTCCGCAGCAACGCCCAGCGATGAAAATCCCGGTAGCCGAGCCGCGCAAACCGGTGGTGGCTCAGCCCGTGCGCCGCACGCCTGCTCCCTCGCGCCGGGCTCAGGCCGAGGCGCAGCCGACACTGTCATTCGAGGAACGGCATTCCGATTTCGAACTGCCTCCTTTGGGTCTTTTGTCAAACCCGGCCAGCATTCAGCGCCATCACCTCAGCGATGAGGCGTTGGAAGAAAACGCGCGGATGCTGGAAAACGTGCTGGATGACTATGGTGTAAAGGGTGAGATCGTCAGCGTGCGCCCTGGCCCTGTTGTGACCATGTACGAACTGGAGCCAGCTCCGGGCCTGAAAGCCAGCCGTGTGATCGGTCTGGCGGATGATATTGCCCGTTCGATGTCGGCGCTTTCGGCGCGGGTTTCGACCCTGCCGGGACGTTCAGTGATCGGGATCGAACTGCCGAATGAAAACCGCGAGATGGTGGTATTGCGTGAAATTCTTGCCAGCCGTGATTTTGGTGACGGCAACCACGCGCTGCCGCTGGCGCTGGGTAAGGATATTGGTGGCGAATCCGTTGTGGCGAACCTGGCAAAGATGCCTCACCTGCTGATCGCGGGGACCACGGGGTCCGGTAAGTCGGTGGCGATCAACACGATGATCCTGTCGCTGCTGTACAAGCTGACGCCGGATGAATGCCGCCTGATCATGATCGACCCCAAAATGCTGGAACTGTCAGTTTATGACGGCATTCCACATCTGCTGTCCCCCGTTGTGACCGACCCGAAAAAGGCAGTCGTGGCCCTGAAATGGGTCGTGGGCGAGATGGAGGATCGCTATCGCAAGATGTCCAAGATGGGCGTCCGTAATATCGCCGGCTACAACGGCCGCGTTAAGGATGCGCTCTCAAAGGGCGAGATGTTCAGCCGCACGGTCCAGACCGGATTTGATGATGAAACCGGCGAACCCGTATTCGAGACCGAGGAATTCGCACCCGAAGCGATGCCCTATATTGTCGTCATCGTCGACGAGATGGCCGACTTGATGATGGTCGCGGGTAAAGAGATCGAGGCCTGTATCCAGCGTCTGGCACAGATGGCGCGGGCCTCGGGTATTCACTTGATCATGGCCACCCAGCGCCCCTCGGTCGACGTGATCACCGGTACGATCAAAGCGAACTTCCCGACGCGGATTTCGTTCCAGGTGACCTCGAAAGTCGACAGCCGCACGATTCTTGGCGAGATGGGCGCCGAGCAACTGCTGGGGCAGGGCGACATGCTCTATATGGCTGGCGGGGCCAAGATCACCCGTTGCCACGGACCCTTTGTGTCGGATGAAGAGGTCGAAGAAATCGTCAACCACCTGAAACAGTTCGGCCCGCCGGATTACATGAGCGGTGTGGTCGATGGCCCGGCCGAAGAAAAGGCCGACAATATCGACGCGGTTCTGGGTCTGAACACCGGTGGTAACACCAATGGTGAAGATGCGCTCTACGATCAGGCGGTGGCGATTGTGATCAAGGATCGCAAATGCTCGACCTCGTATATCCAGCGGAAACTTGCCATCGGCTACAACAAGGCGGCGCGGTTGGTTGAGCAAATGGAGGACGAAGGCGTTGTTTCGGCGGCAAATCACGTCGGTAAGCGGGAAATCCTCGTCCCGGAACAGTAGGATATTTAATAACAAGGGCAGAGCGCCTATCTGTGACGCATGAAACAGATTGCTTTTGCCCTTGCCCTGACCCTGGCCGCTCCGGCTGCTTGGGCGGCCGATAAACTGCCGCTGTCGCAGATTTCCAACTATCTGAACGGTTTGAAAACCGTTCAGACGACATTCACTCAGGTCAATGATGACGGCTCGCTGAGCACCGGCAAGCTGTGGTTGCAACGGCCCGGCAAGATGCGGTTCGAGTATGATCCGCCCAGCAGCGCCGTTGTTCTGGCCAACACGGGCACCGTGCAGATCTTTGACCCCAAGTCGAACCAGCCGCCCGAGCAATACCCGCTGAACCGGACGCCGCTGTCTCTGGTGCTGGCGCGCAATGTGAATCTAGGGCAGGCGAATATGGTCGTGGGTCACGATTTCGACGGCACCGCGACGGTTGTCACTGCTCAGGACCCCAAGAATCCTGAATCAGGTCGGATCGAGCTGATGTTCACCGACAACCCGATCGAGCTGCGCAAATGGGTCATTCACGACAATGCAGGGACCCAGACCACCGTGCTGCTGGGGCAGCTGGACAAAGGTAAAAACCTGAGCCGGGACCTGTTTACGAAATCGAACAGAAGCGGGTCAGGCAACCGCTGACCCGCTAACCCGTCAGTAGCGGCAACCGGACAGTTGCGCCTGATACAGCTTGGCACGTGCGTCCACGTCGTTGGCAACGTTCAGCAGCCATGTCTTGCTGTAGTGGCTGCCGCGCGCATACCCGGTGTGTCCTTCGTGATAGGCAAGGTACTGGTTGCGCGTGTCGCTGGGATGAATGCCGTTCCGCTGGTAGCTTTTGTTCATGTACCAGCCGATGAAATCTGACGCATCGCGAATACGATCCCGCTTGGCGCGGCGTTTTCCAGTTTCTTTCTGGTATTCTTCCCAAGTGCCGTCCAACGCCTGACTGAAGCCATAGGCGCTGCTTTGGCGCCCCATCGGGATCACACCCAGAACATATTGATGCGGTGTGCGCGCGTCATGCTTATAGCGGCTTTCCTGATAGATCGTCGCCATCTGGACGTGGACGGGGACGCCCCATTTACGCTCGGTGCTTTTGAAGGCCTTCATATATTCGGGCCGTTCGCGCGCAATGCTGCACGCGTCATTCAGCTTGCTGGGCGGCTGTTTGGAGCCACCCCCACAGGATGCCAGAAGCAGCACCCCGAAGAGTACGATAAGAATTCTGCTCATGTGCCTCGTGCCTTTTTTCTTTATTCTAGCGCAGATTGAGCATTTAGGAAATCACAATCGTTACAGAACAATAGCTAGAATTAGAGGCAATGCGCCAACGGACAGGATCGTTGAGATCATGACCATTCCTGCCACCGCGTCTGAGTCTGCCTTGAAACGTTCTGCTAGCAAGTAAGATGTCACGGCGACCGGAGTGCACATCTGCAAGACCATGACGCCAAACCCGATAGAGTCCAGGCCGAACAAAACAGCCAGACCCCACCCAAGGACAAAGCACACAACGAGCTTGATCAGGGACAACCAGATGGCTTGGCCAATCTTCTGTGTTGTCAGGCGAGCGATTGCAACACCGACTGTGATCAGCATCATCGGCACGGCCATCTGGCCCAAAAGCTCCAACGTATTGGTCAAAAAGAGCGGCGTCTGCCAGCCACGCCACAAGAACAGCGCGCCCAAAAGCGTGGCCCAGACCATGGGTTCTCGGGCTGCTTTGCCAAACCCGCCTTTCCCCGCAACCAGATAGATGCCGTAGGTAAAAGACAGCAGCGCAGTGACAGCCAGAAAGATGACCGCATAACCCAAACCGGCCTGGCCGAAAGCAAAGATACACAAAGGCAATCCCAGATTGCCCGTATTCCCGAAAATCAATGGTGACAGATAGGTTCTGCGATCCAAGCCCCGCAGGCGCACAAATACCTCAAAGACGACGGCAAGCCCGAGATGCCCGGCTATTGCCGCCAGTGTAAACCGGGTCAACTCTCCCGGCGGAATCTCGGTTTGCATCAGGGCCACAAAGATCAGACTGGGCACTGCGAGGGTCACGCCAAGGCGGGTTACGAACTCTAGCCGGTACTCGAATCCAAGCTTAACCCAAGCAAAGCCGATCCCCGCCAAAATGAAGACCGGAGCCACAATTTCGAACACTGTCAGCAAGAGGTTCACAGACTGTTTCCCTTATTTACAGATCAATGATTGGCATTTTGGCCCGGAAAGAGGTAGTAAATGCTTTGGGGGCTGAAACAATGCTAAAGACACATGCCAAGTACGGCCTGGGCCAAGTGGTTCGGCACAAAAAACATCCCTTTCGAGGGGTGATTTTTGACGTGGACCCCGAATTTTCGAACACTGAGGAATGGTATCAGGCTATCCCCGAGGACAGCCGCCCAATTAAGGATCAGCCGTTTTATCACCTGCTGGCTGAGAATGATCAATCCTTCTATGTTGCTTATGTTTCTGAACAAAATCTGGTTGAGGACCAATCGGGAGAGCCGGTTGAGCACCCCGATATCCCAGATATGTTCGGTCCGTTTGAGAACGGTGCGTACCCGCTTCACTTTCATCTGAACTGAACGCGCGAAACAAGGCCCCGGTCTTTAATATCCCAGTGCGCAGCCATCTTTTCGTGGGTCGCTTGCGCCGATCAGAACGCCGCCGTCAGAGATTCGGATAGCTTGGGCGCCGCCTAGTGGCGTTTCCGGGACTTCAACATTGTGCCCAAGTTCCTTCAATTGTTGCATTGTGGTGGGCGAAAATCCGCGTTCCAGTTTCAAAACACCCTTGTCGGCAAAGGCGCGTGGTGCATCGATGTTGGCCTGCAATCCTAGCCCGTGGTCGACTTGATTTGATACGAAACGGGCGTGACCAGTGGGTTGATATGCGCCTCCCATCACACCAAATGGCATCAGCACGCGGCCGTTTTGTTTTAGAACGCCAGGAATGATCGTGTGCATGGGACGTTTGCCACCGCCGAGTTCATTTGGATGGCCAGCCTGCAGTGTAAAACCAGCGCCGCGGTTTTGAAGCAGAATGCCATACTTCTCGGATGCGATCCCGGATCCAAAGCTGTGAAAGATCGAGTAGATCAGCGAAACAGCCATGCGGTCCCGATCAACCACGGTGATATAGACAGTATCTTTGTGAACGGCTTCGGTCAGCGGAGCTGCTGCAGGCATCGCGCGGTTCGGGTCGATCAAAGCGGCCAGTTTGTCGGCCACATCCTGATCCAGAAATCGATCCGCATGTGTGGTGTGATCCGGATCGGCGATGAACCGGTTGCGGGCGTCATAAGCGAGTTTGGAGGCCTCGGCCTCAATGTGTAGGCGCTCGACGCCAAACGGGTCCATTTTGGCAAGGTCGAAATTCTTGAGGATGTTCAACAGCAAGATGGCGGTAGCGCCTTGGCCGTTCGGTGGATGCTCGACCAATTCCAGCCCATTGTATTCGCCGCTGATGGGCAGCGTTTCTGTGCATCTAGTGGCCAGAAAGTCCTCGGCCGTGTGGGCACCGCCCATTTGGCTAAGTGCGGAGATCATATCTTCAGCTATGTCGCCAGAATAAAAGGCGTCCCGTCCGTATCGGGCGACTTGGCGCAACACCTCTGCCTGACCCGGACACCGAAACACTTGTCCAACCTCGGGCGCTTTGTCGTTGATCAGGTAGTGTGACCGCGCCGCGCCTTGGAGGGTCGACGCTCCGGTTTCCCAGTCAAACGCAACTCTTGGGGCAACTGGCACACCAGCTTCGGCATAGTGAATGGCGGGCTTCAGAATGGTGTCCAACCCAAGTTTGCCTTCGGCTTCCGCCAAATGGCAAAACGCGTCGACTGCTCCGGGGATGGTCACTGCGTCCGCCGTGTTCAGAGGCACAGACGTCAGGCCTTGTGCCCGCATCGTTTCGGCATCCGCTGCTGCAGGGGCGCGGCCTGATCCGTTAAGGGCGCGGATATCATCCTCACCTGCCCGGTTGAACAAGACAAAACAGTCACCGCCCAGCCCTGTCATTTGAGGTTCGCATATACCCAGCAGGACCGCGCCGGCTATGGCTGCATCCATTGCGTTGCCGCCTTGCGCAAGAATGTCCATCGCCACTTTTGCAGCCAAAGGGTGCGACGTGGCGCACATTCCTTCTGTCGATAGAACTTCGGATCGGCCTGGCGTATGAAAATCCCGCATGGTGTTTTTCCCCATTTGAACGCGCCGAAGGTATCGCGCGGCCCGGTGTTGTCCAGTCAAATCAATGGGAAGTTCCTCGACGCCGTTCACTGGGTGGGGGCTGTGACATGCGGCGCCGAGGGAAGCTATCTGAGCTACGGGAATCACATTGCCCTTCATTTGCGGCGCGACAATGGTTCGATCTGGACCTTATTGTGACGTTTTCTTGCCGTCAGGCGGGTCAGGGAAGTCAAAGCGCAGCGACAGCCTGTTGCATCCGTTTTCGCGCTCATAGTGGATGTCGCTGGTCAATTCATGGATGAGAAACCAGCCAAATCCTCCTTCGGGTAACTCATCACGGGTCGATCCCAGCGCTGCCGGAATACCATCTGGCACACGAAATCCGGGCAGCGGGTTGCCCGTGTCTGAAATCAGTATCTCAAGCCAGTTGTTATGCAGGCGGCACCGCACCTGAACTTGGGCTGACGTGAAATCGGCATAGGCGTGTTCAACGACGTTGTTAATCGCCTCGGCCAGCGCGATTTTAACATCCGCTGCCTTGTGTGCCGGAAGCCCTTGCTCTGCCAGCCCCAGGCTAAGTTGCGCAATCCCAGAACTGGCTTCTGACTCGGTAGCTGCGAAGCTCAGATCCAAACACTTGCCATTATTCATGGGCGTTGCGCCTATTCAGATGATCAGAAAGGTCAATCTGCAGTTGCCGCGAGGGCATCATCCAGAGTCGGATACAGTTTGAACACCGTGTCCATACGGGTCAGACGGAACACCTTTTCGACAAAAGGATGCAAACCGGCCAAATCCAGCCTGCGGTCGTTGCCAAGCTGCTTCATCGAGGCGACGATGGCGCCCAGCCCGCTCGAGTCGATGAATTCTACGCTGGTCAAGTCCAGCACCACCCGCGCAGTGCCGCCTTCGGCTTCGCTGCGCATGTCTTCCTTGAATTGAATGGCCATGGCGGCATCAATTCGGTCGGAATGTACCTTGATGATCTGGGTTGCGTCGGTCGTAATGCTGGTCAGGGCCATGCGCGACGGTCCTTTAATCTGAAATTCACTGGTAGAAATACGCTAGACGGCAATTCTTACCATTCGGTATCCATCGAAAGGAAAAGAGGAGGAGTATCGCGATGAAACAGGTTGTAATCGCGGGGGCGGCCCGGACGCCCATGGGGGGATTTCAGGGTATGTTCGACGGCATTGCCGCAACCGAACTGGGTGGGTCGGCCATTCGCGCCGCGCTGCAGGGGGCGGGAGCAGAAACCGTAGATGAGGTTCTGATGGGCTGCGTCCTGCCGGCGGGTCAGGGCCAAGCCCCGGCGCGGCAGGCCGGGTTTGCGGCGGGGTTGGGTGAAGAGGTGCCCGCGACGACGCTGAACAAGATGTGCGGATCGGGGATGAAGGCCGCGATGATGGCTTTCGACCAGATCGCCCTCGGCCATGCCGACACGATGATTGCGGGTGGAATGGAGAGCATGACCAATGCCCCGTATCTTTTGCCCAAAATGCGTGGTGGCGCACGGATCGGGCATGGTCAGGTGGTCGATCACATGTTCCTTGATGGGCTGGAAGACGCCTATGACAAAGGCCGCTTGATGGGCACCTTTGCCGAAGATTGCGCCGAAGCTTTTCAGTTCACGCGCGAGGCACAGGACGAATACGCGCTTCAATCACTATCCAACGCCCTGTCCGCGCAGGAAAGCGGCGCGTTTGAGGGTGAGATCACGCCGGTTATAACCCGCAACCGCAGGGGTGAAGTCACCTTTGCCCAAGATGAACAGCCACAATCCGCGAGGCCGGACAAAATCCCGACGCTGAAACCCGCCTTCCGTAAGGATGGTACAGTGACGGCGGCCAATTCCTCGTCCATCTCTGATGGTGCCGCTGCAATGGTTCTCGCGTCCGAAGAGGCGGCCGAGGCGCAGGGCTTGACCGTGCGCGCCCGGATCGTTGGACATGCCAGCCATGCCCAAGCGCCGGGCCTGTTTACCACGGCACCGGTTCCGGCGGCACAAAAGCTGCTTTCCAACATTGGCTGGTCTAAAGATGACGTCGACCTATGGGAGATAAACGAGGCCTTCGCCGTTGTCCCCATGGCCTTCATGCATGAGATGGGATTGTCACGCGATGTGGTGAACGTGAATGGCGGCGCTTGCGCCTTGGGTCACCCCATCGGCGCTTCGGGCGCGCGGATCATGGTCACGTTGCTCAACGCACTTGAAAAGCGGAACCTGAAACGCGGCATTGCGGCCATCTGCATTGGTGGTGGAGAAGGAACAGCTATCGCTATCGAACGCGTTTGACGCTTCACCTTTTTCTGAATACTCCGGAGACAACCTCCACCAAAGTGCACGACCATGACAGTTGACTACGATACGCTCGCCAAAACCATCGCAGCCCTGACCGAAGGTGAAACCGATCAGGTTGCCTTAATGGCGACCATCGCCTGTGAGGTGCATCATGCCGACGATCGGTTCGACTGGACGGGGTTTTACCGCGTGACAGAACCGGGCGTTTTGAAAATCGGCCCCTATCAGGGTGGGCACGGCTGTCTGGTTATCCCCTTCAATCGCGGCGTCTGCGGAGCTGCGGCACGCACCGGAGAGGTGCAACTGGTCCCGGACGTGGATGCCTTTCCCGGTCACATCGCCTGCGCGTCTTCCACGCGATCAGAGCTGGTGCTGCCGGTGCGGGATGTGTCGGGCGAAGTGATCGCCGTGTTTGATTTAGACAGCGATCAGCAGGATGCTTTCACTGACAAAGACGCGTCATCTATCGGTGCAATTCTGGCTGACGTCTTCACGAAATGAAATCAGCCGGGACGTATCCCGGCTGACTTTTTGGGAATCAATACGGAAACCATTCAGGCCCCGAGCACTTTGGCTTTCTGAGCGGCAAATTCCTCATCCGTCAGGTGCCCTTTATCCTTAAGTGCCGCTAGCCGTTCAAGTTCATCAGCGGCTGACACACTCGCGACCGATCGGATATAATCCTTCTGAGCCTCTTCAATCTGGTTCATGGTCTCGACGCTGTGCTGGTGCATTTTGTCCCCGCGAATGATGAGATAGCACAGCACGCCGAGCCACGGGATCAAGATCACAAAAGCGATCCACAGCGCTTTGCCGCCGCCGCTCAGGTCCTTTGACCGGAAGACATCAGCGACAACAGAAATCATCACCCAAAACCAGGCGACCATTAGGAACAGCCAGAAGATTGACCAGACTATGTCGAAGAAACCGATCCCATTTTCCATTTTTGTCCAACCTTTTGCATATCTAAAAGAAATCCCTGAGTTCAGAGATCGCGCGATTGTATCAGACGGAAAGCGAGTTGGTTAGTGTATTGTTTCGGATGAATAAAATGGGGTCATTATAGGGTCGAAAAGGGTTCACCCACTATCATGTAAATCACGCATGCCTGAGCCCCGAATATACCGAACAGCCAAACGGAAAACCGACGCTTGCGTGTCTTGTGCCGGAAAATCCAACGCCCAAGCACGGCCAGCCAAAGTAATTTTTGTTCCGGAAAACGCCTCTTCCCACGCCGTGCGCGCAACTTATCCCAGCCAAAAGCAAGTAAAGTCAGGGCGTTGATGGTCCAAAGATACAGTACCGCAATCCACATACCTCATTCCTAATCTGAGAGGCGCTCCGTTACAAATGAAATAATGCTTGGAAATTTCACGAATCTGCGTCATCGTGAAAAAGGAGAGGAAAATTTCATTAGATTCGGAGCGACTCGTGAACACTCAAGCCCCCCACAGCGCGACACTCGGTGCGGATATCCGCGCTCTTCGCAAGGCGCGTGGGCTGACACTGACCGAGATCGCGACTCGGCTGAACCGATCGGTCGGATGGTTCAGTCAGGTAGAACGTGACCTGTCTGACCCGTCGATCTCGGACCTTCGTCAGATCGCCGAATGCCTGGGCGTGCCGATGTCGATGCTGTTTGCGCATTCCTCGGTTCCGGTAGAGGAGCAGGGCTATGTCGTGCGTGCTGGAACGCGTCGACCGATGGGTTCGGGTGAAGAGGGCCTGATCGAAGAATTGCTCTCGCCTGACTTGACCGATGATTTTGAGATGGTGCACTCCACCTTCGAGCCGCATTCAAAAATGCAGAAGCCGGCTAACCGACCAACGCAGGAAGTCGGCTACATGATCTCGGGCCGGTTGGATCTGACCATCGGGCCGCGCCAGTTCACCGTCGGGCCGGGTGACAGTTTTCGTATCAAGCACGAACCCTATCAATGGACCAACCCTTATGATGAGCCCGCCGTGGCCATCTGGGTTATCGCCCCACCGGTGTACTGATGAGCTTTGAGGCCTGGACCATATTCGCGTTGTTCTGGGTGGTGTTTGTAACCACCCCGGGCCCGAATGCGGTCAATTGTATCTCGAACGGAATGAGCCTGCCGTTTCCCAAGGCGATGCTAGGGGTGTTGGCGATCCTGACACAGGCGAGCGCGTTTCTGATCCTGTCGGCACTGGGCATCACTGCCCTGATTGCCGCATCCCCGACCGGGTTTTTCATTGCCAAGCTGATCGGCGCAGGGTTCCTGATCTGGGTCGGTATCCGCGGTTGGATAAACGCGACTAAACCTGCGCCCGCCTCTGAACGCCCTGCGCGGCATGTTTACCTGCATGCGCTGGCGGTGGCGACGATCAATCCCAAAAGCGTCGCCGGATACCTCGCGGCCTTTTCGCAATTCGTGCAGCCCGACGTGCCGGTCTGGCAGCAGATGGGGGTGATCATGCCTACCGCGCTGGTCATCACCACGCTCAGCTACACCGGGTTCACCCTGTTGGGTGCACTGATGGGTAAGGCGGCTTTGGGGGCGGTGTTCAACATGTGGGTTCGCCGCGTGATGGCGACCTGTTTCATCATCTATGGCGTGTTGCTGGGGGCCAGCTCCACGCCCGCAGCAAGGGGGTAATCACATGCATACTGGTTCCTGCCTGTGCGGCGCGGTTGCGTTCACCATTGACGGAGAACTGTCGCCGCCCTCGGCTTGTCATTGCGGCCAGTGCCGCAAGCAGTCGGGCCATGTCTGGGCCTCAACCTCGACCCATCAGGACAACCTGAGTTTCTCTGCCAGCGATCCGTTGCGCTGGTTTCGGGCCTCGGACATCGCGCGGCGCGGATTTTGCAGCGCCTGCGGCTCGTTTCTGTTCTGGCAACACAATGACGAGGACACGATTTCGATTTCCATGGGGGCGCTCAGCGAACCCACAGGACTGCACCTCGCCCGGCACATCTTTGTGGCCGACAAGGGCGATTACTACGACATCACAGACGATCTGCCTCAAGAGGCACAGTAATAGGGATCAAACAACATGAGTGATTTTCCGACAAAAGCCCGAGTGGTTATCATCGGTGGCGGTGTGGTGGGGACCTCCTCGCTCTACCATCTGGCCAAGAAAGGCTGGACCGACTGCGTTCTGCTGGAAAAGAACGAACTGACCGCCGGGTCGACATGGCATGCGGCGGGCAACGTGCCGACCTTTTCGAATTCGTGGGCAATCATGAACATGCAGCGCTATTCGACCGAGCTGTATTCGCGGCTGGCCGAAGAGGTCGACTACCCGATGAACTATCACGTCTCGGGTTCGATTCGTCTGGCGCACAGCAAAGAGCGGATGCAGGAATTCGAGCACGCGATGTCCATGGGCCTCTATCAGGGCATCCCGATGGAGATGTGGACCCCGGAGCAGGCGAAAGAGCACTATCCGTTCCTCGAGACCCACGATCTTGAAGGTGTTCTCTACGACCCGACCGATGGCGACATTGACCCGGCGCAGCTGACACAGGCTCTGGCCAAAGGCGCTCGTGATCTGGGTCAGAAGATCATCCGGTTCTGCCCGGCCACTGACGTGACGCAGCACGATGACGGAACATGGACTGTGCACACCGAAAAAGGCGACATTGCCTGTGAGTACGTGGTGAACGCTGCCGGGTACTATGCGCAACGCGTCGGCGAAATGTTCAAACCTTATGGCGGCCGCACTGTGCCAGCCATGGTCATGAGCCACCAATACTTGCTGACCGACGAAGTGCCTGAGATCGAGGCTTGGTCGAAAGAGCATGGCGGCAAGCTGCCGCTGTTGCGCGACGTGGATATCTCGTACTACCTGCGGCAGGAGAAGAACGGCTTCAACCTCGGCCCGTACGAGCCCAACTGTAAGGGCCACTGGATGACCGAAGATGATCCGATGCCCGAAGACTTCTCGTTCCAACTGTGGAACGACGATCTGGACCGCATCGAGGACATCGTCACCGACGCGATGGAGCGGGTTCCGCTGATGGCAACCTCGGGCGTTGGTCGGGTGATAAATGGCCCGATCCCCTATGCGCCGGATGGTCTGCCGCTGATCGGTCCGATGCCAGGTGTCAAAAACGCGTTTGAGGCGCACAGCTTTACCTTCGGCATCGCGCAGGGCGGTGGTGCAGGCAAGGTGCTGGCCGAATGGATCGTCGATGGTCACACCGAATGGGATATGTGGGCCGTCGATCCGCGCCGTTACACCGATTACACCGATCAGGATTACTGCAACCAGAAGGGTATGGAAGTCTATGGCAATGAATACGCCATGCACTTCCCCCACCACGAATGGCCTGCCGCGCGGGACAAGAAACTGTCACCGAACCACGCCAAGGTGAAGGAACTGGGTGGTGTCATGGGTGTCTATAACGGCTGGGAACGTGCCAACTGGTTCGCCAAGCCGGGCGATGACACATCGCTTGACGCAACCCACACTTGGGGTCGTTCGGGCCCATGGGAGCAGCGGATCAAAGAGGAATGCGAGGCCGTGCGGGACGACTGTGGAGTGCTGGATTTGCCAGGCTTCTCGCGCTTCAAAGTCAATGGAGAGGGCGCCGCTGAGGCGCTGCGCGGTCTCGCATCCGGTGGTCTGCCAAAGGTCGGTCGGATCAACCTGATCTACATTGCCGACGACCGGGGCCGTATCCTGACCGAGATGTCCTGTATCCGTTTGGGTGAAGATGAGTTCGTTCTGATTACCGCCGCCACGGCGCAATGGCATGATCGTGACCTTCTGATGAATGCCATGCCCGCCAGCGTCTCGGTCGAGGATGTAACCACGACCCGCGACACGCTGATTGTCACTGGACCGAATTCGCGCACGCTTCTGTCTGGCTTGTCCGATGCGGACCTGTCCTCTGGGTGGCTAACCCATCAGCATGCCAAGGTGGCTGGCCAGGACGCCTTCCTGATCCGCGTCTCCTTTGCCGGTGAATTGGGCTGGGAGGTCCACGCGCTGAACGAGGACATGCCCGCGATCTATGAGGCGATCATCGACGCCGGGGCCAAACCGTTTGGGATGTACGCCCTGAACTCTCTGCGCATCGAAAAAGGCTACCGTGCGTGGAAGGGTGATCTGAGCACCGACTACTCGCTGCTGGAAGGCGGGCTGGAACGGTTCGTAAAGTTGGACAAACCGCAGAACTTCCCCGGCAAGGCCGCGATCCAGAACGAAAAGCAGCAAGGTGTGAAGAAATCCTTTGTCACGCTGACCGTGGATGCGGGCGATTGCGACGCGCCATACATGTCCTGCATCTGGCAAGGCGATCAGATCGTGGGTGAAACCACCTCTGGCGCCTGGGGCTATCGCGTGGGCAAATCCATCGCGCTGGGCATGATCAAAGCCGAGCTTGCCAACCCGGGCACCGAGCTTGAGGTGGAAATCTACGGCCAGAAACACCGTGCCTTGGTACAAGAGGATCAGCCGCTCTGGGATCCTCAGAACGAGCGGCTGCGCGCGTAACACCCGACGGAGGGGCCATGAGCAAGCGATACTCCAAATTGGGGCCCGGTGAGGGCCCCAACTATGACTGGGAAAATGACCATACCTTCGTCAAGGTATCCAGTCAGGATACAGATGGCGCTTACACGCTCATGGAAGATAATCTGAAGGCCAGCTTCGCGCTTGGCCTTCATCGCCATGACAGCCATGCTGAAACATTCTATTTTTTGGAAGGCGAGGTGGATTTCTACGTTGATGGTGACTGGCATCGCTGTACGGCAGGCACCACCATCCATATGCCGCCGGGCGTTCCGCATGCAAGCCGCGTTGTGGGGGCGACCCCGGCGCGGATGCTGATGATCTTTCAGCCTGCGGGGTTTGACGGCTTCCTTGCAGAGCTTGCGACAATGACCGAAGCGGATTTCGCCGATGAGGCAAAAATGGCTGAGTTGAACGCCCGGTACGACATTATCCCGATGGGCCCGGTTCCGCCGCATCCGGACGATCAGACGTAAGGGCAGCACGTGATGACACCCCCCAAAACCATGTCCGGTGTTTACCTGACTCATCACGGTGGGCCAGAAGCGCTGGAGTGGTGCGAGGATATTCCGGTGCCTGCGCCGGGGCCAGGGCAGGTTTTGGTCCGGGTGATGGCTGCAGGGGTCAACAACACTGATATCAACACACGGGTCGGCTGGTACTCCACTGAGGTGACCGCTGCGACCGATTCCGTGGATCAGGATGTCGACGCCGGAGGCTGGGGCGGCGCGCTACAGTTCCCGCGCATTCAGGGCGGTGATCTTTGCGGTGTTGTCGAAGCTGTGGGACAGGGGACCACGTTCCACCCGGGTCAGCGTGTGACCTGCCCGATCAACCTGCCGCGTCCACGTCCGGGCCATCCGACAGGCTTCATCGCGTTGGGATCAGAAATCGACGGCGCCTTTGCGCAATATTGTCTGGTCGAGGCTGCGGATTTGTATGACGTGACCGCCTCACCCCTGTCGGATGTCGAAATCGCCGCCATCCCCTGCGCGTTTGGGACCGCTGAGAACCTGTTGACCCGGGCCGGTGTGACCTCGGGGCAAAAAGTGCTGGTTACGGGAGCATCAGGCGGCGTTGGTCTGGCCGCTGTGCAACTGGCGGCGCTGCGGGGGGCGACGGTCTGGGGTGTGACCAGCCCGGCCAAGGCCGAGGCGGTCAAAAGCCAGGGCGCAGTTGACACGTTCGATCGCGATGCGGCTTTGCCTGCGGACATGTTCGATGTCGTGGTCGATGTTGTAGGTGGCACGGCGTGGCCCGGCCTGATCCTGGCCCTGAAGCCGGGCGGGCAATATGCGGTTTCAGGAGCTATCGCGGGACCGATTGTGCGGGCCGATCTCCGCGACATCTACCTGCGCGACATCACCATCCACGGCTGCACCCATCAGGCAATCGAGGTATTCGGGCGGCTGGTCGAGATGATCAATGCGGGGCGGATCAAGCCCTTGATCTCAAAAACTTACCCGCTAAAGGACATCGCAGCGGCGCAGGCGGATTTTCAATCCAAGGCGTTTCCGGGCAAACTTGTTCTGATTCCCTGAAAAGGCTGAAAAATGGCGGATATCACTCTTCTGGATGGTTCAATCGGGCAGGAACTGGTTAAGCGCAGCGGCGACAGGGCGACGCCGCTTTGGTCGACGCGGGTGATGATCGATTGTCCGGAACTGGTCGGAGATGTTCATGCTGAATATTTCCGCCGAGGGGCGACAGTTGCCACCACCAACACTTATGCCGTCCACCGCTCTCGGCTGGAGCGCGTGGGCCTGCAAGAGCAACTTCCCGATCTGGTCGACACGGCGTTGTCGCAGGCTGAGCGTGCGTGCGCGTCCGGTGGGCGCATAGCAGGTGCACTTGGCCCGCTTCTGGCGTCCTACCGACCGGACCTGAAACCGGATGTGAGCGAGGCGACCGTCAAATTTGCTGAACTCGTTCGCTTGATGGCGGATCGCGTTGACCTTTTCCTGATCGAAACTGTGTCGTCCGTGCAAGAGGCTGAAGGTGCCCTGCAAGGAACAGCGCAAGCTGGCAAGCCCGTTTGGCTTGCGTTGACTGTGATGGATGATGATGGCACGCGTTTGCGTTCAGGCGAGGCCCTTTCAGAAATAGCGCCGGTAGTGGACCGTTTCGAGCCAGAGGCGGTGTTGATCAACTGTTCTCGCCCCGAAGCTATTCCAGCGGCGTTGGAGAGTATCGCAAAACTGGGTCGCCCGTTCGGCGCCTATGCCAACGGGTTCGTCGGAATCTCGCAAAAGTTCCTTGAAGATGCGCCCACTGTCGATGCTCTGGAACAGCGGCAAGATCTGGGTCCGGATGCTTATGCCGATCATGCTATGGATTGGGTGGCGCAAGGGGCGACAATTGTGGGGGGCTGCTGCGAGGTCGGCCCGGATCACATCGAAATACTGGCCAACCGCTTGCGGGCCGCCGGTCACCGGATAGTTTGAGGGTCAGGGATGCCGAAACCTTCTGACAAACCCTTAGTGCAGCAGCATTTCGATATTCTCGTAGCCCCCGGTTATGTGTTGTTGGAACTGGCCTCATTGGTCGAAGTGCTACGGCTGGCCAACCGGGTGTGTCCGAACCCACCGTTCACCTATACCTATCGCTCGCTGAAAGGTGGGCCGATCGCCAGCAGCAGCGAGGCGGTGGTTCAGACAGAACCTGTCCCGACGCAACCCAAGGCGGACTATCTTTTTGTGATAGGCAATTCCGATCCGGATCATCCCAACCTGTCGCTGGGGCGTGTGGTGTCGGACTATACCTTCCGAGGAGCAAAGGTTTTTCTGCTGGCGGAAGCCGCCAGTCGCTATATCGACGAACACGGCACCGACGACATGGCAACCCATTGGGAAAACGCTTCGTTCCTCCGCGAACGTGGGGCGCGGTTCGAGGCCAAACTCTCCATTGCCACCGAACAGGGTGCAGTGGTCACGTGCGCCGGAATGGAGGCGACAACGGATGTGGCGCTTGCGGTGATCGGTCGCCATATCTCCGGCCCGGCCAAAATGACCGTGGCAGATATCATGCTGCACGAAAACATCCGCGATTTCTCCTCGATGCAACCGTTTTCCGGGGCGAAACTAACCTCAACCGGGGATGCCAAGCTGGACCAGTGCATCAAGTTGATGCAGGCCAATATCGAAGACCCGTTGCCTATCAACCAGATCGTCGAATCGCTGCATATGTCGAACCGGTCACTGGAGCGGAAGTTCAAAACCTTCTTTGGCACAACGCCGAACGGGTTCTATCGCGAAATGCGGCTCGCCAAGGCCAATAATCTGCTGCTCAACACCACTATGAGCGTCCGGGAAATCGGTCTCGCCTGCGGGTTTCCGAACGGATTTTCCTCGGTTTACAAAAGCTTCTTCGGCGTCACACCTTTTGTCGTGCGGCGTGAAAAGCGGGCGGCGTCACATCGGTGAAAATCACCGATACTGTGACGGTTTTGGTGCATTTACTGTCGATCTTTCGTGGCAAATTGGCGCAAACCTGACATAGCGGAGATTTCAGGATGGTTGATCTTCCCAGCAAGGCCCGAGTGGTCATCATCGGCGGTGGCGTCATCGGATGCTCGGTTGCCTATCATTTGACCAAGAAGGGCTGGAACGACGTTGTGCTGCTGGAGCGCAAACAGCTGACCAGCGGAACTACATGGCACGCAGCGGGCCTGATCGCGCAGTTGCGCGCCACCAAGAACATGACCAAGCTGGCGAAATACAGTCAGGAGCTTTACGGCTCGCTCGAGGAGGAAACCGGTGTGGCCACCGGGTTCAAGCGCTGCGGCTCGATCACCGTTGCTTTGACCGAAGAGCGCAAGGAAGAGATCTATCGTCAGGCCGCCATGGCGCGTGCATTCGGCGTTGAAGTCGAAGAGATCTCGAACGAGCGTGTGCAGGAGCTGTACCCGCATATCAATCTCGAAGGAGTCAAAGGCGCCGTTTACCTACCGCTGGACGGGCAGGGCGATCCGGCGAACATTGCCCTTGCGCTGGCCAAGGGTGCGCGTCAGCGCGGTGGCATCGTCAAGGAGCGGGTAAAGGTTACCGATATCGTCAAGCGGGGCCGCAAAGTTACCGGTGTGGATTGGGTTGCCGATGACGGCAGTACCTCGGGCCATATCGAATGCGACATGGTGGTGAACTGCGCCGGTATGTGGGGCCACGAAGTTGGTCGCATGGCGGGCGTCAACGTACCTCTGCACGCTTGCGAGCACTTCTACATCGTTACCGAGAATATCGAGGGCATGACCCAATTGCCGGTTCTGCGGGTTCCAGATGAATACGCCTATTACAAGGAAGATGCGGGCAAAATCCTGCTGGGCGCGTTTGAACCGGAATCAAAGCCCTGGGCGATGGACGGTATCCCTGAATCCTTCGAGTTCGACCAGTTGCAGGAAGATTTCGACCATTTCGAACCGATCCTCGAAAAAGCGGTCGAGCGTGTGCCGCTACTGGCCGAGGCTGGAATTCACACCTTCTTCAACGGCCCCGAATCCTTTACGCCGGACGATGCTTACCACTTGGGCCTTGCGCCCGAGATGGACAATGTCTGGGTTGCGGCAGGCTTCAACTCGATCGGTATCCAGTCTGCCGGCGGCGCAGGCATGGCGCTGGCCGAGTGGATGGACAGCGGCGAGAAGCCGTTCGATCTGGGTGACGTGGACATCAGCCGGATGCAACCGTTCCAGGGCAACAAGCAGTACCTGTTCGAGCGCTCCAAGGAAACGCTGGGCCTGCTGTACGCCGACCACTTCCCTTATCGCCAGAAGGCCACTGCGCGCGGCGTACGTCGGACGCCATTCCACCACCACCTGCTAGAGCACGGCGCTGTGATGGGCGAACTGGCCGGTTGGGAACGCGCCAACTGGTTCGCAAACGAAGGGCAGGAGCGCGAATACCAGTACAGCTGGAAGCGCCAGAACTGGTTCGAGAACTCGGCGGCTGAGCACCGCGCCGTACGCGAAAATGTTGGCATGTACGACATGTCCTCGTTCGGGAAAATCCGCGTCGAAGGGCCGGATGCCGAGAAGTTCATGAACTATATCGGCGGCGGTGATTACTCGGTGCCCAATGGCAAGATTGTCTATACACAGTTCCTGAACCGCGCTGGTGGGATCGAGGCCGACGTGACTGTCACCCGCCTGACCGAAACCGCCTATCTGGTAGTTACCCCAGCAGCCACACGTCTAGCCGACCAGACCTGGATGATGCGCCATGCAGGTAACTTCGACGTGGTGATCACCGATGTGACTGCGGGTGAAGGCGTTCTGGCCGTCATGGGCCCCAACGCGCGCGCGCTGCTGGAAAAGGTTTCTCCGGCCGATTTTTCGAACGCGACCAACCCGTTCGGTACGGCGCAAGAGGTCGAGATCGGCATGGGCCTCGCTCGCGTCCACCGCGTGACCTATGTGGGTGAACTTGGGTGGGAGGTCTATGTCTCATCCGACATGGCCGGTCATGTCTTTGAGACCCTGCACGAAGCCGGTCAGGACATGGGCCTGAAGCTGTGTGGCATGCACATGATGGACAGTGCCCGGATTGAAAAAGGCTTCCGCCACTTCGGTCATGATATCACCTGTGAAGATCACGTGGTCGATGCGGGCCTCGGCTTTGCCGTAAAGGTCGACAAGGGCTGCGACTTCATCGGACGTGAGGCAGTGATTGCGCGTAAGGAAAGCGGTCCCAATAGCCGATTGGTGCAATTCAAACTGACCGATGCCGAGCCGCTGCTGTTCCACAACGAGCCGATTATCCGCGATGGCGAATATGTGGGCTATCTGACCTCGGGCAACTATGGCCATACGCTGGGTGGTGCCATCGGTCTGGGTTATGTGCCAAGTGAAGGCGAGAAGGCAGCTGACGTGTTGGCCTCGACCTACGAGATTGACGTCTGCGGCGTGAAGGTCAAAGCAGAGGCTTCGCTGAAGCCAATGTACGATCCGAAATCCGAGCGGGTTAAAGTCTGACCCGGATCAAAGGCAGGGGGCTCCGCCCCTGCCGTCCATTCCGGACGACTCCCGCGAAGTATTTGACGCCAGATGAATAAAGGACCTCCTGTTCGTCTGGTTTTAAATACCACGCATATTGGCCGGATAGCCATCGGCAAGACATATCAGAATTGCTGATGACCCGCTTCACAGTTTTCGCGGTTCCCAAACCCGTCTGAATTGCCGTAGAGAAGCACGGTATCAGTCGGAGACTCGCCGTGGCAGACACCCCCGTACCAACGAATAACGCAGATACGCCCAAGGGGCTGGCGCTGGCCGTTACGGCCTATGTCCTTTGGGGCTTTTTGCCGTTGTACATGAAAGCCATGGCGCATGTAGGGCCGGTCGAGATTGTAGCGCATCGCGTCATCTGGTCGGTGCCGGTGGCTGGGTTGTTGTTGGTTGCGTTGGGGCGCACACGGGATCTGAAGGCGGCGCTGGTGAACCCGAAGATGTTGGCGATGGCCTGTGTCACAGCGGCGCTGATTTCGGTGAACTGGGCGATCTATGTCTGGGCGATTGCCAGCGGAAATGCGCTCGACGCGGCGCTGGGGTATTATATCAACCCACTGTTTAGCATCGCGTTGGGTGCGGTTTTGCTGCGCGAACCGTTGACGAAAACCCAACTGGCGGCAGTTGCGATTGCGGCGCTGGGCGTGCTGGTCTTGATCGTCGAAGCTGGCAGCCTACCTTGGGCAGCGCTGGGATTGATGGTGACATGGGGGTTTTATGCTTTTTTCAAGCGGTCGCTGCCCATCGGTCCCAATCAGGGTTTTCTGCTTGAGGTTCTGATCCTGCTGATTCCGGCTCTGGCCTTTGTCACCTGGCTGGGTGTTCAAGGCACTGGTCATTTCGGTGTGGGCGCGACCGACACGATGCTTCTGGCTGGTGCCGGAGTGGTGACGGCCGTCCCACTCTTGGTCTATGCCAACGGCGCAAAGCTGGTGCGGTTGTCGACCATGGGCATCTTGCAATATATCGCACCGACAATGATCTTCATCACTGCCCTAACTGTGTTCGGTGAACAGATCGACCGCGGACGTATGATTGCATTCCCGCTGATCTGGACGGCATTGGTGGTCTACTCGATTCCGATGATCCGGCAGATGCGGGCTCAGGCCTGACGCAGAAGGCGCGCGGCTTCACCAGCCCAGATGGCATAGGCTTTCGGGCTCGGATGATACCCGTCCGGCGCAGCCAGAGCCGGGTCATCGGGCAGGTTCAAGTCCAAGTGGTGCGCTTGCGAAAAACTGGCCGCGACCTGCTGCAACCCCTGATCCAAACGCGCGGCTTGCTGTCCGAGGACCCAGGCCAACGGTTGTGGTAAGGCCGGAAACCGGTTCATCTGTGGCACTCCGGTAACCACTAGTCGCCGGACTCCCAAAGAGCCTGTCAAAACCCCCAGAAGTTCAGTCTGCTGTTCCACAAAGCGCCTGCGTGTCACACCTCGGGTTACGTCATTCACACCGAGCGCGGTAAGGGCCATGTCAAACTGGCCGCTCAGGCCGCGCAACCGGTCGATCGTGTCCCGCGTTGTGTGCCCGGTTGTCGCCTCCAGCCGCCACTCAACTGCGTAGTGCTTGGCCAGCCGATCCACCAAATACCCAGATAGGGCCTGCGCCTGCGTTCCTGCGCCCACCCCGGCAGCGGAACTGTCGCCGGCAATCAGCAAGCGCAACCGAGGACCCCGCCCGTCGCGTCCTTCGCGCGGACCAGTGGGCTCTGGCAGCAATTGAGCATTGCGACGTACTGACAGGCCTTGAGCTGCCAGAACCGGCAACAGGGGGACACGCAAAATCTGATCTGGGGCGACAGGCATTGTCAGCTCAGCGCATTCTTGAATTCGAGGAACCGTGCGTCGGTCATGATCCGGGCCATCATCGCTTCGCGCAATGCACCGATGGTTTTATGCGGGCGCATGACAACCTCGAAATCCTGTATCAACCCATCGTCGTTCAGGGTGATCAGGTCGACACCCACAGCATCCAGATCACCGACCTTGCATTGAAACTCCAGTGCCCAGTCCTTGCCTTCACCCATGACACGACGATAGCGGAAGTCCGAGAATACCTGCCCTACATGGCCCAGAACTGCCGCCACCGGTGCGCGCCCGGTCCAGGTGCTGTAATAGGTCGGCGGAGAGAACCGCACATCCTCGGCCAACAATTCATGGATCAGGCTTTCATCGCCTTTGGCGACCACCTCTTGCATGCGTTCGATCGTGGGGTGCATCGGTCCTCCTTCCGCTTTGAGGGCAGAGTTGCTGAACCGTTCCGTTCAGGCAAGCCCGACGTTGCGGGAGGTCGCTCGCTGCGATAGGCAAGCGCGCATGAGCGAGACCTATGATCCCCCGAAAACCCCTCTGGACGTGTTGCACGAGGATGCGCAGCTGATTGTGGTGAACAAGCCTTCGGGGCTATTGTCGGTGCCGGGGCGGGGGGAGCATTTGGCTGATTGCCTGCTGACCCGCGTGCAGGCGGCTTTTCCACAGGCGCTGTTGGTGCATCGATTGGATCGGGATACATCCGGTGTCATGGTCTTTGCCCAGACACCCCATGCGCAGCGGCATCTGAGCATGCAGTTTGAGAACCGCCAGACCCGAAAGACCTATGTGGCGCGTGTTTGGGGGCGGGTTGCAGAAAAGACCGGAACAGTGGATTTACCGCTGATCGTGGATTGGCCCAACCGTCCGCGTCAGATGGTGTGTCATGAGACGGGCAAAGCTGCCGTCACCGATTGGCGTGTGGTGAAGTTTGAGGGTGAAACGACTCGCCTTCGTCTGTTTCCCAAGACGGGCCGGTCGCATCAGTTGCGGGTACATATGCAAGCGCTTGGCCATCCAATTTTGGGCGACCCATTCTATGCCGAAGGCCCGGCGCGAGCATTTTCGCGACTGATGCTGCATTCCGAAGAGTTGCGCCTGAAAAGCCCCGAAGGTGGGGTTTCGATGAAATTCCGCGCCAAGGCGGATTTCTGATCTTAAGCCGCGCTGGTGCTGTGCATTATCAGGTTTCGCAGGCCGTGATCCTGCGCCCGGCTGACGCGCCTGTGATGGCTGAACTTCGATGCCCATGAGGTCGAGGCGCTGTGGACCGGCCTGTCGACGTTGGTCCATGCTGGCATCAGCACTCTGTACCGGCCCACCTGTCGTAAGTGGCGAGTATTCGCCGATTTCACCGGATTGTTGCTTGAGCCTGCCTGTGGGCACCGTGATATACTGCACCAAAGAAAACACGCCCGATGAACGGGCGCAGGAGCAGAAGGTGACATCATGACGATTTCCAAATTTGTTTTATCTGCCGGGCTGTGCTCGGCCCTGGTTTTGGGTGCCTGTACGGACCCCGGCACGCTGAACCTGCCCTCCGATCCTAATCAGAACACCAGACAAGGTGCGTTTCTGGGCGGTCTGGTCGGGGCCGGTGTCGGTGCGATTGCCAATAGCTCGAACCCGGGTCTAGGGGCCCTGGCCGGGGCTGCAGTCGGTGCCGCCGGGGGTGGTCTGATCGGCAACCAGTTGGACAGGCAGGCGGCCGAACTGCGTCAGCAACTGGCCAATGACGGTATCACTATCACCAACGCAGGCGACCGTCTGATTGTCACCGTGCCGAACGATATCTCTTTTGACACCGACAGTGCGACCGTGCGCCCGGCGCTGCGCGCTGATCTGGTGCGGGTTGGACAGAACCTGACGAGATACCCGAACTCGAACGTTCAGGTTATCGGTCATACCGACAGCGACGGTGAAGCGTCTTACAACCAAGCCCTGTCCGAGCGCCGCGCCCGGTCCGTGACCGATATCCTGCAGGCCAACGGCGTAAGTGGTGCCCGCATTTCGACAATCGGGCTGGGGGAAAACCGCCCCGCCGCGTCTAACCTGACGCCCGAGGGCAAGGCCCGGAACCGTCGGGTCGATATCGAGATCATCCCCAACGGAACCACATAATAAGTAAGGGGTGCCTTCTGGTGCCCCTTTTTGCACATTGACTGCGCGTCACATGGGCTTTGGAACACCCGCCGCTTGGGCTAGCTATTGGGAAACACCATAACGGAGTTTCCCTATGTCCGAACCGATCCTACTGAGCCTGTCTGGTTCATTGCGCCAAAGTGCCACCAACCGCAAACTGCTGCGCGAGGCGGCGCGGCTGTTTGATCCGGGGACTCATATCGAGGCCGATCTGAACCTGCCGCTCTATGATGGCGATTTGGAGGACGGCGAAGGCATCCCCGAGGCCGTGCAAACCCTGGCAGACCAGATCGCGCAGGCTCATGCGGTAATCATTTCCACCCCGGAATATAACAAGGGTCCATCCGGTGTTCTGAAAAACGCGCTGGACTGGGTCAGCCGCACCGAAGGTCGCCCTTGGGCCGACAAACCGGTGGCCGTGATGTCGGCGGCGGCAGGGCGTGCGGGCGGTGAGCGAGCCCAGATGGTACTGCGCAGCTATATGGTGCCGTTCCAACCGCGTATACTGCAGGGGCCAGAGATTCACTTGGCGAATAGCTCTAATGAGTTCGATGAGCAGGGCAAGCTGACCAGCGACCGTTATGAAAACAGTTTGCGGACCTTGATGGAAAAGCTGCGGGCCGAGGCGGGCTTCTAGTGCTTGTTCCCCGAAAAACGCCTGCCTAATCTGCCACTATGGCAGAGGAAATACAGACCGACAGGATCGACCCAGCCCGCGCCGCCGCGTTTCAGGTGGCGCTGGGGCACGAGGCATCCGTTGTAGCTGGCACGCCGCTACCGCCGTTTTTTCATCAACTTTATTTCTGGTCACCCCGCCCGCCATCGCAATTGGGCCGGGATAGCCATCCGAAGGTGGGTGGTGGATTGATCCCCGACATGGGGCTGCCCCGCCGCATGTGGGCGGGAGGGCGTCTGCAGTTCAACACTCCTTTGATCGCAGGGCAGCCGGCCGAGCGTCGATCAACTTGCGAGAATGCAACTTCGAAAACCGGTCGTACTGGACCGCTGGGCTTTGTCGCGCTGCGCCACGAGATCTGGCAGAGCGAGGCCCTGTGCCTGACCGAGTGGCAGGATTTGGTCTACCGCCAAGATCCGTCCGGCGATGAGGTCAAATCCACACCGCCAACGGCCCGAACCGATGAAACGAAAAGCCGAGACGTAACTTTCGATTCCACCCTTTTGTTCCGTTATTCAGCCCTGACGTTCAACGGCCACCGTGTCCACTACGATCTGGATTACGCCCGCGACGTCGAAGGCTATGCCGGGCTGGTCGTCCATGGCCCGCTGTTGGCCCAACTTCTGATGCTGTTTGCCGAAGACCTGATGGGGCCGTTGGTGCAATTTGCCTTCCGCGCGACTGCGCCGTTGATGCACTTTGAAACAGCGACCCTGTGCAGGGCTGGTCAGACTCTCTGGGTGCGCGGCCCCGACGGGCGGCAATGTATGGTGGCAGAGGCCTCAACCTAGCCGTTTCTGCATTGTGATTGAGGTCGTACGGTCAAAGCCGGGATGGGCTGTTTCACCGGTTTTCACAAATCCCAAACGCGCGAATGCGGTGTGATTTTCCACAAGTTCGATCCGGGTCTGCAGTTCCAGAACTGTATGTCCGGTCGCCCGCGCACGTATTTCGGCCCAGTCCACCAGAGACCGCGCCAAACCCTGACCGCGCAGGGATTGGTCTACTGCAAGTTTGCTCAAATACAGGCGGCCCGGTTTGGCTGTCAGAAACATAACCGCAATGGGTGGGTTACCGATTATCCAGACTTCTTCATCTTGGGTCTGTTGCCGCAGACTTTCATCGGTCAGGCGATGCATTGACGAGGGCGGATCAATGCGCCCTTCCATATAGGCAAAACTTTCCCGGATAAGTCGCAAAACCTCGGGCAAGGCCGGGCTGTCGGCGGTCAGGCGTGTGGGGGACCAGTCACGTCTGCTCACAAAGAAGCCTCCGGCCTGAAATCATCCGGTATCGCGTCCCGACCGTCCAGTATCAGATCGGCCATGACCTTTGCTATATTCGGGGCCATGCCAAAGCCGATCTTGAAGCCTCCGTTCGCTATGAACTGCCCTTTGTGCAGCGGGTGCGCGCCCAGCATCGGCGCACGGCTTTTGCTGCGGGGACGGACGCCAGCCCAGCGTTCGATCACCTCGGCACCGTGCAACAGGGGCACCGCCCGCGTGGCGCGGTCCAGTACGTCATCCAAGGCGGCATCAGTGCTGGTCGGGTCGTCATAGTTACGTTCTGAGGTTGAACCGATCGCCAGTGTTCCATCGGCATGAGGCACGATATGAATCGCATCCGCAAACAACTGTGGAACCTCGCCCGCATCGAACCTCAGCAACGCTGCCTGACCCTTGACGCCATTGCCCACAGTTTTCCCGAAGGCCGCGCTCAATTCCTGCAAGCCCGCAAGCCCCGTGGCATGGACAACCCGTCCCTTATCTGGTGCGTCCGCCACCACCTCGACCCCCATAACAGCCAGCGCCGAGACCAGAGCGGAGCAGGCGCGGCGGGGATGCATCCGCGCGCTCAACGTGTCGTGGATCACGTAGCCGGTCGGACTGGGTGGGCACCACGCGCCGAGCGCATTGGTCTCGACAACGCGCCATTCAGCCCGGCCCTGCCACAGCTTAGCCGCCGTGGTCGCACGGGTGTGGGCAAGCTCCAGCGTGTGGGTGTCGGCGATGGGTTGCAATCGGCCCAGCCGCGCATATCCCGATGAGACGCCGCCGGTGGCCTCAACCTGTTTCCAGAACGGCTCGGCCATAATTAGGCTGTCGAACTGAAAGGCCTTTTTGGCGTTCCAGTTTTCAGGGACATGTGGGGCCAGCGCACCCACCAGCCCGCCGCTAGACCCCGCACCGGGGCCGAAAGGGTCGACGACCTGCACCTTGGCGCCGCGCCGGGCGCAGGTCCAGGCGATGGATAGGCCAAAGATGCCCGCTCCGCGCACCGTTACATCGACCATTGCCATTCCTCTTTTCCTTGTTCAGTGTCGCGCTGCTTAGCTACAGGATTCCCCGATGGCAGACCAGCGCGCCAAATTGACATGGACCGAGGATCAGATCCCGGTCTCGGAGCGTTTCGACGATCCCTATTACTCGCTGCAAAACGGGTTGGAAGAAACGCGGCACGTGTTCCTTGCCGGCAATGACCTACCCGGACGGTTCGCGCCAGGGTTTCGTATTGCCGAGCTGGGGTTCGGCACCGGCCTGAACATGCTGACTGTCTGGTCCGAGTGGGAAAAATCCGGCCAGACCATGCCTTTGACCTTCACCAGCTTCGAAGCTTTTCCGATGGCTCTCGACGATATGTCCCGTGCGCTGGCCGCATTTCCCGAGGTTGCCCCGTGGAGCGAACGTTTTTTGGCAAATTGGCAGGGCGGCAGGTGCGATCTGGGTACTCTGCATCTTGAGGTGATCGAAGGCGATGCGCGCCAGACGCTGCCTGCATGGACGGAGGAGGCGGATGCGTGGTTTCTGGACGGGTTCTCTCCGGCAAAGAACCCGGAATTGTGGGGCGCTGACCTGATGCAGCACGTGGCCGATCACACCGCCAAGGGCGGTACCGCGGCGACCTATACCGCCGCCGGGTTTGTTCGGCGCGGGTTGGAAGAGGCCGGCTTCACAGTCACCCGCACCCCCGGATACGGTCGCAAGCGCCATATGACACGGGCGATCCGGGAATGACGCAGCAGAACAACTCGCGCGCGGGTATCGCGCTGATGATCGCGGCGACGATCGTGTTTGCCCTTCAGGACGGTATTTCGCGCCATCTGGCTGGAACCTACAACACCTACATGGTCGTGATGATCCGCTATTGGTTCTTCGCGGCCTTTGTGATTGCACTGGCCGCGAGAGCGCCCGGAGGTTTGAAAGCCGCAACACAGACCAGCCAATGGGGTTTGCAGGTGTTTCGCGGCGTCTTGCTTGCTGCCGAAATCTGCGTCGCCGTTTATGCCTTCACGGTACTGGGTCTGATCGACAGTATGGCGGTGTTCATCTGTTATCCACTTCTTGTGGCCGCGCTCAGCGGGCCGGTTCTGGGAGAGCAGGTCGGCTGGCGGCGCTGGATAGCGATCGGCGTCGGATGCATCGGGGTGCTGATCATCCTGCAACCGGGCGTCGGCGTGTTTAACCCTTGGGCCATCTTGCCGCTGATTTCTGCGCTGATGTTTGCGGTCTATGGATTGCTGACCCGCTATGTCGCCCGCGAAGACAGCTCGGCCACCAGTTTTTTCTGGACCGGTGTCGCCGGGGCCGTGGCCATGACGCTGGTAGGTATGTGGTTCTGGGAGCCGATGGCGCGCGCGGATTGGGCGTGGATGGCGCTGCTCTGCGTCAGCGGCGTTCTGGGTCATTGGCTGCTGATCAAATGCTATGAAATGGCGGAGGCCAGCGCGGTGCAGCCCTTTGCCTATTTTCACCTGGTTTGGACGTCCATTCTCGGCATTTCCGTCTTTGGCGAGGCGCTGCGACCAGAGGTGGTTCTGGGCGCAGCTCTGGTCGTTAGTGCGGGCCTGTTCACCCTATGGCGCGAACGACGCCAGAGTTGACCCGACCAGCTCCTGCGAGAACGGAATCGGCAGCGCAGGTTGACCCAGCCGCGCGCGATAAACCGGCAGGCTTTCAGCCACGCGCATCACGTAGTTGCGGGTCTCGCTGAAGGGGATGGTCTCGATCCAGTCGACCACGTCAATCTCATCAGCGCGCGGGTCACCATACCGATCCATCCACGAGATCGGGCGACGCGGTCCGGCGTTGTAGCCCGCAGCCATCATCACCACATTGCCATTGAAATCGGCCGCCAGACCAGAGAGGTAATTTGCGCCGAGTTTGGCGTTGTACTTCCAGTCCGAGGTCAGATTGACCGTCTTGTGCCCGCTGAGAATGCCAAGCTCTTTGGCCACCAGTTGCGCCGTAGCAGGCATCACCTGCATCAACCCGCGTGCACCTGCGCCGCTAACGACAACGGGGTCGAATTCGCTTTCGCGGCGGGCGATCGCCAGCGTCATCTCTTTCGCCATGGGCAGGCCCATATCGGCAACCGGATGCACCGGATAATAGGCAGCAGGCAGAACAATACCGGTTTTCGCCGCCCGTTTGGCGATCATTACCGCGAGATGCGGTTCTTTCAACTCGATCACCAGATCGCCTAGTTGCGTGGCCTGTACTTGATCCAGTTCTTCCACCAGATGGGTCAGGAAGCGTTCGGACAGGGTGTCCTCACCCGCGCGCAGCAACAGAAGACCAGCCTCCAGCACGCTGGAATCCGCAAAGTCAGCCTGTTTCCAATGTGGCGCCCGACGCGGGTTGGCCAACTCAGTATCAAAAGGTCGCCCAATCCGCTCGGCGGCCAGCAGACCGTAGAACGAGGTCTGATAATCCGCACCCATCGCATAAGCTTCATAAGCTTTGTCAGCATCCCCCTTTGCGGCATATGCTCGGCCCAGCCAATAGCCGCCACGCCCTTTCGAGATTGGCGACTGCACCGCGCCCGAGAAGTTTTGGAAATGTCGCACGGCCGTCTCTGGATCATTCAGCTTACGCAGGGCGAGGAAGCCCGCCAGCCACTCAAGATCCGCGTAGGCATAACCCATTTCCGGGGTCATGTGGTGGTTCGCCGCGATCTGATACGCCCGGTTTGAACTGCCATTGCGCATCTCAAGCCGCGCCAGACGGCGCCGGCCCTCGGCCCATTTGTCAGGCTCACCTAGCGCATCCGGTCCGGTTGAGCGCGCCAGCATCAGGTCAATCGCGCTGTCATCCAGCTCTTTCTTGTCACGCCACACGAACCGATCAAAAGCCAGCCCCGGAGAGTCGGCGACGGATTTCGGCACCGCTGCTACTTTGCCATCCACACCGGGTTGGCGTTTTTGAAGGGCAATCCGCGCCTCGGCCAGCTTGCGCTGATCTGCACTGACCAGTGACAGCATCTGCCCCGCGCTGACCAGATGGTTGTCCCACAGCATCCGATCCAGCCTTGCAGCATGGTGGGGTTTCAACAACTTGCCAAAATTCTCAAGGTAGTCCTTCTGAAGGCCCTTGCCCATCGGCATGGTACGCCATGCAGCCACGATATCGGCTTCGGCGTCGCCCTGACGGCCCTTTGCCTTCAACGCAACAGCATAGTTTAGCGCGCCTTCGGCGGTTTGCGGCGGCACGTCGGCATAGAATTTCAGCACTCGGTCAGGATCGGCCCCGGTAAAAGCGGGCTCGCTCTTGCGCCGCAACCAGGCCAGACCGGGCCAATCCGGCCTACGATCCAGAAACACCAGCACGTCACCCGAGCTTCCAAAGCCCTCGCGCAACCAGTGCCAGACGATGATATCGCGGCTGACCGATCCCCGTTGGCCCGCCACCTGCAGGGCACCATTCCAGTCGCCCTTGCGCATTTCATTCATTCCGGCACGCAGATCTCCCACTGCATCGGCTCGCGCCTGCCCGATTGACCCCAGAATCATTGCTATCAAAAGTGCCAGAACGCGTGTCATGCCTTGCATTTCCCAACCAACCAAGGATACAGCCACTCAGGATAAACCTTGCGCCGCCGGGATCAACTCACATCGCGACGATTGTGATGGCCCGTGGTGCAAAATTTGCTAACCGCACACCAAGGAGCGTGTCATGTTCAAAGGCTCAATGCCAGCCCTCGTCACCCCGTTCACAAACGGCGAGTTGGACCTGAAGACGCTCAAACACTTGGTGGAATGGCAGATTCAGGAAGGCTCGACCGGGCTGGTGCCCGTAGGTACCACTGGTGAAAGCCCTACGCTCAGCCATGAAGAGCATGAAACGGTCGTGGAAGAGGTAGTCAAAGCCTCGGCGGGTCGTGTGCCGGTCATTGCCGGTGCGGGCTCGAATAACACGGTCGAAGCGATCCGCTTCGTGCGATTCGCTGAACGGATCGGTGCGGACGCGGCGTTGGTCGTGACGCCCTACTACAACAAGCCCACCCAGAAGGGTCTGATCACGCATTTCCGCGCGCTGCATGATTGCGCGGATATTCCGATCATCATCTACAACATCCCCGGTCGCTCGGTCATCGACATGACGCCGGAGACGATGGGTGAGCTGGCCAAGCTGCCGCGCATCGTTGGCGTTAAGGATGCGACCGGCGATCTGGCCCGTGTCAGTCAGCAGCGCGCCACCTGCGGGCCGGAGTTCTGCCAACTGTCGGGTGAGGACGCCACTGCGTTGGGCTTCAACGCGCATGGCGGCGTGGGCTGCATCTCGGTCACCGCAAACGTGGCGCCAAAACTCTGCGCCGAGTTCCAGCAGGCGACACTGGATGGTGACTACGCCAAGGCGCTGGAATATCAGGACCGCCTGATGCCGCTGCACGAAGCGATTTTCATCGAACCGGGATTGGTTGGTGCAAAATACGCGCTCAGCAAGCTGGGTCTGTGCAGCGAAGAGGTGCGCTCACCTCTGACGCGACTGGAAAACAGCACCAAGGCTACCATCGACGCCGCAATGGCGCACGCTGGCCTGATATAAGGCCGTTTTGAAGAAGCAAAGGGCGGGCTCTGGTTTCAGAGTGCCGCCCTTTTTTGTGCTGTGACTTAACGTTTTCCGTAGTACAGCCCGACTACGTGTTCTGCCTGCGCGAAGAACAGCCAACGAGACACCACGACGCCGGTCAGATGCGACAGCACGGCCAGCAGCGCAAAGATATGTTTGACCACAAGGCCCGAGACCGGGATCAGGATCAGCAGCAAAGGCAGTGCAAAAGCAAGCCCAAGGGAAATTACCCGCAGTTTCTGCGCATGTTTGCGCCCGACCACGTGGACGAATTCGCGCAGCAGATAGTTGGTTCCGGTGTGCGGCGGCTCGAACGCGCGGACGTTGCCCCGATCTCCCAATCCAGTGGCACTGCCCAGAGTCGTTCCAGCCCGGGCGAAGGCGCCGTCTCCCTGGGCCCAATAGGCTAGCTGCACTGCTCCTGCGATGGCCAGCAGCCAGGGCGCTAGAGCCTCAGCTCCGGCCAATAGCGCTCCGCCTGCCAGACTGAATGACAGAAACATTGCTGGTGTCAGATTCATGTTCCAACGCGGGACGGTCTTGAGCTGGGTATAGATCATCGAGGTGGTAAACACCGTGGCTAGGCTGAGGAGCGCACCGATCCACCCCAATACTGTCCAGTGGCTGTGCAGGAACACTGCACCCAACGCGTACAGCGCCATGACGATCAGCGCAGCAACGGCACATATTCCTTCACGGCTAAGCCAGCTGGATTTCCATTGGCTGAATGCTTTCCACGCACGTTCAGGGTGACCCAGGTGGAAGGTTGAGGCCAGCAGCCCGCCCACTGCCAGTGCATAGGCGATGACGTAGAAGACGAACGCGACGAAGCCGGTAACTGCGGGTTGGCCTAGCCCGAGGAAAAACAGCAAGCCGAAGCCCAGCCCGGAACAGGTAGTGAAGATGATGACAGAAGGGGCCGGATGCATCAGAGCTTCTCCAGAGTTTTGTCGAGCCAGCCCAGGAATCCTTTGGGCTCTTCGGCGACCGGGGCCAGCAGCGGGGCCAGAATGTCGATCTGCTCCTCGATCTGATCCTTGGGCCGTGGCGGCAGGTACTTGTTGACGGGTTTGGTGCCCATTTCTGGCATCAGGTCCATGCCCTCGCGCTCAGCGACTAGTTTGCTGACATCGCTGTCCGGGTCGCCCAGATCACCGAAATGACGTGCGCCAGCGGGGCAGGTTCGTACGCAGGAGGGGACGCGATCAACCTCGGGCAGGTTCTCGTTATAGATACGGTCCACGCAGAGGGTGCATTTTTTCATCACACCTTCGGCCACATCCAGTTCACGCGCGCCATAGGGGCAGGACCATGCACATAGGCCGCAGCCGATGCAGTCGCTTTCATTAACCAGAACGATCCCGTCCTCGACCCGCTTATAGCTGGCCCCTGTAGGGCATACGGTGACGCAAGGTGCGTCTTCGCAATGCAGGCAGGACTTGGGGAAGTGGATCAGTTGGGCAGGCCCTTCGGCCGGCTGTACTTCGTAGGAATGCACGCGGTTAAGGAAGGTGCCTGACGGATTCGCGCCATAGGCGTCCTGATCCGACAGAGGCACGCCGTAGTTTTCGGTGTTCCAGCCTTTGCAGGAGATCACGCAGGCATGGCAACCAACACAGGTATCCAGGTCAATGACCAGACCCATCTTGCGTTCTGTGGATTGAGGGAGTTGAGTCATTTACCTACCTTCCACGCCAGATCTTTCGGGCCAGTGCCAACGGGTGACGTGATCGGGCCAAACTCGGGTTGGCTTTCGGCGTCACTTGGGGCTTCGGCTTTTTCGATTTTTACTTTCAGGTCGAACCATGCGGCCTGCCCGGTGATTGGGTCAGAATTGGCCCAGCGTTGCCCGTCGCCTTTCGGCGGCAGCAGTTCGTGAATCAGGTGGTTCAGCAGGAAGCCCTTGGTGGCCTCCGGTGCATCCTCCTGTAGCGCCCATGCGCCTTTGCGTTTGCCGATGGCGTTCCATGTCCAGACGGTGTTGTCGTTCAGCGCGGCCATCTCCATCACCGGGACGGTGATTTCCCCGTGTGGAGAGCTGACCTTGGCCCAATCACCGTCCTGCAGCCCATGTTCCCGCATTAATTTGGTCGGAACATAGAGCGGGTTGCGCCCGTGCAACTGGCGAAGCCATGCATTCTGAGTGCCCCAGCTGTGATACATCGCCATCGGGCGCTGGGTCAGGGCATTGACGGTGAACCCGTCGTTGCCCTGTTGGTCGGTTTCATACCAGATCGGCAGCGGGTCCATCGTGTCCTTGATGCGCTGGCGCAGATGTTCGGGCGGTTGCCGGTCTCCGTGACCTTCGGCCGCCAGTTGGAACTTGCGCATCGGTTCCGAATAGAGCTGGAAAAGATAGGGTTGAGGGCTGTCATAGATACCCATGTCCACGGCCCAGTCCTGATAAGCCGTGTTCCAAGGCTTGTAGTAATCTGCACCTTCGGGAATATGCGCGACGTAGAACCCGCCATTCTCGATGTAGCGGTTCAGTTGGTCAGGATTGACCTCTCCGCGGCCTTGCTTTTCGCCGTTTTCTCCGCGGAACCCGGCCAGTGGGCCGATCCCCGGCTTGCGCTGGTGGTTGACTATATAGTCGGCGTAGTCCTTCCACTTGGGCGTACCGTCTTCGTTGGTGAAACCCGGCAGGTTCATACGATTGGCCAGTTCGATCAGCACCGACTGGAATCCGCGCACGTCGCGGTCGGGTTCAACCACAGGCCAGCGGATGGCGTCAGCGGCGGCGTCGGCCTCGCAAATCGGGCGGTCGAGCAGCGAGATACAGTCGTGCCGTTCCAGATAGGTGGTGTCGGGCAGGATAAGGTCGGCATAGGCAACCATTTCCGAGGAATAGGCATCGGAATAGATGATCTTGGGGATGACGTATTTGCCATCTTCGTTGCGGGCGGTCAGCATCTCCATAACGCCCTTAGTGTTCATGGACGAGTTCCACGACATGTTCGCCATATACATGAACAGCGTGTCGATTTTGTAGGGATCGCCAACGGCCGCGTTCGAGATCACCATATGCATCAGCCCATGGGAAGACATCGGATTTTCCCAAGTGAACGCCTTATCGATGCGTTGAGGAGTTCCGCACTCATCCAGCAGCAGGTCTTCGGGGCCGCGTGGGAAGCCCAGATGCGGGCCCTCCAGCGGACGTCCAGGACGGCGGTCGCCATGTGGCGTTGGATGGGCTTCGACGGGTTTGGGGTAGGGCGGTTTAAAGCGGAAACCACCGGGCACCTCGACTGTTCCCAGAAGGATTTGCAGCACGTGCAGCGAACGGCAAGTCTGGAACCCGTTGGCATGGGCCGAGATGCCGCGCATAGCGTGAAAACTAACAGGGCGCCCGATCATCTTCGAATGCGTCTCGCCTCGGAAATCGGTCCATTCGTGATCCAGCTCGATGGCCTCGTCAAAGGCCACACGGGCAATTTCCGCGGCGATGGCGCGAATACGCTTGGAGGATATACCGCACCGTTCGGCCACGGCTTCCGGGGCGTGATCGTCGGAAATGTACTTTTCAGCCATCAAGTGGAAAACTGGCCGATGGGTGATCCCGTCTTTTTCGTAAGTGGCCGACAGATCTGGGCGAACCCCCGGTTTGTCGAAAGCAGTTGGTTCGCCGGTCACCCGGTCGATCACCAGTGGCTTGCCGTCGGAATCGCGCAGGAACAGACCTTTTTCCGGACCTTCGGCGGCATTCACCAGAACTGGCGCATTGGTGTAGCGGCTGAGATAGTCCAGATCGATCTTGCCCGCCTTCATCAGCACGTGGATCAAGGACAGGATGAATAGACCATCGGTGCCGGGTGTAATCCCAACCCAATCATCGGCAACGGCGTTATAGCCGGATCGGATCGGGTTCACCCCGATCACCCGCGCGCCGCGTTTCTTGATCTTGCCGATGCCCATCTTGATCGGGTTGCTGTCGTGGTCCTCAGCGACGCCAAACAGCATGAACAGTTTGGTGTGCTCCCAATCAGGTTGGCCGAACTCCCAAAACGCGCCGCCCATTGTGTAGATGCCACCCGCCGCCATGTTGACCGAGCAGAACCCGCCATGGGCCGCATAGTTCGGGGTGCCGAAGTTCTGCGCCCAGAATGAAGTGAAGCTTTGGCTCTGATCGCGGCCAGTAAAAAAGGCCAGCTTTTGCGGAGCAGTCTCGTGCAGTTCGTTCAGCCACCCGACGGCGGTGCTGATCGCTTCGTCCCACTCGATCTCGCGGAACTCGCCCGACCCTCGCGGGCCGACCCGCCTTAGGGGTTTTCGCAAGCGAGACGGCGCGTTGACCTGCATGATACCGGCGCTGCCCTTGGCGCACAGAACACCCTTGTTCACCGGGTGGTCTCGGTTGCCTTCGATATAGGCAACCTTGCCATCCTTCATATGCACGTTGATGCCACAGCGACAGGCGCACATGTAACAGGTGGTGCGCCGGACCTCGTCCGAAACTTTTGGGCTGGTGTCGATCTGCGGTTGCTGGATGGTCATCTGGCGTCCTTCTGTCGGGGCAGCGTGTCAGGTGAGAAATGTTAGTCCGGCTAGGATAAATCCTGCAATAAAAAGAGTTTCTGTGGAGATCAGGGTGTAGACAGTCCGAGTATGGATTGTATCGGCCGGGTTCGAAACCCCGGCCGATAGCAGCACTCTAAAAACGCCTCGCGGGGCGGACATCGCGTCATCGGCGGTAAATCCGACGAAAGTATGCGGTGACCGGGTCAACACGTCTCGGGCGCTGCCGCGGTGTGTTGTGCCTGTACCGCCGTGACGGCGATCATGTGCAGTACGTCATCGGCTGAACAGCCCCGCGAAAGATCGTTTGCGGGTTTTGCAAGGCCCTGCAGCACCGGTCCGATGGCCTCTGCCCCGCCAATGCGCTGTGCGATCTTGTAGCCCAGATTGCCGGCATCGAGATTGGGGAAGACGAACACGTTGGCCTGTCCCTCAAGCGGTGAGTTCTTGGCCTTCTTGCTGGCCACCTCGGGCACGTAGGCGGCGTCGAATTGTAGCTCTCCGTCGATGAGAAGATGCGGGCTGGCGGCTTTGGCGATGCGAGTGGCCTCGACCACCTTTGAAACTTTGGGGTGGTTGGCGCTGCCGCTGGTCGAGAAAGACAGCATCGCAACGCGCGGCACCTCACCGGTCAGCGCATGGTAGGACGTTGCCGAGGCCTGAGCGATCTCGGCCAGTTCCCGTTCGTCGGGGTCGACGACCAATCCGCAATCGGCAAAGATGTGCACGCCCTGAACCGCGTGGTGATCGCGGTCGTAGATCATCAGGAAGAAGCTGGACACCATATGAGCGTTCGTCGCTTTGCCGATGATCTGCAAAGCGGCGCGCACGGTATCGGAAGTGGTTTCAACTGCGCCACCGACTGTTCCGTCCGCCAGTCCGAGATGGACCAGCATCGCTGCATAGTTTAGGCGGCTCTTGATCAGTTCTTGCGCCTTTTCGGGCGTCATGCCCTTGTGCTTGCGCAACTCGTAATAAGCTGCGGCGAACCGATCTGTGTGGGGGGATGTGGCCGGATCGTGGATCTCGATCCCGTCAACATCCGCTCCGCCTTTTTCGGCCAGCAGAGCGGTCACTTTGGCGTGCTCGCCCACAAGGATGATATCGGCGGCGTTCTCGGCACGCGCTTTCAGCGCACCTTCTACAACACGTGGATCATCGCCCTCGGCGAGGGCGATGATCTTTTTGGAACTGGTCGCAGCCCCAAGAATTTGACGTAGGGGCTTCACAGCGATCAGGCCTCTGTTTGAGGTGTCATGTCTGCGGCGTCGATGCCTGCGACGGCGACGGGTTTTTTCATGGCGTCGCGGCGGAAGGGCTCACCGAGTTCCTGGTTGATCAGGGCTTCGATCAGCG
>WQBJ01000179.1 GCA_013032095.1 Ruegeria atlantica | reverse complement strand
GCTCGTCAGGCTCATAACCTGAAGGTCGCAGGTTCAAATCCTGCTCCCGCAACCACTTGGGTCGAACAAACTACCGAACAAGCCGCCTCAGGGCGGCTTTTGTCGTTCTGGGCTAGCCCAATCATCGCTGAAAGTGCACCTTCCAGCTCGATCTGAACACCGTCATTAGTGTGCTGAACCGCGACACGTTCGATTAAGCCTCGGATGATCTCCAGTGCTCCTGTGCGGATCGAAGGGTCCGATAGCGCCTGTGCCAGATCAGTGACCTTGGTGCGATAAAATTCGGACAGATTAGGGTGTAGTCGCGTCGGGGAGGGCGTAGGTTCGGAGAGCTTCGCCTCAAGATCGGCAATCTGCGCTTCGAGTTCTTCCAGCCTAGCTTGAATCCCGGGGGTGCGAATGCCCTCCGCAATTGCGTCATAAAACCCATTCAGTTTGCGCTCAGCTTTGTCCCGCTCGGATTGCAGACGGGTCCGGGCTACCTCCGCTGTGCCTGCTTCTGCGTTGGCGGCTTCGCTGAAGGACTTGATAAAAGCGGCCACTGCGTTGGGCTGCATCAGGCGCTGACGAAGCAAATCCATGACGGCGTCTTCCAGGACATTGCGTCGAATAGATTGCCTGTGCGTGCAAGTGCCGAGTTTGCGAGCGGCAGAGCAGGCTAGGTAGTCGCGTCCGACTGTGGCGAGTGGCCCTTCGCAGGTGCCGCAGAATGCAAGACCTGTCAGAAGGTGCTTCTTGCGACGCTTCTCCCAAAACTTGGTTTGTTTGATGGCTTTGACGCGGGGATCGGCTTCGATCTTGCCTTGCCGCTGCTTGACCGCCTCCCAAAGTTCATCCCCGACGATCCGCAGCTCAGGGACCTCCGCGATGATCCATTTGGACGGATCGTTGAGACGGGAAACGCGTCTGCCGGTCTCCGGGTCCTTGATGTAGCGCAGCCGGTTCCAAACCAGGCGGCCGATATACAGCTCATTGTTGAGAAGGCCCGTCCCACGCACTCGGTGCCCTCGAATGGCGGTGTCACGCCATAACTTGCCACGAGGACCGGGGAAACCCTCGGTGTTCAGGCGGCGGGCAATGGCTTTCGGGGAGTGCCCTTCGGTGAAGTCATGTAATACCCGCCGGATAATCTCAGCTTCCGCTGCGTTGATCATTCGTTCTCCCGTGACGGGTTGGCCGTCGGGCCCAAGACGCCGGACGACGTCATAGCCGTAGCTGTTTCCGCCGCCGGAACGGCCAAGCTCGACCCGCCCGCGAAGACCACGCCGGGTTTTGTCGGCCAGGTCTTTGAGGAACAGTTGGTTCATGGTGCCCTTGAGACCCACGTGCAATTCGCTGATCTCGCCCTCAGCCAGCGTCACGATGCCAACCCCTGCAAAGCTAAGCCGTTTGAAGATCGCGGCGATATCCGCCTGGTCTCGGCTCAACCGGTCCAGCGCTTCCGCCAAAATCAGATCAACCTGTCCTTCCTGTGTAGCATGGAACAGCGCTTGCAGACCGGGGCGCAACATGGAGGCGCCGGAGACCGCACGATCAGAATAGGCGTCAACAACAGTCCAACCTTCCCGCTCAGCACGTTCCCGGCACAGTCGCATTTGGTCATCGATGGATGCGTCTCTTTGCATTTGGCTGGAGAAACGGGCATAGATTGCAACTCGGGTCATCGCCGGGCCTTTCTCTTCTGGTTGATCAAAGCCGCGTAGTCGCGGCCCGCTTCAATTGTCTGTGCGTGGATGTAGTGACGCTCGGCGGTTCCGAAGCTCGTATGCGCAAGAATTGGTCGAATTAGCTTGGCGTGTTCCGGAGAAGAGCGGGCCAGAGTTGTCGCGGCAGCATCCCGAAAGAAATGCGGTGGAATACGGCGACCCGTCAGCTTCAGTGTCTGCTCCGCGATCCGGGGGCTCAGCGCGTCTTTCTTCAAAGGAGTGCCAGATCGGCCAACCCACAGGACATTGTGATGCTGTTGGCCACGCTCCATAAAAAAGGGACGGGCTTCGTTGATATAACGGCGCAAGAGCGGTTCAACGCTCTGGGGAACATCAGCTTCCCAGGGATGCCCTGATTTGGTTAGATTCCCTGGGAGCGCGACGGTCATCGTGTCTGCTGCGACATACAGGGATGTGCCAATCCGAAGGCCCGCGAAGGCGCGTCGCCGCATCGGCATCAGGGCCAACATCGCTATCATGGTGCCATCCCGCAGGCACATCATACTGCTTAGCGATGTTGACGCAGCTTCTGCATGACCCGTCGCCAGAGACAGCCCTGCACGGAATAGAACCTCGCTGGACAACACACGCCCAAGTTTACGATCCCGATCACCTCGACCCGCGGCGCGCTTCAATCCCGCTTTTAACTTCCGGTGAGCGGACCAGTCCTGCGTCGGGTCAGCCACGGAGAGGATACGCAACACGCCATCAATGAACATCAACCGGGTCATCGGCCGGGTGTGTGAGAGGTCCCGAAGCCAAGCGGAAAGGCGCGGCAGGGTCCCGCGTCGAGCCGGAGGCAGTGTGATCGCCTCCGCGTCGCTGGTAATCAGCCATTGCAGCCATCGAGCATAGCGCAATTCTAACGTCTTCAACGAGGTCGCGCGTAGATGTGTGCGGATTTCAGAAATACCGGACAGCGATTTCAGTAATTACGGGACAGTTAAGTC
>WQBJ01000178.1 GCA_013032095.1 Ruegeria atlantica | reverse complement strand
CGCGGGCACGATCACGGTGCCGGCAGGTGTGGCCTCGTTCGATGTGACGGTATCGAGCACCGAGGATAGCGATGAAGAAGGCGATGAGGGCTACGACCTGACGGTGGGTGGCGTTCAGGCGAGGGGCACGATCAGCAATGACGACGCGGTGAGCATCGCGAGTGTCGGCGATGCAACGGAAACCGAAGGCGACGACCTTGTGCATAGGGTGAGTTTGACGGGCACGAGTGTGACTGAGGAAACTTTCGACTTCACGCTGACGGGTGACAGCGCAACGCTGGACAGTGACTTCAACGGCACGCCGAGTTTCAGCGATGGCGTAATCTATGATGCGAGCGCGGGCACGATCACGGTGCCGGCAGGTGTGCTGTCCTTCACCGTGACGGTTGCGGGGGCGCAGGATACGGTTTTCGAAGGTGATGAAACCTTCACGCTGACGGTGGGCGGTGTTGCGGCGACAGGCATGATCACCAATGACGACACTGTGCCGGTGATCGCTTCGGTCGGGTCTGCGAGCGCCGCGGAAGGCAGCGACCTGGTGTTCTCGGTAAGCCTGAGTCACGCGGCGGACAGTGCGCAGACGTTTGCCTTCAGCCTGACGGATGAGAGCACCGAATCTGGTGACTACGGTGCGGTGAGCTTCGGCTCGGGCGTGACTGACAACGGCGATGGCACGATTACGGTTGCGGCGGGCGTGACCTCGTTCGATGTGACGGTTGCGGGGGTGCAGGATACGGTTTTCGAAGGTGATGAAACCTTCACGCTGACGGTGGGCGGTGTTGCGGCGCCTGGCACGATCATCAATGACGATGGCTGGTCCGGCTCCTACCGCTTTGTAGGCGCTGATGGCGGTGACTATCTCGGCTATTCGGTTTCTTCTGCGGGGGACGTTGACGGCGACGGCAAGGATGACCTGCTCATCGGTGCTTATTCCGCCGACGGTGTGAACAATGCCGAGGATGATGCGGGTGAGAGCTACCTTGTGCTGGCCCGTGATCTTAAAGACCTTGATACCGCTGACGGCAGCACCGACTTCACGATCGACATGACGCATATCGGGCAGGGCACTGGCTCCTACCGTTTTGTCGGTGCTGATGACGGCGACGAATTCGGCGTTTCTGTTTCTTCTGCGGGGGATGTTGACAGGGACGGCCAGGACGACCTGCTCATCGGCGCCTATTATGCCGAGGGTTTTGCGGGTGAGAGCTACCTTGTGCTGGCCCGTGATCTTAAAGATCTTGATACCGCTGACGGCAGCACCGACTTCATGATCGACATGGCATATATCGGTCTTGGCACCGGCTCCTACCGTTTTGTTGGAGCTGATAGCTCTGATCTGCTCGGCTATTCGGTTGCTTCTGCAGGAGATGTCGACGGTGACGGCAGGGACGACCTGTTCATCGGAGCTTATTATGCCGACGGTGTGAACGATGCCGAGGATGATGCGGGCGAAAGCTACCTTGTGCTGGCCAAAGATCTTGAAGACCTTGATGCCGCTGACGGTAGCACAGACTTTTTGATCGACATGGCGAGTATCGATCAAGGTACCGACTCCTACCGGTTTGTCGGTGCTGATGGCGGTGACGAACTCGGGGTGTCTGTTTCTTCTGCGGGAGATATTGACGGGGATGGCCAGCACGATCTGTTCATTGGTGTCAGGTACGCCGACGGTGTAAACGATGCGCAGGGTAGTACGGGCGAGAGCTACCTCGTACTGGCCAAAGATCTTGAAGACCTTGATGCCGCGGACGGCAGCACCGACTTCACGATCGATATGACGTATATCGGTAGTGGCACCGGCTCCTACCGTTTTGTCGGATGTGATGCCAGTGACCTCCTTGGCTGGTCGGTTTCTTCTGCGGGCGATGTTGACGGCGACGGCCGGGGCGACCTGCTCATCGGTGCAATTGGAGCCGACGGCGTGAACGATGCCGAGGATGGCGCGGGCGAGAGCTACCTTATGCTGGCCAAAGATCTTGAAGATTTTGATAAGGCTGACGGCAGTACCGACTTCACGATCGACATGGCAAATATCGGTCATGGCAGCGGTTCCTACCGTTTTGTTGGTGCTGATGGCAATGACCAACTCGGCTTTTCGGTTTCTTCTGCGGGGGATGTCGACGGCGACGGCAGGGACGACCTGCTCATTGGTGCCAGGTATGCCGACGGTTTGAGCAATGCCGAGCCTTATGCGGGCGAGAGCTACCTTGTGCTGGCCCGTGATCTTGCGGACCTCGATGGCGCGGACGGCAGCACAGACTTTGCGATCGACATGGCAAATATCGGTGATGGCAGCGGTTCCTACCGTTTTGTTGGTGCTGATGGCAATGACCAACTCGGCTTTTCGGTTTCTTCTGCCGGGGATGTCGACGGCGACGGCAGGGACGACCTGTTCATTGGTGCTTATTATGCCGACGGTGTGAATGATGCCGAGGATGATGCGGGTGAGAGCTACCTTGTGCTGGCCCGCGATCTTGCGGCACTCGATGCCGCTGACGGCAGCGAGGACTTCACCATCGATATGACCTATGCCGGCACTTCAGTTTTCAGCGGAACATCCCGAGACGATACGCTTACAGCGACCGCATATGATCAAACCCTGGTTGGGTTTAACGGTAACGACCGGCTTGAGGGCCTGGGTGGCAATGATCGCCTGGTCGGTGGCAGTGGCAGTGATACATTTGTCTTCACCGAAGGTTTCGGGCATGACGAGA
>WQBJ01000177.1 GCA_013032095.1 Ruegeria atlantica | reverse complement strand
ATTTGTGTGACGACATCAGGCTATCAGGCCGGTCTGGGGATATTCAGGGCATCGAAGAGATTGAGTTGCTCCGGTGTTGTTTTGCTGGTGCCGTTGAAGGTGCGATCGCCGATATGAGCGGTGTGTTTTTGGATGCGTGCGAGGATGTCGAGCGCGGTGCGCGGGCTTTCACTGCGACCCCTGACTTTCAACCGTGCGCGCATGACGCGGTAGAGCACGAGAGCGAGAAAGCAGATCAGCGCATGGGCGCGGATGCGGTCCGGCAGCCTGTGGTGGACGGGGGCGATTTCGATGTCTGATTTCAGAACGCGGAAGCCGCGCTCGATGTCGGCCAGGCTCTTGTAGCGTGCGACGGTTTCGGCGGGCGTGAGATCGGGTGTATTGGTCAGCAGCGCCAGCTTTCCATCGAAGAGCTCGGCCCGTGCAATTGCGTGGTCATTAAGCTCCCAGCTAAACCGGTCAGCCTGCAGGTCCGCTTTGATGAAGCGGGTCAGTTCCGCCTCGGCGACGGCACGGGTGAACCGGCTGTAGGCCCCCCGATCGGAGGCACGCCGTCCGCGGGCCGTCTGCCCTTCGTCCTGAGCGTCGAGCCTGCCAACCATCTTCTCCGCCATATCCTCCAGTTCCCGGATGCGGGCACGACGGCGGGCTGATCGCTCCTCTGCCCGCACGGGATCATGCGCGGCGATGAGGCGATGACCGGCAAAAGTGCTTTCCGCCAGACCAGCCCCATCAAAGGCAAGGTTCTGGAAGGTTTCGGCCAGTTCGGCGTACCGGCGGGCGGGGACGGCCAGGATGAACTCCAGCTTACGGCCACCCTGATCCGCCAGTGCGCTCAACTCCCCGATGTTGTCCAGGCTCAGGAGGCCGCGATCCGCCACCAGGATGATGCGCTGAACCGGAAAGCGGGCAAGAACCTTCTGCAGCATGCCCTGCAGCGTCTTTGTCTCGCCGACGTTGCCGGGATGGACGGTGTGCATCAACGGCAGACCGTCCGTAAATGCCGTTTCAAAAATCCCCAAAAAGTTGGAGTGCGCCCCTGCGGGCGGACCCCGCGCCCCCTGATTTTCCGCAGCCTGGGCCTTCAGATAAGGAAGACCCATGACCAAGAGAAAACACCGCCGCCATAGCATTCCCTTCAAGCGAATGATCGTTGAGGCGTATTTCAACGGAGAGGCCCTGAACGCGCTGAGCGTGGAGGGGGCCTTCGCTGTGCCCGGGGCGGCATCCGGGCAGCACCATCCGGCATGATGGTGAGGGGTTGCATCCGGGGTCTTCATTGCGTCAGGAATTCCGTTTGCACCGCCGCTGCAATGCGCTCGAACACATCATCCCAAGCGCCGAATTCTGTCTGGCGGAACAGGCGGACCGACGGGTACCATGGGCTGTCCTCACGGTTCAGAAACCAGCGCCAGTCCGCGCTCTTGCCAAGCACAACCCATGTGGGCACACCCCGCGCCCCGCCCAGATGGGCAATGGCGGTACAGCTTGTAATCACGAGATCGAGGGTCATCATGATCGCCGCCGCATCCATCAGGTCGCTGTCCTCCTGCAGCCTCTCTTCCGGATCGATGATATCCCCGCAGCTTTTCCTGAACCCCTCTATCTGGGAGACCCCCTTCTCCCCTTTCTGCAGGCTGACAAGCGAAACCCCCGCAAGAGCGCCCACAGGCCGGAAATGTTCGAGCGGGAATGACCGCAGCCCGTCACCCCCGAACCCGGGGCTGCCCTGCCAGGACGCCCCGACCCTGACCCCGTCCACGCCGGCCAGGCGCTTGCGCCACTTTGCGACACAGGGTCTGTCGGCAAACAGATACGGGGTCTCAAAGGGCCTGGACAGATCCTCCTCGAGCACCCCCGGAACACTCAGGAGCGGGCAGTGATAGTCTGCCGCGGGCAAGCCCTGCCCCGTGGCCACCACGGTTTCAATACCGGCACATGTCTCCATCATGGGCACAAGCTTGGGGGTGCATTGCAAGCTCACCGTTGCCCCCATATCGCTCAGGATCTTCGCGTAGCGGGAAAACTGTATCTGGTCCCCCAGACCCTGTTCCGCCAGGAGCACAATGCGGCTGCCCTTCAAATCTTCCCCCTGCCACAGAGCGGACGGATGGGATGTCAACTCTGTGTTCTTCTTCAATCGCCACTCATAGTCCGGCCAGCCAGGGGAAAAATGCCCCTTCAAAAGCAACAGCAGGGACCGGTTAAACCGACTATCTACATGCTCCTCATCCAGCTCAAACACGCGATCATAACTCTCCAGCGCTTCGTCAAAACGCGCCAGTTTGTGAAGCGCCGCCGCCCGGGTTGCAAAAGCGGTCACATGCTTGGGGTCCAGCACCAGAACGCGGTCGCAATTCTCCAGTGCTTCGTCAAAACGACCCAGACTGAGAAGCGCTACTCCCTGGTTCGCAAGGGCGTTCACATGCTTTGGGTCAAGCGCCAGCGCGCGGTCTAAGCTCTCCAGCGCCTCGTCAAAACGCTCCAGCCTGAGAAGCGCCGCCCCCCGGTTTCTAAGAGCGCCCACATGCTTGGGGTCCAGCACCAGAACGCGGTCGCAATTCTCCAACACCTCTTCAAAACGCTCCAACTCGTGAAGCGCCAGCCCCCGGTTCGCAAGAGCGTTCACATGATTGGGGTCAAGTTCCAGCGCGCGGTCGTAACTCTCCAGCGCCTCGTCAAAGGTAATCATCCGTTGAAGACCGCGGTTATGCCGCCTTGACGTTTACCAGAAGTTAT
>WQBJ01000176.1 GCA_013032095.1 Ruegeria atlantica | reverse complement strand
TAGGAGAGTACAGCAAAGTGTGGGGCAGTTGATCTTCGGGTTTGATGGTGGCAGTGATTTCGAATGTCAGGGGCACCAGAAATCTATCAGCTGAAAGTTCGCCTTCTCGGCATCAGCCCGATGATTTGGCGGCGCGTCCTTGTGCCCTCGTCGATTACGCTGCGAGAGTTGCATGGCGTCCTGCAGGTGGCAATGGGCTGGGAAGGCATTCACCTGTTTCTCTTTGATGTTTATGCGGCGAGATATGGCTCATTCGAATTGCATGTTGCCGATCCCGATGTGCCGTTGCAGCAGTTCGGTTTCCGAAAGAATGAGCGGTTCTCGTACATCTACGACATGGGCGATCACTGGGAACACGAAATCCGCATTGAGGCGATCAACCCTCCCCCGAAGAAATCCCATCCAACCTGCACGGGCGGTTCCGGGGCTTGTCCGCCGGAGGACTGCGGAGGCCCACACGGATATCTTGAGCGCCGGGATGAGGCTGACGGCTATGACGCCTGGAGGGATATGGGTGTCATGGTTGATTTTCTCGAAGACGTCGTAGCTGCGGATGCACCAGAGCGCCCTGTATCTGACTTCCTGTCCGACGATGTGGAGGCTGCGATGGGGCGAATGATTGCCCGTAAACCGTTCGTGGAGGGTAAATTCTTGCGGGGTGCTGTGAACAAGCGGTTTCGTGCCGGTGATCATCGCGACCTGATGCACCAGCAGATGTGGTAGAGGGTGTCCGGAAAGGTTCCTTTTAGGGCGGGGTCAAATTTCGTGTTCAGAATTTAGCTTGACGGGGTATTGAACACTGGCGATATTTCGGACATCCATTATGAACACTGCGCTGCCAATGCCCCGGACCTTCGCTTACGCCAGAGTGTCAACGCTCGACCAGGACCCACGAAACCAGCTGGGCGAGATCGCTACAGCAGGATTTCAAGTGGAGCCGCACCGGGTGGTGACCGAAACAGTTTCCGGTTCCATGTCGATCGAGCAGCGCAAGGGCTTTGCGCAGCTCTTGAATAAAATGGAGCGCGGCGATGTACTGGTGGTGACCAAGCTGGACCGGCTGGGGCGTGATGCCATCGACGTCAGCACCACCGTGGCCAGGCTCGAAGATATTGGCATCCGCGTTCACTGCCTAGCCCTTGGAGGGGTGGACCTGACCAGCTCGGCAGGCAAGCTGACTATGGGGGTGATCAACGCTGTTGCCCAGTTCGAGCGCGATCTTCTGATCGAACGCACCCAGTCAGGTCTGGCGCGCGCAAAAGCGCAGGGAAAACCCCTGGGGCGGCCTGCTACGCTGAGCGCCGATCAGCAGGCGCACGTCCGCGCGCGGATTGCGGCAGGTGAAACCGTCTCGGCCATCGCCCGCGACATGGGTACAAGCAGGCAGACGATCATGCGCGCACGAGACGCGCAGACGACATAAAAACCGAGCAGGCAGGACATCAAATGAACATCGAGATCAAAGTCACAATCATCGGGCCGGACGGCACGGCGCATACGGAGAAAATCGCCACACCCACCAAAGGTACTGATGCCATTGGTGAAATCGGATTATCCATCAGCGAGAGCAAGGACTTGCTTCTAAAACTGCAGCAGGAAGTCGTTTCGGCGCAATGCGTGGCTTACTGCGCCAAACGTTCCTGTTGTCCGTGTTGCGGGCGAAAGCTGCGGTGCAAGGGGCGCGGGCATATCCGGTATCGCACCGTGTTCGGCGATGTCGCCGTCCCGAGTCCACGCTTCTACAATTGTCAATGTCACGACAGCCCGGCCAGCACCTTCAGCCCATTGACCGAGCTTCTGCCAGACCATGTCGCGCCGGAGCTGCTCTGGCTGGAAACGAAATGGGCGTCGTTGGTGTCATTCGGTGTGACAGCTGACATCTTGAAGGATGTTCTTCCAATCGACGCGCGGCTCAGCGCGGGCACCATCCGCAGGCATCTTGGTCGTGCCGCCGCGCGCATGGAAGCCGAACTGGCAGAAGAACGGTTCAGCTTTATTGAGACCAGTGCCATTCAGCGAGGACAACTCCCCAATCCGGACGGGCCGATCACCGTCGGTATCGACGGTGGGTATGTGAAGTCACGGGACAAGGGCCAATCTCATTTCGAAGTGACGGTGGGCAAATCAATCCCCACGGACCGCCCCAGCCGGTATCTCGGTCTCGTCCAGAGCCATGACGCCAAACCCAAGCGCCGGTTGCATGAGGTCTTGAAAGATCAAGGCTGGCAGGAAAACCAGCCGGTAACCTTCATGACCGACGGCGGCGACACTGTGATCAACATGGCCCAGCACATGGCGCCTGCATCTGAGCACATCCTCGACTGGTTCCATATCACCATGCGGATCACCGTCATGCAGCAATATGTGAAAGGCCTCGCGCATCGCAATGAGGAGGAGGCCGAAAAACTGGCCAGGTTGCTCCGGCAGATCAAGGGGTTCCTGTGGAACGGCAACCTGCATGACGGCCAGACGGCGATCGAAGATTTGGTTATGGATCTGGACGAGCTCGAAACGGATTACGCCAGCATAAAGGCGTTGCGCAAAGCCGCGACCGAGCTCGAGACATACATTGCCAACAACAAGGGCATGATCCCGAACTATGCCGAACGCCGACGCTATGGCGAACGCGTATCCACCGGTTTTGTCGAAAGCACGGTCAATACCGTGGTCGGAAAACGCTTCGGTAAACGCCAGCAGATGCGATGGTCAAAACAGGGGGCTCATCTGATGCTTCAGACTCGTGCCCGCACCCTCGATGGAACGCTTAGGGACAAGTTCGAGCAGTGGTATCCCGGTCTGAAACCTCACGAGGAAACGCAAATGGTGGCCTGATTGCCCCTCACTTTGCGGTACTTCT
>WQBJ01000175.1 GCA_013032095.1 Ruegeria atlantica | reverse complement strand
CGCTCTTGGCATACCCGTCACAAAGGCCGTAGGCTAAATCCGTCCGGGGAAGGGGGAAGCGCGATCACACCCCGATTTGTGCAACAGAGCCCCGAAGCGAAGTCCTGGGCATTAATGTTGAAACTCTACATCATAGATGATATATTTTCCATATTATGGAGAAGACAATGACCATACATGCAATGCATTCAAAAATCGGACTCTGGGGCGGCTCTTGCGCGGTTCGCCTGCCCAAGATGGCCGTAGAAAGCCTCGGCTTGAAGGAAGGCGAGGAAGTCAGCTTGCAGCTTGATGACGGTGCACTTGTCATCCGACCTGCCAGACGACGCTATGCGTTGGACCAACTCGTCGAGCAGGCCAGGAGGATGACCCCGCCACCTGCGCTTGATGATGCGCCTTCTGGCGATGAGGCCTTATGAAGCCCGATCGCGGACGGATTGTCTGGGTAAGCTTTAATCCGCAGAAAGGCCATGAACAAGCAGGACGGCGACCGGCGCTCGTTATTTCGCCAGCCGCTTATAAAGGCGTGTCCAACTGCATCCTGGTCTGCCCGATCACGTCCAACACCACCCCATGGCCATGGAAAGTGATGCTACCGGATAGCGGCGACATCAATGGGGCTGTGCTGGTTGATCAGATCAAATCTATCGACGCAGAAGCGCGCAATGTCGAAACCACGGACCAAATGGTTGATCAAGCGATCATGGACGACGTGCTTGCCAGACTGGCGACACTGACCGGATAGGGGCCGAGTCCAGCTCAGTGCAGATAAGGGCGTTCTCATGAGCGTTTTTGGATTTCCCGACATTAAAAGACTACCCCGCTGGCGCGGGATGGTCAAAGTTTGTAGCCTGTACAGGCGCTGGAGATGGTGCGCCGAACCGAGTGTTGTCATGCTCTCATCCGCGGATTGGATACCGCCTTACCAAATACGACGTGGGATTGCCTCTCTCTAAGACCGAGTGTTTGCTCCAACGCCCTCCGAGGGTTCCCCATCAATGGCTCCCATCTCCAGCGTACGGCACAGGCAGGCTGAACAGGATGGTTAGGGCTCCAGCGGTGTCTGCTTGGCGATATCCCAAATGAACCCCGCCAGTTCCCGAGCGATGGCGGACAGAACGCGGGGTTGCGGTTTGCCTGTTCGACTGAGATCCCGATACCGTTTGCACAGCCTGGTTTGGGCTTTCCAGCCGATGTCCTTGATATGCTGCGGCAGGTGAGCGGATCGCTTCAGATAGGGCTGTCCTTCTTTCGGCGGGTGGCGATATGACCACCCAGCTTCCACAAGCATTGTCCGGGCCAGAGCGTTGCCTGTTTTCGTCAATCGACCACGCCGTGTCTTGGAGCCACTGGAATGCTCGTTTGGGACTAACCCCAGCCAGGCCATGAGCTGGCGTGGATTCTCGATCGGGTGATGTCGCCGATCTCAGCCACAACGGTCGCCGCAATAGTTGTGTTGACCCCGCGCAGGGCACGCAAAGCATCAACGACAGGCGCGAAATGCCAGCCCGGGATAGCGTCATCTATCACTTTATCCAGCGTTGCGACCCGATCCTCGGCTTGGGTGACCGCACGTTTGTACTCTTCAAATGCCAGTTGCTGATGCGGGAAACGGAAACGGCGCATCTCTGCCAGCCAACGGCGATGGCGCTGCGTCCAGTACTGGCCATTCTCATAGCGCAGGCCGTGGCGAAGAAGAAAACTCAGTAGCTGCTGTTTGGCAGTCTTCACCGCGTCCATCGCCTGTTTGCGAGCGCGGATCAGATCGCGCATGGCCTCTTGTTCTTCATCAGGCGTCCAGATCGCTGAGAGTTTCCCGGCACGCCAAAGCCGTGCCAGCATCTCGGCATCGCGCCGATTTGTCTTGATCCGATCACCTGTCTTGCGAGGGATCATCGTCGGCGAAACAACTGCGCATTCAAATCCAAGTTTCGTCAAGTGGCGATGAAGGCCGTACCCACAAGGCCCTGCCTCATAGCAAAATGACGGGGTGCACCTGTTCTTTGTCAGCCTTTTGGTCAGCCTCAGAACCGCATCTGCCGAGTTGACGATAGTCCCGTGAAACCGGATCTCACCACCCCGACCATCCTCGGCAACCGCCACCGCAATCGTATCCTTGTGGACGTCCAGTCCCACATAAAGCATTTGGCTCTTATGTTCTTTCTCCGTCGAACAGTTTCCGTTCGCCGAGAAAAACACGGGCAATACTCCCGCTGCAAAAATCGCTCATCTGGTCTTAGAAGGCGAGGTCGGAGCGATTAGGTGCTCAGTTGTTGGCTTGACCGGCGAGAGGCTGTACGAGGTGACGAGCCCCTCCTGCCGTGCCGGACAAAATGGTTAAACTAAACAAGGACCGAATCCACCTGTCCAGTAAACTCTCTTACCAACGCGCCCTGCTGCAGCACGATCAACGCAACGATCTCGGTGCCAACCCTGCAGGTGAAATTTCAAAGGGGCTTTGTTGCACAAATCGTGTCGGGGATTCACTGTATGAATCCAGTGTGATAGCCGGAGGGCATGAGCAGTTGGTCCCCGACGAAGTACCAGACAAAGAACTGGCCTTCATACAATGCCGCGTTGAAACAACGCGGATCGTTGTCGAAATGGTTTGATCCCGAGATGGTCTGGGTTCCGCCGCCGAACGGTAAGCGCGGTCGTCAGCAGCAATTCAGCAACGTGGCGACCCAGACGGCATTGCCAAATTATCTGACGTGGATTGGAATATGCGTGAGACCACGCAATCAGGCCGATAGTTCCGCAGCATAACCTTCCCACAGCTTGAACGCGTCGGCTCTGGCATGGCGGTAGGAGAGAGTGGAAAGGCGATAGCGGGTGGGGACGAAAGATCGTACTGATTTGGTCGTGGGCGGCGAGAAATCGTTGCGCCTGGCGTGGTGACTTGAACCGACCCATCATCTTTTCCCG
>WQBJ01000174.1 GCA_013032095.1 Ruegeria atlantica | reverse complement strand
CACCCAGGCCCTCAAGCCGGTCGTTGCCATCAAACCCAACCAGGGTTTGATCATCAGCGGTCGCGGTGAGCGTATCGTCACCGGATGTTCCGCTGAAAATTGATGTGCCGGCATAGGTCATATCGATGATGAAATCCTCGCTGCCGTCGGCGGCATCAAGCGCGGCAAAATCACGGGCCAACACAAGGTAGCTCTCGCCCGTATCATACTTGACATCGTTCACGCCATCGGCCCGATAGGCCCCGATGAGCAGGTCGTCCTTGCCGTCGCCATCAACATCCCCCGCAGACGCAACCGACCTGCCGAGCCGATCACCGCCATCAGCACCAACAAACCGGTAGGAGCCGTAACCACGGCCGATCTGCGCCATGTCGATCGTGAAGTCGGTGTTGCCGTCAGCGGCATCGAGCGCGCCAAGATCACGGGCCAGCACGAGGTAGCTCTCGCCAGCCCTACCCTCAGTATTGTTCACGCCGTCGGCATAATAAGCACCGATGAGCAGGTCGTCCTGGTCGTCGCCGTCAACATCTCCCGCAGATGAAACCGAAATGCCGAGATAGTCATCACCATCAGCACCAACAAACCGGTAGGAACCGTAACCACGGCCGATCTGCGCCATGTCGATCGTGAAGTCGATGTTGCCGTCCGCGGCATCGAGCGCGCCAAGATCACGGGCCAGCACGAGGTAGCTCTCGCCAGCCTCATTCTCAGTATTGTTCACGCCATCGGCATACCAGGCACCGATGAGCAGGTCGCCCTCGCCGTCCCCGTCAACATCCCCCGCAGATGAAACAGAGTAGCCGAGCTGGTCACCGCCATCGGCACCAACAAAACGGTAGGAACCGCTGCCACTACTGATATTCCCCATGTCGATCGTAAAGTCCCTGCTGCCGTCAGCGGTATCAAGGTCTTCAAGATCTTTGGCCAGCATGAGGTAGCTTTCGCCCGCATTATTCTCGCCATTGTTCACGCCGTCGGCATAATAAGCACCGATGAGCAGGTCGCCCACGCCGTCCCCGTCAACATCCCCCGCAGATGAAACCGAAATGCCGAGATAGTCATCACCATCCGCGCCAACAAAACGGTAAGAGCCGCTGCCACTACTGATATTCGCCATGTCGATCGTGAAGTCGGCACTGCCATCAGCGGCATCGAGATCAGCAAGATCACTGGCCAGCACAAGGTAACTCTCGCCCGCTTCAGCTTCGGCATTGTTCACGCCGTCGGCCCAATGAGCACCGATGAACAGGTCGTCCCGGCCGTCGCCGTCAATATCCCCCGCAGAAGCAGCCAAATAGCCTAGAAAGTCCCAGCCATCGGTGCCGACAAGACGGTAGGAGCCGCTGCCATGACCGATATACGCCATGTCGATCGTTGAGTCTGCACTACCGTCAGCGGCATCGATATCTGCAAGATCACTGGCCAGCACAAGGTAGCTCTCGCCCGCAGCAGGCTCAGCATTGTTCACACCGCCGGCCCAATCAGCACCGATGAGCAGGTCATCCTTGCCGTCCCCGTCAACATCCCCCGCAGATGAAACCGAAATGCCAAGCAGGTCAAAACTATCAACACCGACAAAACGGTAAGAGTCGGTGTCGGTGCCTAGACCGATATTCGCCATGTCGATCGTGAAGTCGGCACTGCCATCAGCGGCATCGAGATCAGCAAGATCACTGGCCAGCACAAGGTAGATTTCGCCCGAATTGATTTCAGCCCCGGGTACACCGATGAGCAGGTCATCGTAGCCGTCGTCGTCAACATCCCCTGCAGAAGAGACCGAGAATCCGAGCTGGTCATCGCTATCAGCGCCAACAAAACGGTAGGAGCCGGACCAGCCATCGTCATTGTTAATGATCGTACCGGTCGCCTGAACACCGCCCACCGTCAGGTCATAGCCCTCATCACTTTCTTCGTCGCTGTCGTCGATACTCGACACCGTCACATCAAACGAGATCACGCCCGCTGGCACCGTGATCTTGCCCGCGCTCGCATCGTAGGTCACACCATCACTGAAGCTCGGCGTGCCGCTGAAATCGTCCCCCAGGGTTGCGCTGTCACCCGTCAGCGTGAAATCAAAGGTCTCCGCAGTCACACTCGCGCCCGTCAAACTCACCCTATGCACAAGGTCGCTGCCTTCCACAACGCTCACAGACCCGACCGAAGCGATCACCGGCACAGTGGTGATCGTGACCTGGACACTGCTTTCCATTCCGCCACTGTCGATGGATACAATGGTCAGCGTATCATCTGCGTTGCCTTTATACGTCAAGGTGGCCAGGACCGCGTTGAGCTCCGCAACGCTGTCAATATCGTCTTCATCGTCTTCGCTGGCAGTGTTGAGGAGTGTCCGGTTCAACAGCGCCGAAGCCGCATTGAGCACACTGGTGCTGTTGTTGGTACTGTTGCTGATCCTCAGGATCAGGGTATCGGTACCGTTCCCCTCAATGGAAACGCTATCCGACAGGCCCTCGGCTACGGTCAAAAAACCGTTGTCCACACTCAGTTGAACACTGGCCAGTTTGCCCTCGGCATCGGTGATGGTGATCGCATCTTCACCGTCAAAAGCCAGGTCGGTGTTTGCAACCGCTTCTATCGTGTCCGGCGCGTCGTTTGCGGGCGCGTCATTGACGCCGTTGATGGTAATGGCAATATCGTAGCTCAGCCCCTCAACCGTTGTCACCCGGAAGGTGTCGGTCAGGCTTTCCCCTTCGTCCAGCGCATCGACCGCCGATTGATCGCTGTTGAGTTCATAGCTCCACATACCAGCGGCATCGATGCTGAACGTGCCGTAATCGCCCTGGGTACCGGTTTGCGCGTCCAGAGCCGTATCACCCTGCACGCCCAGTGTGCCGTTGCCTTGCGTTGCGTTCTCAGGCATGACGCCCGCGTTCACAACTGCCGGATCCAGAGCGGTGACCCGGAACACGACATCTTCAAAATCCATATCCCCCCGGTCGG
>WQBJ01000173.1 GCA_013032095.1 Ruegeria atlantica | reverse complement strand
TCTGTGGGTGGCTCCTGCATTGCAAGAGTTTTTTGGTGATGTTTGCGGGTATTTTGTCAGTACCTTCGTCTGTCCGGCCTGTTTGCGTGGCGGCATTGTCGCCACTGGCCTTGATGAATTCCGCAAGCGAGGTTCCAATCGGCTTATCGACCTCTGAGGGTCGCTGCCATTCCCGGAGTGTCCTTGCTCTTGGTTGACTTAATTCCGCATCATCACTTCAGCGTCTTGCATCTCGTGGGCAGTCGGCGCGGTTAGAACGCAGGCTGCCGGTATTCCTGTTTCTTCGTGAGCATCGCCCAGATGGCCCGAGCGGCCTTGTTGGCCATGGCAGTTGTTGCCAATCGGAACGGTTTGTCTGCAATGATCTTCGCTGTCCACAGATCGACCTTCTCCGGCGAACGTTTCGCCATCACAGCACGCGATGTCATGCCTACGACCAACAGCTTGCGAATGTAGCGATCGCCTTGCTTCGTGATCTTGCCCAGACGTTCCTTGCCGCCGCTGGATTTGTTGAGCGGTGTCAGTCCGAGCCAGGCCGCCAGATCGCGCCCGGTACGGAACTGTTTAGCATCGCCGATCGTAGCGACAATCGCTGATGCCGTGATCGGGCCGATACCAGGCATGCGCATCAATCTACGCGCATCTGCATTCAGAAGGGCATGTTGCTGGATCATCTTGGAATAGCCATCGATGCGTTCGTTCAGGCCGAGGAACTGATAGCACTGGATGCCAAGCATACCGTTGGCGATCTCCGGCATTTCTGGGTGATCTCCACCGAGATGACGCTTTGCAAAGGCCGTCACCGCTTCAATCCCAATGGGCAAGATATGCCCAAACTCACGCAAAAGGCTGCGGATCATGTTGGCCAGTTGGGTGCGCTGCCGGACGGCCAGATCTCGAGTCCGGTGGATTGAGAGAATGGCTTGCTGCTCTTCCGTCTTGATCTCGACAAAGCGCATGGTTGGTCGACGGACCGCTTCACAGATTGCCTCAGCATCAACGGCGTCGTTCTTGCCGCGCTTCACGTAGGGTTTGACGTATCCGGCGGGCATGAGCTTCACGTCGTGCCCCAATTTGCGCAGCTGGCGACCCCAGTGATGAGACGAGCCGCAGGCTTCTATCCCGACCCTGCAGGGTGGAAGCGTCTCAAAGAAGCGGAGCAGCTTTGCGCGTTTGATGGCTTTGTTGAAAATCACTCGGCCGTTCTCTGAAATGCCGTGCACTTGAAAAACATCCTTGGCCAGATCCAGGCCTACGGTCTTTACTGTCATTGGGTGGCTCCTTCCGTAATGGCCCTCTCCGTGTCAAGAGCTGCATTTTGCAACCAATCGGGCCGCGAGACCGTTCGGGGTTTCGCAGCGGCGGTCATTTGCAGAGCACACAGGCGTCATGGCCCAAGTTCTCAGAAGATTGTGTGTCATCATGTGTTTGGCTTTCATCCGCGCTGTTCTGCGTAGCTGATGTGCCACCACCGGGTTCTGCCTTCCGTACGTGGTCAATGCACAACCTCGTTGCTGTGATTGCCGACTTGATACCTTGTCCAGTGCAGCCCCGAGTGCCTATCTTTCCTACGTACTCGCCCCCGCAGAGGTCGGCGACGAGGAGCCGCGTGCATCTTCGGAGACCGCGTCCCGGTCGAGGACACCGCTGGGCAGACGCTCTCAGGCGTCGCCGTACACTCCTTGTGTTGGTATTACGTTCATCTTGTTCCGCCTCGGTTTCTCAGGCGGCGCGCAGCGCCAGTGCCTCTTCGCGGACGGATCGGAAATCGGTGTCATCCATCCACATCCGGTGCAGGACCACGCCGATCCGCCGTGCCAGCGCCACCTTCGCCTTTCTTCTGTTGCCGCATTTCTCCGCGAGTTGTTGTGCCCAGGTTTTCAGCCAGTTCTCTCCTCCACGGGTCAGCATAATGTGAGCCGCCTGGTAAAGCGCACTTCGCAAACCGACATCGCCAGTCTTGGAGATGGCACCTATAACGGATCGCTCACCCGACTCTTCCCGGCTGGGCGTCAATCCAACCCATGGGCCAATATCCTTCGATCTGCGGAACCGGGTCGGATCATCAACCGCAGCTTTGTAAGTCAGCGCGACAACCGGTCCGACGCCGGGCATGGTCATCAACTTGCGACATACCGGATCCTTCCTGGCCATGCTGCACACCTGCTGCTCAAAAACAGCCAGTTGCTTGCGCAACTCTGCCCGCGCCTTCAGGAGCGGCAACGCCATCTGCTTCAGCATGTCGTTGCCGTCGATCAATTCCCGAACCCGCTCTTCGTAGCGCCTCTTGGAGATCTTCCCCATTTTGAGCCCGAAGTTGCGCAAGATCCCACGCACAGAGAGTTCCATGGCGATGATCGCCCTCTGCAGCGCGTTTCGCCCGGTCAGAAGCGCGCGCGTTTCCTGGGCGGTGACCGACTTGCAATGCACCGCGCTGTACCAACCGAGCTGGAGCAGGTGAGCGATCCCCTCGGCGTCCCTTTTGTCTGTTTTTATGGGCATGGCGGACAGCGCCTTCTTCACCCTGTGGGTTTCCATAAGCACAACCGTAAACCCTGCATCCGTCAGAGCCTTGTGCAGCCACTGCGACAACGGACCGGCCTCCATGCCGATCCCGGTGATCTCATAGGGCTGGTCCTGCATGAACACGACAAACGCCGCAGGTTCGCTGTCGATCTTGGTTTCTTTGATGATCTTGCCACCCTCGCCAAGAATGCAAATGGTCGAGGTTGCCAGGGACACATCAACTCCTATAAAAACACTCACGTCGTTGCTCCTTCGTACTCAGTAGGTGGGACGCCCCTTGGGGATGATCCCGTGGAGACGGACACGCTTGGCGTGTCTGGGGCAACGACACCGCATCTCCAACGTTGCAACAAGCGAAACGTTCGAGATGCGCGCCGGGGCCATTACGGTATCTTTCCTAGCAGTCGATGACAACTGCACTGTGGCACATTCGATGCCGGTGGAGCA
>WQBJ01000172.1 GCA_013032095.1 Ruegeria atlantica | reverse complement strand
CTGGGCCAAAACCCGGAAAGAACCGGACGTGCCTGTATCTGTGACCGGCATTACCGATGCGTTGCGGCGCATCAAGACCGGCGGGGGCGCAGCTCTGGCATATCGCTGGCGGTTGCAATTCGATGAAATCGCGGACCGCGAATACCCGGTCAACTCGTCGCCTGTTTAACCGGCAATTTCGAAGAAAACCAAGTCTTCGGCTGTTCGGCGGGCAGAGTTGACCTGGCATTAGGTTCAGGTTCAATCCTGCCCAAGGCACCGTTCAGGTCTAATTCCGATCTTGCTCATGGAAACCGCCGGAAGCCAACTATGGGCTGTTTTCGACAATCCCACTTTTTGATGTCATGGCCGCCCAGGGCAAGGGGGCCCCGATCGACCAGAACTATGCGCTACCCGCGCGGGGCGGCCGCGATGGCGGCTGGGGCCGGGAGTTTCCCACAAGGGCAGCCGCTCTTATACCGGGGGTGTTCGCTTGGTGCCCTGCTATGGTCCCGGTCAATTTCTCGCCAAGGTCGCAATTGCCGTGACTGGAAAACTCCCGGCCCTGGGCGCGTGGGGCAGGGTGGGCTGCTCAAACGAACCTAGTGTCTGTGGAGGTGGTTGAATTCCCTCCAATAGCGGGGAGCAAGTAAAATCGGCGACACTGAAACAGGAAAAAAGCGGCTCGGAACATGCGTCCGGAGGCTTGGCTGTCTTCCAGATCAATATCGGCGCCAAGGCCAAAGTAGTTGCCCCAGACGGGCCTCAAATTCCCTAATACGCACCATCTGGCTCCACGTAGTGGGTCGGAGATGCAAAGTCATGCCCAAAAGCGCTTAATTTGAAAATACTCGGGAAATATCAGAGAAACCGACAGGAGAACGTATTATGCAGCTATTGACCAAACTTTCCGTGTTTGGAGTTATGTTGATTGCAACTTGCGCCAACGCCCAAGACATAGACACTCTTTACAAGAGCTACGTTCAGTCAGAGATGACGCTGAGCAATCGGTCCATCGCGGAATTGCTGGATGATGATTTTCTCGTTGTTAGCCAAGGGATGGGAAGTATCGGGCCGTCGTTTACTTTACAAAGTGGAAGTAAGGTTTTCTTTTGCCAAGTTATTTTGCCCGAAAGCAGACATCCCTTCTCGGGCCAACGATTGCATCCTGGTTCTGTTTGCCATCGCTTAAATTGACGTCATCAGGTTTTCATCGGTTCGTTTATCAATAGCGAACGCTTAGATGGCTCAACTGATGGAGTGGGTGCCGTCTTTGGTGTCCCGGCCGATCGGGACCGTGCCCCAATCAACCAGGACTGTGTACCTCCCGCGCGGGGGGCGCGCGCGCTATAGCGGCCGCGGGCAGTCTCAACGGGATTGTCAAGTTGTCTGGGCGCAATTGAGAAGGGCAAGTCTTCGGCCTTTTAGACGTGCATTTAGGTAGCATAGTCGTTCCAGAGGTCGAAAGCATCGGCCCTGGCATGACGGTATGAGACGGCGGAGAGTTGATAGCGGCGGGGGCGAAAGACGGTGTTGATTTGATCGTGAGCGGTTAGGAACCTTTGCGCCTGCTTTGGCGACTTGAAGCGCCCCATAAGCTTTTCACGCTTTCGAGTGGCTTTGTGTGATCCTTCGATCCGATTGTTCAACCCTTTATCCATTGAGGTACTTGATGAGACCTGTCCAGAGCACCGGAGGGAAAAATCAACCGCTGATCCGGCTTGTTTGAACAATACAACGGCATGCATCGAACAAAAGACGCGAGCCCACATCGAGATGATGGGCCACGCGACGATCTCCGCGAATAACTCTGATTGAGCGATTGGCAGTCAAAAGGTGGACAGTCGCCCCTTCACAACTGGCTACACAGACAAAAATGGCATTGCCAACTTGTTTGTAATTGAGAAGGGCAAGTCCTCGGTCATTCAAGCGCGCATTTCGGCGGCATAGTCGTTCCAAAGGTTGAAAGCATCGGCCCTGGCATGGCGGTATGAGACGGCGGAGAGTTGATAGCGGCGGGGGCGAAAGATGGTGTTGATCTGATCGTGAGCGGTAAGGAAACTTTGCGCCTGCTTTGTGGATTTGATCCGACCCATCAGTTTCTCGCGCTTTCGAGTGGGTCTGTGCGATCCTTCGATCCGATTGTTTAGCCCTTTATGTGCGCGGTGATCCGTACCCGGTGCAAGATCGCGGATCGGCCTGAAATAGCTTCGCAACTTATCCGTAATCATGACGCGGGGTTTGCCGAATTGCGAAATCAACCGCTTCAGAAATCGCCTGGCTGCCTTGGCATTCCGCCTTGGTTGGACGAGAATATCAAGGGCATCCCCATTCGCATCCACCGCCCGCCAGAGCCAGCATTTCCGACCGTTGATCGGGATGACGACTTCGTCCAAATGCCATTTCTCAGCAGCCCTTGGCCGGTCTCGCCTGATGCACTCTGCAAAATGGCGGCCAAAGCGCTTGACCCATTGCCGTATGGTTTCCCGGCTGACCGTCACTCCACGTTCGGCGAGCAGATATTCAACATCCGCAGTGCTAAGCGCAAAGCGATGATAGACCCAGACAGCGTAGGCGATGATCTCACGCGGGAAACGAAAGCCCTTCAGGTGCGGCATTTTGGGCGGTATCTTCATGCGTAACGCGTAACCCGTTCACATCGCGCAAACAACTTGATGGTGTGGACAGCTCCACCATACGGCAACGCGATGTGCCATGTTGGCGTTGTAGAACCCAACATCAGATAGGAGCTGCCCACATGCAGATTACGACACTCGGGATCGATTTGGCAAAGTCGGTGTTTCAACTTCATGGCGTTGATGCGAGCGGTGAGGTTGTGCTTCGCAAAAAAGTTCGGCGCAGTGCGCTGCGACAAACTCTATCTAAGCTGCCGGCTTGCTTGATCGGTATGGAGGCATGTGCCACGAGCCATCATTGGGCGCGGGAGATTGCAGCTTTGGGTCATGAAGTAAGGCTGATCCCGCCCGCCTATGTGAAG
>WQBJ01000171.1 GCA_013032095.1 Ruegeria atlantica | reverse complement strand
CGGGACTTGCACCCAACTGCATATGCGCCAGTTAGCCTAGCGCTCTCAAATGTGCGAAAGATATTTTACGTTATCTTGCTGCACCAAGCTCCACTAGCGGCAGCTATGCGCAGAAAGCGCTCTTTGCTGACACAACTAGCTGAGGTTTGACCCTGCGTCGCAGGACGTCCGCGGACCGCAAAAAGCTCTCTTTTTAAGAATTTCAGTTCAGGACTCGAACTCAACCAGGTCAGCAATATCTTTGATTGACCCAATCTCGAGTTTTCTTTCTGAAAATGCCACTTTGTTGCCCCCACGTACTACGAAGCGGAACTCTCTCTGGTAGGCAAACTTATAGTGCTTGCAAAATGGAACGTCTGGGTGATCCAGCGGAAAGTACGGATCTATGTATCGCACTTTCCCAGCTTCCAGCACATCACTACCAGCTCGATGAACCAGTTCCCGAGATGCGTTGTTCAGCCGCTTCGCAAATTCAGTCGGATCATGGATGACAACCACTGCATTTGCGTCCCAATCCGAAACCAAGCGAAGATTAATGGCATCGGTCATACACAGCACAAGAAAATCAGGGCACGAGAGGGAAATGTTCATTCCTGCGCCCCTTCCTTTGACTGTCTTAGTATCCGGGGCACCGGGTATTAGATTGAGTTCATCTTTTGGAACGTATCGCTTCATCAACAATGTGAGTTCATCGTCACGAACTGACAGGTTGTCCGCCTGACTAAATGTCGAAGCCTCTTGAAAAAGCAGGCCGCCGGTTTCGTATAGCTCGCGCATGTACTTTGTCGCGCCAAAGCGAAGTAGAGGGGTATCTGCCTTGCCAACCAATAGTTTCTGAAGGTTATGAAGTGCCCTCGCTTGGCTTGATCATGACGTTCTTCTCAGGAGCCCACATTTCACTGTCTTGGGCCTTGGAAATATCCCCATTGCGAAGAGCTGTTTCGGCCAAAACGTCCATCAAGCGGTGAAAGAAGTCAGGGTTTTCGGCTGCGCACAAATCAACCATTCCGGTGCTGGAAAGCTGTGTGCAGTTGTTCATCCAATGAACAAGTCGCTCAGATAGCGCTGAATCACTTAGGCCTCGAAGATAGAGATCTCGTGTCCCATACATCTGAATAGCATCGCTCAACATCATCCCTAGGCCCCTCTCTTTGCACCGGCTGCGAATGATTGTTGCACGAACCGGACTTTCTCTACTTCATGATTGAGCGTCGCGCCATTCCGAAAACGCGTAAACTAAGTCGTAGATGGTTGCTGCCGCCTTGATGTTTTGGGCTGGCCTTTGCTGGTCTCACCATCTTCATAAATCCAAGCCTGATCCCAGAACCGTAAAATTTGATGGTGATTGCGCTCATCCAAAAGGGACTTCACATCTGAAGCAGTCTTGTGGTCTGCATCACGCATTTCTGCGCTTAAGCGATATGTGATTCTTGGCGGTAGATGTCCACCAGCCCTAAACGCCAAGTATCCGTCATCATCAATGTTGAAACTATGAAATGACGTGGGGTTTTCTGAATCAGCATCTATTTTGGACACATGTTCGCGCACCCTTCGCACCAACGCGTGTAAGTCATCATATTCATCTTTGGACCAAATTCGCGAAGTCTGCTGATTTACCGCCTCAGCATATGTATCCCCTTCGGGTACGAAAATAGGATATCGTGCGTCTATAAGCACCATGTCCGTGAGTTTTTGAAACTGTTGCTGGTCGTTTGATTCAAAAGGAAATGCCAGTTCCTTTGCCATATCATCCAGTTTGTGCCCGAAGCGGCTTTTTACATCACGTTCAAACATCTTGTTCGCGCAACTTTGATACGCTTTCGCGATCCCAGCTTTCAGGTACATTTCCACCGCATACCCTAATAGCAGCATTGATGCACGCGGCAGACCTGTCAGAAGCGACCAATCATTAGTTGTTGGTCGTTGCCCACTATTTTGCTGTTTGACAGTTTGCGAAAACGCCACCCGATGATTTTCCCATGTATCTCGTATATTTTGTGACGATGACAAGAGGCCGTCACCTTCGTCTACCCACTTTTTAGGATCAAATTGACCAGTACTTTTGCGAGAGAGGCGGCTTTGTTTAGACATTTTTGTTCCATTCGTGATTTGCATGTTGTCGAACCGTAAGACCAAGTTTCTGAGTAATACAATCATCACAAATGCACTGTGGCGAAATAGCTTCACGAGTTCTTTCACATCATCTAATACAGCCATGATCTCTTCTCGAAAGCGTGAACAATATCCTCTTTGGTGCGCTCTGCAAGGTCCGCTCTAGAACTGCGAGCTGCCGAATGCACCCGCAGAAAAAGGATAGCTCTGCAATGACCGGTTGGGGCTCATCTAAAACCATGAAATATCCTTCTTGCATTTAGTCCTCTCGATTTCCAATTTGAGAGTAGACAAACCAGGAACGATGATGAGCGCTCGATTATCAACAGCAATTCGGATCGGTAATGCCGCAAGAGCGATTTTGCGAAAGACGAAGAGCTTTCCAGACCAGCATTTTGAAGAACGTGAAGACTGGGATGACCGCGAACATGTCGGCGTAGAGCCGATGCTGTTGGCACTGTCGATGGAATTGGCACTCAAGGCGTGGTTCGTATTCGATCACGACGATCCAAAAGTTATCAAGTCGCATGATCTGACAAAGTTGTTTGACGCCTTGCTGCCCGAAAGTCAGCGGTGGCTTGATGACGAGTTCAAGCGAACGGTATCCCCGCGTCATCCCAGTGTCTTTTTCTTCGACTACAGTATTCGTGACATACTTTCACAGCATAAAGACGCGTTTGTAGATTGGCGCTATCTCCACGAGGCAAGGAAAACGATGATGTTTGACCAGAGCGCTTTCGAAGCGACGCTTGAGATGGTGCTCCGCGAGTTCAGAAAGAGATACCGCATTGAACCGGTGAAACCACTCTATCACCATCCTGACTGATGCTGCTTTGATAGTGTCCCGGGAACTGGTGTAACTTCGTTCTTCGGCCTTGGTACGGCCGCAGTTACAGGGCGGCGATT
>WQBJ01000170.1 GCA_013032095.1 Ruegeria atlantica | reverse complement strand
CGGCATCCGCAAGAGACGGCATCGCGGTGTCTGCAGCGTTTCGGTTCTGGCTGCTGTCCTCAACAGCATCGGCCGACAGGCTGAGCGGAATGGCCCCGGAGGCCGTATCCTCCACCGAAACCGTGACCTGCCAGCGCGTGCCGCTCGTATCCCCCGCAACCGCCTCAAGCGCTCCGATCGTGACACCGGTGGTGTTCGTGGTCGTCACCGCGTCAACGCCGCCAGAGACAAGTGTCACCGCTTCATTGAAGGTAATCTCAACGACGTAATCGCCAGCCCCATCGTAAGAGCTCGCCCCGCCATAGGTCGCAACCGGCGCGTCGGCATCCGCAAGAGACGGCATCGCGGTGTCTGCAGCGTTTCGGTTCTGGCTGCTGTCCTCAACAGCATCAGCCGACAGACTGAGCGGAATGGCCCCGGAGGCCGTATCCTCCACCGAAACCGTGACCTGCCAGCGCGTGCCGCTCGTATCCCCCGCAACCGCCTCAAGCGCTCCGATCGTGACACCGGTGGTGTTCGTGGTCGTCACCGCGTCAACGCCGCCAGAGACAAGTGTCACTGCTTCATTGAAGGTAATCTCAACGACGTAATCGCCAGCCCCATCGTAAGAGCTCGCCCCGCCATAGGTCGCAACCGGCGGTGCGGCATCTTCTGTAACGGGTGTCATGGAGAATGACTGAGCATTGACATTGTTATTATCATCCTCGACGGCACCGCTGTTAACCGTCAGGTCAATTGTACCACTCCCGTCCGGCGTAAGGGTAACCTCCCACGCATCGTCTTCATTGTCCCCGCTAACAGTTGCGACTGAATCAATCGTGGCGTTTACAACGGTGAAATCCGTCCCATTGTTTTCCAGTCCCTTCACATGTTCTTCAAAACTGATGGTCACGGTGAATGATGTGGTGTCGCTGTAGCTGTCTATTTCGCTGGTGATTTACGTCACTTCCGGCGCGCTGGTGTCGTCAATGCTGAAACTGAGGGCTTCACTCATATCCCATTTATTGTCCATCCACACATCTGCCGGAACGTTCACGCTGATGGCCCCGATGGCAGTGCGGGTGATCTCGTATTTCTGACAGTACCCGGCACTTGAGATACCGGTACACAGCGAATAGTCCGTGCCAGCGAGAATTGCCCAAACCGGATCAGTACGATCAAACGCCATATCCGCGTTGGTCACTGATCCAAGATTTGCAAGATTTAGTCCCTGGTGGGTTCCATCCGGCCTCCCAAAAGCCATTTTGGCAGGCGTGCCGATATAAACCTCGTAGACCCCAAACCCTGTCTTGACCGGCTCTGTTGCCGTGATGGCAAAGGTTCCCGTGAGGGCAACAGAGCCGTCTGTAAGTCGCGCGTAAAATTCTTCATTAGAACGTCTGGCGTCATCCCAAACCGCATCCTCGGACACCGTCAACTCAATCAATCCGCTTCCAGTCGGCGTGATGACGATAGTGTAACTTGTCGTGTCTGTCGTTGAACTGGGCGACAGACTATCAATGGTTGCGTTATCGGAGATAATGATCTCGGACCGCTCAAGACCACTGATTGTCCTATCATCATCCGCGCCAATCGTGACGGTCACTGAGCTTTGAGAGTCGTATATGGTGCGATTTTGTGGTGAGCTGAGTGAAAGCGGATCGCAACGACACCCTATTACAGCGCCATTATTGAGGTCACTGAAGGACACACCCGAGTTCGCAACTCCATTGCCAGATGCATCTTTCACCAGATTGCTCGTTGATAGAGATAAATCGACGAGGCTGCTTTCAGTCACATTATCGTTTGCTATTAAAACAACGTCAACTAAAATGACAGAGTTATCGGTGTCATCAAGTCGGATCCAATTAATTCCGCCTGCCGTAGTATCTACCATATATACGTTGAGCCTATCACCATTCATTGGTTCATTGAACGTCAATATAAAAGTGATACTTTCCCAAGAAGTAAACTCAAAGTAATCATGATCCGCAGCCATCGACACTAAAATTGGCTCGGCGTCGTCCTCAATCACGGCACCACTGTTAACACTCGAATAGGTAAAGGCCTGTGTGTTGCTGGCTCCTGACCCGTCCTGGACAGCGCCTGTCAGGATGTCCAAATCAATATCTCCACCGGTGGGTGCGATAAGAAGAGTATAGCTTGTCCCACTGCCCGAAAGGCTGACGAAATCGGCCCCGGTGATGGAAAAATCCTGCTGGTCATCAAGACCGGTAACAACCTCTTTAAATTCAATCGAGACAGAAATATTACTACTTTGGTCTGTATAGTTCAGCGGGCCTGTCATGCTATCAATTTCTGGCGCAGCCTGAACCAAGCCAGCCCCGGCAGTCAGGATAAACAGGCATAAAGAACAAACCCGTAACAGTTTCATGATTTTATTCCTGACTTTTTGGCATGCATCAACCGATCTGCCGCAGCCCACAGGCAACGGGAGTTTGAAACCGACACCACTGGCCGATGTGGTGAAAGGAGGAAGGCACGATCAGACGCCGCCGCGCTGCAATAGTCAGCAGGCAGCCGGGTGGAACGTACTTGTCCTGATCGTGAGGAAGATGGGGGGCGCCGTGGGGTCGCCACTTTGCGGCAAGCAAATGTCGATGGTCTTGCAGCCGCCGCACACGCCATAGGCGTTCCCGACACCGGCGACGCCAGACTGCGGTTAAAGCGAAATTTAGGCCTGTGAGCCTGTGAGCCTGTGAGCCTGTGAGCCTGTGAGCCTGTGAGCCGATTATACTTCCCGGCACGCGCAAGTGCAATCACATTCTTCGCAAGAATACTAACTTTCAACATGAATATCAGTATGTTAGCCTGATCCGGCCAGCCTTGGCACCGCTCCTCCATGCCATATGAATCCACTGCTACTCTCCTGACCGGCAACTCGCGTCAACTGCATTGGATCAACACTGTTCGGCCACTGTTCCTGAACTGACCAATGCTGACGCCAAGGCAGAATCAGGTTCGCCGCGTACAGTTCAGCCTGGCAATAGATGAGCAGAACTTAGAAGCGTGGCATTCCACAAATGAGGCCAATGGTTTCAAAAGGCAGCATTGGACGTGTCGCGGTTGCGAACGAATAAAGGCAATCCGATTTCAACAACGTGGAGAGCCCCTCAAATCCGAGGCCGTTGCGTTCCAGGCACGATGCCGCCAAGGACTTTGAAAATCAGTTGCGTCGTCAATCCATCAATTGAAT
>WQBJ01000017.1 GCA_013032095.1 Ruegeria atlantica | reverse complement strand
TGTGTGTCGGGGTTTTACTATCCCAAGGACGACAGGTTGGAGCACACAGACCCGAATGGGAAACAGAAACTGGCGGAGAAATTCATCTAATTTCGTCAGTTGCTCGTTGTCAGATGATTTGGGCCTCTTGGGGCTTGCCGATCCGTCCAGGCGCACAAGGAAGTTTGTCAGGGCAAAAACCAACCAACGCACCGGAAGGTCCGCACACGTGACCTAATATCGCCGGCAGGCCTTCCGGATCTCCGCCGGCCGGCGCGATCGATGCCCCGAAGTAGGTAACAGACCGGACTCAATATCGCCGGACCTGATGCGCATCGATCAGCTGCAGCTGACACCGCGGCACCAAAAATAGGTCCGGTTTGATACGCTTCAGGATCTCGGCCCTGCCTTCCCGGTTCTCAGCATCAAGCGGAACGGTTGTTAGGCTGTGGTGTCCTGTCCGCTGGCAGCGGCGGAGCCGCAGCGGTTGTGGGGTGCGATGTAAGCCAGAGGCGTACGATTGACGGGGGTCCCCGCCTCGCGGGGGTGTCAATCGTTCGTGCGGGCGTGTTCAGCCTGCACGTTGCAACGCAATTTCCAGAGACCGGAATCCGATTTGAGCCCATCCGGTTTTCTGAAATTGGCATAATTTCAGATTAGGCACGTCTATACGCGAAACAAGTTTCGCGTAGACGGTGATCCAGTTTCCCCTTCGGTTTCGTGATGCAGAGCCAGTCGCTAGCCAATCAACATGCCGAAGTTGCAGAATCTCTTCACCTGTGATGATTTGGGCAAAATTGGAGATTGAATTGTCCGACGACACGAAAACTACGCGACCTCAGAATGGCGATCCCCATGATCTTTCACCGCAAGAAGTAGACCGGATGGTCCAACTTGCGATTAAGTCAGGAATAGATGCTAAATCCGCCGAATTTTTTCGAGGAGTATTTAATGGTGAAGTTAAAAATGAGGAAGCAGTAAAGTTTCTAGCGGCCTTGCTGATAGGGGAAAGCTCTAGGAGAAGTATCTTGGAGACTAAGTTGAAAGCTGTGTATCAAGGGCTTAGCAGTACTGATTTTGCAGCGATACAGTTGTCAATTGCACTGCAAAATCATGACAAAATGAAAGCCGAAGAGATTCTGGAGTCGATCAGCAAAATGTACGAAAGTGTCCGGGAAGTAGTGGGCGTAGAAGACGATGAATAGTGATAATGTTCATGAACTTCCCACTGCCCTGGCTGAAGCCTACCGCCAACTCGAAAACTTGCCAAAAGGCGGTGGCGGTGGCACATATGATGGAATGGAAGCCCGTGTAGCAAGACTTGAAACTAAGATGGATAAGGTGGAGGAGCGCCTCACCTCAATCGAAGTTTTGCTTGCCAGGATAGATGCTAAGCTCGATTCAAAAATCGACTATAAGTGGCTGACGGTCTACGTGCTCGGCATAATCGCTGTAATTATGCGCAATGAAATATCAACATGGTTAGGATCTATTGGATCACCTTAGGAACACTACCTGACTAGGTAGACTCTTCCTCTCCTGAGGAGCTTTTCTTTACTGCATCTCCCAATTTGGCGGCATCCAATCCCCTGTGTGGGTGGATTGGACGGCCTTCCTCCAGCCTTCTCGTCAAAGGATGGCCATACAAGAAACTCGGCGAACCCTTTTCTAGGATAACTTGCAGTACTGTGATTAGAGATTTCTTGATCGCGCCGGCCGACACCGCTGTATTTTAGGGACGGCCGATACGGGGCGCTCAGCAAAGGAAATTGCGCACGGGGATGATCCATAAGCTCAGGCAATTTCAGTTACTCGGTACGGGAGTACGTTCTATCAAAAATTGCTCGAAGGTGGCATTTTCGACCGCGCATGCACAGGTATCGCGCTTCGCGGTAACAAGCTTTTCGATCCACGCATACAAGCCAAGAATTGCAATCACCGGGAGGAACCACAGCCCCGTCACCAGTGGCATTTGCTCACTATAGAGCAAAGGTTGGACAAGAGGCCACATCACGAAGAGCATGGCAGCTACAAACGCCCACCTGACTGATTTCATCTTTTCTTCGGCTTCCGCAGCCAACCGGACATGAGTCTCGATCAAATTACGCTCCCATGCCAGGTATTCGTCCATGACTTGGCCAGCGAGGTAGTGGCCACAGCGACAATAATCGCGCGTAATGTACTCGACCTGTCCACAGGCCGCACAGCGGACCGCGTTGATGCTATCGGAGCTCGGGCGGAGGCGTGCCTTTTGCCGCGCGCCGTCTGTGCTTTCTTCGACCCTACAGACACCTTCGAGCAGGCGTTCGACTTCCCGACCAAGCCTGAGCTTGCGTGGGCGTAGTTTTAGCACATCAGTGGGGAACTTTTCTGTCGTCATAAGCTTACAAGCCTCAAAACACTGTCAATTCTTGTTGTGTCCGGTTCCTCGCTTTCATTGGTCAAGGCATCGGCGTTCAGGAATTCATCGAAAAGAAACTTGATGGCATCCCATTTCTTTTCAGGCGTGACGCTTGACCCCAGGTCAATGATCCGGCGCTCCACAGCAATGCCGATTTTGCGATAGGCAGTAGCGATCTCTTCATGCCTTCGGTCTTTGCCGTCTTCCGAGTCACCTTTGAGCATCCAGAGTGGATCAACGTCGAACACTTCATAGATTTCCAAAAGCAACTGGGCGGTCAGATCTCGCTGGCCACGTTCGTAGTTCTGATAGGCGCTTCGACTGATACCCAGCTTCTGAGACATCTCCTCTTGGGATAATTTCGCCATGTTTCGTATTGCCATAAGTCGATGCCCAAGGCCAGAAATAGCCATACTTTACTTTCATTTGTATTTGCATTGACCTCATACGTGGCTATTTATATCATAGCAGGCACGAACGAAGGTGTATTGCTTGATTCTCGTAGTGTCAGCGTAGTTTTGTTTCATTCTGGACGCAAAACGTTTTCCTTCGCTTCGATTTGTGAGCAAACAATGAGAGGAGACAAAGTGTGGAAAAACTTCTCGAAACTCCTAAGGAACTGGCCGAACGCGTAGGTATTCCTGTGTCCAACGTGCGCTACCTGATCCGTGAAGACATGCTGGACCATATCTACACGGCCCCAGGACGCAGGAACCCGAAGATCCCTTCCGGCGCATGGGAGCGATACGTTGACAATTTCACGGTGAAAGCATGCCAAGAAGACCATCCCCGCCGCGCCTCGAGCGCGACCGCAAGCGTCCGTTCGAGGGCAACTGGTACATCTACTGGACCGAAGGGGGACGCAGCCGCGAGCACTCGACTGGCACTGGGGATCGCGACCAAGCTGAACTCTACTTCGCAGAATGGAAGCTAAGGCGCTTTAGGCCGGATCGCGCAGTCGAGCCACATGAATTCTATGTAGCTGACGCGATTTCGCACTACTTGGCCAAGCGGCTTGATGACGTCACCGACCCAGAACGGCTAGCTAATGCGGCCAAGCCAATCATCCGGTTTTTCGATGGCTATTCCGTCGGCGATATCAGCGACACGCTCATAAAGGAATACTGCCAGAAGCGGCGGAAGGGCCGCGGCGACAAAGGGCTCAAAGATGGCACGCTTAGACGAGAACTCAGCCTGTTGTCGACGGCTATCCGCCGTGCGGAAGAAGATCAACTGATTACGCGCAAAGTTTCCGTTCGCCTCCCGCCAAAGCCCGAGGGGCGTATCCGGTTTCTGACGTGCGATGAGGCGATAAAGCTGATCCGGGCCTCGCGAAGCTTCGACACCCCTATTGAAGATGGCGTTCCGACGGAGAGTAAAACCGAGCACCTGACCCTGTTTCTCCGGATTGGCGTGCTGACCGGCCAGCGGAAGGAGGCGATCCTTTCTTTGCGTTGGTCGGATATCGATTTCGACAGCAACGTCATTTACTGGAATCCAGTTGGGCGTCGGAGAACCAAGAAGGAGCGCCCGAGCTCGAGATTGCCAGCGCGCCTGAGGAAGTACCTGTTGCGCAGGCGAAGGCGATTTCCGGAAGACGAATTCGTCCTCACTCATCGCGGCAAGTCTCTGCAGAACATCAAGCGTGCGTTTCGAACCGCTGTTGTGGCGGCTAGTCTCGAGACAGAGGGAGACCGGAAAGTTGTTCCACATACCTTGCGGCACACCTGCGCTACTTGGCTCATGCAAAAGGGCGCGCCCAAGTGGGACGCCTGTGGTTTTCTGGGGATGTCCCTGGAGACGCTGGAGAAGAACTATGGCCACCACCACCCGGATCACCAGCGCGGGGCGGCGGATGCAATCTGAAGTCCGGATTATTTCCGGATATAGACTGGTACAAATGCGAGCAAAGGAGCAGTTAAATGGGAACGCATAGCAATGATTACAATGGGTTAAGTTCAGGCCCGATCCTTCGGGAGGCAGGGGTCGGAGGTTCGAATCCTCTCACTCCGACCAAATATTTCATAAATTAGAATAGATTACTACCGATGTACTACTTTGGCGCCACTGACGAATTACGTGGGGCAGCACCAAAAGAATCCGTTAAGGTAGGAAAAAAAATTACTGGCTGCATCGCCCCATAACATCGGGACCTACACAATTGTCAAAAGCAAATGGTACTATTGGCCTTGGCAAAACGTCACGATGTCTTCCAAGAAGTACGCCATAAGCCCATTCCCAAATTCCATCATTGGAAGTACTGCAAAGATAAGATGCTGAATTAACCCATCGAGAGCGCTGCTAATGCAGCAAAGCAACTCAGGGAGCGATTGAAGAAATCTTAGAAGAGCCGTGTTTGCTTGGCATTTTGGCATCACTTAATACTGCAGGAATAACCCCGTCGGGGCGGGGTTAATCCGTGAAGAGTTTCGCTGGAGCCTAATGCATGCAGCAGAAAGTGCCGTGTTTTACATCTTTCATCATCATATCGAAGTCCTTACCACGCATCTCAACCAGAGTTTTATGGTCTCCGGCTTCGAACCAAATCATGTCGAGTCCGGTGAGGCTGTTATCCACTACGGTCGGCAGATTATAGGCGTCGCCCACAGGTGGTACCGCGCCAACGGCGCAATCATCAAACAGTTCGCGCATTTCGGACTCGGGGGCCAAGCCGAGACGGCGGTCCATCATCGATTGTAGTGCGGTGAGGTCGATCTGATGATTGCTGGGAAGAACCGCAAGGATCGGACCCTCCTCCATGTGTATTACGACGGATTTTGCAAGATGGTCACCAGGTACGTGTGCCGCTTCAGCGCATTCGCTTGCAGTGGCGGCATAGGGATGTGGGACAGTGTCAAAGGGAATCCCCTGGGCGTCCAGATGGTGCTTCAGGCGAGATGCAATAGTCATTGTGCCCTCCATATCGTAGAAGGCGCCCCGGACGCGAAGCGTGTCACGGTACGCACCCAAGGCGCATTTTGGTGTATGAGCTCATATTGTGCGCCCAATGGGCAGATCGGGCAAGGGGGGAGTGATAGGCCATCCTCAAACAGAGAACGGGCCAGAGCATGTCAAAGCCTGAATTCAGAACAACATGCTTAGAGATTCTATCAAAATCCTAAGTTAGGGCTAGAAACTGGACCTCACATCAATCAAGGAATTTGCATCACTACTTTGAGAAGTTTTTGTGATTTTTTGGTGCGGGTGGAGGGACTTGAACCCCCACGACTTGCGTCGCCAGAACCTAAATCTGGTGCGTCTACCAATTTCGCCACACCCGCAGTACCGGCCCTATGTGCCGGGATGACGTGGTCAATAACAAAGCCTGCGACGGAGTGCGAGAGGGAAAATAGCTTGCACCAAAGTTTATTGGCCCCTATCCCGCAACAATCCTGTTCAGGACAGTTGCCGTATCCGGCACACACAAAGGCGGGTTCATATCACGACCGAGGAGTCATACAGAGGACATTTTGCCTTAAAAATTTGAGACAACACGGATTTGCGCTCTTCGCTTAATAATGAGCGGCGTGGATTTTCCGCTATTTAAGGCGCTGAGCCAATTGTTACCTATTAGAAAACAATTGAAATTCCCATTCAGGTTAAACGCGCTTACGTTGAGTAATTCGATCGCGCGATAGCATGCACGATGCAGAGCTCACAAACCGAAACTCTTGTCCAATGAGTATCCAGACTCACTTCCGGCAACATGCTCTGTGATATTGTCTTTTAATTGTATAGTTTTCGACGAAAACACAACGAGAAAACCTCTTCACCCAATCACTTGATCCCCGATACGCACTCAAACTTGCGTTGATGGGCATAGTTCGCGAACACGCCCTTGGGTTGAAGCTCCACGAAAAGAGCGGATCATATTTGCGCCACATTTCAAACGCCAAAAAATCTTATTCACGTCAAAATAACACCGCGTTGCCAGTAATTGATAAAGCGTGGGAGTTAACGAGTCTTTTTGCCCGCGGGTACAGTACCAGTTTTTTGCTCAACTCGAACACAAGGGTCTTAGCCGTGACCAATACGATGAATGCCGCTGCTGCCGAGCAAGATGCCGTTGGTCTTGCACGCGAAAGTTTCCTTGGGGAATTGAAATCTCTGAACCGGAATCATCCGAACACGGGTTTTGGAGTCTCGCTGCGCACACACTCCGGAGGGCACTACCTTCTTGCCAACTCTCGTATGCCGCTGCCAAAGACCAAGTCCCAGGGTTTTCCGACAGGGCGTCGCCTGGCCATGCTGGAGAACAGTGAACAATTCAGCTCGATCGAAGTGCTGGCCGATTCTCATGCGTATGAAGATATCTCGCCTGATGCCGAAGCAGAAATTCTGGGCAATGCCCTGAACCTGATCGCCCGGATCGATATCCTGACCAGCACTCCGGACTGTCAAGGCCAACACCAAATCGCCGCTACTGGAACCGGAGGCTAACCATGGCGCGTAACGACCATCTTCTGTCCGTAGGCAACGAGGCGCTGACGCCGATGACTTCGGCTATGGCTTCCCTGTCAACACAGATCGACCAGTTGACAGAGGTGGCCGACGCGCGGTCCTCGGCGCGGCTTGCGACGTTAAAGACCCGGATGGAGAACTTCACAGCGAGTGTCACGCTGGTTGGGCAGGTCAAAGCCGGCAAATCTTCAATCGTTAACATTCTGGCTGGGCGCCCTGCCCTGTTGCCTTCGGATGTGAACCCGTGGACCTCTGTGGTTACGACGCTCAACATCAACACCCGCACCGAGGGCGACAAGAAGGCCAGATTTACCTTCTTTGAGCAGGAAGAGTGGGACAACCTCATGGTCGGCGGCGGCCGTCTGGGCGAACTGGCCAACCGGGCCGGTGCCGATGACGAGATGGAGGACATCCGTCGTCAGATCGGTGAGATGAAGGCCAAATCCGAGGCCCGCCTGGGCCAACATTTCGACCTGATCCTGGGGCAAAGCCACCAGTACAACTATTTCGACGAAGAACTGATTCAGCGCTATGTCTGCCTGGGCGACGAAGACGACCCGGATATCAACCCCAAGACAGGACGATTTGCCGATGTGACCAAATCGGCGGAATTGTTCATGGACATTCCGCAGTACCCAATCTCTCTGAAGCTCTGCGACACGCCCGGCGTCAACGATACCTTCATGGTGCGCGAGCAGATCACCCTGCGTAGCCTGCGTGGGTCGGAGGTCTGTGTCGTTGTACTGGCCGCCAGCCAGGCGCTGACGACCATGGACATGGCGCTGATGCGAATCATCTCACAGTTCGAAAACCGTCAGATCATCCTATTCGTGAACCGGATCGACGAACTTTCCGATCCAGTGAATCAGGTGCCGGAAATCCGCGACCGGATTCAAGACACGTTGAAACAAAACAACATCGACACCAACACCAGCGTCGTGTTCGGTAGCGCGCTTTGGGCCGAGGCGGCATTGACCGGCAACCCCGACATTATGAATGAGGAATCGCGCGAGGCCCTAAACACCTTCTATCTGGCTGCCGGGTTTGGTGATCAGGCTCCGTCACTTGACAAGATATGGGCTCTGTCCGGCCTGCCCGATCTTCTGCTGGCCATGAACGAACGTATCGCCGAAGGCGCAGGCACGCGCCTGCTGGACCGCGTACGTCACCGGGCCCGCAACATCGCCAGTCAGATCCGCGCGACTGCGGTGGCCAAGAACCTGTCCGATGGTCAAGGCGTTGTGCGCGATCTGGATGGCGTGTCACCCGAGGAAGCCATCGTCAAGGTAACCGAAGAGTACGAAAAGAAAGCCGCCGCATTGACCACGTCCCTGCGAGACAAAGTGCTGGAACGTCTGAAATCGGCAGAAGACAATTTCGTCAAGCGGGCCACAGATTCTCTGATTGCGCACCTGGAAAAGAATGGCGAGCAAGGTACCTGGCAATATGACCCGGCGGGCCTTCGCACCCTGCAGAAAGCAGCCTATTTCAGCTTTGCGCGTTCGATGCGGAAAGAGGCTGGCGCGCTTTACAGTACGGCTGCATCCGACGTTGAAGCCTTGTATCAAAAACTGCTGGGCAACCATCTGGGAGAATTCAGCATTGAGGCGCCAATCGTCCCCCGCGTTCCGCCGCCACTTGGCATTGGGCGCACTATCGCTTTGGACCTGCAAAGCACGTGGTGGCGCCGCTGGTGGCAGCGTCGCAAGGGGTTCGAGGCTTATGCCGCCGACTACACACGCTTGATCGCCTCTGAGGCAAACTCGATCACCAAAGACATCGAGGAAAACCAGATCGCGGCGGTTCTTGAAAATGTCCGGGCCGGTTTGGCCGACTTCCTGCGCGAGCAGAAAGAAACCCTGCTGAATATTTCGGCTTCGGCCGAGCAGGACCCAAACCAAGCGGCTCTGATGGCAGGTGTGACGCCCAAGAAATCGCGCGACGATATTCTGGGCGACATCCTGAAAGATCTTAGTAACGAGGCAGCATAAGTAGCGATATGGCAAAAGATTCACAAACCCGCTTCGTCTCTCCTAAGGCATGGAACCGCATCGAGCAGTGGTCCCGGCGCAAACCAATCTTTGCGTTGATGGGAGAATTCAGCGCCGGAAAATCGACGCTGATGAACTTTTTGCTGCGCTCACACGCGCTACCGACGCAGGTAACCGCCACTCAACTGCCACCCGTCTGGTTCAGCTGGGGCAAGCAATCAGCCTATGTGCAGCGCCCTGATGGCAGCCGCGAAAACATCTCCGTGGATCAGTTGGACGCTGTTGGCGTCAACGACGCCCAGTTCGTTCGCATTTACCTAGAATCCGACATTCTGGAAGCCGTGGATCTGATCGACACCCCCGGAATTTCCGACCCGAAGATTTCCAGTGATGTCTGGCGCCGGGCGGTTGGTCACGCCAATGGCGTTCTGTGGTGCACTCACGCTACACAAGCCTGGCGCGAAACCGAGCGGGCCACTTGGGTTTCGCTGCCGGAACGTCTGCAACATAACTCTCTGCTGCTGGTGACGCGTGCTGACGTGTTGGGTCCGAAAGACCGCCAGAAGGTATTGCGCCGCGTCAACCGCGAGGCGGGCCATCTGTTCAACCGTTCAATCCTGTTCTCGGCCCGTGATGCAATCACAGCACGAGATAAAAGTGGTGATGCCGAACTTTGGGCCCGCAGTGGCGGCGCCAAAATGGTCGACAGCTTCCTCGAGATCACCGAACAGATCATGGACAATCGCGCCGATCTTCTGTCGCGCTATCAGATTGACAACAGCCTTTCCGAGGCTCCTCGAGTTCGTCCCATTCGCCCGAAAGGAAAAACGGCACAGGCCAATGAGCCGGCACCGTTGAAATTGGTGAACCCGGTCTCAGAGACAAATTCAGAAGACGAAGTCGTCACCAATTTCCCGGTTCGTCCTACCCGTGTTGAACGTCGTACGGAAGATACTGAGCGCGACGAACGTATTGATGCCGCTGAGGCCGAACGCCTGCGCGCTGAGATGACAGTCGAAACTCCTGTCGCGGAAGCTTCTCAAGAGCCCAATGAAGCAGAGCTGCGCGCCTTCTTCCGCGACACACCCAACAACAGCCTGAACCTGTCAGAACATATTGAATCGTCGAGCGAAGAAGAGCCGTTCGATCTGTTGGACGACGATGAGCTGGAAGACGAGGACACTCTCCTGTCCGAGGAAGCATCGGCGGAAGACACGCCTATTTCGGCTCCGAACAACTTCATTTCTTCGCTGGAAGACAAGCTTGCAGAAACACCTGAGCAAGCACTCGTGTCGACGGAAGAGTCCGAAGAACCGCGTGCCGAGATGTCAGTGTCTTCGATTGCCGCGTTGTTGGCGGAACAGGCAAAAGGAACCGAAGACGAGTACGAACCGGAACCAGAATCCAGTGGGCTCGTCGATATGCAGGTTGTGCCCTTGTCCAACGAGGGCGATGAGAAGCTGGAAGACTTACTCAACGTCCCAGCGGGCACACCGCTCAGCGCGGCGTCCATGTGGCGAGAGATCACGGCGGATGAGAACCTGCCTGACAATGTTGAAGGTATGAAGAAAATCTTCAGTGCATTCCTTGAGGAATTCGACCAAATCTCAGCCGAGCATTTCGCGCGACAGGCCAAGGGAGCAGAGCATCCGGTTCCAAATGGTTCCAAGAACGGTGGCGCGGAATACCATGTGTTGTGACCAGAAGCGCAGGTAATAGGCGATGACGATCGAAGCCGCACTGAATACCGCAATGAAGACCATACCCGACTGCATCGCAGCCGGGTATGTCGATATGGAGACGGGGATGTTGCTGGGGACCAACACCTCGGAACCCGACAGTGCGGACGTTCTGGACAGTCTGGCCATTGCCGTGGCTAACCTGTTCCAAGGCCGAGGAATCAAGGCCTTCGAGGAATTGTTAAGTACTGCCGGAGCCGAAGAGTCGGAAAACCCGGGTTTTGGGGAAATCGCGGTGTTTTCGAACGATCGGCTGAATATCTTTTTGCGGACCAGGGAATACCCCGATCACGTGGTTTGCTACATCTGTCGCAACAGCGCCAATGTTGGTTTGGCGCTGACAAAATCAAATCTGAGCCTCAGGTCCGTCGCGGCCGCTGTTTAAACCGGATCAGAGGGGGGTCACGGGATGATGGATACGGAAATACTAGAAATGCTCGACGACATCGGGCGTTCGTCTGTGGCACGCCTGACCCCGGCAGTTACGATCCCGGGAGAAACTGCTCAAATACGGCGCGAAAAGGTGTTGCGCACAATACATGGCACCATCCTGCCGCGTCGCCTGGAATTTACAGCAGCCAATGGCGATTGCCTTGCTATCGAAGTCAACAGCTCTCGCGTGACCGATGTACTCCGTGTGCAGTCAGGAGTGGCCCCGGATTTTGAAACGGAATCGAGGGAAGATTTAGCCGGCAAACTGGCCCAGTTGGTCAGTGACATCGCCTGCGCACCTGCCCCTTTGGAATTGATTTCCTTGCAACCGGATACAGCGCTCGAGGCGGACGATGTCGGCATTACCTACAGCGAGATTGAGGCGGCATGCGAGGGCATCGAATTGCCAGCCGATCCCATCATTTCCATTGTTACCAATGACTCGGAACCAGATGACACGACGGCTGTCGACGCCGCAACCGAACTAGAGGCCACCGACACTCTGGCACAACTTTTTTACGAGGGGTCCGAGCGGTTTGCCCAAGGCCGTGTTTTGGCAGATGGCGCAGGCGGTGAGGCGCTACGCGCCGATGGCAAGTGTCAAGCGGGTGAACCTCTGCACCCGGACGCAGACCTATTAGCCCGCTTCGCCCAAGACCTTGCGGGCTGGGATGCAGACGCGACCACCACGATGAGTCAACCGCAACTGATCGTGATGCGGCCATCGGGCGGCAAAGGGGCCGGGGTGGCCGTTCTCAACGATGGTGAAAGCTTTGCTATAGCCGTGCATGAGGCACGTAAACTGGGTGCGGTCGTCAGTCTTTGGACCTCCTTGAAGAGGCCGGACGGATGACTACTCCCAGATTGTTCAATTTTTCGATGAATTCGATCCGTAATTACAAGTTACCAAGGTAAAGTTTATGAGTGAAAATAACCGTCGCGAGTTAATCCGTATTGCCGAAGACATGAACGGGACTTCCAATGAAGAAACCCGCCAATTTATTTCACGCATTGTCGGCGACCTGACCAATCTCAAACCCTCGATCGCCTTTGTCGGTCAGATCAAGGCAGGCAAATCCCGGCTGATCAACGGCTTCACCGGACAGGCTGAATACCTGCCATCGGACGTGAATCCGTGGACAACAGTGATCACCGACATGCATTTCGGCCATCCGTCGGGACGGACCGCAGGCGCCGAATTCCACTTCTTCGACAATCGCCAATGGCAGGCGCTGATCGCCGAAGGCGAAGAACTGCGCAACATGTTCCCCGATGACGAGGACAGCTATAAACGCGAGATGATCGAAGAGCAGGTCGAAGCGATGAAGACCCGCGCAAAGCTGCGTCTGGGTGAAAGCTACAAGCATCTCCTCGGTCAACACCACGATCTTGAAGACCTGACTTCGGACGATCTTGCGCGCTATGTCTGTGCCGGCGACGACCCGACCGAAGAAAATGAACACGATCCCGGTTCGGATCGCGGCCTTTACAGTGACATCACCCGCAAGGCCGAAGTCTATTTCGACATCGGCCACTTCCCCTTTCCGCTGACGGTGACAGATACGCCGGGCGTTAACGATCCGCTTCTGATCCGCGAGGAAATTTCGCGCCAATACCTCAAGGAATCCGATTTCTTTGTGGTGGTCCTGTCCGCACATCAGGCACTGTCGCGGGCTGATCTGAAATTGTTCCGCCTCATGCAGGCGCTAGAACTGGGTCAGATCGTGGTCTTCATCAACCGCGTAGATGAACTGGGCGGCGGTGCTGAAGATGCCGGCAAGGTTCGCGCGGATGTGATGGATGGGCTGGAAAAGGCGCTGGGGAATTCGAATATCGACGTTCTTATGGGCAGTGCGCAATGGGCGCATTATGCTCTGACCGGCGATGAAACCGGTATCGACCATGATGAAGTTTTGGCTTGGCTAAGGGCGCATCCCGAACAGATGAAACAATATCTGGACGGTGTGGAAGAGATCAAACAGGGCTCTGGCCCGATTAGTCGAGAAGGTGTTCTGCGGTTTGCCGCGATGATCGCCTCGGGTCTGCCCGATCTACGCCGACATGTAACCAGCGCCCTGACCGAAGGGCCACGCAACGAACAATTGCGGATGGCGTGGCAACATCTCAACAGCTTTGCGCAAGGTGAATTGGAACGCAGCAAGGCCCATCTGCGCGCCATCGAGGATGACGACAGCCCAACCGCGGAAAGTGAAGGCGAAAACAATAAAACTCTGTCGGATCTGCGCGTGCTCGTGACCCAGAAAAGTTCTGAGATCGTCAATGACATGGACGACGTTCTGGCCAATCTGCGTGGCGTGATGGACGATACCGTGGCTGAATCCGTCTCGGCCGTGGTGCGCGGCCCGAACGGTGACTCGCCATTACTGGCCAAAGGTGGCGAGACCGAATTGAACTTCGGTCCTCTGCGCGACCGTATGCGCGAGCTTGTTCAGGGCGCTACTCAGGTTGTACGTCAACGCATGCTGAGCGAGTTGTACTCGATCGACATGCAAAGCAACGCTGCACTGCGCGCCCTGCCCGGCTGGCAAGACCCGGCCGACAACAGGATGAACACCAGCGCCGTGCGGTGGTTCCGCCCAGACACCACAGCCCTGACCCGCGGCATTACGGTCGAATTGCGTGTCACGTGGCTATCGCGCCTGATTTCGCGCAAGAGTGTGGTGGCAAGAGCCGAACGCATGATTGTGCAGGAATTCGAAATGATCGGCGACGATCTGGTGGATACCGCGCGCAGTGATCTTATGGAGCGTTTGAACACGGTTCTGGATCATTACCTGGCTCTGTTGGCCGGACATCTTGAACATCGGGCCGGACGTGGCGAAACAAATGAACGGGCTAAGGCGCAATTGGCTTTTGACCACGCGCAACGCATCAGCGAAGAACTGGGTGCCATATTTGGTGCGGATGACGTTGACAAAATACTAGCAGAGGCTGCGGAATGATTGAATTTCCCGGAACGGAACAGGAAGTAAGACAACTCGAACGCTTCCTGACCGCAACCGAAAACCTGCCTGACGACACGGCACTGGAGGAGATGCGCGAGCGCGCACTCGGCCACGCCGAGCGACTGTCAAACGCGGTTAATATCGGTTTCGCCGGGGAATTTGGGGCTGGTAAGTCCAGCCTCGCCAACATGCTCGCAGGGGCAGATATCCTGCCCACAGGACCACAACATCTAAAACTGCCGCTGGTGATTGTGGCCTATTCGGATATTCCTGAAACCACAGTTGGCTGGTGGGGTAAGGAGCCCAAGGTTTACTCTGGTATCGCGCTGGAAAAGGCCGCCGCTGATGAACCTGATTTCATTTCGGTCGGCCTGAACACCCCGGCCCTGCAGGAAATCTCTCTGTTTGATCTACCAGGTACAGGTGCGTTGGATGATACCTACAAGCAAACGCTCGACCTGTTGAAATTCGTCGATTGCGCCATCTGGTGCACCAACGGCACCAACGCCTGGCGTGAAACTGAGCGTCACTTGTGGGCACAGGTTCCGTCAGAATTGCGCGCCAATAGTTTGCTGGCAGTCACCCATGCAGATTTGCCCCCGGTACGCGACGCGCTTGAACGGGTCTTGTCACGGCTCAACAAGGAAAAGGGTGACTATTTTCGGTCGGTGGTGCCTATTGGAACGCCAGTCGCTGTTCGTGCCATGGCGCAAGAGCCTGAACCTGATTTCGCCCTGTGGGAAAACTGCGGCGGTCAAGGGTTGGCGGAACAGGTGTTGCAGATCGCCTCAGATCGTCGGTTGTCTGACTTGGAAGCGGCCCGTGGTGATTTGGAAAAGGACTTTTTGCCATATCTGGAGAAGTTGGGCGAGCCCGAAGCCGACGTCACCAAGCCTGAGGCAGCATCGATGCATGCCACATTGGAAGCGGCATTGCCCCCTCTCGAAAACCCGATCCTGGAAGATTGGCTGGCCGCAATTGCCAGCATCTATGCGGACCTTCGCGAATCCTCCGATATTGAGCCGGCGGCCTTTCTGCATTCGTGTCAGGAGATTGTCGAGGATTTTGCCGAACGTCTGGAACAAGGCGGTGAGATCGATCCCACTGCCGACTGGATTCCCGGCGAATTTGAAAAGGCCACCGACTTGCTGTTGCTGCTGCAATTCGAAAGTGGTGACGCGCCCCTGAAAGACGCGATCAGCATTCTGGCGCAGCTCAGCGACAATCTGGCGTGGGCGGGAAGCCGTGTGGATTCAGCACAGCCCAAAACCGGAACCTGACAATTTCTCGTTAGGATTGAGCCCCAAATCGGCGATTCGAGTCCCTTGGAATCGGGTTTCGAATGTTACGAGTCCGTTGACTAACCAGAGACAAAGCAGCGATAAGCCTGCATTTTGTGCAGGCTGATTTTCAACATTTAGTGACATCTTGTGGCTATAACACAATATGTGGTTTTTCACCAAAAACGATCCATAGTGAAGCCATGAGGCGGCCCCAATAAAGTCAAATTTGAACCGTCTAACCGTCTTAAGTGTCCTGCGGTTGTGTTTGGTTGTGAGTTTCCGGGCGATTTAGTCCAGTTGAATTACCGCAAAATGTTTAGAACGGGCGGAAAGAAATGAGCCACAACCAGGCTGTCGGTGCATCGCACGACGAACCGAAAATTGACGGACTTGAACCTGGCGCCAAGCTGTTGCGCGGGCAGTACGAAATTCTGCGTTTCCTCAGTAATGGCGGGTTCGGAATTACCTATCTGGCGCGCGACAGCCTTGAACGCGATGTGGTAATCAAAGAGTGCTATCCGGGTGCTGTGTGTGTGCGTAACGGCGATATGGTCGAGGCGGCAGACCCAGACCACAAAGACGACCTGCGGGCCATCATCGACCTTTTCATTCTGGAAGCGCGCAACCATGCGCGTCTGGTGCATCCCAACATCGTCAACGTCCATCAGGTATTCGAAGACAACAACACCGCATATATCGCGATGGACTTCATCAAGGGGTGCGACCTGCTGGATTATGTCGAGAATACCGACAATCAAGCTGGGCCCGATTTCATCGTTCAGGTTACCGAAAAGATGCTATCGGCGGTGTCGTTCATTCACCAAAGCGGCATGCTGCACCGGGATATCTCGCCCGACAACATTCTGATCAACGAAAATGGCGACCCGGTCCTGATCGACTTTGGCGCCGCGCGCGAACAAGCTGCGCATCAATCCGCCGCGCTTTTGACGCTGCGAGTGATCAAGGACGGGTACTCGCCGCATGAGTTTTACGTGCGCGGTGCTGATCAAGGACCCAGCAGTGACCTCTATGTACTGGCGGCCACCTTGTACCATGCGATCAGTGGCGAACGTCCGATTGATGGCCAAACCCGCTTGAACGCTTTTAACAACAGTCAGCAAGACCCTTACACTCCACTGGTTGGGCGGTTCAATGGATATCCCGACGGCTTCCTGGAGGCGATCGACAAGGCGATGGAAGTGCACGCCACCGACCGTCTGCAAACCGCTCTGGACTGGTTGCGCATGTTCCGCGGCCCGGACGTCATGTTCGACACGTTCGACTATCGCCCGGTCTCGGTCATCGTCGCGATGGACCGTAAGGATGCAGAGGCCGAGAAAGCCCGGATCAAAGCCGAAAGCGAGAATGCCGAAGCAGTGGTCACTGCCCTTTTGGCTGGCAACGCCGACCTTGCACTGGGCAACGAAGACAAAAAAGATGACGAGCTTGCCAAGTTCACCCCGAACGAGGAAGCGGCGGTCGCCGTGGACACCGTGGTGAAAAGCGGTTCGGGTGGCAACGGGAAGCTGATTGCGGGCGCAGTCGCTGTTGTTGCTGGTCTGGCTGCTGGCGGTTACTTCATGATGTCCGGAGATACCAATGCGCCGGAACCAGAGATTGTCGCTGAGATTGAACCTGCAGCCACGCAAACCTCGGAAGACACAGCCGTACCTGCCACGAAGGTCGCTGAAACCGAGCTGACGCAGGAACAAATTGATCCCGCACCAGCACAGGCTGCGTCAACTCCGGCGCAGGACGAACCGGCACAAGCAAACGCAAACTCCACTCCGGCACCTGTCGAGCAGGTGAAGGCCGAGACGGTTGTCACAGAAGAGGCTCAAGCCCAGACAGCCGCACCGGCCCCGGTCACACTGGGAAACCCTGCTGAAGCGCAAGTGGCGTTCTCGCATTGGGATGTCGAAATTCCGTTCCAAACGTCGCGGAGACGTGCCTCGACCGGCAGCATCATTGCCGTCACAGGCGTTGATCCGAACCAAGATATGTCGGTGATCGGAGATTGGGTAAAGCGCGGCGCGGCGATCTATACGTTGAACGGTGAACCTGTTCGCGCCAACACCAGTTTTGCCGCACAGGTTCTGGACGATCTGTCCGTAGACCCCGACGGGTTCATCCGCGTGACCGCACGTTATCGCCCACTGGGTAAGACACTGGCACAAAACGGGTTGCTGGCCCTGCCTGCCATCCGCGTGGTCGGACTGGAAAACGGCTACGGATTTTCTGTGCGTAACGAGGACGGTCAAGGGTGGGCAACTGTTGTGACCACTGTTCCGGTCGATGCCGCAAGCGGCCTGCAGAGGGGCGATGTTCTGCTCTCTGAGTCACAAACAGGAACCTCCATAGACGGCCAGAATAGTCTGGACACAATGCTGGACGCGCTGGTCGCAGACAATCAGCCTCAGGCCCGTCTAACCGTTTTACGCAACGGCGCCGAAACGGATGCAGTGATGCAGCTAGTGCAGGAGTAATCTGACCGGTTCGTAAGTGTTCTACCGCTTGGAGAAAGCTGAGGGTGGCGCCCGGAAACCCGCCACCCTGACGGGGACCGGCCCGTTGCGGTAGAAAAGATGTTTTGGTTTCCAGAACTTAAGTGCCGTTGTGCCGTTGCGCGCAGAGGCGAACAGCAGCCCCACGGGACGACAAGCCCTGTGTCAGAAAGCAAAGGTGTCGACACCATGTTCAAATATAAAAGCCCTCTCAGCCGGCTTCTCGAAGGTGCCGGCAAAGCCAAAGAAGATGAAACCGAAGCCGCGGTAGAAGAGGCTGCAGCACCTGCTGACGAGAAACCTCAGCCGATTGCGGACTTCAACGCGCTACGCAACGCGCTGGCCGGTGGAAACATGTCGTCGGAAACCTATGAAGACACTGACGAGCTGATCCCCGAAGAAACGATGCCCGAATTCTCTGAGGGCAAGGAAGAGGCCGAAGCTGAAGACGAATTCGTGATGACAGAGGTCGTCACCGAGGCAGAGGACAATATTTTTGAGGCCCCAGAAGCACAGCCCGAACCTGAAGAACCGGTTGTAACACTGCATGTGGCCACCGAAGAAACGCCTGTCGCAGTGGATGCGCCACAGGTTGAAGAGCCTAAGGTGGACCCTGTCGTTGAGGTCGTCGTAGAGACGGTGGAACCCAAGCAATCCGAGCCCACAGCACAGGCTGACCCTGTTGCCGAAATGCAGCCGGAAGTACAGAGCCCGGCGCCAGCTCCTGCACCTGCGGACCGTCGCGGTCGCGTCAAAACCACTTTCCTCGGCTTTGAGCGCGCTGACACCCATGCTCAAGATCTGATCGAAAGCTCTGACCCGGTCACAAAAACTGAGGCTGCGCAAGAAACTTTCCCCGTTGGCTGGCTGGTTGTAACCGCCGGACCAGGCCGTGGGTCCTGCATCACCCTGACCGAAGGTCTGATGCAGATTGGTCGCAATGACGATCAAGCCATTCAGCTGGACTTTGGCGACACTGGCATCTCGCGCAGCAACCATGCGGTGATCGCCTATGACCCCGAAGATCGCAAATGCTATCTGGGTCATGGTGGTAAAGCCAATCTTGTGCGCCTGAACGGAAAGCCAGTACTGAGCACCGTGGCACTGAACAGCGGCGACCTGATCCGGATCAGCGAGACCTCGATCCGTTTTGCCGCCCTCTGTGACGACGGCTTTGACTGGCGGGATGCCTGATAAATGCTGGCGCAACCGGCATATGATATTGCGCTGATCCTGGATCAGGGTCAGCGGGACACGCAAGAAGACGCGGTCGCAGCCCGGATGTTCGATACCACCAACTCCGGCTATGTCGTTGTTGCTGACGGAATGGGTGGGCATGCGGCTGGTGAAGTGGCCTCAGAACTGGTCATCTCCTCTTGGCGCGATGCTCTGGATGCTGAACTGGAAGGGAGTGCACCGACCGAAGCCGCTTTGATCGACGCGCTGCCGCTGGCAGCCATGCAGGCCAACGCAAATATCGCCAACCATAGCGAAGAACGGGGCGCAGGCTTCAACATGGGATCGACCCTGTTGGGCGTGCTGTTGCAGGACAATCGCGTTTTTTGGATTTCGATCGGCGACAGCCCCTTGTACCTGTACCGCGACGGGATATTGCGTCAGATCAACGAAGATCACTCCATGGCGCCTGTCCTTGACGCGCAGGTAGTCGCAGGTACCCTCACCGAGGCCGAAGCGCGAGTTCATCCCGACCGCAATCAACTGACATCGGTAATCATGGGCGGCGCGATTCCCAAGGTAGACTGCCCCGAAGAGCCACTGATGTTGACCGCATCCGACGTGTTGATCCTGGGCAGCGATGGGCTGCAATACCTCAACGACGCAGAAATTCAGGCCATTCTGCATGCCAATGCCCACGCCTGGGCGCAGGATATCGCGGATGCGCTTTGGCGGGCCCTTCAGGCCAAGGGAGACCCAGATCAGGACAACGTTTCAATAGGCGTTGTGAAGCTTACTAAAAATTAACCAAGGCAAGAATACAGGACCCATGAGACCACATCTGTTCATATCCAGCCTGGCACTTGCTGCCGCGGCCGGAGCAGCCTCTGCGCAAGAAGCTTGCTCTACCTACGAAATCCAGCGCGGCGACAGCCTTCGGGAATTGACGATTGAAGTCTATTCGACCGAGGACTTCCGTATCATCTTTGACGCCAACCGGGATGTGATTGGCAATAACCCTAATATTATCCGCGTTGGCGACGTGCTGACCCTGCCCTGCCTGGAAGATGTTGGACGAGCTCCGGCTGTTCCGCAATCCGAAGCCGAAGCCATGGCCGCTGAAATAGCTGCGGAACTGGTCAAAGCCGCCGAGAAGCGCGCCGCCAAAGCCATCGCCGATGCAGAGGCTCGGGTCGCCGAAGCTGAAGCCGAAGCTAAAAAGGCCAGTGAAGAAGCTGTGATTGCAGCCAAAGCCGCCGCTCGCGAGCAAATCGAAGCGGCCCGTGCCGAAGGTGCTGCACTAATCCGTAACGCGGATGAAGGCGAGCGTCCGGAAATACGCGACCGTCAGCTGCTGCTGATCACCGGTGGCAACTACGCTCCCTTTACGGATGAGACCCTGCCCCATCGCGGTCTGTACACCAACCTGGTGGAAACCGCGATGCTGCGGGCCGCGCCGGAACAAGCCTATAAGATTCAGTTCGTCAACGACTGGTCCTCGCATCTGGACCTGCTGATGCCAACGCTGGCGTTTGACGCAACCTTCCCCTGGTCCCGTCCAAACTGCGAAGAGGCTGAAGCGCTGTCCGAAAAAGACCGCGCACGCTGCGAGACCTATAATTTCTCGAACCCGTTCTACGAGGTCGTGGACACCTTCTTTGCCCGCGATGGGTCCGGCTATGAGCAAACGCTGACCTATGCCGATTTCGCAGGAACAACGATCTGCCGCCCCGAGGGCTGGTCGCTGTCACATATGGATGCGGTTGGCCTTTATGAACCCGCAATCGAGCTGATGCGCCCGGTTTCGCCGGATGACTGCTTCCACGCACTGATGGAAGGTACCACCGATATCGTCGCCATCGAAGCCCATCTGGCCGTCGAAGCGATCGGTCGTCTGGGCTACGAGCACCGCATTATAGAAAACCCCAACCTGGCGGCAATCAAGTCGCTTAACGTCATGACTCACAAAGATAATCCGGATGGGGAAGCGATCCTTGAGACGCTCAACCAGGGTCTGGCGATCATGCAGCAATCTGGCGAATGGCGTGACATCGTGTCGGCCGCCCTGCGTCACCAAATGGAAAATGGCTAAGGCCCGAGCAGGCCTGACAACTAAAAAGTCTGGAGGAAGTGGACATGTTTGAATTCAACCTGAAGAAAGTCGTGCTGTCGGCCACCGCCGTCACCGCCCTGAGCGCTGGCGCCGCTGCCGCACAAGAAGCCTGTACCAACTACACCGTCGAGGACGGCGACACGATGGCCACCATCGCAATCGCAGCCTACGGCACCTCGAACTATCAGCCGATCTTCAACGCCAACCGCAACGTCATCACCAACCCGAACGATCTGGCGCCGGGTTTGGTTCTGGCCCTGCCCTGTGCCGACGGCAGCCTTCCGAACGGTCAGTCCGCGCAGGAAATCATCGCGGCCGAAGAAGCACGGGCTGCCAGCGTCAAACGTTCCAGCGTCTATCAGCCGCCGATCAAATTGGTCACCGGCAACGGCTGGGCTCCTTTCGCGGATGAATCGCTGAATGGCGGCGGCGCGATCACCCGTCTAGGCACTACCGCGCTGCAGCGTGGCGGTAATGCGCGCGACTACTCGGTCAGCTTCGTGGACGACTGGAACTCACACCTGGAAACGCTGCTGCCACTGGGCGCGTTTGACGTGTCGATGGCGTGGAACATGCCGGATTGCACCAACCGCACCTACGAATGGTCGTGGGAAACCGAAGTGCGCTGCACCCAGTTCGATTCCTCCGTACCGGTTTATGACATCGTGGTCGGCTTCTACACCCTTCCGGAAAGCGATTACGCAAACGCCACCGCGTTCTCTCAGCTGGAAGGTGCAACAATCTGCCGTATGGATGGCTGGTTCATCCACGACCTCGAGCAGGAAGGCCTGCACAACGGCGACACCATGACACTGATGCAGCCGATCACCGCGCGCGAATGTCTGGATGCCGTTCTGACTGGCACCGCAGACGTTGCAACTTTCGAAGTTCAGCTGTTCTCGGACACAATGGTAGAAATGGGTCTGACCTCCAACGATCTGGTAGAGAATCCGTTTGTGACCTCGCTTTCGTCCCTGCGTTTCATCAGCCACCGCAGCAACCCGTTTGGCAAACAGTACCTGGCAATGCTGAACAAGGGTCTGAATGAGATGCGTGAATCCGGCGAATGGTACGCTATCGTTTCGGACACCCTGCGTGAGCACAACGAGAAGCTGATGGCCGCGTCGAACTGATCTTTTGGTTCACCTGAAGAAGTTAGGGCCGGTCCTTGGACCGGCCCTTTTCTATTGCTTCACCTACACCGATAACTGGTCAGAACCATCTGTTTCCGTGGGATCAAAGGAACAGACTACGGGAAAACCCTAATACCCTCAAAAGTTGAAGCTGATATTCTGCAACTAACTTTACCGGAGAGGCATTGCCTCCCCACTCACTCAAAAAGGGGTCGACTTTGGGGGTCGGCCCCTTTTTCTGTTTGGAACGAGGTTTTGAGGTGAAAAGCCACGCCAGACGGCGTGGCTTTGGACTGTTAGTCGATGATCGCGTTCAGCGTTGCGCTGGGGCGCATCACTGCAGAGGCCTTGGCAGGATCGGTGTGATAGTACCCACCCAGATCCGCAGGCGCGCCTTGTGCAGCAGCCAACTCACCAAGGATCTGTTCTTCCTTCTCAGCCAGTTCTTTAGCGACCGGTGCAAATTCAGCCGCCAGTTCAGCATCGTCGGATTGAGCGGCCAGAGCTTCGGCCCAGTAGCGTGCGAACCAGTAGTGGCTGTCGCGGTTGTCGGGCTGGCCCACTTTGCGGCTGGGTGACTTATTATTGTCCAGAATGCCCTGCGTTGCTGCCTCGGCCGCGGCACCCAGAACGCCTGCTTTGGCGTTGCCTTTGCTGTCGGCCAGGAAGTTCAGGGATTCACCCAGCGCGCAGAACTCACCCATCGAGTCCCAACGCAGGTGGTTTTCCTCAACCAGTTGCTGCACGTGTTTCGGAGCCGAACCACCCGCGCCGGTTTCGAACAGACCGCCGCCATTCATCAGCTTGACGATGGACAGCATCTTGGCCGATGTGCCCAATTCCAAGATGGGGAACAGGTCGGTCAGGTAATCCCGCAGCACGTTACCGGTGATTGCAATCGAGTCGTTACCTGCGGTGATCGTTTTCAGGGTTTGGAGGGTTGCCTCACGCGGCGCCAGGATTTGGAACTTGTCGGCCACGCCAGCGGCCTCGAGCGCGGGTTTAACGTATTGGATCAGCTCGGCATCATGGGCCCGGTTGGCGTCCAGCCAGAAGATAGCCTCGGACCCGGTCAGACGCTGACGGTCAAGAGCCAGTTGAATCCAATTCTCGATCGGAGCCTTCTTCACAGTACAGGACCGCCAGATGTCGTCTTTCTCTACATCATGGCTATGCAGCGTTTCACCATTTGCCAGTACGATGCGGATCGTGCCGTCAGCAGGTGCCTGGAACGTGGTCGGGTGCGAGCCGTATTCCTCGGCCTTCTGGGCCATCAGGCCGACATTGGCGACAGCACCGGCAGTGGCCGGGTTCAGCGCGCCGTTGGCTTTGAAGAAGTTGATGGTCTCGTCATAGACACCGGCATAGCAACGATCGGGGATCACACAGTTCGAGTCGCCCTTGGCGCCGGTCTCATCCCAGCCTTTACCGCCAGCGCGGATCACGGCGGGCATCGAGGCGTCGATGATCACGTCCGACGGTACGTGCAGGTTGGTGATACCCTTGTCGCTGTCGACCATATACATCGACGGACGGTCGCCTTTCAGCGCATCGATGGCTGCCACGATCTCGGCATTGTTCTTCACGCGCTCCAGCAAGTCACCCAGACCCGAGTTCGGGTTTACACCCAGCGCGTCCAGTTCTGCACCGAATTTCTCGAACACCGGGGCCAGCCAGGCTTTGACAGCGTAGCCAAAGATGATCGGGTCCGACACTTTCATCATGGTCGCTTTCAGGTGAAGCGAGAACATGGTGCCGTCTCTTTTGGTGTCTTCGATGGCCTCGGCCAGGAATGAAGACAGGGCTTTAACAGACATAAAGGTCGCGTCAGCCACGGTGCCTTCGTCCAGTGACCATCCGTCTTTCAGAACGGTCACGCCACCGTCTTTACCAACGAATTCGATTTTCGCATCACCGGCCTGAGCCGCAGTGATAGTCGCCGATTTTTCATTTGCGTAGAAGTCATTATCCGACATCGACGAGACTTTAGTCTGGCTTGTCGAAACCCATTCCCCCATCGAATGCGGGTTTTTCTGGGCATAGTTTTTCACGGCCCGCGCCGCGCGACGATCACTGTTACCCTCACGCAGAACCGGGTTCACTGCAGAACCCTTGATGGAGTCATAGCGTGCGCGGATCGCCTTTTCTTCGTCGGTCGAAGGCTCTTCAGGGTAATTCGGAATGTTGTAACCCTGCGATTGCAGTTCTTCGATTGCAGCCACCAGCTGCGGGACCGAGGCCGAGATGTTCGGCAGTTTGATGACGTTGGCTTCGGGCGTTTTCACCAGTTCACCCAGTGCGGCCAGATCATCGGTGATGCGCTGTTCGTCTGTCAGGTTCTCGGGGAAGGTCGCGAGAATACGGCCCGCCAGCGAAATATCCTTGGTTCCAACGCTGACACCCGCCGCCGAGGCGAACTTGCGAATGATGGGCAGGAACGAGGCGCTGGCCAGTTCAGGCGCTTCGTCTACAATGGTATACAATATATCGAAGTTCGATTTTTCTGCCATATTCTTTTACCTTTTTTAAGCCTTTCGGGGCGTGCGATCCAAGAGTGTGCCACTTATGCGTGGCGCGAAATGAGGCGCGGGTATCCTACCGCCCCAATGGTGACTCTGATTTGACAGGGCCTCCCTTAAATCAGGTTGGCCTTGGGATCAATCGTCTAGTGGGGGCGCAAATTGACACGGCTGAGCAAATACGGGGAAAATCCCCAGCATTCATACGCAAACCCAGTCAAACACCCCACGTGTCACTAAGTTTGTACCCGCCCGGCCAAGGGTCGTCCGGGTCAAGCATGTGTTGATGGGTACCGGTGATCCAACCGCGGCCGCTGATCTCGGGGATTATGGCGACACGATCACCTACATGGGTTCGCTCGACAATCCGGCCGGTAAAGCGCGAGCCGATGATCGAGATCGCCTCGAAGGTTTGCCCAACTGTCATCTGGCCCTTCGCCGCCATCAGCGCCATGCGTGCAGACACCGCGGTACCGGTGGGGGACCGGTCGACCTTGCCGGGCTGGATAGCGACGGCGGATTTACCGGTCAGGCCGGTTGCGGTTTTCTCAAGCGGCCCGCAAAAGGCACAGAACGAGATATGGTTCCAATCGGAGTTCTGGGGATGGGTAAAGCCAAGCTGTTCATTGGCCGCGTTTGTGATCGCCACGCCCATGCGCGCGATGTCTCGAGCTTCATCCTCAACAATATTGAACCCCAGCGCGGAGGCATCGACCACAACAAAACTGTCACCGCCATAAGCTGTATCTACGGTTATGGCCCCCAAGCCCTGAACCTCCAGGGGAACCGCGATCTTGTCGGCAAAGCTGGGCAGGTTTTGCACATAGATACGCTCAGCCTTGCCATTCTTGCATCCGGCTCGGACACGCACCAACCCACCCGGGGCCTCGAGCGTCAACCGGGTTTCTGGCTCCTGCATCGGAATGATCCCGCTATCCAGCAACACCGTGGAAACGCAAATCGAGTTTGAGCCAGACATGGGTGGCGTGTCTTCGGGCTCCATGATGATAAAGGCTGCGTCTGCCTCCGGGTGTTTAGGTGGAACCAACAGGTTCACGTGGCGGAACACGCCGCCACGGGGTTCATTAAGGACGAAGTTGCGCAAGGTCTGATCTTGCGCGATGAACGCGCGCTGTTCCCAGATGGTATCTCCGGTCGGCGGCTGCACACCCCCGACGATAACGTCGCCGACTTCACCTTCTGCATGAGCGGAAATGACGTGGATGGTTTTGGTGCTGCGCATGTCGTGTCCTTAAAACCGGGCGGCTGAGAACGGGGTCAGAGATATTTGAGTAGGCTGCCCATCGACCAAGGTGCCGATCAGTTCTGCTGTCCCTGCTGATTGGGTCAACCCCAAATGCCCGTGACCGAATGCGTAAACCACGTTCGGGGCGTTTGGCGAAGCGCCGATCACTGGCAGGCTGTCGGGCAGAGACGGACGGAACCCCATCCATTGCGTACCTCCTAGCGTGTTCAACCCGGGCAGGAATTGCACGGCTTTGTTCAGCAACGTGTCGGCTCTTTTGAAATTCGGGGGCAGATCCAGCCCGCCCAGTTCAACAGCTCCACCGATCCGTACGCCGCCATTGATCCGGGTGGCAACAAACCCATGGCCTGAGAACGTCAGATGCATACGCAGATCAAACGCACCTTCAGGCAGCGTCGTATTGTATCCACGTTCGGTTTCAAGCGGGATACTGTCACCGACTGTACGGGCAAGGTGATGCGACCACGCACCCGCGCAAACAATCACTTTCGCAGCCTCGATTTCACCGTCCACCCGAGTGACCCTCACCCCGCCTTCCAGCGGGGTCAGTGCTCGGATGTCCTGAAATTCAATCCGACCACCCCTCTCTCGGAAGATACGCGCCAGATGTTCAACCCATTTTTTCGGATCAACGGTATTCATCCAGCCAGGTGTGAACCCACCATGAGTGAAACGGGGGCTGAGACCAGGTTGTTTCTCGGCAATCGCCTCTCGGCTTTCCAGCAACTCAAAGTCAATCCCGTGCTCACGCCGCACCTCCCATGCAGGCAGGTTGGCACGGTACTCTGCTTCGCTTTCATACAACTGCATTTGCCCGTCACGCTGCATCATCGGCTCACCATCGACATCAGCGATCAGCCGGGTCAGAGCGGCAGCAGAATGCTCCATAAGGCTGGCTTGGGCGAGCAGGTGGTCCCTATACGGTCCCGGGCGGCTCGCTTGCCAGAACCGGAACATCCACGGGGCAATCTTCAGCGCATAGGCGGGCGGTATGGACAGGGGACCCAGCGGATCCAGCAACCATTTTGGTGCCTTCCGCATGATGCCGGGGGTGGCCAAGGGTTCAACCTCGGCGAACGCAAACGCCCCGGCGTTGCCAGCCGAGGCCTGCGCCGCGACACCCTCGCGGTCCAGAACCAGAACAGAATGGCCGCGACGCTGCAGTTCCAGCGCCGTTGTGATGCCGATCACCCCGGCACCGATCACACAGACCTGCATTGTCATAATTCGATGCCCCTTCTGAAGGGATCGTTCGGATCAAAGATCAGCGTCGCCTCGGCCATGATATGAGCCTGCCCGGTGATTGAGGGGATTACGCCCCCGTTTGGACCCGGCTGATAGGACAGGCGATAGGCGCTTCCGATGATGCTGTGCTGCACGATCGTTTCGCCCGGAGCCAGCCGTCCATCAGCTGCCAGACAGGCCAGCCGCGCCGAACTGCCCGTGCCACAGGGTGAACGATCATAATTGTCATCAGGACACAGCACAAAGTTTCTGCTGTGAACCTCCGGGGCGGGAGGGTCTCCCTGAAAGATCACGTGGTCGATCGGCTCGCCCCGCTCACCCCCGACGCCTTGCGCAATTGAGGCCTCGCGGATCGCAACCGTCATATCGGTAAGCTGCCGGATATTGGCGGACTCTACCGGGATCGGGCTGGGGTCGACGATGAAGAACCAGTTGCCACCGTAAGCGACGTCGCCCGTCACTGCTCCATACCCCGGAACGTTAAGCGTTACATCGCTATGGAACCGGCGGCTTTCGATATTTGTGACTGTAACGGAGTTGGTGTCGTGCAACTCGACGGTCACCACGCCCGCAGGTGTTTCGATCCTATGAGTTCCAACACCAATCCGGCCCAGATGCGCCAGCGTGACGGTCAGACCGATGGTGCCATGCCCGCACATGCCCAGCACAGCGTCCACGTCAAAATAGATAACTCCGGTCACGCAAGACGGATCAACCGGCTCGACCAGCAGCGCGCCGACCATGGCAGGCTGACCGCGTGGTTCCAGCATGATGGATCTGTAGAACGTCTCGTGTTCGTTCGCCAGCCTGTGGGCGCGCTCAGCCAGAGGACCGGTTCCCAGATCAGGTGCGCCGTCGAGGATGACCCGCGTCGGCTCACCCCCGGTATGACTGTCGATCACATGCATTCAGCGATCACTCCACCCTGTTTTGACCAATCGGCGAACCAGGTGCGGAACAGGTCGTATTGCTGTTCGCAATAGTTGCGCTGCGCGTCGGTCAGTTCATCGGTTTCATTGAAGTGCAGACGGTATTCCTGCTCCCCGTTCAACACCAGCAGATGCTTGTAGTACAGCACCAGATCCGGCCCTTCGTCAAAGCTGGAAAGCACCTGGATCGCTTCGGTCAGTTCTTGCGCCCGTTGGCGCGCCTCGGCGTTCCCCTGTGCGGCTTTCTTGGATAGCGACGCCAGCAACAGAGCCTCGCGCGGCAAAGCGGTGCCGATGCCGGTGATCGAGCCCGTCGCGCCGCAATTTACGAAACCGTGGTAAACCTCGGTATCGACGCCCACCATTAGTGTTACCTGATCATCCTGACAGGTGATGTTCTCCGCTGCATAGCGCAGATCGTCCTTGCCGCCGAATTCCTTGAAACCGATCAGGTTCGGATGTTCTGCGCGCAGGGCAAAGAACAAATCGGCGCGGGTGGCAAAACCATAATAAGGGCTGTTGTAGATGATAGCGGGTACATCCGGGGCGGCGGACAGGATCGCCTTGAAGTGGTTTTTTTGCGCGGTCGGAGAACTGCCGCGTGACAGAACGCGCGGGATGACCATCAAGCCCACGGCACCCACTTTCTGCGCATGGGCCGCATGGGCAACAGCGGATTTGGTGTTGATGGCGCCAGTGCCGACAACAACCGGCAGCCCTGCTGCTGTCAAACGCTCGACACCTTCCATCCGCTGCTCGTCGGTCAGCAACGGCCAGTCCCCCATCGAACCGCAATAGACCACTGCCGACATACCCGCGTCGATCATCTGTTTTCCCTTGCGCACCAGCGCGTCGAAATCTGGTGTGCGATCATCCTTACAAGGGGTCATGAGCGCAGGCATGGTGCCGGTGAAAACGTTGGTCGACATCAGAGCTTTCCTTCCTGAATGTAGCTTGAAAGCGCGCGGGTTGCGCCAGTTCGACTCGCCATAACGGATATTGGATACAAAATCCAGAATTTTTGCCGCCAACAAAAAACGCGCCGTTTCATTGACCCGGCGCGTTCGATCTTAGTCAGGACTCAACAGTTATCGAAACCGCTGCCCAGTCTCAGGATCAAACAGCATAGCACGGTCTGGCCGGGCCACGATTCCGATCCGCTCTCCTTGCTTGCTGCGCTGATCGTCTCGCTCTTCTACGATCAATTTGTCACCATTCGGCGTCAGCAGATAAGAATAGCTCACACCGCCAAGCGCCTCGGTCAGATCAACGGTGCAAGTGTCGCCCGTGCGGTCAATCTCTATATGTTCGGGGCGGATGCCCAGGGTAACCCGATTCATGCCCGCTGGTACCTTTACCGCCATCTCTAACGGAGCGTTGAGCGCTGGGTGCGAGACTTTACCTTCGGTATAGTCACACTCCAGAAAGTTCATCGCCGGAGAGCCGATGAACCCCGCCACAAAGCGGTTGTCCGGGTCGCGGTACAAGTCCATCGGTGCGCCAACCTGCTCGATCCGACCATCGCGCAGCACAACAATCTTGTCGGCCATGGTCATCGCCTCGACTTGATCATGGGTCACATAGATCATCGTCGCACCGATCTCATTGTGCAGCCGGGCGATTTCGACCCGCATCTCAACTCGCAACTCGGCATCGAGGTTGGACAAAGGCTCATCAAACAGAAATACTTCCGGCCCCCGCACAATGGCGCGGCCAATGGCCACCCGCTGACGCTGACCGCCGGACAGGGCCTTGGGCTTGCGCTTGAGGTATTGGTCCAGCTTCAGGATGTTTGAAGCCTGCTGAACCTTCTGATCAATCTCTGATTTGGCGACACCGTTCATGCGCAGACCAAAGCCCATATTCTCGGCCACGGTCATATGCGGGTACAGAGCATAGGTCTGGAACACCATCGCAACGCCGCGTTTTGCCGGGTCCATATGAGTCACGTCACGCGCGCCGATATGGATTTGCCCCTCGGTGGTCTCCTCAAGCCCAGCGATCATCCGCAGCAAGGTCGACTTGCCGCAGCCCGAAGGCCCAACAAACACGCAGAACTCACCATCTTCGATTTCGAGATCAATCCCGTGAATTACCTGCGTCTCGCCATACCGCTTGATCGCCTGGTTCAGAGTCACACCCGTCATGTCGCTTGTATCCTGTCTTTGTCGGCGTTCGGGCGGGTTTCGGGGAACCGCCAAGCCTGTGCTTCGGCTCCGATCTGCTCGGCCACACGGCGAACACGGGGAACCCAGGTTTCCAACTGTTTGAAGTTCATTCGCTCGGTCGATCCGGTCACGGAAATCGCCCCCAGCATCCGCCCGCCCGACGTCAGAATCGGACAGGCTACACAGATAATGCCCGGTTCATGCTCTTCATCGTCGATGGCATAGCCGCGACCGCGAATTAGTTCGAGATCGGCGCGCAAGGCCGTCTCGGACGTCAAAGTTTTATCCGTGAACCGGTGGTAGCTTTGCTGCGACACGGCGCGGTCCAAAGCAGCCTCATCCAAAAATGCCATCATCGCCTTGCCGACACCGGTACAGTAGGCTGGGCCGACTTTTCCCGCCTGCGAATACATCTCAACCGGCTGGGCGGCGTTGCGCTTGTCGACATACAGAACCTGGCTGGAATCGAGTTGCGCCAGATGCACCGTCTCGCCGGTTTCTGTGCTCAGCGCATCTAGAAACGGCCGCGCAATTGGGGCCAGAGAGCTTTGAGTCCACGCCGCGTGCGCCAGTCTTACCAGGCGCAGGCCCGGCGTATATGTCTGCCGCTCGGGGTCGTACGACAACATGCCTTGATTGGTCAGCGTCTGCAAAAACCGGTACAGCGTCGCTTTGGGAAAGTCGCTGCTCTCCAACAGTTCCGCGAATCGAACCGGTCGCTGAAACGCGGCCACCTGATCCAGCACGTCACATGCTTTTCCTATCGTTCCGTCACCTGCCACGAGTGCTCTATCTCCTCCGTTCACCCCCTGCTCCCGACAGGAGGGTCTTGACAAGACTAACCGACATGATGTGTAGTTTTCAATATATAAAACTATGTTCCACTATTTGGAACTCTAATGGAAGCTAAGGGAGGAAACCATGCATTCCATGTTCAAGCGCACTGCCGCAGCGCTGGCAGCCAGTGTCGCACTTGCCGCACCGGTTGCGGCCGAAATGACTGGAGAGCTGCGAATCTTCCTCGACACATCGAACCCGGCGCCGCGCGCGACGATGGAAGCGATGATCGAGCGATTCGCTGCACAGCATCCGGGGTTGGAAATCGAGACCACCGTGATCGACCGCGAAGCCTATAAGACTCAGATCCGCAATTTCCTGACAGCGGATACACCGGACGTGGCCACATGGTATGCAGCTAACCGCATGAAGCCTTACGTCGAAGCTGGCCTGTTCGAAGACGTGTCTGACCTGTGGGCCGAACCCGAGATTGCCGAGAACCTAGCCTCCACCAAAGGCGCGATGACTATCGACGGCAAGCAGTGGGGTGTTCCTTATACTTACTACCAGTGGGGCGTTTACTACCGCAAAGACATCTTTGATGAGTTGGGCCTGAGCGAGCCGACCACTTGGGAAGAAGAGCTCGTCAACTGCCAGAAGATCGTTGATTCCGGTCGCGCCTGCTACACCATCGGCACCAAGTTCCTGTGGACCGCCGGTGGCTGGTTCGACTACCTGAACATGCGCACAAACGGGTTCGAGTTCCACAACCAGCTCGCCAACGGTGAGATCAGCTGGGAGGATGATCGGGTCAAGCAAACCTTCGCCAACTGGAAACAGCTGATTGACATGGGCGCATTCATCGACAACCACCAGACCTATAGCTGGCAGGAGGCCCTGCCCTTCATGGTCAATGGCGAGGCCGCTGCCTACCTAATGGGTAACTTCGCGGTCGCTCCGCTGCGCGAAGCGGGGCTGACCGATGACCAGTTGGACTTCTACCAGTTCGTTTCGATCAATCCTGATGTGGAATTGGCCGAGGACGCACCGACCGATACATTCCACATCCCGGCAAATGCCTCAAACAAAGAAGCTGCGCGCGAGTTCCTGCGGTTCATGGCCTCGCCCGAGGAACAAACCGAAATCAACAACGGTGCCAATCTCGGCCAGCTTCCGGTCAATGCCAAAGCATCGGTCGATGACGACAAATTCCTGCAGCAAGGCTTTGAGATGTTGTCGACGAACAGCCCCGGCGGCGTCGCTCAATTCTGGGACCGTGATGCGCCCGCAGAGATGGCCAAAGTGTCGATGGAAGGTTTCCAAGAGTTCATGGTCAAACCAGGCAATGTCGACCGTATCCTGGCCAAGCTGGAACGTGCTCGAGGTCGCATTTACGAAAACTAAATTGGTCAGGCCGGGCAACGCCCGGCCTGCACCTCAAGCCTGCGTAAGGCGGGTGCCAACCCGACTTACTCCTTTGACCTAAACACCGAGTTAGCTCATGTCCGCCCTCGACCTCTCTGAAGTCCCTGAACAGGAAAGCTGGTTCCACCGCAACCAACAGCGCATCGCGCCCTGGCTGTTTCTGGCCCCCGGCCTGCTGTTCTTCATGGTCTATGTGATCATCCCGGTGTTCCAGTCCTTCAACCTCTCTCTCTACGAATGGGACGGGCTAGGGGCCGCCGAATATGTCGGGTTCAGAAACTACGAAGACCTCTATTGGGAATGGGTTGACCGGGATGCGTTTTACATCTCGCTCAAAAACAACCTGATCTGGCTGGTCCTCTACCTACTGGCAATCCCGGCCGGGCTGTTCATAGCCCTATTCCTGAACCAGACGGTCTGGGGTATTCGCCTCTATAAGTCGCTGTTTTTCTTTCCGTTTGTGATCTCTCAGGTGGTCGTAGGACTCGTGTTCACCTGGTTCTACGATCCGACCTTCGGCCTGCTGAACGAGTTCCTCGGCCTTTTCGGCGTCGGGCCGCTGAATGTTCTAGGCGACGAACGCTTCGTGACTTACGGCATCATTTTTGCCGGTCTCTGGCCGCAGACAGCATATTGTATGATCCTCTACCTGACCGGCCTGAACGCCGTGGACCCAGAACAGATCGAGGCCGGGCGTTTGGACGGTGCAAAAGGCGCACGGATGCTGTGGCATATCATCCTGCCTCAACTGCGCCCCGCGACCTTCATCGCCTTTGTTGTGACCATCATCGGCGCACTGCGCAGCTTTGACCTGATCTCGATCATGACCCAAGGCGGCCCTTTCGGCTCGTCCCGCGTGCTGGCCTATTACATGTTCGAGGTCGCACTGTCCGAATACGGTTTCCGCATGGGATACGGCGCCGCCATCGCGGTTGTCCTGTTCCTCATCATGCTCTGCTTCATTGCCTACTTCCTGTGGTCAATGTACCGCGAAGAAAGGGGGCACTGAGATGTTTCCCAAACCCATCGAAAAACAATCCCGCGCGGCGCAAATAAGCTATCAGGCCATGTTGCCGCTGGCCTTGCTGCTTTGGCTCGGACCCTTACTGGCAGTCGCGCTCTTCTCAGTCAAACCGGCGGCGGATTTCACCAACGCAAACTACTGGGGCATGCCGTCCAGCTTTGAGGGCGCGTTCAATTACGGGCAGGTCTTTTTCAATTCGGACATGCCACGCTATCTGTTGAACTCGTTCCTGATCACCATACCCACGGTGATCGGAGCGGTTGCGCTCAGTTGCATGACCGGTTTTGCACTCGGTATCTACAAATTCCGCTCGAACCTCTGGATCTTCTTCATGTTCGTTGCGGGCAACTTCGTGCCTTTTCAGATCCTCATGGTGCCGGTGCGCGACCTGACCCTGCAACTGGGTCTCTACAACACCAAAACCGGCCTCGTCCTGTTCCACATTGCCTTCCAGACCGGGTTCTGCACGCTGTTCATGCGCAACTTCATCCGTGCCCTGCCTTTTGAGTTGATCGAGGCCGCCCGCGTCGAGGGCATCAGCGAATGGCGCATCTTCTGGTATGTGGTATTGCCCCTGATGAAGCCTGCCATCGCCGCGCTTAGCGTTCTGATCTTCACCTTCATCTGGAACGACTATTTCTGGGCCGTGGTCCTGACCCAAGGCGCTGAAAGCCAGCCGGTCACGGCCGGGATCACCAGTTTCAACGCCCAATTCAGGGCCGCCTATCAGTTAATGAGTGCTGGCTCGATCGTCGCGGCCTTGCCGCCGGTGGCCATGTTCTTCCTCATGCAAAAACACTTCATCGCGGGCCTGACCCTCGGTGCCGTAAAATAACGTCAAACCAGAGGTTTGCCTCAATGACAAAGATCACTTTTATCGGAGCGGGCTCCACGATCTTCATGCAGAACATCGTGGGAGACGCGCTGCTGACCCCCGCTCTGGCCGACAGCCATTTCGCGTTGATGGATATCGACGCCGAGCGTCTGGCCGAAAGCGAAACCGTGGCCCGTGCCATGATCCGTTCGGTTGGAACGGGCGCGACCGTCTCGACCCATACCGACCGCCGCGCGGCGTTGGACGAGGCCGATTTCGTCATCACCGCCTTTCAGGTCGGAGGGTACGAACCCTGCACGGTGACCGATTTCGAAATCCCCAAGCAATACGGCCTGCGCCAGACCATTGCCGACACACTGGGGGTCGGAGGCATCATGCGCGGTCTGCGCACGGTTCCGGTCCTGTGGGATGTGGCACGGGACATGATGCAACTCTGTCCGAACGCGACCCTGCTGCAATACGTCAACCCGATGGCGATCAACACCTGGGCCATATCTGAGCAATTCCCGACGCTGAAACATGTGGGACTCTGCCATTCGGTCCAAAACACAGTCGAGGAACTGGCGCATGATCTCGACCTGCCCAAGGATGAGTTCCGTTACAAGGTCGCCGGCGTCAATCACGTCGCCTTTTTCCTGAAACTGGAGCATCAGGGGCGCGACCTCTACCCTGCGCTGCGGCAAGGCTATGCCAGCGGCCAAATTCCCAAGGCCCCGCTGTTGATGCCACGCTGCCCCAACAAAGTCCGTTACGAAGTGATGGATCATCTCGGCTATTTCTGCACCGAAAGCTCCGAGCATCTGGCCGAATATGTGCCTTGGTTCATCAAAGACGGTCGTGAGGATCTGGTCGAGCAGTTCTCCATCCCGCTTGACGAATACCCGACGCGCTGCGTGGAGCAGGTCGCCAATTGGAAGCAGCAGGCCAAGACTCTAACAGATGGGCGCGACATCGAAGTCACCCGTAGCCACGAATTTGCTGCCGACCTGATGAACGCCATCGTCACCGACACGCCCTATGTGGCCTATGGCAACCTGCCGAATACCGGACAGATTCCACAACTGCCCTTGGGCGCAGCGGTGGAAACGCCGTGTCTGGTGGACAGCAGCGGCGTGCAGCCCTCGGTCGTCACCAATATCCCGCCGCAACTGGTCGCGCTGATGCGGACGCAAATTAACGTGCAGGAACTGACCGTTCGGGCACTGGTCGACCAGAACCCGGAATACATCTATCACGCCGCCATGATGGACCCGCACACCGCCGCCGAGTTGGACCTGCGCCAGATTCGCAATCTGGTGACAGACCTTCTGACCGCACATTCAGACTGGTTGCCTGACTGGTGCCAGCCCGCCAAAGCCGCTTGAAAGGGCTCAGCGAATGACCAAGAAACGCCGTTCACAGCATTGGTATGGAAAGCTCGACAAGGACGGGTTCATTCACCGCTCGTGGATGAAGAACCAAGGCTTTCCCGATCACGCCTTTGACGGACGCCCCATTATTGGCATCTGCAACACATGGTCGGAACTCACCCCTTGCAACTCGGGCCTGCGCGATCTGGCCGAGGGGGTAAAGCGGGGCGTGTGGGAGGCCGGAGGCTTCCCCGTCGAGTTCCCTGTCATGTCGCTGGGCGAGACCCAGATGAAGCCCACCGCCATGCTGTTCCGCAACCTATTGGCGATGGATGTCGAGGAATCCATTCGCGCCTATGGCATCGACGGCGTCGTCCTGCTTGGCGGTTGTGACAAGACCACGCCGGGGCAGTTGATGGGCGCGGCTTCGGTCGACCTGCCTTCCATCGTGGTCAGTTCCGGACCGATGCTCAACGGCAAGTATCGCGGGCAGGATATCGGGTCGGGGACCGATGTCTGGAAGTTCTCTGAGGCCGTTCGCGCCGGAGAAATGACATTGCAGGATTTCATGAACGCCGAATCCGGCATGTCCCGCAGCGCGGGCGTCTGCATGACAATGGGTACGGCCTCCACCATGGCCTCGTTGGTCGAGGCGATGGGCATGAGCCTGCCTACAAACGCTGCTTTGCCCGCTGTCGATGCCCGCCGCATGGCGCTGGCGCATTTGACCGGCAAGCGGATTGTCGAGATGGTGGACGAGGACCTGAAACCCTCGGACATATTGACCAAAGAAGCGCTCGAAAACGCCATTCTCGTCAATGCCGCCGTAGGCGGATCGACAAACGCAGTGGTTCACCTTTTAGCGCTCGCGGGTCGCGTTGGCGTGGACCTGACGTTGAAAGACTTTGAAATCGGGTCGGAAATCCCGCTTCTGGTGAACTGCATGCCCTCGGGCAAATACCTGATGGAGGATTTTTGTTACGCGGGTGGCGTGCCGGTGGTTCTGAACGAGCTCAAACCCTTCCTGCGATCGGCCAAGACGGTGCTGAACAAGGATATCTCGGCCCATTATGAAGGGGCCGAATGCTTCAACACCGACGTCATACGTCCTTTTGACGATCCGGTGAAACCTGCCGCTGGCCTGCGTGTCCTGCGCGGCAACCTCGCACCTAACGGAGCCATCGTGAAACCCTCAGCGGCCTCAGACGCTCTGCTGGAAACCGAAGCCGAAGCGTACGTCTTCGAGAATATCGAAGACCTGAAAGCCAATATCGACCGTGACGATCTGCCAGTCACGCCTGAAACAATTCTGGTGCTCAAAGGCTGCGGTCCCAAAGGCTATCCGGGCATGCCTGAGGTCGGCAACATGCCGATCCCAGCCAAACTGGTGAAAGAAGGCGTGCGCGACATGATCCGTGTCTCGGATGCCCGCATGTCCGGCACCGCGTTTGGCACCGTTATCCTGCATGTCAGTCCCGAGGCTCAGGCAGGCGGCACGCTGGCTTTGGTCAAAACCGGCGACCGTATCCGTGTATCGGCCAGCGAAGGAATTTTGGAGCTTCTGGTGGATGAAAAGGAACTGGACGCCCGCCGCACCGCGTGGCAACCGGACGATCCGCACTACACCCGTGGCTATGCGAAACTCTATGTCGACCACGTGCTGCAAGCCGATCAGGGCGCTGACCTTGATTTCCTTGTCGGTAATGACACCCGCCTTGTGACCAGAGAGAGCCACTGATGGACCAACCAGCCACCTTTCACGATCTCAACGGCGCTTCGGTCTATATTACCGGCGGCGGTTCCGGTGTTGGCGCGGCTCTAACCGACGGGTTCCTGGCGCAGGGCGCCAACGTGGCCTTTATCGGACGTTCGGACGCCAGTGCGTTTGTCGACGAAATGCGCGACAAACACGGTCGAGCGCCTTTGTTCATGCAGGGCGACATGACGGATACGGAGTTACTGCACGCCACCATGCAAAAGGCCGCCGAAGCGCATGGCCCGCTGAATGTGCTGATCAACAACGCGGCCAACGACAAACGCCACTCGCTGGAAGAAACCACCACCGAATTCTGGGATTGGATGATCGAGGTGAACCTCAAGGCCTATTACTTCGCCTGTCAGGAGGCCGTGCGCCAGATGCAGGGCAAAGGTGGGGCAATCGTCAATTTCAGCTCGATCAGCTATATGATGGGCAATGCGGGTTATCCAATCTACACCACCTCGAATGCCGGGATTACGGGCATGACGCGGTCCTTGGCCCGAGAATTGGGGCCGCAGAACATCCGGGTCAATGCGCTGGCTCCGGGCTGGGTTCTGACGCAGAAGCAGCTGGATATGTGGGCCACGCCCGCGGATTTAGCCGCCCATCTGGACCGCCAATGCCTGAAAGAACACCTGACACCAGAAGACATGATCGCGCCGACATTGTTTCTGGCCTCTCAAGCCAGTCGGGCCATGACCGGTCAGTGCGTGGCCGTTGATGGCGGCGTCGTCGTAACGGGGTAGAGCCATGAATACAGAATGGATTGCTGTCGATTGGGGAACGTCTCATCTGCGTGCATGGGCCATGCAGGGCGACATGGTGCTGGACCAGGCTCAGTCGGATAATGGCATGGCGCGCGTAAAGCGGGATGAGTTCGAAAGTGCCCTGTTCGAATTGATTGAGGGTTGGCTGGGCGAGGCTCCGATTGACGTGGTCGCCTGCGGCATGGTCGGCGCCCGGCAGGGTTGGGTCGAGGCCCCATACTCCGCGGTTCCCTGCGACCCCACTCCAGTCGCTCCTTTCCGGGTTCCGGATACGGACCCTCGCATCCGGGCCTTTGTGGTGCCCGGATTGAAACAGATGTTGCCTCCAGACGTCATGCGCGGCGAAGAAACCCAGATTTCAGGTTTTCTGTCTAGCCGTCCGAACTGGGACGGGGTGATCTGCCTGCCAGGCACGCACACCAAATGGGTACAGGTCAGCGCCAGCGAAGTCGTCAGCTTTCGTACCTTTATGACCGGCGAAATGTTCGATCTGCTGCGCGGACAATCGGTGCTGAAACACTCGGTCAGCGACGGTTGGGACGATGCCGCCTTTGCCGAGGCTGCGGCGGATGCCCTCTCCAAACCGGAACAACTGGCTGCACGTCTGTTTGGCCTGCGCGCGGCAGACTTGCTTCAAGGACAGGATGGCGGCGTGGCCAAGGCGCAGCTTTCCGGCTTTCTGATCGGTGCCGAACTGGCGGCCACCCGACCCTATTGGCTGGGTCAACAACTGGCGATCGTCGGGGCCGATGACCTGTCCGACATTTACGCCAAAGCGTTGAAACAACAGGGTGCGTTCGTGGAAACCGCAAACAGTACGCAATGCACCCTGACCGGCCTGATGCAGGCCCGCAAACTAGCAAGGCAAACCGCATGAGCCGTTCCATCATCGCCATTCTACGTGGCCTGACCCCTTCTGACGCTGCGGCCACAGGACAGGCCCTGATCGACGCAGGTATCGACAAGATCGAAGTGCCACTGAATTCGCCTGATCCATTGGACTCAATCGGCCTAATAGCCCGCGAATTTGGGGACCACGCCCTCATCGGCGCTGGCACCGTTCTGACGACCGAACAGGTCGATGCCGTGGCCGGAGTTGGCGGTAAGCTGATCGTGTCGCCGAATTGCGACGCGCAGGTGATCTCACACACCCATCAACTGGGTCTGGAAAGCTGGCCTGGAATCTTCACCCCGACCGAGGCCTTCGCGGCGCTCAAAGCCGGGGCAACGGGGCTGAAACTGTTCCCCGGCGCGCTGGCTGGTCCGGCAGGGCTGTCCGCCTTGCGCGCGGTGTTACCCATAGGCACGAAGGTCTACGCCGTCGGCGGAGCAGGTCCCGAGAATTTCGGTGAGTGGATCAAAGCCAGCGCAGACGGGTTCGGCATCGGATCAGCGCTGTTCAAACCCGGGATGGCTGTCTCTGAGGTCGCAGACCGAGCGGCGCGGATCGTGGCCGCCTATGATGAGGCCGCCGGATGAGTTTCGTCTACGACGATCGCCCCTGCGAGTTGGGCGAAGGGCCCTTGTGGCATCCGGAACGGCAACAACTTTTCTGGTTCGATATCGTCGGAGAACGCCTGATGACACGAGAGAACGGCGCACAACGCAGTTGGCAGTTCGACGAACATGTGTCTGCCGCAGGCTGGGTCGACCGGGATACGCTTTTGGTGGCCTCTGAAACCGGGCTCTGGCGATTTGACCTTAAGACCGGCCAGAAAGAACTGGTCACACCGCTTGAGGCCGACAATCCGGCCACCCGTTCGAATGACGGGCGGGCGGACCCGTGGGGAGGGTTCTGGATCGGGACGATGGGTAAAGGCGCCGAGCCTGAAGCCGGTGCAATCTACCGCTATTGGCGCGGCAAGCTACGCCAACTGGTGCCGAATGTCACCATCTCGAACGCCATCTGTTTCGCGCCAGACCAATCCTGCGTCTATTACGCAGACACCGTAGTGAAACAGGTCATGCGCTGGTCCTTGAACCCCGCGACCGGCTGGCCCGAGGGCGATAGCGTAGTGTTCCTAGACCTTCGGGTCGATTGTTTGAACCCTGATGGAGCGGTAGTCGATGCTGATGGCAACATCTGGATTGCGCAATGGGGGGCAAGCCGTGTCGCCGCCTATACCCCTGCGGGTCAGTTCCTGACGAGCGTTACGTTTGGTGCTGCACACACTTCGTGCCCGGCTTTCGGTGGCGAATATCTGACCACCCTGTTCTGCACCACAGCGCGTGAAGGGCTTGACGCTGATACGCTTGCTGCGAAACCCAAAAATGGCATGACCTTTGCTGCCACCGGCGCAGGCAAAGGGCAGGCCGAGCACAGAGTCGTCCTATGAACCCCGAACTTGGCGTTTGCTATTACCCCGAACACTGGCCCGAAGAGATGTGGGCCGAAGACGCCGCCCTTATGGTGGAAGCCGGCTTGACCTGGGTCCGGATCGGTGAATTTGCCTGGACTCGGATGGAACCTACGCCTGGCGATCTGCAATTTGACTGGCTGGACCGGGCGATTGACGTACTGGGCGCAGCAGGCCTTAAGGTCGTGCTGGGTACGCCCACAGCGACACCGCCACGGTGGATGCTTGAGAAACACCCCGACATGCTGGCCATCGATGCGCAGGGGCAGCCCCGCAAGTTCGGCTCGCGCAGACACTATTGCTTTAGCCATCAAGGTTATATCGAGGAATGCGCTCGCATCGCGCGGGTCATGGGCGAACGCTATGGCCGCAACGCGCATGTTGCCGCGTGGCAGATCGACAATGAATATGGCTGCCACGATACGACGGTCAGCTTTAGTCAGCCTGCCTTGCGTGCGTTTCGGCGCTGGCTGGCGGACCACTATGGCACGGTCGATGTCCTCAACGAGACCTGGGGAAATGTGTTCTGGTCGATGGAATATGACAGTTTCGAACAGATCGACCTGCCCAACTTGACCGTGACCGAGCCAAATCCCGCGCATGTCCTGGCCTTCCGCCGGTTCAGCTCAGATCAGGTGGTGGCGTTTAACAAAGCGCAGGTCGATGTACTGCGGCCGCTGACCGACGCACCGCTTTTGCACAACTACATGGGCCGGATACTTGATTTCGACCATTTCCAAGTGGGTGAGGATTTGGATATCGCCACTTGGGACAGTTATCCGATCGGGTTCCTGTCTGACCGGCTCGAGGCGGATGACGCGCATAAAACCGCGTTTCTGCAACAGGGCGACCCCGATATGCAGGCCTTTCACCACGATCTCTACCGTGCTGTTGGCCGGGGTCGCTGGTGGGTGATGGAGCAGCAACCCGGCCCGGTGAATTGGGCACCCTACAATCCGGCCCCTCTGCCCGGAATGGTGCGCCTGTGGTCGCTTGAGGCCGTGGCGCATGGGGCTGAAGTGGTCAGTTATTTCCGCTGGCGGCAGGCTCCGTTTGCGCAAGAACAAATGCATGCGGGATTGCTGACACCGAATAACGAACCCGCGCCTGCACTGTCCGAGGCGCGCCAGACTGCCAGTGATCTGGTTCAACTGGGCGCAGTCACCCAGACGCAGGCGGATGTGGCCATTCTGTTCGATTACGCCTCGGACTGGGCGTGGAACACACAGCCGCAGGGGGCCGGGTTCAACTATTTCCGCCTGGTGTTCTCGGCCTATCGCGCATTACGGCGGGCCGGACTGTCAGTAGATTTCATCTCGACGACCAACGAGCCCTTGGCAGGATACAAGCTGATCCTTGCTCCTGGCCTGGCCACGCTGGATGGTCATCTGGAAAAAAGCCTAACAGAGAATTGCAATCTGGCCATCCTTGGCCCTCGTAGCGGCGCTATCACGCATGATTTCCAAATCCCAGACTCAGGACGACCGGGACTTTCCGGGCTGGATTGCGAGGTCGATCTGGTCGAAACTTTGCCCCCCAACGTGCGACGCGATGTTGATGGTGGTGGGTCCGCACAACACTGGGTCGATCGCTTATCTGGCGAAGCCGCCGACCTGTTGACGTATTCAGACGGAACAGCTGCGTTAAAGGGCGAAAAAGGTCTGTGGTATCTTTCAGGATTTCCAGATGAGGAACTTTGGGATCGTGTCATCACAATGGCCGCGAAAAACACCGGGTTGGATTTGTACCCGGTACCCAAGGGGCTGCGGAGACGCGAAACCGAACAACACGTCTTCCTGATCAACTACAATGCTTCGCCTGTTGTTTGGAGCGGATACGAAATCGCACCCTGCAACGTGCTCATTCTAGACAAAGGGACGCCAAATAAGGGGTGACTCTCAAAGTAATTACCGCGGATTGGGTTGGCCAGAGAATCGCCCGGATGGGTTTCGGTAAGGCATTCCTTGCAGGTATCGTCGGATAGCTAGTCGGGATTTCGAACTCCTGATTAACCGAGGTCGGCAGATTGCTGACTACACCAGTATGTTGTTCTCACCTTAATAACCCAATGCGCTAAAGCTTCGTGGTCGGCCTGTCTGTATAAACTGATGACGCCAATCAATTATACTGTGTAGCCAACGGGTTTGGTCGCCCAGTAAGGTTACAAGTCTCGCCAGACCGAAACCCCATAAGGCGGGATTTCCGAACCTCCAAACAGATACGCGCGCGCGCTGTCCTCCGGCAGCGACAGCGCGGTTGTGCCGTAGTTAAAGGCAAACCCCAACTCTCCGCGATAGGTGATCCGCAAATCCGGACCGCAGTGTGAGGTAGGGATGTTTGCCCAGTTAAGCGTATTGGCCAGAACAGCTTGCAACAAGGGTCCGCGCGGGATCATCGCCAAATACGTCGCTCGGTCCGAGCGCACAATCGCCGGGCTGCCATCCCGGTATGCGCTGGAAAAGCAGGCTACTACAGTTTCCCTGGTCTCGATGATTTCGCGCCAACCGGTAAATTCATGCGTCGTACCATCCTCAAGACGAACTGTTTCACCCGCCAGATCCGGAAGCGATTCAACGCGCTGAACCTTAACACCGACCAAATCGGTCAATTCACCGGGGGGCAAATTCGGTGGCGTATGCATGTTGTTCATCTGGCTCCCTGCGCGCGCGCCGACCAGAAGTTTGGCTTGGCTGTCCATCAGACGCGCCGCGAGTCCGGGTGAGACGATCATGCTTTGCGGGATAACGATCAAGGCATATCCGGTCAGATCGTCCCGCGGTCCAACAAAATCCAATTCGACACCTAGCGCACGCAGTCCTGCATACCATTCGCGAAGAATCTGAGCATTCGGAAAGGCGTCATCATGCGGTAGAATATCCGCCGCCCAAATGGACTCGTAGTCCAGCAACATGGCCACCTGTGCCCTTACACGCGTGGCTTCTGGTAAGGCAGCACGCTCGGATACGACTTGAGCCAATTCTACCGCCGCTTGATCCTGACTGCCGTCAGCGCGCAGCAGCGCGGTATGATATTGCTCCTGCGCGAATTTGGCCTGCCGCCAGCGGAAGAACATCACCGCCTGCGCTCCGTGGGCATAGGCCGCCCAAGTCCAAAGGCGCACCATGCCATCTGCGGGTGAAGGGTTTTTCTCGGCCCAGTCCACCGGACCAGGCTGCTGCTCCAGCACCCACAAACGCCCTTTGCCCTGAGATCGATATAGATCGCAATGAAATCCCTGATAATCTGGTGCGCCCGTTCGCAAATAGCGGCGCTTTTCCTCGTCAGACAGAGTCGAGCCCAGCAGATTGCCCAGCGGATAACTGTCGAACCCGACAATATCCAGATCGGCGGCTACGGCGTAGTGGTCGAACTCAAAGCTGCCCGCCATAAAATTGTGGGTGATATCCACGCCCGGAGAGAATTCTCGCAGCACATCCACTTGCGTCCGATTGAACAGCCGCACCCGGTCCGAGGAATAGCGCGCGAAGTCTAGCGCATGGGTTGGGTTGGGGCTGGCCACCACCCCGTTCGGCAATTCTATCTGGTCGAAACTGGAATAGAGTGCGCCCCAGAACACCGTCCCCCAAGTTTTGTTCAGGGTATCAATCGAGCCATATCGCTCTGCCAGCCAGCGTCGGAACCCGTCTCGCGCGGCGTCTGAATAGCTTAGCACCGTATCGTGGTCATTATACTCGTTGTCGATCTGCCAGGCGTGGACATATGGGTTTTGACCGTATCGGCGGGCGTATTCGGTGGCGATCCGGCGCGCCTCGGCCAGAAAAACCTCGCTGGAGAAGCAGTAATGCCTTCGCGAGCCAAAGCTCCGCACCTTTCCATCAGCCCCAACTGGTAAGATTTCGGGGTGCTCGTCAATCAACCATTTCGGTGGTGCCGCAGTGGGCGTAGACATCATGACACGCAGTCCTGCCTCGCCCAGAACGTCGATCACTTCATCCAGCCAATCCCACTGAAAGGTCCCACGCTTGGGCTCGATCAGACCCCATGTAAACTCGGCGATGCGTACCCAATCCAAGCCCATCTCGGCCATACGCTGCGCGTCCTCTCGCCAGAGCGACCGATCCCATTGTTCAGGGTAATAGCAGACACCTAGCTCCAGTTTGCTCATCGGTCTTCTCTTGCCGTGCGGCGTTCAATCCACTTCAGGAAGCTGGCGCAGCCCAGCGTAATCACAACGTAGAGGATTGCAGCAGTGTTAAATGGAGCGAAGGGTAGGAAGCTGGCCGCCTGAAACTCGCGCATGCGCTGGGTCATGTCGCGTACTGAGAGGATCGACAGCAGTGAAGTATCTTTGATCATCGCGATGAATTCGTTGCCCAAAGGCGGCGTCACGATGCGCAAAGCCTGCGGCAGGATGATTAACCGCGCAGTTTGCCAGCGCGACAGGCCCAATGATCCCCCGGCCTCGATCTGACCCCTCGGGATGGCTTCGATGCCAGATCGGAATATTTCGGCCATATAAGCGGAATACCCGACCGAGATTGCAATGATACCCCGGGTCATGTTTGTCATGTCTATACCGCCGCCGGTGGCATCTTTGACCGCGCCCGCCAGAGGTAAACCGATATAGAGAATGATAACCAGCATCGGAATACCGCGGATTGTGTCCACGAAGAACTCAGCCCCTACAGCAAGCGGGTGCAGCTTATGCTGGGCACCGCCAACGGTCAGGACCAGCAAAAGAAAGCCAAACACGGCGAAAGTCAGCGCTGGGTTACGGTATTTGTCAGGCAGAAATTGTGTCTGCCAGATCACCGGGTAACCCTTGGTATTGGTGCCGACCGGCACAAAGGCCCCAGACACGCTGTCCACGGTTTCAATCTGATCGACCGCACTGGCCGCGTCCGGGGCACTGCGGATGCGGTATTGTTGGTCTTTGTCGTCTTCGAACTCACCAAACCGGATCATGTCCGCCTGCGCCTGAGGTGTCCCCCGCACGATGGCAATTCGCGCGTCCAGAGTGCCGATGAGTTCATACTTAACTTGCGGCTGCATGAAAAAGAACGCTGATATGGCCAGCAAAGCAAGGCTGATACAGCCGTAAACAACCGTCGTGCGCACCTTCGGCTTGAACGATTGCAGGCCGACCCAAATCAGGCCCAGAATTGCGGCGAAGATATAAGCGAAGATGGCAGCACGGAATGTGATGGCCACACCGGTGGCGAACTGCCAATGCGCCATGAACATCAGATAGAACAGCACCGCACCGGTCAGGATTTCAAACCCAAGCTGGGCATAATCTCTTTGACGAATTGGAAACTTGTTTGAAAGCAGAATGACCGCGACCAATACCGCATAGGCGACCAATAGCACCTGAAGACCAGTTTGAACCTGCGCAACCACTTCGGGAAACAGCACCCAGGTTTGCGAGGACCGATCTATCAGGGTCGAGGTGTTTTCGCTGAGCGCATGAAAGAAGACCGACTCGGCGAACGGCATTATCACCTGCGGCGCAGCGAAGCCCAGAGCCACCAGCGCCAGTGCCGCCGGCAAAGCGGCCAGCGACGAGAAACGCAACCACCCCGGCGCCGTTTGAAACCGCGCGTTCCTGGCGCAGAGATAACCCAGAATGGCCGCCGCGAGAACCAGCAGAAACCCTACAAAAATCGGACCAGCGTTATTGCCGATCCCTAAGATCGCAATCAGCGACCGCAAGTATTTCGAAGAGGTTGCGAACAAGTAAATGATGAACGGGGCCGCAGCAAGCAGAACAAGATTGCTCGGGCGGATCGAGCTTAAACGCTTCATGGGACCTCACAGCATTCAGGCGACCCGGTACCAAACGACACCGGGCCGATATGGGCCGGCTTATTCAGTGCCCCAGTACTTACCGATCAACTTGTCCAAAGTGCCGTCAGCCTTAATCGCCGCCAGCCCTTCGTTGATGGCGTCAACCGTGGCGTCGCCTTCCTGGAATACGATGCCCAACGGGTCGGATTGAAGGCCCGTGATACCTACGGTCAATTCGCCCGCGAATTCCTGTTCGTAGGCCGCGGCTGAGGTGCCATCGATGATGACGCCCTGCACGTCGGCATTCTGCAGCGCCAGAATTGCAGCAGAGAAATTATCATACAAGCTGACATTTTCGCGCCCGACCAACTCCTCAGCCAGCTGCGCATTGGTGGTGCCGGTCTGCGCCGCCAGTTCCTGGCCGCCGGCCTTGAAATCATCCAGCGTCATGTCCGCATTGTCGACCTGAAGCAGAATGGCCTGGCTGACCACGATGTAGGGTTCCGAGAAGTCCATCGTCTCTTCTCGTTCCGGCGTGATCGACACGCCCGAGATCACGAGGTCAAACTCGCCCTGTTGAAGCGCTGCAAAGATGCCGTCCCAGGCAGTATTGACGAAATTCGGGACGCAATTGACCTGCTCACAAATCGCATTCATCACATCCACGTCAAAGCCCACGATCTGACCGGTTGTCTCATCCACGGTTTCCATTGGTGGATACGTGGCGTCGGTTCCGATTTTCAGGACGCGCCCCTCCAGATCGGCGGCAAAGGCCACCGGGGTTGCTATTGCAACCAGGGCCGCTGCGGAAAGTAGGTTTCTGAACATTTCCAAATACTCCTCTGTTCGGTCAGTTTCGGGGTGCCGATTGCAGCACCGGGGTGTCAGGTTGCCGCTCGATAAGCGTGGCCCTGATCTTTTTCTGGATCTTGGACGGATCGACCCCGTCCAATGCTTTCAACATAAATTCGCCAAGCAGGCGGCTGCTTTCTTCGATCGGCACATAGTATGTGCTGGGTGCTGGCACGAAATAACGGCTGAGTTGCAGATCATCGGTGGAGATGACAACCAGGTCACGGCCAATCTGCACCCCCGCCTTGTGGGCCGAGGACAGCACACCCAGCGTCATTGCCTCGTTCGCACAGATACAGGCCGTGGGCCGATCCCTAACCTGCATCATCGCCTCGAAACTGCGTTGCCCGGTGCGCGCCGTGGTCGGACCGTTGAAAATCAAAGCTGGGTCCGGCGTCATTCCGACGTCGGACAGCGCCTGTTCGTATCCACTCTGGCGCTGCGTCGCATAAATCAGTTCGTTCGGGGGGTTCACCAAGGCAATGCGCTGATGGCCCAGCCGCAGCAGCCGTGCGGTCGCATCAAACGCCGCCGCCTGACTGTCGATATCAACAAATGCATGAGGCACCTCGGTGTCACTCATACCCATGGTCACGAAAGGAAAGGTGTTTTCCTGCAAATACGCAATACGTGGATCGTCATGCAAAGTGCCTGAGAATATGACTCCGTCCGCAAGACCGTCCTGAACAATGCGCGTCAAGGTCTTCATTGCATCCGGAATATCGACCACGTTGAATACGCTCATCTCATACCGCGAGCCCTGCAAGGCCTCGGATATCCCCGCCAATATGCGGGTGAATTCCACGCCCTCCCATTCTTCGCCCGCATCCGTCGAGATGCTGACCAACACCGCTATCCGGTAAGATTTGTTAGTACGCAGTTTCAGCCCATCCAAGTTGACGCGATACCCCAACCGGGCGGCGGTGGCCTGAATCTTCTGCCGTGTTTCTTCTTTGACCGATTTCACCCCACGCAACGCATTCGAGACCGTACCGACGGAATAGCCGGTCTCTTTCGCGATCGATTTAATCGTGGCGCGCGCCATCACCCGACCTCCGTCTTCAGTTGGTTCAACAGAAAGTGGCGCCCAGTCAACAAAGTCTCCGCGTGGTTTGGCGTTTCGTCATGTTCGACAAACAGATCACTGCAGGGGCTGTTCTCAAGAATGCTCAGCAGCCGGGGCCAATCCACAACTCCCTGCCCCAAGTTGCGCCATCGGTCATCCCCCTGCCCTGCCCGCGGATCCGCGTCTTTTGCGTGTACGGAAAGGATGCGCCCAGCATATCTGCGCAAAAGATCGGCCGGGTCGGCTACCGAAACGGCCAGCCAGCCGATATCGGGCTGCCAAAACAGGGTCTCATGCGAAAGAATCTGGTCCAACGGCATTTTTCCGGACTCGCCCAAGAGATCGAAGTCATGATTGTGATAGGCCAAACGAACACCATGATGGGCCAGCCGCTGGGCCCAAAGCGCGAGTTGGTGAGCCACAGCTTCCCATCCTTCGGTGGTGCTTGGCCGAACCTCGGGTGGCAGCCATGGCATAACGGCCACCGGGCAATTCATAAGGTCAAGCAAGGTCAGTATGTCATCGAACCGTCCCTCGAACTCATCCCAGTCAAAATGCGCTGATCGAACAGACAGGCCAGACTGCGCCACCAGCCGCGCCATGTCCTGCGGGAGCAAGTCATGAAAGCCAATCGTCTCGATATCCGTAAAACCGCAAGCGCTGATCAGGTCCATCTGCGCGACCAAATCGCCCAGTTGTCTTACGGTATAAAGCTGCGCCGCGATCCGCATATCCCGAGGGCAATCCTTATTGAAACGTTTCAATAAGGGTGAAGCAGCAACACCCCTTCTGTCAAGCATCGTTTCTTTTAGGCTAAAAACACCTAAAACATGCTCAAAAGCACCCCATTTTACAAATGATACCGCTAACGGCTAGAATACGGCAGACCGAACTGATAGTTGGCGGCGCAACTGGCCCAAACAGGTTCTGACCATGCACTACACCCGCGACGATTTCCCCAAGGATTTCCTTTTTGGCGTCACAGCCTCGTCTGAGCAGAACTTCGACCTTGTACGCGAAGCCGGGTTTGATTGTTTTCAGTTTCCGGTCAGTTGGGCACAGGTTCTGCCTGACGGGCGAGGCGAGGTAAATCAGGCGGGTTTGGACGCCTACGACCTGTTGGCCGACGCGTTGCTAGAACGCAGTATCCGCCCCTGCGCGACGCTATCTATCGGCGAACTGCCCCCCGCGCTGGATGACTTGGGCGGGTGGCGTAATCGCGATATCGCTGGTTGGTTCGTCGACTACACCGAGGTTGTCATGAGCCGCATCGGCGATCGGGTATTTAAAGTCGCACCGATCAGTCTGCCCTCACAAATCAACTCTCTTAGCGACTGTGACAGCCACCGTACTACCGCCCGTGCGATCCACCACGTGTTGCTTGCACATGGTCGGGCGATCGACGCGATGCGTGGCCTTGGAATGTCCAACCTGGGCGTGGCGATCAATCAGGATTGGGTTGTTATTGCCGAAAGCACTTCCGAGACCCATCGGGCAACTGGCCCTCACGACAATTTACTGACGCGGTTCTTTCTGAGCGGCCTATTCAACAAAGCCTACCCTCATAATAACCTTGAGGATTTGGAACCTCACCTTCCAACCAACTGGCAGAAAGACTTCGCCACTATCGGAGAACCGGTCGACTGGTGCAGCCTGAACTGTGTCACCCACGCACAGATCAGACCCTCAGCACTTACCCATTTCATAACTCGTACCAAGCATGAATACACTCGCGACCTACCGATCTATATCACTGCCAACAACGTCATCGATCCAGATCAAAACCGGATTGAACGTCTCACTTGCCACTTAACGGCGGCAATAGACGCTTTGGAACAAGGCGCGCCGATCAAAGGGTTTTTCATCGGGCACCTTTTCGAAGATGCTGAAGAGGCCCGTGTCAAAAAGAAACGGTTTAGCCTGGTCAATTTGGATTTCGAAACTCCACGGATTGAACAAAATGCCTCTTTAAACGGTCTGAAAACAGCTCTGTCGGACGGATCCGCATCATTACCTTTGGCGCAACCTTCCGGGGCAATGCGAAAACACTGGAATCTGGTTGCGGATATTGGCGGCACCAACACTCGGCTGGGCGTGATCTCCGAAGGCAAGTTGACCGAGTTGCGCAAATACCCGACCAGCAGTTTGCCTGAACTACTTGAGGCGTTCCATTCCTTGCGTGACGAAATCGGCACCAACCCGCGTGCGGTCGTAGCGGCCGGGGCCGGACCTGTAAACAACGGAACGATCCGTCTGACCAATGCCCAACTCGACCTCTCGGAATCCGATATCGGCGATGCCACAGGTGCACAGCACACCTTTGTAATCAACGACTTCACTGCTGCGGCATGGTCAGTGGCAGAGATCACCGGCGATGATGTCGAGGTATTGCAAGGTGCAGCGACTCCGCCATTGGGAACACGGCTGGTAGTGGGTCCCGGCACCGGTCTGGGTGTTGGCGCTTTACTGTACTCCGACGGCCGCTATCACACTGCATCCGGTGAAGGGGGCCATATCGGTCTTTCACCACGCCACATTGACGAGGTCGAGATTTTCAAGGCTGCTCGCCATATCGCGCCGGAATGCTTCTTTGACGATACCTTGGTTCTTGAGGCTGAAATGTTCCTCAGCGGCACTGGCTTACCGATCCTGTACCGCGCCGCCGGGATGGCCGCTGGCCAAGCTGACACACCTGTGCGTAGTGCTAGGGAAATCCTAGAAGACGCCCGAGCACAGACCGACCCGATTGCCGAAAAAACCGCTCATATGTTCACCACCCATTTAGGGGCCGTGATGGGAGATCTCGCCGTAGTGCTCATGCCGATGGGCGGCGTTTTTCTTGTGGGCGGCGTGGCTGAAAAAAACCGCTGGCTGTTCAAAGATGCATTCCGTGATGCCTTTAATGCCGGTGGTCGGTTCAGCGATTTGCGCCGGTCGATGAATCTTTATGTTTCGGAACAGGACGAATTTGGCATTGTTGGCGCTAACAATTTCTGTAAAGGTGCGCTCACGCGGTAAACTGACCGCCTCATCCCTTGAAAAAGAAAGGACCACGGCATGATCCTGTGCTGCGGTGAAGCCCTGATCGACATGATCGCCGCCCCGACGGTTTCGGGCGGTGAAGGCTTTGTTCCCCATTCCGGCGGAGCCATCTTCAACACGGCCATTGCGCTTGGACGACTGGGGGCTCCGGTCGGACTGCTGGCGGGTTTGTCCTCGGACATGTTTGGTGAGCAACTTGAAGACGCCCTGCAGACCAGTCACGTGGATACCAGCCATATTATCCGCTCGGACCGCCCTACGACATTGGCGTTTGTACAGTTGAAGGACGGGCACGCCACCTACAGTTTTATGGACGAAAACTCGGCGGGCAGGATGCTGATGCCCGAGGATATGCCGGGGCAGTTGCCCGCCGTGACGGCGCTGTATTTCGGCGGGATCAGCTTGGCTTGTGAGCCCTGTGCGGATGCCTATGCCGCGTTGCTGGATCGGCACCGGGCGGACCGCGCCGTGATGATCGACCCGAATATCCGACCGGATTTCATCAAGGATCAAACCCGCTATCGCACGCGCCTTAACCGCATGATTGCACAGGCCGACATCGTGAAGGTCTCGGATGAGGATCTGGACTGGATCGTCCCAGGCCCGGAAACCATCGCCGAGAAAGTACCTCTGCTGCTGCAAACCGGACCTGCCGTAGTCATCGTAACCCGCGGCGGGGACGGTGCGTCAGGCTATCTAATGGATGGTTCAGAAACCTCAGTTCCCGTTCAGCGGGTCGAGGTCGTGGACACCGTTGGCGCAGGTGACACATTCAATGCCGGTGTTCTGGCGGAACTCGAGCGTGCCGGTCACCTGACTAAATCCGGCCTGCGCGACCTGAGCACCGAAAGCCTGCGCGCGGCCCTCACCAATGGTGCCCGAGTCGCCGCCATTACAGTATCCCGCGCCGGGGCCAATCCACCCTGGGCGCACGAGCTTTGACCCACAGGGGGCACTTTGAAACGTTCTGATATCAACGCCATCAAAACCGAGGCGGAAGCCTTCATCCGTTCTTTCGGCGCCGTCCTGCCGCCTTTTGCCAACTGGTCGCCCGACCAGATGCGCAGTGATCAGGCAGCGGGCATTCGCGAGCGCGGGCTTGGTTGGGACATCACCGACTACGGACAGGGGCGGTTCGACGAGCTGGGCCTGTTCCTTTTCACTCTGCGCAACGGCGATGTCGGGGATCTGAACAGTGGTCGTGGGATGCTATATGCCGAAAAACTACTGGTCTCGCGCGACAAGCAGCTGTCGCCAATGCACCGTCATATCGTCAAGGCCGAGGACATCATCAACCGGGGCGGCGGCGATCTGGTGATGGAGATCTATGCCTCGGACGCCAAAGGCGGCATCGACCGTGACAACCCCGTTGTCGTGCCCAGCGACGGCTGTCCGGTGACGATCAAACCCGGTGAGTTGCTGCGCTTGAAACCGGGGGAAAGCGTCACTCTGATGCCCGCCATCTGGCATGCGTTCTGGGCAGAAAAGGGTGATTGTCTGATTGGCGAGGTTTCGACCGTCAATGACGACCGCACCGATAACGTGTTCGAAGACCCGATCCCGCGGTTTGCCACGATCGAGGAGGACGCCGAACCGGATTTCCTACTGGTCGCAGATTACTACGCCTAAATTGATAAGTCCCTTTTCCAAAACCGGAAAAGCGAATTAACATGGTCCTCGAAGCCGGGGTCGAGGTTACTGACCTCAACCCGCGCACCAACTGCAAGAGGACCGATCCAATGGTCACGAAAGCCGAGCTTGAAGCCGAGGTCGCCAATTTGCGTCGACAATTGGCTGAACAAACTGAAGCGAATGAAAAGGCTTCTGCGTCGGAGCAGCATGACACAGTGGCCGACAGGATCGCTGAGAATATCGACGGCTGGACCGGTCAGTTGGAAGAAGCTTTAACCGAATTAGAGGACCTGCCGCACAAAAGGCCGATCCTGTTTGCACTTGGTATTTTCACGCTTGGCTACCTGCTGGGCCGGTCTCGGTAGGAGCCTGATCATGAGCCGAATTTCTCGCAACATTTCGATTGTTCTTCGCGCCGAAAGATTGATCGCGCAACGGCATGTCGCCGTTGCCGCCCGGCGCACCGGGTTCTACGCGGCCGCGGGGCTGGCGGTTGGACTGGCCGTCATCATGCTGAATGTGGCCGGATTCTTCTGGTTGTCTGCGTCTCTGTCCAAACCGCTGGCCGCCTTGATCATGGCCGGCGCCAATCTGCTGCTGGCCGTGATCTTGGCGCTGCTGGCCAACACGCAGAACGCACAGGTCGACACGACGGCGGCGGTTGAGTTGCGAGATATGGCGCTGCAGGATATCGAAACTGAGGTCAAAGACACCCTGACCGAAGCCCGAAATACTGTAACCGGCATCCGGCGCGACCCGCTGGGTGCGCTGTCTCCAGATATCATCAGCGCCATTCTGGGTGTGCTGATCAAATATGCCAAGCGCCGGAAAAACAGGCCCGAACAATAATATTTATTGCACCAACCGCGCCGCCGCACGGGCAATCACCATTTCTTCGTTCGTCGGGACTGCCAAGATGCGCACTCGACTGAAATCTGTCGAAAGAACTGTACCGTTGTCCGCATTTCGGTTGGGGTCCATCTCGATCCCGATCCAGCGCATCCCTTCGCAGACCCGCTGGCGGATCTGGACCGCGTTTTCACCGATCCCGCCAGTGAACACCAGTGCATCCAACCCTTCCAGCGCGGCGGACATGGCCCCAAGCTCTCGGCGAATACGAAAAACATAGTAATCGATCGCCCTGCGCGCCTCGGGGGTGTCAGCAGCCAAAAGAGTGCGCATGTCGGATGACATGCCAGACAGACCCAGCAGACCGGATTTGCGATAGAGCATGTCTGCGATCTCGTCTGCGCTCATGCCCTCTTGCTGCATCATGTATAGGACAACGCCCGGATCCAGCTGACCGCTTCGTGTGCCCATTGGCAAGCCATCCAGCGCCGAAAACCCCATTGTCGAGGCAACGGCCCTACCGCCCGACACCGCGCACATGGAGGCACCATTCCCCAGGTGAGCGATGACTACGCGACCATCGTAGAGGCTCGGGGCGATTTCCTTGAGTTTCTGCGTGATGTAATTGTAGCTCAGACCGTGGAAACCGTAACGGCGCACGCCCTTGTCGTAGTAGTCCTGCGGCAGAGCGAAGGTATCGTTGACCCAAGGGTGGGTTCGGTGAAACGCAGTGTCAAAACAAGCCACCTGAACCGTATCCGGAAAAGCGTCACTGGCCGCCCGTATCCCGGCAAGACTATACGGTTGGTGTAGCGGCGCAAAAGGGATGAACCCTGCCAGTGTATCCAGAACCGTGTTGTCGATCTGCACTGGTTCCGAATAGATCGTCCCACCATGCACAACCCGGTGACCGATGGCACGGATGCTGATATCCGGCAAATACTCGCGCGCCATATCTAAAAAGGCATGGATCGCTTCATCATGGCCATGGGTGTTGGTCAGGGGTTGGTCGACCGAACGCCCCCCGGCGGACTCCGCAAGCAGACGGGGTGCGTCCCCCAGACGTTCGATCTGGCCATGCCAGCGCATGCTGGGGCGATTGTTCTCGACCAGTTCGTACAGCCCGAATTTCAACGAAGAAGACCCGGCGTTCAGCGCCAGAACATGGTCAGCCATGAATTTTACCTTTGTTCGCATGAGCGTGCAGAGCCGCCACCGCGCATGAGGCCAGACGCGAGGCATCGTCATCCGCCCGCGACGTCAAAATGATTGGCGCAGCCGCACCGACCACGATCCCCGCCGCCTCTGCATGCGAAATATAGGTAAGCTGCTTTGCTACCATATTCCCCGCCTCAATATTGGGAGCCACCAGAATATCCGCCGAGCCGGCCACCTTTGACGTGATGCCCTTGGTGCGCGCCGCATTCAGATCTACCGCATTGTCCATCGCCAGGGGACCGTCTACCAGACCACCGGTGATCTGGCCGCGCTCGGCCATCTTTGACAGCAACGCCGCATCCACAGACGAAGGCATATGCGGATTGATCGTCTCGACCGCCGACAAGACACCGACCTTCGGCGTTTCGATCCCGATGGACTGCGCCAGATGGATGGCGTTCTGCACAATATCAGCCTTGGTCTCAAGATCCGGGGCGATGTTCACGGCCGCATCCGTCACCATAATGGGCCGCGAAAAACCGGGAACGTCCATCACAAACACATGCGACAGACGCCGCCCTGTCCGCAGGCCCTTGTCGCGGCGCAGTACCGCATGCAGCAGAGCATCGGTGTGCAGATGCCCCTTCATCAGACTCTGCGCTTTGCCTTCAACGACCAAATCCACCGCGCGGTGAGCGGCCATTTCATGACTAGGCACGTCTATGATCTCGATCCCCGAAATGTCGGCCTCAAGTTCGGCGGCAGCTGCTGCGATTTTTTCAGGGTCACCCAACAGGATCGGTGTGATGATGTTCTTGGCGCGCGCAAGCAATGCACCACCCAGAGAGTTCGGCTCTTCCGGCGCAACCACGGCAGTGGGCATCGGGTCCAGAGGCTCAGCCTTTGCGATCAACGCGTCGAAATGGCGGTGACGCTGGACGATCAGACCAGGCACTTCGACCGAGTCGAAGGTCAGGTGCTTAGCCGGAGGTGTCACCTGCACTTCACCGCTGAGGATTAGCGCGTTGTCACCTACGCGGCGCACTTCGGTGGCACACAGTAAATCGCCATCCTCCCGCTTTTCAATCACAGTCACAAAGGCGGTGACCTCGTCCCCTGCCAAAACGGGAATATGGAAAGACAGGTTCGCCCAACGGGTCTGGGTGCCAGCACCTGGAAGGATATTGCCCAGAACAGCCGCAATCAGACCGGCGGGCCACAGGGCCGGTGCCACGGCCTCGGGGTGCCCGTCCCCATCGCCGTCATAGGCAGCCAGATGCAATGGGTTGTGGTCACCTGAGGCTGAGGCAAAAGCATAGAGGTCATCGACAGTGCACAGGCGCGTCACCTGCGCCTCGTCCCTGACCTCGATCTGCTCGTAGGTGCGGTTTTCCTGTATCTTCATTGTGGTTCGGCCTTCTTGGCAACGGTCGTTTTGCGGGCCCGCGGCTTGGGCGCGGGCTTGGCCGGGGCATCCGATTCCTGTTTTATCTCAGCAAGTTCGAGGGTTTCGTACAGCGCCTGGGCCATCTCGACAAGCTCGGGTGTGGGGTTTGGTATATCACCCAGAATGCGTTTGATCAGATCGACCGCCTGTTTCCTTTCCGCGGCCGATGGCAACAGATCAGGCAGTGAGCCAATCGCGCCCTGTTCGTCAAAGGTGACGATGACCGTCTGTTCCCGCAACATGCGCTGGCGCTGTTCGACGGTCATTTCCTTGAACGGTGCCTCATTTTTGAACACATGCGCCCAGCGGTGCAGGATTTCGGCCCGGAAGCTTTGGTTGCTCGAGGCCAGCAAGATCAGCAGCCGGATCACAGCTTCGGCCAGCCCACCCTGTTTCATATGCGCCAAAGCTGCCTCAACCTCGGGCAAGGCTTTCAGGGTTTCGGGATCGGGCAATGTCCGTGGTGCCGCGTTTTTCTTGCCGAACCATGCAGCAAGTGGACCTCCCCAGAGCGAAAAGAACATCCCTTCATACCACGCGTCGCGCAGGTCACGATGAAAGTCCATCATCTGCTCGATCCAGTCGGCGGTCAGTTTCTCAAGCGCAAGAAACGGGTTGCCCGGGTCGGTGGGTGTGCGCTGTTCACGAACCGACTGAGCCAGTTGTTCGACTCCTTTCATCGCCGGATTGGACGACGACATTGCTGCGCGCTGAACACGTAGTGGATGCAGATCGCGCAAGGCCTTTGCGCTCAATGGCGTCGAGACTGAACGCACGAATGGACGCCCAAAGGTTTCATAAGCATTTGCCTGTACCTCGGACATATGCGCCACAGCGGCAAAACTGGCCTCGTCCTGCTGGCCGTCATCCAGCTCGGCCACGTCCTCCAACGTTCGGTCATAGAACCGGACTTCGAACTTTTTGTCCTGCCCTTCGCCTTCGATGTTTTCGATCACCATCTCGTAGAGCCCCGGCGCCATCGCCTCGACCGTCTCAAGGGTTGAGGCCAGCTCGGTATGCTCTTTGCGCGCCACTTTGGACGAAACGAAGATGCCCAAGTGGCCAACTTCATCATGCAGCATGTAGATGATCCGCTGACCGCGCAGGCGAATTTCCTCTTCATCCGCATAGGTCGCGGCAATCCAGTTCAGGGCCTGCTGTGGCGGAGTTATATTGTCGCCCTGGCTGGCAAAGACAAAGATCGGGCCTTTGACGGCCTTGATATCGATCGGGACGCCGGGTTCCAGTTGCGCAGTATTCTTGACCAGACGGTTGCCGACGAACAACTGCTCTACAATCCAGTGAATCTCGGCCTCATTCAGCAGGAAGTAACCACCCCACCAGCGCTCGAAATCGATGAACCGTTTACGCCCTGCGACAGGATCGCGGTAGAGGTCGAAATACTTGCCAAAATAGTTTCGGCTGGGGTTCAGTTGCTCGAAATTCATAACCAGGTTTGCGCCGTCGAACTTACCCGCGCCGACGTCCGACCAGAACATCGGTTGCCAGGTTCCGCCCAGCACACCTGCGTTATACCTCATGGGGTTCTCACCCACTTCGCCCGACCACGGCGCAATAGGGGCTCCGTTCAGGATCAGTGGCCCGGTCAGGTCCGGGTTGCAGGCGGCCATCAGCAGGGTCGCCCATCCGCCCTGACAATTGCCGGTCACGACCGGCTGGGGGCTATCGGGATGACGCGCCCGCACGGTGCGGACGAACCCGGCCTCGGCATGCATGACATCGGCAAGCGTCTGGCCCGGCACCGGATCGCGCCCGAAGCTGACAAAATAGACCGGGTGCCCCTTGGACAAGGCAACGCCAACTTGACTGTCTTGTTTGAACCCACCGATGCCGCCACCATGGCCCGCGCGCGGGTCAATGATGATATAGGGACGACGGGTGTCGTCGACTGACACGCCCTCGGGTGGCAGAATACGTAACAGCTGATAATTGCAGGGGCGCTTCAGGTCCTTACCGTCGACTATGACCTCATATTCATAGATCAGAACCGGCGGGCATCCCTCGGCCTCATGCTCCAGAAACACGTCACCTCGCTCGCGCAGCGCATCCATCGTCAACACCACTCGCTGGGTAGCATCTTTCAGATACGCAGCCCAATCGACCACTAAGGACTGCGAAGTTGCAATGCGTTGCGACGCGTCGGCAAAGCCTTCCATCAATTGACGCGACCGCTCAGCATGGGTTTCAACAATCTTAGCGGATTGCAGTTTGGCCGATTGTGCTAACAGGTTCCACTGGATACCCGATCGGTCCAGCGCTCGAGTCACGATATCCGCCGTGCGATCCTGAAATTCGGCCGCGCTTTCAGCCATTTCTGAACCAAGTTTCAACGAGGTTTTTTGCGCGTCTGAAATCATGAGCCTCTCCTCTACCCGACGATGTTGTAACCGCCGTCAATCAGGTGAATGCCGCCGGTGACATTAAAGGCCTCGCGGCTGGCCAGGAATGCGGCGTAGGCGCCGACATCTTCGATTGTTGCCAGGTGATGAGTTGGCGCCCGCGCTGCAGCATCTTCCAGAAGCGCATCGAAATCGGACAGGCCAGAGGCCGCTCGAGTCTTCAACGGCCCAGGCGACAGCGCATGAACCGAGATGCGTTTCGACCCCAATTCGGTCGCAGCGTACCGTACCGACGCTTCCAACGCAGCCTTGACTGGACCCATTACGTTGTAGTTCTCGACAACTCTTGTCGAGCCAAGGAATGACACTGTCATACAGGTTCCACCTTGCTCCATAAGCGGTTCAGCCAGGTGGATCATACGTAAGAACGAGTGCACCGAAATATCCATGGCCAGACCGAACCCTTCGGGCGAGGTATCAATGACTCGACCATGCAGGTCCTTGCTGGGGGCAAAGGCAATGGAATGCACCAGCGTGTCCAACCGCCCCCACCGGCGGGTGATTTCATCAAACAATGCGCGGGGCTGATCCGGGTCGAGGACATTGAGCGGCATCACGATCGGAGCGTCGATCTGTTCCGCCAGCGCCCGCACATGCGGTTCTGCCTTTTCGTTCAGATATGTGATCGCAACTTCGGAACCCTGCGCATGCAGCGCTTTGGCAATGCCCCAGGCTATGGATTGGTCATTGGCGACGCCTAAAACAACCGCTTTTGTGCCCTCTAGGCTGAACATCCGCCGATCCTTTTCACCTTCTGCGCTGCAGAAAATCTTGTTTCAATATGACACTCATTTTCAACGCTGCAATGCCGCATAGCGATTTAATGTAACAACTTCGCGTTTTCCCTGGCGAAACAAACGGGTGCGGAGCTTCCACTGCCGCTGTTTCGCGCGAGTTTAGCCGGCACTTCACGTTCAGGTTCAGGAGCTTCGGAAAGTTTTTTCAAGTGACGGATATTAAAGCGTTCAAAAAATGATCTGCATCAAAAAGCATCACGTTCAAAACGTCTATTGGGTTATCCTACGAAGGGAATCACCGCGAACAGTCTAGCCTTATGAGCCAACTGACCAGCCGAAGGGCGTTTCTTAGCGCCAGAATGTTCCGTGAGGACAGCAGCATTGCTCGTCCTCCGGGTTCGACTATGGTCGACTTTCTGGAACACTGCACCAAATGCGGCGATTGCGCCACAGCATGCCCGGAAGCGGTAATCGCCTTTGATCAGGACGGGTTCCCGGTTTTCCAACCTGGTGATAACCCCTGCACCTTTTGTGGCGATTGCGCCAAAGCCTGCCCCACGGGCGCCTTGCAGATCGAAAATTTGGCGCGCTGGCCGTGGCGAGCCGAGCTTCGCGAAGATTCATGTCTGTCCATGAACGGTGTGAGCTGCCGGGTCTGTCAGGACAATTGCGAGCAGAACGCCATCCGTTTCCGCCTGCAATTGGGAGGGCGGGCCGCGCCTTCGCTGGACGTTGACACCTGTAACGGATGCGGGTCCTGCGTGGCGCTCTGCCCGGTCGACGCTATCGCGCTTGAACGCCAACCCATCCCTCAAACGGAAGCGATACAATGAATATCTGCGGTTGCCTTATACATGTCGCCCCCGATCAGGCCGAGGCCGCAGCGCAAGCGATGCGCAGCACACCGGGCGTTGAAATTCATGCCCAGGCCGAAGACGGCCGTTTCGTGGTCGTCGTCGAAGACACATCCGATCGCCTTGCGTCAGAGATCATCATGGATCTGCACCAGATCCCCGGAGTGATCTCATTGACGCTGACTTATCACCATTTCGAGGATCTCGCGGAAAGCACTCCGCATCCCGATGCCCTAAGCCAAACCACCAGCCGGAGGCTCACGCTATGACTACATCAGAATCTCGCCGGACATTTCTCAAGGCCTCAGCGGCCGCTGCAACCGCGTCAGCCGCAGGCATCCCTCTGGCCACCGGTCAGGCCAATGCACAGGCCGGCGCCCCCGACATCCGCTGGGACAAAGCAGCCTGCCGGTTTTGCGGCACCGGTTGCTCGGTACTGGTAGGTACTAAGGACGGCCGCGTCGTCGCCACACAGGGTGACCCGGACGCGCCAGTGAACCGCGGCCTAAACTGCATCAAGGGCTATTTCCTGTCCAAGATCATGTACGGCCGGGACCGCCTGACCACGCCGCTGCTGCGGAAGTCGAATGGCGTCTATGACAAGAACGGTGAATTCGAACCGGTAAGCTGGGACGAAGCCTTCGACGTCATGGCGGAAAAGTGGAAAGAGGCTCTCGCCAAGAAAGGCCCGACCAGCGTCGGCATGTTCGGTTCCGGCCAGTGGACTGTCTGGGAAGGTTATGCGGCGTCCAAGTTGATGAAGGCCGGGTTCCGGTCGAACAACATTGACCCCAACGCACGCCACTGCATGGCTTCGGCCGTGGTGGGCTTTATCCGTACCTTCGGCATTGATGAACCGATGGGCTGCTATGACGACCTCGAGCACGCGGACACCTTCGTGCTGTGGGGCTCGAACATGGCCGAGATGCACCCGATCCTGTGGTCGCGCCTCACAGACACCCGCCTGACCAAGCCGGGTTGCGAGGTACATGTGTTGTCGACATTCGAACACCGCTCGTTCGAACTGGCCGACAATGGCATGGTTTTCGAACCGCAGACCGACTTGGCGATCCTGAACTATATCGCCAACTACATCATCCAGACTGGCGCAGTGAACGAAGAGTTCGTCAAAAACCACGTCAACATCACCAAAACTGCAACCGATATCGGCTATGGCCTGCGCGACAACAATCCGCTGCAGCAAGAGGCCGAAAACCCGAACTCAGGCAAGATGGAGCCGATCAGCTTCGAGGAATACGCCGAAGCCGTTGCACCTTACACGCTAGAATACACTGCAGAACTTTCGGGTGTTCCCGCCGATAAGCTGGAAAAACTGGCCAAGCAATATGCCGATCCTAACCGCAAGGTCATGAGCTTGTGGACGATGGGCTTCAACCAGCACACCCGCGGATCGTGGGTGAACTCGTTGATGTATAACGTTCACCTGCTGGTCGGTAAGATTTCCGAGCCGGGCAACTCGCCCTTCTCGCTAACCGGTCAGCCTTCGGCCTGTGGTACGGCGCGCGAGGTCGGCACCTTTGCCCACCGTCTGCCTGCCGACATGGTGGTGGCAAACGACAAGCATCGTGAAATCTGCGAAACCGCGTGGAAAATCCCCGCAGGCACCATTCCCGCAAAACCCGGCTTCCACGCCGTGTTGCAGCACCGCAAGCTGAAAGATGGTGATCTGAACGCCTATTGGGTGCAGTGCAACAACAACATGCAAGCCGCACCGAACATCAACGAGGAAGGCTATCCCGGCTATCGCAACCCTGAGAACTTCATCACCGTCTCTGATCCCTATCCAACAGTCACGGCCGTTTCAGCCGACCTGATCCTGCCCACCGCCATGTGGGTTGAAAAGGAAGGTGCCTATGGCAACGCGGAACGCCGCACCCAGTTCTGGCGTCAGCAGGTGAAGGCCCCAGGCGAGGCTAAATCGGACCTGTGGCAGCTGATGGAATTCTCGAAGCGCTTCACCGTCGAAGAGGTCTGGGACGAAGAGCTGCTGGCCAAAATGCCTGAGCATCGCGGCAAGACCATGTATGACGTGCTCTATGCCAACGGCCAGGTCGACAAATTCCCGCTGTCCGAGACTGCGGAAGGTTTCGACAACGACGATGCCGAGCATTTCGGCTATTACGTTCAGAAAGGCCTGTTCGAGGAATACGCCGAATTTGGACGCGGTCACGCGCACGACCTCGCACCATTCGAAATGTACCACGAGGCACGCGGTATGCGCTGGCCCGTCGTGGACGGCAAGGAAACGCTCTATCGCTTCCGTGAAGGCTATGACCCCTATGTGCCCGAAGGCGCGGGCGTCAAATTCTATGGCAAGAAGGACGGCAAGGCCAATATCATCTTTGCGCCTTACGAACCCGCCGCTGAGGAGCCGGATGAAGAATACGATCTGTGGCTCTCCACCGGTCGTGTGCTGGAACACTGGCACTCCGGTTCGATGACCCGCCGTGTACCGGAGCTGCACCGCGCTTATCCGAACGCCGTCGTCTATATGCATCCGCAGGACGCCAAGGACCGGGGACTGCGTCGTGGTCAGGAGATCATTCTCTCGACCCGTCGTGGCGAAGTCACCAGCCGCGTCGAAACCCGCGGACGCAACAAGGTGCCGCGCGGTCTGGTCTTCATGCCATGGTTCGACGAGCATCAGCTGACCAACAAGCTGACGCTGGACGCGACCTGCCCGCTGTCGAAAGAGACCGACTTCAAGAAATGCGCGTGTAAGGTAGAACGCGCGTAACCGGGAAGGATCGCAAAGGTAGTCCCCATGTCCCTGACCGGTACTCCTCTCTCGCCGCAACGGCGCCGATTCCTGCAGGACTCAGCGCGCGCGGCAGGCGGCTGCGTGGTCGCCGGGTCATTGCTGGCCTGGTTGGCCCGCGATGCCCGCGCGCTGCCGGCCGAGGCATTGCGCCCGCCAGGTGCGTTGCCGGAGGAGGCATTCCTGTCCGCCTGCATTCGCTGCGGACTTTGTGTAAGGGACTGTCCTTACGATACGTTGAAACTAGCTGAACTTGGGGTGGATGCCGTCGCCACCGGCACACCCTATTTCACGGCGCGCGATGTGCCCTGTGAGATGTGTGACGACATTCCCTGCGTCGCCGCCTGCCCCACCGGTGCGCTGGACCCGGGGCTGGACAATATCGACGATGCGAAAATGGGCGTTGCGGTTCTGGTCGATCAAGAAAATTGCCTGAACTTCCTCGGCCTGCGTTGCGACGTCTGTTACCGTGTCTGCCCCGTCATCGACGAGGCCATCACGCTGGAAACCGCACATAACGACCGCTCCGGTCACCATGCGATGTTCATTCCGACCGTGCATGCCGATCGTTGCACCGGTTGCGGCATGTGCGAGAAAAGCTGTGTTCTGCCCGAAGCCGCTATCAAGGTCCTGCCAGCCCGTCTGGCTCGCGGCAGCAGCGCAGATCACTACCGCAAAGGCTGGGAAGAAAAAGAGGCGCATGGCGGCCCTCTGGTCGAAGGCATCATCGACCTGCCCGACCGTCTGCCAGGGCCTGGCACCGACAATCTGACCACTCCGGGTGGCTTTACCCCGTCTTATGACTTGCCGGGGGTGGGACAATGAGCGCACGCACGCACCTCCCCGTCGGCCAAGAGGCGATCCAAGTCAAAGGCTGGATCGGCGCGCACCGCTTTTTGCTGCTGCGCCGCACCAGCCAGCTGTTCTTTCTGGCCCTGTTTCTGCTGGGCCCGTGGTTCGGCGTCTGGGTCGTGCAAGGCACTTTGGCCGGTTCGCTGACCCTCGGTGTATTGCCACTGACTGACCCCTTGATCCTGCTGCAAAGCATAGTTGCCGGACACTGGCCCGAACTGACCGCTCTGATCGGCGGGCTGATCGTTCTGGTCGCCTATGCGCTGATCGGAGGCCGGGTCTATTGCTCATGGGTCTGCCCGATCAACCCGGTGACTGACGCCGCCAACTGGCTGCACCGCAAGCTGGACCTGCCGAAAGGCTGGCAGCCGAAACGCAGCACCCGCCTGTGGGTACTGGCCACCGTTCTGATCGTCTCCGCTCTGACGGGCGTGATCGCGTGGGAGTTGGTGAACCCGATCACCATGCTGCACCGGGGGCTGATCTTCGGCGCAGGTTTTGTTTGGGCCATGATCGCTGGGATTTTTGTCTTTGACCTGTTTGTCTCGCGCCATGGCTGGTGCGGACATATCTGTCCGGTCGGCGCTTTTTACGGCCTGATCGGCAGCAAAAGTCTGCTACGCGTCAGCGCCACAAACCGCGCGGCCTGTGATGACTGCATGGATTGCTATGCGGTTTGCCCCGAAAACCAGATCATTTCCCCTGCTCTAAAAGGGAAGCCGGGCACGACACCTCTGATCCTGTCCCCGGACTGCACCAATTGCGGCCGCTGCATCGATGTCTGCGCGGTTGACGTCTTCAACTTTACTCACCGGTTCGACGACCATGTCGCCGCACCTTCCGATCCAGTTCCCGCGCCCGATGCGCGCGCAGCCAGACCTATCTAAGGGAGTGCCAAGATGAAAAAATCAATCGTGACAGGCGGAATTGCCCTAATCCCCGTTTTGCTCCTGAGCGGGTTCGCCCTTGCCCAGTCAGCCCAAGTGGAAACCTTACGTGGTGCCGATGTGGATGAACCAATACCGTTGCATCAGATCCACAAGGATGTCGAAGGCCGCATGCAGCGCAACTATCGCCAACAACCGCCACTGATCCCGCACTCGGTCGAGCAGTACCAGATTGACGTCCGCACCAACCAGTGCCTGTCCTGCCATGACTGGACCAAGGCCGGGGAACGCAACGCACCGACTCTTTCGATGACCCACTATCTGGACCGCGACGGCAACGAACTGGATCACATCGCAGGCACTCGCTATTTCTGCAACCAGTGCCACGTACCTCAGGCAGATGCGCCAGCGTTGGTAGACAACGTTTTTGAACCCTCGTCCAACAAATAATCCGACGCTTGTCTGAAAGGAGCACCAAGATGGCAGACTCCCCCGAAAAACGCGGATTGATAGGCCGCATCTGGAATGCAATCTGGACACCGACCGTTTTGTTCAGTTCCGGCTTTCTGGTACTGGCCGGGTTTCTGGCTGGAATCCTGTTCTGGGGTGGGTTCCACTGGACGCTGGAACTGACCAACACCGAGGAATTCTGTACCTCGTGCCACACGATGGAAACAAATCTGGGTGAATATCGCGAGACGATCCACTACAACAACCACTCTGGCGTGCGCGCGATCTGTTCCGATTGCCACGTGCCGCATGAGTGGAACCACAAGATCAAGGCCAAGATCATGGCGGTCAAGGACGTCTACCACGAACTAGCCGGTACCATTAGCACGCCCGAGAAATACGAAGAGCACCGGCTAAGCATGGCCTCGGCCGTCTGGAAAAAGATGAAGGCGTCGGACAGCCGCGAATGCCGCAACTGTCACAACTTCGACTACATGGACTTTACCATCCAGGAAACCCGTGCCGCGTCTGAACACCAACGCGCCATCGACAACAACATGACCTGCATCGACTGCCACCAGGGCATCGCACACACCCTGCCGCCCGATTACCTTGAAACCTATCAGGAAATTACTGAAGAACTGGCTGGCGAACCCTCGGGCACACTGCATCAGCAGGTGGCGGATGGCAGTGAAGAAATCCGGTCATTCCTGACCAACAGCGCGGATTAAAGAGGGGCAAGATATGCTGGAATTTCTGGGAACAATCGGAGCCAACATCATCAGCCTTCCGGGCATTCTGGGCCTTGCACTCGGAATGATGACCCGCCGCCTCTGGCTGGGCGGCTTGATGGGTGCGGTGGTCGGCGTGTTCGAGACGGTGATCTTCGCCCATTGGAGTTTTGCCAATGTCCAAACGTCAGATCTTTTGATTTCCGTGGTCATCGGATTGTGCGCAGGCACGTTGGGTTCGGTGATCCGTATCAAGGGTGCAACCGTCTGATCCGAGGTCGACCTAGGACTCTGGCAAAACAATCCAAACTATTTCGGGACCCCGCTGCGGAACGCAGTTGGGGTCCTTCCGAATTCGGCTTTGAACGCCCGGGTCATCGCACTGGCATTTTCGTAACCGCAACGACTGGCAATTTCCGCGATGGATTGCTCCGTCTCTTCCGCCAATTTTCGTGCCAGACTCAACCGCAGACGCCGATATAGCGCTTGTGGCGTGGTGCGCAGCTCGGCCTGAACTCGCGTTTCGAGCTTTTTTTGCGAACAACCGATTTTTCGGGCGACGTCCTTGATTGGGAGCGGGGCTTCAAGATTCCCCTGCATTACGGCCAACGCGCGGTTGACCAACGTATCCTCTGATTTCAAAGGCAAAGCGTATGGATCCGCCGCGCCACGACTCATCAGCAGATGGGCAACCTCCATCGACAGAAGCGGGCCGTGGTCATGTCGAATAAGAGCAGAAGCTAGATCAAAAGCCGCCATTGCCCCTGAGCATGTTAACCTATTGCCATCAATGACAAAACGTTCCTGCACGGCATCAACAGATGGAAAGGCTTCTTCAAATCGAGACAGCTCGTCCCAGTGGATCGTTGCGCGGTGATTGTCCAACAAACCAGCTCGGGCCAACAACCAACTGCCGGTGTCTAACCCCGCTAGTCGTCCGTGGTTCCGTGCGGCCGTCAACAGAGCACGAATGGTCGCGCGGTTGTCCAACTTGAGATACCCATAAGATGGCATGACAATCAGAACGTCCCCGCTCTGATCGTTCAGAGCGTCATGAGGTGTGACAACCAAACCGCTGGAACTTTGAACGGCCTCTCCATCCAACGAATAGAATCGCCACGCATACAGGGTCTGCCGCGACAGTGTATTTGCTGCCCGCAGCGGCTCGACCATGTTGGCGAGGCAATGGTTTGAGAACCCATCAAACAGCAAGATGTTATAGCGACGCGTCAATTTTTTCTATCACTGCATGACAAACGACTAAATCTGCATGCCGTGAACCTGACTTGTGGCGTTTCATTCGTCAACCACCATCTAGGGAACGCACGCCATGCAATTTGGTCTGTCAGAAGAACAGGAAATGATCGTTTCAACGGTCCGCAGCTTTGTCGAGAACGAAATCTACCCTCACGAAGCAGAGGTTGAACGTAGTGGCACTGTGCCGCTGGAACTGGGCGAAGAGATCAAACAGAAGTGCATTGATCTGGGCTTTTATGCCTGCAACTTCCCCGAGGAAGTCGGCGGGGCCGGCCTTTCACATCTCGATTTCACGCTGGTCGAACGCGAGTTGGGCCGAGGCTCCATGGCCTTGACCCATTTCTTTGGCCGCCCACAGAACATCCTGATGGCCTGCAATGACGAGCAGCGCGAACGCTACCTGCTACCCGCGGTGCGTGGTGAGAAAATGGACGCGCTGGCCATGACAGAACCTGATGCCGGTTCAGATGTGAGGGGTATGAAATGCCAGGCCGTACGGGAAGGCGGCGACTGGGTCGTCAACGGCTCTAAACATTTCATCTCAGGCGCGGAGCACGCGGATTTCTTCATCGTCTTCATTGCTACCGGCGTGGACGAAACCCCGAAAGGCCCCAAAAAGCGCATCACCACCTTCTTGGTGGATCGCGGCACCCCGGGTTTCGAAGTCAAGGAAGGCTACAACTCGGTCAGCCACAAAGGCTACAAGAACTACATCCTGTATTTCGACAACTGCCGCCTGCCCGGCGCACAGGTTCTGGGAGAGGTTGATGGCGGCTTTGCCGTGATGAACGAATGGCTCTATGCCACCCGCCTGACGGTTGCGGCTTTCTCGGTTGGCCGGGCACGGCGCTGCTTTGACTACGCGCTGAACTACGCAGCCCAGCGCAAGCAGTTCGGTCAGCCCATCGGCAAGTTCCAAGGCATTGGCTTCCAGATCGCCGACATGATCACCGAAATCGACGCGGCTGACTGGCTGACCCTCTCCGCCGCGTGGCGTTTGGATCAGAACCTGCCTTCGAACCGGGAAATCGCCTCGGCCAAGCTCTATGCTTCGGAAGTACTGGCGCGGGTTACGGATACTACGCTGCAAATCTTCGGTGGCATGGGCTTGATGGATGACTTCCCGATCGAGCGGTTCTGGCGCGATGCACGGGTCGAGCGCATCTGGGACGGAACCAGCGAGATTCAACGTCACATCATAAGCCGCGATCTTCTGCGTCCCCTTGGCGCATAAGACCACGTCCCGGCGGTGAGTGGGTTCTGACAGGTAACGCTCTCATCCTGTCCCGAACCGCTCACCGTCGGGGATATACCAACGACACGATCAGGATCGTCGATGAACAAAGATCTAACCCGGCTTCTGCGCCCGAAAACCATTGCCGTCATAGGGGGCGGCGCCTGGTGCCAACAGGTTATTCTGCAATCGGAACGCATGGGCTATGCAGGGCAAATCTGGCCAGTGCACCCCAAGGCCACAGAGATTGTCGGCCACAAGGTCTACGATCACCTTGAGAGCCTGCCCGAGGCCCCGGACGCGGTGTTCATCGGCATCAACCGCCATGCAACGATCGAGGCTGTCAATGTCCTGTCCAGCATCGGCGCGGGCGGAGCGGTGTGTTTTGCTTCGGGTTTTTCCGAAGCAGTGGCCGAGGACGACACCGGTGGCGATCTGCAGGATCAACTAATCGCTGCCGCTGGCGACATGCCCATTCTGGGGCCAAATTGCTATGGCTTCATCAACGCGCTGGACGGGGCGTTGCTATGGCCGGATCAACATGGCGCGACTCCGGTCGACAAAGGTGTTGCGATCCTGACGCAAAGCTCGAACATCTCGATCAACCTGACCATGCAGAAACGCGCCCTGCCGATTGCTTATATGGTGACCTGCGGGAACATGGCACAGACCAGTCAGGCCGAGATCGCATCCGCCCTGATTGACGATCCGCGCGTCACGGCCGTCGGCCTGCATATCGAAGGGTTCAAGGATATCCAGCAGTGGGAAACCCTGGCCGCCAAGGCACATGCCAAGGGCGTGCCGCTCGTTGCCCTCAAGGTCGGAGCGTCAGAGCAAGCTCAGGCCGCGACCGTCTCGCACACTGCTTCACTGGCAGGCAGTGACGCCGGCGCACAAGCGTTGCTGGATCGGTTGGGCATTCCGCGGCTCTCTGCCCTGCCTGATTTTCTGGAAACATTAAAACTACTGCATTGCTATGGCCCTCTGCCTGGCGGCAATATCGCTTCAATCAGCTGCTCCGGTGGCGAGGCGAGCCTGATCGCAGACATGGCAGTCGGGACGGGACTGACATTCCCACGCCTAACTGGCGACCAAAAGAACCTGTTGCGAGACGCACTCGGACCAATGGTGGCGCTGAACAACCCGCTGGACTACCACACCTATATCTGGCGCGACGAGGGGGCGATGGCGCAGGCATGGTCCGGGATGACCGGTGGGAATATCGACATGACTGTCTCCATCGTCGACTATCCCACCACCGACTCGACCGACTGGGCTTGCGCCTCAAGGGCTGCGTTGAAGGTGCGTGCAGAATCTGGTGCGCGATTTGCCATCGCCGCGACCCTACCCGAGTTATTGCCCGAAGACGTGGCGCAAGAGCTAATGGAAGGTGGTGTAGTTCCATTTATGGGACTGCGTGAGACTCTGTCTGCCATCCATGCGGCGGGTCAGATTTCGGCTCCATCTGAGAACGCAGTTTGCTTGCCCGGTACGGCCGAAACAACGCAAACCCTGACCGAAGGCGAGTCCAAGCAGGCACTGGCCAAATGCGGATTGCGTGTTCCACAAAGCCGCACGGTTCGAAGTGCAAATGAAGCAGAAGCCGCCGCGAATAGCATGACCGCGCCCTTTGCCGTCAAGGGCGTCGGGTTGGCCCATAAATCGGAGCATGACGCGGTCCGCCTTGGCGTACTGCCCGAAGACGTGGCGTCTGTGACTACGGATATCGGAACAGATGAGGTTCTGATCGAAGAGATGATTACCGGCACAGTAGCCGAGCTATTGGTGGGTGTGGTACGCGACCCGGCGCATGGGTTCGTTCTGACCCTCGGCGCTGGCGGCGTGCTGACAGAAGTGCTGCGCGACACGGTTTCTCTGCTGGTGCCCAGCACACCTGACGATATCCGCTCTGCCCTTGGCAAGCTGAAAATTGCGCCGTTACTGGCTGGCTATCGCGGTCAACCCCCGGCTGATATGAACGCGATCATCGCTGCTGTTCAGGCCGTTCAGGCCTATGTTTTGCAAAATCCCGACACGCTTGGCGAAGTCGAGATAAACCCGCTTCTCTGCACACCCGACACGGCGGTGGCAGTGGACGCCCTCATCAGAAAGGCCTGAGATATGGACCCCATCAAAACCAGACGCGACGGCGCGATCCTCAAGGTGACGCTGGACCGGCCCAAGGCCAACGCCATTGACCTAGCCACCAGCCGGATCATGGGTGAGGTGTTTGCTGAGTTCCGCGATAACCCTGAGCTGCGCGTCGCAATTCTGACTGGCGCGGGTGAGAAATTCTTCTGCCCCGGTTGGGATCTGAAAGCCGCCGCTGACGGCGATGCGGTCGATGGAGACTACGGCGTCGGAGGGTTCGGAGGTCTGCAGGAATTACGCGATCTGAACAAACCGGTAATCGCAGCCGTGAACGGCATCGCTTGCGGTGGTGGACTGGAACTGGCTCTTTCAGCCGACATGATCCTGGCGGCAGAACACGCCTCGTTCGCCTTGCCGGAAATCCGTTCAGGCACGGTTGCGGATGCGGCCAGCGTCAAGCTTCCCAAGCGTATACCCTACCATATCGCAATGGAGTTGCTTCTGACCGGTCGATGGTTCGATGCCGAAGAGGCCAACCGTTGGGGACTGGTGAATGAGATCATCCCTGCCGACCAATTGATGGATCGCGCCTGGGAGTTGGCCCGCCTGCTGGCGTCCGGCCCGCCGCTGGTTTACGCCGCGATCAAAGAGGTCGTGCGCGACGCTGAAGACAGCAAGTTCCAGGACGCGATGAACCGCATCACCAAACGCCAACTGCGCACGGTTGATGTTCTGTACGCCAGCGAGGACCAACTGGAAGGTGCGCGCGCCTTTGCCGAAAAACGCGATCCGGTTTGGAAGGGCAAGTAAGAGATCAACGCTTCGGCGGTGTCAGCCACTGTGCTGACATGCCGAAGTTTGAGCTCTTCAGCTCTTGTTTCGCGATGGCCTGCAGATGCACTTCGTCCGGGCCATCCGCGTAACGCAACGCCCGCGCCCAAGTGTAGCTGTCGGCCAGCGGTGTATCAGGTGTCATGCCCATAGCACCAAAGACCTGCATGGCGCGGTCGGTTACGGTGGCATGCACATTAGGTGCCACCACCTTGATCAATGAAATCTCACGCCGGGCGGCCTTGGCGCCGACCTGATCAATCTTCCAAGCTGCCTGCAAGGTTAGCAACCGCGCCTGATCGATTTCCAGGCGTGATTTCGCGATCCATTCCCGGATCACTCCCTGTTCCGAGAGCTGTTTGCCAAAGGCCTTCCGCTCTTGCGCGCGTTCAACCATCAGCGACAACGCCATTTCCGCCGCGCCGATCGAGCGCATGCAATGGTGTATACGCCCTGGCCCCAGCCGCGCCTGCGCCAGGGCAAATCCGCTGCCCTCTTCGCCCAACAGGTTGTCTGCGGGCACGCGCACATCTTTGAACAGCAACTCCGCATGGCCTTCGGGATCATGCATGTTCAGGATCGTGGGATTTCGTACGATTTCCAGACCGGGTGTATCGCGGGGCACAATCACCATGCTTTGCTGTTTATGCCGATCCGCGTCGGGGTCAGTCTTTCCCATCACGATAAACATCTTTGTATTCGGGTGACACGCATTGGTGATGAACCACTTGCGGCCATTGATGACGTATTCATTCCCCTGACGCCGGATCGAGGTGGTGATATTGGTCGCGTCAGAACTGGCCACGTCTGGCTCGGTCATCGCAAAGGCCGAGCGGATTTCACCATTCAGCAACGGCACCAACCAGCCTTCGCGCTGCTGCGGTGTGGCGAACATGTGCAACAATTCCATGTTGCCCGTGTCCGGCGCGTTGCAGTTGAACACTTCGGAAGACCAACTGACCTGCCCCATCAACTCGGCCAGCGGGGCGTATTCAAGATTGGTCAACCGCGTGCCGGGCTCGTCGTCGCGCAAAGAGGGCAGGAACAGGTTCCACAACCCCTCGGCCCGAGCCAGAGCCTTGAGGTCTTCCATGAACGAGACCGGGAAATTGCCCGCCTCGATCTCATCCTTGTGGTCGCGGATGCGCGGATAGATATGCGCCTCCATAAAGCGTTTCAGCTGGTCGCGGATTTCCACGGTTCGAGGCGATGGCGCAAAATCCATGGCAGTCCCTTTTCAAACTGTTGCGGCAGAGCATGAGGTTTCCTCGTACCCTATCCGTGCCCATCGGATTTGTGAAACCGGCTAAAAGGATCTCAATTGCAAATTCCGTTAGGTCATTCAGGCCGCCGAAAAAATATGATCCGATACGGCCGCTTCCAATCCGGGCGTGACTGCAAGAACGCGGCTGCCCTGTTCCAGCATTTCGGGCACGGGACAGGCCTGAACATGCCCGCCGGCTTCGCGTATGATCAGCACCTCGGCAACTGCATCCCATGACTTGAGATGTGCCTCGTAACACCCTTCAGCCCGGCCCTGCGCGACCGTCATCAAGCTCACCGCAACTGAGCCATTCCGGCGGTATTCCATCTGCGCGCCTATCGTGCGTTCGATGACGGTCAGGTAGTCCTGCAGCGGGTTACGGGACGAACGCCCGAGCAACAGCAACGCCCGGTCCGGTCGGCTACAATCCGGGACATGCAGGGGTTCATCATTGCAGAATGCCCCTCGGCCTTTACTGGCCCAGCACAACTCGTCCCGATCGGGTGCGTAGATCAATTCCAGCAGGAAGATCAAAATTTATTTTAGCAATACCAAAATACGTCTAGTTTCCCGACAAGCTGAGCATGAACTTCAAGTCGATTTTCCATGCATACATCATTTCCACGCAAAAGAGCACGACGCGTATCAGGTTTCGATTGGCTTCAATGCAGAACCTCCCGTCACACAGTTCTGTTGCTCAACCTTCTGCTAGACGATAAGCGTCTGGACTTATGACAGATACGCCAAGAAAACGGAGGCTAGGTGTCTGAGCAGCAGATGAAGAAATCGGATGACATCGCGCACAAACTCTCGGCGCGTATTGTTAGCGGCGCGCTGAGGCCGGGCGAAAAGCTACGGCAGGATCTGATCGCGCGCGAGCTTGGGGTTAGTCAAGTGACAGTGCGCGAAGCACTGTTTCACCTTGCCTCACAAGGATTGGTGGTTGGCCTGCCTCGCCGGGGAATGTGTGTAGCGCCCTTGGATCAGAACGCGATTCAAGAGCTTCGGGTCATGCGCCGAGCACTGGAGCCAGTGGCCTTGCTGCATTCCGTACCGAACCTCACCACCCTTCAGATTGCACAAATCGAGCAGGTTCATGAAGAATGCGACAAGGCTCGGACAGCACTTGATTGGGAGGATGCAAATCAACGGTTTCATATGGCCGTTATCGCGGCCTGCAACATGCCGCGTATGATCGCTGAAATCCAAAATCTGCAACTGCTGTATGCTTGGCATTTCAACAATCTGCATACAACAAAGTGGCGACAACGCGCTGATCCGGATCATGCGGCCATTCTTGCCGCCATCAAGGATCGCGACGCAGCCAAGGCGCATTCAGTGATGCAGCGCCACCTGACTCGGCTGCCCTAAACTGCGCAAGGCTTTCGCGCGATAAGCCAGGTCGGGTGATAGGTCAGCGAGACCCCGTGCGCATCGCCAAATCGCTGAGAATAGTCCTTGCTGAACGCAAGAAGGTTGGATTTTGTCCAAGGTTTCTGCGCCCGACCGTTCACACCGGTTTTTCGCAGATGGTCCAACACCTTTCTGGGCGTTGAGAAACGCATCTGCCGCTCATCCTCGCCGAACGAGACGACATCCAGATGATCACTGACCGCTGCGACCATTTCTTCAGCCCGACACAAACCGGGCGCTTTGGCTGCCGAGCCGACATGCATCAGTTCGCGATACTGCCCCGGGCCAAACCCTGAAACCGCCAGCCAACCACCCGGTGCCAGAGCGATAGCCGCACGGCGCAGGAATGCGGCCGGGTCGGGAAGCCATTGAATCATGGACGCGGATACGATCAAATCCGGACGCACTGGCCACGCTATCGTCCCGGCGTCGCCGCACAGAAAATCCGCGCCAAAGTCATAGGCCGTTTCCTGGGCTTCCGGCGATAGGTCGTTGATTGTCAGCTGGTCAAAGGCAAACTGCGCGCAGAGCCGCTGGGTCAGAAGTCCGGTGCCGCACCCAAATTCCAAGCCTGACACAAATTGGCGCGGAGCACCGCTTTTATGCAGATCCTGTGCCAGACGCTCTGCAATCCGGGCCTGTTGGCAAGCCGCGTCGTGATAGGTGCGAAAGCTGCGGCTGAAACTGCGTTGAACACGGTCGGTCATCTGGACATTCATGCGAGCCACTCCTCCCAGCTTTGCCCGCTTTGGAAGGGGACATGCGCGCCGGACATACTTCGAACCACCTCTTGTTGTGTGGCCCAGGCAGCATGTTGTGCCTGAGTTGGAATAATACGATCCCGTTCAGGAATCCAAATCCGCTCAAATTTGGTGTCGGGTGCCATGCCGCGCTCGATCACCGCAAAAAGCTCGGCCCGTGCGGAGCCGATATCGATTTCGGGTGCGGTCCCGCCCAACCCGGCCCGGCGGCAGAATTTGGTGAAACTGGCAGGACTCAGATTATCGGCAGTCGCGCGGATCACATCTGGCGCGATGCCTCGAGTGGCGTCGGCCGGCGACAGCGTCCCGCTTACTGCGATCAGACGATCCGGGCGCACTCCTGTCTGCGCCAGCCAATGCGCTGCGGACGCCACGCCAAAAGAAAAGGCAAGCAGGTTGACCCGGTCAAATTGCGAAAGGTCAGTCAGTGGATCATCCAGTCGGGTGTAATCCTCGACCAGCAGAACGTCCCTGTCTCCCACCAAACCTTGGAAAGGCGTGGCACCAAGGGCCCAGCCCCCGAATACCACAAGCACCTCTTTGGTGCCCAAGCGGGACAACCAACGTTGTTTCATGACATCCCTCGCGCCAACGAGACCATGGCAGACGTCACGCGACTCAGCTCATCCGGAGCCATGATATAGGGCGGCATACAGTAGATATTGCGTGCAAAGGGACGCAGCCACACACCAGTTTCGAGGGCCAGTCCATGCGCGATCGAAGGATCGACCCAGTCCTCCATTTCGATAACGCCAATTGCGCCCAACACGCGCACATCGGCGACGCCGGGCAGGCCACGCGCCGAGGCGAGTTCCTGCATCATCTGCTCGGCAATGCCTGTCACTTCGGCGCGCCAGTCCCGGACCGACAGCTGTTCCAGACTAGCCACTGCCGCCGCACAGGCCAAAGGGTTGGCCATGTAGGTCGGGCCATGCATCATTACGCCGGCCTCGCTCTCACCAATCCGGCGGGCAACGGTTTCGGTGGTGACTGTCGCAGCCAGAGTGATGTGCCCCCCGGTCAGAGCTTTACCGAGGCACAGGATATCCGGAACCACATCGGCATGGTGCAGCGCAAACAGCTCTCCGGTGCGACCAAAGCCTGTCGCAATCTCATCGAAGATGACCAGAACGTCATGCGCCTTGCACATCTCGTGCGCCCGCTGCAGCCATGTTGGGTGGTAGAAATACATCCCCCCCGCCCCTTGCACGACGGGTTCCAGGACCAGGCCAGCGATCTGGTCCGATTTGGTTTCCAGCAACTGTTCCAGCGCGTTCAGCCCATTCAGATCACCATCCTCGGACCAATCCTGATCAAACGCGATCTGCGGGCGAGGCAGAAAATGCTGAACGGACAAGGCTCCCGCGAACAGGCCGTGCATTCCGTTGACCGGGTCACAGACGCTCATCGCTTTCCAAGTGTCGCCATGATAACCGCCGCGAATGGTGGCGAATTGTGTGCGTCCTTTGCGGCCCTGCGCCATCTGGTACTGCACCGCCATTTTCAGAGCGACTTCAATAGCGACGGACCCGCTATCGCTGTAGAAAATACGATCCAGACCATCGGGCATCAGGTCAATCATCTTGCGGCCAAGTTCTATCGCAGGCGAATGGGTCAGACCGCCGAACATCACATGGGGCATCTGATCGAGTTGTGTCTGCATTGCTGCAATGATGGCCGGATGACGATGCCCGTGCACCGCGCACCACCAGGAAGACATCGCATCTATCATCTGCGTTCCGTCTTCGGTGGTTAACCAGACACCTTCTGCCCCGGTGATCAAATGCATCGGGCCGGGCTTCAGCACGTTGGTATACGGATGCCACAGGTGGCGGGCGTCAAACTCGAGCGGGGTCACAGTGCGCTCCGGATTGCATCAACGTCGATCGCCGAGAAAGCGTCGGTCAGAGTCTCGCGGGACAGAGGGTCGATGAAAGATAGTCGACCCAGATGCCGGGCGTCGCCCATCTCGGCTATGGTTTGTTCAACGTCCGGCTCGGCATCACCGACGAAAGCCACGCCCACCACGTTACATCCGGCATTGCGCAGTGCCATCAGGGACAGGGTCGTGTGGTTGATCGTGCCCAGAGCAGTGCGCGCAACCAGCACGACCGGAGCATTCCACTGCGCGATCACGTCGAGGAAGAACACCCGGCGATTCAGCGGCACCATTAGCCCGCCCGCACCTTCGACAACCAAAGGGCCCTCAACCTGTGGCAATTCTAAATGGGCGGGGTCGATCTCAATCCCCATATCCTCGGCTGACAAATGCGGCGAGGCCGGCATGTTCAGCCGATACGCTTCGGGCAGCACCTCGGCCCCGGTCAACGCATTGACGGTTTCTGAGTCTGTGGCCTCTTCCAGCCCCGATTGCACGGGCTTCCAATAGCGCGCGCCAAGGGCGGCAGTCAGACCCGCCGCGAAGACGGTTTTTCCGATGCCAGTATCCGTTCCGACTACGATGACGGTACTCATGCGGCCTCACTTTGATGCTGCGCAAGCGTTTCGAACAGGGCCGTGATATCGGCCTCAGAGACATTGCCGGTGACCGAGACCCGCAATCGCGACGTGCCACGCGGAACCGTTGGTGGACGGATGCCACGCACATCAAATCCTTGCGCCTGCAAGGTCGCAGCCATCCGCATCGTCCGGGCCTCATCACCCAGAATGACCGGAATGATCTGGCTATTCAGCACGCCCTGCGGCACGCCATTCCGGCGCGCCTCGGCATGGGCGTGATGCATGCGGGCGTTTGCAGCGTCAGTCAGGCCGGTGTCTGATTGCAGTAGCGCCAGTACAGCTCGTACAAGGGCCGCGTTGAGCGGAGACGGCGCGGTTGCAAAGATAAACGGCCTTGCACGGTTGATCAGCGCCTCGATCATCACCTGCGAACCACAGATCAGACCACCCGAGACGCCCAAACCTTTGCCGCAGGTGTGCAAGGTCAAAACTTCAGCCTTCAGACCATGTGCCAGACCTTTACCGTTCGGTCCGAAAACGCCAGTGGCATGAGCTTCGTCCACAACCAATACAGCCTCATGTTCAACGGCCAGATCGGACAATGTGGCCAAGGGCGCGACATCTCCCTCCATCGAATAGATGCTTTCCACCGCGATCCAGATTTGGCCAGTGCCGCCACCGGCCAGCCAATCGGACAGAACGCGCCTTGCATCAGCTACATCGTTGTGGGCAAAGGCCCGCGTGTCGGCGCGGCTATGGCGCATTCCCTCATGGGCGCTGGCATGAACCAGATCGTCATACAAGATCAGGTCTCCGGCAGCAGGCAGAGTTGAGAAGATCGCTTGATTGGCCTGAAAACCGCCGCCCATAAACAGCGCGCCCTCGGCCCCAAAGAATGCGGCAGCCTCTTCTTCCAATGCTTCGTGCTCGGGGTGATTGCCGCGCAACAGGCGTGAACCGCCAGACCCAAGCGGCACGCTCCGCTCCAACGCCTGTTGCGCCGCGTCTTGCAACAGCGGAGACCCCGCCAGGCCTAAATAATCATTCGAGGCAAAGTCCAACCCATGCCTCGGGGTCAGCACCCGGCGGCGATGCCGGGAGCCGAGCGTTTCAAGCATCGAGTTCAGTCGACTCAATGCTTTCATTCAGCAGCTTCCGCGCAGCTTTGCCCAGCCACCGTTTCAGCCTCCAGCCCCAGTTTGGCAAACAGAATGGCGTCCTTGTCCTCTTCCGGGTTTTCCGCCGTCAGCAGCGTTTCCCCCACAAAGATCGAATTCGCCCCGGCAAGGAAACACATGGCTTGATGCTCGTCGCTCATGTCGCTGCGTCCGGCGGACAGCCGGACATAGGATTTCGGCATCATGATGCGAGCCGTAGCGATTACACGCACGAACTCAATCGGGTCGATCGGCTTGGCATCAGCAAGCGGCGTGTCTTCCTGTGGCATCAGCATGTTGACCGGCACAGATTCAGGCGCGGGACCCAAGTTTGCCAGTGTGACCAGCATATCGATCCGGTCGTTAATCTCTTCACCCATTCCAAGGATGCCGCCCGAGCACACCTTGATCCCGGCGTCCTGCACACGGTTCAGCGTATCGAGCCGGTCCGCGAATGTACGGGTGGTGATCACCTCGGGGTAATAGCGCTCGGAGGTATCGATGTTGTGGTTGTAGTAGTCCAACCCGGCGTCGCGCAAACGGAAGACCTGGTCCTCGTCCAGCATGCCCAGCGTCATACAGGTTTCCATGCCCATTTCGCGGACGCCTTCAACCATGGCTACCAGAGCATCCATGTCGCGATCTTTCGGCTCACGCCAGGCCGCCCCCATGCAGAACCGGGTTGCGCCGCCGTCCTTCGCCTTTCGGGCCTCGGTCAGCACACGCTGGACTTCAATCAGCTTAGAGGCGGACAACTTCGACCCATTGCGCGCCGATTGGGAACAGTAAGAGCAATCCTCGGCACAGCCGCCTGTTTTGATCGAAAGTAGCTTGGAAGTCTGAATTTTGTTGGGATCGAAATTCTCGCGATGCACGGTCTGCGCGCGGAACAGCAAGTCCATCAGAGGAAGATCATATACGGCCTGCGCCGCCTCACGGGTCCAGGTAGGAGAAGTGTTTTCCATTTTATCGATAATTTGTCCCAAGTTCCATGCCTGCTTTTTTAATATCGATAAACTTGCAACTTGCAACTTACAAATTGCCGCGCCGCACAAAACCGCCGGTTAGACAGGGCAATATGCAACATTCTTCCACACTTGCTGGACGCGCATCTCTTTTGCTCGCAACCTTTTTTTTCAGGCCGCCATGAAACACGTAGCGCGATTTGACCGTGGTAAATGCCGCATACGACAGGGTGAGAATTCAAAATAGTTCCCTGATCCATCGCTTACATAACTGTAATTCTCTGCCTAGTAGCCGGAAGCCCTGCCTTGAGGGCCAGATCAGACAATCAGATGCGGAACAAACAGGATTTGTACCGAAACCGCGATAAAAAACAGCACGCTCCCAGCCAAGACAAATGCGTGCCAAATGGTGTTGTGAAAAGGCAACCGCTCATAGAGGTAGAATATGACGCCCACAGTATAAACAACGCCACCTGCAATGATCAGCCAGACAACGGCCGGGGAAAGCGCGGTTAACATGGATTTTCCGGCCCAAACGACAGCCCATCCCATCATCAGATACAGCGCCAAACCGAACCATCGAAAACGCGCAGGATCGATCAATTTCAGCATGGACCCCAAGGTGGCAGAGGACCAAAGACCAATCAGAAGCCCCGGAGCCTGAACGCCCGGCAACAACAGAAACGGCGTGTACGTACCCGCGATCTTCACATAAATGCCCGAGTGGTCGAGGCGGCGCAGCAGGTCAGACCATCGTTCACTTTCGATCATGTTGTACAGCGCCGAAAACGTCAGCATCAGAATTAGCGTAATACCGTAGATTAAAACGCCTAGCACCGCTTCGGGCTCGGGCCGGTTTTGGGCGGTGGCCGCAATCAGGATCGGGACCGCTACAAGGGCCGCGGCAACACCTAAAACATGCACAACCCCATCGCTGAAACGCTCGGCTCGGCTGTAAGCCGGGCGGATATCGGCAAAGGACCACATGGATTGAACGTAGGTGCCAGCGGGCGACCGGGCAAGTCTACCGCGATTTCAGCGAGTCTTCACCCGCACTCAGCTAGGTTCGTCTCCCGGCTTGGGATCTTTATACCTGTTCAGATCAAAGAACCCTGCCTGGATGGGTTTCTGGCCAAGAAACACCTCATAGACCCGGTCGCTCAGAGCCCAGAATTCAGGGCTCGTCCGGCGCACCCCGAACTCGGCCACTACGTCCATGTAGTCGCTTTGCGATTGGATGGATTTGAGCGCTGCTATGAAAGCGGTCAACCGATCCTGACGCAAGTGGTAATAGAAATTCGGATAGCTGCCGATCAGCCTTGGAAGAACTGTCAGGACATCTGCGCCGGGTTCCCTCCTAGCCTTCTCATCAAACAGGAACGCCACGTTGTAATGCGCCTTGTCATGGACAAGAGTGAAAAGTTCTGCTGCCCCGCCTTCCTGCTCAACCACAAGAACGGACAAGTCCGGCAGGTATTTGACCCAATCGCCAGTTTGATCCGCCATTTCACGCAGTACCGTACCCAATTCGTCCGTGGGGCAATCACTTTCGGCACATCTGTTGATCGGGTCCTCGGTGGGCCACAAACCATTGCCGCGTTCGAGCAATGCAAGCAGGAATTCCCGTTTGGGTGTTGTGGTTTCAAAGATTATTCCAGTAGGAAAACTGTCGTCGACGCGCCGACGATGCCAATAGGTATGCAATTCAGCCAACGCACCCTGATACCAGCGGTCATGCATCTGCGGCCGGACTTCCCGTGGCATGAAGAACAGAAAAGTATCTTCGCTCTCCATCCGCAACTCATCCATATAGAGGCGCGTGGCCAATTGATGCTCAACCCGACCAAACACATCATAGCCCGCCACGAGGTCATAGTAGATACGTTCAAAAATCGGGAAATCGATGACCCAAGCGGTTTCAGGAATGCCGCCGTGAAACCCGGTCATGGCCGAGGCATTGTCGAAATGTCGAAACACCGTAATCAGCGCGTTCGGGTTGGTACCGTCGCCATCCCAGATCGAACTGTAGTCAAACCCGGTTTCGTAGATCGGAGCGCCCCGGTATCGCGCATCCCTGAATTCAAGATACTGAGCTTGTTTCTTGTGCGAGAACCCTTGCAACGTGCCCAGAACACCGGCGTCGGCTTCTGACACCGGCAATTCAAGATAGGCTGCACCTTCTTGCAGATAGCTCGGGTCTGTAATCGACAAGTCCGCTTCGGGGTCAAGAAAGCTGACCCAGAACCGGTCCTCGATCACATCGACTGCGGTCTCTCCGTGGCAGACGGGACCGCGGATGAAGCTGCGGACGAAAAACAGCGCATCGTCCAACAGAAACTGATAACGGCTTTTGGCGGGTATCTGCATGAATGTGCTGAAAGGGTTGCCGCCCTCGGCGTCTCCATACGGGGGCAGTTCAGCCAGCGTCCATGCTGGGTCGAGGAACAATTGCCGGTAGCGCACCATGCGGTCTGGTCCGAGCGTGTAGACCAGATGCTCTTTGTGCACGATTGTTTCGGTGATCTGCTCCAGTCGATAGTAAAACTCGCCTGATCCTGGATCATCAAACGGGCGCCGCGTCGCGATGATGTCGATGTCTTCTCCTGGCCCCGTGGTCGAGCGCACCAGCTGGAAAAATCGCCTTGGATCGTCGCCTTGAAAATGGAGCCGAGCCAGAAAAAGGTGTTCGTACAGGTACCGGCTCATCAGCTGGCTACGCAGATCATCGCTGTTCAGGAACACCTCCCACTCAGTGATCTGATCCTGAATCTCGTCCGGAATGTCGGAAGGTTCAGCCGGAAGTGGCGCACCACTGCGCGCCCAGGTCATGAGGGCCTGATACTCCGTCTCCGAGAGCGGCGCAGTACCGTAGGGCATGCCAGCCATAGCATGATCCCGGCTGAACGCATCAAACTCACTAGAGGTCGGGCAGACCAAAGGACGGTCTAGGGCAAGGCCAAGTTCATCAGGGAGTGGCGCGTCAACAGGCAAAACACTCCGACGTCCCAACTCAAGATACCGTTCCAACAAGCTCGCGGAATCGCCCGACCCTGGATCGCGGGTAACTGAATGAAACCCTAACGCGCGCCATTCAGGCACGGTCTGAGCATCTATCCCAAGCCGGGTAGGCTGGGCATCCTTCAAACGTTCGGTATGGTAAACGGCTTCTTTACTGGCCCCGCGCAAAACACCTTCGGGCGAGGTCAGCTTCAGCTGGCAGGGCGCGTCATAACAGCTGTGGCAGACGACACAGCGGCGATCCATGATCGCCTTCACGTCAGTCAATGACGGACTTTCTGAGACAACGGCTGCATCTTGCGCCCGGACCTCAAGCGCAAAAAGACTTGCGACTGCCAACACAAGTGCAACTGCCGGCGACCATAGGATTTTTCTCATGGGAGCCCCCGTAACCTGTCAATATCATTGCAGTTACCGGGGGCATTAGGCAAGAAACGCTTTACTGTCAGCCGATGTGGTACCCCGGCGTCGAGCGTGAGATTTCGGCTTCTTCATCCGTCATGTCTACAGGGAAAGCATCGAAGAGAGGCGTACTCAGATACCGCTCTCCGGTGTCGGGCAACATGCACAGCACGGTCGCGCCGGGCTCGGCCTGTTCGGCGATTTGCATCGCAACGGCAAAGGTCGCACCGCCTGATATTCCGGTCAGAATGCCCTCCTGGCTCGCCAGTTTTTGCGCCCATTCAACTCCTGCTGGACCGGACACAGGGATCAGTTCATCGAAATAACGATTGTCGATGGATTCCTGTAACACCGCCGGAATGAAATCCGGCGTCCATCCCTGTATCACGTGCGGCTCAAACGCAGGGTGGCTTGAAACGGGATCACTCTCTTCGCCCCGCTCGGTTGCGATACCACTTCCCACCAGTTGCGCGTTGGCGGGTTCGGAGAGGATGATTTTTGTCTCGGGCCGCTCGGCGCGCAGGACCCGTGAAACACCGGTAACCGTGCCGCCCGTGCCGTAGCCCGTCACGAAATAGTCTAACCGATCACCGTTGAGGTCTCCCAAAATCTCCCGCGCAGTTGTAGCAGCATGGATCTCGGCATTCGCCTGAGTTTCGAACTGACGCGCCAGAAACCAGCCATGTTCCTCGGCCAGTTCCGCAGCTTTACGATACATCCCAAAGCCTTTTTCCGCTTTCGGTGTCAGAACGACCTTGGCCCCCAGCATGCGCATCAACCGGCGGCGCTCGGTCGAGAAACTTTCGGCCATGGTAACGACCAGCGGATAGCCCTTTTGCGCGCAGACCATGGCCAGACCAATGCCAGTGTTGCCACTGGTCGCTTCGACAACTGTCTGACCAGGTTTCAGTGCTCCGCTGCGCTCGGCAGCCTCAATGATATTGACGGCCAGGCGGTCCTTTACCGACCCGGCGGGATTAAACGCCTCAAACTTCACAAACAGGTTGACGCCCTCTGGCCCCAGATTGTTGATACGGATTGTGGGCGTGTTACCGATCGTGTCGAGCACGCTGTCAAAGATACGGCCATTGCCCGATGTGGTTCTGAGCTTGGGGTCGGTCATTGGGTTTCCTCACATTTTCGGCTGAGCATTCAGACCTTTCTACCCCTCACACATGGCAATGTCCCGAACCGTTTCCAGAAAGTGTCGAAAATCCCCGTTGTTTACACCCGCTACGCGAGAGGTCTCAGAGGTCCAGTACCACCCTATCCGAACCTTCGGCAGGGACGGCACAACAGATCAGCACCTCGTCTTCGGCATGATCCGCAGTTGGCTCAGAGCGATACGCGACTTGGCCAGAGATTTTGCGTGTCAGACAACTGCCGCACGCCCCGGAGCGGCACGAGAAAGAGGGAGCCAACCCCTGCGCCTCGGCTGATTCCAGCAACGTAGGATCGCCCCGTTTCCACCGCATATTTTTAGCGCTGACCTCAAATACAACTTCTGCCTCTTCGGCCTCTGATCCCGGACGGAAGGGGGTGGCTTCGTCATCCAAACGCCGCTTCAGCGAGGCAGGACCAAAGTTCTCGGCAAAAATTCGGTCATCTCGCGCGCCGAGATCACGCAGCAAATCGTAGACGGATTGCATGAAGGGCGGTGGTCCACAGAGGAAGAAATCATAGTCATCCAATGCCAGTTTTTCTTGGATTAACGCGGGCGTGATGTAGCCCTTGGCGTCAAAGTCCGAACCTTGGCGAGCGTCATGCTCAGGGCGAGAAATGACCGAGACATACCGGATCTTGCCACCGCTGGTGGTTTCGGCCTGGCGTAGATCGGTGTGAAAAGCCCGTTGTGAGACTGTCTGTGCCGCGTGGAAGATGGTCAGGCGACGTGTGTGGCCAGTCCGCTGCCCTTCGTTGAGCACATGGCGGGTCATTGACACTATCGGTGTGATCCCGACCCCGCCCGCGATCAACACGGCGGGACGGGTTTCTTTGGCGTTCAGGTGGAATTGACCTTGGGGGGCTTTGACTTCGACCAGGTCCCCGACGGACAGCGTATCGTGAAGGTAGTTCGACACAGTGCCAACAGGTTCGCGTTTGACAGAAATACGGTAACCGGGATCACCGGGCGCAGAAGAAACCGTGTAGGTCCGCGTCACCGTCTTTTCGCTGTCAGCGCTGACACGGATCGTCAGGAACTGGCCCGCCTCAAAGGACAGCAAAGGCAATCCGTCCGCTGGCTCAAAGAGGAAGGAACGGATTGTCTCGCTTTCGTCCTTCACCGAGGCCACCCGCATGGATCGCCACTGTCGGCACGACGCTTCAGTCTTCTGCCGCGCCTCGACCTTCTGCCAACTGTCCGCCATCAGGCTGCTGGGCGAAAACTCCTGAAATTTAGCACGGAAGGGCAGAGCATCATAAATGCGCAACCCGTGATACAAATGAAATCGCCAGCCCCGGCTTGCCCCTTGGAATTCCGCGATATCGGGATGGTTTTCCGGCAAAACTTCGACTGTCCCGGTCAACATCAGCAGATCGCCGGTTTGATAGTCAGGGAACAGCAAACCTGCGCGTGGATTCACCAGAAAATTTCCCAGCGTGTTAAAAAAATTATTGCCGGCAAAATCCGGCACCAGCAGACTGTTGCCTTCGATCTTGACGAACCCAGACCGCCCACCCCGATGCGAGACGTCCACGCCCGTGTGGTCCGGAGTTTCTACAGAACTTGCAACATAGAAGGAATTGGCTGAGCCGATAATCTCGCGCGCCTGCGCGTCCAACTCAAAGAACTTGTCGCTGCGGCGGCGTTCGATTATGACCTCGGGCTCCCGGACGAAAGAAACCTCATGTGTCTGGATGTACTGCGGGCAATTGCCAAAGGATTGAACCACATCCAGGGAAAATCCATCATCTTCGACCTGACCAACGGTGGCATTCATGCGGTTGCGGCGGCGCGTGGACAGTTCGACCCCGATCACGCCAATCGGCGCACCAATGTTCAGCGCAGCGCTGAGCGGGTCGTCCTCCAGAAGTCGGATGTCGATATCCAGTCGCGTGTTGTGCGGCGAAGTCATAAACCCCGGTCGCCCAGAGATCATTGACGCCCATGGCCATCCGTCGGGACTGACGCTGCCAATGACGATGAATGGCAATTTGCCGAAGAACTCTCGGTGTTGATCGGGCATGAACGGGCGAATGAAGTTGCGCCCCAGTTCATCTATCTTGTCCCGCTTACCCACGCGGGATTGCATATCCCGTTCGCCCGCGTGAAACGGCGACTTTTGTGGTGTGACCGGAGCATTCATGACGGACCTCATATGTCTTCGGGGTTGGCTGGTCAGCCACGCCTGCGCGCGACTGACCAAGGGCGCATTCAGATCAGGCGGCGTTGAGGCCAACAGCGGTGCTGGGCATCGGGACAAAGCCGTTCAACGCTTCAATATTGGTCAGCAGACGGCGCACATTCGCATAGGGTTCCAACGACACACCGCCTTCGGGCGCGTGTGCGGTATAGCTGTAGATCGCCACATCCGCGATGGTCGGCGCATCACCAACCAGCCAATCACGCCCCTCCAGATGAGCATCCAACTTTTTCAGGACTTTGGCGGCGGTTGCATGGGTGAAATCCATGTCATAGGGCGCATTAAAAACAGTGATTAGCCGTGCAGCGGCCGGACCAAAGGCGATCTCACCGGCGGCGAGCGTCAGGAATTTCTGCACCTCGGCCTCCAGCACCGGATCGGACGGCAAGTAAGACGACGCGTATTTCCGGGCCAGATAGACCAAGATGGCGTTGCTGTCGGTGACAACCACATCGCCATCCTCCAGCACGGGCACCTGACCCGCTGGATTCAGCTTCAGAAACGGTTCGCGCTTATGCTCACCACCAGCAAGGTCAACGTCGATGACTTCATGTTTGATGCCAGCCAAGCTGGCAAAAAGTACAGCGCGGTGGGCATGACCGGACAACGGAAAGCTGTGAATTCGGATCGTGTTGGGCATCTGATAGCTCTTTCTCTGACTGGGGGTTTTGCTGAGGGTCAGCAACTGAGCACCAGACTTAATTTGATTTGCTAATGGCGATAATATATTAACTTGGTGAATTACTATGAACAAAGCGTAGACAATGGACACAATTCAGGGCATGCGCGCATTCGCGGCCGTAGCGGCACATTCCTCGTTCACCGAAGGTGCAAAGCAGATTGGCATCAGCACCAAACTGGCCAGCAAATATGTCGGCCAGTTAGAAGACCGATTGAACGCACAACTGTTCAACCGCACGACACGCAGCGTGACCCTGACAGATACAGGTCGGTCTTACTACGAACGTTGTTTACCTCTGCTTGAGCAGTTTGATGAACTGGAAGGTCTTGTCCAACAACGGCAGACCGAGCTGGCGGGCCGCATTCGGATCACTGCACCAACCGGCTATGGCTCGGCCGAGTTGATTCACCTGCTGAAGCCATTTCAGACACAACATCCCAAAGTTTCAGTCGAACTTCACCTGTCGGATCATCACGTCTCAATGGTCGAGGAAGGTTATGATTTGGCTATTCGGTTTGGGGCGCTGAAGGATTCAACACTGGTGGCACGCAAGCTCATGGACATGCGCATCGTGTGCTGTGCGTCGCCCGACTATTTGACAAAGCATGGAATCCCAAGTGGCCCAGCGGCACTGGCTACCCACAACTGTCTGCTGCAAACTGCTGGCACCAATTTCGACCACTGGGCCTTCAAGGGAACAGATGGCCCGTATTCAGTTACCGTTGCAGGCAATTTCCGCGCGAATTCACCACGTGCCCTCGCAAATATGGCGGCAGATGGCATGGGGATCGGGCGTATCCCCCTATACACAGCGCAGCCGTTTTTGGCTTCGGGCCAACTGAAATTGTTGTTTGAATCACAGGAGGCTGTCTCGGTGGGCCTATTCGCCGTTTATCCGCAAAACCGCCACCTGACCGCACGGATACGGGCTCTAATCGAGCATCTGGTCACGCAATTGCGCGGGTCGTGAAATCCGACCCCCTCACAACCCCGTGAGTTTCCAAATCAGAATTCATCCTATGTTGCAGACCAATCTTCCTATCACCACGTAGGTCTAACGAGCGCAAACCCTGATAAGAGACGCCATCAGAATTCTGCCGTCGAAAGGAACCCTCCTCATGGAACTCAACTCTGACTTTTCCTCCCGCGTCATCGTTCATTCCGATCAGCTTGAATGGCAACCCTCGCCGATGAAAGGTGTGGACCGGCGCATGTTGGATCGGATCGGAGACGAAGTCGCCCGTGCCACCACCATCGTGAGATACGCACCGGGCAGCCACTTTTCGGCACACACGCATACTGGCGGCGAAGAGTTCATCGTGCTTGACGGCGTCTTTCAGGACGAACACGGTGACTATCCTGCTGGCACATATGTGCGCAATCCCCCCACCACATCACACACACCGGGGTCTGAACCAGGCTGCACCATCTTTGTGAAGCTTTGGCAATTCGATAAGGAAGACCGAAACCAGTTCCGCAAAAATATGGCCGACGAACTGCCAGCCCCGGTGAACGGTCTGGCGACCGTGACCCTGCACAGCGACGCGCGCGAAGTCGTAACCTACAGCCACCTTGATCCTGGCGTGTCCCTTAAATCCGACGCATCGGGAGGAATTGAGCTTTTGGTCATAGATGGCACCATAACGAATGGAGAAGATGTTCTGCACAAGAACGGCTGGTTACGCTTGCCCGAAGGCGAAAAACTGTCAGCCACTGCTGGCGCCGAAGGCGCTAAAATCTGGATGAAATCCGGACACTTGCCTTATGCCAAGGCACCAGCCGTCTAGCGTTTGAAAAGGTGCCACCAGTGGAGACCCGGGTTTTAATTATTGGCGCCGGGCTTTCCGGCTTGAGCCTTGCGACACAACTGGTTGAGCGGGGCCATGTTGTGCTGCTGGCAGAAGCGCGGGATCGACCAGGCGGTCGCATCCTCACCGAACGGCTAGGAAACGGGTATTTCGACCTCGGCCCAGCCTGGTTTTGGCCAGGACAGCCACGTATTGCCGCCTTGGTTGATCAACTGGGTCTGAAGTGGTTCGAACAATATTCAACCGGCGCGCTTTGCTTTGAGGACGAATCCGGACGCGTCGAATGGGGCAGAGGTTTTGCTTCCATGCAGGAGTCCTACCGCCTTCAAGGAGGGATGGCGGCATTGACCGATGCACTGGCCGCCGAACTTCCTGCGGATCGGATAAAGCTGTCCACGTCAATCACTGCGCTGAACCGGGATAACGACGGAATTACCGCTACTTCGGAAAATGGCCTGACGATCCGAGCACAACAAGTGGTTTTAGCTCTGCCGCCCCGGGTCGCAAGCCGGATCTCATTTTCCCCTGCCCTGCCTCAGGCAACGCAGGAGATTATGTCCGGTATCGCGACGTGGATGGCCGGTCAGGCCAAGGCTATTGCTACCTACGACACCCCCTTTTGGCGCAACGCGGGCCTGTCCGGCAACGCGATGAGCCGTCATGGACCGATGGTAGAGCTGCACGACGCCTCACCCGCTTTGGGAGGACCTTATGCACTGTTCGGGTTCATCGGCTTCCCTCCACAGGCCCGTCGGGACGAACTACATTTGAGGCAGGTGCTGTTGGATCAGCTGGTCCGGCTTTTCGGACCGGAAGCGAACGAACCAGTTTCACTGCGGATCATGGATTGGGTGTTTGAACCCTTTACCGCTACCCCGCTCGATCAGCAGCCCGTGTATGCGCACCCGCAATATGGAATGCCACGTGCTTTGGACCGTATTTGGGAAAACCGTCTGATTTTTGCCGGCACCGAGGTTGCGACACAGTTCGGCGGATATCTGGAAGGTGCGCTTGAGGCAGCGGAAAACGCGCTGCTGCTGATCGAAAAAGAAAAGGTTTAAGAGGTTCCAAAGCCGCATTTCCGAATGTGACCCGCGCGCGAGGGCTCGACGGGTTGAAACATGCCGTTTGGAGCTTCGTCGTAAATGGGACTTCGATGAACAAAGGTAGGTCGTGCGCACCGGCGGTTGGAAGATGTCTCAAAATGTTTCAATAATTTGCATTTTGTCACCTGTGCGTGAGAGCTCTTTCAATGCGTTGAAATCACCCGCCGCTTCCCGATTTAAGTACGTAAGCAACGTTACCGGAATGAAAGGCCGCCCAATGACGATGTCAGAAAGTTCCAAAGTTTCCACGGAGCTGTTCCCTAAGTTCAGCATCCCCCTTTTGGGCATGATGTTCATTTCGGGTTTCTTCGCCTCCAATGCGTTTGACCTGTGGGGGCAATTGATCAGCCCTTCCCTCGGTTTTGCCAATTTGTCCCCGCATGGTTTGGCACGCAGCCTGCTTGGTACTCTCGGACTACCCAACGGTGAGTTTGCAGGCTACTTCGTCCATTTCTACCTGGTGGGGCTGATCGGTTATCCGATCGGCTGGCTCTATGTCTTCAACCCGATCTGGATGTTGATCTTCAAAGGCCGTCACATCTTTCTCGGTTCGGCCATCTATGGTTTTGGGCTTTGGGTCTTTGCCATCGGGGGCATCACCGCCATTGCTGGTCTGCCCTTCTTCTTGAACTTTACTGGCATCGCTTGGGTCGCACTGGCCGGGCACGTGCTCTATGGCATCGTGCTGGTCTGGGTCATCCGCCTGATTGAGCGCTGGTCTTAAGCCTGAAGCTTTGGCCAAGAGAGCAAATCACTTGGCCTTTCCGAGGAGCAACAGTTAAATGGCGCGGTCTTCCCCATAGTTCCGCGCCTTTGACATCTTCCCAATCCCCGGATTGAACGAATTAGTCGGATCGCAGCTCTTGTAATGCGCAGCAAGGTCAGGCTTAGCTTTGTACAGATGGCCGACATTGTGTTCAGCAGGGTACTCAGCGCCGCGTTCATCCAAAATCCTGAGCATCGCCGCTTTGATCTCTTTTGGGTCGCACCCCTTTTTGACGATATAATCCTGGTGCATCACGTGGCACATCAGATGGCCGTAATAGACCTTACCCACGAGTTGATCGGAGATTTCGGCTGGTAGAGTTTCGAACCAGTCACGGTCATTGCGGCGCAGCGCAATATCCAGCGCCAGAATCTCTTCGACCTCATCCGCGTGAACGTGGCCATATCGCACGGCAGCACCAGCAGCTGCAAAACGATGCAGACCGGCAATCTTGGCTTCGCGCGGTGTGCAAGTGACAAATTCTGCTCCGCGACCCTCGAAGAAATCAGGCAGGAATGCCGCAGCTTCTTCGATACCGCCGTCATGCATTTTCAGGATGAGATGGTGTTCATACTTGTTGCGATAGTCATACAGGAACTTAGGCAGATGCTCAGGCCAGAGCTTTGAGACAACCTGCATAAACTTGTCAGTAAAGCCCCGGGTCAGAGCGAACTTGTTCAGGCGCGAATCCACCGCGCCTTTCAAGGCAAAGAACATCGGCAGCCGATCGGTCCCCAGCTTGTCGATCATGACCAACGTGTCCTTGCCATATTTTGCTGCAATGTCAAAACACTCACGGTGCACGTATTCTGCCGAGACCGGCAAAGTCTCAAAATTCTTCAGAATATGGCGTCGCAACTCAGTCAGATCAGCAGGATCGTTTGTTCCGATATAAAAAACTTGCTCACGGTCGTAAGTCGCAAAGGTATCAAGCCGCACTGCGAAGACCGCCAATTTTCCCGCACAGCCGGACGCTTCATACAACAGCCGGTCGTCGTTGTTATACCGTGAGGGCGTATCTGCTTCGACGTCGCGGAGGATCGTGGTGTAGTCCGGATCTGAAGCATTTCGGCCTTCCGGCGTCGGGGCGTTCTTGTCAAAGTCCCCAGCTTCAAGCCGTGTCAGGATTTCTTCCGGCGTGTCACCCAGTTCCAGACCCAAGTTATTTACCAATTTCAGCTCGCCATCCGCAGTGATCTGGGCAAACAGGGCAAGCTCGGTATAGCTGGGGCCGCGCTCGCACAGAGCACCGCCGGAATTATTGCAAACCCCGCCCAGAATAGAAGCACCGATGCTGGACGAACCAATCACCGAATGGGGCGTACGCCCCAGCGGTCGTAGCTGCTTTTCCAGCTCAAACAGCGATGCACCTGGGAAACTGAGCACCTGCTGCCCGTCCTGCAAAAGATGCAGAGCATTCATTCGGCTGACATTGATCAGCACGACATCCCGGTCATACCCGCCTTTGGGTGTGGACCCCTCTGTCAGGCCGGTATTCGAGGCCTGCAGGATGACGATTTTGTCAGCCTCGACACAAGACTGAAGCACCTTCCACTGCTCCAATAGGCTACCCGGTTGAACAACACACAACGCCTGGCCCTCACCCGAACGGAAACCACGACGAAACCTCTCAGTCGCGCGCTCGCCCGTCAGAACGTGGCGCGATCCGACGATAGAGCGGAAATGTTTGATCAACTCGTCATTGGTCATGGCGGCCTCGTTTCGGTTTAGGCGTTGCGAAAGCGGATATTCTCGCGACTCAGTTGGTCGACGCTGGTAACACCCATCAGTTTCATGTCGCGTTCGATCTCGGCCCTCATCAGGCCCAAAGCGCGCTCGACACCCGCCTGCCCTGCAGCGGCCAGCGGATACAGGTAGTGCCGCCCGACCCCAACCGCCTTTGCGCCTATCGATAGCGCTTTGAGCACGTGGGTTCCGCGCTGAATGCCGCTGTCCATCATTACATCCAGCTTGTCGCCGACCGCATCCACAATCTCGGCCAGTTGGTCGAAGGGAGTGCGAGAGCCATCCAACTGGCGACCACCGTGGTTCGAAAGGATAATGCCGGTACAGCCAATCTCGGCGGCACGTTTTGCATCCTCGACGGTCATGATGCCCTTCAGGCAGAATTGACCATCCCAATCGCGTACCATTTGGGCCACGTCATCCCAGTTCATCGACGGATCGAGCATGTCGGTGAAGTACCCACCAATCGAGCTGGCACCACCACCCATATCCACATGTTCTTCCAACTGCGGCAGGCGGAATTTCTCGTGAGTGACGTAGTTGATCCCCCACATCGGCTTGATCGCAAACTGGATCATGCCGCCAAGCGTCAGTCGGAACGGGATCGAAAAGCCGGTGCGCAAATCACGCTCGCGGTTACCGCCAGTGATGCTGTCGACGGTCAACATCATAACCTCAACACCTGCCTCTTTCGCGCGCTGCATCATTGCAGAGTTCAGCCCGCGATCCTTGTGGAAATAGAACTGGTAGACTTGGGGGTTCTTGTGCTTTTGCCTCAGTTCCTCCAGTGACACGGTCCCCAGCGAGGAGACCCCGAACATGGTGCCGTATTTCTCGGCCGCTGCCGCGACCGCACGTTCGCCCTGATGGTGGAACAGGCGCTGCAAAGCGGTGGGTGAGCAATAGACCGGCATATCCAGCTTTTGCCCCATCACGGTGACGGACATGTCCACGTCAGACACCCCACGCAGAACCGAGGGCAACAGATCGCAGCGGTCAAACGCGTTGGTGTTTTCCCGATACGTCACCTCATCATCCGCGCCACCGTCGATATAGTTGAAGATGGGCCCCGGCAGCCGCTGTTTGGCCAGCCGCCGGAAGTCATGAAAGTTATGACATTGGCTCAATCGCATTGGGGCAACTCCTTAGTAGGCAACCGAAGGCAACCAGGTGGCGAGGGTCGGCCACAGGAAGACCAGAGCAAGACCTGTCAGTTGCAGCAACACAAAGGGGATGATGCCCTTGTAGATATGCATCAGCTTGATCTCGGGCGGGCAGACGCCTTTCAGGTAGAATAGCGCAAAGCCCACCGGTGGTGTCAGGAAGCTGGTTTGCAGCGTCACCGCGACAAGGATCACGAACCACACCAGCGCCGGTTCATCCAGAACGCCAAAGCCGGGGATGTCGATGCCCAACCCGTTCACGATAGGGCGCATAAGCGGCAGGACGATCAGGGTGATCTCAATCCAGTCGAGTACGAAGCCCAGCAGGAAGACGATGAACAGGATGAAGAGAACCGTGCCATTTGCGCCAAAGCCGGTGGATTGCACCACATGCTCGATCAGTTCGTCTCCGCCCAGTTCACGCAGGACGTACGAGAACACGGTCGCGCCCAGGAAAATCGCGAAGATGTAAGCGGTGGTATTGAAGGTCGATACCAGCACGTTCCACAGCTTGGCAAAGGTCAACTTGCGATACCCCAGCGCCAGCAACGTCGCACCCAGCGCACCGATGCCCGAGGCTTCGGTCGGCGTGGTGAGACCCGCAAAGATAGAACCTAGCACGGCAAGGATCAACATAAGCGTCGGGATGACGGCGATTAGCACGTCTTTGACCGCAGCCCAATCAGGAGCTTTGGCACCTTCAGGTACAGGGGCAGCATCGCGTTTCACCAGCGCGAGGATGAAGATGTAAGTAAGGTACAGGCCACCGATGATGACACCTGGGAAGACGGCGGCCATGAACAGGTCCCCTACCGACAGGGCCATCTGGTCAGCCATGATCACCAGCATGATCGACGGCGGGATCAGGATGCCCAGCGTTCCCGAGGCGGAAACCACGCCTGCCGCCAAAGTTGGCTGATACTTCTGCTGCATCATCGAGGGCAGTGATAGCACACCCAATAGCACGACGGATGCACCGATGATCCCGGTCGACGCCGCGAGAATGATGCCGATCAAGGTTACCGTGATCGCCAGACCACCACGCACGGTACCGAACAGGCGCTGCATCGACGACATCAGACGCTCGGCCACACCGGATTCGTCCAGCATCAGGCCCATGAAGATGAACATCGGCAACGCAACCAGAACGGCGTTGGACATTGTCGCGTAGACCCGGTTCACCACCGCGCCGAGGGTCAGGTAGTCGAGCCCAGTAAAGGTGCTTTCAAGCCCCGTCCACAGCATCAGGTCGTTGTCGAACAGGTAGGCCAAACCGCAATACGCGACACCAACACCCGCCAGAACCCATGCTACCGGGTATCCGGTGAAGAGCAGCGCGATGAAGGTCAGGAACATCGCGATGACCAGTTTTTCCTCGGTGGTTTCCACCAGGAAAGTCAGGCCCACGCATACGGCGGCGAACACAGCCAGCACCAGCAAGATGCGGCGTAACGGTGCGCCCTCGCGTTCGGACTCCGGCCCGTAAAGTAGCGCATGGCCATCGTGGATCAATCGCGCCAAGGCAGCCAGCGCCAGCAGAATGAAGCTGATCGGAATGACTGCCTTAAAGGCCCAACGTGCAGGCAGACCAGTGGGGCTGTCCGAGCGTTCATTGACGCGGAAGCTTTCGTAGAAATAGTCGTACCCTTGATCGACCATCAGATAGATGAATGGGGTCAGCAAGGTCAGGATGCCGATCACTTCTATCACCCGCTGCGCACGGCGCGACAATTGCATGTGCAGCACGTCAACCCGCACATGGCTGTCAGTGATCAAGGCGTAGGAAATACCGATCATCGTGACGATGCCGTAGAAATGCCACTGGATCTCGTCCAGTTTGGGATAGTTCTGGCTGAACAGGTAGCGCAGCGACACCTGAGCGAAGATCGCCCCCATCAGCAGTACGTTTGCCCACATGACCACATGACCGATCGCCTTTACGCTCGAGTCGATCGCGACGGCGATCTTCTGGCGGTCAGTTTCGGGGTGTTCCAGGATGCCTTCATAGGCTTCGACCGGATCGTTGAAGTTCTTTGGATTGGCCATGGTCATTCCTCGCTCAGCAGCCCGACATGCGGTCAGTGATTGGTTAGAAATTCCGAATATGAGAGGGTGTTACCGGAGCGGCGTGTACGGCCGCCCCGATATCGTCAGTCGGGAGGTTACTGACGAGGGAGGAAAGCGTTGGTTTTCCACAGGTCGTAGCCGTCACGGAATTCTTTCATGTCGGCCAGGACTTTCGCGAAGTAGGCGTCGTTTGCTGCTTCTTCAGCGGCAACTTCTTCCCAGGTCGCACGGAACGTATCCAGCATCTCGGGCGACCATTGCTTGATGGTGACACCGTTGTTTTCGACGTTGTCGATCAGAGCTGCGTGCTGGATCGCTTCACCTTCGGCAAAGCTGTCAGCCATCGAAGCCTTACAGGCGCTTTCGATAATCGCCTTGTGCTGGTCGCTGGTTTCGTTCCAGACGTCTTTGTTGATTAGCAGTTCAAATACAGTCGCCTGCTGGTGCCAGCCGGGGAAGTAGTTGAACTTGACCAGCTTGTGGAAGCCCAGACGTGCGTCGATGGCGGGCATCGAGAATTCGGTCGCGTCGATGGCACCTTTTTCCAGCGCGGGGAAGATCTCACCACCCGGCAGCAGGGATGTCGCGACGCCCAGTTTCTGCATCACTTTACCGCCCAGACCGAAGAAGCGCATCTTCAGGCCGTTCAGATCCTCGGGTGAGTTGATCTCGGATGCGAACCAGCCCGAAGTTTCCGGAGCGATGATGGCGCAAGGCAGAACGTGAACGTTGTAACCCGCTTGGTCATACATCTCTTGGTACAGCGTCAGGCCGTTTCCGTAATACAGCCAAGCCATATATTCGCCTGCTTCGGGGCCGAAGGGAACGGCAGAAAACAGCGGTGCAGCCGGGATTTTGCCCGCCCAGTAACCGGCGGTGGTGTAGCCCGAGTTGATCTTGCCTGTGGACACAGCGTCCAGGATTTCAAACGGCGGAACCAGCTTGCCGGGTTCATAAACCTTCATTTTCAGCGTGCCGCCCGACATTACGTCCAACTGTTCGGCAACGCGCGGAATCGGCGAGCCAAGGCCCGGCAGCTCGGTCGAGAAAGCGATCGGGGTTTTCAGCAACAGCTTGTCAGCGGCAACCGCAGGTGCGGCCATCAGGCTGGCGGCCACGGCGAGGCTCGTCAGGGTCTTTTTCATGAATTCTCCTCCAGGGTTGGTCAGGGCATCTACCCCAATCAGCGGCGCAGGCTCTTCCAGCGCCTCTCCGGTGGTAAATTAACTTTACCAGCACAGACCAGTCAACAATTTTGTTTACCACTGGTTAAAACGACTGATCCCACCGCAACAGGATGCCAGAACTTCAGCAAAACAAGGCAAAAGCCCATGACTCACGCTGCCGGCCTGTTTTTCTTGAAAAATCATCAGGCTGCGCTTCAACCACCCGCCCGAGACGCTCGCTTGAATTTTTCACGAAAATGGTTATGTTTATTTACCAGTAATTCCAGAACCCGCAGCTAACAGAGGCAAGGCAACATGAGCCCCACGGCGATTTTTGAACCGGTTGGACACGAATCGCTGGCCGATGCCGTGGTAGCCCAGATTGAGGATCTGATCGCGTCGGGCATTCTGAAACAGGGTCGCAAACTCCCCTCCGAACGCGACCTGGCCGAAATGCTGCGCGTGTCACGCCCCAAACTGCGCGAGGCCTTGGCGGTTCTGGAAGAACGCGGTCTGGTGACCACCCAACATGGCGAAGGCACCTTCGTTGCCGCGCTGACCGGACAGGCAATGATGCCCGCGCTGCTGGCGCTGTATGAACGACACGAACCCGCCTTTTTTGACTATCTGGAGTATCGGCGCGAGCAGGAACGTTTTGCCGCCCGCCTCGCTGCACGGCGAGCGACCAAGGCCGACAAAGAGCGGATAGCCGAAATTCTGGCCGAAAATGAGCGCGCCTGGCGTGACAACGACACCAAGGCCTCGCAAGAGGCCGATTTCGCTCTGCATTCGGCAATCGTGGACGCAAGCCAAAATGCAACCCTGATACATATCATGGCCTCGATTTACGAACTCACCCGAAAGGGCGTGTTCTACAATCGCGATTTCCTGAAAACGATAGACGGAACGGGGCGGAAGCTTTTGGCTCAGCACTTGGAACTGGGCCAAGCGGTAATCGAAGGAGATGAGGAACGCGCCGCCAAAGCCGCCGTTGACCATATCGACTTTGTCGAGGAGTCCTTCAGATTGGGAATCGAACGCAACCGCCGCGAAGCCATGGCGGAAAAACGCAGGCTGCTGTCTGAACGGTAGTTGGGAGAACCGGGGACGCCTTATGAGTGAGACCCCTACCACAATTTCAACTTACCAAAGCTCAGTATCTATTACGATTTGCTTTTGTTCTTCTTCTCGCCCAAATACGCTCGGCCTGATTAGGCCCGCCATAGGCGCTTCGTTCAGCCAAAATCTAAGTCACTCGTGAAGTAAAATTCCTTAAGGAGCGTGAAGCAAAATCATAGGTCTAAATCATTAAGTCCGAGACCTAAGACCAGCAATTCCTGCGACAGAGCTTGCAGGAATACCAGACACTTTCAGCATCCAATTGGCCGTCCTCCGCAAAAATTTATTGGGCAATCCTGTATCCGCTGGCTTGGCGCCAGAAAGGCGCAACCCCATCATGAGGGAAAAAGCAACAGGGTGCATCCTCTGTTTTCCATATTCCTGTTCCGGTCCTCTCACGCAATGCACAGTCAATCGGAACCAGGCGCGCCATATTGAACGGCTCAATCTGTGGGTGACTCCACCCATCGCCGGACTCTGACAGAAGACGTTTCATTGCTGATATCAATCTTTCTCCGGCGGCGCTGCTCCAAGGACGAAGCCCCACACTATCCAGCAAATTAAACAGGTTTATCCAGGATTGCACATTGAACGTACAGTAGTGCTGAGTCAGCGTGCGTTCCATCTCATGCGGTTGCTCGCCGCTCGGTGTGATAGTGCCGAGTATCCGTGCTTGGGCTCTCAAATTGACTTCTTGCAGCGTCTGGACGTCATTCAGAAAGGCTGCGATAGACGCCGTCTGCAGATCAAAACAAGTACCGTGGTTGTTCGTGGCACGGCATTCATCGACACCTTGCTCACTGGTAGTCAGCCACCCAAAGAATTCCGAACACCAGGTTTTCAGTCCCTCAAGAAGCACTTCATTTTCCAAAAATTGGACCGCATCGAGGAAGAAGTAGAAGTCCTTTGTTTCGATCACGCCGTGGTGTAGCCCTTTGTCATCCTGATGCCCCCTGCGCACCTGAGCGAAATTCAGATGGGGATTCATCCTCGTTTCTGCGTTGATGAACCATGTTTGAATCAGGCTTTCGGCCTTGTCCGAATATTTTTTTTCTCCGGTCGCGCGCGCCGCGAGGGCAAGCACCGTTGTGTCGTCGAAAAGTCGTTGCAATCGGGTTCTATCATATCGGTCGCTATCGGCCTCATAGAGCCGTGTTCCTGGTACCCGCTTGCCGTCCTGACGAATATAGGGCAGCCCATCTTTTTTCTTGGGATTGGGCCACCAGTAGGGCGCAGGATGAAAATAATCGTTCAAGTCACCACTTGGCGCTGGCACTGGCTTATCTGTCACAGAATACGGCCCGCGGGTCAGTGCCTCATCCGCAGTAGAACAGAGCGCAGCATAATCTGGGTCGCTGATATTGGCCGATAGTACGTCTAGTTGATCGGGGTCGTAGAAGTAATGGCCATGACCCCGCAGTTTCTCTGTTACCTTGCTCGCTTCCAGCATGTCCAGAGTCGCGCGGATAGCTTCATTTCTTGCCAACCCCCGATTTATTAAGCTTTTTGTACCTTCATTTTCCAAGCCTGATTGGCCGGAAAACAGTCGCGCTACCCAGCCCGCCTGTGCAACTCTGTGGCCTTCCGGACTGACTTTTCGCGGCGGGCTGTCAAAGAAATCCACTGGCCAATACTGCCACGGGCCTTTTATACCCAAATGAACAAATAGTTCGACCTTTGGTCTGCGACCGTAGGGGTGGTTCTCATCAAACCGTAGGGGGGCGTCGCACCGGAACGCCATCTGTGGTTCTTCAGTCGCGTTAAACGTGGCGTCATCATCAAGAAGGTCCGCATTGTCCTGCATCCGAGCCATCGGGACTGTGAAATAACGTTTGTCACTATTGGCCACAACGTCATCGCGAAATGAGCGCCAGGCATTCTTGGTAAAATAGCAATTTCCATCAAACGGCAGCGCCCATTTTGCATGATGCAAGCACAGTTTAAGTGCTGCATTTCGCGCGCCGTTATTGTTCATGACATAGTTGTTCTTAGCTCGGTAGGCCTGAGTTACCATTCGGGCTCGAGTTTCCTCATCCACCGAATCGAGCGTGCCATCAGAAAAGACCAACGGGTTTTGGAATGTTTCAAAGTCATAGCCCGTCGTTTGCAGTTCATCGGCATCGAAGGGGATTCTTTCATACGTCTGTTGATGCTCATCCAGTAGTGAGAGCAATTTTGCTTCGTTATCAGGGTCAAAAATCCGGTTGAGAATCCAAAGCTTGATGCAGCTTTCAAGTTCAGGCTCGTTTTCCAGAATGAACTTTACGTTCGCCAAAGACTGACCCGCGGCATGCCGGGGGATCAAATCGTTCCCAATGATGCGGCAAAGTGCAAACGTATCGGGCAGAGAATTGACTCGTTCTTCTTCCCCTTCGTCCCTCACCGCAGGCGCGACGGACGCAAGCGATCCGGCGATTTCGCCCATGCGGCCCTTGGGGCGCTGTGATCCCGCCAAGCGCGTTTTTCTCTTTCGATTGCGCATCACCAGGTAGATTGGCAACAAAACTGGAGAAAAAAGAATCAGCACAGGCGACAGAAGGATGAGTATGAGATTGCGCCGTTTCTTACGACGAATTCGTTCCTCCAGAGAGCGGGTGGGTTTTCTCGCCTCTGTTCTCAACTTCATGATCATTGATTCAACCTGTCTTTGCGTAAAGTGAACCGGTGCAAGTGCTTCAGAATTCACTGACGCTGAAAATACTCAATCTCACTAACGCTCACGAAGTGCAAGCTCGGGCGTCTACTACGTTGTCGGTACTCATGAGCCTCCTCAACCGAACTGGTTCACCGCCATGTTTAGGAGACAGAGGGCCAAAAATAACGAACAGGCGACTAAAGCCCGAAGAGTATTTCGAAGTTGCGACAGGTCGAGGTGCTGATGTGGCAAGGTATGTCGAATTTCAATGCGATCAGGCGGATTAGGTTTTGCAAACCTTTTACCGTTGGATAAAGGATAGTACGAGAGCCTCAACGGGTGAAAGCTCATCGGGGAGGGCTTTGTCGGCCTCAGCGAGGCTCAAATTCTGAGCAAGAAATCGAAGAAACACTAGATCAAATAGCGGTCCCACATTACATCGGGTTATCACCCATCTGCCCCAGAAACCATCATACCCATGGAACAGAGGCTGCTCAGTAACAACTGCCAAATGATGATACTCTAAACAAAGCCGTGGCGCACAACCATTGCCCTAGTGCTATTTTCGAATATCCGACTGTCGAAACCAAAGAAGCCGAACTGTTTCTGAGATCATAACCAGACGCAGGATGTACTGTACCCTCCAAATAGCCAAAACCTGGCGCAAATTGAGGTCCGGCTTTTTCCGCAGGGTCTTGAACGTTCGAAACGAGGGGATCAGTTTCTGGATCGGTGGCACATAGTTTAAGGCACCGCGTCCGGCGTTTCGGCGCAACCTCGCTCCTTCGATACGACGTACTTTTATTGCGAATTCGCGCAAAGTGGCCCGGGCGGGATGGCGGACGATTGCGTCGGCGGCGAAAATAATCGGTTCACCAGCTGCAGTCGCCCGATCATTCCACTCCATATCTCCCCCCGACAACACCTCGCTGTTGAACAAACCGACACGGTCAAACATGTCGCGGCGCACGATGAGGTTGGCCGTGACGGCGCGGCCGCGTTCCACCCATTTCCTTTGCTCTAGACCGAGGTGGTAGTCGTACAGCTCAACAGCTGTCCATTCGGGGCCGTTAGGAACGAGCAAGACGTCACCTCCAAAACGGCCGATTTCTGGGTGCTCTTGTGCGATGCGTAGGCCGTTTTCAACATACCCGGGTACGGGCAAACAATCAGAGTCGGTGAAAAACAGCAGATCGGCGCTCGCGGCGGCAATCCCCCTGTTTCGGGCAGCGTAAGACCCCGGTTTACCTTCCGTGAGTATCTGCGCATTTGCCGGAAGCCGGAAGTCTTCAGGAGTGGAATCCGAGGGGTCATTGTTTATCACAATGATCTCGAATATTTCTGGTTCAACAGTCTGAGCCGCAAGGCAATCCAGGCAGGACTGTAGTTTGTCCCAGCTATGGTAAGTCGGAATTATAACTGATGCATCCATGTCAATTCTTACTGTATTGGGCCATCGCGGATTTCTATTGACGTCAGAACTTTGCGAATGGGTGGCGTCGCCGTCGAGAATTTACACTGGCCTGGCAACGCCCTGTCTAGATTTACCTATGAATGGTCAGCATGAACAACATTCGCATACTGATGATCGTACAAAGCCCGAAATGGACCATTGTTCTTAAGCAACTCTTTGGCGTTTCCTTTTTCAACAACTTGGCCGGCCTCGATCACCACGATTTGGTCAGCGTGAAGAATTGTTGAAAGACGGTGGGCGACGATAATGGTTGTTCGCCCGGAAGTCAGCCGCTGCAAGGCCTCCTGCACTAGGTGTTCGGATTTCGAGTCGAGTGCGCTTGTCGGTTCGTCTAGCAACAAAATTGGGCTATCCCGTAACAGGGCGCGGGCAATTGCCAACCGCTGCTTTTGGCCACCAGACAGGAAAGCGCCGTTTTCACCTACCAGAGTGTCGAAGCCGTCTTCGAGGTTTGTGATAAAATCGTAGGCGTTTGCGGCTTTTGCGGCTTCAATCACTTCCTCTCGCGACGCCCCCTCTCTGCCGAGTCGGATATTGTCGGCAATGGATGCCGAGAACAAAAAGGTTTCCTGTCCGACAAACGACATGTTCGCACGTAGACTTTTGAACGAAGCATGTTTGACGTCCTGTCCATCAATCGTGACCACGCCAGATTGCGGGTCATAGAGACGGAGCGCCAGGTTAAGGATTGTCGACTTTCCACCGCCGGACAAGCCAACAAGAGCGGTTGTTTTTCCAGCGTCAAAAGTTAGAGAAAAATCTTTGAGTATTGGATCAATGCTGCGATATCCAAAGGTGACATCTTCGAACTTTATTTCTCTGGAGCCGGAAGGCAGGGCCTTGGGATTTTCTTCCTCCGCCAAGGTTTCAGGTTGATCCAGCAGTTTGAACAGCATTTTTACGCGCCGCAAACCGATCTCGAGCTTGACGCGAACGCGTGACAGTCTTTTCGCTGGCTCGTATGCCATCATCAATGCAGTTACGAATGACATCAACTCACCAGGCGTGGACTTCCCGGACCCGAATATGTTGGCCGCGCTCAAACCAATGACTGATGCAATGGCAAAGCCCGCAAGGACATCCATCAGGGGACTGGTGGCAGCTTGCAGACGCGCAAGTTTATTGCGTCGTTTTTCGACACTCTTAACGGAATCGTACATACGATTGGCCATCCGCTCTTCCAGCCCAAACGACTTAATGACCCGGATACCCCCTGAGGTTTCCTGGATCACTTGCATGATCGCCCCAAGAGATTGCATTTCCATATCCGCAATCTCTCGTACTCTGCGCAAAAGAGTTCTGACGCCCCAGATCGCAAGAGGACCAATGACCAAAGTAAAAAGCGACAACAGAGGCTGCTGGTAAAACATTACCGACAACAATCCGATCAAGCTCAGCGTGTCGCGAACGGCCGTGGTAACGATAACCTCGATGACTTGACGCGCCGCTTGAGCAGATTGGGTAACCCGCATCAATAGATTGGAGCTTTCCGTGAGATTAAAAAAAGACACGCCCTGACGCAGCAGTTTATCGTATAGTTTTATCTGTTGGTGCGCAACAATTCGGTTACCAGCGCGCGTCAAGGCTACGACCTGTACGTAGGTTGCAACCCCTTTGACCAGAAAAATCACAAAAACTGCGATGGATACACTCAAGACCTGCGAGGCATTATCTGCCTCGAATAGCGAATCCACTACATCCCTCATAATAAAGGCGATGGCGGCGGTGGTAGCTGCAACAAACACCATTGCAAGTATGGCAATAATGTATGGGACCCTCTGAGATTTCAGGTTTTCCCGTAACAAGCGCCATAGGATCGAATTGTTCAGCGTTTCTGCAATATTCAGTTTTGTTTTCTGCAATGCAAAATTCCAACGTATCCGAGTTGCATTTGTTCCTGATCGAATTCGGGCCGTTATGCAACCCCACCTACTTGGTCATGAATTCTTCAGGTCGCAATAGTAGACACCGCATCGAACGCAGAAGGAGACCACGCACAAACCTACATCCTTGGGAAAATAGCAGTCTTTCAAGGGGCTCATTTTAAGCCGTCAGAGAACTAATTGTTTTGAACAAACGTTTGGACTTGGTATGCTCGTCAATCCAAACCTAAAGTTTATAGTACACCCAAACCGGCAAATTTCTAACGCTACGACCTCGGGATTTCAGGTTCATGCTGAGATCGCAGGAGAAATGTGACCGGCATGTTGTCGTCTCTGATCGTTTTAAGAGAATTCAACATAACCCCAGATCCGGCCTACGGTTGAAGCGGCTGGTTCGAAGTTTGTCAGTGACCGGTGACTTTCTTGTAAAGTGCAGATTTATAGCCGAATGGGATGCTCAGAACACCGACGAGCCAACCTGCGGTGCGCGCGATATCAATAAATCTTTTTTTTGGTTGGAATGGCAGCAAAACGATCAAACCCACCAATATGACCATTCGCAGAGGCGCGGTGGCAATCTGCATCACCGCATTGAGCGGTCTACGTTCTAGCCTTCTGCGCATATAAGCGTTGGATTGATCGCGACCCCGTGCAGCCTGATACCAGAAAGACAGACGTTCGGGAGGTATCCTTTCATAAACAAACGCATTGTCGACCCAACCGACAGGCAAACCTGCAGCAACAGTTTCAGCGTAAAACTTGGCGTCAGTACCGCCTGTCATCCGCATGGTTTCGTCGAACCAGATATTGTGGTCAGTAAATAGCCGGGTCTCCCCCAGCCAATTATTGGTCACGATTGTCACTCCACCGGTATCTTCAAGCGTGGCCCGCTTGGACGCTTTCCTTTCCTTTGTCAGATACCGATTTTCGATATTGCTTAACATGAGCCGCTGTATTGCTGTTTCGGCTCCCGAGGGTGGTGCAGCCCGCAGAGGTGCTCCTAACAGAACGGCCGAGCTGGTTCTGTATCCGGTCACCAAACGGTCTAACCAATCTTGGGCAACGGTTTCGTCGTCATCCATAAAACACAGCAAATCAGACCCATGCGCGATCGCATGGCGGGCGGCGCAATTGCGACCGAATGGTATGCCCGGTTCCGTCTCAAGCGCATAAAGAAGAGGCATGCCATTTGGCAGGGTTTCGCCATAAGCTTGAACCACTGCTTCACTGTGCGGAACCGTGTCATTTTCGACCACGAGGCACTGGACTGAACAGTTTTCTGGAACAGTCATCCCTCCCCAGCTTTCGAGCAATGCCGACAGCATTTCCGGGCGCTGCCTGGTCAGGGCTGAGACGGTGATCTTTAAATGTATCAAATGACGATCCATAGAAATTCCATAAAGCTAACATTTGGATTTGGTAAGCCTGTTTTTTTCCCGAAAAACAGCCTTTGGACAGAGTCCTGATCTGAGTTGACCCTTCCGGATTATGTTCGCAATCTCGATGC
>WQBJ01000169.1 GCA_013032095.1 Ruegeria atlantica | reverse complement strand
TTTGTTCGCATGAGAACAAGACAAGAACAAATGTTGCGTTCGTTGCGGAAAATCAGGGCAGTGGATAAACCCTCAACGTAAGGAGAGCCATCATGGCAAAACCACGCCCCGCAAACGGCCCATCGACAACCGGCAACAAGTCAGGCACTGGCCGCGGAAACAATCCCCCTCGCCCGAGTAAATCGAAATAAAGCAGCTCAGGTTGCAGGGTGACTTTGCCCTGCAACCACACGCGTACGACCAGGAAAGAAAAGAAATGGCAAGCATACCCCACGCCAGGAGGCCAAGCCCTTGACCCTCCATCTGTGGAATGAACCGCTAATCACTGAGAGTGCGAGAGGTCGAGCGGTGTGTGCAAAAGCCCATCGCAGAGAGCCTTTTTCGAAGACGAACGTTGCGACTTTGAATGGCAGGCTCAATGTCAAGCGGATGCCGGATTTGAACACGCGCCGGATTGCACATCCTGTCTGGCTTCCGGAAAGCCGCCGTTGAGGGAAGGTCCGGGAATTGTCGTCACCACAAGTCTGTTCTCCGGAAAGTACAACTGAGGTGACAATCACGATGGTGTTCAGAGGCATCAAGCGGGACACCTCCACGTCAAAGTTGAGGGAGGTTTGAAACCGCACCACCCGGTCTGGTCACACATAGAACTTTCCAGAAAGTGCTTATTGGAGAAAACTCAATAACCGAGTTTCAGTCACTGGTTCATCCAATTCCTTAACTCATTGCGTAACTCGTTCTGATGCGTTTTGGATTTACCAATGACCTTCGCTGTTTTGGTAGACCCATTCATTCTATTAAATACCGAAGCCGCTGCCCCCATCACCGGTGAGCGTCACCCCCAGCCAGAGCATCAATGCTGCAGCCAGCAGGAGACAGAAAAATAAAACCACTTTCTTCATCACGTCCCTCCCAATTCAGACTTTCTCATAAGTAGAATGCCGCTTGTGTCAGGCTGAATATGACTTTAGTCCTAATCAAGCCCAATGGACGCAATGTTCCGTATTAGAGTGCCTGAGGCACAACGTTGATAAAAATTACAATCCAAATTGATCCGACGATCATGAAGATCAGTTGGAACAGGTTCAAAAGGCACCTCGTTCAGCGCAAAACGCCCAACAGAATAACCATGCGGAAAATCCAGCAGAAGACGGGAACAGCGGGGTAGGGCGCGTCGTTCCAGGCTTGTAACAACACGGTCTTCTTGTTTTCGGTCAGAGCGGAAAAACGGGCACGTGCTTCGTGTCATTTATGGGCACTTTCGGGTGTTGGCGCCGTGATTGGCCCACTGCACAGCGCGCGCGCCCGACATTCACGTAAAGAGATCAACAGCACTGAAACATGACTAAAAGCGGCCTGGACCATGCACCCGGATGCTTGGCCGTCGGATCGGCTACCGGGTCAATCCGGTCTCAGGAACTGTGCTGTGCGCCAGGTTCCCATATGTGGAACTCTCGGTTTCATATGTGGGAATGGAGAGGGTCTGAACGTGGATTTTCTGCTCAATACCTCCCACACGGAGGCCTGCTTGAGAAATGTCGCTTGAGCCCTTCTGGATCGTCGCGATAAACTCCAACAGACCCAAATACCCGATCAGCGCGAAGCGTATCTCATTGAAGCATTCTACACAAAGCCACCAAACCTGATGAAACTGCCTAAGCTAAAATTGTTGAACACAAAGAAACCCGCCGTTGTCATAGCCGACTCCGAACGGAACCAAAGCACGGCCAACAGATTGGTCAACCTTGCTCAGATGCAGGGTCTGAACCCAATCCTGGGTGGAGCTGTAGAGGAGGGTGTCGCTCGAATAAATATACCGGAGAGTCAGGCCGAAAAGTTCCTGGATGTAGTTCTGGAAAATTGCCCGGAGAATGAAGGTTTTCAATTCCTATACAAGGGCACCAAAAAAATTTCGCGTCGTAAGCTAAGAAAACGTGGAAAAAAGGCGGCATATGATATCGCGATCATCATGTACTCCGACAAAATTCATGATTATGTTTCGCTGATTCAGATTGGTATTTGGCGTGAGATTGAACGATATGGACGTAAATTTCTGTCAGTAAACAGGCCCTCGAGACTCGTTTCCCGCGTCCCGGATTTTGACTTTTTCAAAGGCTTTAACACGATTGATAACATCAATACCGATTTCATAGACCCAACTAAACCCGACTTCCCAATAGATGTCGTATTTACGTGGGTGGATGGAAACGACCGCGATTGGAGAACAAAAAAGGCTGAGCATGCTTCTATCTGTGGCGCTGAAGCAGGGGCTTTGGAAGAACGGTTCCGAAGCCGGGATGAACTTCGATATGCACTTCGGTCAATCGAGATGTTTATGCCATTTGTGCGCAACGTCTTTATTGTCACAGCTGGGCAAACACCAAAATGGTTAGATTCAAGTTATAGCCGAGTAAGAGTGGTTAACCATGATGATATTTACTCCAACAAGGATCACCTTCCAACGTTCAATTCCCACAGCATTGAATCACACCTCCACGAAATTGAAGGTCTGTCGGAGCACTTTATCTATTTTAATGACGACATGATGGTCGGAAAGCTTGCGTCCCGAAATGATTTCTTTGATTCCAACGGGATATCAAAAGTATACCAAGGCAATATGTTCGTGATACCAGAGTTCTTGGAAGAAAAGGATCACAGCTTTATTAGAGCAAGTGCCAAAGCCGTAAAACTGTTCCGAAGGGATTTTGGTGTTTCTCCGTCCTCTATGATTAAGCACGTGCCTTACGCTGCGAGACGCTCTGTAATGTACGAGCTGCAACAAAAATACGATGAAGAGTTTTCATTGACTTCCTCAAATAAATTTAGGGAGCCAAGTGACATTCCACCAATTTCATTTCTTTATCCCCACTATGCGATGATAACCAAACGAGCGGTTAGCAGCGAAGCTGATAGTAGATATATACCTCTCTTTTCTTCACGCTTGAGCGAGCAATTAAATGAACAGATGAAAGTTGGAAAACGTAAAAAATATATTTGCTTAAACGATGCAGGGGTTCCCCGGAGCAAAGAGAAAGAAGTAAACGAAATCGTGAAATTGTTCTTGGAGTCTTATTATCCCATCAGGAGCAAGTTTGAAAAAAATGTTTGAGCGCGTGACCTGCCCGCCGAAACCATCGCACGCATCAAGGGCCTGGCCGACATCGAGCGCGGCTTCCGCGTTCTGAAATCAGACATCGAAATCGC
>WQBJ01000168.1 GCA_013032095.1 Ruegeria atlantica | reverse complement strand
AACTGCCGGAGTGGGTGTTCGAAATTTATCATCAGGATTTTGAAGCGAAATAAAGGCCCGAACGAAATGAGCGCGGAACTTCACAACATTGCCACAAGGCTTCAAAAAGGGCTGGAAACGTCGGAGGCCGAGCTTTTCCGGTTTCTCAGCGCGTGCAGGATCGAAGAAGAAAATAGCGGAGGTAATTTTGTTTGCACAACCAGTTGCGAAGGGGCGACCATTCACCTCCTGACCGCCAACACGTCAATCAGGGTTCTTCGGGATGGTCATCGTGCAGCCCATCATCTGGATGTGGATGCGCGCCTGTTATGTGATGCCTGCCGACATATCGTTCAAACAAGCCGGATCAGCGGCTGAGTTCGCCCTCCGGTGGTCTGGGCAGGCCTCATTCGTTCTAGGACTGTGCGCCGCTCGAGCCGGTGGCCGTTTGATTTGCCCCGTCACGAGATAACATTCGCAGATTTTCGCGAGCCTCGCACCGCCGCCAGGGATGCGTGGCGCGAAATTGCTCAACTTGAAGCCACGTGAAGTTATGTCGGCGCGCTTGGTGGAATTTTTTTTGGCGATGTTGACTCTATGCGTCCCAATTTTGCCCGGCTGGATTGAGGCGGTTGCTGCGCTTTGTTACCGAGTGGCTAAACTCAATTTCGGAGAAGATCGTGACTGAAGAAATCGCTGCAGACAAAGAAGATGCGAAACAGGTCCCATCCGTAATTATGCGTGTTCTGTCACAATCGATACGCGACATGTCTTTTGAAAACGTCATGGCGCAAAAGGGAATCTCAGGCGAGGTGCAGCCCGAAATCAGCGTTCAGGTGAACCTGGGTACCCAGAAGCGGAAGGCCGATCACCAGTATGAAGTACGTCTCAAGCTGGGCTTGAAGGCCAAAGCCAAGGATCTCGGTGAGGATCTGTTTCTTTTCGAAATCGACTATAGCGGTTTGTTTCATGTGGAAGGTGTTCCGGAAAACCAGTTACACCCGTTCCTGATGATCGAATGTCCGCGGATGCTGTTCCCGTTTGTGCGCCGGATCGTCAGTGACGTGACCCGCGATGGTGGGTATCCGCCGGTCAATCTGGACAATATCGATTTCGTGGCAATGTACCGCAACGAGTTGCAGCGCCGCCAGGCTGAACAGGCCGAAAAGGCGGAAAAAGAAGACGCTTGACCAAAGATCCGCGCCTGATCGCCGTCAGGCGCGGATTCACCACCTTATTCATGCCGCCGGCATTACCAACCTACGCTCCCTGTGGTCTGCACAGCGGTGCCAGTTGAGCTGTCAGTTCTTCCGGTGAGAGACATTTTGCGACCGGACTGAGGTCCTGGCTCATTTCGCCTGCAGGCACCATGTTCAACATATCCCCCAGACTGGTTCTGAAGGATGGCGCAGTTACCGTGTTCCAGTGGTGATCGAGCTTGCGCGCGGGATCGGTGGCGGGCGCTTCCTCGAATGCCAGTTCTTCGAAAACTGAAGAATCCTCATCGACGGCAGGATCAGAATCCGCTTGTAACGGTCGCTGGGGGGGGAGGGAGTGTTTCGGGTGGGTATAACGGGTTTGCTTGGTGCGGTCTCAAGGCTGCCGCTCGAACCGAAAGCGGGACGGGCGGCTTTTGTTCTGAGTTTGCAGCGATATCAGCCTCGGCTTCGCGCGTGTAGCAATGTCCTGCAGAAACTCATCAAACCTCTTAACGGTGCCGGACTTGACCGTTGGCACCTCCGGCTAGGGTTGCCCGTTCTGACTGTCACTGAGTGCCTTGAAGCGACGATCCTTGCCTGATCTCCGCCCGGACGGCCAAAAGGTCTCGGCAAAAGCAAGCTGGACAAACACCGCCCAGAAATCGAGGCCCTGACGGCTTTAGTCACATGTCAGAGCCAAATCCTGATTCAACCTGTGCGTCTGGGCGTCAATTACGAAGCATTCCGGCCGACTAGCTTGATTGCCTCAAAATCTGTGCGCAGTCTATCAATATTGGCATTCGCTTTAGGATGTCGATTTAAACTTACAGTTAATTCAGTGTCGTTAGACATGTTTGGAGTTCCGAATGACAGACCAGAGCACATCATATAATACTGCTTTAATGCCCCCAAAAATTATCTACGGCCTATACGCGGTAGGCTATTTTATCGGGATAACCAGTCTTGCAGGGATAATTTATGCCTATCTCTCTCGGGGCAACAACTCGGTTGCTGACACGCATTTGACATTCCAGATCAGAACTTTCTGGATAAGCTTGGCCATCGCGTTGGCAGGCTTCATCACGGCTATCATTGGGGTAGGCTTCATTATTTTCATATTTCTTTTGGTTTGGGGGCTGGCTCGCATAATTTCCGGTTTCTTGTTGGCGATTGAAGAAAAACCAATTCAGGGCACCAGATTTCTCGGGGTGGTCGCATATTGATCGCACCCTGCTAGCAACTGTATTTCTCATAGGTTCTGAACACACCATTTCTGGCCTGATTTGATGAGCGGGCATTGCCAAGTTATCTGACATGGATGGGAATATGCGTGAGGCCGCGCAATCAGGCCGATAGTTCCGCAGCATAACCTTCCCACAGCTTGAACGCGTCGGCTCTGGTATGGCGGCGAGGCTGGATCACAATGTCGAGTACATCTCCATTGCCATCGATCGTACGCCACAGCCAATGTTTCACGCCGTTGATCGGGACGACCACTTCGTCCATTTGCCATTTGTTGTGCGGTCGGGGCCGGTCGCGTCTGATACAAGCCGCGAACTGAGACCCGAAACGGTTCACCCAGAGACGAACCGCTTCACGACTGACGATGACGCCACGCTCCGCCAGGAGGTCCTCGACATCCGCCGTGCTGAGAGCAAATCGATGATATGCCCACACCGCATAGGCGATGATTTCGCGAGGAAAACGGAAGCCCTTCAGCCGCGGCAATGAGGTCGGTATGGTCATGGTACTGCGCTATCCAAGAGGGACAACGCGATCAACTTGGCAATGCCCACACAGGTATCTCTCAATGTCGTTGAAATCGGATTGTGTATGTTTGTTAGCAACCGCGACGCTGTCATTTGTAATCGGCAGCCTCAGTTATGAAATGCTGCGCTTCTAAGTTCTGATTGCTTATTGCCAGGCTGACTTTGACGCGGCGAACCTGTTTTTGCCTTGGCAGCAGTGTTGGTCGGTTCAGCCCCGCGTTCACGAACAGTGGCCTGGTTCCGAACAGTGTTGATCAGATTTGGTGCAATATTGAAGCTCAAGGTTACGTAGGGTCACTTG
>WQBJ01000167.1 GCA_013032095.1 Ruegeria atlantica | reverse complement strand
CAGATCCAGGCCTACGGTCTTTACTGTCATTGGGTGGCTCCTTTCCTAGCAGTCGGTGATAACTGCACTTTGGCACATTCGATGCCGGTGGAGCAGGAGCCACCCACCTCATCCGCTTTGGGCTCTTCACAGGGCATGACACAGGCGCTCAAAACTGGGCTGTCCTTGCCTCGCTCATCGAGACATGCGAATTAAACGGGATCGAACCACACGGCTAGAGGCATTTGACCAATAGCTCTCGCATCATCAAGCGCTTCTAAATCGTTCAAGAACTGGCGCTTGGGCACCAAGCGAACACAGCTCAGACCGGTCGCGTCATATTTCTCGAGCTTGCAGAGAAAATCATAACCGAAGTCGATGAACACTGGGCATGCAGCATCTAGCCAGGTTCTTCGAGGACGTCGCCATTCGTACTGGTGGTGGCCTCGGTAGTCGGCCTTTATCTCGGTCGCTACTTGTCGAAAGAAGGCTAACTCGACCAATCCATCGGGCATGTTTGTCTTTGAAAGGGCCGGGTATGATTTCCGGTTGGTCGAAATGCGAAAGAACATTGCGTTCGCTGCCTCGCAAGTTCGGCCTTTCGCTTTGTACCATATGAGGTCTTTCCCCAGCTCTGAATCGGGGTCAGGCAAGATGTGACCGAGGCGGAAGCTCTTTTGAAACGGCGTCCCATCCACAACCCATACGAGATTTTGATAGAAGTCCTCCCGAGAGATTCTCTCAGCATCTGAGAGGCTGGAGTGCTGAACCTCGATGTATACACCTAACCTAGATCTAATATCTGCCCTGTGGATTTCTCCATCCTCTGACGCATGGATCACCTCGCGGCATTCCTCAGGAAAACAGTTTTTCCACGACCTATGCCAGACAGTTTCATTCTCCCACCAAGGATCGCAAGTGTTGCGCCTTGTGTGTGCCCAATGATGAGCGACTCGTGGACCGCATTTAGCAATCACGGCCCCTCCACATACTGGGCAACTGCCTTGCCCTTTCTTGAAGGCTTCTGACCTTGCACCATCAACAACTGCATACTGCATAGAGCGATTTACTCTCCTGTCTGAACGCTCCCAAAGGTGGAGTGATGAACTACGCCTCAGCTTATAGGGGCGGCCTCGCAAAGAAGGTGAGCCCTAGTCTATCTGCAGTGCTCCAAGTGGTCTACAAAGGCACCCTTTGCACCACAATAGCCTAGCGTTGAACTTCCGCTTAACGCTGGTAGCGACGCGTTGCGGGTGCGAAGACCTAGCAGGCGATCAAAGACTGCAAAAGGCTCACAGTTGAGTTTAGCGGTCGCTGACTGGGAGCATCAGAATATCCACGAAATCAAGAAATACCCAATGACACATAAAACAGCTAATCCGATCAGACCTTCAAGAACAGAACCTTCTTCCAGATTGCTGGGCTGATCTTCCGAGATCGCTGATTTCTTAGTGGTTGTCCGTTTCTTCGGCGATGGTTTGGTCGTATAGCTTAGCCCGCTTCCTGGAATACTGGCGGTCGTTTTTACTCCGCGTTTACTGACGTTTGTAGTTAGCCCTTTACCTCCGACACTGAGAGATGAGCGCGTCTTGCCGACATTGAGCCGCACGCCAGGAGCTACCTTGAATGACTTTCTGAAACCAAATCCCACGATCAAACCCTAGCTGAAACTCTCAGAGAGACACTACCTCAGATTGCGTGTCGTGCAAGTTAGAAATCCCAGTTCTTAATTGATTGCCAGGCTCTTAACGGTTGAATGCATACGTGCAGGGCATCATCACATACGTACCTTGAGGTCACACTAGATTTACGAAGGCTTGATAACTGAGCACTCGATGTGCATTTGTGGTATCTAATAGTAAGAAAGGGCGACTGCGCGATGCCAAAGAAAAGCAGTGCAACAGTGAGTAGAAGTGCCGTTTCTGGTAAATTCACGGTTCGCAAGAGCAGTGGGTCTACTATAGTGTGCAAATCTTCCAAATCAGCGCCCTCAACCGTCAGCAAGTCCATCACTAAAAACAGGGACGCTTTAAAGCGGCTGGCAAATCGGTAGGCGGCACTACCGGGTGAAGCTTGGTGACGTTCTGGAAGCTCATGAACAGTCACTTGAGGCATTCGGCGGGCTTCCCGGGATCAGCAATATGGACAATATCCTGGGCGCCATCGGCAGGCCATACCACGGCTATCACCGCATGATCCACTCTAAAGCCGCGGCATTACTTCATGGATTGGCCACATCTCATGGCTTCAATGATGCGAACAAACGCACTGCATGGCTCACGATGGAAGTTCTTTGTTCCAATAGCGGTTATGAATTAACAATCTTGGAAGGCGATAGGATCGACGATCTCGTTGTTGATGTTGTGACTGGCGACGTTACACAGGACGAACTAGAGCAGTGGATAATGGCGCGCCTTAATAAAGTCGCTTAGCCAGATGTCTGCTCTAGGTTGAGACCTGCCGACTGCGTCCGCAGCATCCAGATAGCTCGGGAATGACCGGAGAGGGCTCGTTCAACCAGTTGAGACCCGCCGCAGAGAAGGACTGTAGCGAGCCCAAACTATCGCGGCACAAAAGCTCTGCTAGACACCTGAACTGAATTTCCAGACGGGTCTTTGGCGTTTGCAAACTCGTAGCCGTCAGCCTGATGAATCTTGCCAAACTTCAACCCGTTGCCGATAGCGGCTTCGCAAAAGGCCGGAACGTCTTCGACATCAAACACGAGTTTCACAAGAACCTGCCCTTCCTTTTGCTTGGCTGATGCAGGATGCAAAAGTATCGAAACACCAGTGGTTTGTGGTTGCAATTCGAAGATGCGATCGCCTTCGGTACGGCAAAACGAGAAGCCAAAGTTCTTAGAGTAAAACTCCGCCATTTGCTCGATCTTTTTGGTGTAGATTACTATACGCCCGAGTGGTGCTGTCATCGCTGCCGCCTTTGGACAATTTCGTTTGGAAAGGCATAACAGAGAAAACCGAGAAATGTCAGGTTTGTCTGCTCCCTGCTCTTTCGTGTGTCATGCCATGAATGTCTACAATTAGCGGTTCGCGACACGCCGCACATGTATAGCTCAGAGCCTGTTAAAAGGCTGGAAAGGGCTCCTTGCCACCAGTCTATGTTCGCCGCAGAGAAAGTCGGCAGCGAGCCCAGTCTGCCAAATTTCGGCGGCGCACCGGAGTTCGACAGTTCGGGCGCTGATTTGAGGTGGCTTCATCACCCGGGTTATGTATTTTCAGTGGGTTAGAGGTTGCCGGAGCGTTGAATTCCGCA
>WQBJ01000166.1 GCA_013032095.1 Ruegeria atlantica | reverse complement strand
GTTCGCCAAGAGAACAACAACGCGAGGCTGCTGCAAAACGCTCATCTGGTCTAAGCAGCCGTTCGTTTATCGCGCGGCAGATTCAACGAGAGAGCCCTTCTTGCAATCGTTCCGCAATGCGGCGAATGTCTGCTTCGACAAAATCAACGAGTTATCAATGCGCATCGCTTTTCTTCATACCGCCGACGTTCATGTCGAAACGTTCAACCAGATTTTCGCCGACATGAGGGCTGATGCGCAGCTTGTTCACCACGTTGACGCGGGCTTACTGGAAAGAACGCGAAATGAAGGCATTGACGCCGTGCGTGGCGAGGTACTGCAAATTCTTAAGGGCCTCAATGACGCTGACGCTGTGTTGTGTACGTGTTCCACCCTTGGCCCCATCGCTGATGATGCAGCAAAGACAGCGCCGAATATCATCAGGATTGACCGTCCACTGATGGAACAAGCCTGTGTGGCGGGATCAAAAAAGCTTGTCGCCATATGCTTGGATAGCACTCGGAAGGCAACGCTTGATCTATTGCAAGAATGTGCCTTGCAAACTGGTCAATCCATCACGCCCGTTGTCGTAACCTGCTCAGAGGCGTGGGCCCATTTCGAAGCTGGGGACCAATCGGCCTATGCTTTGTCTATTGCCAACGCGATAAAATCCAAGCTCTCCGAACAACCTGACGTTCAGAGCATCTTGTTGGCACAGGCATCAATGCGAGTGGCGGAACCGGAATTAGAGGGGGTTTCGATCCTCGTCTATAGCTCTCCCACCTTGGCTGTGCAGCGATGTGTGCAGGTTGCCCGCCACGCGCTATCGGACCCGTCGCCACAATGATCATCGAAATTCGCCACTACACATTGAAAGCTGGCCACCGCGAAGAGTTCATTGCTTTTTTCGAGAAGGACAACAGGGCAGCCTTGCGCGATGCTGGGATGATGGTCTTCGGTCCTCTTCGGGATTTGGAGAACGAGAACATGGTCCATTGGATGCGGGCCTTTCCATCTTTGGAGGAGCGTGACCGCGTTAAAGCCTCGTTCTACGAGGGAACTGTCTGGACTGAGCGGATTGAACCCACAGCCATGGCGATGATCGAGAGTTACAAAGCTGAGCTGACCGAAACAACGGATCAGTGTGAGGACTTTGCCGGTAAACCAATTGAGATTGCCCGCGGCAATCGTCGCAATGGTTAAGCTTTAGAGCCAACATTCCGTCACGATCTGCAAATGACAGCTCCGTTGCGCTTCTTTCGAGTTAGATCATGGCGTAGCGAAAGTCAGGTCTGGTGCCGGCTAAGAGTCCTGTAGACAGTCGGACGGGATACGGAAAACACTTCGGCCAAGTCGCTGATGGAGTAATCCCCAGTGCCATGCATCCGGCAGAGTTCTTTCTGTTGCTTGTCAGATAGTTTTGGCTGCTTGCCTCGCAGCTTGCCTTTGGCGCGGGCTATGGCCATACCTTCGCGGGTTCGCATACGGATCAAATCGGCTTCGAACTCGGCGAAGGTGGCGAGGATGTTGAAGAACATCTTCCCCATTGGATCGGTTGGATCATAGACGGACGCCCCAAGAGCCAGCTTGACGCCTTTGGCTTCGAGCTGATCGGCGATGGCGCGGGCATCTGGCATGGATCGGGCCAGCCGGTCGAGTTTGGGCACGACAAATGTATCGCCGACGCGCACGGCGGCAATTGCCTGATCCAAACCGGGGCGGGCGCGGTTGGTGCCGGTCAGGCCGTGGTCGGTGTAGATGCGATCCGGAGCGACGCCGAGATTTTGCAGCGCTTGTTTCTGGGCGGTGAGATCCTGATCGTTGGTAGAGCAGCGGGCATATCTGACAAGTGTAGTTTTCATGGCTGGACTGTACGTATACAGGGGTCGAATCCGGCTCGGGGCGAAATCGTATCATAAGGCATTCTGACCATTCGCTGCGCGTTGTTCGAACTGGTAAGAAGCGGACAAAGCTGACCTTGGATTTTCCACCCTTGCTAGCGCAGAATTTGCTCGCATGTGCGTGACAGGTTTCGCTGCGCCGCCGCCAATGTCGTGGAAGCAGTCATTGGTCCTACGCCTAGCAAGAGTGCTACAATGCCTCACCAACCGCGGGACAGTTCCCCGCTCTGCTGAAATGATCGTGGCCGCAAACTCTCGTAACATTGAACAAAAAACTATTCACTCTGAAAGCGGCTTGGTACATAGATCGCCCACACTTTAAGGTTGATCATAATTGTTTGAGATTTGATATAGTGATGTCAGTAGAAAAGATTCCACCTCTGAACGCATTGCGTGCATTCGATACTGTATCCCGCTTAGGCAGTATATCGGCGGCATCAAAAGCATTGAATGTCTCGGCTTCCTCTATCAGCCAGCATATCACGAGCCTTGAAACCTACCTAAATGCTCCATTGTTCGAGCGTAAGTCCAACAGGCTTGTACTCACGCAGGACGGCGAGAAGTACTTCACCGGCATTCGGCCCGCCTTTGATCTGATCAGCCAAGCGACCTACGAGTTGACCAATACCGCAGAAGAAGGGCCGTTGCGCGTGAGCGTAATTCCGTCTTTGGCCCATGGTTGGTTGCTCGGCCAGCTTGAAGCGTTCGAGGCGCAGTCGCCTACAGTCCAGCTTAGCATTGTCTCGTCATCAGGACTGGTGAACTTTGATAAAGAGGACGTTGACGTTGCTATCAGATACGGTGCTGGGAGCTACGATGATGCAGATAGCCAGCTTATTTTGAAGGATTTTGTCGCGCCGGTCTGTACGCCTGATTTCGCGAAATCGATTCAAACACCATCGGATATTATCAACGCGCGGCGCGCGCACGCATCTGGAACAAATCCTCTAGTTGTCACAAAGTGGGTCGATTGGGCGGCCAATTTTTTGCAAGTCGAAGATTCTCAGATACTTGACGGTGGCAAGGGTCCGATTTTTGACGACGCAATGGCGCTCCTCAGCTCTGTCCTGCAAGGAAGATGCGTTGGGTTGGCGAGATACTCTCTCGCAAAGAAATATCTGGATGAAGGTGTGCTTGTTGCACCAGTTGGTTCCTGGGTGCCAGCAAAGGGAGGATACTATGTGCTGACGCCCAAACGGCGCACGCCAAAGTTGGCGGCCAAGAAATTTCGTAGGTGGATCAAAAAGCACATAGCTGACGATATCGGTATGCCGTTTAAGGGGTCGAGTCCGGCTCAGTGCAGAAAAGGGCGGTTAGAAGACCAAGTCATTGAAAACATATGCAAGGAAAAGTGCTTTGGCTGATTGTGTCTCACT
>WQBJ01000165.1 GCA_013032095.1 Ruegeria atlantica | reverse complement strand
TCCATGACAGATAACCGTCTCGTTCACGTGCCGATTTCGATCGGCGAGTTGATCGACAAGATCACCATTCTGGACATCAAGGCTGCCCGGATCCCTGACCCGGTCAAGCTGGCCAACATCCAGAGGGAGCGCGAGGCCTTGCAAGCCATTCGTGCCGGGCTGCTGCAGCTTGAGCAGATCACGGACGATGAAGCTCGGCTGCGCAGGGTCAACGAGCAATTGTGGGAGGTCGAGGACGCCTTGCGCGCCCGCGAGGCGGGCAGTGATTTTGGTCCGGACTTCGTGGCGGAGGCCCGGTCGGTCTACCGTCTCAACGACACCCGTGCAGCCCTGAAGCTCAGCATCAACCGGATCACCGGTTCCGTGCTGGTTGAAGAGAAATCCTATAACCCCGACCGTTGAGGGCAGGAGAGGACGTGTGCAATTTGGATGTCCTGCAGGTGCGGCGGGTCGGCAGGAATTGGAGGTGGCACGCTGCTGGCCAACACTCTTGGTGTGCCGACATGCGCGTGCTCTTTTTCAAGCGAAAAATCGCCAGAAAAAGAAGTTTCCTATTACTCTTCGAGTTTGGCCCTCAGAGGCTTTCTGTCACCGGTCTCGGTATCGTGAACCCAGACGGTTTTCGTGGCATAGATGACGGTCAGGGTCTGATCCGGATAGGCCGCTTCAAGACGCGCTTGCACCGTCTCCCATGTCGGTGCCGGAACCATATGCTTTATCACACCCGACCGGCTGGCCGAAAACGTCACCTCAAAGCAGGGTTTTTCTATAAGCATTCCGGAGCGATCCTCGGTTCTTTGCCTGTCGGCTCAGGTGGGGGGTGGGGCAATGGTCCCGGCATTTGGGAAGAGCGCCAGGGTAGCGCCCTTCCGGTCTCGCCGTTGACCTATGCCCAGAGATCAGCATCGCCGATCTCGATGTGGAAGACGACGTCCTCATAGTCGCGGTCACCGCCCCCTGTGCGGTCTTCGAAGCCGACAAACATGTCGCCGGTTTCTTTCTCGACGCCGGACAGCACGTGCTGCAGCTCGTCGGAGTTCATATTCTTGGAGTAGCTGTGGAAGACGGTCTCGTCGGTCGCCACATCATTGACAGCAATGAAAATGTCGTTGCCATCATCGAGATCCGCTGCGTCGCCTGCGCTGTTCACAAAGCTGAGCGTGTCGCTATCATCGAGCCCTTCCAGCCAATCGGCGCCATCCTGAACAATGAAGAAGCCCAACTCGTGGCCCGCCGCCACATTCTCAAGGTCCTTCTGCGCCTCTTTATCGGCATTGGCATTGGCGAACAGGATTTGCGTGTTCACGATATTGCCGCTTCCATCCACCTCATAGACACCCACCACGTTGTCATAAGTCGCATAGCCCATGTCCTGCAGCGTGATCCGGAAATCGCTGTCGCCATCCCCGGTCAGGTAATTCTGGTTGTTGATGCCGTTGACCTGGCTGGCGTCAACCTCCTGCTGATCCACAAGTGTCGGCAGGAAGGTTTCATAGGTGATGATGGTATTGAAGCCATCGACAACCGCCATCAGATCGCCGCCGCTCAAATTGCCGTTGAGCGTGAACGTGGATTCGAACTCGTCGTCACCATCGGCATCGACCGACACGGTCCCGGTCTCATTGACGAAGACGATATTGTTCCGATCCAGCATATTGCCGGTGAAGATTATTTCGTCTTCAAGCGACAGGTCTTCAATGACGTCCCCGTCGAACTCCTCGACGGTGCCCAAGATCTGGTCATCACCGTCACCGCTTGTGATATTGTCGGCGCCGCCGCCACCGGTGATGCTGTCGTTTTCATCGCCGCCGGTGATGGTGTTGTCCCCGTCATCGCCGAAGATTTCGCCGCTGCCGGAAATTTCCTCATCCGTGGTGCCGTTGACGGCTACAGTGACCTCCTGGGAGGTTGTGATGCCGTTTGCATCGGTCACAGAAACCGTGAAGATCTCGTCGACCGTATCGGTGTCATTCAGGCTGTCTGCCAGGCTTTCATCGAGTGTGTAAGTCCAAAGGCCGGCCGCGGTTATGGCGAAGGTGCCATAGGTGCCTTGTGTCCTGTCAACTGACCAGGTCAGATCGCCGCCTTCCGGATCTTCCCCCACCAACTGGCCGGTGACGGTTGTCGGGGTTTCTCCTTCGTCCACAATACCTTCAGCCTCTGTCACTTCGCCTGTGACGTCGGAAGCGGCTTCGTAAATGACCGGCGCGTCATTCGCGCCGTTGACGGTGAACGTCAGAGTAACCGTATCGGATGCGTCATCATCATCCGACACGGTGACCGTGAAGGTATCGAAAACCGTATCGCCGTCATTTAGGCTGTTTGTCCAGTCTTCATTAAGCGTGTATTCCCAATCCCATGCGGTGGTGACATCGTTTTCCACAGTTTCAATGATGGTGATTGTGCCGTAGTTGCCCGCCGCTGAGCTTGTGCCGTTAACTGCCCAAGACAGATCGGTATAGTCATCATCGACATCCGTTGCTCCATCCAGCGAGCCGGTGGTTACAGTGGTGAGCACCGTGCCGTCCGGCTCTGGAACTTCTCCGGTTGCATCCTCTCTTACTTCGCCGGTTGCGTCTATCATGCCAGAATCGATCTCCGGAGCGTCATTGGTGCCGTTGATCTCGATGGTCACTTCCCGGCTGACCGTGTGGTTCTGGCCGTCCGAAACAGTCATAGTGAAGGTATCGGTTTCGGTTTGGTCTTTAGCCAAGCTGTCTGTGTCGTCAAATTCGTAGCGCCATGCCCCGGTGTCCTCGTTGAGGGTCATGAAACCATGATCGCCTTCGGTTGCGGAGATGGACCAGGTCAGGGTGTCGCTATCAGCATCCGTTGCGGTCAACGTGCCTTCCGCAAACGTCGTTCCGTCCTCACCAACGCCCGATTCAGTGACCGTGCCGGTATCGTTTCCGGGATCGATCACCGGAGCAACGTTTTCGTCCTGGCCATTCACAGTCAATGTCAGGGTTTGCGAAACGCTACCGCCCTTGTTGTCGATGATATTATAAGTGACGGTGATCACCATGCTCCCGTTTGCGGCAAGGGACTGGTAGGCATCAACCGTCGGATCAACCGTGAGATCCGTGTTGGACACACTCAGGCCGTATGTGTCCAGGACCAGATCGTTGCCCTGCGCATCGGTGGCGGCGAGGCCTGTCACGCTCAGCGTGTCGCTTTCAGGGTCCGAGGCATTCTCAAGCAGATTGATGATCAGATCGGTATCACCGTCAATGGCCGTGCCGTCCTCATCCACGCTCTTGGTCAGCGGGTTGTTCGTCGGGTCGTTGGCAAGCACCGGATCATCATTGGTG
>WQBJ01000164.1 GCA_013032095.1 Ruegeria atlantica | reverse complement strand
CTGTAAGGTTCGTTACGGGTGAGCACTGCCCAGACGATCCGGGCTGTCTTATTAGGAGAGTACCGCAAAGCGTGGGGCAATCAGGCGGCCATTGGCGTCTCTTCCTGAGGTTTCAGGCCTGGATACCACTGCTCGAACTTGGCGCGGAGGGTTCCGTCGAGGGTGCGGGTCCGAGTTTGGAGCATGAGGTGAGCGCCTTGCTTTGACCAGCGCATCTGCTGCTTCTTGCCAAAGCGCTTTCCGACGACGGTGTTGACGGTGCTTTCAGCGAAGCCCGTGGAAACGCGTTCGCCATATCGGCGTCGTTCGGCATAATTCGGGATCATATCCTTGTTATTGGCGACGTACGTCTGGAACTCCGCAGCTGTTTTGCGCAGCGCATTGATGCTGGCGTAATCCGTTTCGATATCGACCAGGTCCATAACCAGATCCTCGATCACCAATTGCCCGTCGTGCAGGTTCCCATTCCACAGGAAGCCTTTGATCTGGCGGAGCAACCTAGCAAGCTTTTCGGCATCCTCTTCGTTGTCATGCGCAAGCCCCTTCACATATTGCTGCATGACGGTGAGGCGCATAGTGATATGGAACCAGTCAAGGATATGTTCCGACGCAGGTGCCATGTGGAGCGCCATGTTGATCACGGTGTCGCCACCATCCGTCATGAACGTGACCGGTTGGTTCTCCTGCCAGCCCTGGTCTTTCAGTACCTCGTGCAACCGGCGTTTGGGTTTGGCGTCATGGCTCTGAACCAGACCAAGATACCGGCTGGGGCGGTCAGTGGGGATCGATTTGCCGACTGTCACCTCGAAATGGGACTGACCAGCAGCGCGTGACCGGACATATCCGCCGTCAATCCCGACCGTGATCGGCCCTTCCGGGAGGAGTAACTGCTGCCGCTGAACTGCGTTGGTCTCGATGAAGGAGAAGCGCTCTTCGGCCAGCTCGGTTTCCATCCGCGTTGCAACGCGACCCAAGTGCCTGCGAATAGTGTCAGGGCTAAGCCGTGCGTCGATTGGCAGAACATCCTTCAAGATGTCAGCTGTTACGCCGAAGGATACCAAGGAGGCCCATTTCGTTTCCAACCACAGCAATTCCGGCGCAACATGGTCCGGCAAAATCTCTGTCAGCGGGCTGAAAGTCTTCGCAGGGCCATCGTAGCATTTGCAGTGATAGAAACGAGGGCTGGGGACGGTGACATCGCCGAAGACTGTGCGATACCGCATCTCGTCTCGCGCTTTGACGCGCAGCTTTCGTTCGCAGCATGGACAACGGGTGCGCGTTGTACAATAGGCTGCGCATTGGGCGGACACGATTTTTTGCTGCAATTTCAGCAACAACTCTTTGCTCTCGGAAATCGACAATCCAATCTCACCCATGGTCTCAGCGCCTTTGCTGAATGTTGCGACTTTTTCCGTGTGTGCCGAGCCATCCGGCCCTGAAATCTTCACCTTGATCTCGATGTCCATTTTGTTCCCTGTCTGTTCGTATCTCATGTCGGCTGCGCATCCCTTGCGCGCATGATCGTCTGCCTGCTTGTGCCCATGTCGCGGGCAATGGCCGAGACGGTTTCGCCAGCTGCGATCCGTTCACGCACTTGAGCTTGCTGATCTGTCGTCAGCGCTGTCGGTCGCCCGAGTGGTTTTCCCTGCGCTTTGGCGCGCGCCAGACCGGATTGGGTGCGCTCGATCAAAAGGTCGCGCTCGAACTGCGCAACAGCGTTGATCACCCCCATGGTCAGCTTGCCGGCCGAGCTGGTCAGGTCCACGCTGCCAAGCGCCAGGCAGTGGACGCGGATGCCCATTTCTTCGAGCCTGGCCACGGTTGTGCTGACGTCGATGGCATCCCGGCCGAGCCGGTCCAGCTTGGTTACGATCAGCACATCACCCCGTTCCATCTTGTCCAGCAATCGGCTGAACCCTTTGCGGCGCGCAATGGCCACGGATCCGGATCCGGTTTCTTCGATAACGCGGTGAGATTCCACCTTGAAACCCGCCGTTTCAATCTCCTGAAGCTGGTTTTCCACGGTCTGCTCTGTGGTTGAGACCCGGGTATAGGCAAAGGTTCTGGACATGGACGCGTACTGTAAAGAAATGAGCGTCCGGAATCCTAAGCATGTTCAATAAGCCGTCAATATAATTTTAGGACAGTCGCACCTAGTATGTCCTAAATCGATCCTTTTCGGACAGCCCCTACCACATCTGCTGGCGCATCAGATCGCGATGATCACCGGCCCGAAATCGCTTGTTCACAGCGCCCCGTGAAAACTTCCCTTCCACGAAAGGCTTGCGGGCCGCTATCCGCTCCATTGCGGCTTCCACTTCTTCAGCCACGAGATCGGATACCTGCCTGTTAGGAGCATCCGTCGCCACAACATCTTCGAGGAAGGGCGTCATGATATCCATATCTCTCCAGGCATCATAACCCTCAGCTTCATCCCGGCGCTCCAGATATCCGTGTGGTCCGCCGCAATCTTCAGGCGGACAAGCCCCAGAGCCTCCGATGCAGACCGGATAGGATTTCTTCGGCGGCGGATCGACAGCTTCAACACGGATCTCGTGTTCCCAATGATCGCCCATATCGCAAATGTAGGAGAACCGATCAGTCTCGCAGAACCCGAATTCCTGCAGGGCAACGTCTGGGTTCGCGACATGCAATTCAAAAGAACCATACCGCACCGCGTAAACATCGAAGAGAAACAGATGAATGCCCTCCCAGCTCATCGCCACCTGCAGGATCCCGTGCAACTCGCGCAGCGTCGTCGACGCTGGAACAAGTACGCGTCGACAGATCATCGGACTGATCTCCAAAAGGCGAATTTTCAGCTGATAGATTGCCGGCGCATCTGACATCAAGAAGCTCCGCCATCGTCAAACTCGAAAAGCAACTGCCCCGCACTTTGCGGTACTTCCCCAAATGGTCGGGATGGTGTGCATGTAACAGGTCCGACTAAAAATCGGGGGGATTCTTCCAAAGCGTGGATACAGAACCGGTCGTTGGCTTTTCCTCTTGAACTAGATAAACTGAAAGTCGTCAGCGGACAGATCGGAGACCACGACATTTTTCAGGACAATCGTGTTGTCCGCATCCAGCGTGATGGTCGTATCGGTGCCATCCTCGGTCGCCTTCGCCAATACCTCGGCATAGGAGGCAAGGCCAGAGATCGTGTTGAACTCGATAACATCGTCGGTTGCTGCACCAGCCGCAAAATCAATAATCTCGTCATGCCCGAAGCCCTCGGTGAAGACAAAGGTATCACTGCCGCTGCCGCCGACTAGGCGATCATTGCCACCCAGGCCCTCAAGTCGGTCGTTGCCGTCAAAACCAACCAGGGTTTGATCGTCTGCATTCGCGGTGAGCGT
>WQBJ01000163.1 GCA_013032095.1 Ruegeria atlantica | reverse complement strand
TGAAGGACAGCTCTATCGGCCTGGTTGAGACCAGTTCGAATTTGTCTGACAGCACCGAAGGATTATCCGATTTTGCCCTGATCGCCCATTTCTAACCTGTAAGAATAATAGGCGGTAATGCAGTTCCAACGCCAAAGACATTGGAACAAAGGCCGGCACCTGTTAGACTTTCCAATTATTGGTTGGTTTAGGGGGGCAAGATGTTTCCTGATGCTTTTCGATTTTCGTTGCTTGCAAAACTACTAGGTTTGTCGACCGTTTTATTTGCCCAGTGTATGGTTAACGTCAGCCACGCGCAGAGTATATCTACCCAATCTGGTCGCGCTGCTTCGGTCGATCTGGTTGCCGCGGCAAAAGACTTATCCATGCAGAACGCCTATGCACGGTCTCTGTTGTCGTTCATTAAATTGAACCCTGCTCGGTTCAACGACCAACAGTTCTATGTCGGGTTTGTGTCATACCTGATTTTCACAAAATTGAATGACCGTTGCCAAGACGCCTTTGCCAATGAGTTCGAAAGAAGGGATTTCTATACGAGATCGTTTGATATTTTGCCTCAATTGCAGAAGGTTATTGCGGAAAAGAGCATCCCGGATCGCTTTGAAGTCAGTTATCAGATCAACACGGGTGAATATGACTTTACAAGTGGTAGTTTGCCTTTTGACAACGTCCGAAGCGTGGGCGAGCAGTTGGGGAATACCATTCACTCAGGTGACGCACAAAGCTGCGCAGGTAACTTGCTGCGGGGTACTGCAGTTGATATTTCAAGTTTTCCGTGGCGCTTCAATGTCGCCGATGAAACAGGACAGCCGGCCGCACCGGCATTCCCTTTTGCCAAATCGCAGCCGCTCAGCGCTGCTGATGCGCGAACGCTTTTCGAACAATTCGGCAGACAGCTGTATTCAATCGTAGGCTATCAGGTACTGGCAGCCGGTGACGGCACCCATCGCGTTCAGATCATTCCAACAGACGCCCAACTGTTTGGCCTGTCGGATGATGCTGTAGTGCGCGTGCAAACCTTTGCGCATCCGACACTGAGCCAGCCCAATTATCTGGATATAGCAAATCAACTGACGGTTTTGTCAGAGCCATTGAATTTGGCTGCAACGGTGACGCTTGAACAAGAAGGGTTCCGCGCGGTCGCAACGGGAACGTCACAGGGCAGGGGTACAGGAGTGACGGCCGCCACCACACATCAGGTGTCTGGCTCTGCTGCAGTTGGCGCCACGAGTTTCATTATGCGTATGACCGCGCCTCAGTTGACATCGGACGTGTACGGGTTGTCGAACGTGCCGGGCACCGTACGCTATCTTACAATGTTTGGTGAAATAGACTTCAACAACGTGAGCGCGTCGAAGGCACCGATCCTGGGAAAGGCGATTGTGCTTGAGGTCGATCCGAACGGGATTCTGAAAGAATCCCAGCTCTATCCCATTTCGGGTCATTTTACTGCATTGGAAAAGCCGGGGCAGTCGCAGGTTTCAACGACGCAAGGAACGGAAGCCCAATAGGCGACGACTGGCACCCGGGGCGATCAACCATTTCTGATTGCCCACACTTGCGATGTCCTCAGATTTCGCGCCAGCGCCTCGGCTTAATTGTGCCCGGCTAGTTTCCCGAAGTGACAGGTTGCGTTTGCACTGCCATCTGATCGGTTTGGGGTGCTGTCTGCGTTGGCACAGTCCCGGAAAATATGTCGAGACTGCTTTGCGAAGTCTGTTGTTGCGCCACAGGTTGTGTGACGACCGGTGTTCCGGTTCCAGTAGCAAATAGGGTGTTTGACTGATCACCCTGGGGAACGACGGGCTGCGGAGCTTGTTGCTGCGGTGTGGACGGGGCAAACAGGTTTTGCTGATTGGTTGCCGGAACAAACCCGCCCGGCGCCGCGCCTGGCTGTGTCTGGGGTTGTTGGGAAGGTGCTCCAAACATCGTTGTCGTCGCGGCGGGTTGTGTTGCCGCCGGTTGCTGCTGTGGCACAGCATACAGTTGTTGCTGTTGTTGTACCGGTGCAGTGTTTGGGTAAACCGGCTGCTGCGCATTCGGAGTTCCAAACGGGTTCGCAGGTTGTTGACCCTGTGTGGCGAAACCTTGCGCTGGTTGTTGCGCGCCTTGCGCGCCAAACGGATTCACGGGCTGCTGACCCGCAGTTCCAAACCCGGCTTGTTGCGTTCCAAATGGTTGCGCTGGCGTGATTTGACTGCCCGCTTCTCTTTGTAAGTACGGTGGTGTGGGCAGACCGGCGGTGGTGCGCACCATAACGAGGCTCTGCACCGGTGTGATCAGAGCCAGATTCGTGCCTTTTTGAGCAAGGAACGCAGATTGTGCTCCCAGCGTTCCCGGGCCTTGGGCACCATCTATAGCTCCTGGGTAATAACCAAGTGCTTGAAGCCCCTGTTGAAGCATCATTACTTCATCTCTGGTCAGTTCACGCCGTGCATACACGGGGTTTACGCCGGGCACTTGGCTCAGCAGTGCAACGTATTGCGGGCGGGTCAATTGCCCTGTTGCAGCCTCGCCGCGCGACGCTTGAAACTGCCGTATGACGGCGCGGCTGTTTTTGCCCAAAATGCCATCAACAGCCCCGATGCTGTATCCTAGATCGCGAAACGCGCTTTGAATTTGGATGCGTTCGGCCCGCGTGTACTGACTGTTCAAGCTCGGCGCTGCGGCGACGCCCGAGTTTCGTTTTGACGGCTGGTATTGCTTTGTCGCTTGTTGCTGCTTCTTGGCCTTTTGGTTGTCGTCTATGAGTTTGTAGAGAAGAGCACCAGCGCCAGCGCCATAAATAATGTCCTTGGTGTCGGCATTTGTTGCAACCGGCATCGTCAAAGTTAAAGATGCCGCGAAAATTGTGGTAATTGAGGATTTCAGCATATCTGAGCCTCCAGGCAGTTTATGACTACATACTGGATTCAAAGTTATTCCAGTATCGTACTCGTTATCGGCCAAATCGTCCACGCGAATGTCCAGGCAACTGCTCGCCTTAGTGTGGAAACGCATAACCGAAAGTGCAGCCGAAACAGCACCGTTTTTGGCGGGCAGGGGGCTTTCGTAGCCTCCAACCAAAAAGTAACAAGTCACCATTCGAGTACTTCAAAGCCAGCCCCGAGATCATTCGTCTGGCTGTGATGCAGTATGTTCGGTTCCCACTATCGCTTCGCAATGTAGAAGACCTTTTGCACGAGCGTGGTATCGAAGTGAGCCACGAAACCGTCCGGTATTGGTGGAACAGGTTCGGCTCGATGTTTGCCTCCGAAATCAGACAAAAGCGAGTCCAGAAACTGTGGGCATTTTCGAAATGGAAGCGGCACGTGGACGAGGTTTTTGTGAAAGTGAATGGTAACAAGCACTACCTCTGGCG
>WQBJ01000162.1 GCA_013032095.1 Ruegeria atlantica | reverse complement strand
AGAGTTTAGCCGAAAACTCCAGCTTCAAACGATCCAGTTTTCAGGGGGCAGAGCACTTCGAATCCTCAGATGCTAGGCGCGTTATCGAAAGCCGACTTTTAAAGCAGCGGTTTGTACGGCAGGTATGTACGCTCCCCGCTCTTTCGCGCACCATGCCGTGAATGACCGCACTTGGCGGCTCGCGACCCGCTGCAGAAGCGAATACGTAAAGCCAGTTCGATGTCGGCAAAGGGCTCTTACCTCCTATCGATGCCCACCGCAGAGAATGGCAGCAGTTGAGCCCAGACCTACCGGTTGGCAAAGGCAAAGGCGCGGCTCGAAACTGAGACCGAGTTCATCGCAGGGTCTTTCGTGTTCGCGAATGAGTATCCATCTGCGTCATGAACAGAGCCAAATTCCAACCCGTGCGCTTTCGAGTACAGGCAAAACGCCTCAACATCTTCAACGTCAAACACTAGCTTGACGAGGGTCTGACCCTCCTTACGTCCAGCCGACAGTGGGTGTAAAAGTATATTGCTGCCGGACCCTTGAGAAACGAGTTCGACGATCCTGTCACCTTCGAACCGGAGCTCTTCAAAGCCGAAGTGCTTGCAATAAAAGTCTGCTACTTCTTCAATCTTCTTGGTGTAAATTATGATGCGGCCAAGCTGTGCGAACATAGCGAACTACCAATTTAGGAACCACTTCAGGCTAACCCAATGCGCTTACAGTTCCAATGACCGCATTGTTCGCTCACTGCTCTTTCGCGTATCATGCCATGAATGTCCGCACTTGGCGGTTCGCGACCTGCCGCAAGAGCGAATACGTAAAGCCAGTTCGATGTCTGCAATGGGCTCACACTGCCAGTTGATGCAGATCACAGAGAATGACGGAACCGAGCCCAGAGCAACGGATGCCGCGAGTTGCACCAATGTCGGGAAACTGTCGAGGCCGAACCCAATCAGATCAGCTTTCGCAGCCTTGGGCCGATTTCCTCGAAACCGTTTCGCAAGTAGAAGTCCAGTGTTCTGAGCCATCTTGGCTGATGCGGTGCACCGACTTCTAGGCGCTTCCAATATCGCTCATGGCCAATTGTAGCAGCTTCGTTGACAAGAAGCGCCGCCACGCCCTTAGACCTCAGGTCACTAAGAACGTATAGTTCGCTAATCTCTCCAAATTTACCGCCAGCATAGATCGCCTGACATTCGTTGAGAACCATCACTCCGACAGGGTTTCCGTTTTGTGTAGCGATAACCGGAATGATCGATTTTTCTTTCAGAAGCTGGGCGGTGGTGTTCAGGATTTCTGTGAAATCCACATTCTTGCCACCAGATAACTCTTCGAGCAGAGCATGAACAAAGCGTGCCACGGTTTCTGTATCACCGTCGTCAGCAATTTTGGTTGTCGTCTTTGTCATTTTTCACTTTCTTCGATTGTGTATTGCGAATGAGTTGGGTTTTGTTCCTCATCGAGGCTCTTCAGACCTTTGGCGTGGCCGTATGCTTTGGGAGGATGAAGCGGTTCCAAAGCAGACCCAAAACTAGGGCAGCCAATACGAAACCGAGGATGAGACCGTACCAGATCGATATCGGAGTGGAGTTCTCTTGCCTGAGCCAGATGAACTGCGTCGGAACCGCCACGCACCAATAGCACAAAAGAACGACGATCGCCGGGCGCGTTGTTACCCCGACTCCCCGCAAGCTGCCCTGCAGAACCATGAGCACAAGGCTGACAATCAGTGCCGGCAATGACCAGAAGGTAAAGGCGTGCAGCAAGGTTTGCACCGCATCGAATTCGGGATTGCTTGCATCGAAAAAGATGAGTGCCAAAAGAGGTCTTGCAAGCAGAGCAATACCAACAAGGGGCACGAAGAGTATCAAAGCAGCCTTGAGGATTTGTGCCACCTCATGCCTTGCAAGTTCTTTGTTCAAGCCGCCGAGCGAGGCGAAACGAATGGCCGCAAAATCCCCGAAGCCAAGGGCAAACAGAACCAGAACCTCGCTGATCTGCATGGCGGCGCTGTGAGCGGCAACGGCATGCGTGCCGAACTGGGCCATAAACATCAGGGAGATACTCAGAAATCCAATTGTCAACATGATCGTCACACCGGCGGGCAACCCGATCTTTAGAATTCTCAGCCCGATGCGGGTTTTTGTACGTGCGTCCCGAAGCAGATGATGTCTTAGCTGAGAAAGGCCCTCAACATATTTGCTGCAGGAAAGGCCCAGAACGACCGCACCCAATGTGGAGGACAGAACCGTTGCCCAGCCTGCCCCTACAAGCCCCAGAGCTGGCAGTCCGAAATGGCCGAAAATCAACGCATAATTTGCAATGATATTGATCGCGAATTGAATCAGCGCGCCCCTCAATACCAGTGTTTCCCTTTCCTCGAAGGCCAGAAGCTCCCAGCAAACTATGAATAGAAGGTTGGGCAATAGAGCAACTCCCAGAAGGATCACGTAGGAATGGGCGCTTTTTGAAGCCAACCAACCTTCGAGGAACCCGCTGACCGCCCAATCCGCCTGCCCAAGCACAAGCAAACCGATGGCCGCATATATTCCGATCAACCAGACGATTGCCGAAAGTACACTGATGTGGATGCTGCCTGATCCGCTGTTTTGATAATGGCGCCCATAAAGAGGACTAAAACCAAAAACGATGCCCTCACCCAGCACCAGTACAACAAGATAGATCTGCATCATCACGCTTCCTTCGGCCATTTCCGAAAGATCGTGGTGTCCCAACATTGCCATATCGGTGAAGACCAATGCGGCCAGAGACATGTTAGCCAGACTCAGCGGAAGAGCCCGGCGGTAGATTTTAATTAGGTGGTTCATTTGAAATTATCCAATAGTGCCGTGAAACATACTCGTTCGGCCCGGAATACCTCGGACCAGAAGCATGGTTTGTGCGAGCAATCGGATCGGAATGAAGCCGAAAACGAAAATCAGACGCGAAAGTTGTCAGCCCCAAGGCTGCTCTGAGCAAAGCATCTCTGAAAAGAAAAGCGTCTGATCAGCCCCACAAACCATTCTGCGGGGCGAAGACAGGTCCACGGGTTCGGTCGTGATAGCGTTTGAAATGCATCCAACCCTCCCTAATCTGAATGGATAGCGAAAACATACCGAGGAAAGATTACTTGTCAATGAGGAGCGGTTCATCGAGTGAAGCTTTAAGTGAATGGAGCTGCCATTGGAGCCATCTGCAGCGAAAGCTCGCTTCGTTGCGCGCCCTGCTCTTTCGCGCACCATGCCATGAAAGACCGCAATTGGCGGTTCGCGACACGCCGCAAGAGCGAAGACGCGAAGCCAGTTCGACGGCGGCAATGTGCTCAAATGACCTGTTCAGGATCGCCGCAGGGAATGACGGTGAAGGGCCCAATTTGCGTGATGCCGCATGATGATTGAATGTCCGGCTATTCCAAC
>WQBJ01000161.1 GCA_013032095.1 Ruegeria atlantica | reverse complement strand
CAGATCCAGGCCTACGGTCTTTACTGTCATTGGGTGGCTCCTTTCCTAGCAGTCGATGACAACTGCACTGTGGCACATTCGATGCCGGTGGAGCAGGAGCCACCCACCTCATCCGCAATGGGCTCTTACCTCCTATCGATGCCCACCGCAGAGAATGGCAACAGTGAGCCCATAGTCCCTCATACCGTATCGTGAAGGAACGTCGGATTCGGGCAAGCCACACCGAAACCGCCCAGATTTGTCAACTTGCAAGGAATTTAAGAACAAGTTGCACAGTTTCATCTGGCTGTTCCTGCTGCGGCCAGTGTCCCGCCCCTGGAATCAAAGAGACAAATTTCATATCGGTACAGGCTTCATTCTGCATTTTGTGAAGGCCACCGGGAAGCTGAAACACAGCCCAATCACTTTCACCACTTATGAAGCAGGATGGAACATCTATGGTCCGACCGGAAAACAAACTCAGCTCCTTATCGTGTTCCTCGAGAAAGCTGCACCGATACCAGTTGAGCCCCCCCTGTAATCCGGTGCGTTGGAACTCTTGCGCAAAGAATGACAACTCGTCCTCTTTCAGCCAGTTGCAGTTGGCCTCCTCAGTTTCGCTTGGCGCATGCTCACCAATGGCGTCCGGCATCCGTTCGTCTAACCCCATGATATAGTAGGGCGGCATCTTGACGAGTTCTTCCGGCGTCCATCCACTTAAGACAAAAGGGACATTCTCCGGCCAATCCGCGCTCTTGATGTGAAAATACGTGCGCAGAAAACGTTGCAAGCCCATCTTTGCCTCGACCATGTCACGATTGGCGTCAGGCGTGCAGAAATAATGCTGATAGTGCTTCTTCGGCGGCGACAGAGCAGCGAGGAGTGCAGGCATTTCAGGCTCATACCTCGTTTTGATTGGAGGGGCTCCAACAAAGGGCGCACTCATCAATACAACCGATCTAAAGATGTCTGGGCGGATCAACGCACAGTAGGCGGCAACGGGTGACCCGAAATCATGGCCGACGACCGCCGCGACAGAAGATCGTCCAAGCGCGTCGACAAGAGCCATTGCGTCTCGCACCAAATTCAGAATGTAGAACGGCTTGAGGTCCGCTTCATAGTCGGCGCTCCACCCGGTGGTACGGCCGTATCCGCGTTGGTCCGGCGCTACCGCATGATACCCCTGCTCGGCCAAGCCAAGCAGGGTTTTGCGCCAACTGTAAGCCAACTCTGGAAAGCCGTGCAAAAGCAAGATGCTGGGCCGGTTTGGATCTGAATAACCAGCCTCCAGAACATGCATGTCCAGACCGTTCACATCGGTGATCTGTCGTGACCGGATGCCCGCTGGTAAATTTATTGCTTCAAGCTCGTTCATGTTTCGCTCCGCACCTCGAACCTCGTGGACGTCAGCTTTTGTAATGCGGTGCCTCGATGTCCAAACGACGTCGGATGGCCGACCACTCCAACTCCCCTTCATAACCATACCAATCGCTGGCGTTCATATCCGCCAGATGGCGCTTTTGTTCAGCCTCGGGAATAGTGCGAATTTCGATACCGGGACAGGCTGCCGCCTTTTGCACTTCGAGTTGAACAGCGCAGGCTTGATCAAGATAAAACGAGCGGAAGAACGCTTCGCCAGCATTCGCGCCAAATACAAAAGCACCGTGCCAAGCTTCGACGACAGCTTTCTTGCCGCGACCGGCATCCAGCAGGCTGTTCAGAAAATGGTCGGTGCATTCAAACTCGTACTCGGTATAGCCCAACACATCACCACCACCGATCATCAGGTAAGCTTGGCTATAGGGGCCAACACCGTCTTTTTGCGCACTCACGCCCATGATCGCTTTGGTGTGGATATGAATGATGCAATTCTTCTCGGACTCTGCCTCGAAAAACAACTTTCCGATTTCGGTGGCGGATGGGTTTGGGTTTCCGTTCTCTGGATTGTGGTTGACGCGATCAAAGCCAACTTTGATCAGGTTGGAGGCCGTTACTTCTTCGTGCATCCAGCCATAGTGGTGGGTGATTAACGCGTCTTCGCCGGGCACCCGGATTGCGTGCCACTGGTTGGTCGTGTCGGTCAGACGGTATTTCACCAGAGCGTTGTAGATCGCCGCCAGTTCGCAGCGCGCCTCCCATTCAGCATCGGAGCAGTTGGCTGGCCGGGTTCCGGTTGGTGTTGGTGTGATGACGTTCATCAGGTCTCTCCTGTGTGCATTCCCCGAAAAAAGCTCTTCCAAACCTCGAATACTTGCCGATAAACTCCGAAAACTATGCAAAATGTGACATTCATCCTATTCCCAAGATTTCAAATGTTGGCTTATGTCTTGGCGACTGAAGCTCTGCGTCTCGCCAACAAGTGCGCAGGTCAGGGTGTTTTTGGGTGGCAGACTCTCACCGCAACCAACGCCCTTGTCCGTGCCTCGAACGGCGGCGAGGTGACGCCCGACACGACACATTGGCCAAGCACGACACATCAAGATTTGGTTTTGTTATGCGCGGGGTATGACCCGCTTGATCACGTTACACCACGCGTGCGCGCGTTCTTGACCAGAGCCAACAGCGCACAGGCAATGATTGGCGGGGTCGATACTGGAACCGTAATACTCGCAGAACTGGGCCTTCTGGACGGGTATCAGGCGGTTTTGCATTACGAAGCCGAGGGTGATTTTCGCGAAAGGTGGCCGGAAGTTTCTATTAGTGATCAAATATACTGTATCGACAGGCAGCGTCTTACGGCAGCGGGCGGTACAGCTACTGGCGACGCGATTCTGGCTTGGATAAAGCAGGAAATTAACGGCGATTTCGCGGCGGCAACTGCCGAGGCAATGTCTCATGGTGCGATACGAAAAGGAGAAGAGAGCCAGCAGCTCATTTCTTCGATTGATCCCGTACTACGCCGGATGAGGTCAGTGATGAAGGACAACTTGGTTCAGCCGCTGACGCAGGCTCAACTGTGTGACGCCGTCAGTGTTAGCCAGAAGCATCTAAGGAAGCGCTGCCAAAAAACTTTTGGTCTGACGCCACAAGCCTACTACTTGAGTATTCGTCTGGAACAAGCACAATACTTGTTGCGGAATACTCATATGCCGATCACCGAAGTGGCGCTTGCAACTGGATTTGGGTCACATTCCGGGTTTTCGCGCGCCTTTAAGCACCGGTATGGCGCTTCACCAAGGTCTTACCGGGAAGAGGTGCGTTCAGATAATTCGATTGCCACTACACAGCAAAAGCGGACATAGGCCCTCTTGCAGCGAATGCTCACTTTGTCCGCATACGTGCCATCTGGAAAACCGGGCTGAAAGTCCGGTTTGCGCGGTTTTCGACGTGCTGCACATGCGAAAGACCGATGCTTGGTCGACGGCGGCAAAGGGCTCATACCGCCAGTCGAAGCGTACCGCAGAGAATGGCAGCGTCGAGTCTTT
>WQBJ01000160.1 GCA_013032095.1 Ruegeria atlantica | reverse complement strand
CTCCCTGGAGAATTATCGTAAGTACCTGCCGATTACGGATACAGCGCTCGAAAACGGTCTTTACCTGCGTGCCTTGGATACAGGGGAAACGGCAGCCGTCATAGCGACGATCATAACGGATCGCCTCTCCAACGTAATTCAGACCGGTGGCAATGAGGATATCTTTTCCGAACAGCATTCGGTCCTGGATTTCCTGTTGGGCCAATACCCGACTTTCGCCGCTGCCCTGGTGCAGAAAGCCGATACCTACTATTGGCAGGCTCGTTTCATGCTGCAGACTGACAAGGGAAAAGAAGCGGATTTACAGGTCCTTGCAATCAACCAGCAAGCGACCGTCGCACGATTGTCCGATCTGGGTTGGAAAGCGGTCGATCTGTCGAAGCTGCCCGCACAAAATTAGTAAGCATCCGCTGAGTCTTGCCGTTACCCATATGGGCTTTGTTGCAAATTCTCGAGTTGGTGGCGGTTCCCCGTAAGGCTTCGGCGGAGGCCGTCTGGCTGGTTTGATTATCTGTGATTACGGTTTGGGAATGTATGATGAAAGCTCCCCCATGCGTATTTCGCGGAATTGGGGCAGTCATTTCACGACGTAGGTCAGACTGTTCGATGGGTTTCATAGAGTACCCGGATTCTGGATAGGCGGTGTTTGTTGAGAGGGGGTCCCGAGCCTTGCTTGGCGTGATTCAAGATCGTATCTGTCACAATAGGATCGATCTCTCTCATGTCACTTTCTACCACTGCCCTGTTTTGCTGTCTCGCAGGTTTTGCTCAAACCTTTGAGAGTTGGGGACGGCATGGAAGTACCGCAAATTGCGGGGCAATTGGGCAGTGAATTTCTCAAGCGTCATACGATGCGTGCCACTTTGGCTGATGGGTTTACTATAAGGAGACTTTTCTAAGAGGATCAGGCTGGTCACGGTCAAGTTCTGCCGAACAGCCGCTCAATATCGCTCAGCTTCAGTTCCACGTATGTCGGCCGCCCGTGATTGCATTGGCCGGAATGGGGGGTCGCCTCCATCTCGCGCAACAGAGCATTCATTTCTTCACCCCGCATCCGCCGGCCCGAGCGAACCGAACCATGGCAGGCCACTCGGCTGAGGATTGCTTCAATCCGGGCCTGTACCATCTGGCTGTCACCCTGGTCGGTTAGCTCGTCCAGAATGTCGAGGATCATGGCTCGTGCATCTACTTCGCCTAATACGGCCGGTGTTTCGCGCACGGCAATAGCAGACCCACCAAATTGTTCCACGGTTAGTCCCAAACCCGACAGAGCGTCAGAGAACTCCATCAATTGTGCGCAATTTTCCTCTGAAAGCTCAATGATTTCAGGGATCAGCAGGGCTTGAGCCGCGATGCCACTCTCAGCCATCTGCTTTTTGAGTTTCTCGTAGACCAGGCGCTCATGTGCCGCGTGTTGATCTACGATCACCATGCCATCAGCAGTCTGGGCGATGATGTAATTCTCATGCACCTGCCCACGCGCGATCCCCAACGGCAGGTCATCAGCTGGCGCTTCAGGCTCTTCGAGGACTGGCGCGGTTGTGGGCGCCGGTTCCACGGTGCTGCCGCTATATTCGTTAGCAATTTCGACAAAGCCGGGAGCTTGCGCCTGATAGGCCGCTTGACGTGCCGCTTTCGATGGGCGGTCCATCTGGTAGACACGAGCCGGACCAGATGTACCCGTTTCTACGCGCATTGCCCCAAGCGTCGCATTGGAAACGGTCGAGGATGCCCGATGTCCTGCATCAGCCAAGGCATGCTTCAAGGCTGAGACGAGCAACCCTCGCGCAAGACCGGGGTCGCGGAATCTAACTTCGGACTTTGCCGGATGAACGTTAACGTCCACCAAAGTCGGGTCGCAATCGATGAACAACGCAGCTGCGGGATGCCTGTCACGGCTGAGAAAATCAAAATACGCCGCACGCAACGCCCCTGTCAGCATTTTGTCGCGCACAGGGCGCCCGTTGACGAACAGGTACTGCGTCACGGCTGCGCCTCGCGAATAGGTTGGCAGCGCGGCGTAGCCATAGAGGCGAATGCCTTCGCGTGCGGCATCGATCTGCAAGGCATTCTCAGCGAACTCGCGTCCCAGAACGCGAGCCAGACGGGCATGTAGCGCGTCAAACAGATCGCCGTTTTCGCGATCGGCACGGAAGGTTACGCGACCCTCGTCCCCGCCTGAGACATCGCGCAGGGTAAAGGAGACTGAGGGCTCGGCCATGGCCAGGCGTTTCACGGTGTCAGTGATCGCCTGCGCCTCGGCCCGGTCCGTACGCATGAATTTCAGCCGCGCGGGCGTGGCAAAGAAAAGATCGCGCAACTCAACTACCGTACCCGCGCGTAGGGCGGCGGGTTTAACGTCTTCCATCTTGCCACCCGCGACCCGAATGGACGCAGCCTCCCCTCCCGATACTCGGCTGGTGATAGTCATCCGCCCGACTGCGCCTAAGGAGGGCAAGGCCTCGCCCCGAAACCCGAATGTATGGATATTCAATAGGTCCGAGCCATCGATCTTGGAGGTCGCATGACGCGACAGTGCCAGCGGCAAATCATCCGCTGCCATACCGTAGCCATCATCGGTCACGCGGATCAGTGTCTTGCCGCCATCAGCGATATCGATGGTAATTTTGGTCGCGCCGGCATCAATGGAGTTTTCAACGAGTTCCTTGACGGCCGATGCTGGTCGTTCGACTACTTCACCGGCTGCAATCCGGTTAACGGCAGCATCATCAAGTTGGTGGATCCGGGGAATTGCCCCAGAGCTCACGCTGTTTTTGGCCATCCCGAAACCTCCTGCCTAAAATTGAAGTTGCTGCCTGTACTATGCTGAAGATGTCAAAAACAGATTTTAGAACATAGGAAGAACAAAGACAACCGATGGAAACTGAAGGGAGGCTTGCACAGCCTTTGATATTTCACGTTACACGGGGCTCATAATCGGATGAGAACGGGGAGACGTCCACCGAGGTTGGTTGATATCTCGGGGTCTCTGTCCTAGCTGGGAGACAGGCTTGCCTCCACATCGGCTCTCTCTTGCAGGAAACCTATTTAATTCTTCACCTGGACCAGTGGGCAGCTTTCGTACTCGCTCGCGTAAGCGCCGCAAGATTGGGAAGTACAGTAAAGTGCGGGGCAACTATGTTTAAGCGTGATGACGAAAAGGAATTCTTGGCTGTCAATGCAATGAACAACAACCTGTCCGTTTAATTTTGTATATCTGGTTGCCCCTCACCTTCCGGTGCTCCCCATCTATGACAAGCATGCCACCGGAGCGGTTTTGTCGCCAGGCGGTTATCTCAGGGGCATGGTTGAAAAGGCAAGGGCAGGGGATCTGCATCTCGAACGCAGTCTCTATGGCCGTTTGGGCGGACAGGCGGCGTGATGCTATCGAAAAGTGCCTCATTTTCTGGACATTTTGGCTTCAGCTCCCATATGTTGAGTGACAAGTGGCAATA
>WQBJ01000016.1 GCA_013032095.1 Ruegeria atlantica | reverse complement strand
TGCGGAATTCAACGCTCCGGCAACCTCTAACCCACTGAAAATACATAACCCGGGTAATGAAGCCACCTCAAATCAGCGCCCGAACTGTCGAACTCCGGATACTCAGTGTGGTATATTTAGTGGTATGCATTTGAATATAGATGTTTTTGTAAATATTTAACAATTAGTTGCAGAAAATATAGAGTTGCTCCTCAGTCCGCCATTGGTATCCAGCAAAATCAGTGACTTATGTGGTGCTTAGTGTGCCATTGGTTGTATAATAACTCCATACTGTTCCCGATATTGTGCCATGTCTTTTTGATCAGGCGACTTTACGTGCGTTGAGCATTTGCCGTGCTTTATCAGCTACTTCCTTCTTGGCGAACTTCTGAGTATAGACAATGGTTGCATGACCCAGAAGGTGGGAGACTTCTTCCAGCCTAATGCCGTTGTTCAGCATGCGCGTAGCATAGGTGTCCCGGCAGGCGTGGATCGTTGCCTTACCTTGGGTAGCTAAAACGCGGGGGCTTGAAGGGCAGCATTCTGTGATGGCTCGCCTTAGGTTCTTGATGGCCCTGCCCATACTGATGAAAGGCAGGGGTCGGCATTGCAGAGAGGACAACACCTCAAACAGGCGGTTAGAAATGGGAACAAAGACCTCCTTCTTGGTTTTGAAGTTGTAGTTGTCGATATAGCGCTCCCGCATGCCGATGGCCCCCAATCGACCTGTGTTGCCTCTCGAAGGCGAACCTCCGTGTCTAAAAGGTATATGAACAGGTCGTGGGCCTTCGACTATGCTGAGGCGTCGGAATACCTGTTGTTGGGCAATCGGATATTTTCACGTTGAAGCGGTACAGCGAGGAATGGTTGGAAATCCCGGCAAATACTTGTGCCCGTTTACTCGGGTGAGTCGACCACTCAACCAAAGATCGTTTCACAAAACACCAGTACTGCAGTGTTCGAAGTTCGTTGCACTCTCGCGATTCAGTCTTGGGTGGTGCAAATGTGCCTGCTCCCGAAGATTCAAAATCCAGCCAAAAGGCGGTTGTACCAGGGGCAAAACAGTGTGATGGGAAGGAGCCTTTTTTGTAGACTTTCTACGAAAACCCCCTGTGGTCATTGATCAATTGGATCAAAATTCGCTCTTATTTTGTGGGTTCAACAGGTGTTTCTCAATCAGTTGAAAGGCATACCCTATGTAGATTCTCTGCAGAAACCCGACAGCGGCGATGTCTTCACGCTCCAGTGCGTTGGCCAAATCAAAGGTTTCCTGAACCAACGCGTCATAAGCGACGATGCCAACAATCTGCTCCATGCGATGCCAGACGCTGGACGACTGGAAATACGCTTGATTCCAGAATTCGCGTAAAGAGTGGTTCCCGATCAGAGAGGTGATCAGTGTCTGTAGTTTTTGGTTCAGTTTAACGTATTCCTGAGAGTCCAACTGCTCTCGCAGCGCGACGGCGTTTTCGTAGATCGAACGAGCTTCTTCGCGGTGATATTCTGTGACTGTGATCGGCGACAATGTCCCGATCATCTGGGCAAGCTCCATCCTCATTTCGTAAAGATGGCGGACACGTTCGGCTGAAAGCTCGATGACAACTGTGCCGACACCATTGCGCGTCTCTACCAGTCCAAGATGCCCGATGCGCGCAATGGCATCTCTGACGGGGGTTCTGCTGACACCGAACTCTTTGGCAAGCGCAGCCTCTTTCAGTTGCGTGCCCGGAGGGTAGTGCGCGAAGCAGATGCGCTCCAAGATCTGCTCTTGAATCTCATCTACAGATGCCCTTGAGGGCGCCGCAATTCCTGAATCTGCAATAGTCACGATTCTGATCCCTCTGCGTGCTCTTTGCTGTCTTAGACTGCCAATCAGTAGTTTCTCAACAACCGACCGTACCCAGCAATTTGGTCATCAACACCCGCTTTGCGCAAGACATCCCAGGCCATGGCTTGATTGGAACAAATTACGGGTTTGTTCAGGGCGTCTTCTAGCTGTTCAACGACTTCGATTGACCGCAAGGCACCACAGCTTATGAACACAGCTTCGGCTGCCGCGGAATTCACCGAATGGGCCAACTGTTCGATCACGTCCGGGCGCACACGGATCATGTCACTATCCTTCTCCAGATTTAGGCCGCGTATATCCGTGACATGGAACCCTTGATTTTCAAGATATTGTTTTTCTTTCAGGTTCACTTCTTCCAAATAGGGTGTACATACCGCAATCCTTTCTACCGCAAGTGTTTCGAGGGCGCGAATGGCGGAGGTAATCAAAGAGGTTGCAATTGCTTTGGGTGCACCTTTGCTCAGCTCGCGAAATACGGTGTCTTCGCCCAGTACCAAGCTGCCGGACGTGCAGGCATAGCTGATCACATCAAGGCTTCCATCCGGCAAGAGGGTTGACGCAGCGCGTGCCAGGTCGGCCCCGACCGAGGTCAGGCTGTCAACTGTGATGCTGTCTGGAATGGCCACCCGGGTGAAATGTGCACCTACGCCAGCGGGCATCAATTCCATCATATCGTCTTCGATTGTCTGCTCGGTCGCGAGCAGAACGAATCCTATTTTCGCCCGTTTGTGACGACCTTCATCAAACATGGATCTCGGATCAATCTTCATAACCTGCATGCACCTCCTTTGCTTTTATAAGAAAAAACCTCAATATAAACCATTATTGACATCAAGCTGTATACAGGTCAATTATCCCGCCAGCCTGATTGGGGGTCCCTCAAGCACAGGCCGAGTTTCGATCAAAGGGAGGTACCTTCGTAAATGCAGGTGTCAAAATTTCTGAAAACTGGTGCTGTCGCGCTCGGCTTTGCCGGGTTCACCGCGTCCAGTGTATCGGCTCAGGATGTCATTCTGGGTCACGTCATGGATCAGGAACACATCTTCCACAAAGTCTCTGAACAGTTCATCGAGCGGCTGGACGACCTGTCCGGTGGAAGCTTGTCAGTCTCGTATCACCCCGGCGGTGATCTGGGTGACTGGACGTCGATCGTCGAGCAGGTCGCTCATGGCGCAGTTCAGATGACCATGTCGTGGAACCATTCCGAGCTTGATCCGCGCTGGGACGTGTCCGTTCTGGGTTATGTCGCCAACGATTGGGAGTCGGGAAAGGAAGTCTACGGCCCCGGTTCGACGATGAACGAAGTCTACAACGGCATCATGAACGATCTGGGCATGGAGTTGCTAGGAACGATCCCGACCGACTTTACCGGTTTCGTCGTTCGCAAAGGCGTTGACGTCCCATTGAACTTCCCGGCTGATGCCGAGGGTTTCAAGATGCGCGTTCCGGGCATGCCCATGGCGATTGAGCGTTACAAGGCGACGGGCTTCTCGGCTGTTCCGATGGCGTTCTCCGAGGTGCATACAGCATTACAGACCGGCGCCATCGATGGCCGGGCCTACTCGCCGCCATCCGAGGTTCTGTTGTTTAAGGACGTGCTGAGCGCCTACGTTTTCACACGCGAAAACTTCGAGCACACCTTCTGGACCGCAAACAAAGCATGGTTTGATGGCCTGACAGAAGAACAGCAGGGCTGGGTTAAAGAAGCGGCCAACGAAGCTGTCACTTGGGCCTGGGAAAACGCCGAGTCCGAAAGCCCCAAATGGTTCGAGCAGATCGAAGCGGCCGGGATCGAAGTCATCGAACTGACTCCCGAGCAGTTGGATGCCTATCGTTCCAAGGTTGTCGCCGTCGAATACCCCTACATGGAGGAGATCATCGGCACAGAGGTGATGGGCGCCATCAAGCAGGCGGCCGGCGTGGAATGACGCCACTCACAAGCACGCGCAAAGCCCGCTTTGCGCGTGTTTCCGTTTGGGGATGGGAGGGAAAATGACAAAGGATATCTTGCATACAGACAGCTTGGACGATGTTCTGGTGCCGTCGCCGATCATACCGGTGCCTGCGCCAGAGGATCGCGACCTGCCTGTCTATCGCGGCTTAGGTGGTCTGTATTCGATCGAAGCCAAAGTTGCGTGGCTGATGCGTGTCATCATGTTTGTCGCAATGATTGCACTTGGCCTGGTCATGGCTGCACAGGTTTTCATGCGCTATGTCATTTCATCTCCATTCCTCGGCATCGAAGAGCTGGCGCCGATGATGGCCTTGTGGATCTACTTCATCGGAATGGCCTTTTGTTCGCGCGAGCGTGACCATATCGAAGGTGGTGTGATGTCGCTGGTTTTTCGGAATCGAAAGACATTGCTTGCCTTCCGTTTGTTCGGGTCGGTCGTCTGCCTGGTCGCACTAGTCGTCTTTGCCAAATACGCGTGGGACTTTGCGCAGTTCAATATCAACCTAAACCGCAAAAGCTCTTACATGAAATTCCCCAAATACATGTGGGACCTCAGCATGGTCTTCGGCTTCGTGCTGATGGGATTCTACATGCTGCTTCAGATTTTCCTCGAAGCCCGCGCCCTGATCACCGGCAAAGGGGGAGAATGACATGACGCTGTTCTTCGTCGCAATCGCAATCGTCATTGTCCTGCTGCTGATCGAGGTGCCCGTCGGCTTTGCCTTTGGCATCGGTGCGCTTGTCTTCGGCACTCTGCAGGGCACCGATATCTCGTTTCATGCCGGTTTCGGTTATTCCCAAGTCAGTGCGTTCTCGCTGCTTGCAATTCCGCTGTTTATCCTGTCGGGCACCTTGATGGGCGCGTCGGGGATATCCGAGCGGCTGTTGGATTTCGTCAATTCCTTCGTCGGACGCACCAAGGGTGGGCTTGGCGCGGTTACGGTTGTGACTTGCGCGCTGTTCGGAGCGATTTCGGGCTCTGCCTCGGCAGCGATTGCGGCCATCGGAAAAATCATGGTCCCTCGCATGATCAAGGAAGGTTATCCCCCGGGCCATGCGACTGCGCTTGTTGCTGTTTCTTCGGTTTTAGCTCTGATGATCCCGCCCAGCATTCCAATGATTGTCTTCGCGATAGCCATCCGCGAGTCAGTGGCTAAGTGTTTTCTGGCAACCATGGGTCCGGGGGTCTTGTTGGCCGCTACATACTGCGCACTGAATTTCTGGTTCCTGCGGAACAATACGACCATCACGGTTGCAGAAAAACTGTCCTTTTCGGACACTGTGAAGGAAATCGGCCAGACCGGTAAACGTGCGAGCCTCGCGATCATCATGCCTGTGATCATTTTGGGTGGCATCTACAGCGGTATCGCCACACCGACCGAGGCAGGCTCGATGGCGCTGGTCTATACCCTGGCGGTTGGCCTGTTGATCTACCGGACGTTGCCTTTCGACAAACTGTTTGACTCGACCGTCGAAGCCGCGCGTCTGACCGGCGCGATCCTGATGGTTCTGTTTTTCCTGTTCGTCATGAGCCGCGGCATGGTTCTGGCCAAGGTGCCGACCCAGTTTGCCGATCTGCTGCTGACCATCTCGGAAAACAAGATCGTCATCCTGTTGTTGATCAATCTGCTATTGCTGATCATGGGCATGATTATCGATGACGTATCCGGTGGGGTTCTGGCCGCGATCATTCTGCTGCCTGTAACACAGAAGATTGGTTTGGACCCGATCCATTTCGCTGCCATCGTCGGCACGAACCTGGGTCTGGGCAACATCTCTCCGCCCTGCGCACCGCTGCTTTACATGGCCGGGGGTGTCACCCGACAACCACTGTCCACTTATGTCGGCCCTACCTTGAAGTTCCTGCTGCTGGGTCACTTGCCGATGGTCTTCGTTGTTACCTTCGTGCCGCCGGTAGCTCTCTTCTTGCCGGGTCTCCTCGACTGAGGCGCGAACACGCCGCCCGCGTGGAAGGCGGGCGGCGTTGAAATTCACAATCGAAATGGTCGTCCATGCGACAATGACAGGACGGCCTCAGGATCAACCCTGCCATCGGTTTTGGTGTCATGCCGTTGGCTTTTCGTGAAGGATGAAGGCACATGCTTGAACACGCAAAACAAAGAACTATCGAGCTTCAGAGCCGCATGAAGGATGCAGGCATCCAAAAGGCCGTGTTTACCGATGAAAGCTCGATGGCCTACCTGGCAGGTTTCTGGGGTTACCTGGGGATCGAGTTCGGGCGCCCCACGATGCTGGTGGTGGACGCGGATGACTCGCCCGTCGTCATTACACCGCTGATGGAGTCGGAAATGGTCGATGCCATGACATGGGTCGAGGATGTGCGTACCTGGGAAGATATCGGGCAACGCACCTGGGGCCGGGCGCTGGCCGGTGCTTTGGGTGAGAACCCAACCGAGATCTGGGTTGAAAAGGGTTTGATCCCTGCAATTGTCCGCAACCATCTGGACGCGACCTATCCGGGCGTTCCGCTCAAGGATATCTCTCCGGTGCTGGGCGCGATGCGGACCATCAAGTCGCCCTTCGAAATCGAGGTGATGAAACAGGCTGGAGAGATCGCTGGCGCGATGATGCTTGCTGCGCATAACTCTTTGAAAGAAGGCGTGCAGGAATACGAGAGCGCGCTGGCGGTGATAGATGCAGGTTCGCGCAAAGCGGCAACCTTCCTGACCGACAAGGGTTGGGACAGCTTCGTCTCGCCGATGATCCATAACCTGCAGATTGTGCAAAGCGGCAAGAATACGTCGATGGTGCATGGTCGCGCCGGTGTGAAAGCCTATGAAAAGTTTGATCCCGTTTATTTCTGCTTCTGCAACATGGCGCAGTTCAAACAGTACAAACTGGGCTTTGACCGCATGTTCCACATCGGTGAAGTGAAAGACCTGGACCGCGAAGTGCAGCAGGCTGCGATTGACGCGCAGCAAGCCGCAATCCACGCGATCCGCCCGGGCGTTCTGGCAGAAGATGTCGCTGCAGCCGCCAACGAAGTCTATCAGGAACGTGGTTATGAAACCGGCTACCGTACAGGCCGATCCATCGGTGTCGCTTATCTGGAAGCGCCGGAGCTGAAAGCCGGTGACAAGACCGTGCTGCAGCCGGGTATGACCTTTGCTGTCGATGGCGGCATTTCGGTTGATGGTGTCACTGCGGGCCGGATCGGAGACTCGGTTGTCGTGACCGAAACCGGATTCGATTACATCACGAACTATCCGCGTGAGATCCTGCTGAGCAAATGAGCCTACAAACGGCAGGTTCAACGGTGGCAACACGTTGCCAAACACCCGAACTGCCGCAACTGTTACGCACGAGCCCGGCGCGCGTATTGGCGCGCCGGAGGCTTCATCGGAACCTGCGTGGATGGGAAACATGCAAAAACTGAAAAAAGAGACTCTGACAGGGATCTGCAGCCAGATGGCCTCGCACGACTGGAGCGATGCGGAGATAGACGAGCTTGTAGACCCGAAACTGGGCATCATAACCGGATTTCAGGAGTTGCTGGACGAGCTGGAGGTCCTTCGGAAGATCGACCTTGGCACGATACCTCCGTCTCTGACCGTTCAAAAGCGATAACCTGATGACCAAAGAAATAGCGTTTGAAACTGTCCGCGGTCTGAAGTCCAGGCTCGACGCCGGTGAAATCACGCCAACTGAACTGGTCGCGGTTTTTGCAGAGCGGATTGCCCGGCACAATGACCGGTCTAAGGCCTTCATCACCGTGACGTACGAAACGGCGCGCAGGTCAGCCGAAGTCCTCACTCGCGATGATCTGGAACGATCGCCTTTCGCGGGTGTTCCATATGCATCCAAAGATCTGTTCGATGTTGAAGGGGTTCTGACGTCAGCCGGATCGCGCGTATTTCACGACAGAATTGCAACCGAAGATGCCTTTGCCATCGCCCAAATGCGAAAGGCCAACGCGCTAAGCCTGGGCAAAACCAATCTTCATGAGTTTGCCTACGGCGCAACCGGCGAGAACGAGGTCTACGGTACGTGCGTGAACGCATATGATCCAAACCGCCTGGCCGGGGGATCATCCAGCGGATCAGCGGCAGCAGTAGCGTTCGGCTTGGTCCCCGCCAGTCTTGGGACAGACACTGGCGGATCCGTGCGCGCTCCAGCCGCGCTGAACGGACTGGTCGGACTGAAACCGACCATCGGCCGAGTGCCAACTACGGGTGTGGTGCCGTATTGCTGGACGCTGGATCATGTGGGCATCATGACACGAGACGTCGCGGATTGCGCTGATCTACTGGGGATCATTGCAGGATATGACCCTCGCGATCCGGGTTCGCAAAACCTTCCGGTCGAAGACTATGCCGCAGCTCTCGCCGATGACATCTCGGGGCTGCGGATCGGTATCCCGACAAATTTCTACTACGAGCGGACCGATCCGGAAATCCTGGCCGCGCTGGAGAACGTCAAAAGCTTCGTGACCGCGAAAGGAGCGTCTCTGATCCCCGTGACATTTCCGGACCTCGAACATAGCCGCGCCGTGTCTCTCACTGTGCAGATGCCGGAAGCCCTGAGTGCACATTCGGCCTATTTGCAAGATCGAGGAGAGCTCTATGGGCAGGATTTCCGCGCCGGACTGGCGCTTGGGCAGACGCTTCTAGCGGAACACTACATACGGGCCAAGCGCTTCGTGGAACTCTATCGTCAAGAGACCAACGAGCTGTTTGATGAAGTCGACCTGATCCTGACGCCGGCGACGCCGGAAATTGCACAAAAGCTGGGTACCGTGAAAACAACCCGTGACGGAGTGGAGGAAGCTATTGGTAATGCCGTCACACGTTTTACCACCTTTTTTAACATGTCCGGCCATCCTGCGCTGACGATGCCCTGTGCAATGCACTCGGAAGGATTGCCGATAGGGTTGCAGCTGGTGGGAAGGTATTTCGAAGAAAGCACGGTTCTTCGTGCCGCTTTTGCCATTGAAAACGATGGAGCGTTTTCGATTCCGCACCCAACGGTAGACGACTAAGGACGAATTTGCACCTTCAGTGGTTTCTTCCTGCGCTATTCCCTTGACACGGGATGCAGTCATTCAGCCCTTCAGACAAGGACAATAGATGAAACTTCAGACCTATATCGTCGATGCCTTTTCAGACCGCCCTCTCAGCGGAAACCCGGCTGGCGTGTGCCCGCTGGACCAATGGTTGCCAGTCCCGGTCATGCAATCCATCGCGAGTGAACTGAACCAATCTGAAACGGTATTTTTTGTTCCTCGAGCAAATACGCGCAGCCGCGATGCAATTACCGAATTCGACATACGTTGGTTCACCCCCACGCGAGAGGTGGATATGATCGGACACGCGACGCTCGCGGCCGCTCACATTGTGTTTTCCAATCTCCAGGTGGGGTTGGAAGCAGTCACTTTCCATTCCGCATCCGCCCGGATGACCGTTCGACGCAGGGAAACAGGCCTACGCCTGGATATGCCCGCACTTGTGCCAGAAGTGATTGACACCCCGTCGGGTCTGATCGACGCGCTTGGGAAGAAACCCTCAAAAGTGTTGGCCGCAAAGCATTACCTGGCTGTCTTTGATAGCGAAGATGACGTCCTGAACTGCACTCCGGACCTGACAGCCCTTGCAAAACTGCCTTTGCCCGCGGTCATCATATCCGCACAAGGGGCTGGTGAGTTTGATTTCGTTTCGCGGTTCTTTGCTCCGGCGAACGGTGTGCCAGAAGATTCCGTTTCTGGCGTCTCACATTGCTGTTTGACACCATATTGGTCTCGGAGATTAGAGAAAAAAAACCTGTTGGCTCGTCAGTTATCAGCACGGGGGGGCGTCATATATTGTGAAAATAATGGTTCTCGAGTCATCCTTGAAGGAACGGCTATAACTTCGTTGGAAGGTTTTTTGTTTGCTCAATAAAGCGACTGCAAACCCACCTGCAGCGCTCCAAAAATCAACGCGGGACGATTAATCTGGTTGTGCATTGATTTCAGATAGCAGAGTGCACGGGCATGTTTCGGTGGATTTCGACCAAAAAGCTGGGAAGGCCACACAGTTGCCGTTCGCTGCGATCGCATTATTGGGCCCGGCCAAAGGCAACTTTGCGTAGAAAGCCTGCTTTGCAAAGTTCATTGGAAGACCGACAGGAGACGACAAACGCCAAGCCTTCACGCTGCAACGTAACCGCCAAAGGAGACATTCGGTGACCCGGCGCCAAAACCGACCGCAGCTTTGTCCGCTTCAGGATTTTCTTTATCGGCGGCCGAATTGGTGTCTTAGGCATAGGTTTACCGAAGATGTCGATTTTGGAATATTGGGCGAACGGAACTTGACGCTCGCCCTCCAAGATCAGACCTAATGCATGAACCGGCGTTGTTAGCTGTAGACCTCGGTGTCGGGAAACCAATGAGCCCAGATCATCCAGAACACGCCGTTGTGTAGGGGGATTTGCTCAAGCGTTCCCTCTGGTGTGTTTCCGCGCCGATCAATCTCTGAAACACTGATCACCTTGCCGTCTAATGTGCGGTCAAACAACGCGACAATGTCGTGCTGCTGATCGTGTACCAGCACCATAGGTCGGCCTGCGAACTCAAATTCATAAACGGGGTTCTTCTCCACGAAACTCCTGGCAATGGCAGCCTGCTTGTCGCCCAGTTTCAAACCCCACACCTGTTCCTTGTTGGGCAGGCGGGTATCCTTGAGATCTAGCGTCGGAAAGATCGCACCGTGATCTTCGCTGAACTGTTTCTCTATAGGGACTTGGAAAATGGCCGTCAGAAAGGCGTCCAGCGGTCGATTGAAATGGTAGGAAAATACCTCCGCGTCGGGATAGAGCTGCTTAAAACTCCCCCATGTCATCATGTCGTTTGGGTAGGTTTTCAACTGTTGACCCGAAAATTGGGTCTCAGCTGTGATCTGCTGGATCAACTCACCAGAATTTCGTTCAACCATAACCAGGTTGTTATGAACCTGGATCAAAACTCCTAAGTCGGTCTCACCGCGCGTCCCGATGTCCTGGCCGATCACGACCGGCAAGTTGCTCAGCGCGCAGAAGGTCATGACAACTTTCTCTCCTCCGAAATCGGCCCCGGCGATGTGTGGAATCCACATATGGTCTTGCGGAAAAGCACGAACCTCGTCGTTCAGATCGATTACATAGACGATCTCGTCGTCATCAAGACCTTCGTCAGCCTCGGCGACTGAAACGTATTTTGCGTCATACTGATAGGTTGGAAACAACGCGACTAGCAAGAAATTTGCGGCAATGATGCAGACGAACACGCCGCCCGATGCCAGCACCATCCACCGGGTTCGCACGAAACCATGTCGAAGGTTCAAAACCCACATTGACGCAAGCAGGGCGAGGAGCACGACAATAGCCAGCCATTTGTTGGCGTGGTATGCAAAGATCCAGGCTTTTGGAAGGTTGAGGCTCTGCCCTGGCTCGGTCATCAGAACCGCGGAAAAGATGGCCAATACTGCAGTGACCAGAGAAAGAAAAAGGAAGCCGGTTTTGGCTTTTGTCCAGGGTTTCGCAGGATCAGATTGCATTTTGTCTCCTCCTACTTAATATCGCCCCTAGGCGCCGTAAAAGTGACTATGTCTCTGCATTATATCATATAGTTAGGTCCTTTCGCAACGCTGCCGCAAGAAGCCACATAATAACTCATGCGCGAGTTCTGAGAGCAATGTCCCGCTATTGTCCGCCAGCTCGCTCAGCCGTAGTAGTTCAATTCCGGTAATTTAAGCCACAGCGCGATGTGGCCGGCTGGTATTCGTTGATCCGGCGGTCGCCTCAAGCGCTTTGACCGGGGTTTTGTGCCGCGTTCTTGCCTCAGCGACTTTGATCTATGCAGCAATCATCGGATTGAAAGCCACCGGCCTACCGGCCATGAAAGCTCACATGATGAAAGAGGACTTCATGAAATCTGCTTTCTGAAATGACGGTGACTGAACTGTTGAAGAATATAGGTTAGGTTTGCGGGCTGGATGGATGTCCGCAAACAGCCCAATCTTCAAACTCTTGCCGATCTGTCAATCGCCGGTTGTTGTGCATTGCTGGAATCGCAAAGCTCAGTTTTGAAAGTTTGCTTCGGGCAGGCAGCTGCCGAACGCGATCGCAGTATTCAGGCCATTCGGCAATGGCAGGAATGGGCTCTAAACAGACGTTCACTGCACGCATAATCAATGGTTGATTTCAATTGGTTCGAATTGATGGTGCTATTGGTCCGCAGATGAGAGACCTGCTCAACCATAGATCGCTTCACGTAACACCCGTTCGGTGAAGCTCCAATTTCGGTAGGATTTATGTGCGCACTCAGTGGTTTCTTTTTGAAGCTCAAAAGCGAATGCTGGAATACCGGTTGCAACAGATCGAAGATACGCAAAAAGCTGGATTCAAACCAGACGTGTTCAATCCGCAGGATGGCCGGTATGCAGACGCACGCTGCAAGTAAATTGGTTGTAGTTTCAGTGCTTCAATTCGAGGCTACGGTTCTGACTGCCGAATACGGCAAGATGAGTCCACGACTGATCATGCTTAGCAAATGCGATTAGCGTGATATCGAGCCATTCGCCAAATATTCAGCTACTACCGCCCGGCTGCCTTTCTGCCATATCGCGCTCAGCCAGTAGGCGAAGATAGCGGGAAAGTGCGTGCCGCTGCCAATGCCGCCATAATACTTGCGTTGTTCGAGCCAGAGTTTGGGGTCGTCTTTGGACGCCAACGCGGTTTTTTGAAGGTACTCCCATTGAGGGTCATTGGGCGCGATTTCAGATAAATCCTCTCGAACACCTGCACACATCCTGCACCAGAATGCTTCGGCCAGTGCAAGTCCGTTTGCGGAAGACCCAGACGCAAGTGCATCACGTAGCGACGGAAGGAGAAAGCCAGGATGCCGAGCCGATCCGTCGAACGCGACCCTGCGCGTCGAATCGTGGATTGACGTGTTTGCAAATCGCCTCTCAACCAACCCAAGGTAATCTTTCGCGTTCGTTCCGGGGACGGCTTTGACATGGGGCAGAATTTCTTCAGCCTGAACTTTTGTGAAAAACGCCGCGATGTCCGGGTCCTGCATGCAGTCTGCAATCGTCGGGACATTGAGAATTTCCCCGACATTTGCGAGCAGTTGGTGTCCTCCATTCAAAATGCGAAGTTTCATCGTCTCGTAGCTATGTACATCGTGGGTCAGGGTTGCCCCAACCTGTTCGAGGGACGGCCGTCCGGCGCAGAAGTCATCCTCGATCACCCAGTGGCGAAAATTCTCGTGAGAGACCGGAGCATGGTCATCGACACCGAGCGCGAGGCATTGCGATACCACTTGGTCCGTCGTGGCGGGAACGATGCAATCCACCATCGAATTAGGGAACGCGCCGTTCTGGTCAATCCAGTCGGCCAGATCGGGGTCGGACAGTCGTGCCAAAGTGACAACGCAGTTTCGCAAGATCCTGCCATTGCCCTGAAGGTTGTCGCAGCTGAGCGCAGTAAATGGCTTGAGGCCGTTCTCCCGGCGCTGCTTTATCGCTGATACAATGGCACCAAAAGCCGTGCGGGGCTTGTTCGGGTTCCTCGCATCATGGCGAATATCTTCGTGATCCGTGTCGAAGGCCCCGGTGTTGGCATCCAAAAAGTACCCACCCTCGGTTACTGTCAGCGACACAATTCGGATGGATGGGTCAGCCATGTTGCGGATCAGGGCAGCATTGTCGTTCTCAATCGGCAAGTAATCGATCATCGGGCCAATCACCTTGGCGGTTATGCCTTTGGGGTCCAATTCGATTAACGTTGTCAGGCAGTCCTGCTGAAGCAGACGCTCTCGCATATCGGCGTCATAGTTTCTCACACCGGCCCCGATTATCGCCCAGTCATAGGCCTGACCTTGTTGCATCAGTTGGTGAATGTACCAGGCTTGGTGCGCACGGTGAAAATTGCCAAGCCCAATATGAACTATGCCAGGCGTAAGGTCGGAGCGTTCATACACAGGTGTCCCTACTGTTTCCGGCAGGTCTGACAGGCTGTCAAGCCGTAGCCGCATCGGAGGTTTTGCGTTCGCCAAAGGGTCCATCAGCTCATCCAGTTTCCACCGTCGACGTTGTAGGTTTGCGCGACGATGTATTCGGCCTCGTCCGAGGCCAGAAACACCGCCATCCCGGTCAGGTCTTCGGCGCGGCCCATCCGGCCATAGGGGACGGCCGCCGCTACTTCGCGTTTCTTCTGTCCAGGGGGTTTGCCTTCGTGTTTTGCGAAGAACGCATCAACACCGTCCCAGTGTTCGCCGTCCACTACACCCGGAGCTATGGCGTTCACGTTGATCCCGTGAGAGATCAGGTTCAGTCCGGCCGATTGGGTCAGGGATATTATTGCCGCCTTGCTGGCGCAGTACACAGCAACCAACGGCTCACCCCTGCGCCCGGCCTGAGACGCCATGTTGATGATCCGACCTTTGGTCCCGTGTTCGATCATGTGACGCGCGACGGCCTGCATCGTGAACAATGTACCTGCCACGTTGATGTCGAAGACGCGGGTATAGTCGGCGAGCTCGATCTCGACGATTGGGGCGGCAGTGAATATGGCCGCGTTGTTGATCAGAATGTCGATGGGACCGAAATGGGCCGCCGTTCGCGCGATGGCTTCATCTATGCTGCTCTGGTTGGTTACGTCCATTCCGACGGCCATGGCGGCGTCCCCGATTTCGATCGCTTCCTCTTGCGCCCGACGGCCGTCAATGTCGGCTATCGCGACACGCGCGCCTTCGGCAACATACGCCTTGGCAAAGGCCAACCCTATGCCACGCGCGGCCCCGGTGATGAGGGCGGTTTTGCCAGTCAGTCGGTTCATTCGATCCGCAGCCCCTGCGCGACAAACCGGTGAATCACATCTGCCCGTGGGGTCAGGTGGATGCGGTCGCCGTGACGGAAGCCGACCTCTCCATCAGCACGGACGGTGATCGTGTCAGCCAGGCCGGTCTCATGGATGTGGAAGAACGTGTCTGATCCCAGATGTTCCGAAACGCCGACAACGCCGGACCACGTGCCCTCGCTGTCGGAGACCGCGATATGTTCGGGGCGTATGCCAATCGTATGCGCGCCGTGTTTCGCGGCCTCTTCGCCTTCGATGAAGTTCATCTTGGGAGATCCGATGAAACCTGCAACGAACAGGTTGCGGGGTGTCCGGTAAAGCTCCAGCGGAGAGCCGACCTGTTCGATGACACCGGCCTGTAGGACGACGATTTTGTCGGCCATGGTCATGGCTTCGACCTGATCGTGGGTCACATAGATCATCGTGGTCGCCAGACGTTCGTGCAATTCGCTGATCTCTAACCGCATTCCAACGCGCAACGCGGCATCGAGGTTCGATAGCGGTTCGTCGAACAGGAAGGCCGCTGGTTCCCGCACGATCGCGCGACCAATGGCGACGCGCTGACGCTGTCCGCCCGACAACTGACCTGGACGGCGATCCAGATAGTCGGTCAGATTCAGAACGCTGGCCGCCCCTTCGACGCGCCTGTCGATCTCGGCCTGATCCAGCTTGGCCATGCGCAGTGGGAAGGCGATGTTCTTGCGCACGGTCATATGCGGGTACAACGCGTAAGACTGGAACACCATCGCCAGACCACGTTTGGCAGGCGGCACATCGGTGGCGTCCGATCCGTCAATGTCGATGGACCCGGTGGTGATATCCTCTAGCCCCGCGATCAGGCGCAGCAGGGTGGACTTGCCACAACCCGAGGGGCCGACGAAGACGGTGAACTCGCCGTCTTCGATGGTCAGGTCCAATGGGGGAATGACTTGTACATCGCCGAAGCTTTTGGTCACGGACTTGAGTTGAATGCGTCCCATACGGAAGGCTCCTTATTTCACAGCGCCGAAGGTCAGGCCGCGGACAAGTTGTTTCTGGCTGAACCAGCCAAGGATCAGGATCGGTGCAATCGCCATGGTCGAGGCTGCGCTGAGCTTGGCAAAGAACAGGCCTTCCGGGCTGGAATAGCTGGCGATGAAAGCAGTGAGCGGGGCCGCGTCAACAGCGGTCAGGTTGAGGGTCCAGAACGCCTCGTTCCACGCCAGGATGAAGTTCAACAGCACGGTCGAGGCGATGCCGGGGATGGCCATGGGGGTCAGGACGTAGAGGATTTCCTCTTTCAATGTTGCCCCGTCCATCCGCGCTGCTTCCAGAATTTCGCCGGGGATTTCGCGGAAATAGGTGTACAGCATCCAGACGATGATCGGCAGGTTGATCAGCATCAGCACCACGACCAGACCCCCGCGTGTGTCCAGCAGACCTAGCCGGATGAACAGCAGGTAGATCGGGTAAAGCACGCCCACCGCTGGCAGCATCTTGGTCGACAGCATCCACAGCAGGATGTCCTTAGTGCGTTTCGAGGGCACGAAGGCCATCGCCCAAGCCGCAGGCACTGCGATGATCACGCCCAGAATGGTTGAACCACCCGCAATGATGACCGAGTTCCACAGGAACCGCATGTAGTCCGAGCGTTCCTGCACGATGGCGTAGTTCTCCAGTGTCCAGTTGAAATTCAGGAACAGGGGCGGGCTGGCAATCGCCTGCGCCTCGGTCTTGAAGCTGGTCAAGATGGTCCACAGGATCGGGAAAAAGATCAGCAGTCCTACGGCCCAGGCCAGGGCAGTGTTCAGAGATTTACGGCGGGGTGTGACGGCGCGGGCCATGGTCGTTCCTCCTCACGCGTCCAAGTTTTTGCCGACGATGCGCATCAGGAAGATGGCAACGATATTGGCAAGGATGATGGCGTAGACACCTCCGGCTGATCCGAGGCCGACATTCTGGCTTTCCAGCACCCGCTGGAAGATCAGGTAGGTGAGTGTACGGGTGCCGAATGCACCGCCGGTGGTCACGAAGATCTCGGCGAAGATCGACAATAGGAAGATCGTCTGGATTAGAATTACAATCGTGATCGCGCGGCTCAGATGCGGCAGGACGATGTGGTAAAAGCGCTTCAGCACTGGCGCCCCATCCATCTCGGCCGCTTCCAGTTGTTCACTGTCCAGCGACTGGATCGCGGTCAGGAGGATCAGCGTCGCAAAGGGCAGCCATTGCCATGAGACGATCATGATGATCGAGGTCATGGATGCCTCGGATAGCCATGAAATCGGTTCGGCCCCGAAAAAGCGCCACAGATGAGCAAGCAATCCATTCACTGGGTCCATGAACATGTTCTTCCAGACTAGTGCGGAGACCGTGGGCATGACAAAGAACGGAGCGATCACAAGGATCCGGACAACACCCTGACCCCACATCGGCTGGTCCAGCAGCATCGCCAGCAGGATGCCCAGAACAACTGTGATCACCAGAACGCCGCCAACGATCACCAAAGTTGCCTGAACCGCTGGCCAGAACGAACTGGAGGAAACGAACCGGACGTAGTTGTCGAAGCCGACCCAGCCCAGGTCACCGCCGCGCAACGGTAGGTATTTCTTGAAGGAAAAATACAGCGTCATCGTCAGCGGCACGAGCATCCAGCCAAGTAGCAGGACCACTGCGGGTGCCATCATCAGGCGAGCAACGGATCGGGAATGTTGGGTTGCCATGATGCAAGACCTCTCTGTTCAGGCGCATACAAGCCTGCGAGAAAAACACGGGTTGTGGAAGGGTAGAGCGGGGGGCAGACTTCTGCCCGCCCGCGGGGAGAAGCCTTCAGTACCCTGCGGCTTCCATTTCTTCGGCGGTGAAGGCCTGCGCTTTTTCCAGCGCCTCTTCGACCGATTGCTGGCCGGCATAGACCGCCGAGAATTCCTGACTCACCTGTGTGGCGATGCCTGCAAATTCCGGGATCGCGGCAAACTGGATGCCAACATAGGGCACCGGTTTTACAGTCGGATTGTTCGGGTCTGCTGACAAGATAGAGTCCAGCGTCATCTTGGCGAACGGCACTTTTTGATACTCGGGGTTCTCATAGAGAGAGGTGCGCGCGCCCGGCGGGACGTTGGCCCAGCCTTCGTTCTCGGCCACCAACTCGATATAGTCCTTAGACGTGGCCCATTCGATGAACTGTTTTGCTGCATCCTCTTGCTGAGTGCCCGCTGGGATGGCCAGCGCCCAGGCCCAGAGCCAATTGGATCGTTTGTCAACGCCGTCCGCGTTTGGAGCCAGCGCAAAGCCAACTTTGTCCGCAACGGTCGAGTCGTCAGGATTGGTCACGAATGAGGCCGCAACAGTGGCGTCGATCCACATCCCGCACTTGCCTTGCTGGAATAGCGAGAGGTTCTCGTTAAAGCCGTTGGTCGCATAACCAGCGGGTCCGGATTCTGCCATCATGTCGACGAAGAAGGTCAACGCCTCGTTCCATTCGGGCTGATCGAACTGAGGCTTCCAGTCTTCGTCGAACCAGCGCGCGCCGAAGGAGTTTCCGGTCACTGTGATAAAGGCTCCGCCCTCACCCCAACCCGCCTTGCCGCGCAGGCAAATGCCATTGATGTCGTTATCACGGTCGGTCATCGCGGCGGCCGCTTCGCGGATAAATTGCCAGGTCGGCGCATCAGGCATTTCCAGACCAGCTTTTTCCATCAGGTCCGTGCGATACATCACCATCGAGCTTTCGCCGTAGAACGGGGCTGCGAATAATGTGCCGTCGTGGCTCAGCCCGTTGCGCATCGCGGGCAGAATATCTTCTACATCATATTCGGCAGACATACCTTCCAGCGGCACCAACCAGCCATTGGCTCCCCAGATCGGGGTTTCGTACATACCAATGGTCATAATGTCGAACTGGCCACCTTTGGTGGTGATATCTGTGGTCACGCGCTGGCGCAGCACGTTTTCCTCAAGTGTCACCCATTCGACGTCGATGCCGGTCGCCTCGGTGAATTTGTCGGTATAGCCCTGCATCCGGATCATGTCGCCGTTGTTCACAGTGGCGATGGTGATGGATTGCGCGTGGGCCGCTGCCGTAGCGACGAAAGTCAGCGCAGTCGCCGCACGAAGTGCGTGTTTCAGATACATCCCTGTCCTCCCTGAGCTTGGATGTCATGCAGGAAGCGTAAATCGTAAATTGTCGCGCCGTCAATAAAAACTTTACGCGCGTTAAAAATAATGAGTTACGCGGAGTCCCTTAAAACAAGACGTGCGGGGAAAAGGGTCTCAGTTCGGGAATCAAATTTCCCACCACTTTCAATAAGTTCGAACAAAGTCTCGACGCTTCGAGCGGCCACGTTGTCATAGTCATGCGCCGCTGTTGTCAAAGACGGGCACGTAAATTTTGCAAATGGATGATCGTCATTTGAGGCCACGCGCAGCGTGCAATCTTCTTTCCGGCCGACCCGAATCCCTTGTTCGAAACAGGCCGCAAGAAAGCCAATGGCAAGCCGGTCATTGCTGCACAGCACCGAGTCCGTCCTCAGTTCGCGTTCTTCCAGAACTTTCAGCGCGCCCTTGTGGCCGATCTCTTCAAACGCCCATCCCTTGCCGTCGACTTTGATGATATGAGGCTCGAACCCGAGGCGCTCCATCACGTCGACATAGGCCTTCCTGCGCTTGTTGGCGTTTGGGTTCGCAGGCGTGCGCATTTCGAAAAACGAAGGCGGTTCGCCCGTCCGGGTCATGTATTCTACGGTCTGCGACACAAAGCTGAAATTGTCCGACCCGATAAAGGCTGCTCCCAGACCCTCCAGGTTGCTGTCAAACAGAACCGTCGGCACATTAGTGCAGAACTTCTCAATCGCTGATCGGTCTGAAATCCGTCCCAATGGCGCCAGCAGAACCCCGGCGGGTTTCAGGGATTGCAGACCGTCCAGAATCTCGTTTTCCAGTTTTTGCTCACCATGCGCGCTAAATAAGAATGGGCGGTACCCCGCCGCGATACAGCTTTGCTCAAGATAGCGCGCGATTTCGGCAAAGAACGGGTCGGCCAGATAGGGCACGACAATGCCGATATTCTTCGTCAGCTTCCGGTTTTGGTTCACCGCATAGATATTGGGGCGATAGTCGAACCGCTCCAGCGCCTCTTCGATACGGGCCCTTGTTGTCTGGCGAACACTGTCGGGATCGTGGAAGTATTTGGACACCGTGGGACGCGAGATACCGCTGAGGGCCGCGAACTCTTCCATATTCTTAATTTTGGTCATGCCAGTCTGCCTTCGGATCATAGCCGCCTTGATCTTATCATCTTTTTACATATTCTTTGCGCGCGCAAAAAAATCAATGGCAAGGCATGGCCGGACAAGGGGTTTGAATGTATCTCGAGGCCGATATCGGAACGTCAGCGGTCAAGCTAGTCTGTGCGGATTCCGATCGAATTCTTGGGTCGTCTTCCGTCGGGATCCAGACCTCCTCGCCGCGGCCCGGCTGGTCAGAGCAACACCCGGAGCTTTGGTGGCAGGCGACGCGAGATGCGTTGACCCAGCTTGCCGGGAAAATCTCGCTCTCGGAGATCAAAGCCATCGGGTTGTCCGGCCAGATGCATGGCGCTGTTTTGCTGGACCGCGATCTGCGTCCGATCCGTTCAGCAATACTGTGGAATGACAGTAGGGCAATACGCGAATGTGAAGAGCTGCGCGCAGCCCAGCCGGAAATTGGTCATATTGCCGGCGTCCTTCCCTTGCCGGGCTTTACCGCGCCCAAAGTTGCTTGGTTGAAAAAACATGAGCCTGTCAACTATGCACAGCTTTCCCAAATTCTGCTGCCCAAAGACTATGTCGGGTTACGCCTGCATGGAGAGTTGACAACCGACGCGTCCGATGCCGCCGGGACATTGTGGCTGGATCAGGCGTCGCGCAACTGGCATGCTGGAATTGCCGAGGCCTCTGACGTGGCACGCGATTGGCTGCCGCAGATTTTCGACGGCCGCAGTGTCGTTGGCAGTGTGACGGCACAGGCCGCAGCTGAGACGGGATTGAGACCTGACGTGCCCGTCGTGGCCGGAGGAGGGGACGCGGCAACCGGGGCGGTGTCTTTGGGTGCCACCGAACCGGGGCGAGGCTTCATCTCTTTAGGAACGTCCGACCAGTTGTTCGTGGCGGATCGGGCTTACAAACCCAATCCCGAACGATATGTACATGCTTTTGCACACACGTTGCCCGGCCGATGTATCAAATGGCAGCAATGCTGAACGGGGCCAGGCCAATTTCGTGGATAGGTGGTCAGCTTGGGCTTTCCGCAGCTGAAGTTGTCGCCCTTGCCAAAACGGCAAGAGGCGATCGCGTGCCGATCTTTCTGCTGTATTTGACAGGTGAACGCAGCCCCCTCGAAGATCCGTATATCCGGGCCAGTTTCTTTGGGCTTGAGGACTCAACGACACGCGCGGACATCTGCCGTTCCGTAGTGGAGGCGATTGCGTTTTGCTTTGCTGATGCAGCGCAGAGTTTCGGCGACACTATGGATAAATTGCCGGAATTGGCTGCCATCGGAGGAGGCAGCCAATCAGATTTTCTGCTGAAGCTGATCGCGACAGTGATTGGGAAACCCGTAGTGCGCTCGGAAGGAGCCGATACTGGCCCGGCCTTTGGTGCGGCGCGGCTGGCAGCTTATAGCGACGATGCGATTGCCGGAGCCGATCTCGCGTTTCAACTGCCAACTGCAAATAGGTTCGAGCCAGCCGAAATGACAGCTCTCTTCGAGCGGTTGGCACAGTTTCGCCGGCTTTATGCTGCCATCAAAAACATTAACTAGCAGCCATCAAACAATCTTTCGCACCTTAATTTGCTTCCTGATTGTGGTGGAGGGGCTTTGTGCCGAAAATAGTAAATTATGTACCGCTCAACATTCCTGTCGAACGTCACACGAATCTTACCCCACCACCATAGTTGGACCAGAAAAGGTGAAATCCAAATTCAGTAGGCGTCCCCAATGTTGTAACAGTCTCCAAAAGCGGACGAGTTCGATCCCTGTGTTGCGTGCGCATTGGTTTGTCGGTTGCAATGGCTTTATCAGATTTTTTCCTGAAGTTTAGGCGGTCGGGCGAAGTGTCAAGCATCCGATTTTATCAAATCGCTTGCCTTTTCGCCGATCATGATCGCAGGTGCATTAGTATTGCCGCTGACGATTTCGGGCATGATCGAGCAATCAGCCACCCGCAGGTTAGCAATTCCGTGGACTTTCAGCTTCGGGTCAACAACCGACCCTTCAGAGGTGCCCATCGCGCAGGTTCCGGTGGGGTGGTAGATCGAAGCCGTGTTCGATCTGGCCCAATCCAGCGTGCCCTCGTAGTCGTCGACATTCAGTTCCGCCGTAGGGCGGAACTCTTCGGAAATTTTAGAGGCCAGAGGGTTCTGTTTGGCGATATTGCGCGCGATGTTCACACCGTCGACAATGGTCCGGCAATCCGTTTCAGTGGACAGGTAGTTCGGGATGATTTTGACATGTTTAGACGGATCTGGCCCGTCTAGGCGTAACTCTCCCCGGCTTTCCGGTCGTAGCTGACAGACCGACATAGTGAAGGCCGAGAAGGGATGCACGCCTTCGCCTGGGCTGTCGGCGGACCAGGGTTGGACGTGAAACTGGATGTCGGGTGTTTCGACGTCGGGCCGGGTCTTCATGAAGCCAGTTGCAAGGCTGGCCGCCATGGTCATTGGCCCTGCACGGAACAGAGCATACTTCAGTGCGATGCGGGCCTGATTGAACAGACTGCGGACCTCATCGTTTAGCGTGGGTTCATTGCACTTAAAAACAAGGCGCGCCTGCAAATGATCCTGCAAACCCTTGCCTACACCGGGTAGGGCGTGCAGCGGTTCGACTCCGTTTTCCTTGAGATGATCAGGGTCCCCGATCCCCGATAGCATCAAAATCTGTGGTGAGTTGATCGCCCCGCCGGACAGAATGATCTCGCGCCGAACTTTAAGGGTTTGCTCGGCCCCAGAACGATCCCGGTAAACCAGACCGGTTGCCTTTTTCCCATCTAACACCACGCGCGTCACCAGAGCGTTGGTTATGATGTTGAGGTTCTGACGATTTCGGATGGGTTTCAAGTAGGCCACGGCGGCACTGCAGCGGCGGCCATTGCGAGTGGTCAGTTGGAAATAACCGACGCCCTCCTGTTCGGCGCCGTTGTAATCGGGATTGAACGGGTAGCCTGCTGCCTGTGCCGCAGCAACCCACGCGTCGCAGATGGGCCGTTGAATACGCATATTGGATACGGATAAAGGCCCGCCGACGCCGTGAAACTCATCCTCGCCCCGCTCCTGATCCTCGCAACGTTTGAACAGGGGTAGGACATCGTCCCAACCCCAACCCTCATTGCCCATCTGACGCCAGCGGTCATAGTCCTCTTTCTGACCGCGTACATACAGAAGTCCGTTCAACGACGATGATCCGCCCAGCACCTTTCCGCGCGGCCAGTCGATGGATCGCCCGTTCAGACCCGGATCAGGTTCGGTTCGATAGCACCAGTCAACCGAAGGGTTGTGCATGGTTTTGAAATAGCCAACGGGGATGTGAATCCACGGGTTGGTATCGCGGCCTCCTGCCTCGAGTAATGCAACGGTCGCGTTGGGGTCAGCGCTCAGCCTATTGGCAATGACACAGCCCGAAGACCCCGCGCCAACAACTGCATAATCCACTTCCATGACCGCCTCCTCACAACGTCGTTGAAAAAAACTCTATGCAAGATGCAAGAATTATACTAGCCTTTTTTGATACAAAACGTCTCAATAATTGCAATAAGGGAGGTAAGCAATGGAGATCGGTCGGAAACTAAGTGGTATTTCACGGCGGGATTTTTTCCGCGTGGCGGGGCGTTACGGCATGAGCTCGACACTGCTGGCGGCAGGTGGGTTTGGTGGCGCGATGAGCCTTGCGAATCTGGCTCAGGCTGCCGAATCAACCTATGAAAAACGCTTTTCGAAAGAGCCTAAGCACACGTTGAAATTTGGGGCCTCGGGCTTCAACACCCGTAACCTGCTGATCGAGCGCGCGGGTGCGATCGAATTTGCGCGCGATCTGGAAGAGCGCACAGATGGTGAGATTCGCATCGAGTTCATCGGCGACAACCAGATCTGCGGACAGCTCAGCTGTGTTGAGAAAACCCAACAGGGGATCGTCGATATCTATGCGGCCTCGACCCAGAACTCGGCCGGTGGCGCGCCTTACTTGAATGTGCTGGACTATGCTTACATGTTCCCCAGTCGTGCGGCGCAGTATCATTTCTTCTATAGCCCGGCGAGCCAACGCATCCTGCGCGATCCGCTGGAAAAACGTCACGGGCTGAAGTTCCTGTTTACGCATTGCGAACTGCGTGGCCTGCAAATGGGCGCGAATTTCGCCGATAAGCCAACCGTCACCAAGCTAGAAGAGCTGTTTGGCACCAAAAACCGCGTGACGGGCACCCAGCTTGGCCGAATCGCTATGCAGCTGCTGAACCTGAACCCGGTGCCGGTGGCGTGGGAGGAAACGCTCGATGCGCTGAAAACCGGTCTGATCGATGGCGCGGAAACATGGGCCTCTGCTGTGGCTTATGCCAACATGGCGCCGGTGGTTTCGCAGTCGGTGAACCTAAAATTCTTCTGCGGTACCGAGCATACCTCAATGTCTTCGAAGGTCTTCGATAGCCTGGGCGGCGAACTGCAGGATGCGGTCATGGAATCGTCCTACTTCACGCAGGCGCTGATCCAAGGCGCGAACGAGGCCGCGCTGCTGAATACGGTTGGTTTCTCGGAGCCGCAACTGCCGAACACGATCTTCGCTGAAAACGGCGTGCGCCCGGCCTTCCTGGCCGACGACCAGATCAAGCTGGCCGAGGAAATGTGTGCCCCCAACTACAACCCCGAGCCGTGGGCGCAGTGGCGCGAGCGGATCAACAAATGGGCCGGTGGCATCGACACCTATCAGGAGATCTACGACATCGCGCGTGAGATTCCCGCTGATACTATCGCGGAAAACGTCGAGCCACGCCGCTGGTGGAGAGGCGAGGCCTAACCTAAGCTTAATACGAACCGGCCCGTGTGGGCCGGTTCCACTAAACACCGACTGGGAGGACGGGGTTCATGTCATTTTGGGCAGATGTCGGCGCGATATTCAGTGCGTTGCTCACTTTCGATTCATTCGAGATTCAATCCGCGCTGGAATCTGACGCAACTTGGGTTGTTGGCGCAATCGTCTCGGCGCTAGGTGGGCTCCTAATCATGTGGATTTATCGGAAGGTGCCGTTTGTCGAACGCCACTTTGAACGCGCCGTGATGGTCTATTCCTACCTTGCGATTGCCTTCATCATCTTCTGGGGGGTGATCGATCGGTTTGTGTTTAATGATCAAGAGCCTTGGTCCACTACCATTCCTCCACTCCTCTTCATGGTGATGGCGTGGTTTGGCGCATCTTATAACGTGCGGCTGCGAACCCATCTGAGCTTTAGCGAATTCCGCACTTCGATGCCGCGCGGAGGGCAGCTGGCCTGCCTGTTTCTGGACGCAGTGCTGTGGTACATCTTCGCGGTGATCGTCATTGTGACAACCACTCGGCTGGTGGCCCTGTCGGCGTCGAATTTTCAGATTGTTCTGGGTACTGACAACATCATGCAGTGGTGGTTCCTATTGGCCGCGCCACTGTCGTTCTTTCTGATGGTCGGACGGGTGTTTCAGAACCTCGCCGACGATTTGCACAATTGGAAAACTGGTGAGCCGCTGATCAAGCAGGCCGTGATCGGAGCAGACTAATGACAGACGGAACCATGGTCACACTGATCTCGCTTGGGGTCACTTTTCTGTTCATGTTGGGCGTACCGGTGCTGCTGGTGATCGGCTATTGGGTCATCGGCTGTTCCTTTGTCCTTGGCCTGACGCTGGACAATATGGGCGCCGAACTGCTGAACGTGTTCAACAAGGGCTTCGCTCTGTTGGCGATGCCGCTGTTCATCCTAACCGGGGACCTGATCAACAAATCGGGCATTGCGCGACGGCTCAGCGATTTCGCTTATGCCTGTCTGGGCTGGATACGCGGAGGGCTGGCGATGGCCTCGCTTGGCGCTTGCGGATTGTTCGCGGCAATTTCTGGATCGAACTCGGCCACGACGGCAACCATCGGCTCGATGCTGCACCCCGAGATGGTCAAAGGCGGTTACGACGAACGGTTCAGCGCCGCAACCGCAGCGGCGGGCGGTACGGTGGGGATTATCATTCCCCCATCCATCATCTTCATCGTCTATGGCTTTCTGATGAACCTGCCCATTTCCGAGCTGTTTGTCGCGGGCATCCTGCCCGGTGCGCTGATGGTGTTCGGTATGCAGTTTGCCTGCTGGATCATCTGCCGCATGAACGGTTGGGGCCACCTGATTCCGCTGCAACTGAACCGGGTGCTAAAAACCGCGTTCGGCGCTTGGCTGGGTTTCTTCGCCATCGGTCTGGTGCTGTGGGGCATCTACACGGGCAAATTCTCGCCCACCGAAGCCGCCGGGGTCACCGTGGGCTTCTGCGTCATCGCCGGGTTGGTCAGTTACCCGATCAACCGCATCATGGGTGCGCGGAACGACATTCCGCCGACCGAAAAGACTTTTGCCGAGATGTTCGTAGTCGAAGGGTTCACGATTCCCGAAATCCCTTCGATCGTAATCCGCTCGGCCCAGATCACCGGCATCCTTGCGCCGCTAATCGCGATTTCGGTGGTGATGCAGCAAATCCTGTCACTGCTGGGCGCGCAAGAGACCATTGGCAACTTTGTGACCTCGATGGGCGGCTACCATGCGGTTTTGTTCACCTCGATGGTCATCGTGTTCTTCTCGGGCATGGTGCTGGAAAGCCTGCCGGTCACGATCATTCTGGCGCCGATCCTTGCGCCGATTGCGGCCTCGGTGGGCATTGATCCTATCCATTTCTCGGTGATTTTCCTTGTTGGTGCCTCGATTGGGTTCATCACACCGCCTTACGGGTTGAACCTCTACGTGGCCTCAGGCGTGACAGGCGTGCCCTATTTCCGGCTGCTGCGTTATACCGTGCCCTATCTGGCGGCCTTGCTGTCAGTGTGGATTTTGGTGTCGCTGGTGCCCGATCTGGCCTTGATCCTGCTGCCGAATAACTAGACTGTGGCAGGATGGCTGAGACGGACGCACAAGAAAAAGAGACTCAAATCCCAACCAACCTGCGCCTTCTGCTGATCCTGGAAGAGGTCGCGCGGCGCGGGGTGGCCGTCAAACCGTCGGACCTGATCGAGGCATTGGGTCTGGCCAAACCCACCGTTCACCGCCTTTTGCAAACGGCCGAGGCCGAGGGGTTCCTGCAACGCGACCTTGACGGCCGATCTTATGGTCCTGGGCGGCGTTTGCGGTTGCTGTCGGTCAACACCATGTCCGCCGAACATCTGCGCACCGCGCGCCTTGCGATCCTGCGCAGTGTGGCCGAGGAAGTGGGCGAGACCTGCAACCTCGCCATTCCGGATCGTGAAGGGATGATTTATCTGGACCGGGTAGAAACCAAATGGCCCTTGCGGATTCAGTTGCCGGTCGGAACTCAAGTGCCCTTCCATTGTACTGCGAGTGGCAAGATGTACCTGTCCACACTACGGCAGAAAACACTGGATGGATTTCTTGCAGCAGGAAACCTGCGGTCGCAGACTGAACGATCTCTGACTGATCCCAAGGTTTTGCGAGCGGAAATCCAAAACATCACCGAGAACCGATATTCCACGGATGATGAGGAATTCATGGCTGGAATGACCGCACTTGCTGTGCCCGTTCTGGACGGGCAGGGCAGGTTGGTGGGCACGCTTTCGGTGCACGCTCCAACACAACGTCACGACGTGAACAGCCTAATGTCCTTTCTGGGAATACTGCAAAAAGGGGCCGACGAACTTTCGGCTCTTTTGAACGAGTGAACAGCATCTGGGTGACAGTTAAAACGCGAGCTAATTCTATCCAGTTGCGACTTTAATCATGGACTGGTTTTGGGGAGTTCTGGCCCTAATAATCCGACGCCGGACCTGTAGTTCCTCTAACGATTTGCTCCAATTCGCAGCAGATTCTAAAGAGTTCCGGATCTTCTGAGACTATGTAGTCAGTGAACTTTTCGCCAGCGAGTTTTCCAATGGTTTCCGCAGGGATGCGAATGGTGGTGAGCCCCGGTTCAACATCCGCGGATCCTTTGAAATCCCCAATGCCGATAATTGACAGGTCATCGGGAACTTTCAAGCCGAGACTCTGGGCGGCAAACAACGCACCCTGCGCAATGACGTCATTTCCGCAAAGCAGCGCCGTTGGACGAGACCGTTCAGTCAAAAGGGATATGGCCGCTTGCTTGGCTTGAGAGACGCTATATGGAGCTTCCGACTCATGCTCACTCGGAACCGAAATACCAATTTCTTTGAAAGCATCACGCACAGCGGAAAGCCGATTTTGTGCTCGGTCGTTGCCAGTGGTTTTGGGGAAGATCAGCCCAATGTCACAGTGATCCAAAGCCAGCAGGTGCTCTGCTGCAAGACGCCCGGCCATGCGATTGTCAGCTCCGACACACGGTAGAAGGGAATCCTCCGAGTAATTCCATATGGCAAGCGCAGGTATTTTCTGCTGTTCGATCAGACGGGCAGTCGCGTCAGAATGCTCTAGTCCAACCAGCGCCACTCCGTCCACACGATGCTCGAGAAACTTTCGAACCATCGCGTATTCCCGATCGAGATCGTAACCATGTGAAGCGAGCAACAGGCTGAACCCGGCTTTATCGATTGAATCTGAAAAAGCCTGAATGACCTCGGCAAAAATGGCGTGGTTGATCGTTGGGACCACGAGACCGATGGTGCCTGATCGCTTGCCATGCATCGTCTGCGCAGCACGGTTCCGGATATAGCCCAACCTTTGCACCGCTCGATTAATCTTTTTCCGAGTCGCGGGGCTCACCAAATTCGGGTGATTGAAGGTGCGGGAAACTGTGGATGGCGACACTTTTGCGGCCTTTGCAACCGCCACAATATCTACCTTACCCTTTTGAAAATTAGCCATAATATTCTCCCCTGCGGTCGAATTTATGAAAACATTTGCAATACTATTTTCATTGCCTACCCTGATTTGTCAACAAAAGTAAAAGTGTGAACCGGCGGGTTGGGAGGCCCTGAATGGACTTCATTTATTACTTCGGAGACGTATTCACGCCGTTGTCGTTTCTGCTGCTGCTGGGTGGCACGATTGGGGGGCTGATCCTGGGCGCGACACCGGGTTTGTCGCCCACCATGGCCGTCGCCCTTCTTATTCCGTTCACCTTCCAGCTTGAAGCGGCGCAGGGGCTGATCCTGCTGGGTGCCGCATACACTTCAACAGTGGCGGGTGGTGCGGTCAGCGCCATTTTACTCAAGATTCCCGGCGCGCCAGCAAATATTGCGACGACGTTGGACGGGCATACCATGGCCAAGAAAGGGCAGGGCGCGCGGGCGCTGCAGCTGTCTTTTCTGGCGTCGGCGGTAGGTGGCATCTTTGGCGTACTCCTGCTGATCTTTCTGACGCCGGTTCTGGCCAAATGGGCGTTAGCATTCGGGCCTTCGCACTTGTTCTGGCTGGCCATTCTAGGGGTGACGGTGATCGGGACGCTCGATTCCGCCTCAGTGGTCAAAGGTCTGCTTTCGGGCTGTATCGGGTTGTGGCTGGCGACCATTGGATTTGACGACATTATGGGGGCGCAACGCTTCATCTTTCATCCCGCATTGGGCGGAGGCATCAACATCATTGCCGCACTGATAGGCCTGTTCGCGATCCCTCAGGTCCTGACGATGTTCGCAAAAGGTCGCCACAACACGGGCGCTGAAGTCATCGAAGTGCAGCGTCATTCGATCTTGGCTGCGTTCCGCGAGCTATTCTCACGAACCCGCGCACTTAGTATCGGCACGCTTACCGGTTCGATTATCGGCCTGATCCCGGGCGTTGGCGGACAGATCGCCGGGCTGGTTGCCTATGACCAGACCAAGAAGTTCTCAGCCGAGAAAGACAAGTTCGGCACGGGACACTCCGAAGGCGTAATCGCTGCGGAATCCGCCAATAACGCGATGGTCGGCCCGTCCTTGGTGCCACTGCTGACCCTGTCGATCCCGGGTAGCCCAACCGCTGCCGTTCTGCTGGGCGGACTGCTGATCCACGGAATTTTCCCAGGCTCGGACCTGTTTGACAACCATCCCGACGTGGCTTGGACCTTCATCAACTCGATGCTGATCGGACAAGTCCTGATGTGCATCTTTGGCCTCTATGTTGCCGGTCTGGCCGCCCGAGTCGCACAGGTTCCTCAGTCGGTTATGGCTGCCATCGTTCTGGCGCTGTCGGTCTTCGGGGCCTATTCGGTGCAGGGTTCGATGGGCGATGTCTATGTCATGGCGTGCCTTGGTATCGGTATGTTCTTCCTTGAACGTTTTGGGTTTTCGGCAGCACCACTTGTGTTGGGGTTGATCCTTGGACCCATCGCCGAAGCCAACTTCATTCAAGGCGGGATGATCGCTGACGCAACCGTGGGCAAAGCTTCGTATTTCCTGACCGGAGGATTGAACCTGCTGCTGATCGCGGTGGTGCTGGCCTCAATCGCATACTCGGTTTGGATGGAACTGCGTCACCGTCGCTACACCACCAAAGAGGAGGCGCAGGCATGAACCGCTCACAGCACATATTCGGGTCAGGTCTGGTCTTTGCTGTTGGCCTTTGGGTGACCTGGGTCAGCTATACCCAGCAACCGGCTGAAGCGTTCCTGTTCCCGCGCCTTATAGCATCAGTTTTTGTGGTTCTGGCGGGTTGGACCTTTGGCAAAGCGGTGATGGGATTGTCCAAGGTCGGGAACGGTGTGACACGCACGATGTTCATAAACATGCTGCCGGGGCTGATCATAACGTTGATCTACGTTTTTTGGGCGGCCAAGTCATTGGGTTTCTACACCGCAACAACCATCGCCTTTTTCATCTTGCTGTCGATCTATGATCCAGCCCCACATTCCGAAGCTAAAACCTGGGTCAAGCGCGGCGTCATCACGGCGATCTTTGTCGCGGTGATGTACGGGCTCTTCGCTATGCTTCTGAACGTCTACACGCCAAGGGAAATTCTGTTCTGACCGCACGGGATGCGGGTGAACTCAATTAGGGAGGAAACGCAAATGAGACGAATAATTGCAGGGGCCGCATTGGTCCTCATGGGCCTGACAGGCGCAGCAGTGGCCGAAGAATACCCCGAACGGCCGATCATGATGATGGTCAGTTATGGCGCGGGTGGTGCGACCGACTTTCAGGCGCGCATTGTTACCATGACGTCCGGAAATGAAGACGCACTGGGGATGCCTATTGCCATTATCAACAAACCCGGGGCGGGGGGGCGCGTGGGCTGGAATTGGTTTGCCACTCAGGCCGACCCGGATGGCTACACACTGGCAGCCTATAACGTGCCGCATTTCATCGCCCAATCGATCAAGGGCGGAGTGGAATATTCGACCGACAGCTTTGAACCAATTGCAAACTGGGGCGCTGACCCGGCGGTCTTCGTTGTCGGTGCCGACAGCGAGTTCAATTCGATGGAAGATGTGGTCGCTTATGCCAAGGAAAATCCCGGCAAGCTGACGGTATCTGGAGCGGGCCTGTTTGTGGGCCACCACATTGCAGCCCTGCAGATCGACAAGGCAGCGGGAACCAAGATGGCCTACATCCCGACCAAGGGCGGCGGAGCCGCGGCCATGAAAGCGGTTATCGCTGGTGAAGTCATGGGCGGTATCAACAACCTGTCGGATGCGTTCCGTGCACAAGAGGCGGGCAACGTCAAAATCCTTGGTGTCGCCGATCTGGAGCGTAACGCGTTCTTACCGGATGTACCGACGATGATGGAACAGGGGCTGGACGTCGACAATTCGTCGGTCAATTTCCGAGGCGTGATGGTACCCAAAGGTACGCCGCCTGAGGTGATCGAGAAACTTGCGGCAGCAGTCCCGGAAATGTTCGCTAACGACCGTGTTGCCAAAAAGATGGAGGCCGGAGGTTCCCCTATGCACATCATGACACGTGACGAAGTGATCGAGATGTGGGGACAGCGTCAGCAGACACTGAATGAGTTGCTGGCCGGTCTCTGATCCAGCCGATCCATGCGGGGCGGAGCAAGCCCGCCCCGAACAAACAATCGAGGACCAAGATGAACGCTCAGGATGGGATTTCCCCCGAAATCGCTGAAGTGGATCGTATCGTGGCAACAGCGCGTACGGCCCAGACAGCATATGAAAATCGAGGCAGTCAGGCGCTTTATGACAAAGCCGCACTGGCGGCAGGATGGGCCATCATGGAGCCAACACGCAATCAGGCACTGGCTGAGATCGCCGTTGAAACAACCGGGCTGGGCAATGTGCCCGACAAAATCATAAAAAACCACCGCAAGACCCTGGGCCTTTTGCGAGATATCGCTGAAGCAAAAACCTATGGCATCATCAGTGACGATCCGTCGACAGGTATTACCGAAATTGCCCGTCCTATCGGCGTGATCGGCGCGGTTGTGCCGTCGACCAATCCCGCTGCGACGCCCGCGAACAACATTATCAATGCGCTTAAAGGTGGAAACTCCATCGTGGTGGCACCGTCACCCAAAGGTGTGGCATCCTGCGAGATGCTGATCGGCTACATCCACTCGGAATTCGACAAGCTGGGGCTGGATCGTGATCTGATCCAGATGATCCCCGCGCCGGGTTCCAAGGCCAAGACGCAACGGTTGATGGAAACTGTGGATCGGGTGATATGCACCGGCAGTCAAAACAACGTTCAGCGTGCGCAGTCCTGCGGTACGCCAGCGGTGGCAGTTGGTGCTGGCAATGTCACAGTGATTGTGGACGAAACTGCCGATCTGCGTGCCGCCGCCGCCAAGATCGCAGCCTCGAAATGTTTTGACAACGCGACGTCCTGCTCTTCTGAAAACGCGTTGGTCGTTGTGGAAGCGGTTTATGATGCGTTCGTCGCTGCGATGGCCGTCGAGGGCGGTGCACTGGTGCCGTCTTCCGAGGCAAGTGACATCGTCGCGCGGCTTTGGCCCGATGGTCATCTCAACCGTTCGGCCATAGCACAGGACGCCGACAAAATGCTCGGAGCCTTGGGGATGGCGGGTAAAGTACCCGAATGCACCAAGTTTCTGGCGGTGGAAACCAAAGGCATAGGCCCGGATCATCCGTTATCCGGCGAAAAACTCAGCCGGGTTTTGGCGCTCTACCGCGCAGCAGATTTCGAAGACGCCAAGGCAATTGCCACTCGCATTCTGGAACATCAGGGGGCAGGGCATTCGGTTGGCATCCATACTGATGACGACGCACGCGCGATCGGGTTGGGACGTGACCTGCCCACTTGCCGAGTCATCGTAAACCAGGCGCATACCTTTGCGACTGGAGGCAGCTTCACGAATGGCATGCCCTTTTCTCTTTCGATGGGCTGCGGCAGCTGGGGTGGAAATTCCATCGACACCAACCTGCATTGGCGGCATTTCGTTCAGACAACCAAGATCGTACGTGAAACACCTCCGCGAGAGCCCGGGTTGGAAGAGATTTTCGGCGACTATTGGTCGGAGGTCGGCCAATGATGGAGCCGCCCAAAGGAACCGTCCGCGATTGGTTGGACTACAGAGCAAGCCAGGGAGGAACCGGTTTTGTCTTCCCGGATGGCGCACCGGATTTAAGCTGGAGTGAATTGCGCGAAACAGCCCGCCATATTGCGGTCATGCTAACTGGATTGGGTGTCGCCAAAGGCGAAAGCATTGCGATCCTCTACCCCAATTGCCGTGAAGCGCTTGAGGTCCTCTTCGGCGTTCTCTACGGCGGTTTTCGGGCGACGATGATTAACCTTGTCGCCGGTGACAGCGCCGTCGCCTATGCGCTGGACCACAGTGGCGCACGCTATGGCTTTGTGCATCCTGGACAAACGGAGCTGTTCGAACGAACATCAGATTCCTCCGGGATTACGCAGTTGCAAGTTGCCGATGCCTTCGATGCCGGTGGTAACCTGCACAGCATCTCGTCCGATAGTCATGCTCTGTTGATGTACACATCCGGAACGACCGGGCGCCCCAAGGGTGTGGTTCACACACATTCCAGCCTGCTGGCAGGCGGTTGGACCACTGCCGTTGCTCATGAGCTGTCCGAGGTTGATCGCGGGTTTTGCGTATTGCCGATCTACCACATCAATGGGCTGTGTGTAACAGTTATGGGAACGCTTGTGTCAGGTGGGTCATTGGCCATGTGCGAACGGTTCTCGGCCAGCCGGTTCTGGGGCAATTTGGGAAGAGTCGAGGCCACGTGGTTTTCCGTCGTGCCGACCATCATTTCGCACTTGCTGCACTCGAACACAGAGCCGGACGCGCAAGTTCGCCAGCGTGTGCGTTTCGGTCGTTCTGCGTCTTCAGCGTTGGCACCAGACGTACAGCGGGCCTTTGAAGACCGTTTTGAAATCCCGATCGTGGAAACCATGGGGCTGACGGAAACCGCTGCGCAAATTCTGTCCAATCCTCTGCCACCAGGCGTTCGCAAGATTGGCTCTCCGGGTATCGCATACGGGAACGAGGCGGCAGTCTTCGACGCGAACCTTCAACCTGTTCCACACGGTACGGAAGGTGAATTGGTCATTCGCGGACCAAATGTGATGCTGGAGTACCTCAAAGACCCCGATGCAACTGCAGGCACTTTCAGTTCTGATGGGTGGCTGCGAACCGGTGACCTCGCCCGGATGGATGAAGATGGGTACGTTTTTGTAACGGGTCGGCTGAAGGAGCTAATCATCAAGGGTGGTGAAAACATTGCCCCGCGCGAGATAGACGAGGCACTTTATTCTCATCCCGATGTTGTTGAAGCCGCGGCTTTCGCACGCCCCTGCGACAGCTACGGTGAAACCGTCGAGGCGGCTGTTAAGATTCGAGAAGGTTCTGAGTTGACGCCGCTTGGCTTGTCGAAGCTTTGCGAAGCGCAACTGGGCCGTTTCAAGTCCCCCGATGAAGTTCATATTTTGCCGGATCTTCCAAAGGGGCCATCCGGAAAAATTCAAAGAAACAGAATACTCGAGATCGTTAACGAGAAGACGGGTAACTCAAAGACGTAGCCAACCGCGACTTTGTTGCTAACAAAGCGCTATTACCGCTGTACCGATTGTGAAGGTTCGCCAGTCTCATATCGCGGCCGCTGAATTTCTTTGCCTCTAGTGGTAGAATTGCAGGGCTGGCTGCCATACACTCCACTTGCCCTTGTACTTCCCCTGATGCAAACTTGTATGCGGAGGAGGGTGCCATGACATCCAAAACCGCAGGTTCTACGCCACCGGACAAGCTGACGCCGCAGCAGCAGGCCGTGCCCAAGGTCAATAAAGTGACTGCGGGTGATATTAGAGCTTCGCTTCGGGCCGGGTTTTCCGACTTTCTGGCGCGCCCCTTCATGAGCGGCTTCTTCGGCCTGTTCTACGCTGTTTTCGGAATTCTGTTGGTTTGGGTTTTGGTCTGGCTCGGCAAGATCTGGATGATCATTCCCGCCATTGTGGGCTTTCCGCTGGTCGCTCCTTTTGCCGCCGCCGGGCTTTATGAAATGTCTCGCCGGTTGCAGAAGGGAGAGCCCTTCGGCTGGTCAGAAATCCTCACTGTCATGGCCAATCAACGCAAGCGTGAAATGGGCTGGATGGCCTTTGTCACCCTGTTCATTTTCTGGGTGTGGGTTTACCAGGTTCGGCTTTGGTTGGCGATTATCCTGCAGAATGCTTCCTTCTCGAATTTCGATGGATTTTTGCACACGGTCTTCTTTACGCCGCAGGGCTGGACCTTCCTTGCTGTTGGCACCTGTGTGGGCGCATTTCTGTCGGCCGTCCTGTTCTCGGTGACCGTCATCGCCATGCCCATGCTGCTTGACCGGGAAACCAATTTCGTTTCTGCAATGCTCACCTCCCTTCGCGTCGTCTCGGAAAACCCGGTGGTCATGCTTACCTGGGCGGCGATCATTTCGGTCACCATGCTGTTGTCGCTGGTTCCGGCGTTTCTGGGCCTGATCTTCACCCTGCCGATCCTTGGCCACGCCACTTGGCATCTTTATCAGCGGGCGGTGTCACCCGCGGAAGAATAATACTACCAGCTATTACCTTGCGTACTTTCGCGGTTTTTTTCGCAGGGAAGTAGAATCAATTCTCGGATATCTGCGCCCCATTTCAGCAATGCGAATGATAGCGGTTCGCCCAGTTTCCTTTGGGCGAAAAGCCGACATGCTCTGAGGTTCAAGTTGGAGGGTGTTTCCAGTGCTGAGCGCTCATTCGTTTTCAAAGCATAATTGCATACCGGTCCTAACCCAGCCGCTTCTTGAATCTCAGCGTAGCTGCCAGCAGCCCAAAAACCGCAAAGCCAATCATCCAGAGGATTTCCCAGCGCAGTTCATAGAGCGAAGCATCGCGCAAAACGACGCCGCGTATCATGTCCATGAAGTGGGTTGCCGGTAGGATCTGCGCGATGATCTGGACGGGTTGTGGCATGCCATCAAAGGGGAACATGAACCCTGACATCAAGATCGATGGCAGCAGGACGAAAATGGTCATTTGCATCGACTGCAGCTGGTTCTGAGCGAGGGTGGATATAACCAATCCAAGCGACAGGCTGGCGATGATGAACAGCAGCGTCACCACCAGTAGTGTTCCCAAACCTCCGTTTATCGGGACATCAAAAAGAACGTGCCCAAGGCCTAGAATGATCGCGACCTGAACAAGGCCAAGAAAGATGTAAGGAATGATCTTCCCAACCATCAATTCGATGGACTTGATCGGGGTGTTGATCAGCATCTCCATATTTCCCCGTTCGCGTTCCCGCACAATGGCGGCCGAGGTGAACAGGATCATCGTCATGGTCAGGATGACCCCTACGAGACCCGGAACAATATTGACCGCAGATCGCTGTTCTGGATTGAAGTAGAGTGTCACCTCGAATGTGGGCACCTGTCGGTTCGGCGGCAGTTTCAGGAGTTCGGTCAGAGGCATCGTCCGCAGGGACTTGATCGCGCTTGCGACCATCGTGTCCGAGCCATCGACGATCCAATGTGCGACGGGTCGACTGCTTGTCTGATCTGTCGCGTCGGGCAAACCCAACCCTACGGAAGGGCTGCGCGCAAGCCGGTTGGCCACATCGGGTGGTATGATCAGGGCGGCGCGTACGCGGGATTCCGTGATCGCGCGTTCCGCCTGCTGCGGGGTCGCAAGCTCTTCGGTTATTGTCACGACCTGCGTGGCCTGAACCAGTTGCGCCAGTGTGCGGGACAGTTCCGTTTGAGACTCATCCACAAGCGCGACAGGTACATGGCGCAGGTTGGTGTTGATCGCATAGCCAAACAACAGCAACTGGATCAGAGGAATCATGATGACCATGGCGAAGGTCATCTTGTCCCGCCGCAGCTGGAGCAGTTCTTTTTTAAGGACAGCAGCGATGCGGCGTGGAGAGATCATTGTTCCGGCCCCCGTGTCGCGCTGACAAACACGTCTTCGAGGTTTGGCCGTTGAGGCGTTAGCGACAGGTCTCGGGACGCACCAAGCTGGGCGCGCAGCATTTCCTCGGGCTGAGGTTCAGATTTGTCCACCAGCACGCGCAGCCGCGAGCCGACTTGAGCGGTTGACAGGATCTTGGGTTTGCCATCCAGTTCATGTTTGACTTTCCGCAGGTCCGGGCCTTCAACCTCGACGACGTCGGCCTGCAGATCATCCATCAACTGACGCGGAGACCCGTCCGCCTTTTTCACACCGTGCTGAAGAATGGCCAGTCGGTGACACCGCTCAGCCTCGTCCATGAAATGGGTGGACACGATCATGGTCGCGCCCTGATCGACCAGATCAAACAATTGCTCCCAGAATGTCCGGCGGGTTTCCGGGTCCACAGCGGATGTCGGTTCATCCAGAAACAGAAGTTTCGGGCGGTGCATGACGGTGGCTGCGAGGGCCAGCTTTTGCCGCTGACCTCCGCTCATACTGCCGCTGAGTTGATGGACATTTGTCGTCAGGTCATAGGTGTGCAGCAACTCGTCGATCCGACCCTTGGCCGTTTTTACGGGAATGCCGTAGATTTCAGATACGAATCTTAGGTTCTCCAAAACTGTCAGGTCGCGGTAGTACGAAAAGATCTGGGTCATATACCCGATCTCATTCTTCAATGGCTCTGCCGCCTCAGGCATAGACTGCCCCAGCACCGAAATTGACCCGCTGCTGGGGGTCAGCAGCCCGGTCAACATACGCATTGTCGTGGTCTTGCCGCAGCCGTTAGGTCCGAGAAAACCGTAAATCTGGCCCGTTCTGATCTCGAGGTCTAGATTGTTGACCGCAACATTATCCCCGAACTGTCGGGTCAGCCCCTGCGTCGAGACAACGACATCATTCATGGCATGGGGACCTGCACAGGAACACCAGCGGGCAAGTCGGCCGACGCGGCTGGCAGATCGATCTCGGCCAGATAGACTAGACGGGTCCGATCATCCTTGTTCAACCCATAATAGGGAGTGAATGACGCGTCGTCGCTGATCCATCGGACGACCCCATCCAGAGGGTCTTCCAGCCCGTCGATGCGGACTTCGAGCTTGTCTCCAGGCTTTAGTTTGACGCGATGCGGTTCCGGAACATAGACGCGGGCATAGGGAATCTGCCCGGTGACCATCACTGCTACAGGGCTTCCCGAAGTAACGCGTTCCCCAAGGTTCCAAGGCAGCGAATCCAACACACCGTCACGGGTGGCAACAACGGTTAGATTATCCAGAACGGTTTGCTCTGCTTCGACTGCTGCCTCTGCGGCTTTCACATTGGCCTCGGCGACGGCCAAATCTTCGGGTCTGGTGCCGTTTTCCAATTCCTTCAGGGATTCCCTTGCGCTGGCCAATTCCGCCCGCGCGGAATCCCGCAAAGCCAGATCGTTTGCAACCTGCGCTTCGGTCACAACGGAGTTTTCGACCAGTCTGGCATTTCGGTCATATGTGGCCTCGGCATCGGCCAACCGCGCGACGGCGCCGGCAACCTTCGCCTCGGCAATCGCGATCTCTTCTTCTCGCGGCCCGACCTGTAGCTTAAGGAGCGTAGCTTGTGCTTTCTCAAGTTCCGCCTGGGCCAGATTCAGCTTTGCGGTCTGCAATGTGGCGTCGAGTTGAACCAGCGTGTCGCCTGCCTTGACGACGGTTCCTTCAGCGACCGGCAAATCCACGACGATTTCGTTGGCCGTTGCTGTCAAAGACACGCGATCGCGCGCCAGTACACCCAGAGCCACACTCGTATCAGAACCGGAACACCGATCCAGAACAGCGGGCAGGGCCGCCACGAGTATCAATGGTATGGGGATCGTCATATTGAGCAAGGCTTACCTCCCGTGACTGGCCTCCGAATGTGTTGGGTCATTTCTCGAAGCATACAATCAGAAAATCCAATTTGTATATACAGTCCTAACGATACTCGTATAGCCAGCTTTGTTCACTTGAAGACCCGCCCCAACCATTCCTCCAGTTTCTTCCCGATCAGATGCGGATTGTCTTCCTGAAGGAAATGAATGCCTGCTCCGATGTCCACGACCTCTAAATTCTGAATGGTTTGGCGACACCAAGCGACCTCGCTAGGGCCAATGGTGCCGCCGGGTGTGGCGTGGAACATCAACATTGGAGTCTGGGTCTCACCCAGCCAATTGCTGTAGGCGCTGACGATGTCATGAACGTCTGTCGGAGTGCCGTCGATCGGAATTTCGCAAGGCCAGACCCGCACCGGTTTGCGGCTGCGTGCTGAGGGGAACGGAGCGCGGTAATGCGCCATCTCTTGTGGTGTCAGGTCGCGTACAATGGCGCTTGGCAGGATTTTCTCGACGAACATGTTGAGGCCTGAAATCATTACCCACCCCAGGCTGGGTGTCCGCATCATGCGGAACCCGACGCGGAAGTCGGGCGGGAAACCGGCCCAAGTCATCGGACGTATTACGCCTTCCATGAAAGCAATGCCGCGTACGTTTTCAGTATGCCTGTGGGCATAGTGGAACCCTAGCGCCGAGCCCCAGTCATGGATGACAAGCGTAACGTTCTTCAAACCCAATGCCTTGATGAACCCGTCCACGAAGGGGACGTGGTCAACAAATCGGTAGGGAATATCCGGCTTATCCGACTTGCCCATGCCGATCAGGTCCATAGCAATCGCACGCCCCTGACGAGCGGCATAAGGAATAATGTTGCGCCATAGATAGGACGAGGTGGGATTGCCGTGCAAAAACAGAACCGGGTTGCCTTCTCCTTCGTCGACATAGTGGATTTGCTGCCCGTTAACTTCGACATATTTTGAGTCGAATGGAAAATCGGGTGAAATCAACTGTGCGGTATTCATAGAACTGCCCTTTCTGAAATGCGTGCGTCAGCAATCAAACCCAAAGCTGCGTTTCTTCAGGTGCGATGCGCGAAAAACGCGCGAACGGATGCGGTAAAGGTCAAGCCCATGCTGATGATTGCGATGACAAAGCCAATAGCTGCAGTGGCCGGGATCGAGGCCAGAAAATCAACGGCAATCGCGGCACGAATTCCGATGATGCTTCGCTTGAGGATCGATACGACGATGCAGGCGAATGTCAGCATGTAAGCCAGCATCGTATAGAGCATCAGGTTGGCAGCCTGCGAGCCTGCCAGCTCTCCTACCTGCAGCCCATAAAACTTGAATGCGGCGAAAAAGCCAAAGGCCAGAAGGATTTTGAGCGCGTTCAGAATGAAGATCACGCGTAAGGTTGCAGGCTTTGATGCCCCGGTTGTTGGGTCGATGGCGGTCATTTTTTCTCCCCGTCAAGTTGGAACAGTTTGGCCACGCAGTATTTGCCGTCGCACATTCGCGATGCTATCCATGCGGATAGGAATCAATTACTATCCGCATGGATAGAAAAGGCAAGGGGAAATCTGTGGCGCGAAAACGTAAGACGGATCATGATAGCGCTGTGGCAGGTGCGCTCGACCTGTTTTGGCGGCAGGGCTACCAGGGCGCCAGCACGCGGGAACTGGAGCAGGAGACGGGGCTGACACGCTTTACACTGCAAACCACTTATGGCGGGAAAGAGAAGTTTTTCCTCAAGACCTTAGATACCTATCTGGATAACGCGGAAGCTCGTCACTTTCCTGACCCTGAAACCTTTTCTTTGGACGATCTGGCCGACTGGTTCAGAGAGATAGCCTCCGCCGAACGTATGCCAAAGATCGAGGATGCAGGTTGCCTTGCTTTCAACGCGATCAGTTCGTTCGATCGCTCCGATCCCGAGGTCAACGACCGAATTGAGAGATATCTCACCGCACTGGAAGGGCGGTTTGTTGCAATTATAAGCCGTGCAAAAACCGAGAAGGTAATCCAGAGCGAAGTTGAGCCGGAGGAGGCCGCCAGACTACTGATTTGTCTCTTGTTGGGGCTCCACACGATTATGAAGGCGCGGACAACGGACCAGTTTCCACAAAGTTACGCCGAGGCCGCGGTAGGGCTTGTTGAAGGGTGGAAAACACCGTTGGCAACACCAGAATCGTGGTGACGTAGGGATGTCAAAAACGATGGCCCGAATAGCAGATTTAAACGTGAGGCTTCTGGAGCCAATGTGCTAGCAGTCACTTGAAATAGAGACGGTTCGCGCACCTGTTTGGGCTGGTTGCGTTCTGATCAGCCAGATCTATTCCGCGAGTTTTTCCAGCGTAGTATAAGGTTGGCCGCGATGGGCGCCCCGATGATGACAAGCACGATACGCGTCAGGTGGTGGGTGATTACAAAGCCTAGATCCGCACCAGAGACAATGGCCAGAACCGTCATCTCAGCCTGACCGCCGGGGGCGAAGGCAAGGAAGGCCTCGACCGGCTGGCCAAGGCCCAGCGTGGTAACAACGGCAGTGAAGAGCGCGGCCAATAGGGCTAGAACGACTACATAGGCAAAGCCCGCCGCGACGACCTTGCGCAATTCAACCCAGGTGACCCCGACAAACTTAACACCAATGCCGCAGCCAATGAAGAATTGCGCGACCAGGATGGCTTCGCGAGGGGGGCGGGTATGAATGAAATCCCCCAATGACAGCGCAGCCGTCAGGATCATCGGCCCAAGGATGGAGGCCCCGAAGAGGCCGATCCGCTCACCACCTTTCCAGCCGATAATGGCAGCCAGAACCATTAGCGCCAACTCATGCAATGGCAGATCGCGCGCAGGCTCTCCAATAGGGTTGTTCAGTTGGGCGTCGTAGAACACGGACAGGAACAAGGGCGCCAGAGTTACGATGATCAGAACGCGCGTTCCGTGGATCAGGGACAGGGTGCGCGGATTTGCACCGGCTTCGGTGCCGAAGATGATCATGTCCTGTAGCCCGCCGGGCATCGCAGCATAAAACGCGGTCGTTTGATCAAAGCCCCAAAACTTTCGAAAAAATGGCACGCCGACCAAAGCGATCAAAAGGATGAAGAGCGGGACTAGTGCTATCGACGCTGCCATCTTTGGTAATTCACCAAACAAGTCCGGCGTGATCGACGCCCCTACCGCCACGCCCAGGATTGTGCGGGCCGCGACCGAGACCTGACCGAACCCCTCCAGAGGCGCATGGGCCAAAGCCGCAATCAGGCAGGCGGTCATTGGTCCGAATAGAAACGGCAGTGGCAGGTCCAGTGCCCAGAAAACTCCGGCGCCCAGCACAGAAAGACCAAGTGTAATGGCCCGCTTCGTCAGAAGGGAAGTTGAGATTTTCTGGGTGGGCACAATGCAGGTTCCGATGTTGTTGACTCGGTGTGTATCCAAATGTATACAACTGGACTCAGGAACGCAAGAGAGCCCGTTATGACTATTCAAGACGACCCGTTACAGCCTGGCCCGCAAGGCAATTCTGCGTATCAACGCCTGTTGGATGAGATTCGCGAAGGCTCCCTTCTGCCGGGGGAACGCCTGCGCGAGATTGAGCTGTCCGAACGGCTGGGTGTCAGCCGCACTCCGGTGCGCGAGGCGATCCGGCAGTTGGAGGCTGACGGGCTTGTCACCCATGTTCCACGGCAGGGTGCAACGGTGCGCAGTTTGGATTACGCCGAGGTTATGGAACTTTATGAGATGCGCGCCGTATTAGAGGGCACCGCAGCGCGCCTCGCGGCAAGGGCTGCGTCGGATGTCGAGCTGGATGAGTTGGATGTGCTGAATGACCGCCTGGCCGAGGCGGGTACCGGCCCGGAAGCAGCGCGGATTAACAGAATATTCCACGCCACGCTTTTGGATGCGGCAAAGAACCGGTTTCTCGCGAAATCCATGTTGTCCTTGCAAAAAGCGCTGTTGATCCTTGGGCCATCGCAATTGCTGGACAGCGAGCGGTCTGAGGCGGCAGTGGCGGAACATCGGCGCGTCATGGCTGCGCTGAAGGCACGTGATGGTGCTGCGGCCGAGACAGAGATGCGCGCACATATTCAGGCGGCACAACGCATGCGTATCCGCGCCTTGCAAGAGCGCGATCGAACAACCGACGACAATCAGTAGGTAGACAGGATATGGCCACCCAAAAGGAAGCTTACGATATCGCTGTGATTGGGGGCGGCAATGCTGCCCTCTGCGCGGCGATGACCGCCGCCGAGGCCGGCGCCCGCGTTCTGATACTCGAAACGGCACCGAAATCCTATCGCGGCGGTAACTCGCGCCACACGCGCAATTTTCGCTGTATGCACAAATCTCCTCTGGGCCCGCTGGTTGAGGAATACAGTGAAGACGAATACCTCTCCGATCTCCTGAAGGTCACTGGGGGCAAAACTGACGAGCACTTGGCCCGTCTTGCGATCCGTACCTCAGAGGAATGCCTGCCGTGGATGGAGGAGCGCGGAGTTCGGTTCCAACCATCGCTGTCCGGGACTTTGTCTCTGGCGCGAACCAATGCCTTTTTCATGGGGGGAGGCAAGTCGCTGGTGAATGCCTACTACAGAACAGCAGCGGGCCTAGGCGTTGACGTGCTATATGAAGCCGCAGTGACGCATTTGGAACTGAATGGCGATCGGATCGAATGGGTCGATTACACCTACGAGGGCCAGTCTCATCGCATCACGCCAAACGCTGTCATCGTTGCCTCGGGTGGGTTTCAGGCTGATACGGATTGGCTTACCCGCGCTTGGGGTGAGCCGGCAAAGAACTTCCTGATCCGGGGTACTCCGTATAACCGAGGTGTGGTGTTGGCGGACCTTCTGGACCAAGGCGTTGAGAGTGTCGGCGATCCAACCCAATGCCATGCCGTCGCCATCGATGGGCGCGCGCCGAAATTCGACGGCGGTATCGTCACCCGTCTGGATTGCGTGCCGTTTTCTATCGTCGTGAACAAAGACGCTGAGCGGTTCTATGACGAAGGCGAAGATGTGTGGCCCAAGCGCTATGCAATCTGGGGGCGTCTGGTGGCGGCCCAGCCGGATCAGGTGGGCTATGTCATCATCGACGCCAAGTCGCTGAACCTGTTCATGCCGTCCGTGTTCCCTCCGTTAAAGGCGGACACGTTGGAAGGACTGGCCGCGATGATGGGTCTGCCCGCCGACAAGCTGGCTGCGACGGTTGCCGATTTCAACGCCGCTTGCGGTGACACCAGTGGATTTCACCCAACAGAATTGGACGAAGTGGCGACCTCTGGCCTGACCCCGCCCAAAACCAACTGGGCCCGCCCAATCACCGAGCCGCCTTTCTACGGCTACTCGCTGCGAACTGGCGTCACCTTCACCTATCTCGGATTCAAGGTCGACGACACGGCCCAGTGTTCGACCCCCACAGGCAAGATCAAAAACCTTTGGGCAGCCGGCGAGACCATGGCCGGGTCGATCCTTGGGCAAGGCTACCTAGCCGGATTCGGCATGACAATCGGAACCGTTTTTGGACGCATCGCAGGACGTGAGGCTGCCGCTTATGCAAACTGAACTGATCCAAGAAGCCCGCCGTCAGGCAGAGATTTGTAACGCCTGTCGGTATTGTGAAGGTTATTGCTCGGTCTTCCCGTCACTACATGCCGAGCGCGCATTTTCGGACGGTGACATCACGCAACTGGCCAACCTCTGTCACAACTGCCGGGGGTGTTACTACGCCTGTCAGTACACGGCTCCGCACGAGTTCGATCTGAACCTGCCCAAAGTGCTGGCCGAGGTGCGTCGGGACAGTTGGGAAAGTTTCGCCTGGCCGCAACCCCTCGCGCGCCGGTTCCACACGCATGGCGGGGCCATAGCCTTGGCACTTGTGATTGGTTTTGCCCTGTTGTTCTGGGCAATTCGCGCCATTGGATCGAGCGGAGGTGAGGGTTTCTATGCTGTCCTGTCGCACAATGCGATGGTCGCGATCTTCGCGCCCACGTTTCTTCTGCCGCTCTTTAGTATCGCCATCAGCCTCAGGCGCTATTGGGTTGAGGTTGGCGGTAAACCGATCCAAATGGCTGACGTGGCGGCTGCCTTCAAACGCGCGAGCAAGATGCAGGACTTGGCTGCCGGGCATGGTGAGGGCTGTAACTTCGAGGACGAAGACCGATTTAGTCAGGGTCGCCGACACATTCATCACGCTATCATGTATGGGTTTCTTCTTTGCTTTGCCTCTACTTCGGTTGCGACAGTAATGCATTATGGCTTTGGAATGCATGCGCCCTACGGGTTCTGGTCTTTGCCTAAACTATTCGGGATTTCCGGTGGTATACTGCTGACAGTGGGTTGCGGCGCCATGGCGTTTCTCAAGCAAAAGTCTGATCGTGATCTTGGCGACCCTTCAGCATGGGGCGGTGATATCGGCTTCATCTTGCTGCTTGGGTTTGTCGGATTGAGCGGGCTTGTTCTCTACGCGCTCGGCTCAACCGCTCTGATGCCCGCGCTGCTTGCCATTCATCTGGGGTCGGTCCTGACGTTCTTTTTGCTGACGCCTTATACCAAGATGGCCCATGGTTTCTATCGGCTCGCGGCTCTTATCAGGGATGCGCAAAGGAAACGGGGCGCCTAGTTTTCTGAGAACGCGCAAGCGCAGTTTACAATCGACGCTAGAAATGGCGTCGATTGGTTGATGCGTTCTGACAGCAGCGAGGGGATCACTCGGAAAACCCGCTCATTACAGAGACTGCGACCTTGCGAAGTTCCTCAGCCGCCGGGGATAGGGAGCGTCCGCGATAGGTCACAATCCCAAGTTTTCGCCGAATAGTAGGTTTGGAAATTGGAATGATTGCCAGCTCCAAATCCTTTCGCGAGAGACGGACCAAGGATGGAATGGCTGCGATGCCAATGCCTTTGCCGACCAGCCCAAGCTGCGAGTGGAAATGACCAACCTGCATATCATTCGAAATCACATCGTATTTTTCACCGAGATACCGTTGTAAAATCTTCCGCGTCCCACTTTCGCTTCTTAGCAAAACGAATTGCTCGTCCTTTACTTCTTCCCACGTTGTCGATGACGCGTTGGCAAGGTGGTGACTCTTGTGGCAGGCGATCACGAACCGATCGTCGATCAGCGCTTCGAACTCCAGGTCCGGGTGGCCTTCGCCGAACTGGGCCAGCGCCAGTTCCGATTGGCCGCTCAGAACGCGTTCGATGGCCTGAGGGCTGGAGTCCTCGTGCACGCGAATACGGATGTCAGGGTAGGTCCCTTTGAATTGGGCCAGTATCTCCGGCAATAGCGTATCGGATATCGTCATGTTGCAGGAAAACGAGACGATGCCTCTTTGAACTTTCACGACTTGATCGATGTCGTCCAGCGACCTGTGGAAGTCATTCACAATCCGCTCTGCCTGCGGCAGAAATTCCCTACCCAGGCGCGAGACAGTAACGGAGCGGGTCGTTCTGTCTAAAAGGGGGGCGCCTAGTGAATTCTCAAGCTTTTTTACTCGCCTGGACAGCGCAGACTGCGTAACAAGTAGTTCCTCTGCGGCTAGCGCAAAGCTTTCCAGCCGGGCCACCAGGACAAATGCACTGATATCTCCAAGCGTTATGTCGCGCAGCATCTATTCATTCCCTAAATGCAATAATCCTTGATTTTTTTGAATTTGAGTTCGTTTTCCCGCTGTGTCAAGTTTTCCGCGTTGTCGACGAATGTGTTGCAACTCCGCACCGATGGGAGAGGTGCTGCAACGTTCTAAGGGAGGAGAATCCATGCTAGATGGGTTGAAGAAATTCGTAGTTGGCGCAGCAACCGCTGCTGCTGTTGCGTTGCCTGGAATGGCTCAGGCCGAAGACTTTTCATTGGAAGGCAAAACAGTCACCTGGATCGTTGGCTTTCGCGAAGGCGGCGGTACGGATCGCCTAACACGTGTTCTGCAGACAAAGCTGAGCGAGAACCTGCCCGGCAACCCGAACGTCATCGTTCTGAACAAGCCCGGTGGTGGGTCGGTCACAGCGTCCAACGACTTTCATGAAAATGCGCCCGCTGATGGAACGATGCTGATCATGGCGTCTACGTCAGGTCTTTTGCCGGTTTTGATGGGGTCCGATGTCGCCAATTACGACCCGAACGAATGGGTGGCCGTGACTGGATTCTCCCGCGGTGCTTCGCTTTATGCGATCAGCGACGACATTGGTCTGGGCGGTTCGGATATGAAAGCTGACTATGAAGCTTTGAAGAACGCCAATATCCGCTTTGGTACGGAAACGCCGTTGTCCGCTGAATTGCTGGACTTCGTATCCATGGAAATGCTTGGTATCCATCCGAACTATCTATTCGGCTTATCCTCGAAGGACGCCGAAGCCGCATTCCAGCGTGGCGAAATGAACATGAACACCGACAACACGCGTTCCTACCTGAAAGACTATGGCGAAGACCCCAAGGTGAACCCGGTTTGGAGCTACGGTGTCATTGACGAAAACGGTGATCTGCAGCGTGACCCGGACTTGCCGGACGTCCCGACATTTCCGGAGTTTTATGAAGCTGTGACAGGTTCGGCACCGGAAGGTCCTGCATATGAAATGCAGAAGTCGCTGATGAATGCAAAAGTCATGCTGTCGAAGGCGGTTATGCTGCCCAAGGGGACACCTGACAATATCCGCGACGTCTATATCGAAGCGATGAAGGCGGTGACGTCCGATCCTGAAGTTGCAGCCGCGCTGCCACGCGAGATTGGCTCGATGCCGCTAAACTTCGGTGATGAGACCCAACGTGCGCTGGCAAGCGGTACGGCCTTGGACCCAGAAGTCCGCGAGTGGGTTGCGACCTTCTTGGAAGAACGCTTCGACACCAAGCTCAACTGAATCAAAACAACCGGGTAGTGCCCGCAAGGGCGCCCCCACCAACGAGGCGCAAAGCGCTCTCAATCGATGTTCCGATGCCCTGCGTTTGAAGCACTGGCACTCTGGGGACATTGATCAAAGTAAGTTTCAAACGGGAAAGCCCAAATGTCGGATGCTGCACTCTTAGCACTCGCCCAACTGACGACGCTGCAGACAATGCTGGCACTGGTTGCAGGGGTTGTGACAGGCCTTGTTGTTGGCATTCTACCGGGACTTGGTGGCACGGCAGGTCTTGCCCTGTTGTTGCCCCTCGTCTTCGGGATGGACCCCAACTCGGCTCTGGCGATGATGATCGGCCTTGTTGCCGTGACCACAACATCGGACACGTTCCCATCAGTGCTGATGGGCATTCCCGGAACGTCCGGCTCTCAGGCCACAGTTTTGGACGGTTTCCCGATGACCAAGCGTGGCGAAGGCACTCGGGCGTTGTCCATCGCTTTTGTTTCCTCACTGTTCGGAGGTATTTTCGGCGCGTTCGTTCTGTCTTTTGCGGTGTTCTTCGCCAAGCCAATTATCCTTCAGATCGGATTTGGCGAGCAATTCATGCTGGTAATCCTAGCTCTTTCAATGGTCGGTATCCTGACCGGTGCGAACCTTTGGAAAGGCCTCGCCGCCTGTTCTCTGGGACTTCTGCTGGGCACTTTGGGTGCCGCGCCGATGTCTGGTGTTCAACGCGCCACATTCGGGAGCGATTACCTGCTAGACCCGCTGCCGCTGGTGGTCGTTGGTCTGGCCATGTTCGCGACGCCTGAAATCGTCAATTTGTTGCGTCGACAGTCCAGTATTTCTGAAACCGGCAAGCTTGCCCCAACAGGTTGGTTGAAAGGGTTCAAGGATTGGGCCAGCAACTGGTGGCTCTCGTTGCGCTGTTCGATGATCGGCTCGATCATTGGCGCGCTGCCCGGACTTGGCGGCAGCGTGGTGGACTGGATCGCTTACGGCCATGCCGTCCAGACAACAAAGAACCGGGAATCCTACGGAACCGGTGATCCCCGGGGCGTCGTGGCTCCGGAGTCCGCCAACAATGCAAAAGAAGGCGGCGCTCTGGTTCCCACGCTTTTGTTGGGCATCCCAGGTTCCGGTAGCATGGCCATCCTGCTGGGCGGTCTGGTTCTGATCGGTATCGAACCTGGCAAGGACATGATCGATAACAACATGGACAAGGTCTACTTGATGATCTGGTCCATCGCAGCGGCCAATATCGTCGGTGCAGGTATCTGTTTTTTCCTTGCACCTCAGATCGCCCGCATTACGACCATTCGCTATACGCTGATCGCTCCGTTTATGATTGGAATCATCTTTTTTGCAGCCTTCCAAGCGACGCGGAACTGGGGCGACTTAATAGCCTTGCTGCTTCTCAGTGTGCTCGCAATTTACATGAAACGCTTCGGCTGGTCGCGTCCGGCCCTGTTGATCGGGTTCGTTTTGTCCGAACGGGTCGAGTCTTCTGTCTACCAAACCGTAACGCTATACGGCGCGTCATTCTTGCAACGACCAATCGTAATGGCCTTACTGGTCCTGACCGTATTGTCCATTGCGCTGGCGGTTTTCTTCAAACAGAAAAGCAGCGAACCGCTGACCGTCGAGGGTCCGCACAGCCAGCTCCAGAAATGGCCGCAGTGGATATTCATCGCCGGCGTCATCGCCTTTGCGCTCTACGTCCTGCAGAACGGAATGCAGTTCAACCGACTGACCGGGCTGTTCCCTACGGTGGCTTCGATCAGCACCATGGTCTTCCTGGCGCCCATCATATTTGCCATGGCTTTCAAGAAGGCGCCTTCCGAGTTCTTCTACGATGCGGAACGGCAAAACGCTCCGGAAAGCGGTCGCTCGGCTGAATTCTACATAGGCATGCTGGTCGTGATGCTGCTGTTCGCGGGATTGGTCGGGTTTGTCCTAGGTATCGCGACCTTCATCACCCTGTTCCTGCGCCGTGCCGCGCAGCTGGATTGGTGGAAAGCCATTGCCGGAGGGGCAGGGTTCGTTCTGTTCCTGGGCATCATCTCTCATCAACTGACGCTGCGCTATCCGACAGGGCTGCTTCAAAACTTCGTAACTCTCCCCTGGCCTCTGCAATAGGAGCATAAGAAATGGCAATTGAATCCATCAAAGAAGGCGTCACTCACGAACTGGTCAGGTTCGTCGCCGATACCACATTTGCAGACTTGCCAGCGGAAACCATCGAGATCGCAAAACGCTGTATCGTCGACGGTACCGCCTGTATGATGGCGGGCTCGGTCGAGCCGGCCCCTACAATCCTGCGCGAACTGGCGGCCGAGACTAGAGGGGCAAAACAGGCGCGGACGTTGGGTAGAAACTCGATGATGGTTCCCGTGCACATTGCGGCACAGATCAACGGTATGTCCGGGCACGCGCTCGATTATGACGACACTGCGTTGTCCGAGGAAAAAGACCGCTCGGTTCTGATCCACCCAACAGTCCAACCCCTTTCGGCGTGCTATGCGCTGGGCGAGCAACTGGGCGTGACGGCTGAGGAGTTTCTGACAGCCTTTATCCTCGGGTTCGAGGTGCAGGTGAAAATTGCGGAAGCCATCAACGCCGAGCATTTCACGGGCGGTCGCGGGTTTCATACGAGCGGGACAATCGGGATCTTCGGCGCGACCATCGCGGCGTGTAAACTGCTGGGCCTCGACTACAAGCAGATCACCAATGCGATGGGCATCGCCTCGACCATGTCGGCAGGCGTCGGGGCGAACCACGGCACGATGTCCAAACCTCTGAACATGTCTCGCGCAGCGGAAAACGGAGTAACTGCCGCACTGTTTGCTGCGCGTGGCATGACCGGCCCGAATAACGCGCTTGAGGCAGGGCGTGGATTCTTCGAGGCCTTCGGTGGGGGATATGATCCCAAATGGATCATCGGCCGGATGGGGAACCCATGGGCCATCGTGTACCCCGGTACGTCGATCAAACCCTACCCCAGTGGTGTTGTCGGGCACCCGGGCATGGATACGATGAAGAAGCTGGTCGAAAAGCATGACATCAAGCCAGAGGATGTCGAGAGCATCGAAGTCCGTACAGGTGCAAACGTCATTACGCCCGGCCCACTGCGCATTCCGCACGCTAACAACGAATTGGAAGCCAAGTTCTGCGTGGCCTTCCAGATGGCGGCGATCGTGCTGCGTCGCAAGGCAGGGCTGTCCGAGTTCTCAGATGCGTTCGTACAATCGCTTGAATGTCAGGAGATGCAAAAGAAAGTCACAGCTGTACTGGACGACGAAATCGTCGCGATGGGTAAAGGTGTGATCGTTTCTCGGATCACTCTGACAACCAAAGACGGCCAGCAATTCCTCGAAGAGTCTGATCGGTACTATCGAGGTGGTCCAAAGAACCCGCTGACGTGGGACGAAGTCTCGGACAAGTTCCGTGACGCCTCGCAAGGCGTTCTAAGCGCCGAAAGTGTGGAGGCGTTTCTAAGCTTGGCGAAAGAGTTCGAAACTCTGCCGAACCTGAACGAGGTTCTGGATACGGTGACGGCGTAATGCCCAGTAACAACCCTGATATCCGCGCACCCATCGGCACGACGCAAAAGATCGCAAGTTACATCGGTTCGGTAGCACAACAGGAGCTTCCGGACGAGGTGGTGATCAAGGCGAAGTGCCACCTGATCGACTCGCTGGCTGCAATCATTTCAGGCTCGCGGCTAAAGGCAGGCAAGCTGGCAACGGGCTTTATCGCCACACAAGGTGGGACGCCCGAGGCGACGGTCTGGGGTACGGGCCTTCGCACGACCGCGATCAACGCATCGCTGGTCAATGGCATCTCAGCGCATGCAGACGAAACCGATGACTCGCATTTGGCCGGGCGGTTTCATCCAGGCTGTGCCGTGGTGCCAGCAGCCTTGGCCGTCGGGGAACGGCAGGCAAGTTCGGGTACTGCTTTCCTGAATGCTGTGGCGGCCGGGTACGATATCGGTGCGCGGTTCACAATCGCGATGGGGGTGTCGGGTCCACGAACCGCGACCCACAGCACACACAGCCTTGGGGCTTTGTTCGGCGCAACCGCTGCTGCGGCGTCACTTATGGATTTCAACGTTAAACAAAACGCGTCGACCCTATCTTATGCCATACAGCAAGCCAGCGGTATTCCGTACTGGGAGCGAGACTCAGAGCATGTGGAAAAAGCCTTCGACTTTGGGGGCATGGGCGCGCGAAACGGTGTCTCCTCGGCCATGATGGTTGCGGCTGGAATGACGGGTGTGCAGGACCCCTTGGAAGGACCGCTGAACTATCTGTCGGCCTTCGCTGAAAATCCCAACGCCGATGCTTTGACCGACGGTTTGGGCACACGGTTCGAGATCATGGAAGCATCGATCAAGAAGTGGTGCGTGGGTTCCCCAATACAGGCGGCGCTTGATGCTGTGATGGCGCTGCTAGAAAAGGGGTTGGACGTTGAAAGCATCGACAAGATCAATTTGGTTATGCCGGACGACCGTCTGACCATCGTGAACAACCGGGACATGCCTGATGTCTGCCTTCAACATATGGTCGCCGTGTGCCTATTGGACGGAGGGGCATCCTTTGAGACCTGTCACAACAAGGCGCGTATGTCCGATCCTGCGGTTTTAGCGCTCAGAGAGAAGATGACGGCCATTCCTTCGCCAGAACTAACTGTGGCAAAACCGGCGCGGCAGGCCATCGTGGAAATTGAAACCAAGGATGGTAGAAACTTTCGCCATCACACAGTGGCAGTGCGAGGTACCCCGTCTAATCCGATGCCTCCAGAAGATGTCAAAGCCAAGGCGCACGATTTGATTGCCCCCATTATGGGCGAAGCAACGACAGCCAACTTGATCGACGCTGTTTGGAGGATCGAAGACCTGGCCGATATCAACGCGTTGTTCGCCATGGCAAGAGGACAGTGAAAATGATGGATCCGAAAATTCTCCTGATGCCCGTTTACACCCGCGGTAACGAAATCGAACGCCTGCGGGGGGCTCTATCGCTGACGTGTTTCTTCAATGCTCACCTGAACGTCGTCCACGCGCAATCCAAGCCTAGCGACCGTCTGGAAAACGAGTTGTTTGCTCTGCCCTCCAGCGTCCGCGAACGCATCGTGTCGATCATGGACGAAGGGGCCCATGATGAGCAGGAAGAACACAAAGCTCATTTTCTGGAGCTGTGTGAACAACACGGCGTTGTTCTCAGCGACCAGCCTCAAGGGGGCAAACCCAGTGCCAGTTGGCGAGATTTCGAAGGCGCGCGGAGCGAGATGGTTGCACTACAAGGGCGCGTCAGCGACCTGATCATAATCCCGCATTCGAAATCAGGGGGTGCGACGCTGACTTTCGAAGAGGCTATTCTGCACACCGGGCGCCCTGTTCTGCTGGTGCCTCGCGGTATGTGGGAGTTCAAGCTCAGCAAGGTTTTGATTGGCTGGAATGGCGGTCTCGAGGTGGCACGCGCGGTCCAGCAATCGCTGCCATTCCTCAGCAGAGCGTCGTCAGTCACCATTGCCGTAAGTCAGGACAAGGCGGATAACAGACCAACAGCTCAGGATTTGGTGTCATATCTCGATCACCATGGCATCGCGTCGGATATTCGGGAATTAGACAGTGTATCCGTGTCCGCTGGAGAAGGGCTTCTCAAATTGGTGTCAGACACGGGGTGCGACTTCCTTGTTGCCGGTGGCTATTCACACACACGCCTACGCCAATCCATCCTCGGCGGCGTGACCAGCCATCTGCTGAAACACGCCGACGTGCCTGTTCTTATGGCCCACTGAAACGAAGTCAGATGACACTCAGCGCGGGCGGTTCTTTCTGGGAACCGGATACTTGGTCTTGAAGGTTTAGCGGGTTGCTCGTCGAATACGCTATGATCGCCGTTGCAGCCTTCTTTGGCTCTTTGGTCAGCGGTTTGGGAGGCTTTGGCGGCTCGTTTATCATCGTCATTGTTCTTACGCCGGTCGTTGGGGCCAAATCCGTGATCCCTTTGATCAGCGTTTACGCCATCTGCGCGAACCTTTCTCGGGTCTTGGTTTACCGTAAGACGGTCGCTTGGAAATCGGCCATCCAGTTCACCCTGGCTTCGCTGCCTGGTATTTTTCTGGGCGCGAGTTTTCTGAAAGAGGTGCCGGAGCAGGCGTTTCTGGGTTTTATGGGGGCTGTCCTGATCCTCGTTCTTCCCGCCCGGCGATACTTGAGGAGGACGTCATTTCAGCCGGGGCTGAAAACCATACTTGGCCTTGGATTCTCGTTCGGGTTCATGAGCGGTACAGCCGCTGGGTCCGGAATGCTAGTAATCGCTTTCTTCAACAGTATCGGCCTAAGTGGGCCGTTATTGTTGGGCACCGATGCTGTGATTGGTCTGGTCAACGCGTTGACGCGGTCGGGGACGTTCTATGGGGTCGGGTTATTGGACAAGAACCTGATGTTGCTGGGCTTGTTTATGGGGGTGATGACGGTTCCCGGAACATGGCTGGCGAGTCGTCTGGTCCATCGGATGGGAACACGTATTCACAACCATCTGATTGAGGCGATTATCGCGATTTCAGGGGTGCTGTTCATTGTGCGAGCAGTCACTTTCAACGGGTAACAACCCCAAGAGTCCGAACAATCGGCTATTCTGAGGGCTCGGCGTTGTCGTAAATAACGTGACTCTGCATGACGTGACAGCCAACCAATTGAACTCGGAAATTCGGTTGGTTTTAGAAGAACGATCAATTTTGATTTTCGCGGGGCGTGGCCCGAGATATTCCCCACAAGACGGACATTGGCCGTGTGTTGGCATGCAGTAGCGCAGCATGCCTAGCTGTCCTCCGGGTTAAATCGTGCGGTGTCTATGACGATTGGTCGATCCTGCATGCGAATGCGAAGTCAAAGAACAAGGGCATTACGAATGACGTCATCTGGTCACGTGCACGGCACAGTGTGCATGCCGAACAACGCGTGCCGCGGTTGATCCAAGCAGATAATCCTGCAAGCCGGGTTGGTGACTTGCGACCACAATGCAATCGACGTCATGCGACGCTGCATAGTCGAGAATACCCCGGCCAGCGTGTCCTTCGACGATCTCGATGCAAGCGTTTGCGAAGCCATCCAACAAAGGCCTCAGCAGTTCTGAAGCGACGGCTTTGACGCGTTCCAGATGACCCTCGGGCAGCAAGTCGTTCGTATACTGAGGCAGATGCTCAATGACATGCAAAAACGTGATGCGGCCATCGTTGGAATTGAGCGCCTGTGCAACTTGAACGGAGCTCGCCGTGTCGCGGTCTCTATCCAATGAAATCGGGACGAGAATGTTCTGATACATTGCCTGTAAACTCCTGATCAGGAAAAGGTCAACGGCTTGGAGACACTGTTTTCGCGCCTTCAGGCCGTTGAAGTTTGCCCTGCAGCATCGTCGAGAAAAGCGCTGCAGGGCGGGGAGCGTACACCTACGCAGCCACGAACAGATCCTTGTACTGGTCGCGAAGGATGTTCTTTTGGACCTTGCCCATGGTGTTCCGGGGCAGTTCATCCAACAGGATCAACTGACGGGGATGCTTGAAACGCGCGAGGCTTTTGCAAACTGCAGCTTTCATCTCTTCAAGGTCCGGGGTCTCGCCCGGCTCGGCAACAATCACGCCAAGAACCGTCTCGCCGAAGTCGGGGTGGGGTACGCCCACTACCGCGCTTTCCAGCACACCGGGCTGGTCATCCAGCACAAGCTCGATTTCTTTGGGATAGATGTTGTAGCCGCCCGAGATGATCAGGTCTTTATTGCGGCCAACAATATGGACATAACCATCCTCGTCAATGCGGCCCAGATCTCCGGTGATGAAGAACCCATTCTCGCGCAGTTCGGCGGCGGTTTTTTCCGGCATCTGCCAATAGCCCTTGAACACGTTGGGTCCGCGTACCTCGATCTCTCCGATCTCCCCCTGCGGAAGGGCATTGCCATCAGAGTCACAGATTTTCAGTTCGACCCCGGGCAGTGGAAAACCCACCGTGCCTGCGCGGCGGTCGCCATCATAGGGGTTCGAGGTGTTCATGTTGGTCTCGGTCATGCCATAACGTTCAAGGATGCGATGGCCTATGCGCTCTTCGAATTGCACGTGAGTTTCCGCCAACAACGGGGCCGAGCCTGACACGAACAAGCGCATATGCGCGGCGAGTTCCTTGGTGAAACGGTCATCGTCCAGCAGGCGGGTATAGAAGGTCGGCACGCCCATCATGGTCGTGGCCTGTGACATCCGCCCGGTGATCTCATCCAGATCGAACTTGGGCATGAATATGATGCTGCTGCCCGCAGCCAGTGTGACATTGGTTGCCACAAATAGACCGTGAGTGTGAAAAATCGGCAGCGCGTGCAGCAGCACGTCGTCGGATGTAAAACGCCATTCCTCGACCAGCGTTTGTGCATTCGACAACAAGTTGTTCTGGGTCAGCATCGCGCCTTTCGAGCGGCCCGTCGTTCCCGAGGTGTAAAGGAACGCCGCCAGATCGTCACTGTCGCGATCAACGGTTTCAAAACTGGCTGGCATGGCTGCGGCCTGATCCATCAGGCTGCCGCTGCCATCGGCGTTCAAGGTTTCCACTTTCGCGCCAAGCTGAGCACCAACAGGGGCGAGTTTCCCTTCGCTTCTGCTGTCACAGACGATCAACGAGGCGCCGCTATTTTCGATGAAATAAGTTAGCTCATCCACTGTATAGGCGGTGTTGAGCGGCAGGAATACAAGTCCGGCCTGCGTGCAGGCAGCATAGAGAGCCAGCGCCTCGGGTGACTTCTCGATCTGCGCCGCGACCCGGTCACCGGGCTTCAGTCCCAGCTGTGTTACCACATGGGCAATCTGCGCGGCGGTGCTCAGGAAGTCCTGGTGGGTGATGGTCGTTCCGTCGAGCAAATGCAAAAAAGGTGTGTCTTTACCGGCATGAGCGCCGAACAAACCGTCATAGAGAGGATTGGCCATAAGGGTTACCTTTCCTGTGTCGTGGAGAGAGAGGCCGACGCGGCAAGCGATTTGGCCTCGGACGAGGCGATGACCTCGCGGGTATTGGCGAACTGCTCGTGGTTCTGGGCTACGCGACCAAGGTCATAGAGATAGTTGACCATGGTGCCGCCGGACTGCGCCCGACCTTTGTCCGAGGTATCGGCATCGGCATGGACCGCATGAACAAGCGCGCCGTTACCCAGATGAAACCGGGCCACCGGATCGAACGGCAGATCACCACGGCGTTTGGCGTTCAGCAGGTAATGCGCTGCAAACGCCTTCATCTGATCGGGCTTTTCGATGTCCCATTCGATGCCCTCTTGCGACAGCCATTTGGTCAGTCCCGGAATAGGAGAGAGGGTGACAAAGGTCTTCAGCCCCGTCAGTTCTGCCGCGAGGTCTGAGGCCACCTGCTTGATGAGCGAGTTGCCGAACGAGATGCTGGCAAGCCCTGCCTGACAATTGGAGATCGAGTAGAACACTGCCGTATCAGCATGGTCTTCGGGCAGGGGATCACGGTCTTCTGCCAGCAGTGCCTGAACCGATCCAGGAATGCCACTGTTGAGGGCCACTTCGACAAAAATCAGTGGTTCATCTGGCATCGAAGGGTGGAAGAAGGCAAAGCATCGCCGGTCGGTTGGTTCCAGCCTACGGCGTAGGTCGTCCCAGCTGTCGATCGCATGCACCGCCTCATAGGCGATGATCTTTTCCAGAATATGCGCCGGACTTTCCCAGTTGATCGGTCGCAGCACCAGGAAGCCGCGGTTGAACCAACTAGCGAACAAGTGGCGGAAGTCCAGATCCAGCGCCTGCAACTCGGGCTCTTTACCGCTCAATCGGAGCAGATCGGCGCGCATCTGAACCAGAGCGCCAGTGGCGCCTGGCACCCGGTTTAGGCGGCGGATCAATTCCTGCCGCGCAGGCTCTGCCGCTGCGGCAAAACTGCGATAAGTCGCCTTTGATGGGTTTCGCTCGTACTCGTCCAGAGACGAGCGCACCGCCTCGGGGTCGATATTCATGGCCGAAGCGAGATAGCGGAAGAATTCGAGCTTTTCGTTATCGCTCAGCGTATCGAACCGGGTAAGAATCTCTTCGGCCAACGCCAATCCGGAGGTTTCTCCAGCCGACCCTACAAGCGCATCGGCCAGTTCGGTCAGCGGGCGACCGTCGAGGGCAGCCCCAGCCGTGTCCCGACGATGACGCCGTTCGAACACAGTTGAGAGAAGATCGGCGAACAGGGTCATACTGCTGCCCCCATCACCAGATCGGGCAGCCAAGTCGCCAAGCCCGGGAACAGGCACAGCAGGATAATCGCGATCACCATGCAGGCCACGAAAGGCAGCGAGCCGGTCAGGATGGTTTTCAGAGAGATGTCGGGCGCGATGCCGTTGATCACATAGAGGTTCAGGCCAACCGGGGGTGAGATCAGGCCGATCTCCATGTTGATGGTCAAAACGACCGCGAACCAGATCGGATCAAAACCAGCGGTGGTGATGATGGGCAACAGGATTGGTGCCGCCATCAGGATCACCGCAACGGGCGGCAAGAAAAACCCGGCGATCAGCAGGAACACGTTGACCGCGCCCATCAGTACCCAGCGGTTCACGTCCAGAGTGCCGATCCATTCTGCAATTGCCTGGGTGATAAACAGCGAGCTGAGCATGTACGAGAACACACCGGCAGCCGCGATGATGAACAGGATCATCACGCTTTCTTTCGTGCTGTCACGCAGCACTACCCAGATGTCCTTGGGGTTCCACAGTTTGTAAATGATCATCGCGATCATCAGGCAGAGTAGTGCACCAACGGCGGCCGTTTCCGACGGCGTGGCGATGCCACCATACATGGCATATAGCACACCCAGAATAATGCCGAGGAAAGGCAGCACTCGGGGTAGAATTTCGAACCGTTCACCCCAGGTGTAGCTGCCTGAGCCAAGACGGGTGGCGTCTCCGGACTTCCAGGTCGAATACAGCGACCAGGCCATGAACAGACCCACCAGCATCAGGCCGGGGATTACGCCGGCCAGGAACAGACGGCCAATCGAGGTCTCGGTCGCGATGCCGTAGACGATCATGGTGACCGAAGGCGGGATCAGAATGCCAAGCGTGCCACCTGCGGCGATGGAACCGGCGGCAACACCATCGGGATAACCGCGTTTGCGCATCTCGGGGATACCCATCTTGCCGATGGCGGCGCAGGTCGCAGGCGACGACCCCGACATGGCGGCGAACAGGGCGCAAGCGCCAAGATTTGACACGACCAGCCCACCGGGGATACGGGTCAGCCAGCGTTCGAGGGCTTCGTACAGGTCCGCCCCTGCCCTCGTTGAGGCTATCGAAGCCCCCATGATGATGAACATCGGGATCGACAGAAGGGCAAAGTTGTCCAGTTTGCCGAACAGGATTTCCGGCATCAGTTCCAGCGACCGGGGGCCGTCGAAGACGATTAGGAAACCGGCCGAGACGATCAGCAGACCGATGGCGACCGATACGCCCGAGAACAGAACAAGGATGGTGGCGATGGCGACAATAGCGCCGAGCAGAAGGGGATCCATCGGCTTTACTCCAGTCCGAAGGGTTTATCGATGCCCAATAGGACGGCGACGAGGTCGGCAATCAGTTGCAAAAGCAGCAGTCCAAAACCGACCGGGATGGACAGGTAGGGAATCCACAGGCGAACACCCCAAACGGTGTCGGACTTCCAGCCACGCTCCCATGCGAAGTGCCAGTACTCGTAGCCGTAGAACAGCATGACCGAGACGATGGCGATGGACAGGACCGAGGTCAGGATCGCCATGAAAAACCGCGCCCGCGGGGCCAGCGAGATTGGGATCAGGTCTACATTCACATGCCCGCGCAGGCGCTGCACATAAGGTAACCCAACCAATGTGGCGGCGATGACCAGATAGATGACAGCTTCGGTTTGCCAGATGGTCGAACCATTCAAGACAAAGCGCACAACGATCATCTGGCAAGTGATGGCGACGGCAGCGACGATCATAGCTGCGGAACACCATCCGGCCAGAGTTGAAAGCGCGGCGACAAAGCGAAGGAAGGGATTGTTCCCGGTGTGGGAAGCAACGGCAGAGCTATGGCCAGCCATTTGCGCCTCCTGTGATTGAGATGCAATTGAATCTGAAGATCAGAACTGAGATCAGGTGCCGGGCGGCAGCAGGGCCGCCCAGGCAAGGGAGGGTCACTCGACCGCCAGAGCCTTGTCCAGCAGGTCCTGCCCGTCAGGAACCTCTTCCACGAAGGCTTTGTACGAGGTTTCCATCGCAAGCGCGCGCCAGGCTTCGAAATCCTTTGGTGTCATTTCGGCGATTTCGACGCCAGCCTCTTCAAACACCTTGGCGGAGTTGGCATCCTGTTTCTTGGCCTCTTCCAGATAGTAGGCCTGCGCTTTCTCAGACGCGGCCAGCAGTGCGGCCTGCTGATCTTCGCTCAACCCGTCGAAAGTGGACTTATTCATAAGCAGCGGCTGATACATGAACCACAGCGCCACATCTCCCGCCGGGGTATAGCAGCTGACCTGTTCGTAGATGCGATAACTGACAAAGGACGAGGACGAGGTATTGGCAGCCTGAAGAACACCGGTCTGCATCGCGTTGTAGATTTCCGAAGATGCCATTGACGCGATTGAGGCTTCAGCTCCGGCCAGCATCTGTTCGAACGACTTGCCTGCCGCTCGGGTTTGTAGACCGGCTACGTCTTCTGGCTTGGTGATGCACTTATCTTTGCCCGCGAAGCCACCGGCCAGGTAACCGTGGACCAGCACCATCACGTCATCTTCGGCCATCTTCTCTTCCAACGCTTCCATAAACGGAGAGTCGGCCAAACGGGCAGCGTGATCGTGGTTTTTCACCAGACCAGGCATCAAAGTCAGGTTATATGCGGGCTGTTGGCCTCCGGCATAGCTGAGCGGCAAAACGGTCATATCCAGTTGCCCTCGGCTAAGCGGCTTGTACTGCTCGCGCGGTTTGAACAACGATTTCGAGCCGAAAATCTTGATTTCCAGATCGACATCGGCCGCTGCGACCTCATCGGCCACGATTTGTGCGACCTGATGACGGATGTCTTTGTTCGACCACTGATGAGATAGGCGCAGCTCTTCTGCGGAACCCAAGGTGCCTGCGGATGCAAGCGCCAAAGCAGCGACGGCTGTTTTGAACATGGTTTTCATATTCTCCTCCCTTTTTTAACCCGGACTTGCCGGGGATGAGCAGAAGCATAATGCCGTTATGTTTTTTAAGTCAACGTTTTTGTATACAAGATTTGAATTCTTGAGTTCTCACTCGATCGTGAGTAAAACAGAACGCCATGGACCAACGACTTGCCGATACCATCGCTCAGGATTTAGAAGAGCTGATCTTTGACGGGACATTTTCGGACGGTGACCGTCTGGATGAAGTCAAACTGGCCGAGCAATTCGGAGTTTCCAGAACGCCACTTAGGGAAGCATTCCAGAGGCTTGCCCTGTCAGGGCTGGTCGATCTGATACCACGGCGGGGTGCTTTTGTCAGACAGCCTGGCCCCGTAGAATTGATGGAGATGTTCGAGGTCATGGCCGAGCTCGAAGCCGTTTGCGGCCGACTTGCCGCAATGCGTATTTCTGATGAGGCTTTGAAAGACCTAGCTGACGCCAACGCAAGATGTCAGGATGCCGTCGATGCCGGTGACCCAGATACGTACTACCTGGAAAACGAGCGTTTCCATCGAATCATATACGACCAGTCAGGCAATTCGTTTCTGGCACAAGAGGCGTCCAAGCTACACAGAAGGCTCAAACCCTTCCGGCGACAACAGCTTCGGTTTCGGGGCCGCATGGGACAGTCGATGTCCGAGCATGAGGATATTGTGCGGGCTCTCGACAGAGGCAACCCTGAAGAAACGGCAAATGCGCTACGCACTCATGTCGCGGTGCAGGGAGAAAAGTTCCACAACTTAATGGCGTCTTTGAAGAGCGCATCCGAGTAGCGCTCTGATTTGCTACCCTGACTGTGTGCTTGGGCAAAGGGTCTATTAAGTCATTAGGTCTTCCAACATTGTGATGTGAATCGGACGGCTCAGTTGGGCCGCCGCACAGGATATCTATGCGGCGGCTTGCTTTGTTTACTCGACGATTTCGCTGTAGTCGCCGCGAACCTGTACCATGACTGACACGTCATCAGAGTCACGGTTGCGCCAGAACCAGCCATGCTCACCGGCAAAGGCCGCTTCAATGGTACCTTCGGCACCAGTCGATCCGCGCCCCTTTTCATAGGTGATCGACTGCCCGCCGCCGTGTCCATGCAGGTCGAAATTTACCCGACCATCCGTCACCACCATGCGATACTCAGCCGTCACGCCTTCCTCCATGACCAGCTTCCACTCAGCCGACTCTCCAGGTGTGAGAGTAAAGCTGGTTTCATCCTGCCAGACCTCGGCTTCTTGCGCATACGCCGACCCGACAAACAGGCCAAGAACGTCGTTCAGCAAGCTCGACTGATCCTGGTTTTCAAGTTGCCGGTCGGCTTCGGCCTCGTCTGCAAGCTGCGTTTTGATTTCACCCATCTCTTGCAGCCCGAGCACACGGCCCATTCCGGTCAGGTCGATCCCGTATTCGGCCGGCAGAACCACCGTGACAAGGATCACGGCGGCGGATGCACCTGCAATGACGGTCGAGCGGATAAGTTGTGCCGAGCTTGGCAGTTCCCCAAGACTTGGTCTTTCTGTGTTGAACATTTCTGAACTCCGTTACGCGGCGACGAAAAAGCCGGTGATCTGATAACCCATCAGGATAAACCCGAGAGTCATCATGATGACGTTTACGCTGTATGCTTGCTGGAAGAAGTACGGGCTTTTTCGCCAGAACCCCATGACGATAAGGATGATCGCAAGGGCCGAGAGCTGGCCAAGTTCCACACCCACATTGAACGCCAATAAATTGGCAAGAATCCCTTCCGGAGCGATATCATAGTAGAGGATTTTGGTTGCCAGCCCCATACCGTGGAACAGACCGAAAATCAGCGTTGCAGCTTTGGTATTTGGCTGGAATCCCAACCAGCGTTGGAATGCCCCGAGATTGTCGAGCGCCTTGTAGACAACCGAAAGGCCGATAATAGCGTCAACGATATAGGCGTTTACGCCCCAGCCGAACCACACTCCCAACAGCATTGTCGTCGAGTGACCGACCGCAAAGAGGCTGACATAGATGCCGACATCCTTGGCTCGGTATAGGAAGAAAACAACGCCAAGCAGGAACAGGATGTGATCGTAGCCTGTGACCATATGCTTGGCCCCAAGATACATGAAGGGGATGATGTTCACGCCCCAGATTTCCTGGATGTAGCCTGCATCGCCTTCAGTGACGTTATGAGCCAACACCTGAGACGTACTCAGCGCCAGATTGGTTATGATGAGGGCCAGCAGGAGCGTCGCGCGCCTGTCCAGACCCCGAGAGATTAGATTCATGGATGATCTCCGTTGTTATGTGATGTCGAAAACCCCGATTGGGGCGACGTCACACGCGCGGAGGTCGCTCTATACCGTTGTTTCTGAACGGCCCGCTCGGCACCGGGTCCAAGGCCCAGTCGTCTCGGAACGAGGCCAGTGAAAGCGAATTACCCGTTTCAGGCAGAACCATTTGGCTGTGGTCATGATCTGCACCATCATGACTGTGCCCGTGCATCGCCCACAACAGATCTTCTTCAAACCCGTGGGTGTGCCCGTGTTCTGCAATTATCTGCAAATGCTCCTGCACGGTTTCGATCACAGTCGGCGCGTGGCCCGAAATTGGCTGCAGTGACCACGCAACCATTGACAGGCAGAGAAAGGCTGCCATCGCATTCCGCGTATATCTCTGAACTGCCCTCAAGCTTTCGGGTGCCTCTGTGGTCTTGTTATATCCCCCCAGGGGGGTTATCCTGATGTATATGGCAAAACCACAAAAACACGCAACCCACCCCGCACTTATAGCTCGGCTTAAACGCGCCGAGGGGCATTTGCGGTCTGTCATTACAATGATCGAAGACGGCAAACCTTGCGTCGAGGTCGCCCAGCAGATGCATGCCGTCGAAAAAGCCGTAACCAACGCAAAGCGCATTTTGATTCACGATCATATGGATCATTGTCTTACTGGCGACAATTCCCATGATCTGGACGAGTTGCGCGCCATTTCCCGGTATCTCTGAAATGTTTGACATCCTTAAAGACCGTACCTTTCGCCATCTTTTCGCGGCGCAAGTCGTAGCGCTTTTGGGAACAGGGCTGGCCACTGTGGCCCTTGGCCTGCTTGCCTTCGATCTGGCCGGGGACCAGGCAGCGATGGTGCTGGGAACGGTCTTTACGATAAAGATGATCGCCTATGTGGGCGTGGCACCGATTGCAGCAGCTGTTGTGACCCAGTTCCCCCGCCGCGCAGTATTGGTCACGCTCGATTTGATCCGTGCAGGAGCGGCTCTTTGTCTGCCCTTCGTGACGGAGATCTGGCAAGTCTATGTGCTGATTTTCCTGTTGCAGTCAGCTTCCGCCGCGTTCACGCCGGCCTTTCAGGCCACGATCCCAAGTGTGCTGCCGGACGAGGCGCGCTATACCCGAGCCCTGTCGTTGTCGCGGTTAGCCTATGACTTGGAGAACATCATCAGTCCGACCCTTGCGGCTTTGCTGCTTGCTCTGATGAGTTACAACACGCTCTTTTTCGGAACGGTATTTGGCTTTGCTGCCTCTGCTCTACTGGTGGTTTCGATACTGTTGCCCAGCCCCGAGCCGACCGAGCGCAGAGGGATTTATGACCGTACCACCCGGGGAATTCGAATTTATCTCGCTACGCCCCGATTGCGCGGATTGCTTGCGCTGAACCTCACTGCGGCTGCAGCGGGTGCGATGGTACTGGTAAACTCAGTAGTGCTGGTGCGCGGTACTTTGGGTCTGCCAGAAAACGCGCTGGCCTGGACCATGTTTGCCTTCGGGGCCGGTTCAATGATGTCCGCGCTTGTTCTGCCCCGGTTGCTTGACCGCATAGCAGATCGTCCAGTTATGGTTGCAGGCGCTACCGTGGCAACCGCGACGCTGGTGACACTGGCGTTTCTTGTGATAAGTTTCGGCTTATCATGGCCCATCCTGCTCGGTGCGTGGCTCTTAGTTGGCATCGGTTATTCTGCGGTGTTGACACCCTCTGGCCGCCTCTTGCGACGCTCCTCTCACGAGGCCGACCGCCCCGCATTGTTTGCGGCGCAATTCGCACTCAGCCACGGATGCTGGCTTATCGCCTATCCATTGTCGGGCTGGTTAATGACGCGGTTTGGCACTTCTGAAGCGCTTCTTGTTCTTGCATTGACTGGGATAACAGGCATTGTTTGCGCCCTGCGCCTTTGGCCCCATGACGACCCTGAAACGCTGACGCATACTCACGAAAATCTTCCATTGGATCACCCACACTTGCAGGGTCAGCGGACACATACGCACGCTTTTGTCGTTGACGATGAACACCCGCGTTGGTCGCCTACGCTTTGAATTGAGGAAGCCGCACGAAAGCCTAAACCGCCAAGATGGCGCAAGAAGTCACCGGCGTTATTTGCAGCGCCCTACATTTCGGAACCGTAGCGGAGATGGGGCGGAACAGAAGATCTCACGATTTGGGCTTGGCCTGAATGATAGTCTTGAGGGAACTACAAGCCAGCTTTCATCCAAAGATTGAGCTTTTGAGCAGGTCAGATGCTAAGTCTGCTTATTCGACTTAACTTTCAATGTTTTTGAGGGGTCACAGGGGCAGGGCAGCCCACCCATGTTGCGGATAACACCTGAGGATCAATTACTTTCCGGAGTGTACCAGATCGGTGACGAATAGGCGCGTTCCTGATGGATCAGTTGCGTAGTTTCTGGCAAGTCGATGCCAAAACGCAGCTTGTCATACAGTACCCAGCGTGGAGTGGGTATCTCCAGAACCCGAGCATAGTAGAAGGCGCGTTCATCCGGGTTGAATTCGGGATCGGTCCACACAGTGATCAACTCGGATGTGCCGATCGTGTTGCTCCAGCTTGCGCTGTCCAGATCCACGGTATTTCCGACCTCGGGCAGGTTGCCATCCGCATCTAAGGCGCGATCATCTGACCAGGCGACGTTGTAGACCTTTTCCTGCAGTTCGCCATCCGCATCCAGCCAGCCTTTGACGACCTGAACACGATCCAAGTTCGCACCGATCGGGTCGCGCAGGGCGCCGATCAGGAACTTCGGCGCATCGTCTCCCTCGCGCGGGCGCAGGTCGCTGCCCATGGGGACGCCCTTGGTATAGCCGACATCGGCAAGAAAGCGGGTCTCAAGGTCCGTGTCATCAAAATCCCATCCGCCAAAGAAACGCAGCCCGATCCGAGGGCCTGTTGTGGCATAGGTTTCCCGCCGCTTGAACGCGTCGAAGATGGCCGAACGCGTGTTCTCGGTGGCCCAGACAGCCGTGTAGCCAGAGGCGACGAGCAGATCACCTGGGATCTCGCCCAGATCGTTGGCGATAAAGGGGTGCTGAATTCGCGTAGCCGACGGCTCAACGCTGACGGATTTACCAAAGAAGTTGTCCTCTTCGGCGGTGGCCAGTGAGGTATGGCTATCGGTCGCGCCACCCATGCCAAACTTATAGGGGTTCACGCCGAACTTCTCTTCCAGCATCAAGCCGCGCTTCAAGGCCTCACGCGCATATTCGCCCGCCAGCATGTCATCGGTTTTTAGTTCGGTGATATCGAGATTGCCGACATCCCAGTTCTCGTAATCCGCAAACGGATCATCCGGGCTGAGGTAGGGGTGGGCCTCTCCATCACCCTTGATTTGAGTGACTTCGTAGTGGGGCTCCCATCTTGCACGGTTCTGAACGTATTCCTCATCCACTTTGCCGCCGTGATAGGTGTCTTCGATTGGGAACATCCAGCCGTTTGACAAGTTGCCGTTATGGGCGAAGGCAACCGCTCGACCGCCTGTCTTGGCTTCATACTCTTCCAGCCATGCGTAAAGAGCCTTGGGATCAGTGTCACCGTAGGGCGGCTGCGTAACTGGCGGGACGACCTGAAGCGCGCGGATCGGCCCATCGCGCAGCATGACATTTCTATGCAGGTTGAATCCTTTGGGAACCGAGGTCCATTCAAAGCCGATGAAGGCGGTAAAATTGCCCGGATCGTTATGCTGTTCAGCCGCCAGCACAATATGTTCCCACGTAAAGGCAAATGCATCGGCACCTGGGCTGTAGGACTCTAACAATATTTCTGGCAGCGTCATCTGCGAGAAATTTGTGATGATATCGAAGGCCGCTTTTCCTGCTTCCTCGCCGCCTGCCTTGTATCCTTCATACCATTCCAACCCCTTCGGGTCCGAGATCACTCCGGGTTTGCCCGCTTGCAGATCGGGTGCGAACCCCATCAGGTCGGTGTGATCGGTCAACACCATCCAATCCAGAGGTCTGGCCAGCCTGACCGGTTGACCCGTGGAGGAAATGACCTGTTCGCCCTTGGCAAAGCGCCATGCTTCGTCAGGAAGTAGTGTGTTACCGAACGCCCCGGCATCCAGTGACAATCCGGTATGCAGATGAGTATCGCCCCACAACGGGCGTTCCGGGAAGGATCGATTGGCATAGGGCGAGAACGGACGCTCGGGAAAAGTACCCTCGGCGGCTTGTTGACTGGGGACCGCGTCGGCGAAGGCACTGAACGGCAACGAAGCCAAAGTTAACAAGCAGGCAGACAGTCGAAGCATGTGAATCTCCCCTTTCACAGACACTACGATTCCATTTAGAAATAAACATAAATAAATATTCTATTGTTATGATATCACTTTGTGTCGTTAACGTGTGAAAAACCGCTAGTCGTAAGGTTTGGGGGCGTCAGCGTTCCGAGCGAAGGATTGCGATCAACTGCACAGCTGCCTCCGAAAGAGTGTCTTCGTCGAAGGCCGCATAGCCCAGCAAAAGGCCTTGCATCTTTTCGGGCAAAGCGCACTGGGCAGACAGGGCGCTGATCCGAAGCCCAATACCCTCGGCGCGTTTGCTTATTTCAATGTCCGAAAGCCGATCAGTCAAAGGCGCCCTCGGTAGAACGCATAAATGCATACCGGACGAGTCGGCGTGAAGATTCAGCAAATCGGAAACAGGGGCTAGGGCGTCAAGCAAATGGCTTTGCCGCCGCGCATAGATACGCCGCATACGACGCAGGTGCATGGCAAATTCACCGCTGTCCATGAATGTGGCTAGGGCTGGTTGCGGGATCAGCGAGGCACGCGGACCGACACGGTCGAGATAGGACCGTGTGTTGGGCAATAACCTCTTGGGAACAACCAGATAGCCGATCCGCAGCGCTGGGCTGACGAGTTTGGAGAAGCTGCCCAGATAGATCGTGTTGGTCAGGCCGTCCAGCCCAGACAGGGAGGGCAACGGTTGCCCGCGATAGCGGAATTCGCTGTCATAGTCGTCTTCGATTACCATCGCTCCGGTTTGACGTGCCCAGTCCATCAATAACACTCTGCGGGGCATTGGCAGGCTGACCCCGGTTGGATAGTGCCTCGAGGGTGTGACGATCGTGGCATCAATGCCCGCAGGTAAACGCGCTGCATCCAGCCCGTCATGGTCAATGCGGATCGGATTTCCGGTATTCCCCGTGTCGGCGAGGATCGTATGCAGTTTGGGCCAGCAAGGATCCTCGATAGCGATCTGCTTGCCCGAACCAAGCAGGCCATGGAATATCACTTCGAACGCTTCCCGCGCGCCCGATGTGATGACAACCTGACCAGGGTCGCAGGGTAAGTGCCGCCACGCCGCCAGATGGTCCGCGATTGCTTCACGCAGCGGATACCAACCCAAGGGATCAGGGCGCGCCAATAGCCCAGGCGCCGGGGCGCGCCAAGCGCGTTCCAGATGGCGGGCCCATTGCCTGTTAGGCAGCAAGGATTGATCCGGCAGGCCGGTTTGAAAGGGGCGCCATGGCTCGATTGCCGGGCCAGCTGGGCGGGGCGATGGCTGCGGCTGTGACAGATGGGTGATCTCGCTGGCCACGTAAGTGCCGCTGCCTTGTCGGGTGACCAGATACCCTTCGCTGATCATCTGATCGTAAACAGCTTGTACGGTGGTTCTCGAGATCGACAGCTCGGACGCTAGGGCGCGGCTGGCGGGTAACCGTGCGCCAACCAGATTGGGAGACGCTGAAATAAGGTTGCGCAATGCCTCTAGAAGTTGTGCCTGCAGTGATGTTTTCAGCGACGCATCCAGCGAGATCGCAAACAGATCACGATTCAAATTGGACTTAGAAAAAGTTTCAGAATTGGACATTTCAAAACAACCAATATCCAGGCATCAGGGTCACAGCAAGAACAAACCGAGCTATCAAGATGACCGAGACACTGACAGTCACCGACAGAAGCCGCCTGCGCCGTTCACATGAACGCGGGCATTTCGATCGCGCTACGATCAACAGCATATTGGACGTACAACCGATGTGTAGCGTGGGATACGTCATAGATGGCAAGCCTTTTGTGACGCCGACGCTGCAATGGCGTGAGGGCAACCATGTCTATTGGCATGGTTCCTCGGCCAGTCGCGCCTTGCGCAATTCGCGAGATGCCCAGGTCTGCCTGTCGGTCGCGATTTTGGACGGCTTTGTTTTAGCCAGGTCCGGGATGCACCACTCGGTCAATTCCCGCTCGGTCACACTGTTCGGCACGGCGGTCAAGGTAGAAGACCCGGCGGAGAAACTCGAAAAGCTGGGCCGATTTGTGAACGGGCTGTTTCCGGGGCGTTATGAAAGCCTGCGACCCGATCACGCGCAGGACCTCAAGGCGACCATGGTGCTGGGTATGGAGATTTCAGAGGGCAGTGCCAAGATCCGCACAGGCGGCCCCAATGATGAGGAGGCGGATTACGACCTTCCCATCTGGGCGGGAGTGATCCCTGTCCACACCTCGGTTGGCAAACCGATACCAGACCCCAGAAACATCGACGGCGTACCACTGCCCGAGCATGTGCAAACGTTTCAGCTATAGGGCGGGATCATGACAGACCTTTCGGTAAACCTGAACGTTGCGGCCCTGTTGCGCAATCGGCGAGAACACCCATGGCCGGATCTTATTGATTTGGCCCGGATTGCTCTGAACAACGGCGCGTCAGGGGTGACTGTGCATCCCCGACCGGATGAGCGCCATACCCGGCCCGACGACGTTCGCGCGTTGAGGGCTCTGCTTGATGCAGAGTTTCCCAACCGGGAATTGAACGTTGAAGGCTACCCAGACGCGCGTTTTCTATTGCTAGTCCACGAGGTGCGCGCGGATCAAGTTACACTGGTGCCGGATGATCCGGCGCAAGCAACCAGCGATCACGGCTGGGACTTCGAAGCGCACAGCGCGATGCTTGCTGATGTAGTAGGCACGCTTAAGGCGGGCGGCCACCGAGTGTCCTTGTTTGCCGATCCCGACGCGGACCAGATGGCCCATGCAGCGCAAACCGGAACAGACAGGGTAGAACTCTATACAGGTCCGTTCGGCGGGGCCTACGACGATTCAAGTACCGAAAAGCGAGAGTTGAATCGTCTCTTCGACGCTGCGACCGCAGCTGAAGCGCATGGTTTGAAGGTCAACGCCGGCCATGATCTTACGGTTGGTGGCACAGGTAAGCTGGTCTCCCGTATCCCTTCGATAGCCGAAGTATCCATCGGCCATGCGCTGTTTTGTGACGCGCTGACCTTTGGGATGGCGGAAACTGTCCGTCGATATTTGGGTTCTTGTGCCATCGGTCGCGGCTGACGTTCTAAAACGGTACTCTTCGCGTTTCTTCAGGTGATAGGCACAGCTCAGTTATTGTGACGGTTCGGTTGCCTCTAACTCTACCGGTTCGGCAGCGTGACATTTTCACTGCTATTTGAACATGCCTTTACGGCAATTCGCCTGCGGATACTGGTGAGGAAAGATACGCTGTTGTACATCCTAACTGGTATGGGGAACATTGCGGATAAACCTAAGCGGGAACAAGCGGATAGCGAGCAACTGCGTCAGGTCTCGGTGCTGTTTGCTGATATGGTCGGCTATACTGCCATCGTTGCCAGGCTGGAGGAAGAACAGGCTCTGGCCTTTGTGCGTATGGTCTATGACACGCTGGTGCGCGCGGTCGAAACCCACGGTGGTACCGTACGTGATTTCGCCGGGGACAGCATCATGGCGCTGTTTGGTATTCCTGATGTGACCGAGGACACAGCGCTGCGGGCCTGTCGGGCTGCGATGTCGATCCATGCGGCCTTTGATGCCTCTGCCGATGATATGGAAGCACGATTTGGTGTGCGTCCCAAGGTAAGGGTCGGGATCAGTTCGGGCACGGTGTTGATGGCCGCGGTGCAGGGCGAGGGCAGTCAAACCACGGCCGTTGGAAGCACGGTGAATCTGGCGGCGCGTCTGGAAAACCTTGCTCCGTCGGGGGGCAGCCTGATCTGCCATACGACCCGGAGCTTGGTCGAGTGGGTGACGGACCTTGCATTTTTCGGCGAACATCAGATCAAGGGCTTATCCACCCCACAGAAACTGTGGCAACTGCAGGGCATTCAACCAGAGTCCTCCCGGTTTGATGCCTCGGTTGCGCAGGGGCTAAGCAGATATGTGGGTCGCATGGAGGAACTGAGCACACTGTCCGCTGCGCTGGAACGGTCAAAAATCGCTCGGTCCGTGATTGATATGGTGGCCGAGCCAGGGTTGGGGAAAACACGCCTTGTGTTCGAGTTTCTCCGCCGCCTGCCTGCGGATCATGTTTCCGTGTTGAAGGGGTATTGCTTTACCGGTGGCCAGCAGGTTCCGTTCCTGCCGTTCCTCGAAATCGTCCGAAAATCCTTTCGCATAGGCGATGCCGATAACCCGCTGCGGGTGCAGGTGAAACTGGAGGCAGGCCTGAAGATTTACGGGTTGTTGTCTCAGCAGAATCTGGGCCTGATGATGAATCTGCTGGGGCTGACTCCGCCTCAGGATGCATTGGAGGGGCTGGACGGTGTTCTTACAGGCCTTCGTACGCGCGAGTTGCTGATAGCTTTGTTAAAGCAGAAATGCATACGTGACCTCGTTTTATTGTTGATCGAGGATGGCCATTGGATAGACAGCGCTTCGGCAGAGCTTTTGGCGGCGATGATCAAAGAGCCAGGTCTTTCGAATCTCTTGATTGTCCAGACACGGCGTCCGGAATACACACCGGGCTGGCTGGGCAAGGCCGGGGTTTCAACCTTGGCGCTGGAGCCATTAAAGATTCAGGAGTTTTCGACTTTAGCGCAAAACCGTCTAGGCGTGGATGCTCTGCCTGATGGGTTGGCGGAACAGTTAGCCGACCGTGCGGGCGGAAACCCGCTATTTGGCGAAGAAATCCTAAGTTTTCTGCTGGATCGGGAAATACTGCGTGTCGAGAATGGTAATGCTCAAATCGAGGCGGATATCAGCGAAAGTGGGTTACCGGTAACGATGCGCAGCCTACTGACGGCCAGAATAGAGCGATTGGAGCCCGATGATCGCGCCTTGCTTCAGGCTGCAGCGGTCATTGGCCGCCGTTTTGATCCAGGTTTATTGTCCCAAATTGTTGAGAGCGCTGATCTTACCGGTGCGGCTTTGCAACGGTTACAAACGCATGATGTTCTGTATCGCGAGCCGAACTCGTCGGACTACATCTTCAAACACGCGATGCTACGGGACTCAGTTTATCAGAGCCTTGTCACTTCGCGTCGGTCCGAGCTGCATCTGGCGATTGCAGACGCTTTGGTGCTGCGCAACGCCAACCGGCTACAAGAAGCCGCCGAGGTCTTGGCCTATCACTACGGTCAGTCGGATCGCGCGGACCAGGCGTTTCGCTACAGTACCATGGCAGGGGAGAAATGCCTGGGCATTTATTCTCTGGACGAGGCGAACCGGTATTTCGTGACTGCGCTAGAGCTGTATCAAGCCGACCCAAGCTGCGCCACAGAGGCGGAATTCGCCGGGTTCGTGGCCAGTTTCGCGCAGTGTTCCAACATCTCATTGCGGGTCAGGACAATTATTGACCTTGCCGACACCGTGCGTCCGGTCCTGCACAAGGCGGGCGACAGTCAAGACCACGCCCTGTTCTTGCATCACTACGTGTCGTGTCTGGTGTGCAACGGAAAGTACTACGAAGCACATTGGGTTCAGCAAGAGCTGACAGACATGGCCGACCGCCTGAAAGACCCGACTTCAAAAGCCTATGCCTTGGTGAATGAGCTTTCGGTTTCAATCTATCATGCGCCAATCGACAATGATCGCTTCGAGGCTAAAAAACGCGAGGCCGAAGCCGAGTTGGACAAGATAGACGATGCCTATATCCACAATTTCTATCTTGCCACGGTCGGATGGAATGAACTGACTCGAGGCCGGGTCGCCCGCGCTCATGCAACGTCGGATCGGATGATTGCGCTGGGTGAAACCAAGAACGATCCGCGCGCCTTGGGCTATGGCACCGCGATGAAGGCGCTGATCGCAATGGTGACGGATGACTATGAACTGGCGCTGCAAATGGCAGAGAAAGCCCGGGCAGCCTCGCGCGTCGAATTCGAGCTGGCGATTGCCGAGGCGGCACGAGTGGGCGCCATGGTGCCGCTTGAGAAACCCGGCGCGCTAGAGGTGGTTCAGGGCCACATTGCGTCTTGTACAGAAAAAGGCTGGGCGCTGTTCACGTTTGGGCCAGCGACGATGTTGGGAGTGGCCTATGCGCTGAACGGTCAGATTGCAGCCGGGCTGCAGCAGATTGAGGGGGCTATTCAAAAGCGTACTAACGAAGGCACACAGGTGTCGGCTGATTGGGCGCGCCTGTTTCTGTGTGAGGTGTATCTAGCCATCCTGACCGGCGAAGGGGGCGGATCTCTGCGGGTTCTGCTACGAAATTTCCGATCAATACTTTGGGTGATGCTATTTGGCCGGAAAAAGTTGATCTCCATGGTCGAGCAGGTGCGCAGTAACCCGCAATTTGACCCCAAAGGGCATTACATTGCGCGCTGCGATATGATCATCGGACTGCTTTACAAAGCCAAGAAGAAAAAGGCGCAAGCTATTGATCACCTGAGCAGAGCCCGCGTCATCGTGGAAACTGCGGGGAGATCACCTATGCTGACGCGTATCGACACAGCTCTGGCCGAGTTGGCCTAGCGGTGCGCCCACTGTCTGCATGTGGGCCACTCAATTAGGCAGACGGTTTTCTTTCCTGCTCTTGATGGCTGAACACCAGTTGGTTTGACTGGGTGTCGGACCGGAAATCCGCTGCGCGACTGGACAGGGCATAGTAAAACCTCTGCAAGCCGGGTTCGATATGTTGCGCCTGGGCCACGCAGTCGACGCAGATATCTTCGATCTGTTCGTGCGGTTGGCGGTTGCGAATGGCAGTAATCAACGTTTTGTGCGTTGCCTCCAGCTTATGGAATGCAGGTGTGGCCAACATCTCTTGGTTGCCAACCAGCACATAGACTGGTTCCAGATCAGTTCTGCCCTTGAGTTCGACAAAACCAGCTTCGAGCATGGCCATGTCATTCTTGGTATTCTCGTAGACCGAACAAGATACGAGAATATCATAATCGACATGGCGGCAGCTTTGTTCGATCCGCGCAGCGACATTCACCACGTCACCGATAACGGTGTAGTTGAACCGGCTTTTCGAGCCGATATTGCCAACGCAGGCACGCCCGGTTGCACAACCCGTCGCCAGCGCAATTGGTGGCCTGCCTTTCATGACGTCCGAGGCGTTGAAATCCACCAGCGCCCTCCGCATCAACAATGCAGCCAATGCAGCGCGGCACGGGTGGTCTGCAACAGGCACCGGAGCGTTCCAAAAGGCCATGACCGCGTCGCCGATGAATTTGTCGATGGTGCCTCTTTCCTGCAATATCTGGTCACCGATCTTCGAAAATAGCTGGTTCAGCAAGGCAACCAGGTCGGTGGCCGACACGGACTCGGACAAGGGGGTAAAGCCCCTGATGTCCGAGAACATAACGGTGATTTCCTGTGTCTCACCGCCCAGTTTCAGCTGATGCCCTGACCTCTCCATTTCATCCAAAATCTCAGGCGCGACATAATGTGAAAAAACCTGTCGGATTACGCGTTTTTCGCGCTCGGTTGAAATGAACAGATAACCCGCCAACAGGCCGAAATTGGCCATACCACCCAAGAGTGGGAATGTGACGTCGAACAGAACCAGTTGGTTCTGGAAGGCCAACCAACTGACGCCAAGAACAATCGCTGCCGAAACACCGCCCGCCACGAATGACGCGACCGCACCAAATCGGGACATGACGACCGTGACCACTAACCCCAAACTTACGAAAGACAACAACTCAAGCGCGGCGGTTACGTCCGACCGGCTCAGCATTTCTCCTGTCAGAATCTGTTCCAAAAGCTGTGCGTGGATCGACACGCCTGGAACGGATTCGCCCAAAGCTGTCTGGTGCATGTCGAACAAGCCCGCAGCAGAGGTGCCGACCAGAATGATCCGGCCCTCGATTTCTGTGCGCAGATTGGGGTTGTCCGGTGGCTGCATTATTCCATCCGCGGACAAATACAGGTTTGGGTTGTCACGCCTGTATCTGACCCAGACTTCTCCGTTTTCCGTGGTTGGCAGCCGGAAATCACCGACCTCAACCGCGAGCATGATGCCCGCCTCGTCCTGTGAGCCCTCGGCTATGATAATAGGCTCGCCCAAGGCGACCCTGAGCGCTTCGATCCCCAGGCCCGGTAGGGTCCCGTCTGGGCCGCCCCAAAGGACGGGCACCCGGCGTATGATTCCCATCCCACCCAACGGCGAGACATTGACACCGCCGATACCAGCAGCGGATCGATCCAGCGGAGGAGCAGGCGGTGTCCAGTTGGGGACGGTGACCAGCCCGGCCGTTGGCGCTTCGCCGATCTCAATTATGCCCGCCAACGGTGTGACGGGCCTGTCTTCGTGCGAAGGTCGCGCTGCGGCACCCAGAACGACCGGCCAATTTGCAATCTCAAGCCCGAATGAGACGTCGTTGTCCAACTTTTCCGCGTTACGCTCGGCCGTGAGGATACCTGCGAGCGCCGGATCACTTAGCAACCGAGAGGGAGAGAATCTGTCGGGTTCGATGAACAGCATGTCGAAAGCGATGGCAGCGGCCCCATATTCGCCCAGGTTTTTTACCAATTGCGCCACTAGGGTGCGGGGCCAAGGCCATTGGCCCCAATTAGCCAGCGACTGTTCGTCAATATCAACAACACGCACCGGCAGGTCCGGGTTATACTCCCGCGGCGACAGGCGTTGCAGAATGTCGAAATAGATCAGCCGCGTCATCCTTACCGGGTAAGGATCAAGAGCTCTGATAAAGCACCCGAACAAAATCAGCCCCAGCCCCACAAGCTGAAAAGCCCGTCGTCGCCCTATTCGCTCTTTGGGCTTCCCGGTCACGTTTGCCTCCGATCGCCGCGGTCACCCTTGCCGGACATAGTACGTGCTATTCGGATGTTGCCACGACATCGCCCGAACTCAATTTTTGTCACGGGGCATTTTTTCTTTAGCCTCCGCTATTGCCACCGTTACCGTCGGTACCGCCACTGCCGGGCCCACCCCCAAATCCACCTGAGCCATCGCCGATCGTACCGCCACTACCTGGGCCGCCGCTGCCTGAGCCGCCCCCAATCGAACCGCCGCGACCGTCTCCACTGCCGCTGCTGGCACCGATATTGCCGCCATTGCCGTTGCCGCTGTCGGTGCTTCCGCCAATATTACCGCCATTGCCTGTGCCGGTTGCGGGAGGCTCACTCCTCGCTTCCGAGGCCGCGCTTCGTTCAGGCCGATCGGGGTCGGAGACTCGGGCTTCCGATCTTTGTGGCGGAGGCACAGCGTCCTCGCCACATCCTGAAAACTCCACGCGCAAAGGTGTCAGCAGTTGTTCTTGGGATTGAGCGAAGGGAAATCCGTTCTTCAACGCTTTCTCATAACTCTCCTGATCGACCGGGCGTCCGATGTTATTGTTTTTTGTGGTCGCATACAGGCTGCATTGGCGTCCGGTTTCCCTGCAACCGCCGCCTATACCGCACATTTCTACACGTCCTTCCAAAACCAGCATGGCGCTTTGCGTGCCTGGTACGACCCAAATATCAAAGGTCGTACCTCTCACGGCCATGGTCGCCGTTGGTGTCTTTATGGAATAGGCCCGCTTTTTGCTTTTTCCAGAAATGAACCGGAAACTGCCGCCCAGGGCCTGTACCGCAAAGCTTTTGGCTTTTCGATTACCTCGAAGCATGGTCACGTCCAGCGTCATGCGTGCGTTTGGGCCAATTGCAATCTTGGTTTCGTCGGCGAAAATCAATTGAACCAAACCGGTGCGGTCAGTGGAAATGGAGTCGCCGGATTCCACCTGCATTCCGCTCTTCAATGGTTGGGATTTTCCCGCGCGCGTAACTTCAGCGCCCTGTTTTACACCAATGACTTTCCCTATGTTGGCCAATACCTGTGAAGGCAGAAGCAAAACACAACAAACAACGAAAAACGATTTTAACCAGGCCAAACCAAACTTCCTTCCCCCAAAGGATAAGTACAGAGCGCCGCGCGCCCACCGCTCGGTTTGTGCCTCAATGAAATATTCAACTTAAAGCTAATAAATCCATGCAAATATGCCTTAAAGCTCGTGTGCTTGGCAAGTTTTCTGTGAAAAGACTGCAAGAAATGGGCTGAATAGCGGTGTCTAAACTCAGAGAAAGTTGTGCAGAAGCGCCGCTTACAGTCGGGCAAATTCCAACCGACAGAAGTTCCGAGTAGGTCGCTTTGATGTCGCGGACGAGATACATACCACAAAATGAATGGGTGCAGAAAATCCCCCTACATCCGGGTCACAGGCTCGGATGTTCCAGCCAGCGGAGACGTGGCCCAGTGATCGAAGACGCTCCTCTGCAAACGGAGCGTGAGTGGGATTTCTGTGTATTTTTCAAATTTTTGACGTCAGGCCTTCGCTTTTCCTCACCACTTCGGCACCCGAGTCGGATTACGCATTCTGGGCTCATGACCCATTGGTGCCATGTCGACCGCGTACATTATGGTTCAAAAAATAGCCGGGAACGTGTCTGAACTTTTCTAGTTGCCAGCCGTACAGACGGCTCTTGAGTGAGTTTATCTTCTTCAATCGCAACGGTTTGCGAAGGCAAAACGCGCCTTAGGAATGCAGCCTGCGGGATGTTGAATGGTTCTCGGGTATTGCGACTATTACGCGGATTTGGTCAGAGATGTATTGAATGACGAAGGCTCTGCGTTCCATGCCGGACGCAACGTAGAACCAATGTCCTCTACAACAAGCGCCGATACAATATGCGCAGCCGGTATCTGCTGGTTATGAGTCCTGAGCCTGAGTGAATACCTTGGCACTTCTCGTCGCCGAGAAAATTCATCTACGATATGGGAGGGTTTACTAGCCGAGAGGCCGATGCCATTCCCTCGTGATAGAGCCTTGAAAACGGTGGCGTCGAGGTCCTGACCTAGAATTTCCTCATCAAAATCTGCACACCTTGAGCAGAAGAATTGCGCATTCGCCGGTCACATCTGGCTGCATGAAGCATTTAACAGCAGATACTCTGGCATGGTGCGCTCTTGCGATTGCCTCCGCAGTTCTGGCCGCACAGCCTTTGGCTTGGCTTGTTCGAAGCTGGCTTAGCCCGGCTTATGGGTCTTACGGGTATATCTATGTTCTGCTGATTGTAGGGCTGGCCGGGATGAGCTTGCTGAGCGGCCGTCCGAAAGACACGCGCTCTCAGATACCTGCGCTTGCCCTGCTGCTGTTGGCGGCTTTAATCCGGTTTTTGGGACAGGTTATGGCCGTAAATATCCTTAGTGCCCTTGCTCTTGCATTGGATGTTTTTGCTCTCGTAGGACTATTGCGGCTCAATCAGCGTCCTTTTGCGCTTTCGCCATTCTGGATGGCCACGCTGTTCCTGTTTTCTCTGCCGGCCGAAGTGGTTTTGCAGCGCACGCTTGGGTTTCCGCTGCAGATGGTTTCGGCGGAATTGTCCTGTCACATGCTCAGCGCCCTGTTCTCGAATGTGGTCTGCGACGGGGTGCGCATCACGTTTGAGCAGAAGGACATTCTGGTCGACTTGCCCTGTTCCGGAGCCTCGGGGCTTTTGCTGTCGCTGGCCTTTGTGGTCACCCAAAATGCGGTCATGCGTCCGCACTGGTATGTGGGCGGATTTAGCCTGTTAGCCGTGATCGGATGCGCTACCTTGGGCAATAGCCTGCGTATTTCGCTTCTGGCGATTGGGCTTGCACGTGATCTGGATGTTATGGCCGAGCCGTGGCACAGCCTCATCGGGTTGGTGACGCTTGGCCTTACAATTGCGCCATTTGCGCTGTTGTATCGGCCCCGCAGTGCGGGGCCACGTGAAAGCTGCCTTTTGGCCCAGTCGGCTGTTCTGCCGAAACCCATCAAGCCACTGACGGGGATTACTTGCTTGATCGGCAGTATTGCCATCGTGTCTCTAAAGGCAAACCCAGTGGATGTTTCCGGTCGTGTAGTAGCACCGAACCTGCCCGCACAGATCCAAGGTCATCTGGCGCAGCCCGTGCCCCTGACAGAGATGGAAGCTCAATATTTCGAAGCTTATGGCGGACAGGCGCAGAAGGCTCAGTTTGGCCCGCTGGGATTGAACGTTGTCAGCACGCGCGCTCCGCTGCGGCATCTCCATGCACCTGAAATCTGTCTGCGGGGCCTTGGATACAAGGTTCGGTTTCTGGGCACACGCTATGACAGCGTTCCCAGCGCCTACTACCGGGCCATCGGCCCAGGCGGGGACCAATGGCTGGTTGCGGTCAGCTACGTTTCACAAACCGGACAAGTCACACCCAGCGTCGGCGAAGCGATCTGGCGCTGGTTGAACGGGGCCAGCGGCACCTGGAGCAGCGTGCAAAGGATCACCCCATGGGCCTTAGACACGAAACTGCGCGCCCAACTCGACGCTGCTGTGATTTCAGCTCTGGACATTTACACCATCAAAGGAACGGACATATGATACGCCAAATTGCTTTTCTCTTTCTGCTATTGCCTGGGGCTGTTTACGCTCAGCCAGACGATGAGATCGCAGGTCGTTTGATCGGCAGCGGAGCAGCCGGGCAACTGGATCTGCCACTGCTGAAATCGGACCTTTCCGTTGATATTCAGGGCGATATGGCAACCGTCCAGGTGCGGCAGGTGTTCGTGAACCCCTCGGACGATCCGATGTCTGCGGAATATCTATTCCCGCTCAACCAAAAGGCCGCTGTCTACGCGATGCAGATGCAGGTGGGCGACGAAGTGGTTGAGGCACAGATTCAACAAAAGCACGAGGCCGAACAAACCTTTGAGGCCGCGAAACAAGAGGGCAAAGCCGCAGCCCTTCTGACCCAGCACCGTCCCAATATGTTCACGCAGAACGTCGCCAATTTAATGCCGGGGCAACCGATTACCGTGACGCTCAGCTATGTGCAGTCCGTGCCAAAGGTCGACGGTGCCTATGAGTTGGTACTGCCGCTGGTCGTTGGGCCGCGCTATCAGGGCACGGTGGGATTTGATAGACTGTCCGGGGAAATCGCACAGGCGGATTTTACCGAAGAAAGTCAGACACCCGCAACAGTAAGCCAAGTAAATGGTTGGCAGGTCTCGGAATTGCCAGACTACCCGCCTGTACCGCGCCTGACGAATCCCGATGCTATTGATTCCACACGGGTTTCGCTGGATTTGAGCCTGCAGGCCGGTGTGCCCGTCTCAAACCTAACAAGTGCAACGCATGACCTGAATATCCAACAGGCCGAGGGCCTGACCAGAGCAACCTTTCAGGGCGGGCGTGTCATCGACAACCGCGATTTGGTTCTGCGCTATGAGCTTGGAGGTGATCAGACAACGGCTGGGGTGCTGGCCCACCACGATGAGCGCGGGGGCTTTGTGTCGCTGCTGATCGAACCGCCAAAGATCCCGCAAAAGGATCAGTTTATCGCTCGAGAATTGGTCTTTGTGCTGGACACTTCGGGGTCGATGGGCGGTGCGCCTCTGGATGCCAGTAAACGGTTTATGGAAGCCGCCTTGCAGGACCTGCGCCCCGAAGATTACTTCCGTGTGATCCGCTTTTCCTCGGGCGCGTCCGAATTCGCATCCCAAGCCGTCCCAGCCACGCGCAGCAACATCCGGTCCGGTGTGCAATATGTGCGCGGCCTTCAGGCCGGGGGCGGAACTGAAATCGACAATGCAATGCGCCATGCCTTTGCGACACGGCAACCCGCGGATACGTTGCGCATCGTCGTTTTCCTAAGTGATGGCTACATCGGTCAAGAATCTCGTGTGTTGCGCACGATCCGACGGCAAATCGGTGATGCGCGTATCTATGCCTTTGGAGTGGGTACTGCGGTAAACCGCTATCTTCTGGACGCAATGGCCGAAGAAGGCCGCGGCTATGCTCGGTATGTTGATCCCACCCAGCGTGCCTCGGACGTCGCCGACATGCTGGCACGGGATCTGAAGTCACCGGTGTTGACAGATATATCTGTCGACTGGGGTGGGTTGAAAGTCACCGAGATGGTGCCACGGCGCATTTCTGACCTGTTTGACGGCGGCTCAATCCGGATTTTAGCCCGGTACGAAGGGGGCGGACCCAGCGATATCACGATCAACGGTCTGGTCCAGGGGGGCAAAGCGCAGATGCCTCTGTCACCGATCTTGCCTACAACACCAACGTCCGAAGACGGGCAGCATCAGGGTGCCGCGATCCCCTTAACTTGGGCGCGCACCAAAATCGCGGACCTCGACCGCGCCATGGCAGTGCAGACCGCTGATCCGCAAAAGCTTGAGGCGCAGATCACCGATCTTGGACTGCAGTTCAATCTTCAGACACGCTTCACATCTTTTGTCGCGGTGTCGAAACAGGCTGTGAATGTCGGCGACGTGCCAGCCGAAACCGCACCGGTGGCCCTGCCACAGGTGGCAGGCGTGGGCGCCGGGGCCTATCCAAAAACCGCGTTCAGCGGATCATCTACACCCGAGCCGCAAACGATCTTTGGGTTGATAGTCCTGATGGCTTTGGGCGCGCTGCGCCTGACCCGCGCCCGGAGGGCATCGGCATGAGAAGCATACCTTACAAACTACGCACTGATGCCTGGTGGCTTGGGGATGATTTCATCTGGCGCAGGCCGCAGATACAGCCCCCACTTGACCCGGCCAAGGGCAGTATGATCTCTGATCGTGACTTCGGTGAAACTTCGGTGGTGGACGCGCATAGTGAACAACATCCTAATCGTAGATGATGATGCCCGTATTCGTGATGTCGTGCGCTTTGCTCTCGAGGATTCTGGCTTTCGTACAACCGAGGCGTCCACCGGTCAGGATGCGCTTAAGCTATTTGAGGAAACACAGGCGGATCTTGTTATTCTGGATATCGGAATGCCGGAAATGGATGGTTTGGAAGCCTGCAAGGAGCTGCGAAAAAGCTCAACCGTGCCGATCCTGTTTCTGACCGCGCGGGATGATGAGATCGACCGTATTCTGGGATTTCAGCTTGGAGGGGATGACTATGTCACCAAACCCTTCAGCCCGCGCGAGCTGGTGCTAAGGATTAAAGCTATCCTAGCCCGCTCGGCAGACACAAAATCGCCGGACGAGGTCACAGTCTTTCAGGACCTGAGACTGGATCATAGCGCACATCGTTGCACCCTTGCTGAGGCCGAGATCCAGTTGACCGGGATCGAATTCTCGGTGCTGTCGATTCTGGCCAAAGCACCAAGCAGGGTTTACGCGCGCGCCCAGCTGATCGAGCAGGTTTATGGACACAACACCTATCTGTCCGGTCGCACGGTCGACAGCCACATCCGTAATATCCGTCAAAAGGCGCGCGCGCTGGGCTATCCCGACTTGATTCAAACTGTGCACGGGGTTGGGGTAAAGCTGGGCATTTGTCAGTGCTGACCATCAAGCAAAAATGGCGGCCATCTCTTGCGCTGGTGATTGCACTGGTCTGTATCGCCTTGGTGACGCTTCCGATCATCGGCGTTCTGGGCGCCCGACTGTCCAGCAACCAGTTCGCGCGCGAAACCGAGCGCAGCCTTTTGTCCCAAGCGGTTATCTTTGCCGAGCTTTACGCCGCAAGTATTGCCAAACTCCAGCCTGCGCCGGGTGTTGGCCACCAGTTGTCCGCGGACCAGATCGAACGTCTTGCGCAGGATTTTCATCCCATCCCACCCCGCCTGGATCTGTTTCGCGGGCGCGTCTCACCCCCGCGCCCCGAGCCGATTGCAAATGATGAACCGCTGGATGTGCCCTATGCGGCGATCTCCACTCAGCTGTCACATTTGGCAAGCTCGGCCCAGAAAACAACGCTGTCGGGATATGTTTTTCTGGATCACTCCGGGCAAGTCATTGCTAGTAGCGGATCTGTAAGCGGGTCTTTTCTGCATGTACCGGAAGTGGCGCAGGCCCTGCAGGGAGAAACCGTCTCAGTGTTGCGGTATCGGAACGATCCATCCAAGCGACACCTGCTGAACTCGATCAGTCGAGACACCTCTTACCGTGTGTTTGTCGCTCATCCGGTGGTGTTGGAAGATCGGGTTCTTGGCGCTGTGTACCTGTCTCGCACGCCTATGGACCTTCGGAAATTTCTGTTTCAAGAACGCTTCACCTTAGCCTCTGTTGCAATATTCATGCTGGTGTCCGCCGCTGGGGTCGGTTGGCTGATGTGGCGGCTGATATCAAAGCCCATTCGCGATCTCAGCAGTCAGAGTCGGGATGTCGCTACCGGATTGAAACCGACCCCCAATCCCGTGCCGCACTATGGTGTGCAGGAGTTGGCGGAATTGGGCAACAACGTCGTGTCCATGGCTTCAACCTTGTCGGAACGGTCTGCAGCGATCGAGACTTATACTAGCCACGTAACACATGAGTTGAAATCGCCCGTCACCGCAATTCTTGGTGCGGCCGAACTGCTGTCCGATGGACCCTCTGCCGTGTCCGGTGAGCGCAATCAGAAACTGGTTCACAATATCCGGGAAGAGGGCCTGCGCATGAACGCACTGTTGGCTCGCCTGCGCGAATTGGCCCGGGCCAGTATCCAAGCTGATCCGACCCCAACGCCACTGGCAGATATTGTCGAAACCGTCTTAGCCTCGTTTCCCGAACAAGTAATCGAGTTGCACGCGCCATCAGACACGCACCTGCCTTTGTCCAAAGATCAGGGGCAAATTGTTCTGCACCACCTGTTACAAAACGCATTCCAGAACGGCGCGACGCGTGTTGACATAACCTATGAGATGGCCTCGAACAGCCTCGTTGTTGCAGACAATGGCACCGGGATTTCTGAACGAAACCGTACTCGCATCGCGGAACCTTTCTTCACAACCAGAAGAGACGAGGGTGGTACCGGTCTCGGCTTGTCAATTGTAGTCGCTATTTTGCAGCAAGCCGATGCAGTGATCGAGGCAATGAACCCAGCGCTCGGCGCCAGTTTTCGGATCAGATTCTAATGCTTCATTGAAAAGCACTAAGGACGGGCAGCTTAGAACTTGCGTCAGCATTCAGCATGGATCGCAGTTGCTGCCTTTGCGTTCAAAGCCAACAATGTTTCCCTTCTGATCGCGTGAAAAGTCGCAGCAATCCTCGAAAAGTTTGCGCAATTGTCGACGGCTGGCCTGCACTCGGGACTTTAGTGTCGAGTAGCTGATACCCAGTTCAACCGCGAGTTCTTTTTGCGACACGCCGTGCAGGTCTATTTGGTGTAGCAATCTGCCCATTTCAGATGGCAAAGCATCAATGAACGGCACCACACAACTCTCCAAAACATGCTGGTCATCTTCATCCATTTCACCGTGCCAAAGGTCGTTCGGATGAACATTCGTACCCCGCGCTTTGCTCCGATAGAAGTCGGTGATCGTGTTGTTCGCGATCTGAAACAACCACGCTTTTAGGCTTTCGACCTTGTCGAGGCTTCCGATGCTCTTGTGTGTTTTCAGCAAGATTTCCTGAAGTAAGTCTTCAGCGTCCTCCTGGTTCGATACTTTCGAACGCAGAAAGGCCAGCAAGCTGGCGCGGTATTCTGACCAAATAACCTTCAGATCCGGGGTGGATTGTACCATCAGCGCCTCACCTTGTGTCCACAACAGGTCAAATAAAAACGTTCAGCATCAATATTTTAAACGCTTCTTTCCGGACAGGCTCGTCTTTTTGAGTTGCCATCCGTCTTACAAGTTGGATCAACCAAGAAGGACTACACCTATGATCAAGATCGTCAGTTTCAAAATCTGCCCGTTCGTTCAGCGCGTCACGGCGATGCTCGAGGCCAAGCAGGTTCCCTATGATATTGAATACATCGACTTGAAGAACAAGCCCGCGTGGTTTCTGGACATCTCGCCCACCGGTCAGGTTCCGGTATTGATAACTGAAAGCGGGCACGTGTTGTTCGAGTCTGACGCAATCGTTGAATACCTCGACGAGATCACTGCCCCGCTGCAACATGGTTTGACGCCCGAGCAACGCGCGACAGAACGGGCGTGGAGTTATCAAGCCACCAAACACTACCTGATACAGTGCAGCACGATGCAGAGCGCCGATAAAGACGTGCTGGACGAACGCATGGCCAAACTCTCCAAGTCGTTTGAAAAGGCCGAACGCCAATTGGGGCAGGGAGCGTATTTCTCGGGCGAGTCCCTGGGAAACGTGGATATTGCCTGGTTACCCCTGCTGCATCGCGCGGCAATTGTCGAGGATCGCAGTGGCTATGACATGCTTGCTGATTACCCGAAGGTGAAGGCCTGGCAGAAAACGCTTTTGGATAGCGGTATACCCACGAAATCGGTTCCCGAGGATTTTCTCCAGAAATTCTCGGATTTCTATCTGGCCGAACGGACGTGGCTGGGACGTGGTGCCAATCTGAACGAAGCACCTTGCCAACCTAAACAAACCAAGTCGGGCGGTTGCTGCGGCTGACACTACTCATCAACCCCGTCCATTTGCCATAGGCAAGTGGGCGGGCGTACGGTTGAACAGGGCCAAGTAAGGGAGGTGAGGGCGAAATGGATCATTGGGTCGCGGGCGCTATAGCCAAGATCAATGCAGATGCGCACAGGTCAGCGGATACGCATCTCTTCAAGTTGCCAGTTCCGCACCTGGATGGAGTGGACATCTACCTGAAAGATGAAAGTACACATCCCACGGGCAGTCTGAAACATCGGCTGGCCCGTTCCCTGTTCCTTTACGCACTTTGCAACGGTAAAATCAAAGAGGGCACAACCATCATTGAGGCCTCATCTGGCAGTACCGCTGTTTCCGAGGCCTATTTCGCACGCATGATCGGTGTTCCTTTCATCGCCGTGATCCCCAAAAGTACTGCGCATTCCAAAATCAGATTGATCGAGTTTTATGGTGGGCAGACGCATTTCGTAAACTCAGCGCCGGAGATGCACGGGGCCTCAGTGGAGCTTGCTAAATCCATTGGTGGGTATTTCATGGATCAGTTCACCTATGCCGAACGCGCCACTGACTGGCGTGGCAATAACAACATCGCAGAAAGTATCTTTCGCCAGATGGAGTATGAGCCGCACCCGGTTCCCTCGATGCTGGTGATGAGCGCGGGTACCGGCGGAACTTCGGCAACGCTTGGCAGATTCATCCGGTACAAAGGATATGAAACATCCCTGACGGTCGTCGATCCAGAGAAATCAGTGTTCTACGACAGTTACCTGACCAGAGATCGGACGCTGCTATCCGACACATCCAGCCGGATCGAGGGCATAGGCCGCCCCAAAGTCGAAAACTCATTCCAGCCGGATGTCATCGACCGGATGATCAAAGTGCCGGATGCTGCAAGCGTGGCGACAATGCTTTGGCTGGAAAAACGGATCGGCCGACGGGCGGGTGCGTCCACAGGAACCAACCTTTGGGGGGCGCTGCAGATAGCCAACGAGATGATGCGCGACAATCAGAAGGGCTCGATCGTGACCCTGCTCTGCGACAGCGGTGATCGATATTTAGATACCTATTACGATCCGGAATGGATCAAAGCACATATCGGAGATATCCGGCCATTCGTGGAAGAACTGGACCGTAAGCTAAGCTGAAATCGAGCTTTTCAACAATGCACCGCCTACCTTCACAATATTGGGTTCTTTCCAGACTAGGGAAGCGGGTCATTCTCTCAGGTTTTAAAACCGCTCTGCAAGCTGCAACAGGCGTGAATGGAGAGATTCCGGCGCGGTCTACCAAACTGTGGAAGGATCGGAAAATGTTCTCGGGAAATCTCAGTTCAGCGACCATCGTTAGACTCCGCAGCTCTGCCAATACGGCCAGCGTGTCGAAGTTCAGAGTACTCCCTGTTAAAAACGGGGCAACTTGGGGCAATACAGCTTCAACTTCACCGGCAAGCCGTGGACTCTGCGCAAGCGCATCGGCAAACGTCATGCCGATCCGCTTTGGCATTGCATTTTCAAAGAAACCTTGGGCCCCTGACGATGCCAACTCGGGAACATTCAAGTACGGCATACGTGGGTAGCAAAGAGCGTTGAGCGCCGAGGAAATCGACTTGCGCCATTCCTCAAGTTCCGGGCCTGTGCCATAAGATGGCAGCAAAGGCGGGCCATAAGAGTCGAAATGGCGAATGATATCCGTGCTGTCTTGGATCAGTGTCTCACCATCTACCAAAATCGGTACGGTCAATCTGTCGATCCGGTCTTCGAGTTCAGATGGGATATGTCCCGGTGTCACATAGACAAGTTGGGCCGATAGTCCCTTTAGACCAGCCATTATGCGAGCACGCACGCAGAACGGGCAGGTTTCAAAGACGTAGAGTTTCATTAAATTACCTCAACGCCTTTGCAGGTAAACGACGCCAAAGCGTTCTTCGATCAGCTTGAGATCCCGTTCACCGGTTTCGTTCTGACGGGAGGTTTCGACCATGAAATCTTCGGCCCAGTCACCCGGGAAGATGTAACTGATCAGCTTGGCTGTTTTGTCGCCAACGTTTTTCATGTAGTGAGAGACGCCGCGTGGGCATTGGATACTGGCGCCCGGACCCGCTCGGAATACTTGATCACCGATTTTGACCTCAAGCTCTCCCTCAAGGACGTGAAAGGTCTGGTCTTCCCATTTGTGGTAGTGATCCGGAATGCAGTTGCCAGGCGCAATTTCGCCAGTACCGAAGACATATTCAGACTGCGTATCCTCCTTTCCGGCCGCGACCGAAGTGTATTCGTTTTCGGCCATGAAATACTTTCGGCCTTCATGCCAGCCGCTGATCACGGTTTTCTTGTTGGTGATTTCGGTTTTCTCGGACATGTATTGCTCCGCTTTAGATTCCTCAGCAGGGGAAATGACGGACAGCGGATCTGCCCGCCCCGTTCAGGTCAGTGGCCGTGCCAGATCGAATAGGCCATGCGCTCCACATGCGCAGACAGGTTTTGGTCATACATGAACCAGTGGCTGAACTCGGGCAGCTTCACCGTTTCCTTCAACTCGTCGACGGTCTTTCCGGCTGCCAGACCTTCGGACACGGCTTTGAAAAGCGCTTCGTTGAAAGCCAGATCTTCTGCCAGTTGTTCCGGTGAAGACATCGCCATGTGCCCTGATATGACCGTGTCGAAATCCAGTTCGGTCGTCACACGGCGCAGAGTGTTCAGCGAACCCACATAATCATGCGTGTTCAGGCGGCCGGGAAGGTTCACGAAGCCCTGAAGGTGCCAGTCGACCGCCATGAGGACCTTGTCTTCCGGCATGTAGATGGCGCTGTTGCACTGGCCATCATTCGAGCCGAAGTAGCGCATTTCGACGATCTTGCCGCCGAGCTCGACTCGGTAGTGATCCCCATCATAGGTAACGTCTGGCTGCACAACCCGGTCTTCCAGATCACGGCTTAAAAGCTCAGTGCATCCTTCATGCGTGATGAACTCTGCACCTTCTTCTTTGAAGATCTGTCCACCGCGCGAATGATCAAAATGGGGATGAGAGTAGAGCACCTTGACGACAGGCTTGTCTGTCAGCTTTTGGATTTCGGCGCGCATTGCAGCTGCGCGGAATTCCTGGTTGGGATCGACAACGATGACGCCTTCTTCAGAGATCACGACCAGACTGGAATAATGTGCCATATGGAACTGGAAAACACCGTCTTTCAGCTCGGTCATGACTGGCTTTAGTTCGTCGTCGGCGGCGATGGCAGCGGTCCCAAGGGTGGCTGCGGCTGCAAGGGCGGTGAAGATGCATTTCATGGCACGGGCCTCCTATTGTCTGAGAGGCAATATATCCTTGACGATAGCGGGCATAATGATCGCAAAATGCAAAATAGAATTTACTGAAAGTATCGAATGGATAAGCTCAGAAAGATGGCCGTTTTCACCCGCGTGGTCGAATTGGGCAGCTTCGCCGCCGCTGCTGCGGACCAAAACGTTGCCCCTGCGATCGTAGGTCGGCACGTGGCTGATCTGGAAGCGATGCTGGGTTTACGGCTCATCAACCGCACCACACGGTCTATGGAGGTGACCGATGCCGGTCAGCACTACTATCACGGGTGCAAAACCATGCTGGACCAGATGGCGGAATTGGAACAAGACGTCGCAGATCGAAAGGGTGCCAGTCCCTCGGGGATTGTCCGCGTAGCGGCACCCGAAGGCATCGGTTCGCCATTGCTGCTGGATGCGGTCGAGAGCTTCCAGAAGCTCTATCCGGATGTGCTGTTCGATCTCGTGTTCGAAAACGATCAGACTGATTTTATCAGTTCAAAGGTCGATCTTTCGATCCGGTTGGCAATCTCACTTGAAGACAGTTCTTTGATTGTCACCAAACTGATGGACACGCGGCTGAGTTTGTTTGCTGCACCTTCCTATCTTGAAAGACTTGGCGTACCGACTACCGTTCAGGACCTCGATAACCATTCTTGTCTGGCGTTCGGCGGCTCACGCTTCGGCGACAGCTGGCCATTGATGACCAAGACCGGCCTGCGCAAATTGCGACAACCCTGGCGCTTGGTGGCAAACCAAACCCACATCTACCGAGAGGCGCTGGTTCGGGGAATGGGAATAGGACTATTGCCGGAAGTCATGGCCGCGGATCTGGTTGAGGCTGAACTATTGGTTCCAATTTGCCTTGATAGCCGATTTCCAGATGTCGGCGTATTCGGCGTATACCACGAAAAAACTTTCCAACCCCGACGCGTTCGTTTGTTCCTTGAGCATTTGAGAGAGCACATCCGACAGGCTTAGAGAGGTTTTTTGTTCCTCGCGTGCTCTTTCATACCCGTCCTATGAAGCGCGGAACGGTCCGAAGTTGCCGTTCCACTACCCAGCCCATTCCCGTTGCATCTCTTCCAGCAGAAGCTGTTCCGCTTCGGACAAAGAAACCGCCTGATTCACGATCAGGTAAACAGTCGCGCTTGGCTCGTAACCCGTTGAATTGATCTCGTTCAGCGGTCGATAGAAAGAACTCTAGGACCGCAGCCAGTATCTGCTCTGTTGATGCCATATGCATTACGCTAAAGCTCGATCTTTGAGGTTTCAACCAACCTTGCTGCGAGCCAAGCGCCCGCAATCTAATCAAAGGTGTCTTTCGATAGTCCGAGCCAAGGTCCGCATTCAGGGCCTACCTGTCGAATGCGACCGCAGCAGTCTGCTCGCACGGCAATGACCGGTCTGGGCAGTGCTAGCGGCCGATTGCACTGGCAACATTCCAATTCAACAGTAGTGTCCGGTAAGGGCTCATCTGCTTGCCCGAGCTCGCCGCAGAGAAAGTCGGTAGTGAGCCCAAAGATACAGCGGTTATAGGCCGTTATTTTGAGCTTTGGTTAGATCTCGCGCGTGCTTTCAATCATCCATTCAAGATATTCACCGTTGGCTTGGTCAACATCAATCGAGAGAATACTGGGCGTCTCATAAGGGTGCATCCTGCGGATCGCTTCAACGACTACGCCAAAAAGCTCTTTTCGGGTCTTCAGCAGAAGTGGGACCTCCCGCGCGGTTACGATTTTTCCCTTCCAGAGGTATTTACTGCTAGTTGCAGTGTAGCGGTTCGATGAGGAAACCAAACGCTCTTCAAGAAGCCTGTCCGCGATCTGGTCAGCGACTTTCTCGGATGGGCAGTTGACCCAAATTTTGACTATCATCTGCAATCTCACAAACGCTAAACCTGAGTTCTTAGTCTAACACGGGTCCATTCCGACGCCATTGTTACTCCTACAACGTATCGCCACCTGGTCGTGCCGTTTCTGCAGCGGTTCGCGACCTGCCGCATGAGCGAAAGACCGAGGTGTGATCAAGGTCCGGTAAGGGCTCATAGGCCTGTTCAGGCTCAACGCAGAGAACGTCCACAGTGAGCCCATTTACTGGGCGCCGCGCCTCCTACGAATGCCCGCAAATCAGTACATAACGGACGAATTAGAAAGTCACGCGCAAACGGATACTCGCGGTTAGAACATCATCAAAGGCGGTGGTGGCGGCGGGGTATTTGACCCACTGAATTGATGGAGTAATCACAAAGTTCTGGACCAGGGTAAATCGATAGAACGCCTCGGTTGTGATTTGATCACGCAACGCTGGATTCGGCGGGTCGCCCCAGCTGACGCCCAAGCCAATAAGATCGCTGGCGACCCGATGCTCTGTATCAATGGCGATGCCGAGCCCAGCGGTCACGTCAGTCTTCATCAGCGATGCATTACCGTCCGAGTGACCAGCCATGAAGAACGGGAACCACTTATCGTTGTAGAGCCTGCTGGCCAGGAACGTGACTCCCTTTCCAGCGGGAACGCCCTTGGCCTCCAACGCGTCCTGGTGCCAGAACTGCAAGCGAACTACATCCCAGCGACGTCTATCCGGTGTAGTCGGCCAATATCGGAACTCAATCGACTGATAGAACTCTTTTTCACCTATCGTGTCGAAGGGATTTCCGGCCGTTTTGGCGTTTGCGTCATGTATACCAGCCACCACGCCGAAGTGAGGTGTAAACTCATAAGCTACGCCGCCGCCAATTCCTCGACCGGGAGAAGGCTTGGTCAAACTGCTTTGCAAGGCGAGGTTTTGGAACCCGCGCAAGCTCGAAGACAATGCATGGCCATTGTACCAGGACAAGGCGCTGATCTTGCCAATTACGAACCGAAAGCGCCCTTCTGCCAAAGCTTGACGCCAGGCAAGTTCAGTGAAAGCAAAGCCGAAATCACTAAAACCGCCGGAAGGTGCGATGCCACCGTATTGAAACGCAAGGCTGGTTGGTGCGATAGACGTCCCAAGCGTGGTGCGCTCCTCTAGCCGAAAGGTCAGCTTGCCAACGTTTTTGGTGTTGCGTCCCACCAAGGTCCATGCCCCCTGGAGTTGCAACCGGACGGCAGCAGCATTGTCTTCGCCCAGCGTTCTGTTCACCTCCTGACGCAGGGTTTGATAGCTGAACCCAAGCTCCAACCCGTACTTGTCATTGACCCGTTTTTTCCAATCAAACCAGGGCGAAAAGAACTTCTGGAGTCTTGGGAAGGCGAGAAGGCCATCAACCCGGTGGTTGTCGATCCAGAGATCTTCTGTAACGCTGTCACCTGTTTCAAGGCTCGCCGGTTCACTATACCCGGACAGCGTCTGGCTCTGGTCTGTCGAACTGGATTGAGCGCTTGCGCCCAAGCTGGTCAGAAAAATCAGAACTGCGCTGCTGGTTACCGGCCGAACAACTGGCGAAACGCATCTAAGTGCTTCCAGTGTCATTTGGCCTCAGTTCCGGTGAGTGTGTAATACTGGTGCATGTCGTCGCCAACCATATGCACGGGCGTGTCGGTACTTCCTTTAATGGTCAGATCTTCCGAGGGGATGTTGACCTGAAAGCTCCATCCTTCTGCAGGCTTCAGTTGGCTTGCGAGGTTTGCTGGGTCACCGTCTATCACTTTTGCGCCATATGCGTTCAGAATGTATGTGTTGCCTTCGGAATCGACCAGTTCGTAGACCGGGCTACCGGCTTTGAAGACCATCGTTTGCAGCTTTGCCGCTGTGTAGGGTTTGTAGGGATCAGCACCCTGACCGGAACCCACCGCTGACAGCGGCAGTGTTGCTGCATAGCGCGCATCGATTCCGCTAAACGTCTTTGTGTCTCCCAAGCCAACCGTCTGGTCATCCATTGCCCAGAAATGCGGCCCGTTAAGCTGGGCTTTGCTGGCGCCGTGCGCGTCTGCCAGTTCTTCGATATCAATGGCTTTCCAAAGCTCCTCCGGGCAACCAGCCGAAGCGCTGGTGTTATAGATGTCAACCCGGTCGTCAAAAATCAGAAGAAACTCACAATAGCGCATTCCGCGTATGTCATTGAGCTCGATAGGTTCCAATTTCTCTTCCGCCGCCGAAAATCCGGCCGAAACTGAAGCAATTACGATACCAAATATCGTCCGGCCTACGCTTAGAATACGCGGATCAACAGTATCGAGTTTGGTCATTTTTCCCTCCCATAAGAAACAAACCATGTGTTGGGGCGAGGTTTCAATGATGTGAGGATAGCCTAATGCATTGATTTCGCCTATTTACTTTCACAGACGCCTAATTGTCGTCAGACTCTTCGGAACTCGAGGCTACGCCGGCCCAGCCAGCGACGCCCGGCCCTCTCCGTCCGACGCCGACACCATGAAATCCCCGCCCTACACCTCCGCCGGGCCCGATTGTGTCAATAAAGAGTGCTGCCGGTCCGCCGCTTGCAGGCAATTCCCCATCGAGCACAACGTAGCGGTAGATCAGATCCGCGCCTTCGACGACAGGTTCGAACAACTCCAGAACCACCAGCGAATTCTCGTCTTGTCCGGCCTCAAATACCGACAATGCCGCATTGGGCGGCGTCTCGCTGAAGTTTCCGTCAACCTCTGTCCACGCTTCCAGATACTTGTCCATCGATATATGCCCGGCCTTGCGGTATGGGCGGTCGGAAAAATAAACAGTCTGCGGGTCAATATTGACCAACCTGACGGTCTTATTGCCCTCGTCGACTTCGATACTTTCGGAAGTCTGAACAAACAAAAGTTGAATACTTTTCTCTTCCGCAGTAGCAGCTTTGACCAGCAGTACCGCAGCAATACATGCTAGAACACGGCTTGTGGAACGTATCATTCGCGCTTCCCTCCGATTGGAATTTGAAGCCCGCCATTCGGATACAGCTGAGGCCTGGATCCAAGGAGCGGACCTTCCCTCACATTCAATAATTACACAGTTTTGATGCCTGTCAAACAAGCGCACACTGAGTTTTCCACCAATACTCGCAGACAGCCGTCTTTGGCGTACATGAAGCGAACTACAGGATTAGTCGCGCCATTAAACGATACTGCCGACCTGGGTATGTGACACCAAAGCGGACTCTGGAAGAAGGTCGGCCAATGGCAGCTTCGTCCGCTCACAAGCCATCCAGCCCTGGACTGTGAACGACCGCTTTATGCGGTTTGCGGTCCGCTGCATGTGCGAAAAGTGGAAATAGGATCAACGGCAGGTTGGGGCTCAAAGGACCTGCTCAGGCTCAACGCAGAGAACGTCCGCAGTGAGCCCACTTCGACCGATGATGCGCAACGACCGAAGGTCCGCTTAAGCTGGGGATGGACCCTGTCAGGTTAAAGGATCGCTATCCAATCCCCGCGCCTTACGGGCGCGTGAGATGCTGGTGTCGGCAATCAGGCTGAGGTTCTCGCGGCAGCTCGCCGTTCACAGCAAGAATGCGGAACCGGTGCGACGTTCCAAAGGTGTCGGACAGGAAGTCCAGTGACCACCCTTCACGGTTTTCCCCGCCACCGTTAGGAATGGTATCTACCGCTCTTTTAAGTGGTTTCCGTCCAATGTGATCCAGCCCTCAGTGATTACTCCACCCTCGCCATAGTAGCGGATCTTGGCCCAGCCATTTGATATGTCGATCACAGTGCCCTCATCGTCATTCATGAAGCTGCCAATCCATTGTCCCGTCTCTACTGAGGGTTTATCACGGATATGCAACCCTCCTTGAGTGCCGACCAACACGACGTCGATCGGCTCACCGTCGAAACCATCGGCAATATTCAACGGTTTAGCTGCTGGGGGCTCGTTTTTCGGCGGGCGAACTTCGGTAACTGGCGCAACCTCTGGTGGAGTCTCCGGTTCCTTGGAGGATTCCACGATTTCCAAAGCGCGATCGGCGACGCCAAATGTTGCGTCAACCGTTCCTACGGCGCTGGAATATGCCATGTAAATCGCAATAATGATGTTCCATGCCGTATTCGTTTTACTCCGTCTATTCTCCGGGACTTGGAAGACGGCATCATTGAAAACGGGGTTATTTATGACAATTACTGAACCGCGATTGTATGCTTCGTCCCACGTGGCAGGCCTGCCATTGCTCCTAATGTCCGTGTCGGCCGCTTCAAACATTGAGTTGGCGCTAGGATCACCCTGAACTTGCGCAAGGCGAGCGCTCATTTCCTGTCGAAACCTATTGTCCGCAGAGTAAGGATCGTCTCCCTCATCAGGCGTTACCTGACGCCCTGTGTACTCATCAGGTGGTTTTCCTCTGTCCCTTCCACCTCCGGTACTTGTTGGTCCTCCAGCGCCTTCAAGGACAAATTCGTCGCCTGTCTTTCGCTCGCTAAGCAGAACTCTCACCGCTTCAGCGACAGCATCGTAACCCTTTTTCAACTCACGTACGGGTCCGGAAATTTTGCGTTGAATCGCGATGTGCCATGGCAGGGGATGAAGTTTTGGGACGCTTGAAGCATCCCAGCCCGCCACAAATTCGGACATTCTTCTTTGTTGTTCATCGGATGATAGCTCGGGGAGTTCCCTGAGTGCAGATACGTCTGGGAACGCTCTGACCAATTCCTCACGAAATGCAGGCATAAAAACGGGCTCCAAAATAATTGGAGATAGTTTATCGCAAACAGCTGAAATCACCAAATAAGTCCGAAGTTCAGTACTTGCGGTTCGGGTAAACTTTTTGGGCAAATCCAGTTCTTGAGCACGGGACCCCGTAATAGTTGGACGCCTGCTCTAGGGTCAGTGTTTTCTCTAGCAGGAAAAGGCCTTGGTTCGGACAGGTGCAAGTAGGATGAATTTGAAACGTACTCCACCAATTACTGCTTTGGGGCTCTCGTGTCATCCGAAGGTTGGACGAGAATGACAGCTCTTCCGCTCACCTGCCAATTGCCACTTGGTTCCAAACGTCCGGAATACGCGGTTCGCTACGTGCCGCACTTGCAAAAAACCGAAGTGTGATCGACGGCAGTTCAGAGCTCATAGCACTGGTATGACCGTGCCGCAGAGAACGGCTGCAGTGAGCCCAAATTGCGGGAAGCTGCTCTAAACCCTTCTGGCTGATTTGAACGGAATATTAGCTTTGCATAGGCTAGTCTGCCGTTAGAACTACAACTGCGTTTCACCTATAAGTTTTCAGCGTTGGAAAGAACATCAAGGCAAAACCTTAAGGGCGTGCTTTTCGGCAGCGAACAATAACCTTGTGACTGCATGGTGTCCGAAGGGGAGTTTCCTCCTCCGATCAGAATGAGAAGGAAATCCTCCAAAGGCGGCAAAAGCCCATGTGAGTTTGCGGCCGTCTTCTCCAACGACAGTGTTTGAAACACACCGAAAAGCGGAATTTCGATAGTACCGTCTGCACCCTCGGGATACTCGTGCAGGTATTGCCGCGTTCCCCAGACAGGCTCAGTGAAAAACTCGCTATAGTAAGTCCGGTCCAACTGACCGAACTGAATCTCCAAACCTTCCTGTTCAATCTTCCCGCTGCGGACACTCTGGTAAATGCCCCTTATTTTCTCATGAATCTCGGGCCACCTTACCGCCTCAACTGTCGCACTTAGTGAGATAATCGCCTTCTTCTTACCCATGACAACGAAGTCTGAGCGTGGATCGTAAGCCGCGCGCATTTCCTGGCGGATGATCCGAAACATCTCGGACCCTTGGTTGGCACCAATATAATCCACCAAGACATTTGTCCCAACCTGGTCAGTCTCATCTGCAAACTCTTCAGCTTTGACAAAAAGGATCAACATCTCGGTAGAGTCGGGATCGGCAAAGTGAATGACACCCGTCGGAAGGGTGAAGGCTACCTCATTCGAGCCCATCAACGCTTCAGCCCATTTTGCGAAAGGCAAGTCCCACTTTCCCTTCGGGCGGGGAAGCTTGTTGACCAGTCGAATGGTGCGGCGTTCTACTTCTTGATCTCCAGATCTTAGGATTGCCTGAATGGGCTGGCCGAAACGAAATTTGCCATACCCAACCTCGGCTTCCGCTTCATCAGGTTTGTACTCCAGGAAATCCGCCACTTCATTCAGAACATGCTCTGGCCTTCTGGTCCTGGTAGACTTGGTAGGGCTGGTATACTGCAGCTCTCTTGCGTACCAGCCGTCCGAGTATTCCGGCTCAAGCAAGAGATTTTCGAGGTGGACGAGGGTCTCTGGAAAGACTTCGTTTGGCGCCGAGACAGTGAGCATCAGATTATGGCGACTTGTTTCGACGTAATGCCTGATCCCCTTCAACTGCTTGTACTTAGCAATCTTGTGGGAGGAACGGCTTGATGTTCCTCCTGACACGACGCTTGCGAGACCAGCACGCAAGGCGGCAACCCGTTCTGTTGTCGGTCGATCAATCGGCCAAACCAAGGTAAGTTCCGAAATGCCGTTCTTCAGAGGCGTCAGAAAAGCAATATTCGCATCACCAGTCGTTGCGATCAGCTCTGCCCGGACCGGCTGAGCAGACAGCAGGCTGAGAACCATAAAGAGAGTGGCAATGAAACGGCCTCTAAGTGTTTGCATGTTACTCTGCTTTTTCGGCCAGCACGACAGATGTCGCTGCTGGCTTGATGACCTTTTCGGCAAAATCAATAACGTCCTGATCTGTTGTATCGTTCAAGATGTCGACAAATACCGACGGGGTGATAGGGGGGAAGCCATCAGAAGCCACATTCTTCAGGAATGATAAAAACGCTACGGGTCGGCGCGTGGCATTCCGGGCCGCGACGACCTGCGCCTGGCGCGCTTGATTGATTTCATCCCTGGTGATCGGTTCGTTCAACAAATTGGCCAAAGTCTCCGTCAGATGGCTGTGCGCCGCGTCCAAGCTGAAACCGGGCATCAAGTGCAAATCTATGGTAAGTTCTAAGTCAGCATTCTTGGCAAGAAACCAGTCAGCGTCGACGCTGAAAACGCGCTCGTCTTGATAATACAGGACCTTGTAGAGCCTTTCTTTCAAAATATCGCTGGCGATGAAAAATGCGCCCTGCATATCAATGCTGGTTGACCGATCTTGGAAGTCCACGAATTTCGCAAACTGGACTGTGTCATGCGCCAGCTTGTCCGACCTGATGCGTTCGATAAACCTGAACTCGGGATCCGGTTTGTGCTCCAACCAGGGTTTCTGAGGCGCCTCAGAAGGTTCTGTGTCCCCAAATGTACGCGCAACGAGTTCTTCGGCTTTTTCTGGTTCAATTTTCCCCGACACGATTAACGTCACATTGGATGGCGCATAGTGTGTTTCATGAAACTGAAAGGCCTTCTCAAGGTTCAATTTGGGAAGATCTTTAATGGTGTTATTTGCCCGACCGCGCAGAGTGCCGTAGAGGTTTTGAAGCGCAATTCTTCGGAGCCAGCGGAGCGGAGACTGTCTTTCGCGCAACTGTGTTTCTCGTTGAACGATATCAATTTCGCTTTCCGCAAATCCTGCCGGCAGCGATGGCGTGTCAAGAACGGCCCGAGACAGTTGCAACAACATTTCTATGTCAGAAGGTACGCCGGAATTCGTGTATACCGTCGATACGTTATGCGTTGTCGCATAGATATCGCGCTCGCGGGGCTTTCTGAGTATTGTGGCGTCCGCTGAAAACGCGGCCAAGTGCTCAGTTAAATGAGCCGTGCCGGATGGTTCCGGATCATCATACTCCCCCGACAGAACAATTAACTGCACGTCCACACGGTCGAAGTCATCCCTCGGAACCACATAGGCTGCAAATAATCCGCCTTTCTCAGAAAGAGGAATGACGCTCTGAGCTTGAGTAGTTCCAGCAATCACCGAGAAGACCAGCGAAAAAAACAATACGACTGGGCGCATCATAATCCTTTAAACTTTGTCACTTAAGTCAAAAACTCCGTCATCAAGTGTTCCACGAAAGTAGCATTGATTTTCTGAATGCTTGTGGGATACGAGCTGTTTTTTCAAGCTGCCAATTAAAAAGTTGTCGACGTGTGTTCACAGCGAAACCTAAGCTGCCCAGAAAAATTACTTCAGCCCTCTGTTGAGCGATCAGCCAAAAGTAGTATTTCATACAAGAACAGCGAGTGAGTGCTATGTGACGGGTAAAGTCATTGGTTTAAGGCGCGTGAAAGTCCGCTTTGTCCGCAAAATGGACATTCGCTATAGTCAGACGAATGACCGCACCGAGCCCAAAGCCGCCGTTGCCCTTAGAACAGGTTTCTGCGAGTGCATACGGCAGCTCCTAAGCAGTTTCGGGCAAACAGAACGCTGCAATTGCATTCGCGGGCTCACCTCTGCTGACGTCACCCGAAACAACCATAGGCCGGGTCTGCCTTGACTTGATCGCCGCAGTATTACAGCGTCTTAGGAGATTATCTCAGCGATTTTTTCTGTCAGGAAATACGTAAAAATGTCTCGAAATCCATTCGTGCTTGTTTCACCATTTGTAGCAATAATTTTGGGGTTTGGTGTTTCTTGTTTCCCAGTTGCCGCCGAAGAGATTTGTGATGATGTACCTTTCCATGTTCGCGAGGACGGAGACTTCAGGCAGCTGTCCGTCACAGGTTTTCCCTCATTTCAGTTATCAACGAGTTTAGGGTGTAATTTTAACGAGGCTTGCGATTTTGACGTTTTTGTTGGACACAGGGACAACGAGTGGAACAAAAAGTTCCAAGTGAACATAAGTGATCTGTGCTCGTCCATTCAGGTCAGCGTTGAACGCGGTAAAAACTCTCATTTCAATGTTGCTGGAGACTACCGATCACCTTTTGAACTGTGGTCTGTGAAAAACACACGCATCCAAACCTCAGAGATTGATTTTGTCTTGAATGAGACGAGATACCATTCATTGCCAGATGATTATGCGTGGGCAATGTGGGATGGAAATACCTCTGCGGGGGCGTCATTGCCCAGAGACGTTGTGCGCAGATCAATTTCCATCGAGTCTTTTTTCTCCAAAGAATGAGGACATATTTCGATGTTAGGTTTAGCTTTCTACTAGCTGGTTGAGGCCGTTGGAGATGAGAGACAGCGGGATCGGCTGAATGGTGCCAGACAATAACACAGCCAAAGGCGCCTTTGTCTGCACAGCCGCCGTTGATCACGTCGAGGAGAGCCGAAAGCCCGTCAGAAGTCGGCGGATGACTGCTCTGAGCCCTTAGTGTCGATTTCTGCGTGAACTAAGAATGGCTGACTCTCCTCAAGGACTTCATTGATCAGACCCAATAGTAGTGATAAATCAGTTCGTTATCTTGTGGATGAAAACGATGAGTTCTCCCTGACGGCTAGTGCCCGTTTTCGCAAACACGGACTTCAGTTGCGTTCTTACGGTGTGGATAGACACCGATATCTGCTCGGAATAGTCTTTCAAGCTCGACCCTGAAAAAAGCGCCTCAGCCAACTTAGCTTCTGAAGTGCTTAACTTGCACGCCGTTTGCAAAGCATCCGCGACGTTGACCGAGTCTTTGTCCGACGACCTGATCGACAGCAACGCAATTGGTTTTCGGGTTCCGATGAAATCCAAAATCGGTTCGTCGAACGCTGGCTCGTGTTCGATTGGGGTCAATCGGGCGACCTTGATATTTCCTGTGTTATCCGCCACCAGAAATGCAGAGACCGACTTGGGAACTCCGCTGGTCGCGATTTCCAGGAAACGCTTTCTGAATTGGTTGTTCTCCAGATGATCCTGAAAGTGTAGTCGACCGAAGGAGTCCAGAGCGATCACGTCGTGGGTCGCAAAAAGTTCCTCGGCCTTGCGATTGCAGTCGCAAATTCTGCCATCGACATCCAGCAGGACGAGTGCGTTACAGATTTCTTCGAACGCAGCCCGGTAACCAGCGCCGGACAAGGTTTTCCCATGCAGCATTTGTCGCATTTCGAAGGCCTGCTGGACATGCGGAGCAAGGACTCTAAAAAGGTCGATCATCTTGTCCGCTTTATCTTGATCTTGGAATCGCACCTGGCCCGACATGATTAGGAGGCGTTCTCCATCATTAAACAGAACTCCGCCTCCGCCGGTGCCAATATCTTCGAGAGGTCGTAAGAAACCATCGTAGAACTCAGACTTTCGCAGTCGGCCTTCTTCGATCCAAACCTCGGATCTCTCAATGCGCAAGAGTGGTTGGCGCATTAACACTGGAATGAACAAGTTCTTTTCCGCGTAATAGTTCTGGTATTGTTCCAGGTCGTCTTGGGAGTAACGGGTAGTAATGAGTTGCGGCAGGACATTCCCCTTGGTGTCGTGCCCATAAATACTCACATAAACGCCGTCGAGTTTCTCATCAATGAGGTCCACGAAACTCTGCCATCGGGAGCCGTCCAAGCCGGCACGATAGGCTGCGAGTGTCAAATCGTGATAGTCCTGCGCACGCATAACACCTCTCACTAGCTAATTTCATTGACATGGGAATTGTACACGAAAGTCGAATATTTCAGAATCTGCACTGAAGAAGAACCTCGGGCCTATACCACCGGTCATTTGCCGGTCGGACTGGCCGGACCCCTATGGCAGAGGTCCAGCCAATGTTGCCCCTTCGAATGATAGGAAATTGGCAAGTTAATTTCCGGCACCAAAAAGCTCAAGCTCCAGTGTGTTGAAGGCCGCACCGTCGTAATACAGGAGGTCGAATTCGTCTTCGTACTGACCAATTGTCGTGGGCCGAAATTCAAGGAATATTTCACAGGTTTCACCAGCCTCTATTACGAACCCACAGTTTCCATTGATGCCCGGAAAACCAGGATCAGTTCCGTCGGGAAGTCGACGGAACCCAAATGGTTCATCCATTCCTTCCTCTGCCAGAATGATAATATCAGTGTCGCCGGAGTTGGTGATTTGAAGCGGAGTGTTTACGAACGAGCCTATAAATACAGTTCCAAAATCAAATGACGGATCCAATTGTAGAATTGGGTCAGCCCATTCCATCTCTCCCGGAGTGCCTGAACCGAGGTCAAAGGCAAAATCTACACCTTCGTTTGTGAAATCCAGATCTGACAGCTGTTTTCCTTGCAGGGTCAGTTGACCAGAGCCACCAAGCGAAGCCAGATCAATCACCACATCTCCGTTGACCTGTGACGCCGCAGATTGGATGTCAGCCATAGTTGTCGTAGTGGCCACGCCTTTTAGGATGGCAACATCATTGCCGTCCTGGTTGAAGTCGGTGATCGTCGATTGTTGGACATCGTTAAAAATGAACACATCATGCCCGGCCATACCGGTCAAAAGTTCGTTGGCTCCCTGCCCTTCGATGACATCGTTATCGTCGGTTCCAAGGATAATTTCCGGCCCGTCAGCCACGCCCGTCACTGTCACATCAACCTGCGCTGTCGCCAGCGACCCATCTGTTGCGGTCGTCGTGTAGGATACGGAAAAAGCTAACTGTTCGCCGTCTTCAAGCGAAACCGCATCAGCCCCATTGGCATCAAAACTTGCGATGCCGTCTGAGCTGATCGTCATTACGCCCAGCTCTAACCCGTTGACTACAATAGTGTGTTCAAAACCAGCAGTTGTCGCTGTGAAGGCAGCACCATCTCCATCGACCACACCGGACACCAAATTGGTGCCGCCATTTGTGTCGTTAGCCAGAATATTGACGCTAGCCATTTCGTTTTCCGTCACGGCCAAGTCGTCGTTTTCGGCAACTCCTCCTGAAACTGCCCCGGCTTTGTCATCTCGAAATCTAAAGTTGCTACCAAAATTGCCCACGGACGTGTAGCGAATTCCAAAGTCTGCCATGCTCAGCATGTCGAGAGACAAATCGCCGAACTCATACGAGAGCACAAAACTGGTTTCCTGGATGTCGTCGCGCCGAAATCCCGGCCTTCCAAATTCCACGCCGACATCAAACTTGCCAAACTCTCTGGTAACATTGCCCCTTACGTTGGCATCTCGCCCGAGGTTGTTGACACCGCCTTCCCCAAAAGCATGATCGGTTACATCCCCGGAGAACTCATCAGTAGAGGCGACACTCAAACCATCAGTGTTGGCATCAAACCCCTTAAGGTCAAAAAAGAGTGCACGGAGATCACCATTTTTGCCGGTTTCAAGCACCCGAAGATCAAATTGAAGAGAGCCGTCATTTAATTCGGTAACAGTGACTTCCGTGTCCACTTTACCATCAATGATGAATGTGATTGAGCGCGCCATAATAACCCCCAAGCAATAGTAAATTCACGCCCGAAATCTCTTTGCGGATTTCTAGGCCGTTCAATTATCTATCTGAGGAAGTTTGCTGTCATACCTCAAATGAGGTATGTTTCTGGTAATTTTGACTATTTTCTTAGACTTCGCCGTGCAGTTGATTGCGAGCGATGATATCGGGAGTTCTACGCGGATTTTGCAGTTCTCCCAGTAAACCAAAGTGCACTGAGCAGATGTTACAAGGGGGGCTGCAAAGTGACTGAGCAACTGGACCATTTGAGGAGCATTCTTCCCAAAACGGCGTTGGATCCGGGGTCATGGCCGGAAGTCATGCGCGCTCTAGAGAAGTATGTAGGTTGCTCAGATCTGCATCTTATTTCAATAAATCCGCGAACCAAAGAAATGCTTCGAAACCTACCGCTCAATGCCACGGAAGCAGTGGATGAATTCGCTGAGGTGGTCGATGTCTGCGAGCCTGTAATTTATGCGGCCAATAATCCAGGCTGGAGCATAATAAAGGATCAAGATTTCATTTCCCCAGAAGAGATTCAAAAAAGCGCATTCTATGATTGGGCTACGCGCTACAACGCGACTTATCGGTTGGGTTTGCGTCTACTGCTTCGGCCGGACTCCGATGCTCATCTTTGGTTCCTCAAGGACAGTTCTCAGGGCCCTGTCTCGGGCGAAGATGTCCGGCGGCTTGAAACTGTCGCGGCGGAACTCCGGCTGGCGGCCCAAATGGGCTACGAACTCGCCGGCTCAGATCTACAGATGGACCGGTTTGTCGAAACCCTTGAGAACGCGAACAAGGCAGCAATTGTTGTTGGAGACCAAGGCAACATCACAGCGATCAATAAGTTAGCACGAAATATTGTGCGCCTTAATGATGGGCTGGGCTTTTGGCAAGAAAACGTAATTTGTTCGTCCGAAGCAGATCAAAGAGAGTTTAACAGTCTCCTAGCCACTGCCACACGTTCTTCTGAAGCCGAACATTTGCTAAGTGGTGGCCAAATGTCAGTGGGTCGCCCAAGCGGTTTACCGGCTTACTTGGTCACGGTGTCCGCACTGCCGAGTAGCGAGCCGTTCTGGGATCGGGCGAAAACAGGTGCGCTTGTTCTGATATCTGACCCGGTTAAGCCAGGTAAACTTTCTGGGAAGTCGCTTGCTCGGGCGTTCGGCCTTACTCCGGCCGAGACCAGAGCTGCACTACGCTTTGCTACTGGAGAAACGATTTCTCAGATCGCGGAGGAACAAGCCCTCTCTGTCCATACGGTTCGAACCCAATTCAAATCGATTATGTTAAAAACTGGAACAACGAGGCAGGCCGACCTGATGCGAATATTGACTAAGTACCACGTCAATTGAAGACAAAGGCATCGAATTGCCTCAAATTGAAACCACCGCGCAGAACTGCTCGTTTAGTGTCAGATAGCTTCGAATGTTCTAACCGCGGGGCAAGTCTTTTTGGATATCCAGGGCATTCTTGAATGGGCATTGCCAAATGAGGAGCCTCTTCTCCAACTCAAGCGCTCCCATTTACCTACAGCAATGGACACCGAAATCATCTTCACATTTGACATTAGAGCAAAATGAGAAACTCAGAGTAGCGGACTTCCTGCGCGCTGCAGCGAATGACGGTTAAGTCCGCATAGCGGACGTCGTCTCCTTATTGTTAATATTCAAAGTTGGTGAGGTACAAAAACTGATCTTTGAAAACTAGCAAAATGATCACGCACAGCACACCCACGCCTAGAGAACGGAAAAGCTTGGCTATCTCTCGCCTTTCATTGGGCTTTGAGCAGTCATACCCGGTCAAAAATAAGAGGAAGTTCCTCAAATTCTTCTCCTTAATGTGAACCGTCGCTCTTAAATACGGCACCACAAAGTTCGCAATTAGCATCGGTGGTAGATGACGTTTCTTGCTTTCCGAAAACCGTGAAGGGGCCAACTACTCTATCGACAGAAAAACCCAGTTTCTCCATAAATGGATAATGGCTTTCCAAAACGTCAATTCGACCTTCCGATCCGCATTCATCGCACTTCACATAAACGCTGTATCTGTCTCTGGCTGCCAACTGTTGCTACTTATTGTTGAAACTAACTATCTCGATCTCAGGCCCATTTAATGGCGGCCATGCCAAGCACCAAGGAGGTTACCGCGAACACCTCCCTATACACTGGCGACGAAAACGCGAGCAGAAGAAAGATTCCTAAACTCACCTTCAATGCGATCGATAGCTTCTTTGCTGACACTGTCTCCGCTCCTCTTTGTGAACGCCGAATGTCCCGTTTGAGCCCAAACTGTTCAATCGGATAGCATAAGTGCCAAAGGTCCGTCTTTTGCTGCTAAGCGTGACCAACCCGGTTTTGACCCAGCGACGAGACGTGCGAACAAACGATCTCGAATGAACAGTTCCGCGCCTTGTTCGATCCAGCCCACACTCAATTCGCCATCACTTTTGGGCGGATTGAAGCCGCCGGAAAATTCAGGCTGCACGTATTCGGCAGAGTTTGCAAATGGCATGTTTTTAGAGAACTTCCATTCATTCTCAACGGGTGCTGCTCTGCGGTTGTATAGCCAGCAGTCTGCCGTAACTTTCCCGTTTTCATCAAGCAGGTAGGCATAACCCGTTTTGCCATCGTCATCCAAAATCAGGGATTGCTGACCGTCGGGGCTGGTGTATCGAAGCACTTCGTTGTCCATTCTTCGACCGTAAATGAATACAGAAGTAAAAAAAAGAAGGCCGACGGGAATAATAGCTTTGTCCACACAGCCAATATTCGCTCCCCATTGAGAACTTTCGATTTACTTTTGTGAGCCCAAAGCGGGCGATGCCCACAGCCATTCTGTAAGCAATCACTCTTGCCGCAACCGTCTTATTCCGGCTGTAGATCAACGTGTCTGAAGCCTAGCAATTGAATAATTAATGAGAGATTGTCTCTTAAAAATGTTTTAAAAATGGGAATTACTCTGTGTAGCCTAATAAACCGATACTTGTTGCGGGTCTGATTGGCCTTTTTTCTCTTCCCGTACTGGCTGAATCCATCCTGAAAAATGACCCCACGGCTGCGCCGTTGGAGATGTTTCAGGAATGCGATGTTTGTCCTGAAATGATCGCATTGCCATTAGGTGAATTCCTTATGGGAGGGCCGCCCGGAGAATCTCGAAATAAAACCTATTGGGCGGATGGAGGTATGCGCGAAGCCACTCCCGAAGCCCCATACATTGCGCACCATGAAGGGCCATTGCACCCGGTTAGGATTGATATGCCCGTCGCGATGGGGCGAAATGAAGTGACACACGACCAGTGGATGGCTTGTGTCGAGGACCCGGAGTTCGACAGTTAATCGCGTAAGTGATTGAAATTATTAACACGAGAATCGCATTTGTGTGACGACATCAGGCTATCAGGCCGGTCTGGGGATATTCAGGGCATCGA
>WQBJ01000159.1 GCA_013032095.1 Ruegeria atlantica | reverse complement strand
CAAATCGTAAACCCGGATAATCAAACAAGATAGACGGCCTCCGCCGGAGCATTACCGTCAAAGCGCGCTGACATGTGAAGTATCACCGCTCGGTTTGCAAGAGCGTCAACATGCTTTGGATCGAGCTCCAGCACGCGGTCGAAACTCGCCAGCGCTTCTTCGAAACGACCGAGTTGTTGGAGGAGTAACCCTCTGTTTGCGTAGCTATCGGCATTGCCAGAGTTCAGCTCAATCGCCCGGTCAAGACACGCAAGAGCCTTTTCTGGCTCACCTGACTTCCACAGCATGGATGCCAGGACGTCATGAATGAACCAATCCTCCGGATAGGCCTTCGCCAGTGCTTTCGCTTCGGCAAGAGCCTCTTCGACCTTCCCGGCTGACTGAAGGTCCATCAATCCCCGCTTTTGCTGCATGGAGAGGCGGGGGGACCCGAGCGCCGACAATCTGTCCTGTGCCCGGGACTTCAGCTTGTGATGGTCCGGCAGAACTTGCGCAAGCTGGGCATAAATCTTTCTGCCAAGCTCGAGATTGCCCCGTTCACATTCCAGCCGCGCACGATCAAACGCCTCTTCCACGCTCAACTTCAATTCCGCCATCGGTGCCGGCACTCCTTCGTGAAAGCCCGGTCAGATGAATGAGAAATCATCCGCCGTCAGATCGGTCGCAAGCACCCCGTCCAGAAGCAGCAGCCGGTCGAACTGCAGGTAGATCGTTGCATAGGACCCGTTGTCGGAGATATTCCCGGACAGATCGGCGAAAGACGAAATACCGTCCACCTGGTCGAAAACAATCACGTCACCCGCCCCGAAGTCCATAATACGGTCGCGACCGAAATCTCCGGAAAAAACAAATTTGTCCGCCCCTTCCGCACCGTAAAGCAGGTCATCCTATGCGCCGCCGTCGAGCGTGTCACTACCGGTGTCACCGATCAAAATGTCGTCCCCTGCCCCGCTGGATATTGTCCATGCGTCTATCGATCGGCTGGCTCCGCTTGGCATACGCAGATCCGCCTATGACGATGCCGTTGCTGAAATGGGCAATGCTAAAGCTGCGCTCTGCATTATTGTTATCGATCGCAACCGGTTCCACCCCGAAACGCCCATCCGATCTCCCGGCGGCGTGCTGGTCGAGATGACCAGGCGCCATGCAAGTGATACCCTCCGCCTCAATGCCAGCCTGATTTCGTTGCGCGCCAGGACATCAAGAGATCCGAAGGAGCGGCAACGTCAGCAATAAAGACAAGGCCCGCCTTGTAATCTGACACCAACTTGCAATTCGGTGATAGTGACGCTATATACTGTAATAATCACAGACACTGAAAGAAACCCGATGCAAATCGCTCAATTCGCCGAAGGCGGGCTGTTTGAGCCCAAAAAGATCGCAGCGATCCTACGCACCTCATCCGAAGAGGTTGCGTTGACCGTTGGCCTTGGAAAAGATGCCCTTCAGCGGCGTACCCGAATTCAGTCCGATAAAACACAGCGCCGTCTACGCGAACTGGTCGAAGTGCTGAACAAGGTACAGCCACGGTTCGGGTCTGAACTCATGGCCTATGCCTGGTATCGGTCCGAACCCCTGTCCGGCTTCGATGGACGCACCGCGATGCAGCTTGTGCGGGAAGGCAAAGCGCAGCAGGTGCTTGAGTATATCGATGCAGTCGATGCGGGTGTCTACGCCTGATGCCGTTGAAAGACGGACGTTATATCGGGCCACTCTATCGTGCGCTGAACCCGGTCTATGCGCGCGAACCATTGTCGGGCCGCGGCGCAGAACTCTATGGCGGACGTTTCAATACAAAAGGCACCCCTGCCCTTTACACGGCTTTTGATCCAGCAACCGCTTTGCGCGAGGCCAATCAGGTTGGCGACCTGCAACCGACGACACTGGTCGCTTACCGTGCTGATCTGGGTCCTGTTTTTGATACATGCGACGTGGCCGCACTCAAGGATTTTGGAATGACAGTTCAGGCACTCGCAGATCCAGGTTGGCGCTCCGCAATGCTTGATAGTCAACGGGTGCCAACACAGAGTTTCGCAAAAGAACTGTTCGCATCGGGTTTTGTTGGTTTGCTTGTCCGAAGTTTTGCGCTTGGAACATCCGAGGCAAATCTCAACATTGTCCTGTGGCGATGGACAGGTTCTGGCGCAAAACTCGAATTGGTGGATGACGAAAACAGGCTTTCCCGAATTTGACGCGTTAAAATTGCCAACCTGAACTTCAGAGTCTCTTCTGGCTCTACTCATCGCCCTAGGAGCAGAACATCACAAGAAAATCAGCAGGGTTGACCATGAGTAGTAAAGACAAGGCCCGTCTGCAGGCGTTCGGAGATATTCTGGCACGCGCCGCGACCTTTGAAATGCTTCTCATTGCCCATCTGGCTATGCACGGCATCGTTGCTTCAGGGTCTTCTAACGCTATTCTCCACGGGTGGCGTCAATCGAACAAAGGGGAGCAATGAAGTGAAGCGTGTTCCCTGATTTGTCGATATCTTTATCCGACCTGATCCTGTATTTGGGTTCTTTCCGCTCGGTTTGTTACTTATCTTGAACATTACCTTTGGTGCTCTGGATTGGCTTTTCATTCCTGTATTTGGATTGGCAGGATACGTCTGGAATGCGCAATCAATGAAGCGGACAGTTTCGCAGATTGTACCGAGGTTGGGCTCCGGTCTTCCAAATGCGACACTATAAACCTCAAAATCAAATGTGTCACTATGTTATGACGTCAATCAATGCATCCTCTGTCGGGTGATTATGTCTCCTGACAAATGTGGAGGGTGAAATGGCAAGACATTCTGGAAAAATCCTCGGTACGGATTCCAACGACATCCAGACAGGCACAGACGGAAGAGACGTACTGATCGGAAGCCCAGGTGCCGACACATTGGACGGCGGTGCGGGCATCGACCGGTTGGATTACCGCCATTCTTCGGAAGGGGTCCAGGTAGATATAGGTGCCAACACCGCCTCGGGTGGTGATGCTGAGGATGATGCGATCAGCGGCTTTGAAAAAGTCCGCGGGTCGGAATATGACGATATCCTCATAGGCTCAGTGGAGAGAAACACCTTCCAGGGTGGAGGCGGTTCGGACACGTTTGTGTTCAACACTGAACTGGGCAACGGCAACGTGGACAAGATCAAGGATTTTGTCACGGGCGAAGATAAGATTGGTCTGGATGCGGATGTGTTTGGTCTGGATGCCACAACATCCTTTGAAGGAATTTTCTCTGCTAATGAGACAGGGGTAGCAGTGGATGCAGATGACCGGCTGATCTACAACACCACGACCGGTGAGTTGTACTACGACGCAGATGGAACCGGCGAGGCCGATGCGATCCTGTTTGCGTGCCTGAAACCCGATCTCGATCTGGGCGCGGACGATTTCACGATCTTCTGAGCAGGTTTCCTTGCCCTTTAAGGGGTATCCGTCGCCGTCACGGAAATCGTGTAAGAAGATTGCGTCTCGTAGTCCAGGGA
>WQBJ01000158.1 GCA_013032095.1 Ruegeria atlantica | reverse complement strand
TGGAACGTACTTGTCCTGATCGTGAGGAAGATGGGGTTCGCCGTAGCGTCGCCTCTTTGCGGCAAGCAAATGTCGATGGTCTTGCAGCCGCCGCACACGCCATAGGCGTTCCCGACACTGGCGACGCCAGACTGCGGTTAAAGCGAAATTTAGGCCTGTGAACTGATTATACTCCTCGGCACGCGCAAGTGCAATCACATTCTTCTCACAAACACCCATTTTCCACATGAATATCAGAGTGTTAGCCTGATCCGACCAGCCTCCGCACCGCTCCTCCACGCCATATGAACCCATCGCTGCTCCCCCGACCGGCAACCCACGTCAACTGTATTGGATCAACACTGTTCGACCACTGTTCCTGAACGCAGGGCTGAACTGACCAATACTGACCCAAGGCAAAAATAGGTTCGCCGTGCAACTCAAGCCCCGCAATAAGGGATCAGGGTTTAGAAACGCAGCACTGCACAAATGAAGCTGTCGGCTTCAACAGGCAGTGCCGATGTCGCGAACGAACATAAATAACCCGATTTCAACGACTTTCGAGGGTCCGCACTTGATATTCTGCGTAATTTACGTATTTTACATATATAAAGGAAAGGAATGCCCATGAGCACGGTAGAAGTCCAGGCAACCCAGTTTGCGCGTAACTTCCCTCAAATGAAAGAAGATGTACGTGAACATGGGATGATTACAGTTTGTAGTCATAAGCGCACGGTTGGTGCTTTTATCTCTCCATCTGTTATGGAAGAGCTCGAACTTCTGCGGCGGCGCAAACGTGAATTGACCCGAATCGAAGATGCAGACGATGCCTTCTTTGAAGCGTTGGACAAAGCTGTGGCAACTTACGACGATCAAGACTGACAAATGGCTCTTCCAAAACCGAGGCCTGGTCTGGTCATCGGCTACGACTTCCTGTTTCGGGAGCAAGCCGATGCCGGGATGGAGAATGCCAGCAAACCTCATCCTGCCGCGATCGTGATTGTTTCCCGGCAGGAGGTGCAAACCCGGGTGAGCCTAGTTGCGATCAGCCACGCGCCACCCAGCCCCGGGCAAGCCAATCACTATCTGAAGCTTACCTCAACGGAGTGCAGGCAAATGGGTCTCGATTCCGAAGAACATTGGATCAATTTGCGAGACATCAACTCTTTCGATTGGCCGGGATACGATCTTGCGCAGACTGCGCCAGGAGGCGATTACGTCTATGGAATTATGTCAAAAGCTACGTTTATCCGGCTCGTCAATGCCATAAAGGCCTGCGCGGGCAGGCGCGCGATTCCGAGAGATTAATACTACAGTTGCGGGTTGGCGCGTATTTTCGATGGGCTCTGGCCGCTGCGGCCTGGTGCATTCTTCGCCAGAGAGACCATCCGAGAATGAAGGCATCTGAAGGGGTCGTTCGAAGAATGAGACGGGCGATCAATCTGAGGATTTCGGCGGTCGAAGGAAAGTTCGCCGTAATATATATTTCTGCTGACAGAAGATTTATGTGCTGGGGCTTGCTCGCGGACTCGTTTTGTTCGGTTTCCCGAACAGGCCCCGACGCTGTTCAGCGCTGAGCTTCGTCAGAAAGGCACCAACCGCCATCACAAGGCTCATATGCCGGTGCCAGCCATGCCAGGACCGGGCCTCGCAATGGTCCAGGCCCAGATCATCCTTTGCCCTGAGAAAACACTCTTCAATAGTCCAGCGTAACCCGGCTGCAGCGGCCAGTTCCGCCAAGGTGGTACTGGCTGGTGCGTAGGCAAAATAATAGGTGACAGAGGTGGGATCATGACGGCTTCTGCGCGCCAAAACCCATGTGACAAACCCGTCTTTGCTCTGTTTGCCTATAGACAGACGTGCCCACTCGTAAAGGCGCGGCCCTTTTGCCCCTTCACCTGCGGCATGAGCTTGCCAGGTTTTGGCGCCCAATTCTTCGATGAGGGTGGCGGGATCGGTCTGGATGAAGTGACCGTCCTCGACAAGACGCAGCGTATGTGTGGACCTCACCGCCAATACATAGGACTGACCGCGCTGCTCCAGCATGCGCCGGAACCCGCTGTCGGACCCATAGACTGCGTCGGCCAACACAAAGGCGCAGGGGATGCCCTCATCAAGGAGACGGGATACCATCTCGCGGGCCATCTGCGGTTTGGTGGCAAACTCCACATCCTCTGGGACATGGACTTTGGCACGGCGACCTGGATTCTCCGCCCACGCCTTCGGCAGATAGAGTTGCCGATCGATCAGCGCATGACCCCAGCGGCTCGCATAAGAGGCAAATACCCCGATTTGACAATTCTCTATCCGTCCGGCCGTGCCCGAATACTGCCGCGCGACCCCAACGGAATGCTCACCCTTCTTAAGAAATCCGGTCTCGTCCACCACAAGAACACCTTCAGGATCGCCAAGAGTGTCAACGGCATATTTGCGGACAAGGTCACACAGCGCATCGGCGGACCAGGACGAGCGCCCCAGCAGCGACTGTATCCGATACGGCTTGTCAAAACCGGCTTCTTCCGAAAGCATCCAACCCGTCTTGCGCTCAGCCCCCGACAGCAAGCCGTCTATGAAGGCGTCTGCTGTCCGCCGCTGTTCAACACGCCGAAAGGCCGGAGCAACAAACAACTTCAAATCTTCCAGAGACTTGCGCCAGTCAGAAAGTCTTTCCGCATACGCTGAAACCGTCATCTCCAAACCTCCGGATAAACATATCCTGGCCAGTGAATCAGAGGCAAAGAAAAACCGCAACTGTAGTATTAGGTATGTTGTGCTTCCCCGAAACGGACTGATTGACGATGCGCAAAGCTTCATGTTTGAGGTGAAGTGCCATGCGATGAGAGTTCCTTAACCCTCTAAGACCATTTATTGTTTTCAGTCAAACCCCTTGGAATCCTGGATACTTCAAATCCTGAATATGTTTGCGGAATGCGTATAGAAAAACCTTATTTCGAGATCACATTCAGGGCGAACGGATCGGATACGATCATGCATATCATTCCGGAACCTTCAAAAAAAGCGGCACTGGAGCGCTTGAATGCGGCTTATCCATGCCGGTCCCTCACCGTTCTTCGTATCCGGGAATCCGCCTGGGTTTATAATGGGGGTCCCAAATTCGCGAAACGGAACCGATCAAAGTAAAAGAAAGCTCCCTTTTCTGTCGATTTTCACTCTGGAAAAAGGACAGAAACCAGTGCTCTCTACCGGCAAAACCCGCGAACTGATCGAGCCGTTGATCCGGACATCGGGCTCAGCTTGTAGCGCCGCCACGTGGCCGGTCATCAGCGGTTGGAGCTCGCCGAGGTCTCGAAGGACAGCCTGCTTTGGCTCAAGCCTGGGGTGTTTCACCGAGATCCACCAATATCAGCTACGGGTATTATGCTACAGTGCGCCAAGCGCGGAGGAGATGTCCCGTCTTTCGAGCGGAAGCGGTACATCAGGCCTCACATCTTTTCTTTCCCGCCACTATCCGGTTCAGTTTCGTGGGTGAGCCTTGTCTTTGGCTGAAAATGTGCCTTGATGCGCGTAAATCAGCAAAGGGACAAG
>WQBJ01000157.1 GCA_013032095.1 Ruegeria atlantica | reverse complement strand
ATCGAGGTTCATCATGATCGCCGCAGCATCCATCAGGTCGCTGTCCTCCTGCAGCATCTCTTCCGGATCGATGATATCCCCGCAGCTTTTCCTGAACCCCCCTATCTGGGAAACCCCCTTCTCCCCTTTCTGCAGGCTGACAAGCGAAACATCCGCAAGAGCGCCCACAGGCTGGAAATGCTCGAGCGGGAAAGACCGCATCTCGTCATATTTAAATTCCGGGTTGCCCTGCCAGGACGCCCCGATCCTGACCCCATCCACGTCGGCCAGGCGCTTGCGCCACTTGGCGACACGGGATTTGTCGGCAAACAGATACGGGGCATCAAAGGGCCTGGACAGATCCTCCTCGAGCACCCCTGGAACACTCAGGAGCGGGCAGTGATAGTCTGCCGCGGGCAAGTCCTGCCCCGTGGCCACCACCGTTTCAATACCGGCGCATGTCTCCATCAAGGGCACAAGCCTGGGGTCGCATTGCAAGCTCACCGCTGCCCCCATATCGCTCAGGATCTTCGCGTACCGGCAAAACTGTACCTGGTCTCCCAGGCCCTGTTCCGCCAGGAGCACAATGCTCCTGCCCTTCAAATCTTCTCCCTGCCAACGATCGGACGAATGGGATGTCAGGTTGACTTTTTCCTTCAATCGCCACTCGTAGTCCGGCCAGCCGAGGGAAAAGTGACCCTTCAAAAGCAACAGCAGGGATCTGTTGAACCGGTTATTTACGTGCTCCTCATCAAGCTCAACCGCGCGATCATAACTCTCCAACGCCTCGTCAAAACGCGCGAGTTTGTGAAATGCCATGCCCCGGTTCCCAAGAGCATTCACATGCCCGGGGTCAAGCGCCAGCGCACGGTCGAAACTCTCGAGGGCTTCGTCAAAACGATCCAGGTTGTTAAGCGCCGCGCCCCGGTTCGCAAGAGCGCCCATATGTTTTGGATCAAACGCCAATACGCGGTCGAAACTCTCCAGCGCCTCGTCAAAGCGCCCCAGCTTGCGTAAGGCCACCCCCCGGTTCGTAAGGGCTCTCACATGCTTGGAATCAAGCTCCAGAACGCGATCATAACTCTCCAACGCCTCGTCAAAGCGCCCCAGCTTGCGTAAGGCCACCCCCCGGTTTGCAAGGGCACTCACATTCTCGGGGTCAAGCTCCAGCGCGCGATCGTAACTCTCCAACGCCTCCTCAAAGCACTCCAGCCTGCGGAGTATTTCCCCTCTATTCACATGGCAATCGGCGTTGTTAGGGTTTATCTCAATCGACTGGTCAAAACACGCAAGAGCCTCATGATGCTTAATCAACTGAGAAAAAATGCAGCCTAAAAAGTTATGAATGAACCAGTCTTCCGGGTAGGCCTCCGCCAGTGCTTTTGCTTCAACAAGAGCCTCCTCGACCTTTCCGGCTGAGTGTAGATCCATCAATCCCTGCTTTTGCCGCACTGTGAGGTGGGGGGATCCAAGCGCCGCCAACCTGTCTAGCGCCCGGGACTTCAGCTTGTGATGGTCCGGCAGAACTTGCGCAAGCTGGGCATAAATCTTCTTGCCGAGATCGAGATTACCCCGATCACATTCCAGTTGCGCACGCTCAATGGCTTCTTCCACACTTAACTTCAACCCGGCACTCCAAACAGGTTGGTGTTTGCGACACAGTGAACGCACCTGTTTTTTCGAAACAACCCATTGGGACGGATTGTACCGGATATGAGAATATAGGACACATGCAGGTCCGCACTTCCTCGCAAAATCGGGTCAGATGAATGAGAAATTACCCGCCGACAAGCCTACTACGAGCACGTTCTTCAGCATGATATAAGTGTCTGTGTCGAGCGTGATGTTGGTCCATCTACTTGGGTGCTATCCCCATCAATGTGGCTGATGATAACCCACCGCGGCCAACCGATCAGTTGCTCGCCCAGATATAGGTCCGGCGACTTTGCCCCTGAGATAAGTTCCGTCGACCTCAGAACGCTGCCACCGGTAAGAGAGCGCGCTGAGACCGCCAATTCATCAACGGTCGGATCATTCTTCGAATTCATCGTCATTTGAACATGTCCGCATTGCTGTCTTCGCTACCCGAGGCGGTAACATTGAGCTCAAGGAACCGGTTGAAATCCCCAAGCGGTCAACTAAAGACTATCCCCGTTGCCGGACCAAGGCCTCGCCAAACGGAAAATCGGAGCTGCTGCTCAGTGTAGCCGTAAGCGACAGCGCGGCCCTACTCAAATCCAGAAGCATAATATCGGCAGAAAAGCTGATTGTAGCGCTGGCCTAGTCAAAAGATTGGTCGATCAAAAACTTCGGTATTCCAGACACGCCCCTGCCCGTTCAGTGCCGGAAGTAAGGCTTTGCCGGGCAATTCGCTGTCCGAACGGACAGGTCGTATTTGCGGTTGATGCTTCGTACGATGTTCTGAATCCTTAGCAGATCATCCGCGCTCAGGTTTATGTCCGAGTCCGAACAGGACTCCATTTCGAGAAAGTGATTTCCATCGTCATTGCGAAACACCCGCAGGACGAAGTCAGTACTCTCTCCGCCATAGATCATCTGGACGATCTGGGCCACGCAGTCATCATCGATCAGTTCGAACACCAGTTCCGTTTCGAAGCAATTGTCATCATCTGGCAGCCTCACTGCTGTTAAGTGGCCGAGGCCAGTCACCTGGTGCATCAGAGAATTCCCATATTCGTTCAGTAAAGAGGGCCAGTTGAGGCAGCAGACCTCTCGGCCCTCTCCTAAAGCTCTCCGGCGGAAAGTTGGTACCGTATTGCCGCCAATCAACTCCGGGTGACGATCTTATCCGTTGATCGGCGATTTCCGGCTCAATGAGGATCCATGAAATATACCCTCCGCCTCACAGGCTCCCCGCGGCTTTCGCTCTTCGACCACTTACCGCTGCCAGTGCCGACGGTCATAGCATCGGGTGGCGTACCAGAGATTCGAAGGAAAGATCATGGTGCCCGGAAACAGCCAGATCACAGGTCGCCCCCCCGATTTTGTCGCCGCATCGGCTCAGGCGGTCAGGTTCTGACTCGCCTCAGCAACTTTGCCTGCTGTTGGTTTTCCTTAACCACTGGACTCGCGACCACTTTGGTTCATAACCCGTAAACCCCTGCCCCGCGCGGCGTTTTAAGCCGATGCTAAAGGTACAATACTGAAGCAAAAAGTGTTAATTGTCTCGACACCACACGGGTCCAGGCTGCCGCGCTGAAAGATGCAGTTTTGTAAACACATATCGGCACAAACCCAGTGCGTGTCTACTACTAAAGGTACAAACAAGACCGCATCAGCTCTTGTAAATCAGCACGATCACACACAGGCGAGTCTACAAGTTAGGGAAAATCGACACTCATGAAGCCCCCCACCCCATATCTCCCTGCCGCCTCCCCGGCCCTGTCGCAAGCGGATCAGGATGCGCTGACCGATCTCTATATCCGCGGCACGCCGGCCAATACGCTGCGCGCCTACGAGCGCGACCTGCTCTATATCACCGCCTGGAAGTCCGCACGATTTGTGGAAGCGCTGGACTGGCCGGAATCCGAGG
>WQBJ01000156.1 GCA_013032095.1 Ruegeria atlantica | reverse complement strand
GCTCCGCTCAGCCCGCGCTACCGGCAAAAATTACACCAACCGTCGGGACACTGCTGTTAGATGTTTGGCGAATTCGTTCCAGAGCCCGAAGGCATCAGCTCGAGCATGACAGTAGGAATTACCACTCAGTCGATGTCGTTTGGGGCGGAAGATGGGCGCGACCTGATCATGTACGGATAGAAATCTTTGAGTTTGCCCCGGCGACTTGAACTTTCCCATGATTTTCTCGCGTCGCCTTGTATGTCTGTGTGACGCCTCAGCTCGGTTGTTGACCCTTTTGTGCCGCCGATGTTCGACACGTGGAACCAGAGCCTTCCGAGTGACACCATAGCTGCCCAGTATGTCGGTTACGATAACCCGAGGGTTCCCCCACCGTTTCAGAAGCTTGGCTAAGAAACGCTTTCCCCAAGGATGCGATCCTATATGCCGTGTACTTCTAACTGCGTTACTCGGTCTCGTATCGTGACTTGGAGGAGATCATGGCCGAGCGCGGCGTGCGGGTCGATCATGCCACGCTTAACAGGTGGGTTACGAAGTATTCTCCTTTGGAGGTGGCGCGCGCAGTCGAAGAAGTATACGACACAGAGATCCTGGCGCATGGACGAAACCTACCTGTGTGGCCGCGGAAAGTGGATGTATTTCTATTGAGCGGACGACAATGCGGGAAACACCCTTGATTTCATGCTGTCAGAGCAAAGAAATTTCGGCGCCAACCAGATTCTTTGTCTAAGCGCTGTCTTCAAATGGAATCCCAAGCAAGACCGTCATCGACAGCAGCAGAGCCAATGCGGCCGGTATTCAAGAGATAAACAAGACATAGCTTATTCGGTGCCAGTTTCCGGTAGCGTTGGAGTGATATTGGGGCCAGGTACAGGAGCTCTCGGCGCGGAATCCAAGCAAAGTAGGGTAAATTGTATCCTACCACTCCAGGCCTTGTCCCTCTTGTCATCGCTCAGCGTGAGTACGGACCTTAGATGGGCAACTGTTTCTGAACCGGTTTTTTCAATTTTGTCCACAAAAACATTCACGGAACCAAACCCGTAATTTTCATCTGTTGGATCAACCCATTGAAATTTCCGGTTGAACTCGCCGTAGGCCAAGGCCCATCCATTCAGTGCAGGGATTGCTGTAAGCGTGGTCTCTGGGATCTTTATGGCTTTCTTGGCAATAACTACTGGACTGGCTTTCCATTCAGTTGTCGCCACTTCGTCTTCCGAAACATAGACCAAAACCTCTACAGGAATCGCGCATACAATGCTCAATGGGCCGGTCTCGGCAAAAAAGGCATCTGGCGCGAAGAAACCGCTAATAGTATCAAGGTTTCGAGGCTCGTATGTAGGCTGGTGGAAAGTCTCTGGGTCGTCATCGTCACGCACGATCTGAGCTGTAGGCGCAACGGGTATACAGCCCAAACCTATCACTGTAATTGCAAACAATGCTTTAAAATTGAGCACAAATCCCTCCCAAATTGGTCTACATTCGCTAAAGAATACTAACACAACCTAGTAGATGACGGCTTGAACCGCTTACTTTCATTGTGCGCGACAGTGGTTTGGAAAATTTGGATTGAACTCAAAATTGACCATTGGTTACACTGAAGACGAGGGCAATGTTCCTATAGTTTGCATTCTTCAGCTATCCTTCAGAAGAACATACTGACGTGCTGCCTCATCTTTCCCGCATGGACCGCCTCAAAAAAAGCGGCAGATGCGTGGCGCAATTGCAGCGCCTGAGTTCAACCACCATGTCGGCGTACCGTGGGAGGAATTGGCGCGATGCAGCTAACCGTGACCGAGAATATTCCTTTTGTGTATAGGTGCACCGATGCTGACACCGTTGAAATGGTCGGAGATGTTTTCGCACCGGGAGTGCGAGGAAATCGTCCGCATGGCCAATGCACTGGGCCTACGCGAGGCCAGGCTGGTCCGTGGACCGCAAAACCAGAGTATCCGATCCGCTCAAATTGCCTGGCTCGACGAGGAAAGTGAAGCCGGTTGGGTTTTTGCGCGGATGACAGACACCGTACTCGCTGCCAATCGGCAGCATTTCCAATTTGACCTCACTGAGTTTGCCGAGCGCGTTCAAGTCGCCTTTTACGATGCCGGTCAGTTGGGACATTTCGACTGGCACATCGACATTGGTGCTGGTACTTTCGCTGCTAAGCGCAAGTTGACGCTTGTGGCGCAACTCAGTGATCCATCAAGTTATTCCGGCGGGTACCTCGAATTGAACGCCACAGGACAGTTCGAAGTCGCAGGCGCAGCGCAAGGCGACGCAGTGCTATTTCCAAGCTTTGTTCCGCACCGCGTGGCCGAGGTAACCAAGGGTAACAGATATTCACTGACGACTTGGGTCCACGGTCCGGCTTTCCAATGACATTTTCAGACGTGGCCGGCGCAACAGCGGCCTGATTTAGGTGCGTGGCTTGAGACGCAGCAATTATATACTGAAGGCTGGTTTCGTTGAAAAAGTCGCTCGTTTTCGAGTGTTTTAGCGAGCTACGGCGTTGATTTGGGCGACCAATGCTGGCGCGGCTTGTCACCCTACGGTGGGCGACAGCGGCCTGAGCTTAGCCGGTTTCCGGAGGTATTGGGCGATGGCTGCAAGGATAAATTCGTCTTGGACACTGCAAGGCCCTCGTAATCGTAGCCGCCCCAGCTCGTGGATGCGTATGAGATGTGCGAACAGCGTCTCGACCTTCTTTCGGCGCTTTTGGGCGGTCTGATTGAAGGGTGAGGCTGCGCAGAGTTTGGCAAATTCCCAAACTTCCTCGAACCGCTCGCGGGTTACAAATCGGGCATCCACGGCGAAGCCTTGACCGCCAACAAGACCTTCCGCCATGTATCGCGCCACGGTCGCTTCAAACACGTGACGCAACAAGCCACTCTGGCGAAAGCGGCCACGCGTTGCCCGACAGGCGATCGCATAGCAATCTGCCGAGAGGGGCGGTTCTTCGAAAATGTCTAGTGATCCGGGGCACGGTCACCTAGATCGAGACGGCAGAACCACCGATACGCCAGGTTCAGATGCACTTCTCACAGAGCCGCCGTTCTGATCGGATGCCGAAGCAATAGCCCACCAGCAGCATCCTGATCGACAGATGGCCTGCCTGTGTGACTGTAGAAGTCTGAGAGATGCGTGCGAATACTGCTCAGATCGGCAAAGTGGCCCATCGAACGCAACAGATGATCTTGTGGGACATGCTTTTCCAGCGAAAACTCGTAGAACAAAGCCGCCTATGCATTGTTGGAGGCCTGATATTTGAAGTTGTCGCACAAAGTTCGCTCGTCAAAAATCTTGCGACGGAACTTGTAGCGATCACCCTGCTTCGTGATCTTCCCCAGACGTTCTTTGCCACCGCTGGACTTATTGAGTGGGGTCAGTCCGAGCCAGGCCGCCAGATCGCGCCCGGTCCGGAACTGTTTTGCATCACCGATCGTTGCGACAATCGCTGACGCCGTGATCGGTCCGATGATGAGCCATTTGTACGCCATTGGTTCAAGTACAATGGCGAATGCATGCGCATCAATCGGCGTGCGTCTGCACTTAGCAAGGCATGTTGCTCGATCATCTTCGAATAGACGTCGATGCGTTCATTCAGGC
>WQBJ01000155.1 GCA_013032095.1 Ruegeria atlantica | reverse complement strand
TATGAGCCTTGCGGATGCCCGCGAAAAGCTGGAGGATTGGCGTAGACACTACAACGAGGACAGACCCCACAGCGCGATCGGATACAACGTCCCGATTGCCATGCATTATCCCGATGGCGTCACCAGCCCGTCATCGTGACAGAACCGGAAAAATCCAGTTCCGGGCGCTCCAAAGTTGGGTAGCAGAGCAGAAGGCCAAAACCTTCAAGCACTCCCTGACGCAGATTTGGGGCCCATGAGTCGTTCAAGTCGATCCGAAACATCATCTTCTTTTAATTGCGCCATCTTGGGGCGCCCAATCATCAAACCTGCGCAGATGAAGTACCAACGAAAAAACCATGGGGCGACGATTGCCAAAGCTCCTATCCCTAGAACCATGTTTAAAATGGCACCAAATATCCCCGCCTTCTCAAGCAGAACGAGGGCCAATATGCCAAACGGGATCATTGGCAAGAAGAACCAAACCCATAGAGTTCCGAACGCGAATAGGGCGAGTAAAGGTACTCTTCGTGCGGCCTTAAGCGTCCAGGCTTCATGCCGGGTGAACTGCAATTTTATCCAGTGGTAAAACTTTTCAAAACGAGATTCTTCATGGTTTTCAAGTACTCTCAATTCCATCATCCAAACACGGCCTCGTTGTAAGGAAATTGAATAGCAGACATTCGCCCCAAGTGCAGCATTGGTCAAACTGGGCTCTTTCGTCGTCATTCTCTGCGGCGATCCTGAACAGGCCATTTGAGCCCTGACCGGACCTTCGGAACAGTTCTGGGCGTTGCAGATGCAGCGTGTCGCGACGAACGGATACTTGACATTCATAGTACTGATAGCGAGGCGTGGTCTGCAGCAATGGGGTCGGACTAAAAAGCTATGCAGGGCGCCGGTTGATTACGATGGCCGACATCCCTTAATCTTGGGCAGGTGGATAGCAACGATCTCAAACTGCTGGTCTAGGAGATGTCACATTGAGCCATTAGATACGCGGCATCTGGCACAACTAGAATCAGGGTTTACCGGTGAAAAACGGATTAAATGAACAACACAAAGGCGCCATTGTACATTGGGCGGATCAGCATCCGATTATTCGTAAAGTAATTTTGTTTGGGAGCCGTGCACGCGGCACACAGTCCGCAAACAGCGACTTTGATTTGGCGATCCAAGTTTTTCCCGCCAGCCCGCACCACTATGCGCAAATGGCCTACATGGATTGGAAAGACAGGCGCATCGAAGATCTCGAAGCTGCACTCAATCACAAGGTTCAACTTGAGTGGTTCGCACCTGGAGCGGGGCTCGCTATCGAGCGATCAATAAAGGATGAAGGTGTTACAATCTATTTCCGCCAGAACTTCGAGGGTTAAGCCAATCGATGTCGCTAGAGTAGATGAAACGTGGTTTCATTTTGCAGAATGACGTGCGGCGCAGCCCAGGTTCGGCTTGAGCCCTGAGCCGACATCGAACTGGCTTCGCGTCTTCGCTCTTGCGGCGTGTCGCGAACCGCCAGCGGCGGACATGCACCACATGGCATGTGAAAAAACAGGGGCGAACAAAGCCGAGGCTCCCGCAGCCAGTAGCAATGGCTGCAGGCAGCCCTTCACGACATTCGTTCCAAGTACAACTTCACCTATACTGCAGAGGCCAGAGGCCATTTGAGCGGCAACGCATCAGATTTGAGACGCCCGGTTATTTTACAGCGCACAAAACCGAACAATACTACGACCAACTTCGGGGTGCTTGGGAAATATCGGTTTAATAATGGAATTAATGACCTTCCCAAGGCTCGGGATTAATTCAATCTAATTGAGGCAAAGAATGCGGATTTTAACATTTTGCGCGACCGCGCTGTTGTTCACTTTGTTTTTCGGAGAGGAAGCCCAGGCCAGACGTGGCGGCGGCGTCTGGGGCACGTCCGAACAGATGAGCTTGATTGCCCAGACGGACATTGAGGACAACGCGGGGCAAAAACTGGCTCTGTGCCACCTGACCGAAAAGACCCATATCATATTTGCGGGTATTTGGCGCAGTTCCAAAGGTTATGTCCTGGCCCCAAACGGGTGCGACAGTGACAGCTATTACGCACTGAGCGCTGACAAACTGGAGCTGGGTAAACAGCTTGGCGATTTTCCCAGTGACCTACCGGATCAGCCGGCCATGTCGCGCGACGACATGATCTCGGGTTTTTGGGGGCTGGCGGCCATCGCTGGGCTATTGATCGTCGCGGGAATAAAAATGGCGGGCCGCTCGGCGCGCAAGACACAGCGCCATGCGGAAATGGGTTCAGTGCCTCCGGCGGCCCTTCAGGTGATGGACGCAATGTGCCACGCGGCGAAGTCGGATGGTAAGCTGGATCCCTCTGAGGTCACGATGATGGCCGATATTGCCAAGCAGATTACGGGTGCGACCTTCGAAGAGGACCGCATTCGCCGCATGTTCGACATGGCCGAGGCCAAACCGACCGACGCCCAGTTCGCGGCCTTCGGCCGAGGCCTGACCTCTGATCAGAAACGGCTGGTCATGCAGGCCGCTCTGATGGTCGCTGGCGCGGATGGCCATCTGGATCAGAAAGAGACGGTCTTTGTCCAGAAACTGGCCCGCGGACTGTGCATCAGCGCCGACGAGGTAAAAGCGATGTTCCAGTCAATGACGGCCAAAACGGCGTGATCAATTCTTAACCCATCACATCGTTTTGACGGCGCGTGCATCCCAGTCTTCGTCGTAGCGTGCTGCTTTCTGCACCCTCGGTCATTTCCGCCTTCGAATGACGGCTTTCACCGTTCTCTTGGCAGGCGGCCAAGTTCAGCTACTTTACAAGCAGCAGCCTGCGGTTAAGCTTATCTGTATGGTCATACTCCGAGGCTATAAATTCAGCGTTTACAACCGCATTGCACGGATAGCGTTGCATGAGAAAGGCGTCGCTTATGACACCGAAGAAGTGGATCCGTTTCAAACAGATGTGCCTTACGACTACTTGAAACGGCACCCGTTTGGCCGTGTGCCAGTATTGAGCCATCATGCTTTTGACATCTACGAAACGACAGCAATTTGCCGTTACATTGACGCTGCATTTGAGGGGCGGCGCCTGCTCCCGTCTGAAGCAGTGGCGCTCGGCCGGGTCGCGCAAGTCGTTTCGATAGTCGACAGTTACGGCTATCGACCGTTGGTTAGGCAGGTCTTCGCACATCGTGTTTTTCGCCCTTCAGTTGGAGAGGAAGGCGACGAAACTGAGATAGCAAATGGCTTAGAGGCTTCACTTCCTGTTCTGGGCGCACTCGACAATTTGGCAATGGAAGGCCACGTTCTGAATGGCGAGGATTTCACATTGGCCGATTGCCACCTTGCGCCGATGATTGCGTATTTCGCGCAAGCGCCGGAGGGTGCCAGCGCGTTGTTGTCGCATTCGGCGTTAGCAAGCTGGTGGTCATACGCCGAAAAACGAAAAAGCGTCACGGAGACGAATCCTGGTCTACCATTCGACTAATGCTTCGGTTCACAAGCGGATGAGGTGGGTGGCTCCTGCTCCACCGGCATCGAGTGTGCCAAAGTGCAGTTGTCAATGACTGCCAGGAAAGGAGTCACCCAATGACAGTAAAGACCGTAGGCCTTGATTTGGCCAAGGATGTTTTTCAAGTGCACGGCATTTCGGAGAACGGTCGTGTGATTTTCAATAAGGCGA
>WQBJ01000154.1 GCA_013032095.1 Ruegeria atlantica | reverse complement strand
AAATCGCTGTCCCGTAATTACTGAAATGCCTGTCCGGGAATTAGTGAAACCCGCATGTACTTTCCTGATGAGGCTCAGTACCTACGAGAGGAAATGCTTTCTGCCGTTAACGACAGCGTAAACGTCGACTTGGCCAAATCCAAGATGATCGGTGTCGGGGCTGAAATTAGAAGGAGGCACGCAGGTAGCTTAAGACAAGCTGCTGATGCGTCCCTTTGGGCAATATTGCAATCGCAAATTCAGATGATCAGCGCCTTTGAGGATGATCCAGTACTCTGCAATAGAGTCGTAATGTACGGAGTGGCGGCCGTACCTGAAGCTCAACAAAAAAGCCTCGTCGCGTTGATGGACAGTGCCAGCCTTCTCTACAGAGGAATGTATGAAGGCGAAAGCAATCCGATACGCCGTGGGGCGGTTACGGATGATGATTGGATCAACCTGATTGAGGTGTTCTACGAAGAAGGAGGGACGGAAGCCGAACTTGATCTGGTCTTTGAGCCGAACATTCAAGACCCCGTTTTGTGTACTGCGATGCTCAGATTTCTTCGAGCATCGCTATACGCGGATTTTCTTGGCGCAGACCGCGTTCGGGCGGAAATGGTTGCCTCAATGAATGAAAGCTGACGCCCGTTGGCGACTCAATAATCTCAAATATGGAGACTAACTTGCGTAAACTATTAACTTTGGCTGTCTTGGCGCTGGTCGCGGGTTGCGTAGAAACTCGAGACGTTGCTGTATCACCTGCTCAAGCGTCAAGTTCGGCACTTGCGACTGCCAAAGCCTTTATGGCGGATCGTCTGAAGGACCCGGAAAGCATGAAAATTCGCGACGTGGCGCACTATAAAACAGTTGAAGGCGACCGGATCGTCTGTGGGGAAATGGACGCCAAGAACAGTTATGGTGGCTATGGCGGGTACTCCACTTTCTACGTCAGGCTGCAAGGAAATGTCGTCAAGAAAGCTTTCTTTGGTCGCGACTATGACTACGATGCGACGGATGGCTGCCTTCAGGCTGCACGTGGCTCCATCAAGGTAGCGGTATAATACAAAGTGAATTGGTCGGCATTATGTCTTGCCGCCTTCATAGGCGGCTTCTTGGTCGAAAGTGCTAATTCGGCGCAGATCGGTGTAAACCAAGAAAATGAAGAAGCAGCCCTCATGCTCCTTATGGGCCCAATTGAAAAAGGAGATGCACGACGGCTCCGCGAGCAAATTGAACGCATGAATGAGAAAGACAAGTACGTTTATGCGATCAAGCTCTATTCGCCTGGTGGCTTGGTGTCAGAAGGGATCGAGATCGGTCGCATATTGCGCGAGTATCGCATCACCTCGCTGGCGCCGGCGGATTATGATGACTTTTTTGCGTGCAATTACGTCTCAGAGAATGGTGAAAACTACTATTTCTCGTCAATTCAGTCAGAAAATTGCATTTGTGCCTCGGCCTGCGCTCTAGCCTGGTTTGGGGGCGTTGACAGAGGTGGTGTCGTTGGAGTCCATCGCAGTTTCCTACCTACTGGTGACAAACCTTTGAGCTTTGATGAGCAAGAGCAGATACTGGATAATTCGATTGCCGACATCCGAAGCTATTTGTCAGAAATGCGAGTGCCATTGTCGGTAGTGGAAGAGCTGCTAGCGACTTCGTCAAATGGGCTGTCGTTCTTTGATGCCTATGACGACGACGCGATTGAGGAAGACCCACTGTGGGCTGAATACATCATTTCTCATTGTGGAGATGGGCTATCGCGAGAAGAGGGATTACTGTCCGCCGAACTACTACTCAAGGAGCACAACAATGAAGCCCTGACGGCGTCCGAGCGTGCTGCACAGAAGTACCTTTGGGAGCGGGAAAGAGAGTTTGGTATTTGCGAATCTGCCGCAAAAAAGAAGGCGGTGATCGAAGCGCAGCTCGATTGAGCCAAGCTCGGATAGTTTCCAACCCTTACGGCTGAAGCACCTAATAGAGATGACGAATGCATGAATACGACTTAAAAACGATCCAGGCGATGCAGGACGCTGGTCTTGACGCCACAGTCGAGTTTGGTGGTGGTTTTTGTCGGGTCACATACGTCTCGCTAACGCCTCAACAAGTTTTGAGATACCTCGAAGAAGGGTTGCCCTACGTTCTTCGCCTCCATTGAATCGAGCCTGAGGAATTTGAAGAGTGGCAAGCGCATGATGGACGAGCGCTTTGTAAAGAAACATTAAAAAGCGGAAAGCTGTGCGGCAGCCAGGTTGCCTCCCAGTGCTCCCTCGACGAATGGAAGCGCCTACATCGAAATGAGTACTGCCGACGCCACGGTGGTGAATAAGAATATCCGGAAAGGTGCCAGCCGTTGAAAGATACAGTGGAACTGCAAAAAGACCTCGCCGTCCAAGTGTGCAAGGCTCTAATTGCATGCGTTGATGAGCTAACCGTTCATCATGTCGTAAAGTACGGCCACCTCGAAGACACACAAAATCCAGCCATTCTCTTAAGAATGGAGCAAGAAGACCAAGTTAGGCAAAATGCTCTTCCTGTGCTCAACGAACTGTGCGACCGGTTAACCGCAGAGGGAGTTGATCCAATTGCTTGATCTATTGGTGCCGCTGCTAGTATTTGTCTTCGCTATTCTAGTGATCTGGCTGATCTTCAGTGTCGTCGGTGACATGGCTGAAGCTCGCGGTCACAGCCCTTGGCCATGGTGGATCATTTCTGTGTTTTGGTCACCGTTTGGTTCGATGTTTATCCTATGGCTGTTTTTCCCTGTGCTCGAAGAATATAAAGAGTAAAGCCCGGCAGGTCGTTCAGATCATGAATCTGGAGCGCAGTTAGCCTGAAACTGCAAAAGCTTCCGGCCTAGATTTGGCTCCACTTGACCACGACCTTCCCCTTTTTCTTGGTAATGTCTTTGCGGTCGATAAGTTTGTGAGACAAATGGAAGTCTTCATTTATGCGAACCACCAGCAACTTGCTGAAGTTCCCTTCCATGTTGACGATAACCTCGTCTTTATTCTTGAAAGGTGTGATCGTCTTAACCTCAACGAAGTCATTACCCATGCGACCGTCTGACCCTTGCGCATAGTTCCTGTGAAGCTCAAGGCCGTAGGTGATTGCGCCGTAAAGCTCTCCGATGTCGCCATAGACCTGAAGGTGACTGCCCGTGGCATCATAGTAGGCGGCAGCAGCATCCAACAGTTGCTCGAAAATAGGCACTAGTGATAGCCGGGCGTTGGGATACCTTGCCCGCCATTCTTGGCACTGGATCTGCCAGTTGATCTCATCCCAGCTAATCCATTCGCCGTCGCCAAGCCAAACGGCGTTGTGGGGACCAAGTTCATTTGGTTTAGTCAAAATGCTGCTTCCGTACGACTAGGAAATTTGATTGGAATACCCCCCCTCAGATTTTTCACCTAAATCGAAAACCTGTCTGTATAGGGCTCAGGAGCCCACGTTTGCGGGTTCATCTGCCATGCTACAACGGCCTTCTGAATTCAACAAATAATGTTTGAAAGTTATACAAACCCAAGCAGGTATTGAAAATACAGAATGCACCTAAAAGGCGAGGCATCAGCCCGATTTCGCAGCATGCAATCCCGCGCATCCCTTCCTTTTCTAGATGACCACGAGGATCGCAGGGGGAAGTTGTGAGCGATACCTGAACCGCGACTCCTGTTGGTAGTCAGGGTAGGGGGCTCATC
>WQBJ01000153.1 GCA_013032095.1 Ruegeria atlantica | reverse complement strand
AAATAGCGCACGGCTGGACTACCGAAGCTTTCAACCGGCCGAAACACATCACGCGAACCGGAATGAATGTCCTCGAGAGCACCCCCGGAACATCACCGGGGGCGAGTGAGAGATGCGGTGGAATCAGTGTATTTCTCCGTGCTCCTGCTCCACGGGATGTGCCGAATGCCCGGGTAGAAGGCTGTGTTTCTTCAGAAAAATGCAGGCAGGGTTTTCGAATTGGGACGGGTGGTGTCTCCTGCAGTTGCGGATTCATGAGAGACTTCCGGCGGTAAATACCCATAGGCGTTGTGAAGTTTCTGGCGAATTTCCAATTCAAAACCAGCCCGGGATTTCAGGGCCATGCCGGATCACAGATGCAAGCCTGCCCAATTCAGGAGAAGCACGTCATGTCCGGCATTATTCTTAATGGCACCCCAGGAAACGATACGCTCGACGGCGCCGAAAACGACGATACGCTCAACGGCTTTGCAGGTGATGACAGTCTTTCCGGTTCTTTCGGAGATGACCTGCTCAACGGCGATGCGGGCGATGACCTGCTCCTCGGCGGTTTCGGGGAAGATACACTCTATGGCAGTGCGGACAATGACACACTATGGGGAGGTACGGGCCGTGATCTGCTTTATGGTGGCACCGGAGATGACTCGCTCGACGGTAGTACCGGGGATGACAAGTTGGATGGCGGCACCGGAAACGACACGCTCGACGGCGGCACAAGTGATGACACGCTTGATGGCGGCACCGGGAATGACTGGCTCTCCGATATGTACGGAAGCAACACGTATGTGTTCACCGGCGACAGTTTTGGCCAGGACACGATCACGGATTTTACTGCGGGTCTGACGGATGGCACCCTAGACGATGTGATCGAGTTCAGAGGGGTGAGCGGGTTTGCCTCCTTTGCCGACGTGATCGCCCATGCATCGGATGACGGAACTGATACAACCATCACGCTGGACAGCGGCAATTTAGTTGTTCTGAAGAATGTGCTGGTCTCGGACCTGGTGGCCACGGATTTCCGCTGGGAGACAACAAACACCGCCCCGGTGATGTTGCGGCAGGCTGACCTGGGTGGCATGGACAAGGGTGGGAGCCGCCTCATCACCGCCGCGGAACTGCTGGCCTTTGCGGGGGATGTCGATGATGAGGATGTGCTGTCCGTGACCTCGGTGACGGTGGACCCGGCCCTGGGGATCATCGAGCTTGTTGACGCGGAGACCTGGCGCTTCACGCCCAATGGGGGCATCACGGGCCTGGACCTGGAAGTGAGCTTCACGGTCTCGGACGGCACGGACCAGGTGACATCCACTGCAACGATCGATGTTCTGCCGGTCAATGACCCGCCGAGCGGTGATGTGACGATTACCGGGACGGCGTCGTATCAGCAGACACTGACTGCGGATACGACCGCGCTCATCGCTGCAGGAGCGCTCGGTGAGTTCACCTACCAGTGGCAATCCTCCGATGACGGGACAAGCTGGAGCAATATTGGGTCGGCAACGTCAGAGAGCCTTAAGGTGGGTCCCGAGCAGCTTGGCACAGAATTGCGGGTTGTTGTTGAATACACCGCCGCGGATGGCAGCCGGGAGATGCTCATCAGTGCCGCAACAACACCGGTGCCCGTTGTCGGTCTAACGCACAAGGTGTCAAACGGTGCAGGTGATCTGCGCATTGGCGGTGCCGGAAATGACACGCTTGAGGGAAGTTCGGGTGATGACAGCCTCGACGGTGGAGCGGGGAGTGATTTGCTCATAGGCTGGTGGGGAGACGATGTACTCATCGGTGGCGACGGGCATGACACGCTTGCCGGGCGTACCGGATACGATGTGCTCATCGGCGGCGACGGGAATGACATGCTCGGTGGGTACGGCGGCGATGACAGCCTCAACGGCGGCGACGGGAATGACAGCCTCAACGGCTGGGACGGGGACGATGTGCTCGATGGCGGCGAGGGAGATGACTCGCTTTTTGGCGGCAGTCACAATGACCTCTTTGTCTTTACCGGAGCCAGCTTCGGGAATGATACGATTGATGATTTTGATAAAGCCGACGATGTCATCGCATTCAATGGCGTGACTGGGCTGGCGTCTTTTAAGGATGTGTTGGCGCAGGCATCGGATGATGGCTCGGATACAACCATTACGCTGGATGCCGCCAACTCCGTCTTGTTGCAGAATGTCCTTGTTTCGGATCTGGGCGCATCGAATTTCAGGATAGACGGGAATTTCTCTCCCGAGGTCTCGGGCCCGGTCAGTTTCGATCCGATCGAGGAAGACACCGCCCTGACCTTCACCCGGACAGAATTGCTGGCAAATGCATCGGACGTGGATGGGGACGTATTGTCGGTGACCTCGATCACGGTGGATTCATCCGTTGGCAACATCGAAGAGCTTGTTGCTGGTGAGGTATGGCGCTTCACACCGGTTGGCAATTACAACGGCACGGCCACGATCACCTATGTGATCAGCGACGATCAGGGTGGCGCGACCCCGGCCACCGCTGCGGTCGAGGTCGCGCCCGTCAACGACCCGCCGGTGGCGGTGGATGACATAGTCACTGTCGGGAAAGACAGCACCGGCAACACGATCGATGTGCTGAGTAATGACAGTGATGTGGATGGCAATACGCTGCAAGTAACAAGCGCGAGCGCTGTCCGCGGCACGGTGGCGGTCAACGCTGATGGCACGTTGGATTACACTCCAAATGCGGGTTTCAGCGGCAAAGACACGATTACCTATGAGATCAGTGACGGGCAGGGCGAGACGGACACGGGCACTGTGACGGTGACGGTGGGCAGGGTCCTCGATCTGAGTTTTCTCACCGCAGATGAAGGTTTCACCATCCAGGGGGATACGGCGGGCGACAAAGCCGGCCTGAGCGTTTCGGCCGCGGGTGATGTCAACGGGGACGGGATTGCCGATGTGATTGTCGGCGCCCCCTATGGCGATGACGGCGGCGGGGATGCGGGCGAGGCCTATGTGATCTACGGACAGGCCGGGTCCAGCCGGGGTACCGTCGATCTGAGTGCTCTTTCCACCAGCGAGGGGTTCATCATCCAGGGCGGTGCGGCAAATGACCGGGCCGGTTGGAGTGTCTCGGCTGCGGGAGACGTCGACGGCGATGGCATCGACGATGTAATTGTCGGAGTTCCCTATGGCAATGACGGGGGCGAAGATGCCGGTGAGGCCTATGTGATCTACGGGCGGGCCGGGATCAGCCGGGGTCCCGTCGATTTGAGTGCCCTCACTGCAGACGAGGGGTTCATCATCCAGGGGGATACGGCGGGGGACAATGCCGGCTGGAGCGTTTCCTCCGCAGAAGATGTCAACGGCGACGGGATTGGGGATGTGATTGTCGGTGCCCGCTATGGTGATGACGGGGGCCTTCAGGCGGGAGAGGCCTATGTAATCTACGGCCAGGCCGGAACCAGCCGGGGTACTGTCGATCTGAATGCCCTTCCCGCAAGCGAAGGGTTCATCATCCAGGGGAATGAGGCGTGGGATCAGGCCGGTTACAGCGTTTCCTCCGCAGGAGATGTCAACGGCGACGGGATTGGGGATGTGATTGTCGGTGCCCGCTATGGTGATGACGGGGGCCTTCAGGCGGGAGAGGCCTATGTGATCTACGGACAGGCCGGAACCAGCCGGGGTACTGTCGATCTGAATGCCCTTCCCGCAAGCGAAGGGTTCATCATCCAGGGGAATGAGGCGTGGGATCGGGCCGGTTACAGCGTTTCCTCCGCAGGAGATGTCAACGGCGA
>WQBJ01000152.1 GCA_013032095.1 Ruegeria atlantica | reverse complement strand
TTGTCGCCCGGGATCTCCGTCCAGATCGGCAGGATCGACCCGGTCAGCAGGTGCAACTGACGGGACTCGCTGTCGGGCAGGTCCGCAACCTCCGCATCCCAAAGGGATTTGAACCGCGAAATACGGACCGGTTCCCAGTTGGAACGCTCGAAGGCCTCTCCGGTCAGAAACCCCTTCTTCGTCGGCCGCACCATATGCCGCTCAAGCACCAATTCGCCCTCCGCGCCGTAGGCCTGCCTCGGCCGGGGGCTGATCAGCGCAACACCGCCCGAAGCCGCATTGCGCATCGGTTTCTGTCCTTTTTCCAGAGTGAAAATCGACAGAAAAAGAAGCTTCCTCTTACTTTTTGGGTGCTCCTCTCACGAGTTTGCGGCCAACGGTTCTGGTATCGTGTATCCAGACGGACTCCCGGATATCAAGGATGGTAAGAGGCCGGTTCGGGTAAGCTGCCTTAAGGCGATCCAGCGCCGCTTCTTCAGAATGTTCCGGTATGACGTGCTTGACCGTGCCCGATCCGCTGGCCATGAAGGTGATCTCAAAATAAGATTTTTCTATAAGCGTTTGAGCCAATGCAGTGCTCTCTCAGAACATTCTAAATTTAAAGGGTTTGATTGCAGATAGTATGTGACCGCACACTGTTCAGAAACTCCGATCGCGCGGCACTTCAACCCAAACATGAAACTGAGCGCACCGTGGTCAGTCGTGTCGGGGAATTCTCTTCGTACGCCCTTTACGCCCCGCTTCAATGAACGCACCCAGCGCTTTATCCGCGAACATGGGACTAAACGATCCTTGCCGTCCATTCGAGTCGAGGTGAAATGACGTTTCCAGAACGTCATGGTTGTATTCATCCAGCATAACCCACAACCGTAAATCAGAAGCCAGACCCGCCCGTTTGCGCTCGATCTGAGGTACTTCCATTGCAAGGCGATCCGCCCCCGGTTCCTTTGAAGTGATTGGCAAAATGAACAGATTGGTGCGCCCATCCTTGCCAACCACGGAAGCGACAAGAGCCGTCGGGCGTGGCTTGCGGCCATGCTCTGCACCCGCCTCATGTTCACGGCTCCAGAGATATTCATAGGTCCAAACGTCCCCCTTCTTCGGCGGTATCATTTCGGATCCTCATCGGTTGGGCTTGTATAGGCCGATTCCAACATTTCCAAATGTTCTTCGGGCATGTCCTCGACCGCGTAGACTTTCCGTTCATCATTTTGAAACCGCAACTCATATTCGCGGATACTCATCAGAACATAGCGGGGTTTTTTGTGCTTCGTGATGGCGACCGGTTCATGGTTAGCGGCATCAAGTACATCACCGAGCGTCTGTTTGAGTTCACTGGACGGGAAAGAACGCATTTCAATTCTCCTTTTGTCTAAAATAGACATTACAGACTATTTAGACAATACAAAGTTGATTGCGACGCTGTCAGACGGCAAGCCGCCCGATCCCGAACGGCTTGCCCTGGTGCGCTTTATTCGGCGGCGATTGCTACATTCTCGGCGCTTTCGTCCTGATCCCCGGTTTCAGGTATGTCCTCCTCGTTCGGAGCATGTGCCATCATGTCCGGTGCCCAATTGGTGACCGCCGCGTGCTGGCTCGGTGTCAGCGTGGCGAAAGGCTCCGCAAAGAGTTTACCCATGTAATCCACCAGCTTCGACTTCTTGCCATCCGCATAGACCGAAGCCTCGGATTTGAGCTCGACACCACGCAGAATCTGCAGCTTGACCGGGGTATCGTCAGCGAACAGAGTAGGCCCATCCCGCACCAGCTTGCCGATGTGATCCGCGAGCGGCTCCAGCAGCCGCGGTCGCGCGGCCCACCCAATCCGTCAGGGTGGAGCGGTGAAGATCGACCTTCTCCCGCGCATAAATCTCCGATTGCCGGTGCAACGGCAACCTCGCTAGAATCTCCAATCCAGTGAGAGATTTGCGCCCCAGGACTGATAGTCGTCTTCGCGGCCATTCATGCCAATCGCCCCGATCCCAAGCCCGTCATGATAGACCGAAACCCTGACGTCGACATCCTCACTTCCGGCCCGCAGTTCCAGATCAAGGCGCGGGCGCAATGCCCCCTCAGAAATCACAGGGTCTTCAAGATCGTTGTCCTCCATCCGGAATGTGTAGATACCGCTCAGCCTTGCCCCAAAATCAACTGCAGATCTGTCGGATACTTCCCATGACCTCGCAAGCTGCGCGGCTAAATCACTCTCCCCGATCCTAATTGTTTGCTCCGGGATCACGTAGCCGATCTGATCGACATACTCAGCCTGCGTCTCCTCAAAATAGTGCGCGCCGATGCTGGGGGCGAGTATCCAGTCCCCAAGATAGAACTCTCTTGAGAGCCGCCCCGCGGCGAGGAACCGTCGAGTGTCGAAATCGTCCGAATAGAGCCCAACCGGATTGACACTGTTAAATGACTGTCCCCAGCTGGCTTCAGCACTGAGTGTACCGCGAACTGCAGGCATATCCAGGACCAGGTAAGGCCCGATCATATAGCCGGTGCCCTTCACGTGGGCGCCATCATCAAGGTCTTGATGAGCATGATCCAGTTGGCCCATGACGCCCAGAACCAGAACATCGGTGGCCCGGTATTGCATGCCCATCTGGACAATTGCAAAATGCTGCCGGCTGTCATTAAAGACGGACCAGTTGCCGGCAAGGTTTATCCAGGTAGACCAGTGATCATCCAGGCCTGCGCAGCGGGTGCCATCAAACCCGCCGCGAAAACCGTCATTGTCGCCTGAGACATTCCAGCCACCATGGACATCTTCTGAACAGGCCGCAAGGCTCACATAATCGGGACGATTGCCCAGAATCTGAACCCCACGCGCAACCATAAATGAATTGATCGCCTGGATCGTCTCTGCAACATACCCGCTGTTCTTGATCGTGAGGCTGACCTCCTCATTGCCATTGCCAGCCAGATCACTAACAGCGCCGTCTGCCAGAGTAACTGTTACATCATGAAGACCATCGGGCCTCACAACCATGGTAAACCGTGTCGCGTCTATCCGCGTCAGATTGGAGAGCGTGGCATAGTCGGCGGACAGTTCTTCCAGCGACAACGCATTGCTGTCGTCCAACGCTTCACTGAAGGTCAATGTCGCAACAAATGCGTCGGTATAATTGTACTCATCTGGAGACAGTTCAACAGTCGGTGGAGCTTGATCTGAAATGATGGTAAACGCTGCAAGGGCAACCGACAGGTTGCCGCTTGCATCACGAACGACACCGGCATTGATCGTCACAACAATGTTATCAGCAACATCGACAGGTGTAATGGTCAGAGCAATACTGGAACCGTTTGCCCCAAACGCACTGGCGCTCAATGTCGCATTCTGCAGATCAATGACGCTGTCATCCAGATCATAAACGGCTTCGCCGAATTCTACGGTGAACTTGATCGCCCCGTTGCCAGAAAATTCTGATGGTACGTCCAGAGTGCCTGTCGGTGGGATAACTTCGTCGATGATCACGGTCGCTATCGTATTTTGATTACCGGACGTGTCAGTGACAGAATTGGCCGCCAATGTCAGCGTGATCGGACCGCTGCCATCCGGCGTGACCGTGACCTCATACTCACTGACACTGTTCTGGGTGAAGCCGGACAGGCTCGCACCATTGGCATCCAGGTCACTCAGTTGCAGCAGGTCATTGCTGTCCAGCGCTTGACCAAAGCTGATCTTGACCACAAAAGGCGTCGTATCCGAAAATTCCGTCGGAACGTTCGACCAGGTCGCAACCGGCGGTGCGGCATCCGCAAGAGACGGCATCGCGGTGTCTGCAGCGTTTCGGTTCTGGCTGCT
>WQBJ01000151.1 GCA_013032095.1 Ruegeria atlantica | reverse complement strand
CTCAAAGGGTTTGTTGAAGCATGTCGCAGCGAATGGCCAAATTTGGATTTCCCGGTGTAGCATAAATCAAAGCAAGGCCCGAATTATCAATCCAAGTTTGGTAAAATCGGATTAAGAGGAAGGCACGAAGTGATCGAGAAATCGTCAGACACATGCTCGATGTTTGGAGCCTTCAAGCTCAGAACTGGCTATGATCTTGAAACGTTCAAGGCAGCCTTCGATGCGTTCTGTGAGCATCTAAAACAAACTGGGTATCTGCATTCGCACCGACTTTGGCAACGCGCATACCACGAAGGTTACGACACCCGTTTCCCGAACGCTGGAATCGTCCTTGAGATGTGCTTTCATCATCACCAAGCTTCACTGGATGCTTGGGACTATGTGGAAGCTCGTAGCGAACCGCTGCGGAGTTTGCACATCGCCATGAACAAGCAAGTCAAAGAAACGCATTTTGTCCTGCTGCATGAGGTTGCACCAAACACGGTGGAGGCACGACAAGAATAATCATGTGTTTTCTTCAATACGAAATCACTCCCGGAAAACTCACCGAGTTCGAAGCCTACGCAAAATCCTGGATCGCACTTGTTGAGAGGTTTGGCGGAACCCACCATGGCTATCTTCTGCCCCATGAAGGGCCAAGCGGTCTTTGAATTTGCGCGTGAGACGGGGTGCATCAGACGCCATGTCTGGAATTTCATGCTCCCGGTCTTTGCCTATTCCGATAATTATCTGATTGATACCGATCACGGGATAATTGTCGATGTCGAGGCCAGCAGGTCTGTAAGGACTGCAGAAGTGGGCGCATTACGTGCGATGATTGATCGTACAAATGAACGCTTTGCGTTAAAGCCGGATTGGGTGGCATCAGACACAGCGTATGGCTCTGCGGAGAACCTTGCGTGGCTCGCGCTGGAGCGGCAAATTCTGCCGTTCATCCCCGTTGTCGACAAGTCAGCGCGACAGGATAGAACATGGTCCCGATCCGACTTCACCTGGGACCCCGATAATGACCGCTACCTTTGCCCCGAAGGCAAGGAACTGAAGCGTACCCGGCAATATCACAAAGACCCGCGCAACAAGCAGCCTCGGACGGGACGGCGTAAATACCGCGCAAGCAAGATGGTTTGCAGCGTTTGCCCTGCCAAGGAGAAGTGCTGCCCAAAGGTCGACGCGCGCTCTGTCACCCGCGAGAGGTTCGAGGAGGCCCGGGAATTTGCGCACCAATGCACTGCATCCGCGTTCAAAACCACCACGCAGAAGCGGTGCAAGAAGGTCGAGATGCTGTTCGCACATCTCAAACGTGTTCTCGGCCTCGGACGACTCCGATTACGAGGCCCGTGCAGCTTCCAAGACGAATTCACCCTCGCAGCTACCGCCCAGAACCTCCGGAAGCTCGCAAAGCTCAAGCCGTCAATCCTCGCCATAGGATAAAGGGCCAAGCCAGCTTCGGCTGGACCAACAAAATCAACGCCATAGCTCACACCTGAACTCGAAATCGAACGACTTTTTCAACGGAATCTGCTCGAACCTGCTCATTTGTCGGAATGCAGCTAACAGCCGCTTTTGATGTTGAGTAGCCGGTTCATTTGAAGCACAGTGATGGAAGGCCTTGCTCGGGCCTCCGCCCTCCGTCCGGGAAGCATTTGTCATGCTGAGCGAACTCATTTGAACCTGTCTCGTTCGATCGCAAGCATAAGGAGGGATTGCAGCAGCGGCTCGAAAGAGGAGGAAGAAGCATGCAGTTATCTGCTCCCATTTACGTGTTGAAGCGGCGGGCCAAGCTATTGGCCCGGGACATCGAAATTGCCCTGCATAAAGCGCTAGACAAAGTTGCCATCGAAGAGGGGTTTCAAAGTTGGAGCCATCTCGTCTCGTCAGCGGCGAATGAAAGTCCTGCACGCAATATTATGTCGCGACTGGAACCCGGTGACTTAGCGCTCATTGGGGCGCGGCCCGGACATGGCAAGACTCTTCTGGGCCTCGAACTGGCGGCTAAGGCGTCGCAACTCCACCGTAAAGGCTATTTCTTCACGCTGGATTACCATGAACGCGATATTGCAGATCGGTTCTCGACCATGGGCATTGACCCGAGCTCAATCACTAAATCGATGGTTATTGATACGTCTGACGGTGTGTCCGCAGACTATGTCGTTAGCAGGGTAAAGGCCGAGACAGAACCTGCGCTCATCGTCGTGGACTACCTTCAGTTCCTTGATCAGAAACGTACCAATCCAAGCCTCGATGACCAGATCAAGTCCCTCCAGCGATACGTGATTGCCTCAGGAGCCATATGTGTCTTGATCTCCCAAATTGACCGTTCGTTTGATTTGAAAGGGAAGTCAATGCCGGACATCTCAGATGTTCGATTGCCCAACCCGCTCGATTTGTCAGGCTTCAGAAAGCTCTTTTTCTTGCACGACGGAAAAATCCGGTTTGATCAAGCTGCGTAGTCGCTCGATCAAACTGCTTTGCGGACATTCAATGAGCGTCCGCAAAGTCCCGCCCACCTGCCATTAGCCATCTGGTATTGAACGTCCGGAATAGTGCGGTTTTCGGTCCGCTGCATGTGCGAAAGACGGAAATGGGATCAAGGGCAGCTTCGGGCCCATATGATCCGTTCGAACTCGCCGCATAGAAGGGCAGCAGTGAGCCCAATTTGACCAATGCTGCCCGAGGCGCGAATGGCGGCTTCTGAGAGGATTCTACAAAAGTTGCTTGACCTAAAGTAGCTTCAGGTAGGTAGGGACTTGTGCGAGAGGATCAGATCGCATGATGATTTCAGAAGTTGCAGAACGCACCGGACTCAGCATCTCAACAATTCGCTTCTATGAAAAATCGGGGCTGTGCCCCTTCGTCCAACGCGGCTCAGATGGCAAGCGCAGGTTCTCGAAGACAGATGCCGATTGGTTGGAGTTATTGGCTTCGCTTCGTTCGACAGGAATGCCTTTGGTAGAGATGCGGGCTTTTGCAGAGCTTTACGCATCCGGTGACGGCAAAGTCCCTGAGCGCAAAGCTGTCCTGTTGGCACATAGGCGACGCCTCGAAGACCGACAGGCCGAATTGGATCGGTGCCGCGTGATCCTTGATCGAAAGCTAAAAAGATATGACGAAATAATAAAGGATCAGGCATGAGAATAATCGTAGTCGGAGCAGGTGGTGATATTGGACAAGCCGCCTGCAAGGAGCTTCAGCAAAGGCATGAGATTGTCACGGTGGGACGTTCAAGTGGGGACCATCGGGTCGATGCAAGCGACTTAACCGCGGTGAAATCACTGTATGAAAGCATCGGCAATTTCGATGCTGTGGTGTCCTGCGCAGGCGACGCGACCTTTGCCCCGTTGCCGCAGATGACCCAAGAGACCTTCATGGTGGGTCTTCAGCATAAGGTTATGGCGCAAGTGAACCTTGTCCTTGCCGGACTGGACGTCATTTCGGATGCCGGTTCCTTCACCCTGACAAGCGGCGTTCTTGATCGTGATCCGATCAGAATGGGTTCAAATGCGGCAACTGCGAATGGAGCGTTGGCCGGCTTCGTAAAGAGCGCTGCTATCGAGATGCCACGCGGGTTGAGAGCCAATGTTGTCAGTCCGGGTATGCTGGACGTGTCCGCGACACGTTACGGCGCATGGTTTCATGGCCACAAACCGGTTTCATCCCATCATGTCGGATTGGCATACGCGAAATGCGTCGAGGGTGCGTTCACAGGACAGGTGGTGATCGTTGACTAGAGAGCGTCGTGAGACCGGACGTTGGCGCAACCGCAGCGAAATGGCGCTTGGTCCGCTCACCCGTATTAAGTCACTGGTCATTCCAATGTCCGGATTGCGCAATTCGCGACTTGCTGCACGAGCGAGACCGTAGATGAT
>WQBJ01000150.1 GCA_013032095.1 Ruegeria atlantica | reverse complement strand
CCCCCGCAGAAGAAACCGAAGAACCGAGTCGGTCACCGCCATCAGCACCGACAAAACGGTAGGAGCCGGTGCCATGACCGATATGCGTCATGTCGATCGTAGAGTCGGAGCTGCCGTCGGCGGCATCGAGCGCGGCAAGATCACTGGCCAGCACAAGGTAGCTCTCGCCCGCACCATCCTCGGCATTGTTCACGCCGTCGGCCAAATAAGCACCGATGAGCAGGTCGTCCTTGCCGTCACCGTCGACATCCCCCGCAGATGATACCGACCTGCCAAGCCGGTCATTGCTGTCAGCTCCAACAAAACGGTAGGAGCCGGACCAGCCATCGTCATTGCTGATCGTGCCGGTCGCCATCTGGGTGCCTACCGTCAGTTTGTAGCTCTCATCACTTTCGACATCGCGGTCCTCGGTGCTCGATACCGTCACGGTAAAGGACAGCACACCCGCCGGCACCGTGATCGTGCCCGCGCTCGCATCGTAGGTCACACCATCACTGAAGCTCGGCGTGCCGCTGAAGTCACTGCCCGGGGTCGCGCTGTTACCTGCCAGACTACCCGCCAGCGTGAAGTCGAAAGTTTCCTCAGTCACACTCGTGCCCGTCAAATTCACCCTATGCACAAGGTCGTCGCCTTCGGTTTCCGTTGCAGCGCCGACACTCGCGACACCCACCGCGTCATCATTGCGGATCGTGCCTGTCGCCTGAACACCGCCCACCGTCAGGTTGTAGCTCTCATCGCTTTCTTCATCGCGGTCCTCGGTGCTCGATACCGTCACATCGAACGAGATCACGCCTGCCAACACCGTGATCGTGCCATCGCCATTGTCGGTCACACCATCGCTGAAGCTCGGCGTGCCGCTGAAATCGTCCCCCAGGGTTGCGCTGTCACCCGTCAGCGTGAAATCGAAGGTTTCTTCAGTCACACTCGTGCCCGTCAAACTCACCGTGTGCACAAGGTCGTCGCCTTCGGTTTCCGTTGCATCGCCGACACTCGCGATACCCACCGCATCGTCATTGCTGATCGTGCCCCTCGCCTGAACGCCGCCCACCGTCAGGTCATAGCCCTCATCAGTTTCTTCATCGCTGTCCTCGGTGCTCGATACCGTCACGGTGAAGGACAGCACGCCTGCCGGCACCGTGATCGTACCCGCGCTCGCATCATAGGTCACGCCATCGCTGAAGGCCGGTGTTCCGCTGAAGTCGCTGTCCAGCGTCGCGCTGTCACCCGTCAGGAGGAACGTGAAGGTCTCCGCCGTCGCACTCGTGCCGGTCAAACTCACCCTATGCACAAGGTCGTCGCCTTCGGTTTGCGTGGCACTGGTGACACTCGCGATGCTCATGTCGTCGCCATTCGTGATTGTGCTCACCGCGATGATGAAGTCCTCGCTGCCGTCAGCGGCATCAAACGCGGCAAGATCACGGGCCAGCACAAGGTAGCTCTCGCCCGCACCACCCTTGACATCATTCACGCCATCGGCCCGATAGGCCCCGATGAGCAGGTCGTCCTTGCCATCCCCATCAACATCCCCCGAAGAAGAAACCGAATAACCAAGCCGATCACCTTCATCAGCACCGACAAAACGGTACGAGCCGGTGCCGCGACCGATCTGCGCCATGTCGATCGTGAAGTCGGTGTTGCCGTCAGCGGCATCAAGCGCGGCAAGATCACGGGCCAGCACCAGATAGCTTTCGCCCGCATCATCCTTGGCATCGTTCACGCCATCGGCCCGATAGGCCCCGATGAGCAGGTCGTCCTTGCCGTCACCATCAACATCCCCCGCAGACGCAACCGACCTGCCGAGCCGATCACCGCCATCCACACCGACGAAACGGTAGGAGCCGGTGCCACTACTGATATTTGTCATGTCGATCGTAAAGTCCCTGCTGCCGTCAGCGGTATCAAGGTCTTCAAGATCTTTGGCCAGCACGAGGTAGCTCTCGCCCGCATTATCCTCGGCATTGTTCGTGCCATCGGCCCCATGGGCACCGATGAGCAGGTCATCCTGGCCGTCACCGTCAACATCTCCTGCAGAGGTAACCGACCTGCCGAGATAGTCATAGCTATCAACACCGACAAAACGATACGAGTCGCCACCTTGAACGATACTCGCCATGTCGATCGTGAAGTCCTTGTAGCCGTCAGCGGTATCGAGGTTTACAAGGTCTTTGACCAGGACGAGATAACTCTCGCCCGCAGCATTCTCGGCATTGCTCACGCCGCCAGCCCAATAAGCACCGATGAACAGGTCGTCCTGGCCGTCGCCGTCAACATCTCCCGCAGATGAAACCGAATAGCCGAGATCATCACTGCCATCAGCTCCGATAAAACGGTAGGACCCGCTGCCAAGACCGATCTGCGCCATGTCGATCGTGAAGTCGGTGCTGCCGTCAGCACCATCCAGGTCTTCAAGATCACTGGCCAGCACAAGGTAGCTCTCGCCCGCTTCAGCCTCGGCGTTGTTCACGCCGTCAGCATAATGAGCACCGATGAGCAGGTCATCCTTGCCATCGCCGTCAACATCCCCTGCAGACGCAACCGACCTGCCAAGATAGTCACCGATATCAGCACCAACAAAACGGTAGGAGCCGCTGCCATGACCGATATGCGTCATGTCGATCGTGAAGTCGCTGCTGCCGTCAGCGGCATCGAGATCAGCAAGATCGCTGGCCAGCACAAGGTAGCTCTCGCCCATACCATTCTCGACCCCGTATGCCCCGATAAGCAGGTCGTCCTTAACGTCGCCGTCAACATCCCCCGCAGATGAAACCGAAGAGCCAAGATAGTTATAGCTGTCAGCGCCGACAAAACGATAGGAGCCGCTGCCACGACCGATATGCGTCATATCGATCACAAAATCCTCGCTGCCATCCGCAGCATCAAGCGCGGCAAGATCACCGGCCAGCACAAGGTAGCTCTCGCCCGCGTGATCCTCGGCATCGTTCACGCCATCGGCGAAATAAGCACCGATGAGAAGGTCATCTTTGCCGTCACCGTCAACATCCCCCGCAGAAGAAACCGGCCTGCCAAGATAGTCAAAGTCATCAGCGCCGACAAAACGGTAAGAACCGGACCAGCCATCGACATTGGTGATCGTGCCCCTCGCCTGAACGCCGCCCACCGTCAGGTTGTAGCCCTCATCACTTTCGACATCGCGGTCCTCGGTGCTCGATACCGTCACATCGAACGAGGCCACACCTGCCGGCACCGTGATCGTGCCCGCGTTCGCATCGTAGGTCACACCATCGCTGAAGGCCGGTGTACCGTTGAAGTCGCTGTCCAGAGTTGCGCTGTCGCCCGCCAGCGTGAAGTCGAAGGTTTCCGTAGTCACACTCGTGCCCGTCAAACTCACCGTGTGCACAAGGTCGTCGCCTTCGGTTTCCGTTGCATCGCCGACACTCGCGATGCTCACCGCGTCGTCATTGGTGATTGTGCCGGTCGCCTGAATGCCGCCCACCGTCAGGTTGTAGCCCTCATCGCCTTCTTCATCGCTGTCCTCGATGCTCGATACCGTCACATCGAACGAGGCCAGACCTGCCGGCACCGTGATCGTGCCCGCGCTCGCATCATAGGTCACGCCATCACTGAAACTCGGCGTACCGTTGAAGTCGCTGTCCAGGGTTGCGCTGTCGCCCGCCAGCGTGAAGTCGAAGGTTTCCGCAGTCACACTCGTGCCCGTCAATCTCACCGTGTGCACAAGGTCGTCGCCTTCGGTTTCCGTTGCATCGCTGACACTCGCGATGCTCACCGCGTCGTCATTGGTGATTGTGCCGGTCGCCTGAACGCCGCCCACCGTCAGGTTGTAGCCCTCATCGCTTTCTTCATCGCTGTCCTCGATGCTCGATACCGCCACATCGAACGAGGCCACACCTGCCGGCACCGTGATCGTGCC
>WQBJ01000015.1 GCA_013032095.1 Ruegeria atlantica | reverse complement strand
GGCTGCTGTCGCTGCTGCTGATCGCCGGTGGCGGTTTCATTGGCCAGTATGTTGCACAGCGCGTGCAGATGACCGAGATGCCGCAGCTGGTGGCCGCGATGCACTCGCTGGTCGGTCTGGCGGCTGTGTTCGTGGGCTTCAACGCGCATTTCGAAGTTCTGAACGTCGCTGAAGTGATGGCGGTCTCGGATGCTTCGAAAGAGGTTCTGTACACCGGTCTCGGTGGGTTCGGGCAGCTGATCGCCAAGAAAACCCCGGCGGAACTGTCAATCCTGCACGTGGAACTGTTCCTGGGTGTCTTCATCGGTGCGATCACCTTTACCGGCTCGGTCGTGGCTTATGGCAAGCTGGCCGGTAAGGTGACCTCGGCTGCGACTAAGCTGCCCGGCGGTCATGCGCTGAACGCGGCGGCGGCGGGTCTCTCGCTGATCTGCCTGATCTGGTACACCGCTTCGGGCGGCTTCTTCCCACTGTTCCTGATGACGCTGGCGGCTCTGTTCATCGGCTATCACCTGATCATGGGTATCGGTGGCGCCGACATGCCGGTGGTTGTGTCGATGCTGAACAGCTACTCGGGCTGGGCGGCTGCTGCTATCGGCTTCTCGCTGGGCAACGACCTGCTGATCGTGGTTGGAGCTCTGGTCGGCTCGTCAGGTGCGATCCTGTCTTACATCATGTGCAAGGCGATGAACCGGCATTTTGTCAGCGTGATCCTGGGCGGTTTTGGTGGTCCTCAGGGAGAGCAGATGGCGGTTGAGGGCGAGCAGGTGGCCATCGACGCAGATGGAGTTGCGGCCGCTTTGAACGATGCTGACAGCGTGATCATCATCCCGGGCTACGGGATGGCCGTGGCGCAGGCGCAGCAGTCGGTCTCCGAACTGGTCCGCAAGCTGCGCGCCAAGGGCAAAGAGGTGCGTTTTGCGATCCACCCCGTTGCGGGTCGTCTGCCGGGTCATATGAACGTGCTGCTGGCCGAGGCGAAGGTGCCGTATGACATCGTTCTTGAGATGGACGAAATCAACGACGACTTCCCAGATACGGATGTGGCCATCGTCATCGGTTCGAACGACATCGTGAACCCCGCGGCACAGGAAGATCCCAACAGCCCCATCGCCGGGATGCCGGTTCTGGAATGCTGGAAGGCCAAGCAGGTGTTCGTGTCCAAGCGTGGTCAGGGCACCGGTTATTCGGGCATCGAAAACCCGCTCTTCTTCAAAGAGAACACCCGCATGTTCTACGGCGATGCCAAACAGTCGCTCGACAAACTCCTGCCCATGATCGATTGAGCGACAGGATAAATGAAACCAAAAGGCGCCCCACCGGGCGCCTTTTTTTGTTTTGCTGTATCCTGCTATTCAGGAGGTGCCCCATGGAGAAAGTGAACGGCATAGGCGGTGTGTTTTTTCGCGCCCGCGACCCAAAGGCGTTGAGCGCGTGGTACGAAGAACACTTGGGCGTCACCCACTTCGACCGCGCGCCTTGGAAGCAGTGCGAGGGGTATACGGTCTTTGCCCCTTTTGCGCAGGATACTGCATATTTCGGACGGTCCGAGCAGCAGTGGATGATCAATTTCCGTGTGGAAGATCTGGCGGCGTTAATCTCTCAACTTGAGGCCGCCGGGATCGCCGTGGAAACCAATCCCGAATGGGATAGCGAGGTCGGCAAGTTCGCCCGCATTCACGACCCCGAGGGCAATCCCATCGAACTGTGGCAGCCAAATCAATGAGATAGCGGGTTTGTATACCGATGTATCCCTGTAAGTATATGAAATAAAAAGAGAATTGATGTATTTTTGGTGTGTCGTATAGTGCCCCGGACGAAACGGAGCCTATAATGACGCCCATTGACGACCATCCCCTGCGCTATTCACTGGCCAATGAGCTGCACGCACGTCCATTTCCGGTGGCCGATACGCCTTGTACCGTGATTTTCCTGGCGATCAAGAAACCGGTGGCTGCAGTAGCTCGGGATCGGGACGAGGACCTGGCGCATCTTATCAGCCTGCTGGATCGCCACGGCGCTCAGCATCCGCAGCCTCAGGCCACGCACTATGCTGGGCAGATTGGGCGCCATTGGCTGAAGTGGGAACAACACACTGAGTTCGTGACCTATACGGCGATTACCCAGAATGTCAGCGACCGCCCGTTTAACCCAGCGGATTTTGAGGTCTTCCCTCCTGATTGGCTGATGGCCAGTCCAGGTCAGCGCGTTACCTCGGCTATGATCCGCGTGATCGAGCGGCAAGAGGACGACGTGATCAGGTCTTCTCTGGGGGATTGGTTTGAGCCCGAAAGCCTTGCGGTTGCGCGGGTTCTGGACGATTCCGCAATCTGCGCCAGTGATTTTCGCATCGACCCAGCCGGGCACATGAGGTTTGCGCTTTTTGTTACCAAGGGCACCGGGCGGCGCAGGACAGGGCGCGTTATCCAACGCCTGTGCGAGATTGAGACCTATAAGGCCATGTCTATGTTGGGTTTTGCCCGCGTGAAACAACTAACCCCCAGAATCGGTGAACTGGACGGCAAACTGACTGAACTGATGGGACAGATGACCGACAATGCAGCCCTTCCGGACGAGCTGCTGCCTGATCTGCTGTCTACGTCAACCGAGCTTGAGACCCTCTCGGCGCAATGTTCTTTCCGCTTCGGAGCCACAGGGGCTTATGAGGCGATCGTAAACCAGCGGATTGAGGTCTTGCGGGAAGAGCGGTTTCACGGCGGTCAGAGTTTCGCCGATTTCATGATGCGCCGCTATGACCCGGCCATTCGGACGGTAAAATCGACCGAACGCCGCCTACAGGCGTTGTCTGATAGGGCTATTCGTGCGGGGGAGTTGCTGCGGACCCGCGTGGACGTAGAGCGAAGTGCTCAGAATCAGGCGCTGCTGGAAAGCATGGATCGCCGAGCTGATCTGGCGCTACGCTTGCAGCATACGGTCGAGGGCCTGTCGGTCGTTGCTATCAGTTATTACGCCGTGTCGCTGGTCGCCTATCTTCTTTACCCGCTTACAAAGGCTGGGATCAGCAAAGGTATGCTGACCGCAGTTGTGACGATCCCGGTCGTCCTGTCAGTTTGGTTCGCTATCCGCCAAATCCGCAAACGCTTGGAATGATCAGCGATTGCCAAACTGCATCAAGGCAGTAGAACAGGGGAGTTTGACGCATTCTGCGAAGGGTTCCCGGTGATTGGACTGTTGGCTGCTTGGCGGGCCGTTTCGGCCATGTTTATCCTGAATGGTGCGCTGTTTGGCATCTGGGCGTCGCGCATCCCCGCTGTACGAGATGGGCTGGAACTGTCGCATGAAGCGTTGGGCTATGGTTTGCTGTTCATGGCAGCGGGGGCCGTGTGCTCATTTCCGGTGACAGGGCGGCTGACCGACCGGTTCGGTGCCGTGACGATCACTCGGGCCATCGCCGTGCTTTACACGTTGTCTCTGATCCTGCTGGCCATGGCTGACGGGTTTTGGGCACTGGCAGCATTCCTGTTTGTGTTCGGTGCCTTTCATGGCTCGATGGATGTCGCCATGAATGCCTGGGCGGCCGAAGTTGAACAGGCCTATGGCAAACCCGTCATGTCTTCGTTCCACGCTATGTGGAGTCTCGGGGCTGGGTTGGGAGCCCTTAGCGGATACGGGGCGGTTCAGATGGGGCTGACGGTGATGCAGCACTTTCTTCTGGCCGGTGGCGTCGTCGTGGCGTTGGCGCTGGCCCTGTCGTGGGTGCGATGGACCTCGCGTCGGGCCGCTTCCAAGGGCGGTGCTGTTTTCGCCTTGCCGTCCGGTGCGCTGATCCTTGTCGGGTTTACAGCATTGTGCGGCGCGTTGGGGGAAGGGGCAGTGGCGGATTGGAGCGCAATATTCCTGCGCGATGTGACCGAAGCCGCTGAGAGCGTCGCGGCGCTGGGATACGCGGTGTTTTCGGTGACAATGGTTGCTTTTCGATTGGCGGGTGGCTTTGTCATCGCCCGGTTCGGAGCGGTCTCGACCGCACGTTTTGGGGGTATCTGCGCTGTTCTGGGTGTGTTCACTGTGGTTTCCGCAGCCGAAGCAGGATTGGCGCTGGCGGGTTTCGCCCTCATGGGTGTCGGTTATGCCGTGATAATGCCGCTGGCCTTTAGTCGGGCTGCCAGTGATCCGCACGTGCCGCCGGGGCAGGCCATCGCCAGTGTGGCGACATTGGGGTACGGAGGGTTACTGATTGGTCCGCCGCTTATTGGGTTTCTGGCCGAGATGCTTACATTACGCTTGGCGTTCGCGGCTTTGTTGCCTTTGGCCGTCCTGATTGTCCTGTTGTCCGGCGCGCTTAGGCCTGCCTCTTTGGACTGACCTTACGACTATGCCTCTGGGGCCAGAATCCCGGCCAAGAGAGAAAGATGGGAGAAGACTATGCCGATCAAAAACCGTTTTGCTGAATTGCAGGGTGAAATCACTGAATGGCGGCGTGATATTCACGAAAACCCCGAAATTCTGTTTGAAACGCATCGCACCAGCGCTTTGGTGGCTGAGAAACTTAAAGAGTTCGGTTGCGATGAGGTCGTGACTGGCATTGGTCGAACCGGGGTTGTCGGGGTGATCAAGGGAAAGGTCGATACCGGCGGCAAGGTAATTGGTCTGCGGGCAGACATGGACGCTCTACCGATTCATGAGGCGACGGGGCTGGACTATGCCTCGAAGACAGACGGGGCGATGCATGCCTGTGGCCATGACGGGCATACGGCGATGTTGTTGGGCGCGGCGAAATACCTCTCGGAGACCCGGAATTTCGACGGCACGGTCGTGGTGATCTTTCAACCCGCAGAAGAGGGTGGCGGAGGTGGGCGCGAGATGTGCGACGACGGCATGATGGACCGCTGGGGAATTCAAGAGGTCTATGGCATGCACAACTGGCCGGGGCGTCCTGTGGGCAGTTTTGCCATTCGTCCGGGCGCGTTTTTTGCGGCTACGGATCAGTTCGACATCACTTTCGAGGGCAAAGGGGGGCATGCGGCCAAACCGCATGAAACGGTGGATACAACCGTGATGGCGGCGCAGGCGGTTCTTGCATTGCAGACGGTTGCGGCGCGTAACGCCGATCCGGTGGATCAGGTTGTGGTCTCGGTCACGTCTTTTGAGACCTCGTCCACAGCGTTCAACGTGATCCCACAGACTGTGCATCTCAGAGGCACTGTCCGCACGATGAGCACAGAGATGCGGGATCTGGCGGAGAAGCGCATCAAAGAGATCTGCAAGGGTGTCGCGGTGACATTTGGCGGTACGGTCGAAGTAACCTATTACCGAGGCTATCCGGTGATGGTGAACAGCGATGAGCAGACCGATTTTGCCGCAGATGTTGCGCGGTCCGTGTCTGGCAAGTGTGACGAAGCACCCTTGATCATGGGCGGTGAGGATTTTGCCTTTATGCTCGAAGAGCGACCCGGCGCATATATTCTGGTCGGCAACGGCGATACGGCGGCGGTGCATCACCCGGAGTACAATTTCAACGATGAAGCTATTCCGGCCGGGTGTAGCTGGTGGGCTGAAATTGTTGAACAGCGGATGCCAGCGGCTTAATCGAGAGGGCGGGGGCTCTGCCCCCGCACCCCCGGGATATTTCTAGCCAGATGAAGTTGGATCCGGGGATGTCAGGTTAAGTTTGATACAAAGGGTGTCCACGATCGCGTCCAGTGCAGATTTCTGGGTGTTCACGCAGGATTTGGCAGCAGTGCGAGCGGTATCCAATGCGGTTGGGCCAGATAGCCACGTGGCCACGGCCTCAGCCAGCTCGGGGGCGGATTGGACTTGCAGTGCCCCGCCGGTTTCGATCAGCGGCGCGAAGGTTTCGGCGAAGTTGAAATAGCCCGGTCCGGTGATGACGGCGGCACCGGCTTGCGCGGGTTCAAACGGGTTGTGGCCGCCGATTTCCTTAAGCGAGCCCCCCAGGAATACGATGGGGCAAAGGGCATACCATGTGCCAGTTTCACCCAGGGTGTCGGCCACATAAACATGTGCATGGTCGGTGATCTCGTCACCTTTTGACCGAATGGCTGCGTTGAACCCAGCCTGCTTTACCAAAGCCGCCACGTCGGCACTGCGCTCAGGGTGACGCGGGATCAGTAGCAACAGTAAATCAGGCCAACGTTTGATTAGTGCGGCATGTGCGGCGAGAACAGTTTCTTCTTCGCCTGCATGGGTGGAACTGGCGATCCACACGGGGCGGTTTCCGATCTGTACGCGGATGTCCGACAGGGTGGCCTGATCGACGGGCAGTGGATCGGACATAGCCTTGAGGTTCGTGCCAGGTTGGACAAGGTCGGGGTGCGCTCCCATCGAGATCAGGTTCTGGGCCGTCTTGTCATTTTGGGTCAGGAACAGGCGGAAGTGGTCCAGAATGAACCGCGCTGTTTTCGGGCGCTTTTTCCAGCCATCGACGGATTTATCTGAGAGGCGGGCGTTGAGCAGCGCCAGGGGAGTACCACGTGTAGCGCCCTCGACAATCAGACGGGGCCAGATTTCACTTTCCACGAAAATACCCGCATCCGGACGCCAGTGGTCCAGAAATCGTCGGACGGGGCCTGCGGTGTCCAAAGGAGGGTATTGATGGCGCGCCTTTGGTGGCATGCGTTTTTCGATCAGAGCGGCTGAGGTAGGCGTCCCTGAAGTGATCAGAAATTCGGCTTCGGGCAGGCGTTCGCCCAATCGTTTAATCAGGCTGATGACCGAGAGCGTCTCTCCAACGCTGGCGGCGTGAAACCAGATCAGTTGCCCTGCAGGGCGGGGCAGGCTGGCATGACCCAGCCTCTCTTGTTGGCGTTGTTCCGGGACGTTGGCAGCTTGCAGTTTGTTCCGCACCGTGCGCCAGACCAGAGGGGCTGCAACACAGGTCAGACCGCAATACAGATAGTAAAGCAGTGTTGGTCGGCCAGATTGATCTGGCATATCAGCCGCCTGTGTGGCTCATGTGACGGCTCATCTTGCCGTCGACCGCCTGACGGGAATAGTCGAAATCGTGGCCTTTGGGCTTGAGATCGATTGCCGCTCGGATCGCGTCTTCGAGCGGTTGCTCGGTTTCAGGGTGATCGCGCAGGGCACCGCGCAGGTCGGCCATATCTTCCTGACCGAGGCACATATATAATTCGCCGGTACAGGTCAGGCGTACGCGATTGCAGCTTTCACAGAAATTGTGAGACAGCGGCGTGATGAAGCCGATCTTTTGCCCGGTTTCTTCAAGCCGTACATAGCGCGCCGGCCCACCGGTACGTTCGGCCAGATCTGTTACGGTGTAGTGGTTTTCGTATTCCTTGCGTACGTCTTTCAGGGACCAGTACTGATCCAGGCGGTCTTCATTGCCGATATCGCCCATGGGCATAACCTCGATCCAGGTCAGGTCCATGTCACGCTCTGCGCACCATTTTGTGATAGTGGGTAGCTCAACTTCGTTGAAACCTTTCAGGGCGACCGCATTGATCTTGATCCGCAGACCTGCCTTCTGCGCCGCGTCGATTCCGTTCAGCACCTGTTTCAGGCGCCCCCAGCGGGTAATCTGGGCAAACTTGTCCTCGTCCAGAGTGTCCAACGAGATATTCACGCGACGTACACCAGCGGCATAAAGGTCATCGGCAAAGCGATGCAACTGCGAGCCATTCGTGGTTAGCGTTAACTCTTTCAACGCGCCACTCTCGAGATGCCGGGTCATGCTGTTGAAAAACGTCATAATATTACGGCGCACGAGTGGTTCACCGCCGGTAATGCGTAGCTTTTCAACCCCCAGCTTCACGAAGGTCGAACACATACGATCCAACTCTTCCAGCGTCAGCAGGTCTTTCTTGGGTAAAAACTTCATGTCCTCGGACATGCAGTAAACACATCGGAAGTCGCAGCGGTCCGTCACGGATACGCGGAGATAGGTAATCGCACGTGCGAATGGGTCGATAAGAGGAGCAGTCATGCGACATAGGTAAAGCCGGGACCTGCCTGCGACAAGGGCGAACTTTCCTTTGCGCTGGTACAGATGCGCACAGGGGGCTAGGCTGTCCGTATGAGATATACGCTTTTTGCTTTGTGCGTTTTGGTCGCGGGGTGCGACTCTGTGCGGTCGACATCCGATCGTGTTTTCGGGGGCGGCGAAGCCCCGGTCGAACCAGAAGAGATCGTGGTAGAAGAGGTGTTTGAGCCTGAGCCCGTGGCAGCCACCGCTGCCAGTTGGGTTGGCGCAAAGACAACGATTGCATCCTTGGGTGATCCGAGTACACCGGGGCGCTGGTTGGAGACTCCGTTGGTCGAGACCGAGTTCACCGGTCGTGTGGTCGTGCCCAGAACCGGCGCGCAGGCCTATATAACCTTGGTGCCCGCGCCGGGACCAAGAAGCGGAGGTAGTCGTTTGTCGCTGGACGCGATGCGGGCTTTGTTGCTGCCGTTCGACGAACTGGTCGAACTTGAGGTCTATTCCAACTGATTTTTCAGGTATTTTCTGGCTTCGCGACGGGCAAAGGGTTTCATGGCGTCGCCGTGCGCAGCCAGAAACGCAATAACCCTCGGGGCGTCGTGCTTTGACAGTTCGCGTAGCCACCAGGCGATGGCTTTCTGTATGAACCAGTCTCGGTCGGGCACATAGACCGCTGCCCATCCGAGAATACGGTCTCGTCGCGCTAAATCGTCAGGTTTGGGGTGGTTCTGCTTGGTCCAAGGCAGAGTGGCAACCAATGCCGCGCGGCGGGTCCACACATGGTCTGAGGTTGTCCAGCATTCCACCTGATCCAGCCGGGTCGGGTCGGCCGAAAGGCGTTTTTGCATCGCCATACAGGCGTGATCAGCCACGGCCCAACCGTCGAAATCGGGCAGCCAGCTTTGCAGCAACTCCCAAACGCCCTCATCGGGCCAAATGCGTGCCTGTGTCAGCAGTTTTGCGGCCCCCACACGACCCTCATGAATGTTGGTCTGCCATAGAGCGTCCGCCAATTCCACACGCGAGGCTATGTCCAGTTCCTGACGCCAGGCTTTGGTGAGGTCGTTCAGGACAGGATTTGCAACGCCCAGATAGGGGCGGTCAACCTTGTGGTAGGCTAACATCTGTTCAGCGCGTTCGGGGTCAGCATGCGCCTTGATCTGGTCGAGAAAGGTATTGGGCATCTGTGGTTCAATCGGCGGGGCGGGTGGGTTTGCCGTCGATGGTTTGCTGGTTCTTATCCACCCAATAGGCACGGATGTCGTCATCCGACTTGCCGTCTACCCATTTCTGCATCGTTTCCCGGTCCGATTGGAACTCCATGAATGGTACTGCGTAGCCGCAGGAGGTCTGAACCAGATCGATATCAAGATCATATATCTGCCGCGCGCTGCGATGGTCGGGGAACAATCCCGCCAGTTCGTCCCAGCCGTCGTCACCGACATGCAAGGTGTGTGCGGTTCCGTATGTACGCAGGATCAGCGGGCGGGTGGCGAAAGAACACCACATCAGAGTCATGCGATTGGTTTCCAGCAAATGCCCTGCAGTTTCATTGCCGCTGCCGGTCAGGTTCATCCAAACAATCCGGTTGGGTCCCAGAATACGAAGGGAGTCCATCCCTTTGGGCGAGATGTTCACCCGCCCATCAGGCGCGGCAGTGCCAACGAAGTAGATGTGTTGCTCTCCGATGAACTTGCGCTGAGTGGTGTCCAGTTCCGGAAATTGCTTGGCCATGTATCACTCCACCGTGACGGATTTCGCCAGATTGCGCGGCTGATCCACATCCGTGCCCTTTGCGACCGCCGTATGATAGGCCAGCAGCTGCGCTGGAACCGAATACAGGATCGGAGCCAGGCTTGGGTGTACATGGGGCATTCTGATTGTGCTCCAGACACCATCTCCGGCCTCGGCAATTCCGTCATCGTCTGAAACCAGAATAACCTTGCCTTTGCGAGCCATGACCTCCTGCATGTTTGACACCGTCTTGTCGAAGACCGCATCACGCGGAGCCATAACGACAACCGGCATTTGCTTGTCGATCAGGGCAATGGGGCCGTGCTTGAGTTCACCCGACGCATAACCTTCGGCGTGGATGTAGCTGATTTCCTTTAGCTTAAGCGCACCTTCCATTGCCAACGGGTACATCAGGCCCCGGCCTAGAAACAGCACATCGCGGGCTTCGGACAGGCGCTGGGCGGATGTCCTGATCGCATGGTTTTGATCCAGAGCGGTGTTCAGAGCCGTCGGCAACCCGCGCAGGGCGGCGGCGTGATCGGCGATTTCCTCATCGGTCAGCGTTCCGCGATCCGCTGCGGCTTTTAGTGCCAACATCAGCAATACGCTTAGCTGGCAGGTGAACGCCTTGGTCGAGGCCACGCCTATTTCTACCCCTGCATGGATTGGCAGGGCTACGTCGCTTTCCCTTGCGATCGAGCTTTCGGGTACGTTGATCACCGACACGATTTTGTCGGCTTTGCCCTCGCAATATCGCAGCGCGGCCAGCGTATCTGCCGTTTCGCCCGACTGACTGACGAATAGTGCGGCCGTGCGGCCAGGGATCGGAGGTTCGCGATAGCGGAACTCGCTGGCGATATCGACTTCGACGGGCATTTTGGCCAGTTGCTCGAACCAGTATTTGGCGGTGAGGCAGGCATAGAAGGCCGTGCCGCAGGCGACCATGGTCAGGCGGTCCAGCTTGGTGAAATCCAGATCGCCGGGCAGGATGACCTCATCCCCGCCAGTAGGCAAGTAGGATCGGATCGCTTCGGCAACTACCACGGGTTGCTCGGCAATTTCCTTGGCCATGAAGTGTTTGTGGCCTGCCTTGTCAGCGCGCGTCACATCCATCTTTATCCGTCGGGTTTCGCGGTTGGCCAGCTCTCCGGCCTCGTTGCGGATTTCCAGCGAGGTGCGGGTCAGAACCGCCCGGTCGCCTTCCTCAAGATACGTGATGCGATCGGTCAGTGGAGCCAGTGCAATGGCGTCAGAGCCCACATACATCTCGCCATCGCCATGCCCAATAGCCAGAGGCGAGCCCTTGCGGGCGGCTACGATCAGATCGTCCTGACCGTCGAAGAGGAAAGCCAGCGCAAAGGCACCCTCGAGGCGATCAATGGTTTTGAAAGCAGCCTCGACCGGTGGCAGACCGGTATTCAGGTAATGAGCAGCCATCAGGGCCACGGTCTCGGTGTCGGTCTCGGTCACGAAATCCACGCCATGCTCTGCCAGTTCGGCGCGCAATTCGCGGTAGTTTTCAACGATACCGTTATGGACGACAGCCACAGGCCCGGCCTGATGCGGGTGGGCGTTGGTGACCGAGGGCACACCGTGGGTTGCCCAGCGGGTGTGCCCGATACCGGACTTTCCGGGTAACGGATCATGCACCAGCAAATCGCTGAGGTTGACCAGCTTACCCACTGCTCGACGCCGCCCTAGCGCACCATCGTTCACCGTGGCGATCCCCGCACTGTCATAACCGCGATATTCCAACCGCTTCAGCGCTTCGACCAGAATGGGGGCGGCTTCGTGTTCGCCCAGAACACCTACAATTCCACACATCGATCAGGCTCCTTTGTCGCGGCGAGCCTTCTTCGCCTTCAACATGTCAAACAATTTGCGTGCATATCCCGGCTTGTTGTCCTGCTTGGCGCGGGCCACAGCCAGCGCATCAGGCTCCACATCGCGCGTTACCACTGTGCCGGTTGCGGTCATCGCGCCATCGCCCAATGTCACCGGGGCGACGAGCATAGTGTTCGAGCCAACAAAGACATTCTCACCAATCGTCGTGCGGTGTTTCATTACACCGTCGTAGTTACAAGTGATCGTTCCTGCACCGATATTCGAGGCCGCGCCGACCGAAGCGTCGCCGATGTAACTGAGATGATTGACCTTGGCACCTTCGGCGATCTCGGCATTCTTGATCTCGACAAAGTTGCCGATACGGGTGTTTTCAGCCAGTTCCGCGCCGGGGCGCAGGCGGGCATAGGGGCCGACGATTGCACCGCGGCTGACATGGCAGCCTTCCAGATGCGAAAACGCCCGGATTGTCGCGCCGCTTTCGACGGTGACACCGGGGCCGAAGACCACATTGGGTTCAATTGTGGTATCGCGACCGATAATCGTGTCGGCAGCGAGATAGACGGTTTCCGGCGCCATAAGGGTTACGCCGAGGTCCAGCAGTTCGGCGCGGGCGCTGGCCTGAAAAACAGCGTCCGCTGCGGCCAGATCAGCGCGTGAGTTGACGCCTAAAGTCTGTGCTTCGTCACAGGCTACAGCTGTTACCTTCAAGCCGCGTTCTCGGGCGATTTCGACGACATCCGTCAGGTAGTACTCACCGGCCGCGTTGTCATTGCCTACAGCGTCGATCAGTGAAAACAGTGTTTGCGAGTCACAAGCTAAAAGGCCAGAGTTGCAAAAGGTTATTTCGCGTTCTTCATCAGAAGCGTCCTTAAATTCCACAATCCGTTCCAACGTTTCACCGTCCATCACCAGACGGCCATAGCGACCTGGATCAGCGGCCTCGAAACCGAGGATGACCAGATCATTTTCCGCGCGCGCGGCAATCATACGTTCCAGTGTGTCGGGTTGGAGAAAGGGTGTGTCGCCATAGAGAATCACCACGTCGCCCGTGAACCCGTCCAACGCCTGCCGGGCCTGCGCGACAGCATGGGCAGTGCCCAATTGCTCTTTCTGCACAGCTATCTGTGCCGAGTCTTCCTCGGCTGTGGCAACCTTGGCCACGGCTTCGGCCCCGTGACCAGTGACGATCACGGTGCGCTCGGGCGACAATACCGCTCCGGCGCGCATGGCGTGAACCAGCATCGGAACCTGTGCGATAGGATGCAGAACTTTGGGGATATCCGATTGCATCCTGGTGCCCATTCCGGCGGCAAGGATGACTAAGGCGGTGCTCATGAAAACGATTTCTCTTTGTGTTTTGTCGCGGTCCGTTTTATCCGCTGAGGGCAAAGGCGCAAGCGGTTCGGGGATCAAACTAGATTGCCGTTTGCAACACGACACGGCAAAAACCCGCCGAAGCAGGAGGCACAATGCGCACAGTTATCTTCGATCTGGACGGAACGCTGGCCGATACATCGGGCGATCTTCTAGCCGCCGCGAACCATTGTTTCCGCCAGATGGGTCATGGGGATGTGCTGGTTCACGGGCAGGATGCAGCCGTTGCACTGCGCGGCGGGCGGATGATGTTGACCCACGGTCTCAAGCGGGTCGGAGCATATGACGAGGATACCGTCCACGCCTATTACCCGACGCTGCTTGAGGCTTATTCTCAGGCCATCGATACCCATACTCAATTCTATCCCGGCGCACTTGAAGCGGTCGAAGGGTTAAGGGCCGCTGGTTATGGCGTTGGAATCTGTACCAACAAACCCGAGGCGCTGGCGGATCAACTGCTGACCCAGATGGGCGTGCGCGATCATTTTGCCTCTCTGGTTGGGGCGGACACTCTGCCGGTGCGCAAACCCGATCCCGAGCCGCTGCGAGAGGCCGCACGCCGCGCCGGTGGGCATCCGGACCTGTGCGTCTTGATTGGAGACTCGGATACCGACCGCAACACGGCACGCGCAGCGGGGGTGCCTTCGGTGCTGGTAACCTTTGGGCCGTCCGGTGGTGATATGGCCGCGCTGGAACCCGAAGCCTTGTTGCATCATTTCGACGACCTGACCGATCTGGTCACCGGCCTGATCGGTGCGGCGGCGTGATCTCTTGACCTGAACTCTATGCGACATCAGAAAAAGCCCATGACCGAGATATTCACTGGCAGTTTCACCCAGCAAGAACCCATCCCCGAAGAGGCGGTCGAGGCCGCTTTGGCCGTGCTGCGCCACGGACGGCTGCACCGCTATAATGTTGTGCCCGGTGAACCGGGCGAAACCGCTCTGCTTGAACAGGAGTTTGCGGCGCAAATGGGTGCGAAGTACTGTCTGGCGGTGTCGTCCGGGGGCTATGCGCTGGCGACTGCTTTGCGGGCAGTTGGCGTGCAGTCGGGTGACCCGGTTTTGACAAACGCCTTCACGTTGGCACCCGTGCCGGGGTCGATTGCCTCTGTTGGGGCAAAGCCGGTTTTCGTGGGTGTGACTGAAAACCTTACGATTGATCTGGATGATCTTGAGGCCAAATTGAACCATGCGCGTGTTTTGATGCTTAGCCATATGCGCGGGCATCTCTGCGACATGGATCGGTTGATGCAGATGTGCGACGCGGCGGGTGTCGTCGTGATCGAGGACTGTGCCCATACGATGGGAGCGGCGTGGCGCGGGCAACTGTCGGGTCGGCAGGGCGCGGTTGGTTGTTATTCCTGCCAGACATATAAGCATGTGAACTCCGGTGAGGGCGGTCTGCTGATCACCGATGACGAAGAGTTGGCGGCCAAGGCAACGATGCTGTCAGGCTCGTATATGTTGTTTGAACGCCACCTTGCTGCACCCGCGCCAGAAGCGTTCGAGAAGATCAAGTACACCACCCCCAACGTATCCGGACGTATGGACAATCTGCGTGCGGCCATCCTGCGCCCGCAATTGCGAGAGCTGGGTCGGCAGGTGCAACGCTGGAACGAACGCTATGACAAGATCGAAGCCGGCCTGCGCGATACCCCCGGTTTGACCATCGTGGAGCGCCCGGAAGAAGAAACCTATGTTGGGTCATCGATTCAGTTCCTGTTGCTTGACTGGTCACCCGAACACATCGCCGAGGTGATACGGCGCTGTGCGGCACGAGGTGTCGAACTGAAGTGGTTCGGCGGTGCTGAGCCGACAGGGTTCACCTCGCGCTATGATAGTTGGCGTTATGCGGACAGCGAGCCGCTGCCCTCCAGTGACCGCATTCTTGCCGGTGTGATGGATATGCGCGTTCCTCTGACTTTCTCACTGGACGATTGCCGGCTAATCGCGCGTATCATCCGGTCAGAGGTTGGGTCTGTATTCCAATCATAATCCAATTGAGTGCGCCTTTGGCGCATGCTTTGTTCTTTAGCAATGCCGTCCTGAACAGGGCGGCATTTTCTTTGCGGTGCCTTGTCATTGACCCGCGGAGGATTCGCTGTTACGTAGTTATTGAACAAATGTTCATTAATTCGACGGGAGGGTCGCACCGTGTTCACAGCCGCAATGCAATTCGATCTGGGTGAGGACGTGAACGCCCTGCGAGAGATGGTGCACCGCTGGGCGCAAGATCGGGTCAAGCCAATGGCGGCCGAGGTCGACAAATCCAACGCGTTTCCTAATGACTTGTGGAAAGAGATGGGGGATCTTGGTCTGCTCGGGATCACAGTGCCCGAAGAATATGGTGGGGCAGGGATGTCGTATCTGGCCCACACCGTTGCCGTGGAGGAGGTCGCGCGGGCCTCGGCCTCAGTCTCATTGTCGTATGGGGCGCATTCCAATCTGTGCGTCAATCAAATCAAGCTGAACGGTACGGATGAGCAGAAGGCAAAATACCTGCCGCGTCTGATTTCGGGGGAGCATGTGGGTGCCTTGGCAATGTCCGAAGCGTCGGCTGGTTCTGACGTAGTGTCGATGAAGCTGCGCGCGGAAAAGCGCAACGACCACTATCGCCTGAACGGAAACAAGTACTGGATTACCAACGGACCGGACGCGGATACTCTGGTCGTTTACGCCAAGACGGATCCGGATGCGGGATCGAAGGGGATCACTGCCTTTCTGATCGAGAAAGAGATGAAGGGATTTTCGACCTCCCCGCATTTCGACAAGCTGGGTATGCGCGGATCGAACACCGCCGAGTTGATCTTTGAAGATGTCGAGGTGCCCTTCGAAAATGTCTTGGGCGAAGAGGGTAGAGGCGTCGCAGTTTTGATGTCCGGCCTAGACTATGAGCGCGTGGTTCTGGCCGGGATCGGAACGGGCATCATGGCTGCCTGTCTGGACGAGATCATGCCCTATCTGGCCGAACGCAAGCAGTTCGGAAAACCGATTGGTAGCTTCCAACTGATGCAGGGCAAGATCGCCGACATGTACACCGCGATGAACTCAGCACGCGCCTATGTTTATGAGGTCGCCAAGGCCTGTGATCGGGGAGACGTGACCCGTCAGGATGCGGCGGCGTGCTGCCTTTATGCCTCGGAGCAGGCAATGACGCAGGCGCATCAGGCAGTGCAAGCGATGGGTGGGGCTGGGTTCCTGTCGGATTCGGCGGTCAGCCGGATTTTCCGGGACGCCAAACTGATGGAGATTGGAGCGGGCACCAGCGAAATCCGCCGAATGCTGATCGGGCGGGAATTGATGAGCGAAATGGTCTGAAAAAACGCCCCGCCAGAGGGTGGCGAGGCGTTGTTGAGGAGGATCAGAAACGATGGACGTAGGATACGCCGACAAGCCAGGGGTCAATCTCTGCAGTGCCGATATCAACGCCGTCCAGGGTGACGTCCGAATCAATGTCGAACCAGCGAACGTTCAGACGAACCGCTCCTTTTTCGGTAACCATGTAGTCCAGACCGGCTTGGAATGCGATGCCAACCGAGTTGTCCAACTCGAGATCGCCCAGATCGGACTGTTCGTCAAAGAAGATAGTGTAGTTGATACCCGCACCGACATAAGGCTTCCACGCGCTGTTGGTCGGGAAGTGGTAGTTCAGCGACAGGGTAGGCGGCAGCTGTTTGACGCTGCCGGCATCGATGCTGCCACCGAGAGTAACATCATGGCTAAACGGCGTTGCGGCCAGCAGTTCGATGCCCAGGTTGTCGCGCACGAAATATTCGGCGGTAAAGATCGGGCGGGTGTCCGAATCCACCTCGGCGTCGAGGCCAGCCAAGGTGCCGTTGTCGGATTTCGGGTCAAGGTAGCCAATACCAATACCGACGGTCCAGTCACCTTGGTTCTGGGCCATCACGGGGGCGGCAAGTGCGACAAGCGCGGTGGAAAGGGTCAAAGCGGCGAGTGTTTTGGTCATTTTATGGCCTTTGGGTTTGTTGACGGAGCTTTTTTGCCGAAGCGGCAAGCTGTGAACTCTGATCTGCATCAAGTTTCAGTGATCGCGCCGACTGTGTTGCCTTCTGAAAGAGTAAGGAAAACAAGGGGTTTTGCGCATGTATCCCGCTAGGCGCATACCCGGTATGCGGGAGGATGGAGGGTGGGAGATTCCCGATCGCCTCAACATGGCGCGGCAATGTCTGTCTCATTCCCGCGACCGCATTGCCCTTATCGAGCTAAATGGGGAAGGCCGGGACAAGATCACCTTTGGTCAGCTCGAAAGTCTGACCGACGGAATCGCGCAGGTAATGCGGTCGCACGTACAACAGGGGGACCGTGTTGGTATTTTGTTGAGCCAGTCTCCCTGGTGTGCGGCGGCGCATCTGGCCGTCTGGAAGCTCGGGGCGATCTCGGTTCCGCTGTTCAAGCTGTTCAAACATGACGCGCTGGCGTCGCGGGTCGGGGACGCGGGCGCGCAACTGGTTCTGACGGATGCAGACGGTGCCGCGTTGCTTGGCGATCTGGCCCACCCCATTCGCGTCGACCAGATTGAACCGTCGGATGATCCGGTGCCCTTTGCCGATACCGGGCCAGAGGATCCGGCGGTGCTGATCTACACATCCGGCACCACAGGTAGCCCTAAAGGCGCGCTGCACGGGCACAGGGTGCTGACCGGCCACCTGCCGGGTGTTTCGATCAGCCACAACCACCTGCGCGAAGGTGACTGCCTGTGGACGCCCGCTGACTGGGCCTGGATCGGCGGGCTTTTCGACGTATTGATGCCGGGGCTGGCGCTGGGCATCCCGGTCGTTGCGGCGCGTTTGGAAAAGTTCACGCCGGAGGCCTGCGCCGACGTGATCGCGCGGGGCGATGTGCGCAACGTGTTTTTCCCGCCGACCGCATTGCGGATGCTCAAGGCGACGGATCAGGCAATACCCGGCCTACGCTCGGTCGCGTCCGGGGGGGAGCCGTTGGGAGCTGAGATGTTGGCTTGGGGCAAACAGGCGTTTGGTCTGACGATCAATGAATTCTATGGCCAGACCGAATGCAACATGGTTGTGTCCTCCTGCGCACAGGATTTCCCGGTGCAACCCGGTTGCATCGGAAAGCCGGTGCCGGGGCATGAGGTTGTAGTGGTCGACGATGCTGGCAATCCCACGGAGGTCGAGGGCGACGTCGCCATTCGGCGCGGCTCGGCTTCGATGTTGCTGGAATACTGGAACCGGCCCGAGGAGACCGCGAAGAAGTTCCGGGGCGATTGGCTGATCACCGGCGACCGCGGCGTGTGGGAGGGGGAATATCTGCGTTTCGTGGGTCGTGACGATGACGTGATCACGTCCGCCGGGTATCGCATTGGCCCAGCCGAGATCGAGGATTGCCTGCTGACCCATCCGGCGGTGGCGACGGTGGGCGTGGTCGGCAAGCCCGATCCGCTACGGACCGAGATCGTAAAAGCCTATGTGGTGCTGAAACCGGAGGCTGAGGCGTCAGAGCGTGAATTGCAGGATTGGATCAAGGACCGTCTGGCGCAGTATTCTTATCCGCGTGAGGTGGCGTTTCTGGAAGAATTGCCCATGACGGTGACGGGGAAGGTTATCCGCAAGGAATTGAAGGCGCGGGCGGCGCGGGAGGTGAGTCAGTGAAAGCAATTGTGAAGATATTCCTCTTGGCAATGTTGGGCTTTACTCAGATGTCTAGCGTGCTGGCTGCCAAAGAGGGCAAACTCAGCGTCGGTACCCTTCTGCAATTCTGTTCAGACAGTATTCCAAATACTGAATTGGCGATTGTCATGGATGGGGAGTGCGTTAGCCACGTTCGCAAAATGTGCGAATATGCATATGATTTAGAAAAGAACGAATACTGTCTTGTTGAGGTCACTGCGTGGATGCGGCTTGACGCAGAGATCCGCTGGCAGCGGCTTCCTGACGAACAGAAGTTAGGTTTCGAAAGCCCACCTACAGCAAAAGAAATGTCCGAAAGCGAAATTGGTCTTGGGCCCAGTTTGCCGCTGCCTGATTGCAGAGAAATTGACGTCGGGGACATTTCGGAAGAGGCAGTATGCTCTTACGCCGATGCACTGACAGGGTGGCGCGCGTCCCGAATAATTGAACGAGTCTGGGCATCCAATACTGAGAACTTTGAATAGAGGCCACATGAATCTCACATCCAAAGCCATGCCCGCCTCCGAGGGCTTCAAAGCGAACCGCGCAGCTCATCTCGATGCGCTAGAGCAAATCTCAGTCGCGGCTGAAACGGCTCGCATGGGTGGCGGTGAGAAATCCCGCGCGCGGCATGAATCGCGGGGCAAGATGCTGCCCCGCCGTCGGGTGGCGAACCTGCTCGATCCGGGGTCTCCGTTTCTGGAAATCGGCGCGACGGCGGCGCATGGGATGTACGGGGATGCCGCGCCTTGTGCCGGGGTCATAGCGGGGATTGGCCGGGTGCAGGGGCGTGAGGTCATGGTGGTGTGCAACGACGCCACCGTGAAGGGCGGCACCTATTACCCGATGACCGTCAAGAAACACCTCCGCGCGCAGGAGATTGCCGAGGAAAACCATCTGCCCTGCATCTATCTGGTCGACAGTGGCGGCGCGAACCTGCCCAATCAGGATGAGGTCTTTCCCGACCGCGACCATTTTGGTCGCATCTTCTATAATCAGGCGCGGATGAGCGCAAAGGGCATCCCTCAGATCGCGGTGGTGATGGGGTCCTGCACGGCGGGCGGGGCCTATGTGCCTGCGATGTCGGATGTGACGATCATCGTGAAGGAACAGGGCACGATCTTTCTGGCCGGTCCACCGCTGGTCAAGGCCGCGACCGGAGAGGTGGTCAGCGCCGAGGATCTGGGCGGCGGCGATGTCCATACCCGCCTGTCAGGTGTGGCGGACTATCTGGCCGAGGACGACGCCCACGCGCTGGCCTTGGCGCGCCGCGCGGTGGGGTCTCTGAACCTGCGCAAACCGCAGACCGTGGACTGGGCCAGCCCGGAAGACCCGGCCTACGATCCCGAAGAAATCCTCGGCGTTGTTCCGGCTGACCTGCGCACGCCCTATGACATCCGTGAGGTGATCGCACGGCTGGTCGATGGTTCTAGGTTCGACGAATTCAAACCGCGCTTTGGCGAGACGCTGGTGACCGGCTTCGCCCATGTCAAAGGCTGCCCGGTCGGGATCATCGCCAACAACGGCGTGCTGTTCTCCGAGGCCGCGCAGAAAGGCGCGCATTTTGTCGAGCTGTGTTCTCAGCGCCGCATCCCGCTGGTGTTCCTACAGAACATCACCGGTTTTATGGTTGGTCGCAAATACGAAAACGAAGGCATCGCGCGGCACGGGGCCAAGATGGTGACGGCGGTGGCCACGACTTCGGTTCCCAAGATCACCATGCTCGTCGGTGGCTCGTTCGGTGCCGGGAACTATGGCATGGCAGGCCGAGCCTATCAGCCGCGCTTTCTGTGGACATGGCCGAACTCACGGATTTCGGTGATGGGCGGTGAACAGGCAGCAGGCGTTCTGGCCACCGTCAAACGCGACGGGATCGAACGGCAGGGCGGTAAATGGTCCGCCGAGGAAGAAGCCGAATTCAAACGCCCGACGCTGGAGATGTTCGAGGAACAGTCGCACCCGCTCTACGCCTCGGCGCGACTGTGGGATGACGGTATCATCGACCCGCGCAAAAGCCGCGATGTGCTGGCATTATCACTGAGCGCCGCGCTGAACGCCCCGATAGAGGAGACACGTTTCGGCGTGTTCCGGATGTGAGCATGGGATTTCTGGTGGTCAAGTCTGACATCACACAGTTGCAGGTGGATGCTATTGTGAACGCCGCAAACCGATCATTGCTGGGTGGAGGCGGTGTGGATGGCGCCATTCACCGTGCGGCCGGGCCGGGATTGCTCGAAGAATGCCGTGGGCTTGGGGGGTGCGAGACCGGCGAGGCCAAAGTAACCGGTGCCTACAATCTTCCCTCTCGTATTGTGATCCACACGGTAGGTCCAATTTGGCGGGATGGAACGTCGGGCGAAGAAGATCTTCTGGCGCGCTGTTACGCCAACTGCTTGCATTTGGCGGCAACAAACAACTGCCAAAGCATTGCCTTTCCGGCAATCTCAACGGGTATATATGGTTTTCCTCCGGATAGGGCTGCGCAGATTGCAGTAGCAGCAGTAGCCAAAAGCGATCTGGAGGTAAGCCTCGTCGCATTCGATGCGGGCAGCGAGCAACACCTAAACAACGCAATCAGAAACTGGAATCGTGGAAATGTTTAACAAAATCCTGATTGCCAACCGCGGTGAAATCGCCTGCCGTGTGATCGAAACTGCTCAGAGTATGGGAGTGTCTTGTGTTGCGGTGTATTCCGAGGTGGATGCTCTGGCCAAACATGTTCGAATGGCGGATGAGGCGGTGCATATCGGCGGCGCGGCCCCAGCGGAGAGTTATCTGAAGGGCGATGTGATCATTCAGGCTGCGCTCGACACAGGCGCGCAGGCAATCCATCCAGGTTATGGGTTTCTTTCCGAGAACCCGGATTTTGTAGATGCGGTTGAAGCCGCAGGGCTGACCTTCATCGGCCCTTCGGCTGATGCGATCCGCAAGATGGGTTTGAAGGATGCGGCCAAGGCACTGATGGAACAGGCTGGTGTACCCGTTGTTCCGGGTTATCACGGCGAGAATCAGGACCCCGAGCATTTGGCCGGGGCGGCGGACACCATCGGCTACCCGGTACTGATCAAGGCTGTCGCAGGTGGTGGTGGCAAGGGGATGCGTTTGGTTGAGCGTCCCGAAGACTTCGCAGCCGCGCTAGACAGTGCCCGTGGCGAAGCGCGGACGGCATTTGGCAATGACGCAGTGCTGGTCGAGAAATTCGTTGCCAAGCCGCGCCATATTGAGGTGCAGGTCTTTGGCGACGCGACTCATGCGGTGCACCTGTTCGAACGCGACTGTTCGCTGCAGCGTCGCCACCAAAAGGTGATCGAAGAAGCTCCCGCCCCCGGTATGACGCCCGAGATGCGCGAGGCGATGGGGCAGGCGGGCGTGCGCGCGGCCGAGGCGATTGGATACAAGGGGGCAGGGACGGTTGAGTTTATCGTTGATGCCTCGGAGGGCCTGCGCCCGGATCGGTTCTGGTTCATGGAGATGAACACACGCCTGCAGGTGGAGCACCCGGTGACCGAGGCCATCACCGGCGTCGATCTGGTTGAATGGCAATTGCGGGTCGCTTCGGGTGAGGCGCTGCCGAAACGGCAAGGAGATCTGTCGATCAACGGCCACGCGTTCGAGGCCCGGCTATACGCCGAAGATGTTCCCAAGGGGTTCTTACCTGCCACCGGCACCTTGACGCATCTGCAATTCCCACGCTCCTGCCGCTCTGACAGCGGCGTGCGTGCGGGAGACACAATCAGCCCGTGGTATGACCCGATGATCGCCAAGGTCATTGTCCACGGCCCCACACGCGCGATTGCACTTGAGCAGTTGCACCGAGCGCTGCAACAGACCGAGGTTGCGGGCACGGTCACCAACCTTGCCTTTGTGGGGGCACTCACCCGGCATAAGGGTTTCGCTGCAGGTGACGTGGATACCGGGCTGATTGGGCGGGATCTTGAGGTGTTGACGCAGGACGCTCCGGTGTCTTCTGCGACCTATGTGGCCGCTGCTATGACCGCGCTGAATCTGGTTGAGACCGGTGAAGAGACCGGTTTTTCCCTTTGGTCGCCATTGCATCGGGCGGTCCAGTTGATGGCCGGGGATGTCATTGATCTGGACGTGCAGGTTGAAGGCCCGGATCGTCAGGTATGGCAGGTTGGTGAAGACACGATCCTTGCCGAGCGGACTGCCGAGGGTTGGTCAGTTGCCGGGAGCGCGATGCCGCGTGTCGCGAAGGCGGGCTCGCAGATCACTGTGTTTGAGGATTACGGGCAGGCGTTTGACATAATTGACCCTCTGGATCGGGATGCGAGCGCGACCGGGGATACCAATGTCATTGAGGCTCCGATGCCCGGATTGGTCAAAGCCGTATTTGCACAAGTGGGTCAGACCGTTCGCGAGGGGGATCGGCTGGCCATTTTGGAGGCTATGAAGATGGAGCATTCCCTTTTGGCCGCCCGTGATGGTGTTGTGGCCGAGGTGCTGGCCGAGGACGGCGCACAGGTCGAAGCCGGGGCCGCTCTGGTTCGGTTGGAAGAGGAGTGACCTATCCGTGCACCGCATTGCGTGGCACAGTCGGGTCATCCGTTTAAAAAACGTGACGTAACCGGAAGGAGCACTGGAATGGGCGAGCGGGTTGAGATTTTCGAGGTGGGGCCGAGGGACGGCCTGCAGAATGAACAACGCGATATCCCGGTGACCGAGAAAATAGCTCTGGTCGATTGTCTCAGCCGAGCAGGGTTCAACCGGATCGAGGTGGCTAGTTTTGTTTCACCCAAATGGGTGCCGCAGATGGCAGGTAGCGCCGAAGTGTTGGCCGGGATCAAACGGGCGGAAGGTGTGCGCTATGCCGCTCTGACGCCGAACATGCGCGGGTACGACGATGCACTGGCGGCAAAGGCGGATGAGATCGCGGTGTTTGCCTCGGCTTCCGAAGGGTTCTCGCAGGCCAATATCAATGCCACGATTGCCGAATCCATTGAACGGTTTACGCCGATCCTTGAAGCTGCCCGGCACATTGATCTGCCGGTGCGCGGCTATGTCTCCTGCGTGACCGACTGCCCCTATGACGGCCCGACACCGCCCGAGAAAGTGGCTGAGGTCGCCGATCGGCTGTTTGCATTGGGCTGTTATGAGGTCTCTCTGGGCGACACCATCGGGCAGGGGACGCCGGATACCATCGCGCATATGCTGTTGGCAGTGCGCGAACGCGTGCCTGTGACACGGTTGGCGGGGCATTTCCACGATACGAACGGGCGAGCCATCGACAATATCGACGCGGCGTTGGCGCTGGGCGTGCGTAGCTTTGACGCAGCGGTTGGTGGGTTGGGCGGTTGCCCCTATGCCCCCGGTGCTGCGGGGAATGTCGCTACTGAGGCCGTCGCGGCCCATCTGGAGCGTCTGGGCTATGAGACCGGATTGGATCTGACGATTGTAGAAGAGGCCGCGCAGATGGCGCGGTCTGTGCGATCAGCGTGAGGGGCGGGCATGTTTGAAACGATTTCGGTCAGAATCGATGCGCGAGGGGTGTCCACGCTGACCTTGGATCGCGCTGAGAAGCACAACGCGATGTCGGCGCTTATGATCTCTGAGCTAACTCAAGCGGCCCATCAAATGGGTACGGATGACGCGGTGCGCGTGGTGGTTCTGACGGGGGCTGGCAAAAGTTTCTGTGCAGGCGGCGATCTGGGCTGGATGCAGGACCAGATGGCCGCTGATCCTGAAACACGGTTCGCTGAAGCACGTAAGCTGGCCGAGATGCTGCAAGCGCTGAACACCATGCCTAAACCACTGATTGGAGCGGTGCAGGGTAATGCCTTCGGGGGTGGGGTAGGCTTGGCGGCGGTCTGTGATGTGGCCATCGGCGTGGAAGGCGTGAAGATGGCCCTGACGGAAACCCGGCTGGGGCTGATCCCCGCCACGATTGGCCCCTATGTCATCGCCCGTATGGGCGAGGCAAGGGCACGGCGGGTTTTCATGTCGGCCAAGGTGTTTGAGGCCGACGAGGCGGTGGCACTTGGATTGTTGGCCAAATCCGTCCCGGTTTCCGATCTTGGCGATGCAATTGAGGCGGAAATCCTGCCCTATTTGTCCTGCGCACCAGGCGCTGTGGGCTCGGCAAAAGGGCTGGTGCAGGCGTTGGGTCCGACAATCGACGACGCAGTGATCGACCAGACGATCCGAGCGCTGGTCGAACGATGGGAAACCGAAGAGGCAAAGGAGGGAATCGGCGCGTTTTTTGAAAAGCGAAAACCTGCATGGAATAGTCAGGTTTAGCGCACGACATTGAAGTCGTAGATTCGCCAAATCCCCTAGCCTTCTGATTGCTAAAGCAAGAGGAATATTAAGCCCCTGCGCGTTTGTGTTCGGTTGACCCTCTGACCCCGCGCGGATAGAGAATGTCCAGTCGACACGCCAATTGACGGCGCCCTCGGATCAGGGGTGCGCAGGAAAGGAGCTTTTCGTGGAAGACCTGTTGCGGGAGTATCTCCCGATCCTGGTGTTTCTGGCCGTTGCTGTAGGCCTTGGAATCGTCCTGATTCTAGCGGCTGTGGTTTTGGCAGTTCGCAACCCCGACCCCGAAAAAGTCAGCGCATATGAATGCGGCTTCAACGCCTTCGACGATGCGCGAATGAAATTCGACGTCCGATTCTATCTGGTTTCGATTCTTTTCATCATCTTCGATCTCGAAATTGCGTTCCTGTTCCCGTGGGCCGTTGGCTTCAAGGACATCAGCGATGTGGGTTTCTGGTCCATGATGGTGTTCCTGGCGGTGTTGACCATCGGCTTTGCCTATGAATGGAAGAAAGGGGCCTTGGAATGGGAGTGATGACGGGTGCAAACACCGCTGGCGTCGACAAGGAAGTCGCCACCCAGGCCCTGAATGCCGAACTGCAGGACAAAGGGTTCTTGCTAACGTCGACCGAGGACATCATTAACTGGGCGCGTACCGGCTCGTTGCACTGGATGACGTTTGGTCTGGCCTGCTGCGCGGTTGAGATGATGCACACCTCGATGCCGCGCTATGATGCGGAAAGGTTCGGGATTGCTCCTCGCGCTTCCCCGCGACAGTCCGATGTGATGATCGTTGCTGGTACGCTGACCAACAAGATGGCGCCGGCCCTGCGGAAGGTCTATGACCAGATGCCCGAACCGCGCTATGTGGTCTCGATGGGCTCCTGCGCCAATGGCGGCGGCTATTACCATTATTCTTACTCCGTTGTGCGCGGTTGTGACCGCATTGTTCCGGTGGATATCTATGTGCCGGGCTGCCCTCCGACAGCAGAGGCGCTCCTGTACGGCCTGATGCAGTTGCAACGCAAAATCCGCCGCACTGGCACAATCGTACGCTGAGGAAAGAGCTGATGAGCGAAGCACTCAAAGAACTCGGCGCGCAGCTAGAATTAAAGCGGGTCGATTGTGTTCTGTCGTGGGATGTCACTCATGGCGAGTTGAACGTCGACGTGGCCCCGTCAAGCCTCGTGGAATTCGTTGAGTTCCTGAAGTCTGACCAGAACTGCAAGTTTTCGACCTTGGTGGACATCACCGGTGTGGACTACCCCGAACGCGCCAAGCGGTTTGACGTCGTCTATCACTTCCTGTCGATGTACCAGAACCAGCGTATCCGCCTGCGGGTGTCGATCCGTGAGGAAGATATGGTACCGTCGATAGTGGATGTTCACCCCTCAGCCAACTGGTTCGAGCGTGAAGTGTTCGACATGTTCGGCATCCTGTTCTCGGGTCACCCGGACCTGCGGCGCATCCTGACCGACTATGGGTTCCGCGGCTATCCGCTGCGCAAAGATTTCCCGACCACCGGCTATACCGAGGTCCGCTATGACGAGGCGCAGAAGCGCGTGGTCTACGAACCCGTCAGCCTGGTGCAGGAATACCGTCAGTTTGATTTCATGTCCCCGTGGGAAGGCGCGAATTACATTCTGCCGGGGGATGAGAAACAGGAGTAGCCATCATGTTTGAGTTCCTGATCTGGATTGTTCTGGTAGTGGCAACGGTCGTTCCGATGATCAAGCTGCTGCCGCATTTCGGGATCAACAAGAACTGGGCGTTTGCATGCATCATCTCTCCGGTCGTGATTGTCCTGCTGTGGATGATGGCCATGAAGCTGCAAGAGATGGAGCGCCGCTGATATGATGGGCGAACTGATCATTTTGGGCGCGTTGGGCGTCTTGCTTGCAGGGGCCGCAGCCAAAGCGGCCGAAGCCGAAAAGGTCCGGGTGCGGGCTGAGGCGAAAAAGAACAAACGAGGGCGTTGATGGACGGCTCAAGATACGATGACGGCAGCACGGACGCGCTGAGCGGAGAACAGAAGATCCGCAACTTCAATATTAACTTCGGCCCGCAACACCCTGCGGCACACGGGGTTTTGCGTCTGGTGCTCGAGCTGGACGGCGAGATCGTCGAGCGCTGCGACCCGCATATCGGCCTGCTGCACCGTGGCACCGAAAAGCTGATGGAAAGCCGGACGTATCTGCAGAACCTGCCGTATTTCGACCGTCTGGATTATGTGGCGCCGATGAACCAGGAACATGCCTGGTGTCTGGCCATCGAAAAGCTGACCGGAGTAGAGGTGCCGCGCCGGGGCTCCCTGATCCGGGTTCTGTATTCCGAGATCGGCCGCATCCTGAACCACCTGCTGAATGTGACCACACAGGCGATGGACGTTGGCGCACTGACACCACCGCTGTGGGGCTTCGAAGAGCGCGAAAAGCTGATGGTGTTCTATGAGCGCGCCTGTGGTGCCCGTCTGCATGCCGCTTATTTCCGCCCCGGTGGCGTGCATCAGGACCTGCCGCCGGAACTGCTGGACGATATCGAGGCATGGAGCCACGAATTCCCCGCCGTTCTGGAAGACATCGACGGGCTGCTGACTGAAAACCGCATCTTCAAACAGCGCAACGCCGATATTGGTGTGGTGACTGAAGATGACATCCAGAAATACGGTTTCTCGGGCGTGATGGTGCGCGGATCGGGCCTGGCATGGGATTTGCGTCGTGCGCAGCCCTATGAATGCTATGACGAGTTCGAGTTCCAAATTCCAGTCGGCAAGAACGGCGACTGCTATGACCGCTATCTCGTCCGCATGGAAGAGATGCGCCAGTCGCTGCACATCATCCGTCAGGCCATCGCCAAAATCCGTGACTGTCCCGGCGATGTTCTGGCCCGTGGCAAGATCACCCCGCCAAAACGCTCGGACATGAAGACCTCGATGGAAAGCCTGATCCATCACTTCAAGCTGTATACCGAAGGCTTCCACGTACCTGCTGGCGAGGTCTATGCCGCTGTCGAGGCCCCCAAGGGCGAGTTCGGCGTCTATCTGGTTGCCGATGGCACCAACAAACCCTACCGCGCCAAGCTGCGCGCGCCGGGCTATCTGCACCTGCAAGCCATGGACCACGTCGCCAAGGGTCACCAACTGGCCGACGTCGCCGCCATCATCGGCACCATGGACGTCGTATTTGGAGAGATTGACCGCTAATGCTCCGCCGTCTTCATCCCGAACAACCCGAAAGTTTCTCCTTCACTGCTGCCAACCAGCAATGGGCCGAAGCGCAGATCACCAAATACCCCGAGGGGCGTCAGGCCAGTGCGGTTATCCCGCTGCTGTGGCGCGCGCAGGAACAAGAGGGCTGGCTGAGCCGTCCGGCGATTGAATCCGTCGCCGACATGCTGGGTATGGCCTATATCCGTGTGCTTGAGGTCGCCTCGTTCTATTTCATGTTCCAGCTGCAGCCGGTTGGTTCGGTGGCGCATATTCAGGTCTGCGGCACGACGTCCTGCATGATCTGCGGGGCAGAAGATTTGATCGCGGTCTGTAAGGAAAAGATCGCGGCCAAACCGCATGAGTTGTCCGCCGATGGCAAACTGAGCTGGGAAGAGGTGGAATGCCTTGGCTCCTGCACCAACGCGCCGATGGCGCAGATCGGCAAGGATTACTACGAGGACCTGACCGCCGAAAACTTTGGCAAGATCATCGACGATCTAGCGGCTGGCAAGGTACCGACCCCGGGTCCGCAGAACGGCCGCTATGCGGCGGAACCGCTGAAGGGCCTGAGCAGTCTCGCCGAGTATGAGGCAGGGAAACCTAAGTACAACGCGAGCGTCGAACTGGCGACTGATCTAAGCGACACGGTCAAGCGCATTGACGGGACTGAGGTTCCGATCTTGACCCCCTGGCTGGGCAAGGATGGCAAACAGGCGGGTGCCTCAGCGGCGGCGAAACCTCCGAAAGCGCCTGAAACGCCGAAGCCGGCCGTGAAGCAGGCAGCGGAGGCGAACGCCAAGCCTAAACCGGAAGAGGTCAAAGAAGATCAGCCCGAGACGCTGACCGCAGCGCGGGACGGCAAGCCGGATGACCTCAAGCTTCTGAAAGGCGTGGGGCCAAAGCTGGAAGAGACGCTGAACGAACTGGGTTTCTACCACTACGATCAGATCGCCGCCTGGACGCCCGAGCAAGTGGCCTGGGTGGATGCGCGGCTAAAGTTCAAGGGTAGGATCGAACGCGATGGCTGGATCGAACAGGCAGCCAAACTGGCGACCGGTGAAGAGACCGAGTTTGCCAAACGTGCCAAGGAAGACGGCACTTACGAAGACTAAACGACGGTGCCCATCCGGGGCATCAAGGTGAGATGGACAAGGACAAAGAACAAGCCATAGCCCGCAAGGGCCGACATATCGGGGTGGTCATCGCCATGACCATGCTGTTTTGGCTTGCCATGACACTGTTCATCGGCCCCGCGCTGGGAATGCCGGGGCGCTATGCGCTGCTGTTTGATTTCGCTGCTCTAGCGGGATTTATCTATGCGGGCGTCAACATATTTCAACTCTGGCGCATGCGTCAGGATAGCTGAAGGTAACACGCGATGCTGAAGGATCAGGACCGGATCTTTACCAACATCTACGGGATGCATGAGCGCACGTTGAAGGGCGCGCAGGCCCGGGGGCATTGGGACGGCACTGCTGGCCTGATCGAAAAGGGGCGCGACTGGATCATCCAGACAATGAAGGACTCGGGTCTGCGAGGTCGTGGTGGCGCGGGTTTCCCGACGGGTCTGAAATGGTCGTTCATGCCCAAAGAAAGTGACGGACGCCCGGCCTATCTGGTCGTGAATGCCGACGAATCCGAACCCGGTACCTGCAAAGACCGCGAGATAATGCGCCATGATCCGCATACGCTGATCGAAGGGTGCCTGATCGCGTCCTTCGCGATGAACGCGCATACCTGCTATATTTACCTGCGCGGCGAGTATATCCGTGAGCGCGAAGCTTTGCAGGCTGCGATTGACGAAGCTTATGACGCCGGTTTGCTGGGCAAGAACGCGGCTGGCTCGGGCTGGGATTTCGATCTGTTCCTGCATCACGGGGCGGGTGCCTATATCTGCGGTGAGGAAACCGCCCTGATCGAAAGCCTTGAGGGCAAGAAAGGCATGCCGCGGATGAAGCCTCCGTTCCCGGCGGGTGCGGGGCTCTATGGCTGCCCGACCACGGTGAACAACGTGGAATCTATTGCCGTCGTGCCGACCATCCTGCGCCGTGGAGCCGATTGGTTTGCGGGCTTTGGCCGTCAGAACAACGCAGGCACCAAGCTGTTTGCGATCTCGGGTCATGTGAACAACCCTTGTGTCGTCGAAGAGGCGATGTCGATCCCCTTTGAAGAACTGATCGAGACCCATTGCGGTGGTATTCGTGGCGGTTGGGATAACCTGCTGGCCGTGATTCCCGGCGGCTCGTCGGTGCCATGTGTGCGCGGTGAGAACATGCGTGACGCGATCATGGATTTCGACCACCTGCGCAACGATCTTGGCTCGGGGCTAGGGACGGCTGCAGTGATCGTGATGGACAAATCCACAGACATCATCAAGGCAATCTGGCGTCTGTCGAAATTCTATAAGCACGAAAGCTGTGGCCAGTGCACGCCCTGTCGTGAAGGCACCGGTTGGATGATGCGCGTCATGGATCGTCTGGTGCGCGGTGAAGCCGAATTAGAAGAGATCGACATGCTGTTCGACGTGACCAAGCAGGTCGAAGGCCATACGATCTGTGCGCTTGGTGACGCTGCCGCTTGGCCGATCCAAGGCCTGATCCGCAACTTCCGGGAAGAGATCGAAGACCGCATCAAGGCTCAGAAGTCGGGCCGTATGGGTGCGATGGCAGCGGAGTGATCGAGATGGAAATGTTCGCTGATTATGGTCACGCAGTTGCCTCGGTGGTGGTTTTCACGCTCGTGGTTCTGTTCATGTCTCCTTTCACCGCTCTGGCGAAGCAGGGTAAAGGGCTGGCACCGGGCGCAACGCCGGATCAGGACTATAACGATAAGGCCTATCGTCTGAACCGGGCCTATCTGAACGGGACTGAGACACTGCCCGCCTACCTGGCGGTCACGGCGGCAGCCATTTTGATGGGCGTTAGCCCGTTCTGGGTCAACCTGTTGGCTTCCATCGCGCTGGTTGCGCGCCTGGTGATGCTGGTCGTTCACCTGCGTGGTATCGGCAAACCCAGTGCTGGTCTGCGTTCGGTTTTTTATGTTGTTGCATGGGCCTGCATGTTCGTGATGGGGCTTATGGCGTTGGTGGCGGCGTTTTGATGTTGGCGAGTGAGAAAAAGCGGGTGGTCGGGCTAAAGCATTTTATTTGCCGTGGACCCATTCTGGGTGCAGTTGCCGCGCTATCGGTTATTTCTGCGTGCACAGTCTCTTCGTCCAGTGACCGTGTCCTATTTGACGGTCAATTCTTTCGCGCCAAGGCAAAGCATGTAGACAAGAAAGCGATGCCCACCGACTTTACCGTAGTAGTAAACGGTGTCTCGGCCTCGTTAGATGGCGCGAGAGAGGCGGGGCGTTACGAGGGAACAAAGTTCTGTATTGAGAACTTCGGGTCTTCCAGCATCGAATGGAAGGTCGGCCCTGATACTGAACCTCAAAACCTACGCATTAGCGATGACAAATTGACATTTGCCGGGGCCTGCCAGCGACCATGACGCGTTTTTACCCATATCAGGCCGCGACGCGGGAGGTGATATTGCATAGCGCCTCGCTCGCCATTCGTCTTGGGAGTCCCAAGACGAAAGGAATGGTCATGTCTGGTGTGAAAATGCTTGCTCTGATGTCTGTGCTGACTCTGCCGGTGGTTGCTGAGGCCAAACCGCCCTTGCGCGAAGTCAAGGAGATCGACAACGAACTCTATTACATCGCCATCGCAAATGAAATTTCGGAATATTGTCCGTCGATCAGCGGGCGCCGCCTGAAGGCAATTGGTGTGATGTGGGACCTGCGGTCCAAAGCAAACAAACTGGGGTACTCGGACAAAGAAATCCGGGCCTATGTGGAATCGGATGCCGAAAAAGACCGGATGCGCGCCAAGGGCGAAGCGTATCTGGCGCAGCATGGCGTCTCGTATGACAAACCGAATTCCTTCTGCACGTTGGGGCGGTCGGAAATCGAAAGAAACAGCGCCATAGGCGTGTATTTGAGGGCGAACTAGACCATGTCTGACCTCCGCAAAGTAAACATCGACGGGCAGGAAATTGAAGTCGATGGTGCGATGACCCTGATCCAGGCCTGTGAAGAGGCCGGGGTCGAGGTGCCACGCTTCTGCTATCATGAGCGTCTGTCGATTGCCGGGAACTGCCGGATGTGTCTGGTCGAAGTCGTCGGCGGTCCTCCGAAACCGGCTGCCTCTTGCGCAATGCAGGTGCGCGACCTGCGTCCCGGGCCGGAAGGGCAGGCTCCGGTGGTCAAAACGAACTCGCCCATGGTTAAGAAGGCCCGTGAAGGGGTGATGGAGTTTTTGCTCATCAACCATCCGTTGGATTGCCCGATCTGCGATCAGGGCGGTGAGTGTGACCTGCAGGATCAGGCGATGGCCTATGGTCTTTCGGGTTCGCGCTTCAAGGAAGCCAAGCGCGCGGTGGACGATCTGGATTTGGGGCCGCTGGTTGGCACCGCGATGACGCGCTGCATCAGCTGCACCCGCTGTGTGCGTTTCACGACCGAGGTGGCCGGGATCACTCAGATGGGTCAGACCGGACGTGGGGAAGATGCCGAGATCACCTCGTATCTGAACCAGACACTGGATTCTAACCTGCAGGGCAACATCATCGACCTGTGCCCGGTTGGTGCGCTTACGTCCAAGCCGTATGCCTTTACCGCACGTCCGTGGGAATTGACCAAGACCGAGAGCATCGACGTTATGGATGCCTTGGGCTCGAACATTCGCGTGGACACCAAGGGGCGCGAAGTCATGCGCTTCCTGCCGCGCAACCATGACGGCGTGAACGAGGAATGGATCAGCGACAAGACCCGCTTTGTCTGGGATGGCTTGCGCCGTCAACGCTTGGACAAGCCTTATGTGCGCGAAAACGGCAAACTGCGCCCGGCTTCTTGGCCCGAGGCTTTGACCAAAGCCGCTGAGGCGCTGAAAGGGGCCGAGAAACCTGCGGGTATCGTGGGAGATATGGCTCCGGTCGAAGCAGCGTTTGCGCTGAAACAGATGATCGAGGGGCTAGGCGGTGTTGTCGAATGCCGGACCGATGGGGCGAAACTGCCGTCTGGCAACCGCGGGGCATATGCCGGAACCGCCGCGATCGAAGATATCGACACGGCCGAGCGGATTCTGCTGATCGGCACCAATCCGCGTGAAGAAGCGCCGGTTCTAAATGCTCGTATCCGCAAGGCCTGGGCGCACGGGGCCGAGGTTGCTCTGGTCGGTCCGGCGGTGGATCTGACCTATAAGTATCACCACGTGGGCGATGATCGTGCGGCGCTGCAAAAAGTCGTGGACATGGGCGGCGATGATGAGATCAAAAGCAAACGCTCACTGGTCATCATCGGGCAGGGCGCGTTGCATGAGGCCGATGGCGCTGCCGTTCTGGCCGCTGCGCAAACCGTTGCCGCGAATACTGAAAGTGGTCTGATCGTTCTGCATACAGCCGCTTCGCGCGTCGGTGCCATGGATGTGGATGCCACAAACGACGGCGGCATGGATGCGGTCAGCGCCGCGGACGTGATTTACAACCTCGGCGCGGATGAGATTGAAATCGGTGACGGTGCCATTGTGATCTATCAGGGCAGCCATGGTGACCGCGGCGCGCACCGCGCCGACGTGATCCTACCGGGCGCGGCCTATACCGAGGAAAATGGCCTGTTCGTGAATACAGAAGGCCGCCCGCAACTTGCCATGCGCGCCGGATTTGCTCCGGGTGACGCCAAGGAAAACTGGGCGATCCTGCGGGCCTTGTCGTCCGAGCTGGGCGCAACGCTGCCTTATGACTCATTAGCGCAACTGCGCACCGCATTGATCGAGGCAGTTCCGCATCTGGCCCGCGTTGATGAGGTGATCGAGAATGAGGTTCAGGCGCTGGAGCCTGGTCCTCTGGGCAAGGCCACTTTCCGAAACGCCGTCAAGGATTTCTACCTGACAAACCCGATTGCGCGCGCTTCGCAACTGATGGCCGAGCTTTCGGCACAGGCGCAAGCACGCAAAGCAAAGAAGATCGCAGCGGAATGAACCAGACCTGTTTCATACCGCGCTCGGGGCCCTGCGATAGCGTGGCCAGAGAAATGCGTGTGGAACGTAACAAAAAGGGTGGCGTGATGGCGGCATATGCTGTTTACACCAACGCGCCGACCCAGCCGCAGTATGCGCAGGCATTTGGCCCTAGCAACACGCGCGGAAAACGGAATACCCACGGTGTGAGGACCAATGGCTGATTTCTTTAACACCCCAGGCGGAATAGCCGTCATCATTCTGGCGCAAGTGCTTGCTGTCGTTGCCTTTGTGATGATCTCGCTGTTGTTCCTCGTCTATGGCGACCGCAAAATCTGGGCTGCGGTTCAGATGCGCCGCGGACCAAACGTGGTAGGCGTTTACGGCCTGCTGCAATCTGTAGCGGACGCGCTGAAATATGTAGTGAAAGAGGTTGTGATCCCGGCGGGCGCCGACCGTACCGTTTTCATGCTCGCGCCGCTGACCAGCTTTGTTCTGGCAATGATCGCCTGGGCGGTGATCCCGTTCAACGATGGCTGGGTGCTGTCGGATATCAACGTCGCGATCCTCTATGTCTTCGCCGTATCCTCATTGGAGGTTTATGGCGTGATTATGGGCGGTTGGGCATCGAACTCAAAGTACCCATTCCTTGGCTCTCTGCGCTCTGCGGCGCAGATGATTTCCTATGAAGTCTCCATCGGTTTGATCATTATCGGTGTGATCATCTCGACCGGGTCGATGAACTTTGGTGACATCGTGCGGGCGCAGGATGGCTCGTTCGGTTTCTTCAGTTGGTACTGGCTGCCGCACTTCCCGATGGTCTTCCTGTTCTTCATCTCGGCGCTGGCCGAGACCAACCGCCCACCGTTCGACCTTCCGGAAGCGGAGTCGGAACTGGTTGCCGGTTATCAGGTCGAATACTCGGCCACGCCCTTCCTGCTGTTCATGGCGGGTGAATACATAGCCATCTTCCTGATGTGCGCGCTGACCTCGCTGCTGTTCTTTGGCGGTTGGCTGTCGCCGATCCCGGGCCTGCCCGATGGCGTGCTGTGGATGGTCGCCAAGATGGCGTTCTTCTTCTTCATCTTCGCGATGGTCAAGGCGATCACTCCCCGCTACCGCTATGACCAACTGATGCGGCTGGGTTGGAAAGTCTTCCTGCCGTTCTCGCTGGTATGGGTGGTCTTCGTGGCCTTCGCGGCGAAATTCGACTGGTTCTGGGGTGCATTCGCCCGTTGGAGCGTAGGAGGCTGATCATGACGCAAATCGATTACACCCGCGCCGCCAAGTATTTTCTGCTGCAGGACTTCTGGGTCGGCATGAAGCTGGGGCTGAAGTATTTCTTTGCCCCCAAGGCCACCGTGAACTACCCACATGAAAAGGGCCCTCTGTCCCCGCGCTTCCGGGGTGAGCACGCACTGCGGCGCTACCCGAACGGTGAAGAGCGCTGCATCGCCTGCAAACTGTGCGAAGCGGTTTGTCCGGCGCAGGCCATCACCATCGATGCCGAACCGCGCGAAGACGGTAGCCGCCGCACCACGCGCTATGACATCGACATGACCAAGTGCATTTATTGCGGCTTCTGTCAGGAGGCCTGCCCGGTTGATGCCATCGTCGAAGGCCCGAACTTCGAATTCGCCACTGAAACCCGTGAAGAGCTGTTCTACGACAAGCAAAAACTGCTGGATAACGGCGAGCGCTGGGAAGCCGAGATCGCCCGCAATCTAGAAATGGACGCGCCGTACAGATGAGTGACACGCCCCAGAATCCGTTTGAGCTGATGATGAAGCAGGCTCAGGAGATGGCCAAGGCGATGAACCCGGCGATGGAGAATTTCTCGCCCAAAGGGTTCGAGGCACTGTGGCCGACCATGCCCAAAGAGGTCATGGAGATGATGTTCGGCAACACCGTCAACAAGGACGGACTGGATGCCAAAACTCGCCTGCTGCTGACGCTGGCCGGATTGACTTGTCAGGGCGCACAAGCGGACTCTGCGGTACGTCAGACCGTGCGTCATGCTCTGGAAGCGGGCGCAAAGAAACAAGAGATCGTGGAAACGATCGGTCAGATGTCGGTCTTTGCCGGCATCCCGGCTATGACCCGCGCGCTGGATCTGGCGCAAGAGGTCATGGGCGATAACGAGGATGAGGATCAATGACCGTCTTTGCCTTCTATTTGTTTGCCATCTGCGTCATCACCGGCGGGCTGTTCACGGTGATCAGCCGCCAGCCGGTGCACTCGGTGCTGTGGCTGATCCTGGCGTTCCTGTCCTCGGCAGGGCTGTTCGTTCTGCTGGGGGCCGAGTTCGTGGCGATGCTGCTGATCATCGTCTACGTCGGCGCGGTCGCGGTTTTGTTCCTCTTCGTGGTGATGATGCTGGACGTGGACTTTGCCGAACTCAAGGCTGAGATGGCGCGCTATATGCCGCTGGCCTTGCTGATCGGTCTGGTGATCCTGATGCAGTTCGTCATGGCGATCGGTGCTTGGGACAGCGCCGAGGGCGCGGCGGCCAATCTGGCGCAACCGGTTCCTGCGGACCGCCACAACACCGAGGCGCTGGGTGTCATCCTATACGATCAATACTTCCTTCTGTTCCAACTGGCGGGCCTGATCCTGCTGGTGGCCATGATCGGCGCCATCGTGCTGACCCTGCGCCACCGCAAGGACATCAAGCGTCAGGACATCGTCGGCCAGATGATGCGCGACCCGGCCAAAGCGATGGAGCTGAAGGATGTGAAACCGGGGCAGGGACTTTGAGACGATGATCGGACTTGAACACTATCTTACGGTCGCGGCGACGCTGTTCGTCATCGGCATCTTCGGTCTCTTCCTGAACCGCAAGAACGTCATTATCCTGCTGATGAGCATCGAACTGATGCTGCTGGCGGTGAATATCAACCTCGTGGCGTTTTCCAGTTTCCTGGGCGATCTGGTCGGGCAGGTGTTCACGCTGTTCGTGCTGACCGTAGCGGCCGCCGAGGCGGCGATTGGTCTGGCCATTCTGGTCTGCTTCTTCCGCAACCGCGGCACCATCGCGGTTGAAGACGTCAACATGATGAAGGGGTAAGAGAACATGGAAACCACCATCCTCTTTGCCCCGCTGGTGGGCGCGCTGCTCTGCGGTTTCGGCTGGAGATTCATTGGCGAGAAGGCCGCAATGTGGACCGCGACGGGCCTACTGTTTCTGGCCTGTTTACTCAGCTGGATCATCTTTTTCAGCTTTGATCCGTCGGCTTATCCCGGTGGCTCCTACTCGGTGCCCGTTCTGCGGTTCATCGAAAGCGGATCGTTGTCGACCGAATGGGCCATCCGTCTGGACCGGCTGACTGCGATCATGCTGATTGTGGTGACAACGGTTTCGGCCTTCGTGCACCTCTATTCCTTCGGCTATATGGACAACGATCCACAATGGCGTGAAGGGGAAAGCTACAAGCCACGGTTCTTCGCCTACCTGTCCTTCTTTACCTTCGCGATGTTGGCGCTGGTGACGGCAGACAACTTGGTGCAGATGTTCTTTGGCTGGGAAGGTGTGGGCGTCGCGTCCTACCTGCTGATCGGTTTCTACTATCGCAAACCTTCTGCGAACGCTGCGGCGATCAAAGCGTTCGTTGTTAACCGCGTGGGTGACTTTGGCTTTGCGCTGGGGATCTTTGCGCTGTTCTTCCTGACCGACAGCATCAACTTCACGGATGTATTCGCGTCGGCTCCGGAATTGGCAGAAACGCAGTTGCATTTCTTGCGGGGTGAATGGACCGCCATTGAGGTGATCTGCGTCCTGCTGTTTATCGGCGCGATGGGTAAATCGGCGCAGCTGATCCTGCACACCTGGTTGCCGGACGCGATGGAGGGTCCGACACCTGTGTCAGCGCTGATTCACGCCGCGACTATGGTCACAGCGGGTGTGTTCCTGGTCTGCCGCATGTCGCCACTGATGGAGTTCGCGCCGGGCGCAACCGGTTTCATTACCGTGCTGGGCGCCTCGACTGCGTTCTTTGCTGCGACCGTTGGTCTGGTACAGACCGACATCAAGCGCGTGATCGCGTATTCTACCTGTTCGCAACTGGGCTACATGTTCGTGGCTGCCGGTGTCGGCATGTACTCGGCTGCAATGTTCCACCTGTTCACCCACGCATTCTTCAAAGCGCTGCTGTTCCTTGGGGCGGGTTCTGTGATCCACGCCATGCATCACGAGCAGGAGATGACCGAATATGGCGGCCTCCGGAAGAAGATCCCCTATACGTTCTGGGCAATGATGATCGGGACGCTGGCTATTACCGGTGTCGGCATCCCGCTGACGACGATCGGCTTCGCGGGCTTCTTGTCCAAGGATGCTATCATCGAGAGCGCCTATGCAGGTGGTTCTGCCTACGGTTTCTGGCTGCTGGTGGTCGCGGCTGCGTTCACCTCGTTCTACAGCTGGCGTCTGATTTTCCTGACTTTCTACGGAGAGCCGCGTGGCGACAAGCACACCCATGATCACGCGCATGAAAGCCCAATGAGCATGCTGGTGCCGCTGGGCGTACTGTCTCTGGGTGCGGTCTTTGCCGGCATGATCTGGTACGGCAACTTCTTTGGTCACGCGGACAAGGTCGGCAAATTCTATGGCATTCCGGTTGCCGAGGCGTCCGAGCACGCTGAGGCGGGCGATCATGGTCAGGCGGATGCGCATGGCGAAGAAGAAGCACATGCTGATACCGCCCACGCGGAAGATAGTCACGCGGATGAAGGTCATGGGGATGAGGCAGCGCACGGTGACGAGGCTGCGCATGGCGGTGATCACCACTATGTCTTTGCGGGTGAGCCAGGCGAGGGTGCTATATACATCGCGCCGGACAACCACATTCTGGACGATGCGCACGCTGCCCCGAAATGGGTCAAGGTCTCGCCCTTCGTGGCGATGGTGCTGGGTTTTGTCATGGCCTACTGGTTCTATATCGTGAACCCGTCCCTGCCGGGACGTCTGGCACAGAACCAGCGTCCGCTTTACCTGTTCCTGCTGAACAAGTGGTACTTTGACGAAATCTACGACGCAGTCTTCGTCAAACCCACGATCGCGCTCGGCCGGTTCCTGTGGAAACGCGGAGATGGCAACACCATCGACGGCTTCCTGAACGGAGTGGCCATGGGCGTTGTCCCCTTCTTCACCCGCCTCGCAGGCAAGGCGCAGACGGGCTACATCTTTACTTACGCCTTCTGGATGGTTCTGGGCATAGCCGCCCTTGTCACCTGGATGTCGATCGGCGGAGGCGCACACTAATGGACAATATCCTCTCCATCGTCACCTTTATCCCCGCCGTGGCAGCAGGCATTCTGGCACTGTTCTTACACGGTGAGGACGTGGCCGCGCAGCGCAACGCGAAATGGGTTGCGCTGGTGGCGACCACGGTGACCTTCTTTGTCTCGATCGGTATTTATACCAGCTTTGATCCGTCCAACACCGGCTTCCAGATGGTGGAAGAAGGTGAGTGGCTTCTGGGTCTGAAATACAAGATGGGTGTGGACGGCATCAGTGTCCTGTTCGTGCTGCTGACCACCTTCATTATGCCGCTGACCATTCTGGCCAGCTGGCAGGTTACGGATCGCGTCAAAGAATACATGATCGCTTTCCTGCTGCTGGAAACGCTGATGTTGGGCGTGTTCATGGCGCTGGATCTGGTGCTGTTCTACCTGTTCTTCGAGGCAGGTCTGATCCCGATGTTCCTGATTATCGGCATTTGGGGCGGCAAAGATCGGATCTACGCGAGCTTCAAGTTCTTCCTCTACACCTTCCTGGGCTCGGTGCTGATGCTGGTGGCGATGGTTGCGATGTATGCGGATGCGGGCACCACCGATATCGAGGCGCTGATGAGCCATCAGTTCTCCTCCGAAGGGTTCAGCGTTCTAGGTTTCTACATCGTTGGCGGTATGCAGACCCTGATGTTCATCGCTTTCTTCGCGTCCTTTGCCGTAAAAATGCCGATGTGGCCGGTGCACACCTGGTTGCCGGACGCGCACGTTCAGGCGCCAACCGCTGGTTCGGTTGTGCTGGCGGCGATCCTGCTGAAGATGGGTGGCTACGGCTTCCTGCGGTTCAGTCTTCCGATGTTCCCTGTTGGCTCGGCAGTGATGACCGATCTGGTGCTGTGGATGTCGGCGATTGCGGTCGTCTACACCTCGCTGGTCGCGCTGGTGCAGGAGGATATGAAGAAGCTGATCGCATATTCCTCGGTCGCGCATATGGGCTTTGTGACGATGGGCATCTTTGCGGCGAACCAGCAGGGTATCGACGGCGCGATCTTCCAGATGCTGAGCCACGGGTTCATATCGGCGGCACTCTTTTTGTGTGTGGGCGTGATCTATGACCGGATGCACACTCGCGATATCGAGGCTTACGGTGGTCTGGTTATTCGCATGCCAGCCTACGCGTTGGTCTTCATGCTGTTCACCATGGCCAACGTTGGCCTGCCGGGTACCTCGGGCTTCATCGGGGAATTCCTGACATTGATGGGCGCATTCCAGGTCAATACCTGGGTGACGGCTGTGGCGGCCTCGGGTGTGATCTTCTCGGCGGCTTACGCGCTGTGGCTCTATCGTCGGGTCGTATTTGGTGACCTGATCAAGGAAAGCCTGAAGGCAATGACCGACATGAGCTCGCGCGAACGGCTTATCTTTGCGCCGCTGATCGTGATGACCATCCTGCTGGGCGTTTACCCCTCGCTGGTGACTGATGTAATCGGCAACTCGACCGCCGCGCTGATTTCGAACTATGACACGGCTCTGGCCGCAGCTGAGGCTGCGACCCAGACGGCCGCCTCGCATTAAGGGAGCTTTGGAGAAATGATCCAGGCTGATCTGACAATAATCCTGCCAGAGATCGTACTGGCCGTGTATGCGATGGCCGCTTTGATCGGGGCCGTCTATACAACGAAAGACGCGCTGGCGCCGGTTCTGGTGTGGACAACGGCGGGGCTGATGGCGCTGCTGTCTTTCTGGATTGCCACTAATGGCGACGGCGTCAACGTGGCGTTCAACGGCATGTTTGTCGATGACGGGTTCTCGCGCTTTGCCAAGGTTGCCATCCTGCTGTCTGCCGCCGCGGTTCTGGTGATGAGCCAGGAGTATATGGCCCGCCGCGATCTGCTGCGGTTTGAATACCCGTTGCTGGTGGCTTTGGCCGCCGTGGGTATGATGATGATGGTCAGCGCAGGCGATTTGATGTCTCTGTATATGGGGCTGGAGCTGCAATCGCTGTCGCTCTACGTCGTGGCTGCTCTGCGCCGTGACAGTGCGAAATCGACCGAGGCCGGTCTGAAGTATTTCGTGCTGGGCGCGCTCTCCTCGGGCCTGCTGCTCTATGGTGCATCGCTGGTTTATGGCTTTACTGGCACCACGCTGTTTTCAGGCATTATCCAGACGGTCCATCACGGAGATGTCTCGGTTGGCCTGCTATTCGGCCTGATCTTCCTGATCTCTGGTCTGGCATTCAAGGTGTCGGCCGTTCCGTTCCACATGTGGACACCGGACGTTTACGAAGGATCTCCCACACCGATCACTGCTTTCTTTGCTACCGCACCGAAAGTGGCGGCGATGGCGCTGTTTGCCCGCCTGATGCACGATGCCTTTGGCGGCGTGGTCAAGGACTGGCAGCAGGTGATCGTACTGCTGTCCGTGCTGTCGATGCTGCTGGGCGCAGTGGCTGCGATTGGTCAGCGCAACATCAAACGGCTGATGGCGTTTTCGTCTATTGCCCATATGGGCTATGCGCTGATCGGTTTGGCGGCGGGTACGGAAATGGGCATCAAGGCCATGCTGATGTATCTGGCGATCTACGTGACCATGAATATCGGCACCTTTGCCTTCATCCTGATGATGGAGCGTGACGGCAAGCCCGTCACCGATATCGACGCGCTGCGCCAGTACTCAAAGCGTGATCCGGGCAAGGCGTTGGCCGTTCTGATCTTGATGTTCTCGCTTGCCGGTGTACCACCAATGCTGGGCTTTTTCGCCAAGTTCGGCGTCTGGCAGGCTGGCGTCAGCGCAGGTCTGACCGGGCTGGTTGTCGTGTCGGCCATCGCCTCGGTCATCGGTGCCTTCTATTATCTGCGGATCGTGTTTTACATGTATTTCGGGGAAGAGAACGAAGATCCGATCGAAACGCACTCCACTCCGGTTCTATGGGTGGCCCTGATGGGGTCTGCTGCACTGATGCTGGTCGGAGTGTTCTATCAGTTCGGCGTCGAAGGTGCGGCGGCAGCGGCGGCGGCAACGCTTGTCAACTGATGACTTCAACATTCAATTGCGGGGGGCTCGGTCGAAGGACCGAGCCTTTTTGACATGACTGACTGGCCTACAGGATACGGTTTGCACATCGTGCAGGAAGTCGACAGCACACTGAACGAGGCCGCACGGTTGGCTCCAACCGCACCGGGTCCGGTTTGGATAATGGCTCATCACCAGACGGCCGCACGTGGGCGGCGAGGTCGGGCATGGGCCAACCCAAAGGGTAATCTGGCGGCAACCTTGCTGATGAGACCCCAAGGCAACCCGGAACAAGCGGCGCTGCGCAGCTTTGTGGCAGCACTTGCATTGTTCGATGCCTGTGTCGCGGTGACCGGGCGTGCATCGGGACTGTCTCTGAAATGGCCCAACGATGTGCTGCTGAACGGCGGCAAGCTGGCGGGCATTCTGCTGGAAAGCACCGGGCAGGGGCGGGGCGTTTCACATCTGGCAATTGGGATCGGTGTGAACCTCTCGGAAGCGCCTCCGGCCTATGCCGTTGAGCAAAGCGCGGTAAGGCCCGTATCTTTGCTGTCGGAAACCGGTGCCGCTGTGATCCCCGAAGATTTTCTGACAGAATTGGCCGCCGCTTATGCGCGCTATGAAACCCAGTTTGTGACATACGGGTTCGAGCCGATCCGGACCGCCTGGCTTTCCCGAGCTGCCAGGTTGGGGGAAGTCATTACCGCCCGAACCTCGACATCCGAGACTGTGGGAACCTTTGAAACCGTGGACTCCAACGGCAACCTTGTCTTAAAGACCGCCAAGGGCCGCGTCAGCATTCCTGCGGCGGATGTGTTTTTCTGAAGGAGGCTCAGATGCTTCTGGCTATCGACTGCGGCAACACAAATACCGTTTTCTCGATCTGGGATGGCGAACAGTTTCTTTGCACCCTGCGCACCTCGACCCATCATTCCCGAACGGCGGATGCCTATTTCACCTGGTATTCGACGCTGGTGAAACATTACGGGATCGAGGCCGATATCACCGATGTTGTGATCGCTTCAACCGTGCCGCGCGTGGTGTTCAACCTGCGCATCTTTGCCGACCGGTTCTTTGGCTGCCGACCGCTGGTGGTGGGCAAGCCCGAATGCCTGCTGCCCGTGGCTCCGCGCATCGACGAAGGTACCATTCCCGGCCCGGACCGTCTAGCCAACGCGGTAGGCGCGTTTGACCGTCATGGCGGTGACGTTGTGGTTGTCGATTTCGGCACGGCAACTAATTTCGACGTTGTCGCCTCGGACGGCGCCTATGTTGGCGGCATCATCGCGCCGGGTGTGAACCTCAGCCTTGAGGCGCTGCATCAGGGGGCGGCTGCATTGCCGCATATCGACATTACCCGTCCAGAAAAAGTGATTGGTACGAATACGGTTGGCTGTATCCAATCCGGCGTGTATTGGGGCTATTCCGGTCTGATCGAAGGGCTGATTGCCCGCATCAAGGCGGAATACGGAATGCCGATGAAAGTCGTTGGAACCGGAGGGCTTGCGCCTTTGTTCGATCAGGCGGATGTCGGGTTTGACGCGATCGAAGATGATCTGACGATGCACGGGTTGACCGTGATACATCGCTATAACAAGGATAATGGCTCGACATGAGCAGTGAACGACTGATCTATCTGCCGCTGGGTGGTGCCGGCGAAATTGGCATGAACGCTTATGTTTATGGCTACGGCAAGCCGGGGCAGGAGCGTCTGATCCTCGTCGATCTGGGGGTAACCTTCCCAGATATGGATACAACCCCGGGGGTTGATCTGATCCACGCCGATATTTCGTGGCTTCAGGAACGGGCCGACCGGCTGGATGCGGTGTTCGTCACGCACGCACATGAGGACCACGTGGGCGCTGTGGCGCATTGCTATGAGGCGCTTGGTGCGCCGGTTTACGCGCGGGCCTTCACCGCCAATATCGCGCGACGCAAGATGGAAGAGCACGGTCATCCCGAGGAAGCCGTACAGACTGTGTCAGCCTGGCCCGAGCAGGTAATGGTAGGTCCCTTCACCGTCGGCTTTTTGCCAGTTTCCCACTCGATCCCTGAAAGCGCGGGGCTGGTGATTGATACGCCTGCCGGACGAATTGTGCATTCCGGTGACTTTAAACTGGATGCCAACCCCGTAGTGGGAGAGCCATTCGATCCCGATCTGTGGGCTGAGGTTGCAAAACCCGGCGTCAAGGCGCTGGTCTGTGACAGCACTAACGTGTTTTCCAGCCATGCCGGCCGTTCGGAATCAGAAGTAGGTCCAGAGATCACCAAACTGGTCGAAAACGCCGAAGGCATGGTTGTGGCAACCACCTTCGCCTCGAACGTGGCGCGTGTGAAGACGCTGACCGAGGCAGGTCAGCGTGCTGGACGTTCGGTCGTATTGCTGGGTCGCGCTATGCGGCGGATGATTGAGGCTGCAACGGAAACGGGCATCCTTTTCGACTTTCCAAAGGTTATCAGCGCGGAAGAAGCCGTTGATCTGCCGCGTCAAAACCTGATGCTGATTGTCACTGGAAGTCAGGGCGAACGTCGTGCTGCCAGTGCTCAATTGGCGCGGGGCAAGTATCGCGGGTTGGAGTTGAAAGAGGGCGATTTGTTCCTGTTTTCCTCCAAGACGATCCCCGGAAATGAACGTGGTGTGATCTTCATCATGAACCAGCTCAGCGAAAAGGGTGTGGATGTGGTGGATGACAGCTCGGGGTTGTATCACGTCTCTGGTCACGCCAACCGGCCTGACCTTGAGAAGGTGCATGCGTTGATAGACCCGCAGATGGTTATCCCGATGCATGGTGAGCACCGGCATTTACGTGAACACGCCAAGCTGGCCGAAGCGGGCGGCCGCACAGGCATTCTGGCTGTGAACGGGACTATGCTGGACTTGACCGAGGATACGCCACAGGTGGTGGATTACATTGAAACCGGCCGAACCTACCTGGACGGAACCGTGAAGGTTGGCGCGCTGGACGGTATCGTACGGGATCGAATTCGCATGGCCTTGAACGGGCATGTAACGGTGACGGTCATTCTGGACGAAGAAGATGAACCACTGGGCGAGCCGTGGTGTGACACGATGGGCCTACCAGAGATCGGAACATCCCGAGCCGCACTGGTCGAGGTTCTGGAAGAGGACCTGAACCAGTTCCTGATGCGGGCGGACGCCAAGACCTTGCGCGACGATGACAAGCTGGAAGAGGCGATGCGCCGCATCGTGCGCCAGACCGCCAAGGCAGAGATTGGCAAAAAGCCCGAGGTGACGACAGTCATCAGTCGGATGAAGTGACGCTTAGTCCACGTCGGGCATCGGGTAGCCCTTAAGTTGCAGGAACAGGCTTTGTTCCTCGGTGTGCAGGTACATGGGTACAGTGGCGGGCGGCTCGGGGTTTGTTACCCGGGCTGCCACCTCGGCCAGAACGACCTCGGTAATGAAAGGCAGATCTAGTTCGCGTGCGCGGTTCAACCGCACCCATTGCAGATGGGACAATTCGTCAGACGCGCGGCTGAAGTCGTCCAGATCGCCCTGAATCGCTTCGGCATCGACCAGAAAGAACCGGGCATCAAACCGGCGGGGACGGCCCGGTGGGGTCACTGCGCGAAACACAAATTGAAGCTCCCGGGCCGAGGGGCGGAACCCCATGGCAGCAAACTCCTGCCAGTCATCTGGAACCGCTCCGTCCCAAGCGTTTGGTTCGCCGAGGACCAACCCCGTTTCTTCCCAAAGTTCCCGGACCGCTGCTGCGGCCAGTGCATTTTGCATACCCGGTTCGGACTTCTCTTCCAGTCGTTCGCTGCACAGTTTGGGCAGCCCGGTGGCCAAGGGCACCTCTGCGTCCGCAGAGTCCACTGCGCCACCGGGAAAGACGAACTTGTTGGGCATGAACACAGCTTTCGCGCCCCGTTGCCCCATCAGGATCGACGGTTCGCTCAACCGGTCTCGCAGCACGATTACTGTCGCCGCATCCCGTATCGCTGATTTGTCTTCTGCCATACTTTGTGTCAGCTCACTGAGCTTTTTCGAAGCCGTGCATGCGCCGCGCCCATTGATAGGCGACAACAGCACCTTTCAGACGGGGCAGTAGGAACAGCGACAGGGCGGTACAGCCGATGGCAAAAATCAGGAACATGGTCAGCGGCTCGGGGCGAAATTCCACATATGTCACGTGTAGCGCTGGGGCCAGCAAGTGACCAACCAGTAGGATGGTCAAATAGGCCGGGCCATCATCTGCACGGTGGTGAAACAGTTCTTGCCCGCAATTGTCGCAATTGTCCCGAACTTTCAGGTAGCCCTTCAGAATCTTGCCCTCGCCGCATTTCGGGCAACGACAACGGAAGCCTTTGGCCAAGGCGGGCCAAGTCGGGCGGTCGCTCTCGGTCGTGGTGTCGATCGTCTGATCTGTCATATTGAAACTCGCGCGTTCGTTCGCGCCGGATATTGCGCTTGTTTTATCACTTAGAAAAGGGGGGTGCGTCGCTTTGTGACGTGAAGGGTTTGAGAAAGGCTGCCAAATTTTTTTGCGATTTTTGCGACGGAACGCATGCAGGTCACCGTTTGAACCTATGTGAGCAGCGGCGATGGGGCCGCAAAACAAAGGGAAAACGATATGAAAAGCGCCAAATTCATTCCGGCCATCTTGATCTCGGCCGTGGCCATCACAGGCACCTCTGTTCTGGCTGCTGGACCGAAAGATCGCGAACCTGTGAGCTTTCAAGAACTGGACGCCAATGGCGACGGTCAACTGACGCAGGAAGAAATGGAAGCCCATCGCGCGCAGCGATTCTCGAAAGCCGACACCGATGGCGACGGTAAATTGAGTGTCGAGGAAATGCAGGCCGCGGTTCAGCAAAAGGCCAATGAGCGTGTAACCAAGTTGTTCGAAAAGCACGACGCCAATAAGGACGGTTTTCTAAGCGAAGACGAGTTGCCCAAGCCGCGCCGCGCTGGCAAGATGTTTGACCGTATCGATGCAGACAACAGCGGGACGATCTCGGAGCAGGAATATAGCGATGCGAAAGAGCGGATGGGCCGGAAGCATAGGAAGCACGGCAAGGCGGACTCCGACGACAGCTGATGAAGGATGGAGGATCTGACCTCCCCCTTGCAGGATGTTCGCGGCACCGATTGTGCCGCGGACGCATCGGATGATGCGTTGTTGCTGCAATTCGCGGAAGGCGATGCCGCGGCGGCACGTGTGCTGACGGCTCGGCTGGGTCCAAAGTGTTTTTCGGTCGCTCAGCGGATGCTGGGAAACCGGGCTGAGGCCGAGGACGTGACGCAGGACGCCATGATGCGGCTGTGGCAGATGGCACCGAAATGGGTGCCAGGGCAGGCCAAGGTGTCCACCTGGTTGTATCGCGTTACGTTGAATCTGTGTGTGGATGTCTTGCGCAAGAAACGGCCGGACCGTCTGGACGATGTGCCCGAGCCTGAGGATGAAGATCTCAGCGCGGCGGACCGGTTGCAGGAGGCTGCACGCAAGGATGCCTTGCAGATGGCTTTGTCGCAATTGCCGGACCGTCAGAGGCAAGCAGTTATATTGCGGCATATCGAGGAATTGCCCAACCCGGAGATCGCCGGGATCATGGGCATTTCGACGGAAGCAGTGGAAAGTTTGACCGCGCGTGGGAAACGCGCCTTGGTAGCGATACTGGCCGGACGGCAAGATGAACTGGGGTATGATGATGGCTGAAGACGATATGGAACTGGATCAGTTGTTTGCTCAGGCTCGGAGCGCCCGTCCGGACTTGCCCGATGACCTCGCCGTGCGCATCCTGACGGATGCCGAAACGGTACGCCTTGATCGGTTGAAACCTGCCGCGCCCGAACGGTCTGTTTGGGCACGGATATTGGATGGGATCGGAGGCTGGCAAAGTATGGGCGGACTGGTCGCAGCCAGCGCGGCAGGTGTCTGGATTGGTTTTGCTGCACCTGACTTCCTGCCTGACCCGGCCACGATTCTCTATCCACAGGATACCAGCTTTGTGGTTGCTGACCTTGGTCTGGACACAACATTTCTGGAGGACGCCGAATGAGCGACAATGCCAAACCCAAAAGACGGTGGGTAACGGTTCTGTTGACCGTATCGCTGGCGCTGAACTTGTTGGTCGCAGGGGTGGCCTTGGGCACGGTTTACCGAGTCAAGGGTGGGGATCATGGCAAGGCGCCGCCGGGTTTCGGACCGGCGTTGTATCGAGCACTGCCTAAGGAGGATCGCAAGGCTCTGCGCGGTGAATTGTCCGAGCGGCACGTTAAGGGCGCAAAACTGCGATCTGAGGACTTTGCGAAGTTAGAAGCTGCTTTGCGCGCTAACCCTTTTGATCCGGCCGCCGTGCAGGCTTTGTTGCAGCAACAGGCGCAGTCGATGGCAGAGTTGCAAAGCGCGCTGCAAGAAAGATGGCTTCTGCGCATCACAGAGATGACAGATGCAGAACGTCAGGTCTATGCAGATAGGCTACAAGAGGTGGTGAAGCGCAAACCACATGGGCGCAAACACAAGGACTAGTTGGGTCAGGCAGCGCTTTGCTGAACCTGATCGCGTCCGCCCGACTTTGCCGCATATAGCGCAGAGTCGGCCGACTTTATTAGCCCTTCCAGCTGTACAGGCTCGGGTGGGTGCGAAGATTCGTTGGGGTGGGTGGTAATCAAGCCGATGCTAACGGTGACAGAAATCGGCTCGAGTGTATCCGGCAGGTCGAACGATTTTTCTCGAATACAGTCACACAGGTGCCGCGCCAGTTCCAACGCTTTGGTTTGAGTCGTGTTGGAAAGGCCGATCATGAATTCCTCGCCCCCGACCCGAGCAATGAATCCGGCCGATCCAACGACCTTTGCCATTCGTGTTGCAGCCTCGGCCAGAACGCAGTCACCGGCAGAGTGGCCGAATGTGTCGTTTATCGCTTTGAAATGATCAAGATCGGCTAGCATCACAGCTAAGCCTTGTCCGGCCTGTGCCGACTGATAGGCAATTTGATCCATCGCTCTCATCGCATAGCGGCGATTGTGCAGCCCGGTAAGTGGGTCGACCCAGGACTCGACCACCCCCCGCCGCAGTGAGGCGCGCATCTGATCTCTCCGGGTCTTACGCGCAATCTGGTTCTCCAAGCGTAGAAGCGTTTCTTCCGGACAGAAACCAGTCAAGCAAATTGCATCTGCGCCACGATCCAGTGCTTCCGAAGCCAACTCTGCATTGCCGTCCTCCAGAACGCCGATCAATACGGTGTGCCGTGTAATCCCGCGCGACTTCAGATCTGCCAGCAGGTTCAGCCCTGACGGGCAGGCACTGACCTCAAACAAGATGGCATCCGGCACGGGTCCCAATAGAATCCCATGAAGGTTTGACGGAGTATGTACGGACAATTTGTACTGAGTTTGTTTTGACAAGGCGTTTCGCCATAAAGCCCCGGTATCCGCCGACTGCGTTAGAATGGCGACGCGCGCTGCCTTGGCTGGCATGATTTGCGCGGCAATAGGCTCGGCAAAGCCAATGGGATGTGATGGGCTGCTCACCTGAAGTTCCTGCGTCTCGGCCCGTGTGCGTAGTAGGCTACGCACACGGGCCAATAGGAATGTATCTTTGAAAGGATATGCCAGAACATCATCCAACCCGTCAGATAAGGCCTTTAAACGGGCTGCCTTGTCGTTTTGAGGTGCGACAGCGACAACTGGAACGTCGATCAGATCGGGATTGGCCATAACCTTTTTTTTAACATCCGCAGCAGTGCCATCTGGTAATGTCTGAGAGGTCAGCACAAGGTCGGGCTTGCTGCGTCGCAAAAGTCCAGCCAAGCCCTGAAGACGTTCGCCTTGCACGACGTGATACCACGCCGCGGTCAGCTGAACCTTCAGCATGATGCGATTGGTTGCGGTCCCGTCGAGGACAAGGATCGTGCCTTGCGCGGACATTTCGGTCACCATTGATTGCATGCGTTGCTAAAGTGTTTATGAGTCTGGTTAACAAACCCTTTCCAAGACCTGATCCGGGGCTACTTTATGACAATCTCTGCCCAATCTGCCGAAACCTTGGCTTTGAATGTTCTGGGTTGGCTGGTCGGTAATGAAGAATTGTTGCCTGTTTTCCTAGGCTCTACCGGAGTATCGGCGCAGGACCTGCGGGACCGTGCGGCAGAGCCTGAATTCCTCGGGTCTGTGTTGGAGTTTCTGATGCTTGACGATTCGTGGGTGATCGCTTTCTGTGACGCGAGTTCCGTGCCCTATGACCTGCCGGGTCAGGCTCGCGCGGTTTTGTCCGGTGGCGCTGACGTCCACTGGACCTAATTCAACAACTCTGCAGGAGCAAACCATGCCCATCGACGCCATCCTGTTCGACAAGGACGGAACCCTGTTTGACTTCGCGGACACTTGGGGTGCTTTCGGCCGCAACTTGGTGCTGCGCTTGGCAGACGGAGATCATACGCGGGCGACTGAATTGGGGCGCGTCATCGGATTTGATCTTGAAACGGCAACCTATGCTGAAGACAGCATCGTGATAGCTGAAACGGTTGAGGAAATCGCTGAGGTTCTTGCTGAACATGTGCCAAGCATGTCGTTTGAGGAAATGCTCGATGTGCTGAACACCGAAGCGGCGGCGGCACCTCAGGCACAAGCCATACCGTTGGTGCCTTTTCTGGAAGGATTGCGGCAAGCAGGGTTCAAGCTTGGTGTAGCGACCAATGACAGCGAGGCACCCGCGTTGCAGCACCTGGCTTCGGTCGGAGTTCACGAGCATTTCGATTTTGTCGCCGGATATGACAGTGGCCACGGATTTAAACCGGGTCCCGGTCAGTTGCTGGCGTTTGCCACTCATGTCGGCGTGGCGCCAGAGAACGTGGCTATGGTCGGGGACAGCCTGCACGATTTGCAAGCCGGGCGCGCTGCCGGGATGACCACGATTGGCGTTCTGACGGGGATAGCAGGGGCCGAGGCATTGGAGCCAATGGCGGATGTTGTGCTGCCGGATATTGGACACATCCCCGGCTGGTTGGCAAAAAACTGATCACACCCGGATCAATTTCGGCGCTTCGGACTAAAAAACCGACATAACCTGTCGCAGACAGAGCGGCCAGACGCCCGGCTTCGGGGCTTGCATAGGTTTAAGCAAGTTCCGGAGGATCACATGGCTGACACAAAAACTCGCAGACGTCGTGGGGGCGGACGGGCTGGAGCCGCCGAACGCAGGGGCAGCGCGGTGATCGACCAGATGCCCTTCAACCCTCCGGTCAATATCGACCGCCCGACCGAGCCACTGGATCAGGACGGGATCGAGGCGATTCACGAAGGGGCCATGCGCATCCTCGAAGAGATCGGGATTGAGTTCTACAACGAAGAAGCCAAGGGCATTCTGCGCGAAGCAGGGTGTACTGTCGCAGGTGACAACGTCCGCATGGGTCGGGACTTTGTCATGGAGATGGTGGGCAAAGCGCCATCAAGCTTTACAATCACGCCGCGAAACACCGACCGCACGATTGAGATCGGCGGAAAAAACATGGTTTTCGGCAACGTGTCTTCTCCACCGAACTACTGGGATATGGAGATCGGCACCAAGGTTCCGGGAAACCGGGACATGTGTCGCAACCTGTTGAAACTGACTCAGTATTTCAATTGCATTCACTTCGCAGGAGGCTACCCGGTCGAGCCGGTGGACATCCATGCCAGTGTCCGCCACCTGGACGTGCTCTATGACAAGCTGACCCTGACTGACAAGGCGATGCATGCCTATTGCCTCGGGAAAGAGCGGGTTGAAGATGTGATGGAGATGGTCCGAATCGCCGGCGGGCTGAGCCATGAGGAATTCGAAGCAACGCCTCGGATGTATTCTAACATCAACTCGACCTCACCGTTGAAACACGACCATCCAATGATCGACGGTTGCTTGCGTTTGGCGCGACGGGGACAGGCAATCGTGGTGACTCCGTTCACGTTGGCCGGTGCGATGGCGCCCGTGACGATGGCCGGTGCTGTGGCGCAATCTCTGGCCGAGTCGCTCTGTGCGATAGCTCTGTTTCAATATGTGCGCCCGGGTATTCCCTGCGTTATCGGTACGTTCACGTCCAATGTAGACATGAAGTCCGGAGCACCGGCCTTTGGGACACCGGAATACATGCGCTCGACTCAGATGACGGGGCAGATGGCCCGGTTCTACGGCCTGCCGATGCGGTCATCGGGTGTGTGCGCTGCAAATGTGCCTGATGGGCAATCGGTTTGGGAGACATCGAACTCACTCTGGGCGGCCGTTCAGTCGGGCACAAACATGGTCTATCATGCGGCCGGTTGGCTTGAAGGTGGCCTGATCGCCAGCCCCGAGAAGTTTATCATGGATTGCGAGATTTTGCAGCAAATTCAGCGATATATGCAGCCAGAGATCACAGCGACCGGCCCTGATGAAATCGCGCTTGATGCGATCCGCGCGGTGGGCAACGACGGCCATTTCTTCGGCATCCAGCACACGCAAGATCGCTACACGACGGCGTTTTACCAACCGTTCCTCAGCGATTGGAAAAACTTCGAAGGTTGGAATGTGGCAGGTGGCATTTGGACAGCGGAACGCGCCCACCACATGTTCAAGGAAATCATCACTAGCTTTGAAGCCCCGGCGATGGATGATGCGATCCGAGACGAGTTGGCCGACTTCGTCGAGCGCCGCAAGGCCGAGGGTGGGGCACCGACGGATTTCTAGTTTTCCAACAATGACTTCCACTGTGATGTTTGTTCACATTATCTGCATCTCGCAGCCCATCTTGGGATTTTGTTAAGGAATCTCATGCCAGATTGAGTGGAAATCAATCTGGGGCATTTGATGCATGGTCTGATCAATCGGGCGGTACAGTCATTTGTATGCGCGACTTACGGGCAGTCATGCTGGTTGCGTGTGACCGAGGTGGCTGAACTGGGCTTCGTCGAGTTCGAAGCCATGCTTGTTTACGACGACGAGATGACAATGCGGGTGCTGGATGCGTTGTGCGCCGATCTGAAGCGCCCGCGCGCCGAAATTCTTGAGGATTTGGGGACTTATTTAGTCTCGCACCCCAATATGGAAGACCTGCGCCGCCTGCTACGGTTCGGCGGCGTAACCTATGTGGAGTTTCTACATTCTCTGGACGATTTGTCAGACCGTGTGCGGCTAGCAGTTTCTGACCTTTGCCTGCCGGCTTTGGAGCTCATTGAGCTGAGCCCTACTGAGTACCAGTTGATTTGCCATTCGGGGCTAGCGGGATATTCCAGTGTGATGGTTGGGGTTCTACGTGCGATGGCCGACGATTACGGCGCTTTGGCCATGCTGTCCCATGACGGAAAAGACGGCGAGGCCGAATTGATTTCAGTAATGCTTGTGGAAAGCGCGTTTGCTGAAGGACGTCATTTCGACCTAGGGGCGCGGAAGTCATGATGGATACTTGTGATCTGGCCGGGCTGCTAGAGACGCTTTGTCCGATGTTCGTTCTGGTTGACGAAGATGGCCGAATAACGCGCGTTGGCCCGACCTTGCAGAAACTGCACCCTGACCACCCGATGGCGGGGAAAGAGTTTCTGGAGGTATTCGAACTGGTTCGTCCGCGCGCAGTCACAAGCCTTTCGGCGCTGATGTCCTTGGTTGGAACCAAGCTGCATCTGAAACTTCATGACACACCGCGTACGGCACTTAAGGGACTGATTGTGCCGCTGCCGCAGGGAAAGGGCGCGGTCATCAACCTGTCGTTCGGTATCTCGATTCTGGATGCGGTGCGTGACTATTCTCTGACCAGCTCGGATTTCTCGGGTACCGATCTGGCCATTGAACTTTTGTATTTGGTCGAGGCTAAATCTGCCGCAATGGAAGCTTCGCGGTCGCTGAACCTGCGACTGCAGGGAGCGATGCTGGCGGCTGAGGAGCAAGCCTTTACCGACATTCTGACCGGACTAAAAAACCGGCGGGCGATGGATGTATTCCTGGGGCATTTGATCTCGGGTAATTCACCTTTCGCACTGATGCATCTTGACCTTGATTTCTTCAAGTCGGTCAATGATCAATACGGACATGCTGCCGGTGATTTTGTGTTGCAACATGCGGCGCGCATAATGGTCGAGGAAACGCGCAATGAAGACACAGTGGCGCGCATAGGTGGAGATGAGTTCGTAATTATTTTTAAAGCGCTGTCAGACGAGGGTGTCCTGACGGCAATTGCCGAACGTTTAATTGAGCGGTTGCAGCAACCGATGATTTTCGAAAACAACACCTGTCAGATTTCGGCCAGCATCGGAACTGCATTGTCGACACAATTTACCCCTCCCAAAGCCGCCGAAATTCTGAATGCTGCCGATCTGGCGCTGTATGAAGCGAAAAGGAAAGGTAGGTCTCGGCACTGTCTCTACTCGACGCTTGCGGGCCTTCAGCAGGGTGACGCGACTTCGGGTGTTTCTTCGGGTTAACCCAGTATTTTATTCCCGACTGCGCAATCAAACACTATGAAACGCGCGGGTTAGAGTGATTGCTATATGCTGCTTGATCTGGGGCAATTCTCCAACAACTGGCATGACCTGGCCTTTGAATGCAGCCGCTTCCAGTTCTTGTGGAACGTCATCCAGCACATGGCCACCCTTACAGGCAAAAAAGGGAAGGCACAGGGCTTGAGTTGACAAGCCGGATGCGGCGTCGGCAATGGATGGAGGCTCTTCGACAAATCCGGGGCAGATCGATTGGAAGGTTAATTGCTTTTCCAGTTCGGCGACAAAGGACCGGGCCACTGCAGACGGGTTGCGGCTGCGTCCAGACCCGTGGGCGGCCAAAACCAGATCGGTTTCCTCCGGCTTCCATTGGTTTTCGCGCAACCTGTTGTACAGGGCCGTGGCGACTAGAGCGGGCAAGTCAGGATCGACGCCCAGCGGATCGAGAATGCGGAGGTCCCGCCCAGCAAGACGTTTGGGCAGGGCACTGGTGACGAACCACCCTTTCGCCATGAAGAGGGGATAAATCACGGCAGTGTCCGTCAATTCGGATAAGCGCTGTTCGAACATGCCTGGTGCCGCAAGCGTAGCCGATCGCACAGTGACACCTTCACATAAGGCGTCTACCTCAGCGGCATAGGTGGCCAGAGATTGTTCCGCTGGTTCCGGATCCGACGGCTGGCCGTGGGCGACGATTAAGGCTTGGGGCATGCGTATGTCCTGTCTGGTTCTCCGATAGGTGTTTCCCGCTGCGTTAAAGTCAATCCGCACAGAACTAACGTCAGCCCAAAAGACTTAGCCAAAACCAGATCGATAGAATCGAGACCGCCGTTCCAATCAGAACTGATGAAGCTGCGACCCGTTTGGCTCGGCCATACATATTGGCAAAGATATAGGCGTTAAAACCAGGTGCCATAGCAGATGTCAGAACGCCAGAGCGGAAAAGATCCTGCGGCAACCCCGCCAACGATCCAAACAGCCATGTGAGGCTGGGGTGCAGCAACAATGAGATACCGCAGACAAAAGCAATCGCGCGCAAATCACCCTCGGGCTTGTATTTGACCAGTACTCCCCCCAGAGCAAATAAGGCACCGGGCAGGGCTGCTCTGGTTACCAGCCCAAGCGCTTCGTCCACAACCAACGGCACGCTGATGCCAGACAGATTGACGATAAACCCAAGAGCAATACCGAGGATCAATGCGTTACGAAACATCGCGTACAATACCGATCGGGCCATATGTCTGCCGCCATTGCCGCGGTTTCGAACAACTTCCATCACGGTGATGCCGATGCAGTAGCAAAACGGGGCGTGGAAGGCGATGATCGCATAGTTTCCTGCTAGATTATCAGGACCATAAGCACGTTCAGTAATCGGCAAGCCCAAAAGTACAGAGTTTGAAAACAGGCAGCAGAACCCGATGGCAATGCAGTCCTCCCACTCGCGCCTAAAAATCAGGCGGGCACCAATCAGGCCAGCGGCGAAGCACAGCGCGGCGGCGGTGTAAAAGCTGACCAGTAGTCGAGGGTCAAAGCTGGAGCTCAGATCCAGATGGGCAATGGCCAGAAACAGCAGGCAAGGGATGGCAAAGCCCTGGGTAAACTTCATCAACCCTTCGACATGGATTTCCTTGAAATACCCAAGATACGTCGCAGCGTAACCGGCTCCAATCACAAGGAAAACGGGCAGGATAACGTCGATCAGGTTTTGCAGCATTTTGCAACCTGGGATGATCGCGCAGCCCGCATTCCCAGCGACCTACATAGCCTGGTGGATCACCATGCCATCATAGGCAGGAGTGATATGGTCGGCGGTTTCTGCCTCGACTGTCGCGTAGTCGAGGTCGATATGCATGTTGGTCAGCACCGCGCGTTTAGGTTGCAGTTGTTCAATCCATCCCAGGGTTTTTTCAAGATGTGCGTGTGTCGGGTGCGGCGAACGCCGCAGGGCGTCGATGACCAGACAGTCCAGCCCCTCCATTAACGGCCAGGCGTCGTCATAAATCTCAGCAACATCCGGAAGATAGACCATTTTGCCCATCCGGAAGCCCAACGCGTCGATTGAGCCGTGATTGACCTTGAAAGGATGAAACGGGATCGGGCCACCGGGGCCGTCAATCTCGAACGGGCCGTCGATGGATTTTAGGTCCAGGATCGGGGGGTAAGGCGAACCTTCAGGCTGAATGAAAGCATACCCGAACCGTCCAAGCAGCGCATTTTGCGTATCGCCATCGGCCCAGACCGGGACGCGTTCGCGCATGTTGAATACGATCATCCGAAGATCATCGATACCGTGGACGTGGTCGGCATGCGAGTGCGTGTAAACTACGCCATCCAGCCGACCCGTACCGGTGCTCAGCAATTGGCTACGCATGTCGGGCGTAGTGTCGATCAGAACGGATGTTGTACCTTCGGGGCCATCACGTTCAACCAGCATCGAGCAGCGGCGGCGGATGTTGCGGGGATTTTCCGGATCGCAGTCTCCCCAATGGCCGCCAAGCCGGGGCACGCCGCCAGAGGATCCGCAACCAAGGATGGTGCAACGCAGTTCGGTCATGCAGCCGCCTTATAGGTCGCGGCCTTGGTGAATAGCCTATCGAAATTGGCCTGAGTTTGGGCTGCGAAACCGGCGTAGTCCATCCCGAACACTTCTGCGCCTTTACGGGCTGTGTGGGCGGTGTATGCCGGTTCATTACGCTTGCCCCGGTATGGCGGCGGGGCAAGGTAAGGCGCGTCAGTTTCGACCAGAATGCGTTCGACCGGCGCGGCCGCAAAGATGTCGCGCAGTTCCTGGCTTTTGGGAAAGGCGGCGATACCGGACATAGACAGGTAAAAACCCAGGTCCAGCGCGGCTTTGGCCAGTTCCGCTGATGAGGAGAAGCAGTGCATGACGCAGGAATAAGGTGCGTTGCGATGTTCTTCAGCCAAAATGCGGGCCATATCGTCGTCGGCCGCGCGAGCGTGGATGATCAGCGGCAGGCCGGTGCGCTGGGCGGCCTCAATATGGATACGCAGCGATTGCTTTTGCACCGCAGCGCTGTCGGCCGTGTAGTGGTAATCCAGACCGGATTCACCGATGCCCACGAATTTCGGGTGCTGAGACAGTGCGACCAGTTCGTCAACAGTCGCCATCGGTTCGTCCGCCGCACTCATGGGATGCGTTCCAGCGGCGTAAAATACGGGTGCGTGGGCCTCGGCGATGGCGCGTACAGTGGGTTCATTGCGCAGGCGGGTGCAGATCGTGACCATGCGGGTCACGCCAGCGTCGGCGGCGCTGGCAACAATCTGGTCCAATTGCCCCTCGAAATCGGGGAAGTCAAGATGGCAATGGCTGTCGGTGATCTGGGGCGTGTCGCTCATCTGTTTTGACCGGCGGTTTCCTGTATCTTGAACACCGTATCTAGGACCAGAGCGGCAGGGTCAAGGTTCACCGCCTGACCGTGACGCGCACGGGCTGTGATTGTCGCCGCGACCTCGGCCCATAGGCGGGCTTGCTGCGGCGAAGAGGATAGGCGCGCCAGCGTTTCCGCCTCATTTGGGGCGGCCTCGGGGCTGGGTGACGCACCAGTAGCGCCGGTCAGAGCGAGGCGGGACAGGGCAACGTCGATCAAGTTGAGCAACAGGTCGAAGCGGTCCGCCGCTCCACGTTGGGCGGCAGCTTCCGCCAAGGCCAGCGCGCGTTGGCGATCCATCCGGGGCAGGGTGCCCAGAATAGCGATCAGTTCGGCGTAAATCTCCAACCCACCCAGATTGATCAACCGCACCGCATCACCCACAGACCCGGCGGCTAGTGCGGCCAGGTGGTCGGTCTTGCCGGGTAGCTCCGCGCCGGTTTGTGTCAGGGCGGCCTGCATATCCTCGGCGCCCAATGGCGACAGGCGCAGGGTTCGGCAGCGCGACCGGATCGTTGGCAAAAGGCGTGAAGGCTGGTGCGAGACCAACAGCAGTGTCGTGCGCGCAGGAGGTTCCTCGAGCATTTTCAGCAAGGCGTTGGCCGCGCTGACATTCATTTCATCCGCTGAGTCCACGATCACAACCCGCCGCCCGCCGTCGGCCGAGGACAACCCAAAGAACTTGCCCAGTTTGCGGATGTCATCAACCACGATTTCATTCCGCAGCCGTCCTTGGTCGTTCATGGATCGGGTGATGGCGGCAAGGCCCGGTTCCGCGCCTGCCTGAATACGGTGAGCTACGGGGTGCTCAGGATCAATCTCGAGTGTCTCAGGCAGTGGAGGTGCACCGAACAACCCATCCTCCTCAACCGGAGGCGTTGCCAGCAGAAATCGTGCGATCCGCCACGCAAGCGTGGCTTTGCCCACGCCGCGCGGGCCGGTCAATAGCCAGCCATGATGCAGTCTGTCAGAGGTGTAAGCACTCAGAAATGCCTGTTCGGCCGCAGACTGCCCAAACAATTGTTGGGTTTCACGCGGGTGCGGGGCTCCGGGGGCCTGATCCGGGGTTGGGATTTCGTCGCTCATCTATCGTCTGTTACAAGGTTTGCAGAACGATTTCTGTCACATCCTGTGCAACTCTGTCCATGTCCCGGTTGCCGTCAATGACCCGGAAGCGGTCCGGGAACTCTTTGGACAGTGCCAGAAACCCGGCACGCATCTTTTGCTGCAGGTCAATGCCGAAGTCTTCGAACCGCTCCTCGGTGCCTTGTCGTCCCTTGGCGCGGTTTAGACCAATTTGTGGATCCATGTCGATCAGAAGGGTCAAGTCGGGTTCGCGCCCGATCATGAGTTTATGCAACTGATCGACCAGTCCGCGAAGGTTGCCCCGTGAGAGGCCCTGATACATGCGCGTGCTATCGGCGAACCGGTCGCAAATCACTACCTTACCCGCGGCCAGCGCTGGTTCGATGGTGCGTTCCAGATGATCCCGCCGGGCCGCAGTAAACAGAAGCAATTCCGTTTCGGCGGACCAACGGTCGGGGTCGCCTTCAAGAACCAGACGTCGGATTTCTTCGGCCCCGGCAGAGCCACCGGGTTCGCGAGTCAAAACAACGTCATGACCCAGATCGCGCAAACGCTCGGCCAACATGCGCGCCTGCGAGGATTTGCCCGATCCGTCAATGCCTTCGAAGGTTAGAAACAACCCAGAGTCCGTCACAACGCGTCCAGAGGGTTGCCGATCACGTCGGTCAGGACGATGCCGCCTACGGTCATCATGCGCACGACGAAACCTCCGGTTGCAACGCTTTCAGCCGCCACCAGCGGGCGCCTGATTTCCGGAAGGCCCTCGGGCTTGATCACCAGTTCGGCCAGTTGCTGACCTTTTTCAACAGGGGCATTGATGGGACCGTCATAGACCACCTCGGCCTCGATATTCTTGTCGCCCAATACCGGGAACAATAGCGATAAGTCCTCTTCAGGCACCAGACCCACGGTCTTTTGCGCGCCCATCCAGATCTGCGCGTCGGCTATTGGCGTGTCCGCGTTGGCAATTGTCCTCTCGACAAAATTTCGAAACGACCAGTTAACCACGGCCTCAGCCTCCTCTGCCCGTTTGCCGGTGCTGTCGAGGCCGGTGAGCACGAATATCACCCGGCGATCGCCCTGCTTGGCCGAGCCGACAAGGCCATATCCGGCCTCTTGCGTGTGGCCGGTTTTCAGGCCGTCGGCGCCGATCCCAAGTTTCAGCAGTGGGTTGCGGTTGCGTTTGTTCGATGGCGCGCGACCGTCGAATTCAAACTCTTCCTCGGCGAACAGGGGGTAGTATTCCGGGAAGTCCGTGATCAGCCGATTGGCCAGCACGGCGAGATCATGGACGGACATCATATGCCCTGCCGCAGGCCAGCCGTTGGAATTGGCGAAATTCGAGTTGTCCATACCCATCTGCTTGGCGCGCTGGGTCATGTAGCGGGCAAATCCGGCCTCTGTCCCATCGGGGCTGAGCGCCTCGGCGATCACCACGCAGGCGTCATTCCCAGACAACACGATTATGCCGCGCAACAGGTCTTCGACCGTCACCCGGTCCTGCGTGTTCAGGAACATGGTCGACCCGCCATAACTCATCGCGTGTTCGGAGACAGGCAGGGTTTCATTCAGTGTCAGACGGCCATCGCGCAGCGCCTCGAACGCCACGTATAGCGTCATCAGCTTGGACATCGACGCGGGGGGCAGCGGTTGGTCGGCCTCTTTGGACAGCAGGACCGTACCAGTCGTCTGATCCATAACATATGCGGCGCGAGCCGTTGTATCAAAGGCATAGGCGGGCAAGGCAAACATAGCCAGCCCGAGGGTCAAAACAGATGATCGCAGTGAGGACAGCACCAGGGGCCTCCTTTGTTTCAGTTTTTGACAGTGAACGCGTCGTTAAAGCCAAGGTCTCTGACGTCGCTCTGCAGTGCGTTTCGTTCTGCGCGATTAGCAGCGGGACCAACCAGCACACGCCAAACCGTTTTGTCGCCGGTCTTTAGCTCGCGGACACGCGCGGGTATTCCGTTTCGTTCGATTTTTTTAGCCGCACTTTTGGCGTTGGCCTCTACATTGAAGGTTCCGACCTGAACGAACGGTTTGGTTAGACCGCGAGGTGCCGTTTCTGTGGCGGCAGTGTTGGCACTGACCGGGGTAGGGTTAGAGGCTTCTATGGCGGCAGCGGCTCCTTCAATAGGATCCAGGGGCGTTTCCGTGATCTCGTCGGGGTTTTTCTTCTGCCACCACTTGCGTTTCGCGGGCTTCTCTTCAGGCGGAGTGACCTCAGGGTCCGACAGGGTCGCAGTCGGGGTTATCTCGGCTGCGGTTTCAACGACCTCTTCTGCCGCTTCGGTGGCAGCCTCGGCTGTGGTATCGCTAGCCGCAGATGCCGCGGCTCCCGCTACGCTGGCCGCTGCAACCGTTTCTTTCTTTTGCCACCACTTGCGCTTGGCGGGCTTTTCCTGTTCGGCAGCTGCCGTTTCCACGCCGTTGTCCTGCTGTTTGGTGTCCTCATCTACAGGTTCATTTTCAGCAGTCTGGGGCGCGGGTGCCTCTTCAGGCTTAGGCTCTTTCTTCTCAACTGGTTTGCGCCGAAGGGCGACAACTTCGACCTTTGTCGGAGCGCCGGCAAGGATACCAAGTTTTTCCGCGGCTGCGGATGACAGTTGCAACGCCGGACCGGGAAGGCTTCTCTCCCGCCGGAACAGAGCGCCAGTGATGGACTTGTTGTTCGTCGTGTTCTTGATGACCACACGTTCAGGCTGAGTCACGTCCGGATGTGCCACCCATATACCCCCCAGAGAAGGGCGCCCATCCCACAGGCCGGCCTCTGTCACCTTGAAGGCATCCGGTGCCTCGACGGTTTTTCCAGATCCTGCCGAAGCAGATGGGAACAATTCAACTGGGTTGTTGTCTAGTGAGTCCTCTGTCGAAGCATCAGGCGAAGCCCCATCCGGTGACAACGTCTCTTCACAACCGGCCAGAACTGCCAACGCTACGGCCAGTACCGCAAACGATCGCGGTTTTGCGCGTGTCTCAGTCGCTCGTTTCATTTTGTCATCCCTTGCCTGAAGGGGACTCGTTTCCAAGACCCCGCCGCTAATTGCCGGTTCTATTTTGCCGGTCTGTTACGGTCCTCGCTGGAATCATAACGCGCGTAGGGGCTCATGGAAAGACCGCTAGGGCCGCTTAGGCGAGATTTCCCTATTTGCTCTTGCCACCGTTTCAAGATGGCCTTAGACCCTGCTCCACGCGGGGAGGTGGCAGAGTGGTCGAATGCGGCGGTCTTGAAAACCGTTGAACGTGAGAGCGTTCCCAGGGTTCGAATCCCTGTCTCCCCGCCACTCATACCTGTCTCACTTCAGCTGTGTTTTCTGATCCGGAATTGTGCCGCAATTCCCGCGAGTTGGCGCATGCGCTTTCAATCAGAGACAGAGTAGACCGTACACACAGGGCGCAATTCCGGCCCTGGTCTCAGTGGCGCATTTTGGCGGGGTCGCTTTGGGCGGGATTTCCCTGATAACCTGCAATTTACAGGGAATTTTCGCAAAACAGGTCTGGAATCCGACATTTCAGATGTCAAAACTCTATTTTTCCAATAGCTTATGTTGCAAATTCCCCAAAAAGTGGAACAGGGAATTTTCTAGTGGGAACAGGGAATTGTGCCTACGGGTCAGGGAAGAAGAATCCTGTATCAGGGAGACGGAATCTGTGGGTGTCAGAAGCCGAACATGCGTTCTTGTTCAGCCCAGTCAAGTGAGTGGGTCACGCTGACCAGGCGCTTGAGTGTAAGTTCGGGCGGCTGAGTGCCGTCGAGAATCGCGGTCTGAATCTTCGGTGAGAGAAAGGCGAGCTGAGCGCGGGTACGGATAAAGGCGCCTGGGACGCTTTCGCGCCGCGCAATTTCCATCAGTTGAACTCCGGCTTTCAGATCACGGGCCCAGCCATGAGCGCGGATCAGCATGCACCTGAGGTGGGGATCGGGTTGCGGTGCCATGTCCCCGGCGATGACCTTGACCTCCACGCCGCGGCGGCGCAGATCGAAGGGTGCGGTGATGTGCGTGAGATCCGGGTGCAGATGATCGGCAGAGATGCCAAGCGTGCTTGCCAGGGTTTTGCGGTTCAAGTCGAGGTCAATTTGTCCTCGTGCAATTCTGCCGCTGGCCAGAATGCCATCGCCTACCTGACAGCCTTGGGCTCGAAGCCGGCTTACCAGATCCGCAATTGAGGCCTGGACCAGCTCGGCTGATCCGGCCTCCGGCTGCGCCAGAACTCGATGCGTGATTGCGGCGTCTTGCAGATGTCTGACGATGACATCAATGACCGCGTTTTCCAGCGCCGGGCCGGGCAGTCGCCAACCCGAGATATCCTTGCCGGCCGAGATCAGCCGATTGGAGATATAGTAGCGTAGCCGTCGGCCTTTCCGCGTGGTGTGGGTCGGCGTCAACCGATCACCAGTTTCGTCCTGCAGCAGACCGGTAAGCCAGGCGCCGGGGTCATTGGAACGTTGGCGCGTGTCGGGTGTAGGGTCTGCACGGGATCGCTGCGACGCCTGTCGCATTTTTTCCTGCACCCGGTCCCAGATGTCCTGGTCGATGATCGCCGGATGTTGTCCGTCCCAGATCTTATCCTTGTGGCGGATTTTTCCGAGATAAACCGGGTTGCGCAGCAGGTAATAAATCTGGCCGCGTGACAGTGGACAATCCCCCTTCACGCTGCCGTCTGCCCGAACAACCCTTTTTGATCGCAGGCCTGCTACCGTTGCCCGCTCTTCTACTTTACGCAGGCAACCCAGCTCGTCATAGAGAATGAAGAGATGCCGGACCGTTTTCGTTTCCTCTTCATTCACGACCAGCGTTCTTGCTTTTGGATCGGGGTGTCGGTCATAGCCGAGGGGCAGATTGCCACCCATCCAAAGTCCCTTTTTCTTGGACGCCGCGATTTTGTCGCGAATACGTTCGGCGGTGACTTCCCGTTCAAACTGGGCAAATGACAAAAGCACATTGAGAGTCAGTCGTCCCATGGAAGATGAGGTGTTGAAGGCCTGTGTGACGGACACAAAGGAACAGTTCGCCCGTTTCAGCCGTTCGACCAGCTTGGAGAAGTCGGCGAGCGAGCGGGTCAGTTGGTCGATCTTGTAGACCACAACCATGTCGATACGCCCTGCATCGATCTCTTCAGTAAGGCGCTGCAGGGCGGGGCGCTCGAGTGTGCCGCCCGAAAGCCCGCCGTCGTCGTAGCGCTCGGCCAACAGGGTCCAGCCTTCATGTCGCTGGCTGGCGATATAGGCCGCGCAGGCCTCATATTGCGCATCCAGCGAATTGAAATCCTGATCCAGCCCATCGTCCGATGACTTGCGCGTGTATATCGCGCATCTGATTCTACGGCGCGGGCTCATTTGGGCCCCTTTCCGGTGAGCCCAAAGAAACGCGGCCCCGACCAATGCGCGCCGGTAATCTCCTGAGCGATGGCCGAGAGCGAACGGAAGGACTGCCCGTTCCAAGTGAAGCCGTCTTCGGTGACGTCGACCACATGCGTCACGCCGTTCCACTCGCGCAGCAGGCGCCCGCCGGGTTTAAGGGCAGGCCATGTAGACCGGGGTTTCTTCTCAGAGACCTTTTCAAGCGTGGCTTTGATCTGCCGGGGTAGCCCGCCATGACGGCGGGACTGCATCTCAAAGGCGATGAAGCGGCGCAGGAAGGGTTGGCTGAGCATGGCAGGTGCGGGTTGATCAAACAGTTGCTGCCAAAGCGTGACCAGATCCAATCGACCCATGGCGGCCAGATCGGCGATATCGCTAGTCATCGTCATGGCTCTTTTCCTGTTCCTTCCGTCAGGTGAAACGTGGATGGTCCATTTGGTTTGTCGGATGCGCACCGTTGAATGGTCGCGCCTTTCTTACGCAACCCACTCAATGCCGCTCGGACCGAATGAGGCTGCCACCCCGTTGCTTTGCAGAGCGCTTCCAGGCTGGCGCCACTCGGGCGGCGCAACAAATCTTGCACCTTGTCAATTTTGGTTTGTTTGGCTTTGGACATGTACTGTCTCCTCTGATCTTGGGTCAGCGAGATGCCGAACCCCGGTACCGAGGAGCGCCCGAATGGCTCGGGCATGGGTTCAGTGATGCGTGGTTTGCAACAACAGTCCAGTTCTTTCTGCAGCGATTACTGGAGGCGTATGTTTTGCTGGGTGCTGCTGCGGTATTACCGATTATTCGTCAACAATCTTAATTGGTTACTTTTGGTTTTAGGAGTTGCAATTGCAGAAGCCCGTGCATAAATTCTAACCAGCCCTGCAAGGGACAAGGTCCCACGGGGAGGTGAATACATCTCCCAGGCAGCATTCGGCGCCGCATTTTTTGAAGCGGATAAGACCGAGAGCATTCGAAGGGGCAACGAACCGGATCGATTGGTCCGGAGAGTTGCTAGTCGTGCTCTCTCCGAATTCCCAACACGATCCTTTCTTGTCGACGCTAGCGAGCGTCAAACGAAAGGAGGCGGCTATGTCTGCCAAAAAAACACAAAGCGGCATTCAGGCGACCAACACACCGATCTGGATGGCGGACAAAGTCGTCCAATCTCAGATCAGCCAGATCAAGCCATACGCCAACAACAACCGCGCGCATGCGGCCAAGAATATTGACAAGCTCAAAGCGTCGGTGGCCCAGTTTGGCTTCGTCACCCCGATCCTGTTGGATGGTTCGGGCACAATTATCGCGGGTCATGGCCGCTATGAGGCCGCTAAGACTCTGGGGTTGATGTCCGTGCCGACGGTTGTCGCGGATCACTTGTCAGAAGCGGAAGTGCGAGCCTTGCGCATCGCGGATAACAAGCTGGCGGAACTGTCGGACTGGAACGAAACGGCGCTGCAGATCGAATTTGCCGAGCTGATGGATCTCAGCCTTGATGGCGAGCTGGATTTCGATCTGGACATCACGGGATTTGAGACACCGGAAATCGATATCATCATCGATGGTGCGGGCGAGGCTACAGAGACTGAAGCGGGGTCTTGTCAGAAGAACTTGCCTTGAGGCGGGCAGGGGTGTTGCGTAGCTTTTGCCCATGACCAATCCTGCCTCTTTTAAGTACTTCAAAACCAGTCCCGAGATCATCCGCCTTGCAGTGATGCTGTACATCCGTTTCCCGCTCTCGCTTCGGAATGTCGAAGACTTGTTGCACGAGCGAGGCATCGACGTGAGTCACGAAACTGTCCGGTATTGGTGGAACAGGTTTGGCCCGATGTTTGCTGCTGAGATCAGACGGAAGCGTGTTCAGCAGCTGCGCGCATTCTCCAAATGGAAGTGGCACGTGGACGAGGTTTTCGTGAAGGTGAATGGTAAGCGGCATTATCTTTGGCGGGCTGTTGATTACGAAGGTGAGGTTCTGGAAGCCGTTGTCACCAAACGCCGAAACAAAGCTGCAGCACTGAAATTCCTAAAGAAATTGATGAAGCGACACGGCAAAGCGGAAAACGTCGTCACAGATCGCTTCGCCTCATACAGAGCCGCGCTCAGAGAGCTCGGAGCTACCGAAAAACAGCAGACGGGCAGGTGGCTCAACAACCGCGTCGAGAACTCGCACCTGCCGTTTCGACGACGCGAACGCGCGATGCAGCGTTTCAGGCGTATGCGAAGTGTGCAGAAGTTCGCCGCCGTCCATTCCTCCGTCTACAACCACTTCAACCAGGAAAGATCGTTAGCCAGCAGAGATACCTTCAAGCTGACACGCACCGCCGCTCTCGCCGAGTGGCGCGAACTTGGCGGGGCATAAAGGACTGCTCTACTGGCCTAACTGAGATTGGTTCGAATTTGTCTGACAGCACCTCTCCAAGGGTATCTGAAAGCCATGGAACTGGTAGACAAAGGTGAGGCGCCGGTATTCGGTGTCCACATCTTGTTAGGGAAATTGGCGCCGCAGATCGTCAGAAACGCTGCGCGCAATATTGAGGAGAGAAGAACGCAACCGGTGCAGATAGTCTGCCAAAAGCCGTGCTAGCGCGGACCCCAGTAATGTCACTAGAGCAGCCAACGCCAACTTCCAACACGTTTGACCCGAATGATGAAACTACTACCACCGCTGCGCCCCGGCCAGCATCACTTGATGCCAATCCCGATGTCAAAAGAAACCGGTTGAGCGCCTGCGTTAACAACTTCAACGACATGCTCGCCGGTTTGCCACAGCTGCCCTTGATAAGGCGTGTCTGAAGAAATCAAATCTAACAATAGAGAGCCGTCTGGATTGAAAATCTTATAGTCCAAAGCTCCGCCATGTGACCCTACGTCTACGTTCAGAAATTGACCATCATTTGCACCTAGGACGTAGCGCACCGACGTGCCCGATTGAAGCGTGGCGCTCATCGCGGTGCCGCTCGTTCCCGCATCAAACTTAACAACCTGATCCCCTGAAACTGTCGGCGCCGCAGCTCCGTCCATAGCGCCACCCCCATCATCAGCCTTGTCTACGCTTTCACCGGTACGTCGCAGGTCAGCGACTTCAGGTCCAGACCAAACGATGCACTCGTACTCAACACCATTTCCATCTCGAAGTCGGACCATAGTCGCGGCTTCGCTGAATTCTTGACCGAGTACCTCGCCCCCAACCTTCCCGAAGCGGGTTGCCAATTCATCAATACAAGCGCTTGCTTCGTCAGAGATATCTGAGAACGCAGGCATGGGGAGAATAGCTGCTAACCAAAAAAATTTTTTAAGCATCACATATTTCCTTCCAATCGATAAAAGCCGCTGTCCTAGCGTGTTAAAAGGATAGTTTTTTAGCTCGGTCGGGTGACGAAAATCGCCCGCTTAATTCATCCTAAGTCAGGAAGCATGCATGGACGTGTGACGCCCGAAACCGAGGTTCAAAACTGCGGCAAGCACACACTGGCTTAGAGCGCCCCTTCGTCGCTGAGAGATTCAATTCCCGCCGTTGTTCCATCACTGTAAGCAATGCAATTCCAAGGCGCTTGGTCAGGGCCCACTCCAACTTGTACTTGCGTTCCTGCTTCGCTGAACGCCGAGGAAAGCACAGCAACTTGCGTGTTGTTGGTCGCGGCGGCTACATCGCGCAAACAGGCTTGTTGTGCTGGAGTAGCTTCGGCGGACACGCTTGTGCCACCAGTGTCATCGCACGCGGAAAGCGCAAGAGTAGCCATTGAAAACAAAGTAAACACGCTGATTTTTGTCATTGAAAATTTCCTTCTGTTGCTCTGCAAAGCCCACGAAAAGGGTAGGGCAAGTGGAAAGAAGAAATTCGAACATGTCAATGTGTTGGTTCCGAATGCTTAAAGCGCTGGTACGGATCACATAGGATCGGCGCACTCGTGGATGGCTGCCTTAATGCGCAAAATTAGAATTGCAAAGTTCTGTTGAGAATGTCCGCTTAGGGCTGCGACCTGCCATTGGAGCCCGGTAATCCAAAGTCTGCAAAGTCCCGCATTCCGGTCGTTCACAGAATTTTGCTGAACGTCCGCATCGAGCCCAAAGGCGACTAAGGTGATGAGCGCAGCATTTATCGTTTAGGGCGGAGAGCGGTCATTCGCCGCGCTTGTCGCCAACGTCCGCAATGCAGAGTTGCTGTTCGAAGTAAATCAACGGCTAAATGCTCCGAGACTGAACACACAGCCGATCCGGGCCTCACCATCACCAAAGATGCCTTCATCGCTGTGAATGCGGCGGACAAGCGGATTGCGCATTCACACGCGGGTCTCCGGCATCAAGGGAAGGACGTCGACCAAGGTGATATTCATCGTGCCGCTTCTGGTTACCAGGATTAGTTGAACTCCGTCATATCCACCTTACGACGTGCCATGGCATGGAAATTCTCCATGGTGAACTCTACCTCCTCACCGGTGGTCCATTCAAAAAGAGAGCGTTGGACCTGCGTCAACGGGCCCTCGTAAACATGGATGGCCAGGCTTTGCTCGTCGTCTGCCGTGATCGCGTGGATCGCATCGGGACCAAGGCGCACAACGTCACCCGCCCTGACCAATCTGTTGCCGCCATGGCGCAGCTTGCCGGGCTCGCGCTTATACAGCACCTCGACCTCGGCACCACGATAAACGGCGATGTGCACACCCATGCAGTGTTCGTGAGGGGCGAAGACCACATCCGAATTGTAGCGACACGTCCAGATCGAACAGGTTTCATCCTCGAATAACATCACCTCGTCTTCGTCCAATTTGGCGATGGCATCGGCCAGATCTTCCTTGCGCGACTGGCTGGCTTGCAGCACCGCGCGAATGGCCGCTGTGTGGTCTGGAGACGCGGCAGCCTCGCGGATGGTCCCGGCAAGTTCTTCCAATGTTTGCTTTTCCACTGACTACTTCCCATCAACCATTTGTCTGTTGCTACCATCCAAAACGAACTTCAGTCGCCGGGTTTGCCTGATTGCGACCGCTGCAACAGCTTCAGCAGGTTAGATGGTGAAGTGGCTTCGCTGGGATTGGACAGAATGTTTGAAATGCTTTTGCGTGCTTCAGCATCAAGAACAGGCCCCGCAAAATGCTCCAGTTTTTCGATCAGTTCCTGATCGGTGAGAGGCGCGTCATGGTTCCCCCGTGCGGCCTTGAAGTCGGAACCCAATTGGCTGCCATCCTTTAACGTCAGTGTCACACGTGCATAGCGCTCGGCCGGAAAGGCTAAATTGCAATTGTCGTCCTCTTCCAGGTTGACCATGTCGACGAGACGCCAGATTTCCGGTTGATCATAGTGGTCCGGCAACAAGTGATCAGGTTGGATCGTGCCAAATCGTGTGGCAAGCGCCACCGCGAGCGGCAGGCTGTACTGAGCAGCATCGCTGTCTTCGGGGCGACGTATCGCCAGTTTTGTTGCTTCATGGAAGGTTGGCACCGTGATCTTTGTGATCTCGTCTCGCGGAATGTCATGGTCGCACAGGACGGATAGGATCGCCTCGACTGGCGGATGTGCCCACCGACAAACCGGGTAAGCTTTGAAATTGCTTTCAAGGATCCGCCAGTTTGCGCTAAGGTCGCTCCAGATGGCATCGACTTCGGCGGCCTCAACGGTCATGGCAGGTGCCCCCGTAAACCCGTCTTCAGCCAGATCTGCGGCGGAAAGACCGGTCAGAGCCCCCCAGGAGCTGCTATCCTTGACCATGGTGGGGTGTTCAATACATCGCATCATTGGGGCACGGGGGCCATAGTATTCGGCAATGCCCAGGGCCTGGCGAGTCTGCTCTTGGGACAGCCCCCTCAAACGGCTGGTAATGGCGGCGCAGCCGAGCGCGTTCCAGGCCCCGGATGAGTGATAGTCAGGCGTGGTTGCATGCAGAGAAAGACCGGCGCGAATGGCGATTTCCTGACCCACGACGAGATGGCAGAGCAACTCGTCCATGGTGCACGTGGCATTGCTCAATTCGGCAAAAAGCGCGGGCACCAGTGCAACGCTTGCATGCCCTTTGCAAAGCTGGTGGCCGTCATGGGCATCCAGCGCATCAACCGTCGCCGCCCCGGAAAAGGCAAAGCCTACGGAGTTTACTGGGCGACCGTCGAAGGGCATTGGCAATTTGCCGGGATAGCGTTTGGCTGCGTGGTTCCGTGCGATCCGGCTGGCCTCGGTCATCGTCCCGCCAGCCCAGACCGCCAGCGTGTCAACCAGGCAACGGCGCGCCATATGATGCACCTCCGGCGGGATTCGCGCCGGAGTAAGGCCGTGGATGAAGTCGGTGGGATTGATGTGCGATGTCACTAGCGATCCTGCCAACGTACCTGATCTGCCCGCTTCGTGGCGGACATGAAGGTGTCGTGATACATGTAGCTATTACAGATAGGTTCTGAAATCACCCATGAGGCACTTGCCCCGGCCTGAACCGTCAAGGTATCGCCCGCCTGAATGTCAACTGCTTCACCATCCGCGAAGGTTAGGACAGCGGCACCTTTGTGCACATACATGGTTACTGTCCGATCATAGTCATAGCTGAAGGCCGGATCGGCGCATTCCCAAATCTCCCAGCCATCAATTTTGCGTTTTGTGTCTTCGGTAGCCTTGCGGCGTTTGAAATGGGTCGAATCCAGTAGACGTTCCGTCAGTCGTGTCATGTTCGGTCTCCAGTCAGACGGCGCGGTGATAGGGCACCGTTTCGGGGGGCAAAGGTTGTCGGCCAAGGATCATGTCAGCCGCTTTTTCAGCGATCATGAACGTGGCAGCGTTGATATTGGCGCTTGGCACGGCCGGGATGACAGAGGCATCAACGATGCGCAGCCCATCGATACCGCGGAATTTGAGTTCAAGATCAACCACGGAACGCGGGTCGCCATTGGGCCCCATGCGTGCAGTGCCACAAGGGTGATAGGCGGACGACGCATCCTCGCGGATAAACTCATCCCAGTCTGCATCGGTCTTGACGTGGTTGCCCGGCAGATCCTCGCGCACATGGAAGTCTTTGAACGCATCCTGTGCCAACACCTCGCGGCCCAGTTTTAGACCTTTGCGCATGACGAACCAGTCATGGTCTGTCGCTAGATAGTTGGGATCAATCAGCGGTGCATCATTGGGGTTGTTCGTCGCCAACCGAACAGTGCCCCGGCTTTCTGGCCGCATGGGGCCAGCACCAAGGCGATAGCCGTTCTTGGTCGGATCCGGAATCCAGTTCGGCCCGAACAGGATCGGGAAGAAGTGGAACTGGATATCCGGGTGTGTCGTTTCAGGTGTGGAGCGTAAGAAGGCCCCAACATGGCATTGGTTCACCGCTGCCACGCCGCCTTTCCAACCAAACCATTGGATACCGGCCCAAAGCATAAGATGTGGTTTGAGATACTTGTTTAGCGAAACAGGTTTGTCGGTTTCGACCTGTACATGGGCCTCAAGGTGGTCATGCAGGTTCTCGCCCACCATCGGTGCGTTGAAGACAACGGGTACATTGCGGCCGCGCAGATGCACCTCGGGGCCGATGCCGGACAGCATCAGGATTTGAGGCGTGCCAAAGGCACCAGCAGAAAGGATGACCTCTCTATTGGCGCGCACGGTATGGTTCTTTCGCCCCTTGGAGAACTCCACCCCTACCGCGCGGCCTTTTTCTACCAGCACCCTCAGCACCTTGGCGCCGGTTGTGACCGTCAGGTTTTCACGCTTGGCCTGCGAATGCAGATAGGCGCGGGCCGAGGTGCTGCGATATCCCCCTTCGACGGACATTTCAAACCGGCTGACGCCTTCCTGGGAATCGCCATTCACATCTTTGGTAAGCGCATGACCTGCCTGCTGCCCAGCCTCAAGAAAGGCGGTGTTCAGCGGATTCAGATCCTCCATAGGCTGCGCTTTGACCCCGACCATGCCAGCATTGTTACGGTATTCGTTGGCCGAACCGTCGCGGCGCTCGGATTTCTTGAAATAGGGCAGGCAATCGGCAAAGGACCAACCGTTGCACCCCTCGACCTCGGCCCAATCGTCATAATCCCGCGGGTTGCCACGCAGGAAGGTCATGCCGTTTATCGCGGAAGACCCGCCAAGCGCCTTGCCACGGGGCTGGTCGATCTCGCGGTTGTTCAGGTTCTTCTGCGGCGTGGTTTTGAACCAGTAATTGTATTTGCTGGTCGGTTTGAAGGCCGATCGCAGCCCGGCGGGCATTTGCAGGATCCAATTGCGATCATCGCCCCCATGTTCCAACAGCAGAACCGAATAGGTGCCGCCTTCGGAAAGCCGATGCGCCAGCACACAGCCCGCCGTGCCTGCGCCGACAATAACGTAATCATAGCTGCTCACAGGTAGTCGTCCTCGAAGGGGCAATCTGTCAGGGGCACGGGGCCGTCTTTGGTGATCAGTACTGGTTGTTCCAGCTTCACGCCCTCGTCCCCGCCCACCGGGCCGATATAGCTTTCGACACAGACGCACATACCCTCCTGGAAGGTGCCGGAATATTGCCAGGTCTCATGGTCCTCGGGGTAGTAGATCACAGGGTACTCTACGCCGAAGCCAATGCCGTGGATCATCTCGGCATAGCGGTTGGGCACATAGATGTCGTGCATCTTCCAGCTCAGCTCGCCGAACTCTTCAAAGGTCATGCCGGGGCGCAGCAATGCCATGTTATGCTCCATCTGCTCATAGGCATGCGCGTAGAGCACCCGTTGTTCGTCAGTCGGTTTGCGGTCCCCAATAACAAAGGCGCGGGTCTGGTCGGCAAAGACGCCATCCGGTCCGATCAGATCGCTGTCGAACACCAGCATCTCACCGTTTTCGATCTTCTTGTCGGTGGATTCTGTGAACCACGGATTGGTGTGGTGACCCGACGCCAGCAACCGGGTTTCCTGATACTCGCCACCGTGGCGCATATTGTATTCGTTCATTTTGGCCAGAAGAAAGTTCTCGGTCACGCCGGGTTCGGCAAAGCTTCGCATGTAGGCGATCGCCTCTGTGCAGACCTGCATCGAGTTCTTGATGATCGCAACCTCTTCCATCGACTTGATGGACCGTGCCATTTCCATCGGGCCCTTGGCATCCTTCATCTTAATGCCGCGATGCTGCAGCGCCAGCATCGGCAAAAGGTCAGCCCGGTCGATACCCAGTGTTGCCCCGCGCCCACAGGTGCGATGCAGCAAGTCGACAATCTCGTCCGCCCATTTGTTGGCGTGTTCTTCGGCGCGATGCCCCGATCCGAAATAGTCCCAGCTTTTCGCGGGGCGTGTTTCCTGGATGGTCTCCAGATCGTCGGACAGGTGCTTGGCACCACCATAATCGAACAGAACCACAGGCCCCTCAATCGGCACAAAAACGTATCGGGACATGTGATGCGAGGTCCAGACCTGCATGTTGCGGCATCCGGTGGCGTAGCGCAGATTGAGAGGATCGAACAGCACCGCTGCATCCATCTTGAACTGGGCCAGCAACTCGCGTGTTCGGTTCTGGCGATAGGCGCGCACGCGCTTCTCGTCAATGATGTTGGGTAGATCCAGCATAGAGCCCTCGCAGTTTGGGACTATTCCATATTGCGTCAGTATTTGTGGTTAAATCAAACAAAACAATCTTAACGAGTGGATTAGAAAAATTGTCTCACATGACTCCACTTGAACGCTTGATAGCAATATATTCGAACTTCGTGTATCGCGCGGTGGGCACACGTCTCTGCACCAGATCAACCAGACCTCCTTCGTACAGTGCCCACGCAGCAGACGCTAACGATCGATTGAAAAGGAACCAATCACGAGCATAAATTACTTTCTGGCCTGGCCTCCCCAATTCGACGGCACGTTCAAGTGCTTGGCCAGGTTGATCATGAGACGAAACATCTACTACAAGTTCAATTTGTTCCGGCATGCCCTTCCTCCCAGATTTTTCTCGCTAAGCGTGGCTAATTTCGGTAGATCAGGCAAACGAAAGAACTTTAACAGCTTATGTCGGATTCACTTAATCATGCCCCCTGCGCTTGATCTTGATCTCATCAAAACATTCCTAACTGTGATCGACGCAAAGGGTTTCAAACCTGCCGCCATACAATTGAACAAGACCCCAGCGGCCATCAGTCAGCAGATCAAACGCCTCGAAGAAATTCTTGGAAAACGCGTGCTGGAGCGCAGCAATCAAGGCATCTCACTAACTTCAGCCGGAGAGGTGCTCAGGGCAAAGGGGCTGAGATTGATGTCGCTCAACTATGAGCTTCTTGGAGAGTTGCGGCAGGATGACTTGGCTGGGCCTCTCAAGTTCGGTGCTCCGACCGATTATGCGCCAACCTTGCTACAAAAGCTGTTGCCGATCTTTCAGCGCGAATTCCCAAGAGTGTCCCCGAGCATCGTTCTTGAGCCAAGCAGATCACTTCGGCCGAAAGTCGCCTCTGGGGTTCTGGACATGGCCATTGTGGCTCGAGAACCTGAAAGTGAAGAAGGCCATGAGCTCTGGACCGAAGAAATCACATGGTTTGGGTCTTCGAAGAGTGAAAACGGAAAAGCGCGCTGCGGTCTGCTAACCACTGACTGCGTCCTGAGAGACGGTGCGCTGCGCGATCTGAGGGATGGTCGCTATGCTCATGAGCTGGTTCTTGAAGCTGCTACCGTTGCGTCCTTACGGGATGCGGTTGAAGTAGAGTTCTGCCGAGCGTTTCTTCCAGCTTCGGTTGCCGAAGGGTTCTCCCGGGCACAATCAAGCGAACCCAGTTCCACATTGCAGTTGACTTTCTGCCTGATCGCCGGACCACGGTTTGACGAGGGCACCGCCGCGCAGGTGGCCAGGAAGTTCCGAAAGGTAATGTAAGCGGACATACAGCGTCGTTAGAACGAATGTCGGAAATGGGCCGATATGAGCCGCAAAGGTTCTCAAGTTTGGAGAAGTTTGCCTCGTCGTGGCACCAATGATGCTGCCAGTCCCCAATTCACTGCAAAGACGAGATAGCTGCGTCCAACGCAGCATGCCAGTCGCTCTCGGTCAGTTCGGCTATCTGGTAGTTTCCTACGGCGACGCTGGGAATGATCACGTCCGTCTGCACATTTTTAAGAATCCCCAGCGTCTTGATCAACGTCTGCCTGTTCCCCCCGTGGCGTTCCATAACCAAAGCCCTCCATTCGTCGTTATCGGGGTACAGAGTATCACCGACAAATAGATATATCTTACCGTACGGCGAGGCGTATCTATAGCAGATGTTGTTATCCGTATGCCCCGACGTGTAAATCGCCTCCAACCCGACGCTGATTTTGGTGCGACCATCCGTTTCAATGCATTGGTCCAGCTTTAGACCTTTCGGAAAGTACTTCTGCATTTCCGCATGTCCAACCACAGGCGCACCGAGCGTAGAGCTCGCCTTGGCCAGCCCGTCGGAAATCTCATGATTATGGCTGAGGTACAGGTGATCGACATTTCCTGATGTTTTGATGGCATGCAGCGTCGACGGTTCCTCGGCAACATAGATCATATCTCGCCCTTCAGAATGCTGAAGAACGTAGCCGTGGTACTTCAATGTCCCAAAGTGTAGTTCCAGCGGTGTTTGCCAAAGGTCCGGGAATAATTGTTCCATCCTGTTATTCCTTCTGCCCGGCAATCAGGGCACGGCTGGCAAGAACTGCAACCCCGGCGACCAACCCGAAAGTCACGAACAGCCACACTGCGGAATTGGCTATGGTCGTCAGGTTCCCAGCTTCATTGAACCCTGTAAAGTTGCCGACCAGGCCAGCCGCAGCGGTCCCAAACGCGACTGCAAACATCTGAACCGTGGATAAGGCAGAGGCAGCCATGTCCCGTTCGTTCTCATCCGTAAATTGCAGGATGAATGTGTTGAGGTGTGGCCAACCGGAGCCGATACCGACGCCCAGAACAATCAGGCCGAGTGACAGCAATGACGTCATTGCCAATCCTGAATTCCTGAACATCGGCGTTGCCATGCCAAGCACCAAACAGGCAACCATCATCAGGATTGGCCCGGCGAGTACCGCCTGGTGCATCTTTCGACCAGTAAAGCGCGCGGAATAAACTTCGGACACCGCCCATCCAATAGACACCAGCGCTGCCACGTAGCCTGCCATTAGCGGGCTGAGCCCGTGCAGTCTTTGCAGATAGAACGGCATGAAGAATTCGGCATTGATACAGAAGATCAAAAGCGCCATGACCGAAATAGCCAGAAAAAGCGGTGTTCCGGGAAAGGCGGCACCACGAGGGAACAGCCGCACGGTCTTGATCTGTTCGCGGCGCATCAGCGTCAGCAAAAGCAAGACAGAAACAAGCACTGCCACAACAGCCCATGTTATCGATGGTGCAATACTGCCGAGGGAAATCGCCAAGACTGACCCTGCAAGTAACGCCAATTGTCCGAACGCTATTGGCTCAGTCGGTCTATGATCCTGCTTTCTGCGCGGAAGCAACGTCAGGGTCAACGCAACAAACAGGGCCGTGATCGGCAGCATGATACCGAACCCCATGCGCCACATGCTAAGCTCGGCGAAAACGCCACCGACGGCCGGTCCGAACAACATCGTGATGCCCCACGTCCCGGACAAAAGCGCCATGGCTCGGGACCACAGACGTTCTGGATAGACGACGATGATCATCGAATAGCAAAGCGTGAACAGCATCCCGCCACCAGCGCCCTGAATGACCCGCCCAATCAGCAAAACCGGCATGGTCCACGCCAATGCGGCCAGCAGGCTGCCGGTCGCAAAGATAAGCCCGGATAGCCCAAACCCAAGACGGACACCCGTGCGCCTCAACAAATTGCCGGTGACGGCCGCACTGAGGATCGCCGCAAGCGTCGCGAGCGTTGCGTTCCAAGCATAGAGGCTGTGCCCGCCAATATCTGCCACGATGGAAGGCAGCATCGTGGCAGAAAGGGTTATGTTCACCGCGTGAAGCGCGATGCCAGCCGCAAGGACGGCAGACGCTGCTGAGAACTCTCCCTTCAAGATCTCCTGCCAACCGGCTTCTGTTTTGTGTTCAACGGCTGTGGTCATAATTCGCTCCGCGCTCGAACCAGGTGTTTAGTCTTTTTGGACGTAAGCGTGATCTGGGTTTTCCCCGGCCCATTCTTCGGCGTCGAAACCCTCAACCGCAAATGTAAAATTCGGGGGGATCACATCCGTTCTGAGGTGCTTGACAGCCTGATACTCTTCCGAATTCCAGAAGCCTTGCAGTGCCTCCATCGAGGGGAACCGGAACAATGTGAACCGAGCATCATCTTTCCACTCACCCTCGAAATGATCCATGAATTGCCCGGTCTCGCCTGCGACGATCAACTCTCCGCCCCACTTTTCCATAATGGGGTGCGTGGCCTGACCGTAAGGATCAAGCGCGCCGTGGCCTTCCGGCATGAACGAACTGGCCACAAGGTAGGCTGGCTTCTGTTTTGACATTTCAATCTCCGCTTCTTTTTGCCCGATGATTCGAGCGTCCTCTTGCGTTGCTACTTCCTCAACTTAAGTTGAGGTCAAGCAGTTGATGACAGGGTCTTGTCAGAAGAACTTTGCTTGAGCGGGGCAGGGCGGTTGCGTAGCTTTTGCCCATGACCAGACCTGCCTCTTTCAAGTACTTAAAAACCAGTCCCGAGATCATCCGTCTTGCGGTGATGCTGTACATCCGATTTCCGCTCTCGCATCGGAATGTCGAAGATCTGCTGCACGAGCGAGGCATCGACGTGAGCTACGAAACTGTCCGATATTGGTGGCACAGGTTTGGCCCGATGTTTGCTGCTGAGATAAGGTAGAAGCGTGTTCAGTAGCTGCGCGCGTTCTCCAAATGGAAGTGGCACGTGGACGAGGTTTTCGTGAAGGTGAATGGCAAGCGGCATTATCTTTGGCGGGCTGTTGATCACGAAGGCGAGGTACTGGAAGTCGTTGTTACCAAACGCCGAAACAAGCAGGCTGCACTGAAATTCCTCAAGAAGTTAATGAAGCGACACGGCAAAGCGGAAACCGTCGTCACGGATCGCTTCGCCTCATACAGAACCGCGCTCAGAGAACTGGGTGCATTCGAAAAACAGCAAACGGGCAGGCGGCTCAACAACCGAGTCGAGAACTCGCACCTGCCGTTTCGACGACGTGAGCGCGCGATGCAACGTTTCAGGCGCATGCGAAGTTTACAGAAATTCGCCGCCGTCCACTCCTCTGTCTACAACCACTTCAACCAGGAAAGATCTCTCACCAGCAGAGATACCTTCAAGCTGACACGCACCGCCGCTCTCGCCGAGTGGCGCGAACTTGGTGCGGCATAAAGCGCAGCTATACTGGCCTAGCTGAGACTGGTTCGAATTTGTCTGTCAGCACCCGAGATCATGTTCGGGCACCTAAAGGACTGGCGGCGCGTGGCAACCCGATATGACAGATGCCCGAAGGTCTTTCTGTCGGCCATCGCGCTCGCGGCTACCGTTCTATTCTGTCTGTAAATCAATGAGCCTGGAACCTAGACTGGTCCAAATTTGTCTGACATCACCTGTATGTTTGTCGACAACTGCAGCAACTTGGCAATTATTGTTTCCATCAGAGATCAAAAAAATTGATAAAACCGAAGAAAAGCAGAGAATTAATGCTCGGTTAATGATGGGTGTGGAAAAGTATAGATAGTTAGTGCGAGTTGACTATGGTTAAGCAAAGTAAAAGTAAAAGGGAGCTATTCCCGCTTTTAAATGACGTCGTGGTCGAAACATTTGGCCCGAAAAAGAATAGCTCCCTAAAACCTGCGCAAATAAACTCAATATTGGCAGCACTATTATTGTTGTATCTTTTTTTATTGATCTTTTTTCTCAATAAGGCGACTGCGGCCAGCTATGTGTCGATCCTGTTTTAGAGGAAACCTTCTGAAGGACAATGAAATCCTGCGCTTTTAGACGCGGCAGAAAACTACTAATATGTTTCTTTTCTCCGTGGGCATAGTGCAATCACTATACTTCGGCGAACGCCCGCACTGTGCTCAAATCTGAGTCCTTCTGCAACACATGATACTCAAATCCTTGATCAGGTTACTCGTGACTGTGGGTAATAACCATGTCAAAAAACGATAACGGCTTAGCTAGGTCGGTACGGTAAAAAAGACTCTATCGCCGTCGTATTTCAGATGAAAGCAAGTGGACGGACGATAAAATGGGCGATACTGCGCAATGAAACGCCCCTCTGGCAGGGCCGCCGTGGATTCGGCCTGAATTTCAAAAAAATAGAATGACGTGATGGCGACGTTGTCATTTCCGTTCCCTTCAAAATCGGCACGACTTGGACAACGAATATTGTTTATCAATTGATGGCGGCAAGAACGCTGATTTCCGTGATGTTTATGAGGAAGTACTTTGGGCTGAATTTTTAGGTTATCTAGGCCAGCCGCATCAGGACGTCGTAGACCGTGTGGCAGCGATGCCCACGAACAATCGCCGAGCATTCAAGACGCACTCCCCGCCTCCCGCTATGCCCTTCCAGTCCGTCGGATCAGGCAAAGACGTGAAATACGTAGTGGTTTCAAGTTCACACGGTGCGCCGTTCTTGCCGAAGGACACGAACTAGGTGATTCACAAAAGACAAACCTACTGCCCTAGTTGCGGCTGGTTCGAATTTGTCTGACAGCGCTCGTTTGGGAGCAACACAGTCTTGTGGTCTGCCGGAAGCTACCGCGAAGATGCGATATCAGTATTTAAGGTTTGCCGTTGATTGATGGTTTCAGTCGTCTCGCCTTCCATTTTGGGTAGTTCAATGAAAAACTCAGTGCCTTTGCCGAAAACACTTTGATAGTCAATAATTCCACCAAAATGTTCGACAATTTCCTTGGAGATATGCATTCCGAGGCCAGTACCTCCCACGTGACGCTCGTCAGAAGAATCAATTTGCGAAAATCGTTCAAAAACTTTTTCCCGGGAACCTTTTGGAATACCGATACCTTGGTCTTTTACGAATATACGCACGTTCTTTCCGATGCTATCGCAACCGACGGTGATTTCTCCACCTTTGCGGGAAAATTTGGCTGCGTTGGATATCATGTTCGCTAAGACTTGAAGAAGTCGCAATGCATCCCCTCGTACATACACTTTGCCGCTGCCGCGGATGTCTTCCGAGATTTCCACACAATGAGCGCTAACATATCCTAAGTTGCATGAAATAGCTTCTCGAACCAACTCATGCACATCAATTGCTCGCTCACGGTAGTTCATTTCGCCAGCTTCCATTTTTTGAATGTCGAGTACGTCGTTAATCAGGGAAGCGAGACGTTCACTGTTCTTGCTCGCCAAGAGCACGAGATTTTGCATCGGTTCCGGAATTTCACCCAGTGCACCGGTGTTGAGCAGATCTAAAGATCCCTTAATTGAGGTTAGAGGAGTGCGCAGTTCATGACTAACTGTGGATATGAATTGAGACTTGGCAATGTAAGCGGCCCTTGTTCTTTCATGCTCTTCTTTGAGCTTTTCAAGTTGCGCCAAATTTTTGCGGTACAGTTTCAGAAATACCAGGGAACAGTCGATTAAGAAGTACATTACAAAAATGACTGTGAAAAACTGTAGCCAAAGATCAGACGAAAGCTCAGGACGTTCGACCCAGATATCCTTCACAACTATTACCATAAATGAAACGCCATACATCGCTAGGCGCACAATCATTGCCCAGACGAACTGATGGTTGTTCATCGCCGCAAACAACGCCGCTGCAAACAAGAAAAACAAAGGGGTAAAGTGTCCACCAGTTGGCTGTTTTAGAGCAACTGAAACAGCATACAGGCATATCGCAGTTGAGCTGAGGATCGTGTTTAGTAGTATCCAAGCAACCATCATTGCAATTGCTTTATGCTGGTCCGGACTTAAGCGAGGTACGCGTTTAGCGAGCATCAAGTCCTGTATTTCGCAAATTAATATCACTCCGTAGAACAATAAGGCATTTACAGGATCAAAGAAGAAACCGGTCAGTATGGTCGTAGCAAGAAATATAGCTTGCCGCTGCCATAAAAGCGCGAAGCTCATGGCAGTGTAGTCCTTGATATTTTGCAGAAGCCGGTTTTCCGGCTCACCGGTTGACCGGTCCAGCTGCGCGGGGTCGATAGCCGTCATCCCAATGTCTTCATTACTCGCACTTATAGGGCTGGGATATCTGAAAAATGAGGACGCAGTTGGTCGGAATTGGGTTCACAGTTTGGCAAGGAATTTGGCGCAAGCGATAAAATTGTTGTGCTCTAGTTGAAGCTTTACCCATGTTGCCCTGGTACCCTTATTGTTGCGTAAGTGCCTACATTGACGTCAAAAGTCTAGGATTTCGTTGCTAATGTGGCGTCTCCCTACATAAGTTGAAGCTTAGGCAGGCTTAGATACTCCAAGGAACCGCGATTTGACTGCGTTTGGCATGACGAAAATGAAGCAGTTCGACGTCACTCCAGTGGCAGCGAGATTGGCGGAAGAACCAGTGACTTTGATCCAATTCGCTAGGTCTGCCGGTCGAAATATGCTTGAAGTCATACCAGCCGAAACTCTGCGCCAGACCTATGTTCGCGGCCCACTGAACATACACTACATTTGTGATCCGGAAATGATCACTGAATTGCTAGTTGGGCAGGGCCGCGCATTTCCTAAGGCAAAGTTCACAAAGGATATAATCGGCTCGGCAGTCGGCAACGGTTTGATACTTTCTGAGGGAGAGAAATGGCGTCAGCAAAGGCGCAGGTATTCTCCTTTGTTCGCGGCCAGAAACCTTCCGGTAATCGCTAAACATTTTGCTGAAACCGGTGCAGAAGTCGCAGACTCCCTCGCGGAAAACGAAGGCTCAATAGATATATCTCAAGTTGCGCCCGCCTCGACATTGACGAACATTTCTCGAGTGATCTTTTCTGGAAACGAGGAGGTCAGCTCTGAGCAAATTCGTTTAGGGCTGATCGCATATTTTAACTACATTTCAGATTTATCGCTGTTCGATTTGATGGGATTGCCAAAATGGTTGCCGCGTAAGAAATGGCTTACTAGCAAGGCTCCGGTTACACAGATGCGCGATCTCGCGCGGCAGGTGATAGAACACCGTCGGTCTGAAAAACGGTGCGAACCCCGCGACTTTCTTGATTTCATGATTGAGGCGCTGAAGACGGACTTCGAAGACGAAGAGACAACTGTCGATAATCTGCTGACGTTTGTTGTTGCAGGCCATGAAACCTCGGCCAACGCGTTGGCTTGGGGGTATTATCTGTTGGCGTTGAACCCTGATATTCAAAACAGAATTCGGACTGAAATTCAGGCCATTCGACCTGACGGCCTAGTGGAGTTTTCTGACCTTGAGGCGATGCCGTTGTTGCGCGCGCACGTGAAGGAAACTCTGCGACTTTATCCATCTGCGGCCTTTTTTGCCAGGGATGCATCAGAAACCGTCAAAATCAAAGGTGTTAAAATCGAAAAGGGAGACGCGTTGTTTTTCCCTGTTTATTCGTTGCACAGAAACGAAAAATTATGGGACGATCCGGAACAATATCGACTGGAACGATTCTTGGGTGCTGCTCCGCCGCGTGGGCAGTATATTCCATTTGGAGATGGGCCTAGAATTTGCATAGGTGCGCAATATGCAGAAACGGAGATCATGGTTTTGATGGCCTCGGTACTCCGCCGTATAAATTTTTCGTTGAGCAAGATGCAATTACCAGAACCAGTTTTGACATTTACAATGCGCACCAGCGGCCCGCTTATACTTGAAACCGAACGGGTATCATAAGGACCTGAAGCGTAAATCCACTTTGCGTACTGAAGAGCGACGGTATTCCTGATCTCATCCTTTATCGATCGAGGTAGGTATTGTCGCCGTAGAGTTCTCTTAGCACAGTGTCAAAGAGCCTTTTATTTGACTTTTCTTTGCGGACGGAAGCATTATTTGACCTCATATGTGATTGCGGCACGGCGATTTTTCCCGGCTCTCTCTCTCTTTTATTTGCTTGTTTACATGCCTGTTTTAAGGCGGCATTCGCGCCGGATTTGGAGAATGAGCGCATTGACACAGGTGCACTTATCACCGTCTTGAGATGCGCCGAAGCACTTCGGCTGCTTAGAACTGTCCTCAGTTTCAGATTTATAGCTTCTTCGGTAGGCAGTCGGTTCGTACGGTCGCGACCGTGTGTTACAATTAGGAAAAGTCCACTTCCGCGGTACGAGAATACTCCTTCGGTCCTCCTTGACGTCTTTTCTATGCATTCACCAAGGTCAGAAATCACTCGGCGAAATGCGCCAAAATCATTTATGTCGAAGTGATACCCGGCACCCCGGAGTTTGACTGCTGTAACCCAGGAGTCAAAGCGGCGTCGCCTTGAAAGTTGATCAACGTAATTGTCGAACTCGACATAGCGCAAACACCGATCTAACCCTTCGATTGACAGTGGATCTTCAAAATTAAACTTTTGATTGTAGTCCAGTTCTTCGCGAAGGTTCTTTAAGGACGTCGATGAAGTCTTTGCTTTAAGCCGCTCCATCATCAGAAGATGCGCTGCGTTCATGCGGCTGCGTAGTTCCAAAAAGTCAAAGGGCTTGGTGATGTAGTCAAACGCACCTTCCAAAAAGGCTTTTTCAATGTGCTCTTGGTCCGTCATTGCAGTCAACATAATTACTGGCGTTTCCAGATACTCCGGTGTATTGCGAAGTTGTTTAAGCAACTCAATCCCACTGGTTCCGGGCATTTGAATGTCCAGCAGCAGACAATCAAACGGAGCTTCCGCCGCCTTGATTTTCATAAGAGCTGATTCAGCAGATTCCGCCACTGAAACTTCACAGTTTTCAAGTTCAGGAAGCGCCGACTGGAGTAGTTCAAGAATACTCGGCTCGTCATCGACAACTAAAACATTGAGCTTCACTTTCCTCAGCGCTTGGAGATCAAGTTTTCGTTGAAACCGATCATTGCCGAATGTGGAATGTCTCATTACTGATGAACCGTTACTACACTGCCTAACGTGCTTAGATTAGGTGGCGAGTGAGACGAAACAGCGGCAAAACAGCAGGAAATCTATAGAAAACGAGGTATTTTCTTGACCTTAATTTGGCAATTGTCGCCTTTACGCCAACCTATGTGTACTAGATTTCGGGTCTTTGGACCCTCAGTCAAGCGATAGAACCCGGCAGTAGTCTATGTCGATAAACTTGACGAACTTTAGAATGTGTTCCGACAATAGGTTCTGGATAAAATGAAGAAAAGTTTCTGATCATGGCCTTGTGAGAATGGCAACTAAATCTTCAAAAAAACCTCTGAAGATCCCATGTCTTGCAAATTGGCGTAATCCAAGAAAGGGTGAAACCCCTCCATTCGTTTGAGTTATCAAACTGTACCAGTGTTGAGAAATCTAACTGTCAATATTGAATAAGACCGATTGGCTTGCAGTGCCGTCTATCGAGAATTTTGCTCCGACCGGAGAAGCGTGAACGCCTAACCGTCTAGACCAACGTGCCCAGACAGCGGGAACGATACCCAGTATGCTTAACGCACCACTTCGTTTTGCCGAAATAGTCATTTGGTGAAATAATTCCTGCTGAACTATGAGCCTGCGCGAAGACGAAACGCTGTCCGTCACAAAAAAACGTGTTGCTTCCCAAACAGCCTGTTTTACAGGCGCGTCAAAAAACAGAATATCAGTAGGTAGTCCTTTTAAGATGCCTCTCTGTGCATCTCGCAACATATAACTGTATATTCCACATTGAGCCGTGCTTGGAAGGAGTCGTACCCCTCCAAGAATTTCGCCAAACTCATGAAGAACGATCCACTGGCATGCTGGAGTATCATATTGGTCGAACTCCATCCTATCAGCTTCGCCAACTTGCCACTTTAATTTGTCAATAAAAATGGACTTCCGCGTCTCGAGATACTTCGTGAGCAACGTGCCGTGTTCGTGCATGTTGCGAAAACTCATTGTGGTCGAGCGAACTTCGCCAAGCGCGCGTCGAGGTTCAGGTACTGCGCGTTTGACCGCAAAAAATTTGCGCCGAACCAAAGCCTTTGGCGTAGCCGGAGCATCATTGGCGGGACTCAGGTCTGGAAATGCTTCCGCTGCCTGATATGTCCGCTCATAGCTGAGTGGTCGATCCATACTTTGCTCATAGTTTCGACACACTTATGACAAGATTAATTTAGGTAGGTCCACAACCTATTAAAGTGCTATGGGGATTTGATGCAGAAGTGTGTCTAATTCACATCCCTTGGGTCGAATAGTCCACAGACAGAGTGGAACCTGTTAAGCGTCGCAGTCCTTCTTTGCTTTCTTGTGGGTTCTCCGCTCCACAAATTTTCCATCAAACCGTTGTTAAGGCTTAATTTCAAATTTTTGTTCCTTACGGATGAGCAGGCGAACAAACTCCTATTTGGCTGCACCGCAACGCAGGGCATAGCACTGTACGATATTAAGTAGGACCCACGTCAAATAGCTTGCTGGTTTGAAGCTGCTGGCTGCGGTTTCTGTCAGTTAATTGTGTAAATAGAGAAAATGATGCGCAGACATAACGAGGCCCGTCTTGGGTCAACGTTTTGCCGCCTTTTTTCGACATCATGGTGCAGTCGTGAGAGTTTTACGCACCAGCCAGTCGCTGCTCTTAGTCTGCAATGCCCAGCAATTGGTTCGGTGCAAGAAGTTGGTGAAAAAAAATGCGTATACTAGCAGTAGACGATGACCCTAGCATTCTGGAGTTGTTGAACAGCGTACTCGCTGCATTCGGATACAAAGATGTAATTACCGCCCGCAGTGGTCGAGACGCGCTCGAATTATTATCAAATCCTTCACAGGTTTTCGACTGTTTGCTTCTGGATGTGCAGATGCCAAAGATGAACGGGATTACACTATGCGAGGAAATCCGTAAGCTGCCGGATTACATGTATACGCCCATTATCATGGTAACAGCCATGGTACAGAAACAATATATTGACGAAGCTTTCGAAGTTGGAGCCACTGATTACGTTACAAAGCCCTTTGAGTTTTCTGATTTGAAGCAAAGACTTTCGGACGCTTACAGGATGGCGGCTGAACGTAGAGCCGCAATCGAGGTGCTCAAAACAGACGAAGAATATTGGCAGACTTCGGAAGTTTATCCGGGTGTTCGTATATGCGATCCGCAATACCTTGGAGGCTTGCCTGGCTGCATTGGATTAGCCGAATTTGAGAATTACGTCATCCAAGTTTCCACTATGCATTCCACGGCTGCTAATATTGTGGCTGTTAAAGTGACTGACATGGAGCAAGTCTACAAGTCTGTCACTCCGAGCGAGTTTCGTGAATCTATGGCCTCAGCCGGTGCCGCGCTCCTTCGTGCCACTAAGGAGGGGCGCAAAGTAGCAACTTATTGGGGTAATGGCGTGTTTCTGTTTGTCTTCGACAAGCAAGACAGAAAGAGTGCGGAACAGCTTCTGCAGCAGGGGCCTGAAATTGCGGACGGCGTTTTATTGGGAAGCGGACTGGGTTTTCTGGTGGGTGAAGAAATTGCGCTGGAAGCTACAACTAAAATGGAAGCGATGTTTTTGATAGACAAGGCTGTAGAACTAGCCGAATTGCGCGGAAGTCAAGTGGCTCAATCTGGTTAATGTCTCTATAGCAAGGAACTTGCTTTTAAGGTGCAGGAACATTTCTGCTTCCGGCAAGGAAACAAACTCCTTACAAGTCCTTCACACGGTATCGTTTGAAAAACTCGGCTATGGGGGCAGGGGCTTTCGTAGCTTCCACTAATAAAGAAAGGTCTTGTCAGAAGAACTTGGGTTGAGGCGGGCAGGGTGCTCTCGTAGCCTTCGCGTATGATTACACAATCGCCATTCAAGTACTTCAAGACCAGTCCCGAGGTTATTCGTCTGGCTGTAATGCTGTACGTTCGGTTCCCATTGCCGCTTCGAAACATGGAAGATCTATTGCATGAACGGGGAATTGAATTGAGCCACGAAACCGTCTGATATTGGTGGAACAGGTTCGGTCCGATGTTTGCCTCCGAGATCAGACTAAAGCGAGTTCAGCAGCTGCGCGTTCTCTAAATGGAAGTGGCAAGTGGACGAGGTTTTCGTGAAGGTGAATGGCAAGCGGCATTACCTGTGGCGGGCTGTTGATCACGAAGGCGAGGTGCTGGAAGCCGTTGTCACCAAACGCCGAAACAAGCAGGCAGCATTGAAATTTCTCAAGAAATTGATGAAACGACACGGTGCAGCGGATAAAGTTGTAACGGATCGCTTCGCGTCATACAGGGCCGCTCTCAGAGAGCTTGGTGCAACCGAAAAACAGCAAACGGGCAGGTGGCTCAACAACCGCGTCGAGAATTCACACCTTCCTTTCCGACGACGGGAACGCGCCATGCATCGTTTCAGGCGCATGCGAAGTTTACAGAAATTCGCCTCCGTCCATTCCTCCATCTACAACCACTTCAACCAGGAAAGATCGCTAACCAGCAGAGATACCTTCAAGCTGACACGCACCGCCGCTCTCTCCGAGTGGCGCGAACTTGGTGCGGCATAAATGGCAGCTATACTAGCCTAGCTGAGACTGGTTCGAAATTGTCTGACAGCACCTTTGACACGGCTTTTTTACTTGGCCTTTTCACTACCCTATCCATGTCGATCTTCATTCAACTGCGCGAGGACAAGGGACTGATCGGAACACTTAGGGCAAGCGGTTGGCCCGTCATCGTTTCAGGCCTCTTTATGCTGGGAAGCGCGACTACTTTGATCTTCAGCCTAAAGAACACCTCGGTCGCCAATGCCATCGTAATCCTCAGCACATCCCCCGCCTTGGCTGCGTTGCTCAGTTGGGTCTTCCTGGGTGAGGTGACGCGGCGCGCCACTTAGATCGCCATCGCAGCGGTGATGGTCGGCATTGCCATCGTCGTGTCCGGTTCGTTTGGATCAGGAAACCTTCTTGGAGATGCACTGGCGCTGATCGCGGTCAGCTTTGTCTCGCTGAACATGGTGCTTTTGCGCCGGTTTCAGGCGGTCAGCCGAATGGCGAGTGTCGGCATGGGCGGTTTCTTTCTGGCCATCGTTACGGTGTTCCTGGCTACACCATCGACCTATAGTGCAAGCACCTGGGCGGTCATGGCGGCGATAGGACTGTTCACCGCGCCGTTCGGACGGGTCCTGTCGCAAGTGGCAACCCGATTGCAGCGGCGCGCGTCCAGATCGAGGCGATCACGGACGGGCGCATCAAGGTGCGGGGCATGGATTGTCTGAACGGGACCAAGCTGCTCGACATCAAGCCGGGCACGAAGAGATGCCCTATTGTCTGGACGATGAACCGGATGAGCCCATGGTTCTTTGCAACGTTTCAACCTGATGGTCGATTCCGTCTAACTGCGCCTGTTTTTCAGAGTCGCTCAAGAACGAACCGGCAAATGAATTCTTGGCCAATTGGATGATGTCTTTTTCGCTGAGGTTAAGGTTCTTCTGAACGGCGCGATAATTGTCATTGATATAGCCACCGAAATAGGACGGGTCATCCGAGTTGATTGTTACCAAAAGGCCTTCATCCAATGCCTTTTTGACCGGGCTCTTGGTCAAATCCGGGATAACTTTGAGCCGCCAGTTGGAAATAGGGCACATTGTCAGCGGTGTTTTCTGACGAGCCAAGCGCGACACCAGCGCTGGATCATCCAGAGCATGATTTCCATGATCCACACGCTCGATCTTGAGCAGGTCGAGCGCTTCCTTGACGTTTTCAGAGGTGCCTTCTTCGCCCACATGGGCAACGGGCACAAACCCCGCTTCCCGCGCCGCCTTGAAAATACGCTCAAAAGTCGCAGGAGGGATGCCACGTTCTGTGCTGTCCATGCCGAAACCGTGGATGTGCTCTTTATGTTTCTTCGCGCATTCCAATGCGGTGAAAGCATGCTCTTCCGGCAAGTGGCGCACGATGCACATGATCAGCTTGGACGAAATACCTAACTCCTTTGCCCCGGCCTCAAGCGCGCGCGTGATCCCTTCGACAACAGTTTCAAAGGCGACGTTTCTATCCATATGCGGCTGGGGGTCAAAGAACAGTTCAACATGGGTCAGACGGTCTGCATGCACGCGGTTCAGGTAAGCCCAGGTCAGGTCAAAGAAGTCCTGCTCAGTTACAAGCACGGACATTCCGAGGTAGTACAGATCCAGAAAATCTTGGAGGCAGTCGAACTCGTAAGCTCTTCGCACGTCCTCGACCGTCTCATAGGGCAGCGATACTTTATTTCGACGGGCAAGCTTCAGCATCATCTCGGGCTCTAAGGTCCCTTCAATATGAACATGGAGTTCTGCCTTGGGCAGATTATCGATCAAAGCATCCGTTAGTTTGCACATCTCACACGGTCCCTATTTACCTTTCCAGAAAGGAATAATGATCATTTACCTTTCTGTAAAGGTACACTACGTTTGAAAGCGTAGTAAGGGGATGCTCATGGCCGACCAGGTTCCAATTCGATCACTTCTCAAGCGGATCAAGCTCAACTGGCCTGAAGCAGCCTCGCCGGAAACCGACATTATTTTCTCGGTGATCCGTTTGAACGAACTGATCCGGGCGCGCACGGAGGAAGCCTTGGCCAGTTTCGATCTCACTCACGCAGCCTTCGAAGTCTTGGTCGCGCTTCGAGCGCAGCCGAAACCCCGCCAGCTTACGCCATCAGACCTCTGTAAATCTGCGCTCTTGACTACAGGTGGTGCAGCCAATATTTTGGTCGACCTTGAGCGCAGAAGTTTGGTTACACGGGCCCCCAACCCAAGCGATGGTCGCAGTAAAATTGTGCAACTGACCGAAACAGGCGAACACCTCATCGAGCGTGCAATGAAAGAGGTGATGGAACACGACAAGCTACATTTTGAAGAGTTTCGCCGTCCGGACGAGATTGAAAACATACGCGGTGCGCTTTTTTCCGCGATGAGTAAGATTGAAGCTTGAGTGCCGATTGATGGGTAATGTGAATTCAGTTGGCCGTCTAATTCGCACCGGCAGTGAACGACCAAAGCAGACCTTCAGACCCAAGTCTCACAGTTTCCCAGATGCGCAACTTTGCCCTCAATGGTCGAATTATTGCGAGACACGCTTTGAGCTCAATCCTTCCAAACGTTTTGCGGAATTTTAATGAGTTGGCTCTGCACCCACTGACCTGCTTTGCCCAGAACGTGTTGCTCTGTCCAGACAAGGTCGATACCTTCCAGTGCATCGCTTTGCTGGAAGGTGTATTCCATTTGAGCCAGCTTGCTCGATCTCAGCAATGCTCTGACAACTGGCAATGGTAATTCGGCCCATCCTAAACCACGCAAAACCAGTTCAAGGATCATGTGGGGGTTCTCCGCATACCAAATCGATGCGCTCTTGATTTCGCCGACCAGGCCAGGGACTTCACTTGAACGGCTCCTGAGTACCAATTGCCGATGTTGCCTGAGGTCTCGGTGAGCGACACGATCCAGTTTGGCCAGCGGATGAGATGTACCACAGACCGGCACCAAGGCTGAATATCCGACCCCCCGAAACTGAAAGCCGGTCGGGTAACTTTCCTGTTCGGTCATGAGGCCGAGTGTTGCACGCCCCTCTTTGAGCAAGGTCGCCGTATCGTTTGGGCCGGTGGTTAGGATTTCAAGCGAGACGTCAGGAAACTCATTAGAAAAATCGCTCAACACATCCAAAACCGGTATCAGGTTGACCCCCTGTTCGACTGCAATGCTCACTTTGTCCTCTACCCCTTCCGACATCGATGTCGCCTTGGCGTGAAATTCCTGGTTTCCGAGCAAAATGCCCCTGGCATACGGTAATAGCGATTGGCCCGCCTGTGTGAGCGTCGGGGACCTGCTGCTTCTGTCAAAAAGCTGAAGGTTCGTATCGATTTCAAGGTTAGCGATTGCAGTTGATACCGCAGACTGGGCTTTCTTCATCTTCCGCGCGGCCGCAGAGAAGGAGCCAAGCTCTGCGGCCAGTACAAAGGCCTGCAAACTCTCAGGTGACGGCATCGTAAACCTATCTGATATTTAGATAGTAATTAACTATAAATATCTGAAAACCTCAATAGAACGCAATCCAGCAATGGAGTTGTAAATGTCGGACAAAGTCACTCTCAGAACGGGCAAGGATCGTCTTCGTTATACAATCAGTTTTGAGCTGTTGTTGATGGCTTTCTTAGTGCCTGTCGGCGCAGCTTTTTTTGACAAACCGGTTGCTGAAATTGGAGCGCTCGGAGTGGTCCTCGCAGTCAAGGCGATGGTTCTAAATCTTATCTATAACTGGGCTTTTGACAGGATTGATGCCCGTGCCGGTCGCGTTGCCAGTCAACGCTCGCATTTTGGGCGGATACTGCATGCTATAGGGTTTGAGGCTTCGTTGGTAATAACGTCACTTCCTATCTACGCTTGGTGGCTCGGCATTGGGTTACTGGAAGCTCTAATAACGGATGTCGTTGTCACGTCCTTCGTCGTTGCCTATACCTATGTTTTCACTTTGGCATATGACAGGTTGTTCCCGCTGGAAACCAAATCGGTTTAGATGATTCATTGGTATCAGCTTACCGACATTTGTTCGCACAGCATTATCCAAATTGCGCTCAGCGCTGTCGTTCTCCACGTCGCACCTTAGTGACCGCTCGCAGCCCCTACCGGACATTCATGATGAAACCTTGCGATTCCGAATAGCGGACAAAGCCGCCTCAGGCCGGCGCTGCAGGTTTCGCATTTTCACCCACAACCCAGAAACACAACACCGCAAGTAAAACCTCTATCGCAAATGCGGCAAGAATGCTTTCGGATGGCCAACCATCGAGGACGAAACTGATTGTCCTGCCGATGGCGAAAGCTGAGAAAACCGTAGCCCCAAGTAGGGCAGAGGTCTGAACCAGTTTTTGGTGAAATGCTCCGCACAAGATTATGACGCCAAGTGCCGCGAGATTGGCAGCAGGTGCGCGCAACTCACTCATCAGGTTTGGCTGCGGCGAGAGAACGATGCCGGAGCTAGCGTAGAAGGAGTGTGGGTCCAGCGTAATGGCCAGACCTAATGGCGAATGCCGTCAAACCGGACAAGCCCAAGGCAAATCTGCGCTTAAAGTCGAGTCTCATGATTGTCTCCAGTGTCTATTGGCATGTCTTAAGCGGCTCTGGTCCAAGCGCCAGAAGTTGCGGCTTTGTGTGCGAAATCGGCAAAATCGCGTGGCGTACGCCCAAGCGCACGCTGGACACCGTCCGCGAGGTTCGCATTGCGCCCGTCAAGCGTTTCGCGCGCAATGTCGGTAATCACATCAGCAATAATCTCGCCATTCGCAAGGGCAATTTCCGCGTGGAAGTCTTCGAATGAAATTGGCAGGTATTGCACCGTCCGTCCCATGGCGCGCGAAAGCTCTGCGGCCATGTCGGCAAACGTCATCAGACGTGGTCCCGTGACCTCGTACAGTTCGCCGTCGTGTCCTTCTTCTGTCAAAGCAGCTAAGGCAACATCGGCGATGTCGTCCACGTCGATGATTGGTTCGCGTACATCGCCGGCGGGCATCGGCAAGACACCTGCCATGACCGGATCAAGCAATGCCCCTTCAGAGAAGTTTTGTGCAAACCATGCTGCACGAACGATAGTGAACGGAACTCCGGAATTGCGTACGACCGCTTCCGCTCGTTCCGCATGAAACTCGCCACGCCCGGTCAGCAGCACAAGACGCTGTAATCCCTTTTCACGAGCCAATGCTGTGAAGGCTTCGACTTGCTCAACCGCGCCTGGAAAAGCGATGTCAGGAAAGTAAGAAATATAGGCAGACGAGACGCCTTCCAGGATTGCGGGCCAGGTCTGCGGTTGTTCCCAGTCAAATGGCGTTTCACTGTTCCGCGATGCGCGCCGGACTGTCTGCCCTTTTTCTTCCAGACGTGTCGCGATCCGCGATCCGGTTTTGCCTGTTGCGCCAAGTACGAGAATGGATTGCTGTGTCATTGGTCATCTCCATGAGTTCATTTGATGGCCCGAAATTAGGCAATCAATTGAGATGTTCTATTCTTCAGAATCCGGAATTCTTATCCAATCGTCCTAATTGGATAGACGAAGAGCCAAATTTCAGCCAAAGTCGCGACATGAACAAGGTTGAACCACATGTCCCTGACCCAGATGCGCTGGCACAGCCGATCGGCGATCCGCTGGGGGAAATCCTTCATCTTCTGAAACTCACCGGCACATTCTACTGCCAGTCGCGCATGTCCGCTCCTTGGGGCGTGTCCATACCAGGCTTTCCCGACATACTGAGCTTTGCGGTCATTACGCACGGGCGGTGCTTCATTAAGGTCGGACAAGATGACCCCTTTGAGGTCGAAAAAGGCGATTTAGTGCTGATGACCAGCGGCGCACCGGTCGGTTTCTTCAGCTCGGAAGACACGCCGCTTTTGACACTGGAAGAGTTGCCCATTCGCAAGGTGACCGAGCTCTATGAAACACTGGAGTGCGGTGGTGGTGGAGCGGAGACGGGCATCATGTACGGCCTCGTCCGGATCGATCACGCCGCCAGTGGTATGTTGATGGGCTTGCTTCCGGATGTGCTCAAAATCGACCCGTGGGAAGAGGATGCCGGAAGCTGGCTACAAGCGACTTTGCAATTCATCGCAAAAGAGGCGCGGGAATTGAGACCGGGCGGAGAAACCGTGATCACGCGACTGGCGGATGTGGTTGTCATCGAGGCCATTCGTCGTTGGCTGAACAGCGCACCAGACGCAAACCGCGGCTGGTTGAAAGCGGCGCGAGACCCGCAGATCGGGCGGACAATAGTCGCCATTCACCGTACGCCTGCTGCGGTTTGGACAGTCGAATCTCTCGCGGAGGTTGCCGGAATGTCTAGATCCGCTTTCGCGGCGCGGTTTACTGAGTTGGTAGGCGTTCCAGCAATCCAGTATCTTGCAACGTGGCGTATGCATCTGGCGCGCGAAAGGTTAGTGTCTACCGATCAGCCTATCTCGCAGATTGCCGCTGACATCGGATACTTGTCAGAGCCTGCGTTCAACAAAGCATTCAAACGGGTATTTGGCGCACCACCGGGAAAAATCAGGAAGAACGGAATTCACTCCGTATCCAGGCGAAACTTGAGAAACTGAGCACCTTCGTATTCGATCTCGCCGATGTGTTTGGCACCGAGTTTCCGGAGTGCACCCAGGTTTTTTCTACTTAGTGGCAACAGAAACGTGACGAAGGGGATACGTTTGTCAGCGATCGCAAAGTCGATTGCCATTATGGAAATCCGTTTCCCAAGTCCAAAGGCGTCGGGCCGCAAAACCAACCCAAAATCCCACTCGTCACCTTCTTTTTGAAAGCCCCCCCAACCAACATACCGACCACCTGACATAAACGCCCAATGTCCAAGACCGTCCCGCGCCCAGTAGCCTTCCTTTTTGGCAACAAATTCTCTTGCGACTTCAACATTCCATTTGAACGTCAAAAGCGGCATATGCTCTTCTACCCGGGGGTCGGACATATGAACCGCAATGTCATTCGGATCGATTTCCGAAAGGCGTGCAAATGAAATCCCATCTTTCATCATTGTACTCATTTGATGGCCCGAGATGTCCCTTGCATGCAAAGTAATTATGGCGCGAATACTGTTTCACAGCTTTCTCGCGACAATGTACCGGCTCGGCAATAACCCGGCTTGATCTGCCGTCTCAAGGATATCGAAGCCCGCACGTTCAATTGCTTGCTGGAATTCAGCTACGGATACAAAATTCACGAACGGGGCTTTCCCGAGCGCCTGCATAATCGGGATCGCTATGCGGCTGATTATGCCATATTTGAAGCCTCCACTCTCTGGAGCGCAGACGGTCTTGGAAATAAAAACCCCACCTGGTTTTGTAAGGGTCGCAATGTGTTCGAGTGTGTGGCCCAGATCGGGAACAAGGTGCAGCAGATTGTGTGCGAGGACAGCGTCGAAAGAACCGTCGTCAGGATCGTGCTGCAGAACCTCGGCCACTTTGAATGTGACATTCTCCAGCTCTTCTTCGGTGCGTTTCTCGTTGGCAATTTCGATCATCCCCGGTGCGAGATCGGAGGCAGTTATTTGAGCCACATGCGGTGCCAGCAGCAACGCGGTTGACCCCGTCCCACAGCCGATTTCCAGCACGCTGTCTTCGGCTTTCAGGTAGGACTTTGTACGTTCGAGCGTGTTCAGATACCCTTCCATGTTTCGGATAGGATCAGCCGCATATTTGCGCGAAATCTTGCTCCAAAATGCGGCATCTTTGGACAATGCAGCCATATCGTTTCTCTCTTCCTTTGGTGTCACCGCAGCCAATATCTTAAAACGCTGATTTATTAAATTGCCAGATATTGCAGAACTGTTATGCATTAATGCATGAATTGGAAGGCTATCAATTTCGATTGGAACCAGGCTCGGTCCTTTCTTGCAACGGCAGAAGAAGGCTCGTTTTCCGCAGCGGCGCGCGTGCTTGAGCAGACCCAGCCAACCGTCGGTCGTCAGGTCGCCGCGCTGGAACAGGCGCTTGGCGTCACCTTGTTTGAAAGGGTCGGCAAGTCGCTTAATCTGACAACCGCTGGTGTTGAGCTTTTGGTACATGTCAGTGAAATGGCAAACGTCGCGAATAGGATTTCTCTGACCGCAACAAGCCAGTCACAAGCAATTGAAGGGCAAGTCAGGATCACTGCGTCCGACGTGATGTCAGCCTATCAGCTACCGCCTATTCTCAAACAGATCAGGCTCGCGGCACCGCGGCTTGAGATCGACGTTGTCGCAGCAAATGACATACGAGACATACAGCGGCGCGAGGCAGATATCGCAATTCGGCATGTGCGCCCAACACAGCCGGACCTGATTGCAAAGCTCGTGGCAGAAGCGACGGCACATTTCTACGCTTCTCCTTCATACCTCGAACAGGTTGGGCGACCACGAAATGAAGACGAACTTGCTAAGTTGGATTTCGTCGGCTTTGGCGATATTGACACGATGATTGGATTTCTCAATCCGGCAGGCATTGAGGTAACCCGAAAGAGTTTTCGGATTGGGTCACGGAGCGGGATAGTGTCATGGGAGCTTGTGCGCCAGGGGTTCGGCATCAGTGTTATGTCAGACGATGTGGCGGCTCTGACTCCTGGTGTGGAGCGTGTTCTGCCCGAACGCGAGCCATTCAAGTTTCCTATCTGGTTGGCTACTCATTCTGAACTGCAAACAGCTCGCAGGATCAGGTTGGTATTCGATCAGCTTGCAGACCATCTCGGCAGGCGGACAATTCTCTGAACCTGATTTCGTCTGGTGTCGCGAACTGGAGGCTGCTTCGGGCTCAGAACGGACATTCAGTGAAATCTTCTCAAAGTCTGCTTTGCGGACAAAGCTGACTACCGTCATTTAGGGGTTGGCTAGCGCAAATAAAGTTTCAATTGCCGGAGCGCCTCTGCATTTAGAAATGTTGAGGCGGTTGCTCCTACGTGTGAGAGCTTTATGCTGGGACCATGGCCAAACGTACCCTGCTAATTCTCAATAGGAAGTCCGCAGCAAGACCCGATCTGCGTTCTGCTGTCCGCCCATTGGAAAAAGAGCTTGGCATTAGGGTGTGTATTCCTTGGTCAGGAAAAGACTTGAAGAAGACGCTTCGAGAAGCCGTGGGCGACGGGGTAACCCGGATAATCGCTGGCGGTGGTGACGGCACTTTGAACTCGGTCGCGAGTGCTGTTTTGAAGTTGAAGATAAAGTCGCCTGTCTCGCTAGGTCTTGTTCCCCTTGGCACTGCTAACGATTTCGCCCGGTCGTTCGGTGATAAGGGTTTGGACTTAGCAACATCTGTTCGAGTTGCCGCAACAGAAGACGCGCAACCTATTGATGTCGGATACATAAACGGCAGACCATTTGTGAATGTTGCCAGCGGCGGTTTTGGAGCGATGATCACCGCAACAACACCTAAGGAAATGAAGAAACGACTCGGCGGACTCGCGTACACACTATTTGGGTTAGCTCGTCTATCTGATGCAAAATCTGTTCCAGCAAAAATCTCAATTGATGATAAAGACCCGTACGACGTTTCCATTTCCGCAATCGCGATTGCGAACAGCCGCTATGCAGGTGGCGGTTTTGACGTGGCACCTGAAGCGGAAGTGTCCGATGGGTTGCTGGATTTAAGCGTGCTCTCAACGGAGCGATTGATGCCAGAAAACCTGCCCTTTGGCAGGCTGCCGGATATCTCGGACCCCACAGATGGTGTTGTACAGCGCTCTCGTCTGAGATCTATGGTTTTGGAAACCTTCCAGCCGTTTCATATGAATTTGGACGGCGAGCCAATGATTGATCAACGCTTTGAGGTTTCAATTAAACCAAATGCGTTAAACTTCGTTTTTCCGAACGGCAAGTAGTTCGGGTTTATCCTTAAACTCAAACTTCGCACGGTGTTTCGAATTAAACGTGCGGAGCCGAAGCGTACGTTAGCCAGATTAGTCAGGCAAAAACCGCCGTCCAGTATAGCGAACGTCTTTCGGACTTAGCTGTTTGCTGCGTCAGTGTTGCTTATCTTCCCGTCACCGGACATCAGTATGGCGATTGGCTGAGTAGACGGGATGTTTGAAAGCACAATCATGATGCACACGGTGATCGGAACACTCATCAAAGCGCCGGCAATCCCCCAGATCGCAGTCCAAAACGTGAGCGCCAAAATGACCATGAAAGGCGACAAATTCAGGCTTTTCCCAAGTAGCATTGGCTCCAGGATATTGCCGATAGAGAATTGAACAGCGCCACAACCAATTAGAACAACAAGAAAGGGCACGACTTCTTCAAACTGTACCAGTGCGACAATGGAAGGAAGCGCGACGCCCACGATAGAGCCGACTGTCGGGATAAAATTTAACAAAAACGCAAGAACGGCCCAGGTTTCAGAGAAGTCTAAGCCGACGGATGCCATCACGGCATAACTGCCCAAGCCAGTCAGTGCACTCACCAGCGTTTTGATGCCAACATATCTTTGAATGCTGTCGGATGTGCTCTCAAGAACGCGGCGAACTTTTTCTGCGGCTTCCCTGTCTTTGATTGCGAGCTTGATTTTGGCGCGCATTGGAACGCGTTCAACCAACATGAATGGCACATAGAGCAGCACCAGGAAAAAAGCGCTTAGGAACGCCCCAGCAGACCCGATCACTCCTTTCGCGAACCCAGCCAGGTTGATTTGTTCCAAGGCCTTTACCGCGGCTGCATAGTTGTCTTGCCCAACCAGTGACACCAACTTTGCGACTATGCTGGAAAACCGGTCCTCATAGCGCGGAAAAGCTTCCGAAACCTCACCGGCTTGACTGGATAGTATCGACAGAACAAGCGAGAGGCCGATTAACACAATTGAAATTGCGGCCAAATGCGCAAGCCACTTCGGGACAGTCTTTCCAAGTATCTTGAATCTACCAATGCGATCCGCAGTCGCTGTGAGGAGAACGAACAAGAGGGCCGCAAAAAACAGGGGAACCAGTACAGACGAAGCGAGGACTAACGACGCTATTGTCAAGAACACAAGGACGACCAATTGATACCAGAACGTGAGCCCCAAGAAGTTTGGAGCAGGATCTTTATGATGGGTACCCTTCTTCATTCGGAGGCTCCATAAATGGTTGAGCGTCGTTCTGCCGTTTTCTGGTTGAAATGTATTAGGTCGCCTTAGGTGCAACTTGGCAAGTAGTTCAAGCACTTCTCTCTGGACACAAGAGTCGAGTTTTTTCAGACGATGCCCTTCATATTTGACATTAACTGGCTGATCATCAAAAACCTGAAACTCAAGGGTTATCAGCAATAGTTTGGTTCTTAAGCCTCCTACTGAGATCGGACTTCGGATAGTCCGCTTTGGGCTCGCAATCGACGTTCTCTGCAAACCGTATTAGTGACTGGAGGCAGCCCAAACCGGACATTCATCTTTGAGCCTAAATTAGTCCTCAGGTGCGGACAGACGTAACGTTGCTTTTGAAATTGTCTTGGTGCCTACATCGGCAATCTGACGAAATCTCAATTTAGTCTTGTGAGGAACGCAATGATTGCCCACCGGGACTCCTGATCTTCAACCCTTATGTCGTCCCCGCTCTTTGCCATAGCATTTCCTGGGATTGCCATTCTGGGATCAGCAATGAATGCGTTCAGCGTTGCGATGTCCCAAACCTTTTCGGTCGATTTCATGGCCTCAGAATATATAAACCCCTGAGCACTTGCGACCGAGCTACCGAAAACACCCCACAAGGGCGGGCCACTGTGCACTTCGTCCTTCTTCAGAGAGTGGCACAAAGTACACCGATCCACCGCAATTCGTGCGGTCTCATCGTCGATTGCTGCTAAGTCTGCTTCCGACGGTGGTTGGGGCGGCGTCCATTTTGACGCGTCCCGAAGCACGTCAGCGGTCTCAACATGCTCGCGCATTACTGCAAGATGCAATGCGGGCTCACCATACTTTGTGCGCACATCCGGATCGACGCCGTGTTCTATCAAGATGAGCACAATGTCCGTAGCGCCAGAATGGGCCGCTGCGTGCAATGGCGTGTGCTCCTCTCGTCCACCGGCAAGCGTTGGATCGGCGCCTTGGGCTAACAATAACTCCACGAGTTCCGCATTTTTTCGACCTGCGGCAACTATCAATGGCGTTCCAATAAGAGATTTGGCATCCGGATCTGCGCCTCGTTCGAGCAAAACCAGCACCGCATCGGATTGCCCTGCCATACAAGCAAAATGAATTGGCTGCACAGCTCCGGTTCCATCCACGGGAGCACCTTCGTCCAAAAGCGAAATAAGCCGGTCGATGTCTCCGGATCGTGCCGCTTCAGAGACATCATCCGCGAATGCCTGACTATCCTCAAAGATAAGAAAAACCAAAAGCGCCAGAAAACAAACAAGAGGTTTCATCAAACGTTCCCTCCTTGTGTTGGGTCTTGCCTGTACCACGGTATCACGGATTCAATCTAATTTCCGTGTCCGCTTTGGGCTCTCAGCAGTTATTTCCCGCTCGTACAACAATGGCTGGTCGCAGCCCGAACCGGACATTCTAAAAAAGACTTTGCAGTTCCGGTTTGCGGACAAAAACGGTCATTGCCTCATGAGTAGGTGATGACCGCGGTTAGCCCAAAGCGGACATGTCCGTTTCATACATTATATGCCTCCTCAGGGAGAGGGACCGCAAAAGCTCCGGTGCTTGCGATACCCCGGAACTTGCACAATAAACATGGCCCATCGCGCTGCGTTCCACTAAGCTGACTGAGTTTTCCTGGTTCGTGGAGGAACGATTGTGCGGTGGATAAAACCACTGATTGCCGGAGTATCTCTCCCGTGCCTACTTTTAGGTCTTCTGTTTTTTGCGGCCTCGCTGACCCCCTCCCTCATTCCACGCGAGCCGATGGTTCAGGGATTATTAGGCGGGATCTTGGTGGCGCTTGGCTACCTTCTGGGGCGTGTGCTCGAACTGATTTGGCAGGCCGCTGATCTGCCGCGCATGCGCGGACGTCTAGCGCTTGTCGGCAACATTGTCTTTGCGGCTCTTGTTGCCGGATTTTCAATATGGACGCTGACCTTCAGCTTTGAATGGCAGAATGAGCTGCGCGCAAAAATGGGGATGGAGCTTGCAGATGCAAAGCACCTGGCGCAGATCCTGTTGGCAGGGACCGGAACCTTTGCGCTTTTTTTTCTGATCGGCGCGCTCGTGGCGGCCCTGTTCCGATGGGTCAGGGACCGCTTCTATCGCTTCATGCCGCCGCGCCGGGCCAATGTTCTGGGCGTTGTGACGGTCGCCCTGCTGCTCTTCGTCGTCACCCGCGACGGCATTTTCGACCGCGTGGTCACGGGCCTCGATGAAAGCTACGAGGCTGCTCAGATGCTTTTTGATATCGCGCCTGACCTGCCCGAAAGACCGGATCAGGCCGGTTCCGAAGCGTCTCTGATTGACTGGGCGGCGATGGGTCAGCCCGGCCGAGATTTCGTCCTGAATGGCCCGGACGCCGAAGCGATTTCCGCCTTCACAGGCAAACCCGCGCTGGACCCTATACGGGTCTATGTCGGTCGGGCAAACGGCGAGTCACCGCAAGAGCGGGCCGAACTGGCACTTGCCGAGCTAAAACGGCTGAGGGCTTTTGATCGGGAAGTTCTGATCGTTACTAGCCCCACAGGAACCGGTTGGATGGACCCGGGTTCTCACGATCCGGTGGAATACTTGCACAATGGCGACATCGCGACGGTTAGCGCCCAGTATTCCTACCTACAATCGCCTCTGGCACTGGTTCTAGAAACCCGGACCGGCCTCGATCAGGCGACCGCGCTTCTCGACGTCGTGCACTCCTATTGGCGGACGCTGCCAAAGGATCGCCGCCCAAGATTTTACGTGCACGGTCTAAGCCTTGGTGCCTGGTCGTCGATGTACGCCACAAACCTCTTCCGCCTTGCCGACGACCCGATCGATGGGGCTTTTTGGGCAGGTCCTCCGTTTCCGTCACGGTTCTGGCAGCAAGCGCAGAACGCGCGCGAACCTAGCAGTCCATGGGTGCTCCCTATCATTGGGAACGGATCGTTCGTCCGATTTGCGTCGCACTTCTCGGATGCCTCGCAAGCCATCGCAGACTGGGGGGAGATGCGGATCGTATTCCTGCAGTATTCCAGCGATCCGATCGTCTTCTACGATCCGAGTTCGCTTTGGCGGGCACCGCCCTGGATGAACGAACCTCCGGCTGAAGATGTTTCAAAGCATCTCGTCTTCATCCCGGTAGTCACGCAGTTTCAGTTGGCCCTCGACATGGCGTTATCTTTCGGCACGCCCCCAGGACATGGCCACGCCTATTTTGCGCAGGATTACATCTCGCCCTGGGTCGAGGTCACGGCCCCTTCGGACTGGACTGCTACTGACACCAAACGGCTGAAAGCGCATTGCGATATCGGGTACCAGCTTGGATGCCGGAACCGGTGAACCAGTGTTGACGTTCCTTAATCTGTCTTGCGAACTCGGCACAGGCCGTCGCTAGAAGCTGAGAGATTAATCCGCAGTACTGAGAAGCGGCGCGCAAGGCGAGCTTCTGCTTCGGGCTCTCTCCTGCCGTTCTCTGCGCTATTGATGAGCGGCTGATGGCAGCCCGAGCCGGACATTCCCGATCCGAGTCCCGGGCAGAAACAAACAAGCGCTACACATGTCACCGATGTCCGCATCTAAGTATGTAAGATCCACCGTTGTGCAGACTGTCCCAGCTGCTGAAGTAAAGCATGTTTCGCCGCTCAATTTGATCCGACTTTGGCGAAACGGTTTGCCAAGAAGTCAATAAAAGTGCGCACCCGCTGCGGTAAGAAATTCGTTTCCGGGCGCAGAATGAAAATGACGCCGCCGGAGGCCAACGCTGAGTAATCCTCCAGCAAAAGCATCAGGCGTCCGTTCAGAAGATCGTTTGACGCGAGGAACTCCGGCAGTCAGGCAATTCCACGTCCGGCGCAACATGCCGCATGAAGTGCTTCAATACTCAGATTGGAGGTGCTGGGCGCTATGTGACCAACTGTCTGGCTACCACCCTTTCGCGATGTATCATGTACAGCCCTGCACCGATTATGTTGCCAATACCAAGCAGGCTAAGCGTGTTTGGAAAGTCATTGATAACAAGATAGCCGAACAGGGTCGCTACCGGCAACTCTGCGGCCTTGTCATAAGAACTTGGCTTGAGGCGGGCAGGGCGCTCTCGTAGCCTTCAAGCATGAAAAAACGGTCGCCCTTCAAGTACTTCAAAACCAATCCCGAGACCATTCGTTTGGCAGTGATGCTTTATGTTCGGTTCCCACTATCGCTTCGAAACGTGGAAGAGCTGTTGCGTGAGCGCGGCACTGAAGTGAGCCACGAGACAGTGCGGTATTGGTAGAACCGTTTCGGTCCGATGTTCGCGGCGGCAAATTCGCAGAAAACGGGTTCAGCAGTTGCGGGCGTGCTCAAAATCGAAATGGCATGTCGACGAAGTGTTTGTGAAGGCCAATGGCAAAAGGCACTACCTCTGGCGCGCCGTTGATCACGAAGGCGAAGTGCTGGAAGTCGTTGTAACGAAACGTCGAAATAAGCAGGTAGCGCTGAAATTCCTCAAGAAATTAATGAAGAGACACGGCACAGCAGACGAGTTGGTCACGGATCGCTTCGCGTCATATCGGGCGGCACTAAGAGAGCTTGGTGCCAAGGAAAAACAAAAGACGGGCAGGTGGCTCAACAACCGCGTCGAGAACTCGCATTTACCGTTTCGACGACGCGAACGCGCCATGCAACGTTTCAGGCGTATGAGGAGTTTGCAGAAATTCGCCGCCGTCCACTCCTCCGTCTACAACCACTTTAACCAGGAGCAATCTCTCACCAGCCGAGGCACCTTCAAGCTGACACGCGCCGTTGCTCTCGCCGAGTGGCGCGAACTTGGCGCGATATAAGGGACAGCTCTACTGTCCTAGCTGAGAGTGGTTCGAATTTGTCTGACAGCACCCTTTTTGCTATTTGAGCTCGCCCGTCTTGGGCTGCCACCAATCACTGTTGAGAAAAGCTGTCGACTGAAACACTAGGTCCAAACCGGAAATTTCTATCTAGGTTGAAATCGTTTTCAGCTTCCATTTTGCCAGTCTCGCAAAAGTGCTCAACACTCTCGATTTTGTAAATCCAACTTTCGCAAATAGGATGCGTCCAGTTCATTTAACAACTCGCATTGGATTATTGGAATGGCAACTCAGCGCTGGACCGTCGGGTCATATTTGGCAAAAAGACTGCAAGAGGCTGGAATTAAAGACTATTTTGTGGTACCTGGTGACTACAATTTGGTGCTGCTGGATGAGTTGCTTAGCAATAGGGATCTGCAAATGATCAGTTGCTGCAACGAGCTTAACGCCGGTTATGCGGCGGACGGGTATGCCCGCGCCACAGGAGGTCCGTCAGCGGCGGTCGTAACATACTCGGTCGGAGGATTGAGCCTGTTGAATGCTGTCGCGGGTGCTTATGCCGAGGATCTCCCATTGATTGCGATTTCCGGTGGGCCGAACACAAACTCTGAGGCCGAATGGGAATACCTGCATCATACACTCGGCGAGGTTGACTATGACTACCAGCGCGAAATGTTTGCTCGTGTCACCGCTGAGGCTGTCACGATCCATCATCCTTCGCTTGCACCTGTTGCAATTGACAGGGCGATAGACACGGCAATGCTTCGGCGCAAACCTGTCTATATAGAAATCGCCTCGAACATAGCTGGTGCGCCAACCTCAGCGCCTGTACCCCGCAGTTTTGCAAGACAGCCCAACAGCGATCCAAACATGCTATCGACTGCGGTTGCACAAGTATCAGAGTTCCTGAATGCAGCGGAACGGCCAGTGCTTGTTGCAGGAAGCAAGGTGCGGGCTGGTCAGGCAGAGCGCTCTTTGCGCGGTCTTGCCGCCACCTGTGACTACGCGCAGGCTTCGATGCCAAATGCCAAGAGCTTCTTGACCGAAGCAAACCCGAATTTCATGGGAATTTACTGGGGGCCTGTAAGCACGCCGGGCTGCGGGGAAATTGTCGATGCGGCAGATGGGTTGCTGTTTGTTGGTCCTGTTTTCACCGATTACACCACAACAGGTCACCAACTTGGTTTTGATCCTGGCAAAGCGGTTATGGTGCATCCGACGTCCATTCAGTTAGGTGAAACTCATTTCAGCAATGTACGTATGGATGAGTTTTTAGATGCGCTGGCTGACAAGCTGACGCCGAACAATGGTGCGATTACAGCTTTCGAACGTGTCAGAATTGAGCAAAACGCACCAGAACCCAATGCAGCGGGCACACCGGTGACCGTTCGGCAACTCTTCGCGCGGGTTCAGAAGATGCTGGATGAGGACAGCACGCTACTCGTTGAAACGGGGGACTCCTGGTTCAATGGAATGGAGACCAACCTGCCAGAAGGCACGCGGTTTGAGATACAAATGCAATATGGGTCCATTGGTTGGTCCGTCGGCGCGTCGTTGGGATATGCGTTAGGGAACAAAGAGCGTCGGTTGATCTCGTGCATTGGGGACGGTTCGTTCCAACTGACCGCCCAAGAGATTTCAACCATGATCCGATATGATGCAAAGCCGATAATCTTCCTGATCAACAATGGCGGCTACACAATCGAAGTTGAGATCCACGACGGCCCCTACAACACCATCAAAAATTGGAACTACGCTGGCTTGATAGACGTGTTTAGTGCCGGCGAGGGTAACGCTTGGGGGTGCAAGGTTACTACAGAAGGCGAGTTAGACGAAGCCATAAGAACGGCTCTGGATCATGATGCTCTTTGCCTGATCGAAGTTCTAATCGACCGGGACGATTGCAACGTCAATCTGCTGAGGTGGGGAAATCAGGTCGCGCGAAACAACGGTCGGCCCAATCGATGTAGATAGGGGGGTGTCGGTGAAAATCGTGACGGGTGGCCAGACCGGAGTCGACCTTTCAGCATTGGAATTCGCGTCAGAGAACGGCTTTGCGTGTGGTGGGTGGGTTCCGAAGGGACGGACAAACGAAGCCGGTCGCATTCCCGAGAGCTTTAACGGATTGACCGAAACACAATCTGAGGATGTCAGTGAAAGAACAAAGCTGAACGTCAGAGATTGTGACGCTTTGCTGGTTTTCCTGGATGGATCGCCGAGCCCGGGAACTCAACTGACAATCAACTACGCTAAAGAAATCGGCAAATCGCACTTGGTCGTGGATGTACGGCAGGGGATCGAAAATTGCGCTGCCCAAGTGCGATCCTGGCTCTTGTCAATTTCACCTGGGACATTGAACATCGCGGGTCCGCGCGCATCCGAAGCACCTTCAATAGGGTGGAAGGTGAAAGAAATTCTTAATCGGGCCTTTTCGACTCGCAGCGGAGGAACTTAGCCAAAGCAATATGCCCACCGAAAAAGGGAATTTGAAATGATAAATGGAGCGATGCTCGTGTGGTTTCTTCTTACCGGCGCCAGTGTGAGCTTTGTTATTTGGGACTCAATCAGCAATGGTGTGACAAGTTGGGTTCAACGGGCGGCGTGGATTCTTGTGACGCTCTACACTGGCCCGATTGGCTTGTTCTTCTATCTGCTTGCGTGTCGTCGTCCTTTCCCAGGAGGTCACGACCAATATACCCGCGCTACTTGGAAACAAGGTGTCAACAGCGAGATGCACTGCGTGGCAGGTGACGCTACGGGCATCATTTTCGCGGCTACACTGGTCCACTTTCTGAGCCTTTCCAATGGATGGGACATCGTAGTCGAATACCTCTTCGGCTTCGTGTCCGGTTTGTTCATCTTCCAGGCGTTAATGATGATGCCAATGTTCGGGAGTTATGGGCAGGCCGTTCGAAAGACGTTCTTTGCTGAAACGGTTTCGATGAACATGGTTATGACGGGAATGATCCCGACAATGGTCCTGCTCGCGGCCGCTTGGCCAGGATCCGAGAACCCGCTTACCCCACAATTCTGGTTCCGCATGAGTCTTGCGACCGTTGTCGGTGCGGTGATCGCTTTTCCGATTAACAGATGGTTGGTGGCGAACCACCTGAAGCACGGCTGCATGACGCTGCCCGGTGCTGATGGACCAGCCCTGGCGCTTGGGCATGCATCACCAGAGCACAATGAAATGGCAGGTCATAGCGGGCACCAAGCGGTGGGGCATCATCATATGGAAATGAAAAGCCTACCAGTTAGAAATGCAGCGGCGTGGATTTTTTCGACTTACGCCCTGCTTATCGCAGCACTGTGGCTGACATCAAAATTTGTTCTGATCATATTCTGAGTAATCGATGTGCGGCGTGGAGCGACACCGAGAAATCCCTACTCGTCGTCTGTCTCGCTAAGATCGCAATATTTATTAAAGTTGGTGGTTGCTCGCTCGCCAAAAACCTAAATCAGCGATGGCTTTGCTTACATCTCAGAAGCTGCAAATCTTGGTCGTGAATACCCGCTTTGGGCCGCTAGCGCTGTTGGAAAATTGCAGTTGAGGTGTCCTTGAAGTGAAATAGACTGGGAACTAACTGTTCGATAACTCATTGTGAGGACATCATGGCAGCCCCTTTAGTTCAAAACTGGGAACTGACCGCCGCTATAAAGGATTTGGCCGATTGGCTGGTTCAACAGGGCTTGGAGAATGCGCCGGTGGAAATCTGGCTCGAAGCATTCTGCGACCGTCTTGTTTCGGCAGGAATTCCTCTTCAAAGAGCAAACATTACCGTGCGCGCTCATCATCCCGAGATTGGGACCGTCGCTTTCCGCTGGCACAGGGATGGGGGAAATGAACGAGAGGACTTTGTCCGAAGAACGGATGCTCCTGAAGAATACGTCCTGAGCCCGATTTACTATCTTTTGGCAAACAACGTTGAAGAGATCAGACAAGACCTCACAGTCGAAGAACCGGAGCTTAATTTTCCTATTTTCGACGAACTTCGCGAGCGCGGCGCGACAGATTACTTCGCTGTTAAACGGTTCTTCCTTATTCAGGATGACGCTACACCAGTTGATCCAATGGAGGCGGAGGAAGGAGCCATCATCTCGTTGACAACCGACGCGAGCGGGGGCTTCTCAAGCCAGCAACTTGACGGTTTACGTCAACTGATATCTCCACTTTGCCTGACGCTGAAGTGTGGGGCAAACAGACTGATGGCTGAGGACATAACCGCCGCTTATTTGGGCAAAGACGCCAGTAGGCGCGTTCTTTCCGGGGATATCACCCGAGGTTCATCCGAAACGATTTCAGCCGTGATTTGGTATTTTGACTTGCAAGGATTTACCAAACTATCAGAGGCGCTTCCGGGGGATTCAATCATAGAATTGCTAAACGACTACTTCGCAGAAGCTGTTGACGTGGTCGAACGCAACGGTGGTAACGTTCTAAAATTTATGGGAGATGGTATGCTTGCCATCTTCGATATCGATCGGGTTCCGGATGCTCGCCGCGTCGCAATTCACGCTGCGGTGGAGTTGCGAGATACTTTTGATACACTCAACCAACGAAGGCAAAGGGACGGTTTACCAACGACCGGCTTCACTCTCTCGTTGCACGCCGGCGATGTTCTCTATGGCAACATAGGCGGCAGGTATCGCTTGGATTTCACAGTGGTCGGTCCAGCGGTAAATACAACCTCACGCATTCTAGGCATGTGCGGCGCGCTCGATCAGAACATTGTCGTTTCTGACAAGGTGGCCGGCGACTTAGTGAACTCCATACCAAGTCTTGTTTCTCTGGGGCAATACAGATTGCGTGGTGTCGCAGAAAGACAGGAGTTGTTTACGATTGATTAAACTCGAATTGAAAGGCGTCACCTAAATTGAGTGGAAGGGCATTTGTCTTCCAATACTTCCCGAAGGTCGTATCAAAAGAACTTGGGCTGGGTCTTGTCAGAAGAACTTTGCTTGAGCGGGGCAGGGCGGTTGCGTAGCTTTTGCCCATGACCAGACCTGCCTCTTTCAAGTACTTTAAAACCAGTCCTGAGATCATCCGCTTGGCCGTAATGCTGTACATCTGATTCCAGCTCTCGCTTCGAGACGTGGAAGACCTATTGCACGAACGCGGAATTGAGGTGAGCCACGAAACCGTCCGATATTGGTGGAACAGGTTTGGCCCGATGTTTGCTTCCGAGATCAGACAAAAGCGAGTCCAGCGACTGCGCGCATTTTCGAAATGGAAGTGGCACGTGGACGAGGTTTTTGTGAAAGTGAATGGTAGCAAGCACTACCTCTGGCG
>WQBJ01000149.1 GCA_013032095.1 Ruegeria atlantica | reverse complement strand
GCCGAAGGCCCCTCATTGTGACCCTGCTGTCTGAAAGAATGAAAGCCATCAGGAGAGGTCTTCTGTCTTTCCGTACTGTGAACGGCCTTGGCGCAAGCGTCAGAAGTATCCCCGCGCTCGATGAAACGACAGAAGTTTGGACAGAAATCTCATCACTCGCCCCCCTGCTCCGCGATCTTGTGCGCTTCCTTCAACGTCGCCCGCCAGAAGGAAACCCGCTGCCGCAATGCCGCCGCACGGTCCTCGATTTCCCAAAGACGCGGACGAATTTCTTTTTCATACCCGCTGAAAATCGTCTTCGGGTATCTCCCATTCTTGCGGCCCGTAATCTCCCTCGTGAACCGAACCGGCTTCGCGTTGATCCTCTCAATCTTCGCTTTGGAGTACGATACCCAGATGATCTTCGGCCCGATCTGGCCCGACAAATTCTTGACAGACAATGTGCACGGAGGCTTCCTGTAGCGTCTCACCTGGCTTTCCCGGATCAGCGTGTGACACTCATCCTTCAGTTCATTTGCAGCATCGAACAGCTCGGAGTGAATGGCATCTGCTTGCGCTATGAGCGCCTTGGCAGCAGCGATCTGGCCCTCCTTCGGATAACCGTTCCGCATGGTCCCTCTTTCCGTTCTGCCCCGGTTTTGGCCGCCCGCACCTGTCCGATATGCGCCGCGTCAACGACCAGTTGACAACCAGTTCCTGAGATAAACCTCTGTGTTATCCCTGTTTATTTGACACATAACTCGCAACTAATCCAGCGGAGTACTGTTTTTATGACAATTTGATGTGCCCGGAGGCGCGTATGCGGTTTTACCCTCGCTTTTTTGCGGCTAAATGGAGTTTTGCACCTCCTTTCAACCGCATTCATGTAGTGAGGTTTTGGCCTGCGTTAAAACCCCACAATGAGGTTTTGGGGCCTTCCTGTTCAGCCGGTTTGGCTCCAAATCGAGACAGACAAAACTGGGTTTCAAAACAGCCCAGGCTGATTGCGGCCATTCTTCCCAAGTCTGCATAAGCATCGCCAACGCCTTCCTGCTTCAGAGCCATCTCAAAAGGGCGTTGCTGACAAGCCCCCTCGCGGATGCCTGTCCAGCGCTATAGGGCGGCCCTCAGCCTCGCTCAGAGGAATTCCCCCCGGTGGCAGTCCGCTTCGGCGCCGGAATCTTTCCGGGATGCCTGGACCGAGGGGGCTGGGCTCACCGTCCTCGAATTTCCTTTTCGGCGATGCCACTTCTGTTTGTTGAGACAGACCGTCCGACGGAGTGATATCCACGCTTTTCGCAGAAAGCGACCCGGACAATACCGGCGCCGGTGGCAGAGTTGGGCCGGTAACGTACTCTCAAGTTCTAACGGAAAGAAAGACGCTGGTTCCAATTCTCAATCCGGCGCAATTCGACCGCTTCTCTTCATCCGACCAGAATTGAGCGTTTGGCGCGGATTATTCATCCTTACTGGGGAATACAGATGGCGAAAGATGAGCGCGGAAAACGGGGGATTTAGCACTCAGCCGCAATCGACCTCAGGGAGGCACGGCCCTTGTGGTGGACCAGGAACATATAGCCCGGTGTGGCAACGGGCGATCCACCCAGCATTGATTTATTGAACGTGATTTCCATTGGATTTGTCCTTGTGTTCTCGATCCACCTATCGGGATCACAAAGACAAAAAGGCCCGCTCTCACTCTTTCTCCTCCATACAATATGATGTGCTCCTCTAATTACGCGCCACAACATGTTTGCTTTTGCACCCTATTTGTTCTACTCTTAATCAGAGCTGCCAAAGGGGAAAGCCGATGACTGCACCCACGACTTCCGAGACCTCGGCCGCGCTGCCGGCCACGCCAAAGCAACTTGCGTATGCCCGCAAAATTGCAGAGAGCCGAAACGTCGTTATTCCTTGGGAAATCCAACAGGACCGGAAAGCGCTGAGCCAGTGGATCGACACCCAGCGCGCGGAACCCCGTGTGTGCGATACCCGTCCGAGTTCCAGGCAAGTGGCGTTCGCCGAGAAGATCGCCAGGATCAAGCGCAGCTCGGTTCCGGACGAGTGTTTCCGCGATCGCACCCTGATGTCGCGTTGGATCGACAGCAACAAGCCCTGAGGGGTTTCAGGCGGCTTCGGTGATTGTTCCGGGCAGATCCCCTGCCCTCTCGAACATCCAGTCAGCCGCGGATTGCGCCATCGACGCCACCTTGAACACAGCCCTGGAATCCGCTTGAAGCACATCAATCCAGTGCCGGATGTAAGCCGCGCTTCAGGGCGGCGATCTGCAGCATCAGCACGTTGATCCCGCGGTAACGCTCGCCAGTGACACGTAAAGGCAGTGCCAGACCTGTGCCGCCGCTCCAGGGCTGGCGCCAGGGCAAAGTCCCGTCCCGCAACTCGGCCACGATCGTGTCCGTCACATGCTGGTAGATGTTGAATTTCCGCTGGGCCATGCCATTCTCCTCTGTCAGTCGTGAAAATCACCATGACGAGAGGCGTTCTTTCGCTTTCAGGCGTGACGGGGGTCACATGCATACCGGAACATTGCTCCGGACCATCGCCAGCCATGGGCTATGGGTGGAATGCCGCGCGTGCGGGCATTCTTCGACCTTGTCTGTGGCGGACTTGTTGGAGCAGACCAAACAGGATGCCACGATCAGGGATGTGCTGCCGCGGCTGAAATGCAGCAAGTGCCGCGGAAAACAGATCGGTGAGTTTCGGATCATCTCACCGGACGTCTCAACCGGGCATGAGCGGATGCGGACCCCGCCGGAGCAGCTCTGAGCTCGCCGCTCCGACGAAGTTGTGTTCAGGCGGCCTTTCCGGCCGCACGCATGCGGTGCTGGTCACACCAGTCGCCATAACCAAGAAGGGTTTGCCCATCCTGAACGGCCTGTTGCCAGGTCCGGATGTCTGCGTCGTCCGGTTCGATCTCGATATCCTCGAGCAGAACGCCATTGACCATCCAGGGCTCGATCGGCAAGGCCTTCAGCCAGTCCGCAACCGTGGGGATGCGGCGGCAATCTTCCCGCACGTGCTGTTCGCCGATGAACCGGATCGGTATCTTCCGCCCGGCGCTGTTGGTGAGCGTCGCGCCGAACACCCGCTCACATTCAAATATCCCCAAAGTGTGGTGGCGCAATGCCCTGTGACCGGGCAATGCAAGGCAGGATTTCGTCTGATCGAACCAGCTGTGAACCGACAGGTAGTCATCGGGGACGCCGCCGAACTTGCGTGCGGAGCTTTCCGCGTGATGCCAGGAATGAGCCATGTCAGACATCCTCATGCGCGTAGTGGTTCGTTTCGACAAAGCGCTCAGGATGGTCGACATCGATCCTGTCCCCGGCAATATCCCATGTCACCTCACCGCATCCGCCCTCGTTGATCTCAAACCCGGGATGCAGGTCGTATGGAACGGCCCAGAGAAAGTCCTTCAGCTCTTCCAGCTTTCCTGCAGCCAACTGCACCCCATCCGGCTCAAACGTCACATCTTCGATATTGCCGCTGTCGCCATAGCCGTCATACCGCGCGTCAACTCGAGCGATACCTGCCTGCCGCAGGATCACCAGTATCGCCTTTCGGTCAGCCACCAGTTGTTCCTTCCGCTCCCGCGCCATCGCTTCCATGCGGGCGTTGATTGCAGTCCAGTCCATGGGGGTATTCCTTTCCTGAGTGTGTTTGAAACACCCGACCGGAAGCCCCCTTTTCCTTTGCAGACCTGAAACTTGCACGCGTACGACCGCCTGTTTTCGCCGCCCGGACTTACAATTCTTGCGCCCGTTGTGTCCCCGGCTGTGCGTCAGATGCCCGAATACGCAACACCTGGTTCCTCGCGCGTGAAATCATGTTCTCCATCACTCAAATGAAGTGCTACTCGGGAAATGGCAACTGACATGACAGGGAGACGCGCCATGAATCTCTTTATTCGTCCGACATTCTGCTTTCAACCGGAGGACATTTTT
>WQBJ01000148.1 GCA_013032095.1 Ruegeria atlantica | reverse complement strand
AAATCGCTGTCCCGTAATTACTGAAATGCCTGTCCGGGAATTAGTGAAACCCGCATGTTGACGGTCAAAGGCAGCTTCGCCTCGCTTTTTGAACGTTACGAAACCCTTTCTGCGCAAAGCTGCCGTTAGAGTGCATTGGCGATGCATGCATAGCGAACGGCAGTTGTGTGGCGATCTTGCGAGTTTAATCTTAGTGCAACGAATATCGGGAATACATCACAGTCTGATTGGGTGATTGCGTTGCAACCTGCAGGATGAACACGCCTGCAGGAACGATCAACACCCCCAATGGAGACTCCCATCAATCGCGCGCCTCTGGCTTGCACTGCCCTGATCCTCCCCCACTGACGTGGTCCGCCGCTGCCAGAGGAAAACCGATCACTCGATAACTAACAAAAAGGCTTACCGCGCCTGGGTACGCAAGTAACTACCGATCAAATCTCTAAAATTAGTTCCCTGATCCGCACAGCGGGATCTGGCACCTCATTCGGATACCCAAGCGAGACATTGATCAGTTGCGTGTCGCCAACGCGGGCATTCTTCACACCGTGACAATGCCCGAAGAACCAACGTGAAGGGCGATACTTTAGGATCAGGTCACTCAGATCACTGGCATAGGCTGGGGCCAGGGTTTGCGGGAAATCGTCCAACACACCCGGGTGTGGCGCATGGTGTGTCGCAACAAATGTCTCGCCATCGAAAGGATGACAGAGCGCTTGATCCAGCCAACTCAGATGATCCCGATGTGTCGCAACGACATCGGACGGCATCAGCCTGCGATATCCTTTGGAAGCGATGCGAATATGTCGGTAGTCATTCATTTGCATAGACACTTGATCTTGGTTGACGGCACCACCCGCCCCCAACTCGAGGTCGGTCCATAGTGTCGTACAGAGAATACGCGTAGCTCCAAAGACCAACTGCTTCTTTTGCGTGTAGCCAACCCCAAATTCCGAAGCAATCTGTTCAAGGCGATCCTCGCCATCCAGACGGAAATCATAAAAATCGTGATTGCCAGGGAATACTGAAACTTTGCTGAGAGACAGTAATTGAGACAGCCTTTCAAAAGCGTATCGCCAGCGCACCTTAGGCTTGTTGGAAATGTCCCCTGCAAGAAGAAGATGATCTAGATCACCAATCAGGTCCTTGATCCCGGAAAACGGGTTTCGACCACTGTCGGCCCAAAAATCGTCATGCAGATCTGACAGAACCAGCAGCCTCACCTACTTCTCCTAAATCTACCCGAGACCTGTGTCGCCTTTTCAGCAACGCGAATAAAATTGACCAGCGGTCCTTATTCAGTCCCTGCGACCCCGGACAAACACTATCTCGTTATCTTTCTGAACGCCGTTTATCAGATTGTCATTGATCGCCCTTTCGCTTGATCAGCCAGCGAAGCTTCGAAAGTGTTCAGGCATATAGTCCAGTGCCAGCAGTTTCAGCAGCAACACGTCCAGGGATAACTGGGTTTCGGACCAATCCGCTTTCTCGGCGAGAATCTTCAGATCGTACCCGCCACGTTTATTTACAGTGATACGCACTTCGCGCCCGTTCATAAAGTCCCAAAGAATGAGTGGTTCCGAACCAACGCTGCCCTCTGGGTTTGTTTCGAAACAATGGCATTGCCTCAAGATTATCGGAACAGTTTCGACCAATGCGTTCCACGCATCACGTTGCTCGACCGCCGTTAACAAACGCGCATCGGCATCGAGGACATGCCCCGCGGATTTGAGCGCAAACACCGGTGCAAACGTGGTCTCCAAATCTGGCCTAAATACCGTTGTTACTTTGGTCATAGCTTGATCTTGCTTTTCGTCTGCGGTTGTTCCAGCGCTTCAAGGATCTGCCGGTCCGTCTCGTCGCGGTTCAAGCGCACAAGAGCGTAGTCGACGAGATCAAAGCTGATGGTGGTTTTTTCGCTCCCAGATTGCACAGCCACATGAAACACGAGATCACAACCGGCCAGCGGATCGTGCGTGCGCGTTGATTTGAATTGGTATATCGCCGGTTGACCAATGGTCGAAATACAAGGTGTTTCCTTGTCAAACTGACCGCCTGCAACGCCAATCGACGAACGCAGGTTACCTTGCCCAGATGCTGCGACGATCTGGGCGTCCAAGGCGCCCAGATCGGAAATGAAGCCATCTGGGCCATGCAGGTACAGAAGGTGCGATGTGAATCCGCCCAATTGTTCATAAGAGGGGACGCCGAAAGCTTCTTTAACTTGAGTAAACACTGCTTCTGCTGAAGGTCGATCATTGTCGGTTTCGACAATCGTCCGGTGAATGCCCAGAACACGGCCTTCGAGAACATCTGTCGCAAGAGACAGATTTACCTCTTCATAAGGTTCATGACCCATACGCACAAACGGTGTCACCCACGGCGAAATCATCCGCTGCGCATACTCGTACCGGAACTCACGCCCCTTCGAATTGCGAACACTCAAAGTGACGATTTCATCTGCGAGCGGTTTATCGAAGTGCCCCGAGAGCTTCTCCTGGGTAATGGAGTAAGGGTCGCCTGGGCTTAGACCCAGCACTGAGTAAGGAGAGGTATTGCCCTTATTCTCTAATGTCAGAGGCGCAAGGTCACTGTCTGCAAAAGATATTGCCGGGCAGGCATACAGCGAAAGAGCTAACATTGCGATTTTAAGCAATGGATGCGTTGGGTTCACTATTTTGAAACGGTTCTGGTTAAGTGTTCTCATAATTGTACCCTTTCGACGTCAAGCTATCACGAATGTACGTTAAAACCGGTAGAGTTAAAACCGGCGTTACTCAATAGACTTGTGTGTGAAAAGAACGCCGAAAAGCCCTCTCAGAGACACAGTTGCCCGGAACATGCGCAAACTTCGGGCTGAACGCGGTTGGTCTCAGGAGCGCCTTGCGGAAGAGGCCGGGTTAAATCGCACGTATCTGAGCGCGGTTGAACGGTCTGAGCAAAACATTTCAATCGATAACCTGTATCGCGTAGCGGTTGGACTAGGTGTCGAAAGCTGGGTTCTGTTAAAGGACTGAGACAGCAGAAAGTTCTTGTTTTTCCGAAGGAGAAGAACAGAGAAGCCAAGGTAATTGGTTCTTTGATTTCCTCAAAAATCTTCCTGATATCGTGCCACTAGAGGAGGTCAAACGAATGCGGCAAAACAGAACATAACTATATAGTTTTTAAAACGTTTTCTTGATCTCGCACCTGCATTGCAAGGATGTTGCAAAAGCACACGCCGCATCCCGCTAGCTCGACTTGCCTGCTAGTGTTAGACGTTGTTATGCTTCGAAAATTCCGCAATCAGCAACAAATCAGGGCTGTAATCGACCGCCATTAAGCTGAGTTGCCTGAAAAGGTCCGAATCGCGGACATTCTGGACATATAGAAACTCGATCAGCGCGCCCTTGGAGCATTTGCGCTTCAGGCGCACTTCGACTTCGTGCTGATTGACAAGAATCTAGAGCCTGTCTTCGTTATCGAGTTCGACGGCCCGGGGCGCAAGGGCTCACGCTCCCAAGCTTCGAAACTATCCGATCGAAGATATTGTAGCGTGTCTGGCGAATTCAGAAACTGCGCAGCGAGGCGGTCCAATTTAACCGATGCCGACGCTCATACTGCTTCGATGGCGTGACCGCCGAAGGGCATTCTCTTCCCCCGGAAACGCCCGTTTCACCCAACAAGTTAACTGCAAAATCGAACATTAACTCTTGGGGGTCCTAACGTAAGTTAATAGTCAAAACTAACTATGAAAACCCTTATTTTCAAAGGGTTATTGGCTTTATAGCTCTTGCATCTTCGGCGGCGATGCTTCTAGAATCGGGGGTGTTGGAATGTCCGTTCCGACGTCATTGGAAACGTTAGTTCCTGCCAAAGGCCGCGAACCATGGATGCCAATAAAATGCGTCAGCAGATCGTGAAACTGCACCTCGGGAGTATCCGTCCGGCTTGGCCGCTCTGATTTGGCGAAGGAGAGAGTGATAGTGTCCA
>WQBJ01000147.1 GCA_013032095.1 Ruegeria atlantica | reverse complement strand
GCATTAATAATTCCCAGTTATCTACACTATTTCATCAAGCTGGCGCGCGCTTCGGCGGGACGGCCGAAGCGCTTGAATTTTGTAGAATTTCAGTAGACGTCTACTTTCGCCAAAGTGTCTGCGGTAGAGACCGCTGAACAAAGCGAGTTGTCAGATACCTTTGTATAGATTTCCGTCGTTGCTATGCTGGCATGTCCGAGCAGTCGCTGAACCAGCCTGATATCCACGCCCTCTTCTATAAGCATGGTGGCGGCTGAATGTCGGAAACGATGCGGGGTTAAGCGAGGTTCAATCCGAAGGGTGCTTGATAGCATATTCAACCTTTTCCGGAAGGTTTGAGGTGTAAGGCGGTTGCCTCTGGCGTTTACAAAGAGCCAGGCTTGGGGACCCGCCACCTCATTTCGGTATTCCCAATATCGACGGAAATCTGCATGGAGCCGATCGTTTGCGACATATACTGTCCGCTCTCGGTCTCCCTTGCCTCGAACGCGAACTTGGGTTGCTGCACCCATCACGTCGTGAACTCTCAACGCAGCAAGTTCGCCGATTCTGAGGCCTGTAACAACCAATAGCCGTACGATGAGCCCGGTGACCTGGATTGCTGAAACTTCAGCGAGTTGGCGTTGTTGTGTGCAAGGATCAAGTTGCAGGATATGTGGAACGGATTGAAAAAGGGCACCGAGTGTTGGTCGATCAACGGGTCGCGGCAACCGTTTTGGAACTTTCATATCCATACGCAAGCCCTCGAACGGTGAAGTTGTGCCCATACCAGTATCACGACGCCACTTATAGTATGATCTGAGAGTGATCAGCCGCCGCCGGATAGTTGCAGGGCTTAATCTTTGTTCTTCGCGAAGATGCTTTTGGTAATCGACGATGTCGGAACCAACTGGAGAACTGCCTATGCCTACTATCTCCTGGAATTTCAAAAACGCGGCCAAATCTTGCCTGTACGCTCGTAGGCTGTGCTGGCTAAGCCCCAATTGTTCGCGACAGTAGTCCTCGAACTCACGAAACAGTATCTTTTGCATGTATCCTCGCTTCCACCGCCTGAGGCCGCCACCTGCTCTGATGACTTCAAACCTCTACGATGAGAACAAAGGAATCTGCAAAAAACGCTTTGGCAACAGCCGGATATGAACCGGAGAGCGACGAATCTGAACGTGACTTAGAAGGTTTGAAACTATAAGATTGTGACGAAACTGAAACCAAGTGGCCAAGCTGTTTGGCTGCTGTAACGATATCCGAGAATTATGATGTCCGCCGGGGCAATTGCGACGCCAGATGACTTGAGCCAGGAACTCGTCAATAGAGCCAGATCGTCCGCGGAGGTCCTTCTCATTCCGAAGTCGTTGTCTCGATCGAGGTTGGCACAATTCTTCGACGAGAACCTTACACGCCTCAGACATCTGAATTCGGAAACCGAGCTATCGCGGGAGCTTCATAAAATCCTCGAGATGAACGGTTCGACAACAGTCGAGCGGGTTCGATATGCGGTCGGTAAAATCTTCGGGGGGATCGCCATAGGGCCTGAAGAATATCAAACTCAGATTTCGATTGCCGGTAATCACAGCCGGTTCGCGGTGCGGGATGACTCGATCAATCAGGTCGTGCGGATTTCGGAAAACGAGGTAAACCCGAAAACGTTAGGGAAGTACCTGGATGCCTACACCGCCCTTCCCGAAGAGCAACGTCCGCTCTTTATCATCGAGACCCATGACGAAGGCAGCGCCATTGATGAACGGATATCCCGCGCACCGGAAGAAATGAACTTCATGCGGTTTCGACCCGATGCCGTACTGGAGAAACATATCATCGAGCGCCTGCCTTCTGGAAGCATGATGGAGCTCGTCGATCAGTATACCAACAATTCGTTCTCATCGGCTTCGCGCCTGAGCGTTCTGCAGCTCGAGAGCGCGATCGTAATGGATACCTCGCTCCACGAAGAGCTGGCTGCCCGACTTTTTCACATACGCTCTATCGCAAATGAACGAGGAAAATTCGCAACAACGGCGGCAGCAAAAGCTCTTTCTAATCGGCTTGAAGACGTGGCGAACAATCCGCTTTCAGATGCTGATCAGAGGATCGCGCTCGCCTCAAAGATCCTCTCAAACCTGTGGTTGCTCTATTGCGAGGAGGGTCCAAGGGCGCTATTCGATAACGCAATGGCCATCGCGAATTCTCTGGACGATGAGTTGATGCAGGCCCATTGCGTCCGCCTCATCAACACGATCGAGCCGCATGGCACCATGACCGATCAAATGCTCCATCGTGCGGCGAAAACCTTTCATGAGCACGGCTTATTCGACTTCTCCAACTTCTGCCTAAACAACGCCTATGTCGGAAAGTTCTACACGGACGAAGATATCGCGAGCGCGTTCGCAGACGTGACTACAGCCTCCGCTGAGAGCATCGATGGTTTTCTTGGCCGGTCGATCATGATCAACAATGTTGGCGTGGCTTACCTTGTCGAGGGTGACCTCGAAAACGCCAGCCATTGGTTCTCCCGAGTTTCGAAGGAACCAGCTTCGCCGCTTCACACGCTGAGCGCTGAGGTGAACCTCGCTATCGCACACTATGTCGATGGTTCAGACACCGACGGCCAGAAATTGCTCAAACTTGCACGGAAGACCATTCGACAGGTTGATCGCAAATACCGATACCAGACAGCCAATCTTCTTCTGAACACCTTGCTGCTTTCAAAGGGTCAACCCGAAGCGTCGGTCATTCGCGAGCTGGCCACCGACGCCGGTGTCTTCGATGATCCTGTTGTCAACGGAGATCGTGGGACTCTGGCGTCACTCGCGGCTACCTGCAATGGCGAAACCCTACAGTCGCAGAGCGGCCCGGGTCGTCGAGCCCGTTTCATTCAGCAGCACGGATTGGTCCCGATTTTTCATCACGCATGGCTTTGATCGGCAATTGTCGAGAGAGCGCACGCAAGAACCACTGCATGGGCCGAAGGGCTTTTGCTCAATTCTACTTGCAGCTCGCCAATGTCCTCGCCGAAGGCCACTTGAAAGGCATTGTGTGCGACAACGTTCAGGAAGTTGATGCCTTCACGCAGGGTCGGGAGTGGGTTTACCTCAATGAAGAACGGCTTTGCAGTACTCCAGTCGATCATGCCGTCAGATTGCGGTTCGCATTGGATGCGCAGATCGATACGAGCGTAGGGACCTAGCTCTATTCGTTTCGCGAAGCGGATCAGCATTGCTTCTAGTTCAGACGGGATGGGAACAACCGTTTTCGTATACCCTTGTCCAGATCGCTTGGTCGCAGCCGAGTGAAACCACTTAGGAGAGTTGTTGTCAGGAACATACATCACGCCGGCCACACATCTGTGTCTGCCTTGAGTCGGTTGCCAAACAACCGGGATGGTTAGATCGAAGCCAGGAACGAATTGCTGGATAATGTCCGTGTCTTGCAAGCTTTGGTCCTCAGCGAGTTCGCTGATCGTATGACGTCTTATTCCGACGCTTCCGCCCAGATCACGCGGCTTCAGAACGACCACTTCATCCGATTTCCGAGCCGGTAGATCGTCTTTGCTGAAGGATCTGGGAACTGCCAAACCGCAGTCTTGGGCAACAAGAGTTGCAGTGTCCTTTCGCTCACCAACGATGAGGACATCGGCCTCCGACGGAAAGGGCTTGATACCGCACCAGCTGGCGACGGATGGAACCATGCTCCAATGATGGATCGGGGTGATGCCGGCATTTAGGTTGAACGCGCAAGCAACCTTTGGAAGAGAACCGTCCAATGCTTGGCGTGCAAACGATGCGGCATCGACAAAGTAAGGATGCATTCCAAGCTCTTCGAGCGCAGCGCCATAGGACGAGATAACGGCACTGCGCCACTGGTCATACCAGACTTGAGTGAATTTTCCCGACGGAGAAAACCCGTAAACCACCGCTGCTGACCGATCTCGAAATGAAGCGATGCGTTCTCGAAATTGCCTCTTCGAGAGACGAGGACTTGGTACCATAATTCTCGG
>WQBJ01000146.1 GCA_013032095.1 Ruegeria atlantica | reverse complement strand
CTGTGCGGCGGCATCGGTGTTCTACCCGCGGACCTCACAGAACCCTCCAGATTCACATCAGGCTTTGAGCATGATTCAAGCTGACATCTGCGATGGAGACCAGCTTGGCACGAGATTTGATGTCGGACGAGGAGTGGGCGTTCTTTGAACAGTTCATTCTTTCCGTTTGCGCCCCGAATGGGCGAAAACCTACCAACCACCGCCTTGTCCTTGACGGCGTTTTCTGGATAGCACGTACCGGCGCACCGTCGCGGGACCTTCCTGAAGAGTTCGGGAAATGGTCGAGTGTCTATCGGCAATTCCGGCGTTGGACACTTGTTGGCCTCTGGGAACAGATCCTGGAGGCGCTGATCGAGAGCAGGATCGTTCCAGATGCCCTGCAAATGGTCGTCAGCACCGTGGTTCGCGCCCATCATCAGCCAGTGGGCGCTAAAGGGGGCCTCCGCGACAGGGTTTTGGCCGCTCAAAGGGTGGCTTCACGACCCAGATCCATTTCCGGGTGAATGCGGCCGGTCTGCCGATGAGAACTGACATCACACCTGGCCAGACGTCCGATTATCTTGGCTTCGATCTCATCATGGACGACAATCTGCCGGAACCTTTAGTACTGCTGGCCGACAAGGGGTACGACGCCGACAGCATTCGCGACCAAATGCGCAGCCGATATATCCAACCTGTGATCCCAATGCGGAAGTCGCGAAAGAAGCGTGTCGGTGTTGATCGCCCACTGTATCGACTACGGAACCTGGTTGAGAGATGCTTCAACAAGCTGAAGAATGCCCGCCGTGTCGCGACACGTTACGACAAAGCTGCTGAAAGCTTCCTCGGCTTCGTCGACATTACGTCAATCCGCATATAGCTCCGCCATTTGTCAACATGACCTAGTCAATTGGACAAAATGCTTAATTTTTGATAACGTCAAACTTTATTTGACTTCATTTATGGGAATGTTGAGGTGCTATCATGCTTTTTGTTACAAATCGCTTTCCAAAACAAAGCATTAAGTCCGAGGATGGGCGTAAATTCAATTTCGATTTAAAGAATAATGCACCCAGCAACTCAGTTTTCTTTTGCGAAAAAGGTAAGGGTAAAACTCATAGGGAAATTGGAAGTTTAGAGTTTCTGAGGAGAGTCAAAGACAGTAAATATCGGCAGATTCTTCTCTTCATTCACGGCTTTAGTAACCTGCCAAAAGATGTATTCCGTATGACCGCAGAATTGCAGAAACTATGCGATGATAAGAGAAAAAGAGAAGTATTGGTCGTGCCACTTATATGGCCGTGTGATAAAGATCTAGGTATTGTAAAAGACTACTGGGATGATCAAAAGTCTGCTGATCAAAGTGGCTATTCATTTTCTCGAGTTCTAGAAAAATTCCTGGCATGGCGTAATTCAAAAGAGAATAATCCAGAAGTTGCTCCCTGTTTGAAGCGCATCAATCTTCTCGCCCACTCAATGGGAAACCGTGTGCTTCGGCAGACACTTGCAAGTTGGAATAGGTATGACTTGGCCGCCGGAGTGCCTCTAATTTTTCGCAATACATTCTTGGTGGCGGCCGATGTAGTAAATGAAACTCTTCAAGAAGGTCAAGCAGGAGAGCTCATTTCACACGCCTCACGAAACGTTATCGTTTACTATGCTTCGGACGATTTAGCCCTTCGCGCAAGCAAGGCTGCCAATTTAAAGAACAAGGTTGCATCTCGCCGTCTTGGCCACACGGGTCCGGAGAATATGGTTCGCACACCGCGTAATGTTTTTAAAGTTGATTGCGATGATATCAACACGGAATACGACTTTCCAAAAGGTCACAACTACTTTCGCTACGGCGATACTACTGGCGAATCAGGACTAGTGTTCGATCATATTTTTCAATGCATGGATGTTGGGCGTGTGTTCCCCGATGACCCACATCAACGCTCCATCATATTAAGGTGATGGATCAACCTAACTCGAATGCTTCAGAGTAATGCCTGGTATCCAGAGTCGTTAACTACGTCTTTTTCTGAGTCCAACTTTCCTAGATTTTATTGAAATGAAGTGAGTATGTACCATGACAATAATCGATCAATCAGAGCTTAAAGGAAAAATTAGAGATCAACCGATTGACGAGACGCTTCGATCTCTTCTCTCGAAGGCAGGTTCGGCATCGGGGATAGATACCATATTTGTGGTGTCCGGCGGTCAGCCTGGAAGCACCGGCCGCACGACAGGTTCAACTAGGCATAACAATGGTCAAGCCGCAGATCTCTACGTCGTTGTTGGCGACAAAAAGCAGGCGTTCTCTGATAAGAAGGCCCCGGAAGTCATCCAAAAATTTATTACAGCATGTGCCGCTTATGGTGCAAACGGTATCGGCGCAGGTGTTGGCTACATGGGCCCAAACACATTGCACGTTGGCTTCGGCATAGATGAAAGCGATAGGCGAAAAATCGTCTGGGGCGCGAATGGACGGGCAAAAAACGCACCTGAATGGCTTCGTGAGGCAGCCAATAGTGGTTGGTACAGTCCACCAGGCTGGGTTTACGATCTGGAAGACGATGAAGTAGAGGACCTTCCGGAAAATGCAGATGTAATTCTTGGCAGACCGGCTAGTACACTGGTTGATATCCCAGCGCGTTTCAATGAAGAAGTCATCCTTGCGGCACAGGAAAGCCAAAGGGAATGGGGTATTCCCACTTCGGTTACATTGGCTCAATGGGCAATAGAAAGCGCATACGGAACGCGCATGCCGCCTGGTTCAAATAATCCATTTGGCATTAAGGCTAGAGCCGGAGAAGCATCTGTCCAGGTTTGGACTACTGAGTTTGTTGGCGGTCGATTACGGAAGGTCTTGGCAGAGTTCCGGTCTTTTCCAAGCCTTGAGGCCGCATTTAGTCGACATGCAAGGTTATTGGGAAAAGGCAGCCCCTACGCCGATGCTCGCAAATTCCTTGATGACCCGGATAAATTCGCGGACGCTCTCACAGGAGTTTATGCGACAGATCCTCAATACGGAACAAAGCTGAAATCTATTATGAAATCCAACAATTTATATGCATTCAATGTCGAGCGCGAAGCGAGCTCCATTAATACCAAAGCTAGTTTGGAGAAAGTTATGTCTAATTATTTATTTGAGGGACATCAGGATAAAATGGCCGTGGAGGGATTGCAGAGGAAACTAACGTCCCTCGGCTACAAACTTGGCAAAATAGATGGGCTTTTTGGGCCACTTACGACCGAAGCTTTACTGGCATTTCAGAATGAAAACGGTATCCCGACAACCGGTGTTGTCGATGACGTCACGCAATCCGCACTAAATTCGGCACAACCGCGCCGCTTTGGCAAAGAGCGCGAAGCTATGACGGAAAAAGAGCTAGCACTCGCCGGTTCGCGGACAATGATAAATGCGCGACGCGGTAGATTCCTAAGCTGGGTCTTAGGCGCATTCGGTGTGCTCGGCGTTGGAAACAGCACGATTGTTAACTCGGCGCCGGAAACTGCAAGTACTTCTTCTCCGGTTCTGGACAGCTTGCCTGCTGATTTTGCGACACAGTATCCAGGGTTAGCAGCTTTAATCGAGTCTCTAAGCAGTTCATCAAATGTCACACAACCACAGATGCGAACTGTATTCGATTTACTGCCACAATTTTTCGCCAACGATACCGTTTTGCAAACGGCTATGCAGGGCGTTGCAACTGTCGGAGCAAGTCTGTTGCCAGGCTTTGGTGGATCAGTTGGGGTTTTGGCGGCGGGATTGCTTGGACGTTTGTTTGCTAACAAAGTTGCGGATGCACGCCTTGGTGACCACCGGAGCGGCGGTAACCTCAACCCATTAGAGTAGGCTAATTGAAGGATCAGATTGCGTGGACGTTTGCTACCGATCAACGCCTTACACAAACCGCTGGTATCTTGCGTTCCGTCCGTGGGATCGGACCCGTTGCAAGCACTATTCTGATCGCGCAACTGCCGGAACTCTGACAACGGACAGGGAGTCCTGAACGCAGCCGCGCTGGTTCATTTTGGTGACGACTACCATTGCCGTTTGCAGAATCAAGGTATCCGTCCGGCTTGGCCGCTCTGATTTGGCGAAGGAGAGAGTGATAGTGTCCA
>WQBJ01000145.1 GCA_013032095.1 Ruegeria atlantica | reverse complement strand
GGTGAAGATTACTCATGATGTACACGGGTAGCTGCCACTGCGGGAACATTGCATTTACTGTCGATGTCCCTACCATTGAAGATATCATTGAATGCAATTGTTCAATTTGTCGAAAGTCGGGATATTTACATTTTCATGTTTCGGAAGATCGAATAACAAGAACATACAATGAAAATAGCGTTCAGATATACCGTTTTAATACCGGGGTCGCCCAACACTGGTTTTGCAAACAATGTGGCATAAAACCATTTTACACCCCACGATCGCATCCCGATTGTATAAGCATAAATGCCCGGTGCATAGATAACTTGGATTGGACAAAAATTTCGATTACTCCTTTCGATGGAGCGAATTGGGAAAAGAGAATTTCAGACTTCCCCCCGCAGCCTGGAATGGATCCATGAGTGACCTTCAAGAGGCGGTCAGAGTTCGCTGATGGGGGATCGATCGGTTGTCATAGGCGTCTTAGCGTCGGAAGGGGCCGTTACTATACCGGCGTGGGGTGAAGCGCTCCCTCATCAGGCCATCTTTCAAACCTATTTGTCGGCATTGGACCGTATAGATGGCGTTTGCTCAGTGCTACTGCCAGCTTCTCTACGCACCGCTGAATCCGCGAAAGAAATGGTTAAGCGGCTTGATGGCCTGCTGTTGCCAAGCGGGGCAAGTAATGTAAGTACAGAACTCTACTCTAAAGAAATCGAACATATTGGTCGCCGTGATTGGTCGCGCGATACTGCCGCAGTCAGCTTAATCATAGCCGCATTAGAAACGGCAAAACCCATATTAGGAATCTGTCGGGGGTTTCAAGAGCTCAATGTGGCGCTAGGTGGAAACTTAATCACTGCTCTACACGATAAACCTGAGTGCTTTGATCATCGCGCCAATCGTGCGCTCCCGTTTCCTGACCGGCACCTACCTTCGCACTCAGTACAAATTGACGATGTGAGTTGGCTTGGAAAACTGTTGACCAAAAACGGCATCAGCCCAGCGAATGAACTCCAAGTCAACTCACTTCACGGCCAAGGAATAGGACAACTCGGGACGCAGCTAGTTAAAGAAGCCTGCGCAAGCGATGGAACGATTGAGGTCATTCGGCTAGATGCTCCAGACAGATTTGCATTGGGCATACAATGGCACCCGGAGTGGTACCAAGAGAATATGCCAATAAACAGGATACTGTTCACGGCGTTCGTTGAAAGTTGCCGAAAGCTTTCAGAATCTCCGAGCCCCTTACCATTCTCTGTCAAAACAGCCCTTGAAAGGAGTCATCGTTATGCCTCGCCTACTAATCTGGAATGATGCAACCGAGCAAATGCTTGGGATGAACCTTCCTTTTGAAGAACGGTTCACTTCTGCAAACAGCGCGTGGCGACACATTTGGTCAGCGCGCAGAGGTGATGTTGTGGTTGTCCCCGCATCAATTCCTGACTGCGTCAAAACCTATATCTTCGATACTTTGGGCATGGACCAAAGCGCGGTAGAGATCATTCACCCGAAATCGCTTGACGGGGCTCCCGTAATCCTAAGCGATCGCGCTATCTTGGAACCGTCTTTTGTCGAACTCTTGCGCAGCAAGATAAACATGCCAAGTAGTTGGTCGCTGGAGGCTTATTACGAGAGCCAAGGGGTCGCCATTCTTCGACGCAACCTTGGGCTGGCCAGACCACTACATCAACATTTCCTAGAACAGCGTGGAAGCGACCTACTCAACAGAAAGGCGATATTTCGCAGACTCGCTTCGGGAGCAGGGATCGCAATCCCAAAAGGACAAACAGTAATCAACGCAATTGAGCTAAAAAAGGCTGTGAGCGAAACGCTAAACGACTGCGACACCGCAATCATAAAACGCGACAGTGCTGCCGGGGGTGATGGCAATATTGCAGTAACCAATCTACCAAAACATAGCATCTCCGGAGTTCGTAAAGTTGTGAGTGCCAAACATATTTCTTCTTCAGAAGATGAAGTATCTGGGTTTTATACCGATCTGTGGCAGGAGTTCGTCTCAGATGATGAAGGTGTGCTCTTGGTTGAGGAATACAAATATGGTTGTGTTTCGGTGTATGCGGAATTCTTCATTGATAGGTTTTCGGGAGAAGTGCATTTTCTCAACGATGGAACTCTAAGAATGTCGTCTTCAGAGTTGCAAGATGAAAACAGTCTTCAATGGACAGGATTTGAACTACCTGCGGATTTGCCTAAACTGAGTTCTGCTCGATTTCATAGCGAAGCGACCAGAGCGGCCGATTTGTGCCGTACATTAGGGTATCATGGTCGTGTAAACGTAGACGCGATCATCAGCCAATCTGGCGAGGTATTCATCAACGAAATCAATGGTCGGCGAGGGGGGTGCTCGCACATCTACGATCTCGCTGTAGAACTGCTCGGCTCTGATTATGCAAATCACTATTCCATGAGAACTCGAAATGATCTGTATGTAGATGATTTCCTGGAAGCCGTGCAATTTCTGCACGACAACAACCTGACGTATGATAATAACCGTAAGACCGGCGTGATTTTCCTCGTCTACGATGATCTGGTCGGCAAAGTACAGTATCTTTGTGTAGGAAAGAATGCTGACCAAGCAAGACGTTTAGAAGGTGCTCTGAAACCGTTGTCTCGATGCGCTAAACCGTATCCGATTACCGCAGAGACCGCTGGCTCGACCTGTCACAACGAGATTGAAATACGCTGAATTAGCTCACGGCTCTCCGGATTGGAAGTCGCGACGTTACATCATGCGATGGGTTAGTGATGACTGACAAACTACATCACCTCGATACTCGACTTGCTAGCTTCGGGCGCGGCGATGCGTCCGGCGAGGGGTATGTAAATCTGCCCGTCCATCATGCATCGTCATATATTTATTCAAGCGTTGTAGACTTCAAACAAGCGCAGCTAGAGACACATAACTATGGTGCCGAAAAGTATGCTCGTATGGGTACGGAGGCCGTACTAGCTCTCGAGAAGGCAATTGCCGAACTTGAGCATGGCTATGCCGCACGCGCGACGTCCTCCGGTCTCTCTGCCATCACTACAGCCCTCCTGGCTTTTGCTCAGCCGGGAAAGAGCATTCTAATCCCGAAGGGCGTTTATCCTGCTACACAAGTCTTCTGTGAAAACTTCCTAAGTCAAGAACTGGGAATCGGCGTTACCTTCTACGACCCCCGTCAGACCGACCAGCTTGTGCCGCTCCTTGAAGCAGGAACTAGTGTTCTTTATCTTGAATCTCCGACTTCAAATACATTTGAAGTTCAAGATATTCCTGCTCTAACAGAAATAGCTCGAAGTCGGGGAGTAACAACAATCGCCGACAATACTTGGTCTGCGTCAATACTGAGTCAACCAATTAGGCTGGGTGTCGACGTCTCCGTATCTTCGTTGTCAAAGTATGTTTGCGGTCACGCAGATGCTCTGCTAGGTATGATTGTGGCAAATGAGCCTTGTTTTGAACGAATACGGATAATGGCACGGTTGCTTGGCCAAAACCCGTCACCAGATGCCGTGTTCCTTGCGCTCAGGGGATTGAGGACACTGAGCATTCGCTTGGAGCGCCATAAGGAGAATGCGTTAGCGCTTGCCGGTTGGTTGGTCGATAAACCCAGTATATCTGAAGTATACTGCCCGGGGCTTCCGAACAGCTTAGACAACGCTCTTTGGAAACGTGATTTTTCCGGTCACTCTGGTCTTTTTTCCGTCCGGTTCAAAGATGAGATTCCAACTACGCGGGTGGATCAGTTTATTGATGATCTCAGACTTTTTCGTTTGGGGTCCAGTTGGGGCGGCTTTGAGAGCTTGATTATTCCAGTCGATCACGACAGCTTTGCGTCTGGGCATTCCGCACGAGATGGTGTTTTTTGCCGCATTCACGCCGGAACAGAGCACTCCCAGGATCTCATAGACGATTTAGACCGTTGCTTTTCAAAGCACTTTTAGCGACAAAGGTGCCCCATGGGCATTGCCAAGTTGTTTGGCAACGGTTGCAAAGAGTTTCGGATGTCGGCCGCTCCACAAATTTGTCAACTGAATGCTCGCTTGTGGTTCTGTTGCAAACATATGACTGTTGACGCACTTGGGCTTAGCGCGTCGAATAGCTTTCGAACCTAATCCCTTGGTGGTTTTTATATACTCAGCTTTATGTGTTTTTCCTTTGTACTTCTCCAACCACTTAGGCCAAGAGTCCAACCTCTCTCTCCT
>WQBJ01000144.1 GCA_013032095.1 Ruegeria atlantica | reverse complement strand
ATGTTCCGGGAAAAGATGCTGGAGGAAATGCGATGAGCCCCCTACCCTGACTACCGACAGGAGTCGCGGTTCAGGTATCGCTCACACGAAAGACTTCCAAAACCAAACATTTGCCATTGAGCGATACCCTGACAAAAATCGCCCCACGCATGCACAGTTGAAAAGGGGCCACCCATATACACAGATCGCTCCGATTTCATCAGGTCCTGGAAGCAGGGCCAATCTTCGAAGGTTGGCGGACGCAACAACAAACGTTCTGTTGTTAATGTGGGGACAATGGTCATATCTCTGGTCTGACTCACTTAAAACAAGATTAGCGGGAATGGACGCATTCTTGATATGTAACGGCGCTTCGCGGGTCTGCAAAGTCCCGCTCACTTGCCTTGGATCGCCGACACTCCCGATGTCCGGTGTGCGGGGTTCGCGACACGCCGCAAGAGCGAAGACGCGAAGCCAGTTCGATGTCGGCAATGGGCTTACCAAGACTCATCCGAACTAACCGCGGAGAATGACTGCAGTGAGCCCAATCTGACATCGGCGTTTCATTATGTGGTCCAATAGTTATGGTACAAAAAGGTGAGATCGGCTCGTATCCTCGGATTAATACTATGCCGGCAGTCCAATGAACTCACCACACAAAGTTATTTCGTTTTCGGAGAACAACTTGACCAATCAAATAACTCTTAGAGATGGTAGAACGCTTGCATTCAGCACTTACGGCGACCCAGATGGAGCACCAGTGATTTTTAGCCATGGGTTTTCCGACTCTCACGTCATTCGGCAACCCGACGACAGCCTAACCGCCTCGCTTGGTGTGCGATGGATAGCAGCAGACCAGCCCGGTGTCGGAGGGTCGAGCCCGAAGAAAGATCGGAAAATGGTCGATTGGGGCGCTGATATGGAGGACCTGGCTGACCATCTTGGCCTCGACACCTTCAACGTGGCAGGCCATTCCGGAGGCGGCCCCCACGCTTTGGCGGTGGCCTTCCACATGCCCGAACGTGTGCGCAAAGTAGCGCTCGCTTCTCCTGTGGCGCCATTTGATGAGCCCGGCGTTACCAAAATGCTGGTGCTGAAGGACCTGAAGACCATCGCGAAATTACGCCATCTGACCTTCCTGATCCGCTGGGCGGAGCGTATGGGCGCTAAAAGTGCATTGAAAGATATTCCTTCATATGTGGAGTCTGTCGTTGACCAAATGCCCAATGAAGCCAAAACAATGCTTCGCAATCCAGAGCAGCAAGCCATGTTCGAAGAGAGCTTTCGCCTTGGTTATCAGCAACACGAGGAAGGCGTTTTCGAGATGACGATGGCTCTGTGGGATTGGGGGTTTTCGCCAAAGGAGATCCAGCAACCGGTGGAGATGTATTATGGTACTGCGGACGATATTATCGCACCGGAAATGCCACGGCACCTTTGCTCTGAGCTTCCCCGTTGTTCAGCGCACGAGTGGGTGGGCGCAGGACATTATGGATTTGTGGATCGCGAACGGTGGACCGAATTTGTCGGCGCGGTTGCTAATCTGTCTTAGCAAGTCAAAGGCGGAAATGTCCCGCTCACCTGCCATTTGCTACTTGGTACCGAGCGTCCGGAATGTCCGGTTTGCGCCGTTCGCGGCTTGCTGCAGGTGCGATACTCAGGCACTGATGAAGGGTTGGTAAGGGCTCACTCTACCAGTTGAGCCTCACCGCAGAGAATGACGGCGAAGAGCCCAACCTGTACCCCGTATTTTATTGCTGCATGCGCTTGCAGCAGGAAACCGCTGCAACTGCCAAATATCTTGTGCGGCCAAGCAGCGGAAAAATCGGTCATTCATGCAAATTGCAGCGATGCTCGCGGCGGCAGCTCACAGTTTGCTCAACAAAGCCGTCCTTCACTTCATCCGCAACAGCTATCGCCTAGCTGAATTGGTGGACACGGGACAGTGGCATATGAGCAGTAGACACAACAGTCGCCTTCCAACGGCTTCAATACTGTTTTGCACGACTTACATTCGTAGAACCACTGGCAAGCATCCGTTGGCATTTCCTCGGTTTCGCTGTGACCGCACTTCGGGCAAGTCAGTGTGCTTTCAAGCACTACATTTTGTTTTGTCATAGTCTCACATCTGCATGATCAGGTAATCGTTAATCCGTGCCTCGTTAAACACAACAACCCAAGCCACGCCGGTGATTAGAGTCGTTCCTGCAAGCCACCATTTCAACGTCGGCAAGGAGCCTCGCCGATAAGATACCAGCCACGATATCACGACGAGCGCCGTTGAAATCGTCAGCACATAGTAACTCGCTGCCGCTACCTTCCCAAAGATTGCCAACCAACTGCCGCCCAGCCCCAGTAACATCATCGTCATGGGCAAAACGCAGCAAGTCGCGACGCCAAGCGCTGATAGCGATCCCAAATAGCTGAGGCCAAGGTATTTCTGCATTCTGTTTCCCCGGTGGACCATGTCGCGCGGAGTTGTAGATACAACAACCTCTCATATAACTTCTGTAGCCACCGCAGGATCAAGACAGGAAATCTCACATGTTTGCGATTGAGGAGGCATCTCGGCAAAGCGGTGTCGGAATTGAAACTATCCGCTATTACGAACGCGAAGGGATCGTGCCGAAACCAGAAAGGGCATCGAATAATCGACGCATGTATTCCGCGCACGATGTTGGACGGCTTCATTTTCTAAGGAAGTGCCGAGACTTGGGTTTCTCGCTTACCGATGCAAAGGTGCTTCTCAACCTGTCCGAAGGCGGTAGCGAGGATTGCCAATCTGTTCAGGAACTGGCCGAGCTTCATATCTTCAATGTGCGTATGAAGATAAACGAACTTGAGCGATTGGAGACTGCCTTGAATGAACTTACGGCCAGTTGTAACAGCGGGAACGTTTCTTGCCCGATGCTTGCTCAGATACGCACCGCATAGTGGTACTTTGGGCTCACAGCCGCCCCATGCCAACGCAGCATGAGCCAAGATTCGGGCCGCGCAGAATCTGCCGTTCGTTAGAGAGGCCAACTCGTTGATTTGGCAATGTTACCATCAATCAATGAACATTCGTGCGTTGCCGCAGTGTTCTTGTAGCGCGCGGTGAATTCGGACAGTCAGCCCTACCTGCCGTGCCTGAGTAATCAATTTGCTACATACGCACTCGGCAGGTTTGATCAGAAGTTGACCTCTGATTTTCGAAACGCAGAGCAACGGTTCTGCTTCTCATTGTCCTGACTTGAGTTAGGCGGACTCAGATCCTCTGTTGCCCTCCACCGCATCAAGACTTGTATCGTGGGTACTCGAAGTCCATATACACGAGGCTTACGTTTTTCTTTTTCGACCTGCTGTCTCCCCAATTCGGCGTTCAGTCTTTCGATTCAGACCGACCACGCCGAGTCGCCGCAATGATGCGGGCGGCAAGTATTAGGAGACTTCCACCATGGCAAATGGCACAGTAAAATGGTTCAACTCGACCAAAGGTTTTGGCTTTATCGAGCCTGAAGACGGCAAACGCGACGTGTTCGTGCATATCTCAGCAGTCGAACGTTCCGGCCTTAGCGAATTGAAAGACGGCCAGAAGGTTACTTTTGACGTCGAAGCTGGCCGTGACGGACGCGAAAGCGCCGCCAATCTGGCACTGGCCTGACCTTTTACGGGCACCCTTTCTGGGTGCCTGTTTGCACAATGGGCTACTATAAGCCGTTGGAGAACAAGTAAGTTGCAACCTAAAGACTGGACGCGGGTGCTCGCGCAATACCGTGTGCCTGATGCGAAACGCAGTATTTATGAACTTGCGATCACTGTTGTCCCCTTATTCGCGCTATGGGCCCTAGCATGGTTTGCGTTATCTTTTAGTGTCTGGATCGCAATATTACTGGCCATCCTGAATGCCGCATTTCTGGTCCGTATCTTCATCATTATGCATGATTGTGGTCATGGATCTTTCTTTAGAAACCGCGCCGTATGCAATTGGACAGGCCGGGTTCTGGGTGTTCTTGCCCTGACGCCCTATGACGTTTGGCGGCAAAGCCACGCAATTCATCACGCTTCAACCGGTAACCTTGACCGGCGAGGTATGGGTGACATCCCTACATTGACCATTGAGGAATACCAGAAGCGGAAGTGGCTCGGGCGTGCCGCTTATCGTCTAGTCCGGAATCCCATCATCCTGTTCGGTTGCGTCCCGTTCTATACGTTCTTTCTTCAAAACCGCCTACCTCTTGGTTTCATGCGGTCGGGCTGGCTGTATTGGGCAAGTGCGATGGGAACAAACGCCGCGATTGCAGGTTTATTGGCTCTGGTTTTTTGGGCCGGAGGCCTTGAGGTGTTGGCGTATGTTTTCCTGCCAACCATGATTGTCGCATCATCGATTGGTATTTGGCTTTTCTACATTCAACACCAGTTTGAACACACGATCTGGGAGCGGGAAGAGAGGTGGAACCTTCAGGACTCCGCATTCTATGGAAGTTCTCACTATGCCCTGCCTGGCATCCTGCGTTGGTTCTCTGCCAATATCGGCGTGCACCATGTTCACCACCTCGCCAGCCGCATACCGTTTTATCGACTAAACGAAGTTTTGCGTGACCATTCTGAGTTGGAAAATTGCCAGCGTATTACTCTATATGAGA
>WQBJ01000143.1 GCA_013032095.1 Ruegeria atlantica | reverse complement strand
CTTCATCCCAAGCGGATAGCGCGGGAAAAACCGTCAGGCAATTTGGCAATACCCGTTCAAGCATTTGCCTTCCATCCAAGTAATGCTATGCAAGCTGTGCACTGAGATTGGATGACACTTCATGCGAAGCGCCGTTTTCTATGCCGGATTCCTGATCGCCGTTCTATCTTCGCAAGCGCATGGACAGGCACACGAATACTGGACCATTCCGGATCAGCTCGACGCTGCGATCGAGGAAGCGAAGGCGCTGTATCCTGCAAAACCGAAACTTGGTCAGCATTTGCCGATCAAACTGGGCGAAAAGCCTCCCGAGTTGGCAGGCTTGTACGCCGCACTTGATGAACGTCATGCTCCGATGAAGATTCACAGCTTCCCGAAGCGGGAGATTGTCCCGGCTAGCCTGCCGACGACTTTTCCGCCTGGGTCGGCCGAGGATGTGATGGTTCGCTTTATCCTGAAGTACGAAGCTGGTCCACGAGGCTACGACTCCGTCTGGCATCGCAACAAGCACCCCCTGCCCCGCCGTCCGACAGAGATGACGATATGCGAAATTCGCGACTGGCAGCTTCAGGCGGCCAAAATCCAGGAGTCTACGCCGATCGGGGCGTTCCAAATCGTGGGGGGAACATTTCGCCCATTGATCCAGAAGCTCAAGCTTGGCTGCGAGACACTATTCGACCGCAAGACACAGGATCGTCTCGGTCTAACGCTTTTGTATGAGCGCAACTGGGCCAGTTTTCTCGATGGCACTTTGAACGTGAAAGATTTTGGGTTCGAACTGGCGGGTGAATGGGCCGCCTTCCCTGCTCCATACGGCCCAAACAAGGGCTTCTCCCGCTACCGCGACATCGCAGGCAACCGTCACCAGATCGAGCTTGATGAGTATCTGGCATTTCTGACCAGCCTGCGCGATCAGATCAAAAGCGGCCTAGTTTCTGTCAGTGCTGGCACAAGACCCGTTGCGGCTCATACCAAGACCAGTGAAAATAAGGATGTTCTCGTTGTGAAGATTGACTAAAAGCCATGAGGCTACGATTGCAGATTGGCTTCAACGTCAATTTCGATGAGTTGTACGAATGACGTAACAAAATGTGGCGGATTGCACTTATCCGTGGCTCGGATTGCAAACGTCGCGGATGCTCGTTCGAATTATCTGACACTATCCGGGGTGCCAAACTCAAAGTATCTAGGCTTTACAAAGCTGGGTACGAAGCTTTTCATATTCTTCATTCAAGCTTACGTACTGTTCTTGGAGATCGATGATGCGCACTCGCCGATCATCAAAGGAGCCATTCCCGACGTCTTCAACCTTAACATAGTGAGCTGGGAACAACGAAAAGTCATTGCGCTCTATCTGATCTAGCGAGACGATTTGGCTGAATCCTATTTCCGAAATTCCTTTGAGAAGAACATCGGAGATTCTGCCGCTCGTTCTGTCGTCCAAAACTGTCTTTGAGCCAGCTCGCACACCGCCGCTTCTCGCATCTATAAATAAGATTTCTTCTGACCGCTTATCTTCCAAGCTTTGCTGAAGAAACAGTATCGATGTTTCGATAGCTGTACGGGGGGCGAAAAGTCGGGCTGGCAGACTCACAACCGCACGTACTAATCCCTGGTGAAAAAGGAATTGGCGCGCATGTAGGTTAAACCCACCTTTTGACAGAAAACCGTTCGGTACAATTACCGCCGCCACTCCGGAAGGAGACAGTTTAGCTGCTGCTTCAAGAACAACAGCCACCTCGCTCGAGATGCGGGTAGGCATCTTTTCTGTGACAGAACCAAAAGCTTGTTCAATCCACGGAATATTCGAAATTTCTTTCGGAACTCCATATGGCGGGTTGCTTACTATGACGTCGAATTGCTCGGCCTTCGTCGTGAACTTATTGAAAATTTTTCTTCTTACGTCACCCAACTCAACAGAAACGTTAGATCGTTTCTGAATTGCGAGGCGAAGTTGTGCCCAAGCCCAAGCTTCTGTGTTTGCTTCCTCTCCGGCAATTTCAACGTCGTCATTTTTTAAGTTTTCCAAAGCACCTATCAGAAATCCGCCGGTTCCGCAGGCTGGATCAAAAATGCTGCCAATATCTTTGGTTGGTTTAAAACTTAAAAGTTGCGAAACCACTAAGTCTATTACTTCGCTTGGTGTATGAAACTGACCATAAAACTCCAATTCACGCATTTTCGTCAGCATCCAATCTGCTGAACCAGTGTCCGAACACATGCATTTTGCGATTTGGAACCACTGCTCTTGCACGAGTGGATCAATTTTTGAAAGTTCCGCAAGAAGGTACTGGGTAAAGCGTTTCTCCGACAAGTTTTCGATCTTGTCGACTGCCTCCGCACACTCCTGGATCGTGCCCGGGAAGCGCGGGTTTGTAACTGAATAATCCAATCGTAAATCATAAAAGAGATGTACAAGGCCCAAAACCGCCAAAGGTGTATTGATGGCATGCACTCCCGACGGTCGGCCAAGAGCCATCATCGAGTTTAGATTCTTGTCAAATTTGGGCGAAAGCACGTTTTCAGGCATTCTTGTCTTCCATGTATTCTGCGACGATGCTTAGCGCCTCTTCTTGCACAAGCGTGGCGTGTTCCAAGGCCGTTCGATACTGTTCATCAGACAACCTAAGAAGTTGGGCAAGTTTTCCCTGAATCTCATTTTCAGGTATTTTCATAGTCAGAGCTTCAAGGTCGCGAATAGTGAGCACAGGTTGCGCGGTACCCGAGACCCGGCTCAAAAGCGATGCCTGCGTTCCTGGTTGGCGCAAAAAAGCGTGGAGCAACTCAGGATGAAGGGACGAGTTACTTTCCAGTCGAATGATGATGAAATTTGCACTAGCGACGCATCCGACATGGGCCGAACGGACTACCGCACATTTCAGAAGCGTCCCACGGGCGCTGACCAGAACATCTCCGGATCTCAGTTTCTGCCGCTCCAGCTTAGACCCCTGGGGCACATTTGACTGCTTCAGATCGTGCGTGTCTGTGATTTGACCTCTATCGAGATCCTTCACCTGAATTACATGAACTTTGTCGTAGTCCTGTTCATCATTACTTACTCTCGCGAGGTTCAGCCCCATAAACAAAGACGCGTTTAGATCACTTATTTTCAACAGCTTATCTTTTCCATGCAAGATTAATGTTACGCCCCTACTTTTCCAGTATTTTTCCTACTGTTGTTGACTCTTATAGTCAATTGCGGTTAAACATCAACTCAAGAGTTCACAACGCAGTGCATCACCATCTCTCACTGATGAACTGTATCACACCGAGAAGACTGTTGATTGGTCGCTGGATCCATGGCGTCTGGAGGCACTTTGACTAAAATCGATTTCAATCGCATGCTAATTGTTTTTGCTCTGATTGCGCTTGTGACTATTGCAGCACTTACGAACAATCGTCTTGAAATTGGTCCTGAAGGTATAAAATTTGAGAAAAACCCGGAGCCTGCGGACGGGGGCTCAGAACTTCTTGTGCCACCCAAAAATTAGTCGACTTCAAACCCGATGCTCAGTTTTGGCTAGGGTCAGGAGTTGTTCCTGATCCTTTTTGCTGTTTTTCGCCTTGCCTCTGCAAGAAATATTTTCGGCACTTTTTTAACCAGTTAGCGAACAGATTCGCGTGACGCTTTCGCATTCTCGCAAAGCCCGACACAACGCGCACCGGTTCTATATCGTCAAAGTTTATCGAATACCGACCCCAACCGAGGGGCAAACAGGCGCTCATATGTCTTCAACAGGTAAGCGTCGGTCATGCCGGCGACGAAATCGCATATCACCCTCAGACTATCGTCTTCCGCCTCATACTTTTTGAACGTATCTGTCGGTAGCAACCGCTTTGGATCAGATTGCAAAGCTTCAAACACGGAAACGACCATACTTTGCCCCTTGAACTCCAAATGCTGGACACTTGGGTTTTTGATAACCTCGGCGAAGACCATCTTTTTCAAAGATTTCAAGAAACCGGCTTGTGGTGAGGCCAGTTTTGCGCGGAACTTTAGAAGAGGCTCATCAAATTGCCGGAGTTCGTCATACTCTACAGCGGTGATGAAGTGATGAACCAGGCGGCTAATATAGCGTTTTCTGGTGTTGGTGGCTCCGAATATGCCTTCTACCATCCGACCATAGACATCGTTTTCGCTTTCTTCAGGATACTTTTCTTTCAGAGTATCCAAGAAAGAAGAACACTTCTCTTCGGGGACAAATTCCAGGAATTGCCTTTCCGTGATTAGCTTCAGTGCAACAGCATCCTCAAAGTCGTGCACACCGTAGGCAATATCGTCTGCGAGGTCCATAATGCTGCAGTCGAGCGATTTGTGAATTGAAGAATTATGCTCCCCGTCTACTTCTTCGGTGGCCTGGAATTTGTCCCGGTCTGAAGAGGAAAGTGGTTCAAGGATCCAACTCACGACATCCTTCTCGGTGTTCAAAAAACACTTTGGTGGTGTGGATGCCCTGTCATCTATTATTTTGAGCGTCGAAGGAGTTTCCTGTAGCTTGGGTTTTAGCTCGGAGTTTTCGGCCTTTGAAAAACTGACAGGGTATTTCAGAACACCAAGGAGCGAGCGTCTTGATAGGTTTGCGCCAGCATCTGCCGAGAAGTTCTCAAGTCGAGATAGGATACGGAGAGTTTGTCCATTCCCCTCGAACCCCCCAATCCTTGCGTATTTCGCGTGATCGCGGGCACTGATTTCATCTGATCGTGGGCACTGATT
>WQBJ01000142.1 GCA_013032095.1 Ruegeria atlantica | reverse complement strand
CCGCACCTGTTTCATTATAAGGACAGGTCAGCATTCCCCGCACAAATTCCTGCGTGTGATCGCATGACTTATAGATTGGCAGTTCCAAGTAATTGGACACGTGCGAGTAGGTCTGAGGGCGTTGAGGCGGCGCTGTCAGGATCGGGTGCCAGTCGGGCAAGCCTTCGACGGCATTGCCCAGCCGTTCTTGGACCTCGCTGAACAGTTCCAACCCTGCTACCGGGTCAGACAGATTTTTGGTGAAGTAGCTCGCCACCTGAGTGTTCAAACGGGCGGCGGCTTGGTTTGCGCGAAATTCCATCTGGAAGCCTCTTTACGTCAATTAAGTTATTTACGTGAAATACGTATTTCACGCTATTAAGTCAACTAACGTTTCAACGGTAGTGAATTGCCCCAACTCTGCACTGAGCCGCACTCTTCTCAGCAATTGGCAAGCGCAACGGATATTCGCGGCAGGCCGGAACATCGGCCACTTGCGGGCAGGCAGGGCCTGCCAGCGGCAATCATTGAGCGCAACCCACGCGCGGGACGCGCACAAGGACGGGGGTGTCCGCAGTCCATGCCTGTCAGCTGGTCTCTCAGCACTGAAATCAGCACAGCCTATCAGCCCTAAGCGGAATGGACGCCGTAGGCATGACCGCTAGGCTTCTGACCATTCGCACTTTGAAATTATCAAAATTTCAAAGCAGACACGCTTATACATGAATTTACAATTCATGCAGACGGTGATCCAGTTCCCCTCACGATCCAAACGACCGTCCTAAAAGCCGAAGGCAAAGCAAATGATCAAAACAACGGCGACCAGGGCAGCTATCCCAAATCGCCCGCTTGCCTCTCCCCGGATGATCTTTGTTTGAATCTTGAGTTTGTTCTGTTCGTGGCTCACTGCTTACACCTCGCTTTTTCGTGCCTCGTCTTTGAGATTGTGAAAGTGGGTTTCGCAGAGGTTTACGAAAAACAGAAATCAGCACATAGGTAGCGCGTGCCACCAAATCCCCATGTCACACCGAAAACCCTGTGACCGGGCCGAAAGCTTGCTGGGTAACGCCTTTCAGGGTAACGTAACCCCAATAAAATATAACAACTTTAGGGCATGAAAGGGCGGTGTTACCCACCATGAGTCTGTCAGCATCACAGGCGGCAACGGCTGTAGGCAAGAGCGTTCCAACAATCACAAGAGCTATAAAAAACGGCAAGTTAAGCGCTGAGAAGCTGGAAAAAGGCGGGTACAAGATAGATCCCGCAGAGCTTTTCCGCGTTTGGCCTGCCATAACAAATGAGAGTGCTCAAAATCCTAACATTTTAGGACATGAAACCCCCAATGAAAGCAGCGTTTTACAGGGGGAAGTTGAGGCGTTGCGCCAGCAAATAGCTACCATCGAGGAAGAGCGTGGGCGGGAGCGGTCACAGCTCACCGAAACCATAGACGATTTACGCCGCCGCCTGGACGCTGAGAGCGCAGAGCGCCGGGCTTTGACAGCACAGCTCACAGATCAGCGCGAGAAGGCCCCAGACCTACCCAAGCGGAGGTTTTGGGCGCGTATGGGGGGATAAGGATTTGGCAACGCGTGAAGATGTTTACTGCAAGTTTGGTATGGCCGCAGAAGCAGGTCAGCTTTTCGAGACAGAACTCGGAACACTACTTCTTGGTGCAAAGGGGCTAAAGAATGATTGGCATATCACCCCTGAAACGGAAGCCGGTCTGAAGCTTCTCGATGAGATCGACAAGTATACACTCGGAAGACTGTTGGGGCAGGTGAAAACCATAGTGACATTTGAAGAGGGTTTAGAAACAGACTTTTTGTCTGCGTTGAAGGCACGGAATCGTCTCATCCACGGCTTCTTTGAAAAGCATAATTTTCGAATTCAGACGGATGAAGGCCGCGACGAAATACTGCATGATCTTGAGGTGATCCACACTGAACTATTCAATGCTTGGCAAGCTGCGTCCGCAATGACTGTGGCGCTGACGGCAATTTTGGTCGATCAGAAAAAAAGCAGCTCTTGGAAATGAAATTCCACCAATAGGAATATTGCGTACACTGTCCGCTTTTCAGTGTTTCGTCAGTGTCCAGTGTCCAGTGTCAGTGGCAGTGTCAGATTCCTGACTCTGCCACTGACACTGACACTATGGGCTTAAAACAGACACGCCGGAGGGTAAAAACAGACCGTTGACAACAGACAATGTCGGTTTTTTAATGTCTGTTTCATGAGTACGATCACTGTGTCATCAGCCGCGTTAGCGCTCCGAGCAGAGAAACCGTTGACCCCGGCCATGCTGTCTGCACTGTGGGAAATTGCCGCTGTACTCGATGAAGAGCGCGTACCGGCCGATGTGCCCAATGCGGTGTGGCTGACAATTCCAACACGTCGCTTGCGCGGCCCGGATGCACGCTCTGACAATTTATGGCTTAAAGAATGCCTGGAACGCATGACCGGCCTTAAACTGACCGGGCAATATCGAGGCGAGGAATGGGGCGCGGTACTGCTAGCCGAATGGCACATGATCGAAGGCGGCTCACAAGTCCAGCTACTCGTGCCCCCAGCGGGCGTTCACGCGCTCCGCTCTCCCAGCAACTTCGGGTTCGTCGGCATAAAGGAACATGAAGTCCCACAGCAGATTGAATAAGTATCAGAAATTCAACCAGAATGGCTCACATTGAAGCTCCTGAAATTCCGAGGCTTTCGAGGGCCATATCTCAGGGTCTCTTGTCCGGTTGATTGTCCGCCTTTCAAAATGTCCGTTTACCGTCATCTTGCGTCACTTTGGACAGCGTTTGTATCGTCCGTCAGACGTTCCTTTGGCGGACAACTTAGCCTTAGGGCTTCTCACAGGCACTTTTGCGCTCATCGGCCTTGTAGATTTCTACGCAGAGAAATGGCTGAGCGCCGCCTCAAATCCTGTGGGACCTCGCGTACTTTTGTGCCGATGGACCCACTGTCCTGTTTATCGCTGCCAGTATCGGTTGCCATGAGAAGTCGGATTGCTTAGAACCGTTAGCCGCTTGGCAGACCTCTTTCCGCCGAACGGAAAGCTATTCGCGAATGCTAAGGCAGCCTCTCGAGTAGAAAAGGTATAGGCCAAACCCGGATTTCCGGTCGTACTAAAACCGCCTTTGCGCCAGGTAGCATAGCTCCATCCACTATTGCCGCGCCCGATAAGCCCAACCCAAGGATGCCCTTCATTGTGGTCCCGGGTTCCGCCAAGCTTCTCCGGAAGTGTAAGATCGCTGCTCATCTGGGTCGCCTCTTGTGTTTTGCCTGAATCGAGAGCCGTTGTTGGTAGACTAGCTTAGATGTGGTTATTGCTATAGCGAATGGCAAGGAACGCTCTTTCCCGCTGTTCAACACTTAAGGTGTCAGCGACTTTACGTTTCCAGCGAATGGCATGTGTGGATGTATATGGACCCCGCCTGATTGCAACGGTCTGTTTTGGTCTGGATTTGAGATCGCGATTGCTGATGTATATCCGGCTTCTTTGGGCGGCCTGATAGATCATCGCCGCGAGCCCCGATGGATTTCCGCTTGCTTCCCCCTCATCGCCCCTAAGGCATTGGTGCTGACCTTGCCGATCCACACATCAGGTTCGAGAAGCAACGGGCGTGACCCATTTCCATCCCTGGCAGATGTTGCAATGTTCCTTGTGCCTTATCCTTTCATTTTCTGAGTCAGGCGGCCCTCAAGCCGTAGCGACGATGTGATTGGGTTGATACGCCTCTTCTCGTGACAGAACAGACCAGACGATCCGTGCATTCTTGTTGGCCAATGCGACCGCCACGACGTTGGGGTGGCGTCTTTCGCGCATGCGATTTATCCACTGGCTGCGTGCGTCCGTTTTTCCAGAAGACCGACCAAGAACTGCTCGTGCTCCGTGGATCAGCATTGTTCGCAGATACCTGTCGCCCCGTTTGCTGATACCGAACAGCCGCGCTTTTCCACCACTTGAATGCTGTTTTGGGACCAGCCCAAGCCAGGCTGCGAACTGACGGCCATTTTCGAAGCAAGATTGATTGCCAACCGCAGCGACCAGTGCTGTTGCTGTAATCGGGCCGATGCCCTCGATTTTGCCAATGCGTTGGCACATCTCGTTCGAACGGAAGAGGTTCCTGATCCGGCGATTGTAGTCTGAGAGACGTGCGTCTAATTCGGCTAGTTCCTCACGCATGTCACGCAACATCTCGACAAAGAGTTCCCCGAAGTCTCCCAATTGACCGTCAACAACTTCACTCAGGGTACGTCGAATGCGGTTGATATCCCGCGCTACCACGATCCCATGCTCACCCAGCAGACCGCGAACCTGGCTCACGAGCCGGGTGCGATTTGCGACCACCCGCTGGCGGATCCGGTGGACGGCCTGTATCTCCAGTTGCTCAGGCGATTTCGGTGGGACGAACCGCATTGATGGTCTGCCTACCGCCTCGCAAATTGCCTCAGCGTCGTTGCGATCATTCTTGTTTGACTTGACGTACGGCTTCACGAACTGAGGCGAGATCAATCGCACATTGTGTCCAAGATCAGTCAGAACCCGCGCCCAGTAGTGCGATCCGCAGCAAGCTTCCATCCCGACAACGCAAGGCTCCAGCTCGGCAAAGAACTGAGTGACAGCATCGCGTCTCAGCGTCTTTCGAAGCACAACCTGTTCGTCATTATCGACAGCGTGAACTTCGAACACATATTTCGCCAGATCGAGGCCGATCCTTTTGATTTCCATGGCGTGAACCCTCCTGATTGCCCTTCCAACATACACGCCGCCCGAGAGCGGCGGGGTCCATACCATTGCTCCTGCATAGCAAGTCCTTTTTGATCTGATTTGTGCATTTGTCAGAAGCAGTCA
>WQBJ01000141.1 GCA_013032095.1 Ruegeria atlantica | reverse complement strand
TGGTCATCGGCAACGAGGCCTATACCAGCAAGACCAGATCCTGGGATGGGGTGATTGAAGAAAATCTCGGCGCCGCAAAGACCATCACTGATGGGGAAATTCGCGTCGATCGGGATGTGAATGGCGCACGAGGCTTCTTGCTTCGCGCGCTCTATGGCGACTTAGGCCAGTCTCAGGCAGCGGCGTGACTTATGTTGCGTTCGTTGCGGGATTAACGAAGTGTCCCTATCCCAAATAGTTGCGCAAGCTGGGTGGGGGGTTTTCAAACAAGTTCGATGTCGGCGCAGGCGGATGCGCGCGTTCATCGGCCACTAGAACTGTCTGGTCGGCTATGCGACGCGCGTCCTGCGGGTCGTGACTGACCATAAGCAGCGTGGTCCCGGTCTCGGCCAACAACCCGGCAACCAAGTCTAGCATTTCTGCCTTCAGCGCCGGCCCCAGCGCCGCAAATGGCTCGTCCAACAGCAATATCTGACGGCGTTGCACCAGCACCCGTGCCAATGCCACCCGGCTTTGTTGACCACCGGACAATTCCGCGGGTTTTCGATCGCCCAGACCAGGCAGGGCGACGCGGTCCAGCGCAGTTTGGACTTCCGCTTGTTCTTGGGTCGACAGTCGCCCGTTCGGGTGCAGGCCCAAGGCGATGTTTTGCTCGACCGTTAGATGAGGAAACAGATTGCCATCCTGAAACAGCATTGCCAGCGGGCGTTTGCCCGGAGTGAGGTCAGAGATACGTTTTCCGTTCCACAGGATTTGCCCCTGCGTGAGATCACGGAACCCGGCAATCGCCTCAAGCAGCGTCGACTTACCTGCTCCGGATGGGCCGATGATCGCCACGCTGGAGCCGGTCTCCACTGTGAAATCGGCCCGCAACGAGAAGTTCCCGTTCTCAATGAGGCAACCGTCAAGTTTCAGCATGCAGACGCCCTCCGCGATCCAATAGCCAGAATGCCCCCATCGACAGGAGCAGTAACAGCAACGCCGCTCCGGCAGCAGCCTGCATCTGGTACGCGCCCATCAAGCGGTAAATCTGCAACGGCAGTGTTGCGATCTGCGGATCGGCGAACAGAGCGATCACCCCCAGATCGCCCATCGACAACGCAGCCGACAGGCCAGCGGCAAAGCGGATTTGCGGGCGCATGCGGGGCAGCAAAACGCGGGTGAAAAATGTCCTCTTGCTCATGTCCAGCGACAGGGCGAGCCGCCCATGCCGTGCCACCACGTCTCGCGCTGCTGGCACCAGAATACGCAGCGCAAATGGCAGGGCCATGACCGCATTCACAAGTGCGGTCACCGGCAGAGCCAGTGCCGTCGGGTTGGCAATCGGGCGGATCAGGATGAACAGGCCCGTGCCAATCACCAATGGCGAGGCCGCCAGCCCCAAAATACCGCTGAGTTCCAAGACCCCGTACCGCCCGGTTGCAACAGCCATGGCCATTGGCAGTGCAAGCAGCAGCAAAACAGCAGTACTGGCTGTGGCGACCAGAACCGAGGTTAGCGCGGCGCGGAACACCAAGGCGGGCATCTCAAACAACCCTGCGAGACCGGAAATCACAACTGCTGCCAGTGGCAGTAGCAGGAACGCTGCAGCGGCTCCGATCCAAAACAAATCGAGAGCTGGCGCGCCTCCGTCCCAACGGCGAATGGCGCGGTCCAGTCCTGCCCCAAACCCATCACCGCGTGAAAACTTGAGGGCTGCCAGTGCTGCGACAACGGTCAGGGCCAGTTGCAATGCAGAGAGCAGTGCCGCCCGACCGAGATCGAAGTCATAGGTGAAAGCCTGATAGATCGCGAGTTCGATTGTTGTAGCTCGCGGCCCTCCTCCGAGGGTCAACGCTACAGCGAAGCTTGTCAGGCAGATTGCAAAGATTACAGCCAAAACGCCTGGCAGTATGCATTTAAGCATGGGCAATTCGATGAGCCTAAACATCGCTATACCGTCACAGCCCAATTGTGCCGCAAGACGGAATCGCTCTGCCGGGATTTCCTGCCATGCCTGCAGGATCAGGCGCGTTGCCAGAGGCAGGTTGAAAAACACATGTGCCAGGACCACGCCGTGCAACCCGTAAATGCGCAGAGGCGGTAGGCCAAACAGCCCCATCATGTCAGAGATCCACCCTGCCCGGCCGAAGACCTGCAACAGACCAAGGATCGCTACGATGACCGGCAGGATGAAAGGCGCACCTAACAATGCGATCAGAGCTCGCCGACCCGGAAATCGACGCCGGGCAAGTGCGCGCGCGACCGGAATGGCCAACGCAGCACTGAACACCGCAGACAGCACCGCTTGTACCAGCGTAAAGCGCAAGGCAACCCAGTCAGCTCGACCGAACCCGCCCGCAGCATCCGCACGCAGGGCTACTGCCGCCAGTGTACCCAGTATAAGCGCAGCGACCAGAGCCGCCGCGCCAACACCCGGCCAGGGGCTTACTGGCTGAGCGCGCCCAGCCATTCCGCAAGCGCCTGATCCCGCACTTCTGCAGCCTCTTCCGGGCTGAACAGCAGGGATTTTTTTGGAGTGATCAGCGTGTCGAACCCTTCGGGCAGACCCGAAGCCGGGGTCACTGCCGGATACATCCAGTTTGTCGTCGGAATGATTTCCTGAAAGGCATCCGAGACCATGAACTCCAGAAACTGATCTGCCAATTCCGGCTGATCCGTACCTGCCAGCTTTGCTGCAACCTCAACCTGCATATAGTGACCTTCGTCAAAGGCGGCGGCTGCTTTGCTGGCGTCATCCTCGGCGATCAGGTGGTAGGCCGGTGATGTGGTGTAGCTGAGGACCATGTCCGCTTCACCGTCCAGAAACAGGCCATACGCCTCGGACCAGCCCTTGGTGACGGTCACGATGTTGTCGGCAAGTCCTGCCCAGATTTCGGGCGCCTCGTCACCATAGGCGGCTTTGACCCACAACAGCAGCCCAAGGCCGGGTGTTGATGACCGCGGGTCCTGAATGATGATCTTGGTTTCACTATCGGCCAGTTCACGGAAATTGGCAGGCGCAGCAGATTCCGCGTTTTGCACAAAGGCGAAATAGCCCCAGTCGTAGGGGGTGAATACGTCATCCGACCATTCAATCGGCAGCGCGTATTCAGCGCTGACCGAGTTGGGTGCAAAAAGACCGGTCTCTTTTGCTGCGGTGATCAGGTTCGTGTCCAGACCAAGCACCACATCCGCGTCCGAATTTTCACCCTCAAGCCGGATGCGGGACAACAAAGCTGCACCATCCTCGACACCGACAAGGTTCAAATCACAGTCGCACACCGCCTCAAAGGCCTCTTCAACCTTTGGGCCGGGGCCCCAGTCCGAAACGAAGCTGTCATAGGTATAAACGGTCAGCTGAGGCTTGTCGGCGGCAACGGCCGCAGTTGCGCTCAGAAGTCCCGCAGCAATCATCAGATGTTTCATGTCATCCTCCATTGCGGCGAGAGGGCAAGGGTGGATGAAACCGTTACCTTTCCCTCCGCCGGTTCTAGCCGGTTCAGGTTCAACGGGTTCGCCAATGGCATCTCAGCGCGGCAGGGCACGCACCCCGAGGTGAGGTTGTGAGTAGGTCGGAATGGACCAAAAGACAACCGGATTAACGAGCATCAGGCCTGATATCAGGCCCGATGCCTTTAGTAATGCACGAGGTAGACGCCAACCAGTACAAGCACGGCGATAAAGACGGTTTCGGCCACGATCAGCGCAATGGCCTGACCGCCCACGTCCAAGATCCGTCTGAGTGATGTCTTCATCCCCACTGCGGCAATCGATATCAGCAGAGCCCAGCGGCTGAGGCTGGCCATAGCTGTCGAGACGACCTCGGGGATCAGACCCATCGAGTTCATAGCCGCAAAAATCAGAAAACCGACCACGAACATCGGCAGGATAGGTGGGCGCTTGCCGTCTTCCTCGTTGAACTCTGCGTGGCGACGCACCACGAATGAGATAACCAGAACAACCGGAGCCAGCATCGCAACGCGGATCAGCTTAACCAGCGTGGCAACCTCGCCCGTCTGGTCCGAGACCGAGAAGCCCGCACCTACCACCTGTGCCACATCGTGGATTGTACCGCCCAGGAACACGCCCGATATGTCGTCATCGAAATTGAAGGCCTCGGTCAGTATCGGATAGGCGATCATCGCGATGGTCGACAAAACGGTAACCGACAACACGGTGAAGATCAGATTGCGCTCAGAATGTTCGTTCTTTGGCAAAATGGCAGACAAGGCCATCGCGGCCGAGGCTCCGCAGATCGCAACCGAACCGCCGGTCAACACCCCGAACCGCCAGCCTCGCCCAAGCACCCGTGCGCCCAGAAGGCCGAACAGGATCGTCAGAATCACACCTGCGATGACAACGACGATCAGGTCGGCCCCGAGATTCATCATCAGCTCTATCGAGATCCGAGCGCCCAGCAAGGCAACGCCAAATCTCAGCACGGTACGAGCGGTGAATTCGATGCCAGCACGGCACCCACCGGCGTCGTCCTCGGAAAGGAAATGGAACGCAATACCCAGCAAAAGCGCCATCAACATCGCCGGAGCGCCGTAGTGCTCGGACAAAAATTTAGCGGCGACCGCCACAACTACGGATACAAGTATTCCGTGGCCGTTTGTCTGCACGAAAGATCGCGCCCAGGTCCAGGGCGATTTGGATGCACTCAACGCTTGCATCTTGTTTCCTTTGTCTAAATCGGGTGGCCTGCGGGCCTGGTCCATAACCATCCGGGTCACGTTATGACCCGGATGGTCGTTAGGTACGTTACGCCTCGGCTTGAGGTGTCATGTCTGCGGCGTCGATGCCTGCGACGGCGACGGGTTTTTTCATTGCGTCGCGGCGGAAGGGCTCACCGAGTTCCTGGTTGATCAGGGCTTCGATCAGCG
>WQBJ01000140.1 GCA_013032095.1 Ruegeria atlantica | reverse complement strand
ATTGCCGCGCTCTGGTTACTCACACGCACACCCTTGTTGATCCGGCTGACGGTTAACGAGCTCCATTCCGAACAAAAAAAGTGGCCCAACAAGACAGCCCTTTCGTCCAGCCATCATCTGTTTTGAGGAACTTCCAGCGGGCATATCCCGAACATATCCCCCGCCTCACGGACCCTCACGGACCCTCACGGACCCTCACGGACCCTCACGGACCCTCACGGACCCTCACGGACCCTCACGGACCCTCACGGACCCTCACGGAAAATGGGCCCATTTCGCTGGTTTCTTCAAGTGTTCTGAGGGAACCTTAAGCCTCAATCGCGTGTTCGATCTGATCAATCCTTGCGAGACGCCTCTAAAACCCATTCGAGACACCAAGGTATTGCTCAGGGCCAGGACCCATTGATTTCCGTCGCCCCTGATCGTCATGATTGCGAAAATCGATGGCGACCCGAACCTCACCCGAAATTGTGTCGCGGGCGTTGAGAGAAACGGGACCTATCGCAAATTCAGGGCTCGGGTTGAGCAAAGTGCCCGTATCGGCGCCTATTGCCGATACAATACCATGAACTGGCTTTAGCATAATCGTGTTTAAAGGTGCGCATTTCTCAAAGGAAGCGATCTTGTGCTTTGCAAAACGGAGCGTGATCCTACAGGGTAGAAACGGGTTGGATATCGACGGTGCAGAAACCACGCTTGGAAGCGGAGCGTTCCGCTTCTGGGAAAAAATCCGGCCTGATCACTCGATCCAACTCAAACAAACCGATCTGGGTACTGGAGTTCTTACTCCCTTCAAATTGCCCGTTTCAAGCATGACGGACGATCCTGTGGTGGGAGAAACGGAGTTCGAGTTAGGCACCGTTCCAACCACATGAGACAGAAAATTCGGATCCGCTTTTGGAATTTTAGCTTGGAACTCGTTAAAAGCTGAGCAGCCATGCCGCGTTCGCTACACCTATCGCTTGACGCCTGACACGACGTGAATGTTCAGGAGTGCAAAAAATGTGCCATTTTGGGAACGTCTGGACAGATTTTCCAGAAAGATTTGGCCTGCTGGGTTTTCAATCAGACCTTGTTGGCAACACCGTTGAACGCTTTGAGCGATGTCGAAAATTATCTCTGCATCCGAATGGCTCCGGAGCAAGAGCGGATGGACGCCATGGTGCTGGATTTCCAGGTGCCTACACATGAAGTCAACCAATTGCCGGCCAATCACCGGGTTTCGAATTGTTGATCTGAATTCCGCTTCAACGGTTGCCGAGATTTCCGGGTTGTCCGACGCCAGTTGATAGGATGACCAATCGGGTTCTGCAGCCACCACGGTCCCACCGCCTTTTGTCATCCGAGTCATTTCCGAAATTGCTAGATCCGGATCTTCAATGTGCTGCAACGACCGGTCGATCCGGACTGCGTCAAAGACGCTGTCTTCGCAGTCTATCCACTGTATGTCGCCTTGGACCACACGAACCGAGCCGTATGGGGCAGCCAGATGCCGAGATGCGGCGACGAATTCCTCGCTAATATCATAGCCAGTCACGAAACCGCGAGGCACCAAGCGACGTAGCTTAAGCAAATCGAAACCAAGCCCGCAGGCTACATCGGCAACACTGCTGTCGGGGCGGAGATTGAGCGCCTCAAACGACTTTTCCTTGTAAGAACAAAAATCGGAGAGGTCCTCCATACGGGCGAGACACCTACTGAGCTTTGCGGCATCTTCGGCGGAATCGACACATCTAAAACCGTCGGCGAGAAAGGTGCTCATTTTGCGTTTTTTGCCCTTTTGCAAAACGGACGCTCCGACTTCTCCAGCACCTTCCGCACAGAACACAAATAATGGCCACTCAACTTTAGACTGCCAAATCCTGTACCGATTTCTGAGATCTGTTCAGAGCTTTTTTGTTGAAAAGCTTTTCCTTGGTCGAAGGCCATCTCGGTGTATCAATTCCTGCATTGAATGGGGGGATTTAGTGATGGCGGGATTGAGGCAGGAAACTCAAGCGGTGCTGTTTTATGAATTCTCGCAAGAGGAACTTGCCCCTCAAGAGGCTCTGAAGGTGTAGGCGTCTGGTTGCTTGTATATCAGACCGGCGTCCAGATTGACACCGCTGCCGGGGCCTGAACCCCGTTCAGGTTGTGCGTCAGAGGCCCGAATACGCAACAACTGGTTCCACGGGATGGATCGGACGCGAAAATCATGTTCAACATCATTCAAATGGAGTTCTACTTGGGAAATGCCAGTTTTTATAAAACATCAAACTGCCCTTAAAGCCCTCTCTGCAACGGCAGCCGCCTCTACTCTTAACCTCGGCTCGGCAGCATATATCCAAGAGGTGAACTCAAAATCCGTTGTACTAGTCTACGGCACGTTTGCTGGTGGATCGACCCGGAACCACGCGACACCTCTGTTGGATGAGGCTGGGTTTGACGACACTACCGCGCAAAATCCGCTGAGGTCGGATGAAACTGGAGAACCGCCTTTTTCTGTCGGCTCTCCTTCAATTTCAAAATGGAGAAGCTCCCATGAAATCTGCACAAACCTATCTCGATGAAGCCAATGCGGCCGTTCCAAAATTGACTTCGGAAGAAGCCGTAAAGATTCACGCCGCAGGTGGTGGTGTTTTTGTAGATGTCCGGGACAGTTCCGAAATCGAAAAGACGGGCACTATCGCAGGCGCCGTGCGCATCCCACGCGGCTTTATTGAATTCGCGGCCGACACCGAAATGGGTTTCCACAATGAGGCCCTTCAAAAAGACGCCAACATCTACCTGTTCTGCGGCCTTGGCGGTCAGGCTGCGCTGTCAGGCAAAACGCTCATCGAAATGGGATATACCGCTGTCACAAACATCGGCGGCATTGGTGCTTGGAAAGAGGCGGGCGGCCCCATGGAATCCGCATAACTCAAACGGTCGAACGCAGGGCTTTCTGAAGGTTCAGCCCTGCGTCTTTGCTGTACGGGCATCGGTTGCACCACGATCACATACACCGGTATTTACTTAGGAACGGCTCCACGCAGTTCGCTGGTTCTGGCAGGAGGTGTATAAGCCCTGGCGCCAGCAATACTCAATTCGCACCCCAATCTCTCCGGAATGTCTATCGCATACATACCGAGCGTCTTGCTCTTTTAAGGTCAGGAAGACCTCCTAACGGCGTTCAACAGCAGCATTGCGCTCTTTCAGCGGAAGGCAAAGTCGTTCAACCCACTTTATCAAACGTGGTTCCGGCATGGCCACCCAGAACAAACACTCGTTTTTACCCCAAGAATCTTCCGAAGCAGCCTGAGACAGATTGGGAGTGTATTGCAAAGCGCTTTGAGCACTCTGGCTGCGGCGCCTTGATATGAGGCTCAAAACACTTTTCCAAAAATGTCCAAGAGATTATCTGTATAATTCTCGATGCTGCTACCGATGCGTATCTGTTGCGCTGCCTCATAGGCCGTATTGGCGTGATCTGCGTATGTTTCGATCACCCGAGACAAGGCTTCTGCGAGCGAATCTGGCGCCAGCGCCTTTGGTTCCGCGATTGACTGAAGTGATGGAAAATAAACGTATTCCGGCAGTTTCTCGTTTGTCGATCCCAATTGAACGTATTCCCTGACGGATAATTCAGGCTCAACTAATGTCGCTGCGCCTTCGAAAGGCAAAATCTCGGGGTGACCGTCAATGTTTGATAGAACGGTCGGTATTCCCGAAGCCAGCGCCTCAAGAGGAGAAAGGCCGAAAGGTTCGCGAAGCGAGGGCGCGACGAATATATCGGTCTCATCGAACAACGCAGCCATGTCCTGTACCAGACCAAGAAACGCCACTTTGTCCTTTGGTAACAGTTTTTGCGCGGTCTCTTTCAGTGTCGGAGCTTCGGGTCCATCTCCAGCGATCGTGAGTTTAACGGGGTAACCTCGATCGATCAGATAGGAAGTCGCGTGGATCACGCTCGCGATCCCTTTGAAAGATATCAAGCGCGCAGCGCAAGTAATTCGGAACTCTTTTGTCGGTGTATTCCTTTTGTTCAAGCTTTGACGGGCGATCGCCTGACGCAGAGGGTTGCTAACAACATGAACCGGGCCCTGATACTGCCATAAATCCAGAAGTAAGCGTTTGTTGGACTCCGAAACGCTAATGATCCCGTTCATTCTTGATAACTGTTTCTGCCGCCACGTGTTCACTTTGTTGATCGAAGAATAGCCGTGATCGTAGAAAACGAATTTTCGATGCTTCGTTCTCATATACCGGTCGGGTGGGGCGTTCCAGCAAACTACGTGATCAAGGTTTGAGCGGCCGATCATTTGATTCAGCCGAATGCGCTGAACCCAGCCGCGCGTTTTTCTCATTGAGTTTGGCAGGATATTTGCAACACGATATGTTTGGGGAGACTGCACCACCCCGTCGATCTGCTCCAGTGCGGCCGAAAAATGCGGAAGCGGTCCCGCCTTTGCTCGATTGACGGTGTATATCTGATACCCTTTGGCAGCGACTGCTTCGGCAAAACCGGCGTATAGGCATTGCAGGCCTCCAAAGTCATCAAGTGCTAAATAGTTTGCGGGTAAACCCACGGCTCTCATCTCGTACTTTTCAGTTCTATCTGCAGTATCAAAGTAGTCTTGGGTCTGTTCCTTGAGTCTCCGCCCAAGTAGATACAAACGAGAGTAATACCGAAAACCGCCCAAAATTTTATAGTTACAAGGCATGCATTCCGCTGTTTGACACGGAAACTTCCTATTCTGGCACTTTATGCTACATGCCTTCAATGCAGACTGAGGCAGTTATTGAAAAATATGCGGCTATAGGTCAGCGGAGCTGACTTCTTAACACAACCCCGGTTGGTTGCAGATACCTGATATGCAGTGGTGTGCCTATTTCCGAGTGTGATGGTGTGAATGCTCTCGCCAACCCGACACTTCGTTAATCCCGCAACGAACGCAACATAAGTCACGCCGCTGCCTGAGACTGGCCTAAGTCGCCATAGAGCGCGCGAAGCAAGAAGCCTCGTGCGCCATTCACATCCCGATCGACGCGAATTTCCCCATCAGTGATGGTCTTTGCGGCGCCGAGATTTTCTTCAATCACCCCATCCCAGGATCTGGTCTTGCTGGTATAGGCCTCGTTGCCGATGACCA
>WQBJ01000014.1 GCA_013032095.1 Ruegeria atlantica | reverse complement strand
CAATCGTGCCGATGTTGACGTGCGGTTTTGTACGCTCAAACTTTTCCTTTGCCATTCCTCAGGCGCCCTTTTGCGATTTGGGGGACCCTTGGTCCCGTGGTTACATCTGCGCGCGCGAGATATTTGGTTCAAAGGGGAAAATCAAGCACATCCTGCGTTAAAACCCGTTTATGATGCCGGATTTTGCGTCACCACGTCGGATTCCAGCGGCTGGATCAGGTCAGGGCGCCGATCGAACCAGCCGTTCTCTTGATGTTCCTCGGCCAACCACTCTTCAACCCGGTCAGCAACTTTCAGAGCGAGACCGCTCATTTGTTCTTCTTTGGTGCGCTCGTGACCGGACCCTTTAAGGGCACTGCCGCCTGTCGTATCTTCCAGAACCTGGAACTGCTTACCCTTGGCAAGGAACTCTTTTTCCTTCACGTCGTAGACATTGACCAGAACGATAGCCGTGCTTTTGGGGTTGTAGATCACCGGGATGCCCGGAGGGGCCAGCATGTAACCTTCCAGGCTGATGCCGATATCGTATTCCTGAGCGCCCTCATATCGACCAAGTCGGATATCAACCGCATTCTGAATCGAGGCCGTCCATTCATCCGGTGTCGCATCACGGGACACGGGCCCCTGAACTGCCTTATCTGCAAAAGCGTAGTTGACCCTGAGCTTGAACTCACCCAGCTCTTCAGGTTCTTCGTAAACCTGCGTCTGCGTACAAGCACCCATGAGGGTCAGTCCGGTAATCAGGGTCAGAATGCGCAGCATGATCTCTTCTCAATAGGCCTGTTTTTCTTTGATCTAGCGCACCGATACGGCCTGTGCCAAGCCGTATCGGCGGAATTCGCCCGAAACCACGCTCAGATCACGAGAATTTATAGTCCCGCGGGAACCCATAGGGCGGCTTTTTCCCGACGCTGGCGCGCTTGGCTAACCATTGGGACATATCAGCCTCGTGCCGGGTTTTGTCGCCACCCATAGACCATTTCAAGCCCTCTTCCCAGTTGAAGGTGGTGATATCAGAGAGGCCCCCATCCAGCTCCAGCGTCCCCTGACGACCGCGCGCCATGTTGTATTTCTGCAAACGCACGCCCTTGCCGCGGGTCATCTCGGGCAGTTCTTCTGTCGGGAACACAAGGAACTTACCGTTCTGAGACACAACGGCCACGTGGTCGCCCGCTACTGGTTTACAGATCATCGCTGTCTCGTCGCCTTTAACGTTCAGCACCTGTTTGCCGTTTCGGGTCTGGGCCAGCACATCATCCTCGGGCACCATAAAGCCGTTACCCGCATCCGAGGCCACCAGCAGCTTGCGCCCCGGCTTGTGGATCAGAATGTCGATGATCTGCGCTTCGTTCGGCAGGTCGACCATCAGACGCAGCGGTTCGCCCATGCCGCGCCCACCCGGCAGGTTGGCGGCACTGACGGTGTAGAATCGCCCGTTCGAAGCAAACACCAGCAGCCGGTCCGTCGTTTCCGCATGGAATATGAAACGTGGACCGTCACCATCTTTGAACTTCAGCTCTCGCTTCAGGTCGATATGGCCGGTCATGGCGCGAATCCAGCCCATCTGAGAGCAGACGACCGTGATCGGTTCTTTGTCGATCATCGCCTCAAGCGGAACCTCTTCGACCTGCCCCGCTTCGGCAAACTGAGTCCGACGTGCGCCGCCTTCGTAGTCTTTGCCGAAGGTCTTCTTGGTCTCTTTCAACTGCTCGGCAATCTTGGCCCATTGCAGGCCCGGATCAGCCAGCAGGTCTTCGAGGTTGGCGCGTTCTAGCATCAACTCATCACGTTCGCGGACCAGTTCCATCTCTTCCAGACGGCGCAAGCTGCGCAGGCGCATGTTGAGGATCGCGTCGACCTGAACTTCGGACAGCTCGCCCTCGCCCGGCTTGGGCGAGACATAATCCGCCTCGCTGGTCGCACGGACATGGTCGATGCCCCAATCCTCGCGCATCAGCGCGGCCTTGGGGTCGTCGTCATAGCGGATAATGTCGATCACACGGTCGAGGTTCAGGAAGGCGACGATAAAGCCTTCCAAGACCTCCAAACGATGGTCGATCTTCGCCATGCGGTGACGCGACCGGCGGATCAGCACCTCTTGCCGGTGATCGAGGAAGGCGCGCAGCACTTCCTTCATCGAGCAGACCTTGGGCGTCACCCCGTCGATCAGCACGTTCATGTTTAGGCTGAACCGCACCTCTAGGTCCGAGTTGCGATAGAGCATGCCCATCAGCACCTCGGGGTCCACGTTCTTGGAGCGCGGCTCCAGGATCAGGCGGATGTCATCGGCGGATTCGTCACGCACATCGGCGAGGATCGGGATTTTCTTGGTCTGGATCAGCTCGGCGATCTTTTCGATCAGCTTGGATTTCTGAACCTGATAGGGAATCTCGGTGACGATGATCTGCCACTGACCGCGGCCCAGATCCTCGACCTCATACTTACAGCGCAGACGGAACGAGCCGCGCCCGGTGCGATAGGCCTGAGCGATGTTCTCGGGCGGCTCGACGATCACGCCGCCGGTCGGGAAATCCGGACCGGGCACGTAATTCAACAGGGTGTCGTCGCGCGCGTCCGGCGTTTTGATCAGATGCAGACAGGCGTCACAGAGTTCCGAGATATTGTGCGGCGGGATATTCGTCGCCATGCCTACCGCGATACCGCTGGCACCATTGGCCAGCAAGTTCGGGAACTGCGCGGGCAGCACGACCGGCTCGGTCAGCGTGCCGTCATAGTTATCGCGGAAATCGACGGCGTCTTCGTTTAGGCCCTCAAGCAGCGCCTCGGCCACGATGGTCATCCGCGCCTCGGTGTAACGCGAGGCCGCCGGGTTATCGCCGTCGATGTTACCGAAGTTCCCCTGCCCGTCGACCAGCGGATAGCGAACGTTGAAGTCCTGCGCCAGACGCGCCATCGCGTCGTAAATCGCCGCGTCACCATGCGGGTGATAGTTGCCCATCACGTCACCGGAAATCTTCGCGGACTTACGGAACCCACCCGTCGCACTGAGTCGCAACTCGCGCATCGCGTAGAGGATTCGCCGGTGAACCGGCTTCAGCCCGTCGCGCGCATCCGGCAGCGCACGGTGCATGATGGTAGACAGCGCATAGGTCAGATAGCGTTCGCCAATTGCGCGGCGCAGCGGTTCAGCTATCTCGCCCCCGTTGTCAGGGGCCTCCATGTTGGGGTCGTCGATTGTATCGGTCATACATGATGTGATACGCCGCAAGAGCGCGCTGGTAAAGCAAGCAGCATGTATTTTGCTGGGGACAAGTGGCGCTTTTTGCAACAGGGGGAGACAACCTCCCGATTTCCCCCGTTTTTCGACTTAAGGTCGGAAATATGGTACCCTGAAAAAATTAGACTGCTGCCTATTTCTAGTTTCTTACGATTACCGGGGGATGCGCCATGACGCGCCTTATTGTTATAACTTTCGTTGCACTCGGCTGGTGCTTTTACGTGATGAGCGACGGGCCGGATTTTGAACCGCGCGGCCTGCGTGCAGAAATGCCCGAAAAACCTGTTCGGATTGCTTCAGCCTCAAACACGACGGTCGCGTCCGTACGCGTCGAAGAGCTTGTGACCACCGTCACAATCCGAACCCCATCAGTGCGGGCTGAGCCAACGCCCGTCCCGGAAGAGGTGGTTGAGTTCATAGCGGATGACGCCAGCCTCGCATCTTTCTCAGGCCTGTCGGTATTTGAAGATCAAAGCGCCAACATCACGCTAGCCTCTCTTGAAGATGGCGTGACCGGGCTGCGCCAAATCACCGGTGAGACGCCGGAAGATACCGCAGAAACGCCCGCCATTCCGGAGCCCGAAAAAGACATCCGCGAAATATCCGGCACGCGTGTGAACATGCGCGACGGGCCAGGTACGATCTACCCGATCATTGGCAAGGCCACCATCGGCCAGAAGGTCGAGGTGCTCAGCGAATCCGGCACCGGCTGGCTACGTCTTCGCGTGGTGCCGCTGCAACAGGTCGGGTGGGTTTCTGCCTCGCTGGTGAGAAAAATCTCAAACTAACGCGGTCGTGACATTGTCCTGACCCGAACCGCGCAATAGCTATAAGTAAGGTTCGGATTCAGGAAGATCATGCAGAAAACCATTCTTATCACCGGTTGTTCCTCAGGTATTGGTCTGGATGCGGCGCATGGCATGCGCGCCCGCGGCTGGCGGGTGTTCGCATCCTGCCGTCAGCAACGCGATTGCGACCGACTGCGCGCACAGGGGTTTGAAAGCCCGCGCATTGACTACACCGACGCCGACAGCATCACCTCTGGTCTGGCTTCGGTGTTCGAGGCCACCAGCGGCACACTGGATGCACTATTCAACAACGGGGCGCATGGTTTGCCCGGCGCGGTCGAAGACTTACCGACGGATGGTCTTCGCCTGATTTTCGAGGCCAACTTCTTTGGCTGGCACGAGCTGACCCGGCAAGTGATTCCGGTTATGCGGGCGCAGGGGCACGGGCGAATCGTTCAGAATTCGTCGGTTCTGGGCTTGGTCGCTTATCCGTGGCGCGGCGCCTACGTGGCCACGAAATACGCAGTCGAAGGTCTGACGGACACGCTGCGCCTGGAATTGGCCGATTCCGACATCAAAGTAATCTTGATCGAACCCGGCCCAATCACGTCGAAAATCCGAGAAAACTCGATTCCCTTCTTCGAGCGTTTCATAAACTGGGAGAACTCGGCCCTGCGGGATCGCTACGAGTCCTACCTGTTGAAAAGATTGTACGAATCCTCGGGCCCCGACCGGTTTGAACTGCCCGCCTCGGCCGTGACCGACAAGCTGGCCCACGCGGTTGAGGCAAAGCGCCCCCGTGCCAGATATTATGTGACAACGCCGACTTATATCGCCGGATATCTGCGCCGCATTCTGCCGACCCGCACCATCGACCGCATCCTTACTGACGTCTAAGGCGAAATTACCCGTTCGCTTTTCACACCCACGGGTCTAGATGATATCCTAAGGAAACAAGAAACCCGGACGGTGTACCCATGGACCTTTTGATGGTCATCTTACTGTTGGCTATGGCGGCTGTTGTCGTTGTGCTTGCGATCGGCATTTCAAACTTCGGCAAAAGCGGTAAGGCTGCCGCAATGAAAAGCAACAAGATGATGCGCCTGCGTATCCTGTTTCAGTTCATTGCCGTCGTACTCATCGTGCTCTACGTCTGGCTGCGTGGACAAGGAGCACAGTAAATGGTCGTTCTGAACAAGATTTATACCCGCACCGGCGATGACGGAAAAACCGCGCTTGGCAATGGTGAACGGGTTGCCAAATACTCTGGTCGCGTCGCGGCCTATGGCACTGTGGACGAATTGAACTCATTCGTCGGCGTGGCCCGTACCGAGGCCGAAGGCGAGGTCGACGCGGCCCTGTCCCGCATACAAAATGATCTGTTCGATTTGGGCGCTGACTTCTGCCGCCCCGAGATGGAAAGGGACGCCGAGGCCGACTATCCCCCGTTGCGCATCGTTCCAGCCCAGATTGACCGGCTTGAGGCCGAGATCGACGCCATGAACGAATCGCTGGAACCGCTGCGCAGCTTCATTCTGCCCGGTGGATCGCGGCTGGCGGCGCAACTGCACGTGTGCCGGACCGTCTCGCGTCGGACCGAGCGGCTGGCGGTGGAACTGACCAACATGGAGCCGGTGAACGAGGTAGCTGTGAAATACCTCAACCGCCTCAGCGACTGGTTCTTCGTCGCCGCGCGCTGCGCCAATGAAAACGGCACGCAGGATGTGCTGTGGGTCCCCGGCGCGAACCGCTGAAAGCGGCGCAGTGTCCTGTGGACACTGCGGTGACCGGAAGGGCGGAGCCCCGGCCCTAAGGGCGGGCGCGAACCGCTAAGTTTCAGGCCGCAACGTCAAAAAACACGAAACGCGACGTCCCAAGCCCATGACGTGACGATTTTGCTCTGTTGCACGACGAATTCAGACGCTATTCAGACGTCCGAGAGCATTGGTGGAGTCGCAACGCGGCTTACCGTTTTTTGTGAGGAGCAAGCGCAAAATGAAGGTACTCGTGCCTGTCAAACGCGTGATTGACTATAACGTTAAGGTTCGCGTGAAAGCGGACGGTAGCGGTGTTGATCTCGCCAATGTCAAAATGTCGATGAACCCGTTCGACGAGATTGCGGTGGAAGAAGCGATCCGCCTGAAAGAAGCAGGCAAGGCTGACGAAGTTGTTGCCGTTTCGATCGGCGTCAAGCAGGCGCAGGAAACCCTGCGCACCGCGCTGGCCATGGGCGCCGACCGCGCGATCCTGGTTGTTGCGGCGGATGACGTGCACACCGATATCGAGCCTCTGGCCGTTGCGAAAATCCTGGCCAAAGTGGTCGAGGAAGAGCAGCCGGGCATCGTTCTGGCGGGCAAGCAGGCGATCGACAACGACATGAACGCCACCGGCCAGATGCTGTCGGCCCTGCTGGGCTGGAGCCAAGGCACCTTCGCGTCCGAGCTGGACATCGAAGGCGACAGTGCCAAGATCACCCGTGAGGTCGACGGCGGCCTGCAGACCATCAGCGTCAAGATGCCGACCATCGTGACCGTTGACCTGCGCCTGAACGAGCCGCGCTATGCGTCGCTGCCCAACATCATGAAGGCGAAGAAGAAGCCTCTGGATGAGAAGACCGCCGCAGATTACGGCGTCGACGTCACGCCGCGTCTGGAAGTGGTCAAAACCGAAGAGCCGCCGGCGCGCGCCGCCGGTATCGTCGTGGGCTCGGTCGACGAGCTGGTCGAGAAACTCAAAGAAGCGGGGGCTGTGTAATGGCTGTTCTTCTTCTCGCTGAAGTCAACAATGGTGAGCTGTCGCTGGACGCCACCGCCAAGGCCGTCAACGCCGCGAAGGCTCTGGGCGACGTGACCGTTCTGGCCGCAGGTGGATCTGCCGCCGCTGCCGGTGAGGCCGCCGCTAAGATCGATGGTGTGTCGAAAGTTCTGGTCGCCGAAGACGACTCTCTGGGTCACCGCCTGGCGGAATCGACTGCGGCGCTGATCGTGTCGCTGGCCGATGGCTATGAGCATATCGTTGCCCCCGCCACCACCGACGCCAAGAACGTCATGCCGCGCGTCGCCGCGCTGTTGGACGTGATGGTGATCTCGGATGCGTCCGGCGTTGTTGATGGCTCGACCTTCGAGCGTCCGATCTATGCGGGTAACGCGATCCAGACTGTGAAATCGAACGACGCCAAGAAAGTCGTCACCCTGCGGACCGCCAGCTTTGATGCTGCCGGCGAAGGCGGCGCGGCCCCGGTTGAAACCATCTCGGTTCCGGGTTCCGAAGGCCTGTCGTCGTGGGTCGAGGACAAGGTGGCCGAGAGCGACCGTCCGGAACTGACCTCGGCTGGTGTTGTCGTCTCGGGCGGCCGTGGTGTCGGCTCGGAAGAGGACTTCAAACTGATCGAAGGTCTGGCCGACAAACTGGGCGCCGCGGTTGGTGCCTCGCGCGCCGCGGTCGACTCGGGCTACGCCCCGAACGACTGGCAGGTGGGTCAGACCGGCAAGGTTGTTGCCCCTGATCTGTATGTCGCCGTCGGCATCTCGGGCGCAATCCAGCACCTGGCGGGCATGAAGGACTCGAAGGTCATCGTTGCGATCAACAAGGACGAAGAAGCCCCGATCTTCCAGGTCGCCGACTTCGGACTGGTCGCAGACCTGTTCCAGGCCGTCCCGGAACTCACCGAGAAACTGGGCTGAGCATAAACAAGTCGTTTCGACGGAAAGCTATAAAGGCCCGCCCAATGGCGGGCCTTTTTCAGTTCACGTCCTGAATCGGCCCCAACAGCGCGTCCGCAATGCTTCTATGCGCAGCCGGACCGATCATATGTTCGGCCATGGGCTGTTGCAGGGTGCCGAACAGCATGTCCTCCAGCGCGTCAGATTGGCCGGATACATAGGTGGGCAGTTCGACACATTCTGCGCTGAACGGACGAACGGCTTCTACCATCTGCTGCGAGATCGCGACTCCACTCCTCTCGACCAGGTCGCCACCGTCTTTATTCTCCAAAACCTTCAGCGCCAGCAGAATGACCGGTGTGTCCAACCTTTGCAGCAAATCACTGATTTGTCGCACCCAATTGCGGCGCAACTCCTCGACCACAACTTCGAAACGAGCGTCCTGATGTCTCTTCAACAGGCGCATCAGGTGGCACACAAAGTGTACGTCGGTAAAATCAACCTCGGGGTAAAGATCAATAAGATCCGATGTAGGGGTCAGCACCCGATCATTGCGACGGGGGTGGACCTGGTAATAATGATTCGACTGACGCAGAACATCGGGTGCCTGTAGAATACAAAGCTCGGCCCCATTCAGCAGCTTGAACAGGCCTTCGTCGCGACACAACGCTTCAACGCCACAGAAAAGGCTGCCCAGGTTCAGACAACGCCGATCCAATCGCTCTTCGAGAATCGCAGCGTAGGGACGCTCGACAAATCGTCCGTAGGTCTCGTCCCCACCGGTACAGACCATGTAGCCCGTATCCAAGGACCGCTCTGGCCCACGAAACCAAAGACGTGATTCACTGTATTGGCAAACGGCATGCCCGGCACCGGCCGAGCCTGTTTGATGATAGCTCATATCACTCACCCATTTTTCACCCGGTTGCCATCTTGCAGCCTGATGTCTTGAGAAAATCCTAATGTGCGCATTTGAAGCAAATTCGATGGGCCTGATCCCCTTGCCGCCCCCACCAATCTGCCGGTAGTGTCCCCCCAGTCCCGAGACACAGAGGCATCAAACATGGACGTAAAATCAGTCGGAGTGATCGGCGCAGGCCAAATGGGCAACGGTATCGCCCATGTTCTGGCTTTGGCGGAGTATGACGTTCTGTTGAATGACGTAAACCAGGACGCACTGGATGCGGCCGTGGCCACGATCGAAGGCAATATGGCACGTCAGGCCTCACGTGGGAAAATCACAGATGAGGCGATGCAGGCCGCGCTCAAACGGATTCAATCCACGCTGGCGCTGCCAGAGCTTGGGCAGACGGATCTGGTGATCGAAGCCGCCACTGAGCGCGAAACGATCAAACAGGCGATTTTCGAGGACCTGCAGCCACATCTACAACCGCATACAATTCTGACATCGAACACCTCGTCGATCTCAATCACCCGGCTTGCCAGCCGTACGGACCGGCCAGAACGATTCATGGGTTTTCACTTCATGAACCCGGTGCCGGTCATGCAATTGGTCGAGCTGATCCGCGGAATCGCCACAGACGAAGAAACCTTTAAAACCTGCAAGTCCGTAGTCGATCGCCTTGGAAAAACGGCCGCCAGCGCCGAGGATTTCCCCGCTTTCATCGTGAATCGCATTCTGATGCCGATGATCAACGAGGCGGTCTATACCCTCTATGAAGGTGTCGGGAACGTGCAGTCCATCGACCAGTCGATGAAACTAGGTGCGAACCACCCAATGGGTCCGCTGGAGCTGGCGGACTTCATTGGCCTGGACACTTGTCTGGCGATCATGAACGTGCTGCATGACGGTTTGGCGGATACCAAGTATCGACCCTGCCCGTTGCTGACCAAATATGTCGAGGCTGGATGGCTAGGCCGCAAGACTGATCGTGGGTTCTATGACTACCGCGGCGAGGTGCCGGTTCCGACCCGATAGGAGCCCCACCGCGCCCGGATTTTACCCGGGTTCACCCCCAAGATATTTTGGCCCGGTGAAGAGCCGGATCAGCGTTTAAGCGTTTCGCCCAATGCCATCGTGTGTTTTCTGAGCCAGGCCATAAAGCCGCGCGGGTCGCGTTCCAGCAGCTGCATGTCCTCGTCGGAGATCGGATCACCGATTACTGGCGACTGCGGTTTGTTGCAGGAGCGGACGATCTCGTGCAGCAGAAGTCCTTGCCGCAGGATCGGAGAAAGCTTGTTGGCGATCTGGTAGGCGCGCGAGTTACGGCCTGGGAAGAAGATCGGCACCACACGAGCGCCAGAGCGGCGGATCATCTTGGCCGTGAACACGTTCCATTCACGCTCAAGCGCGGGGCCGAACCAGTCATCCGAGGACATCACGACCCCCGACGGGAACAGGGCCACGACGCCCCCTTCCTTCAGGTGTTCCATCGCCTTGCCGCGCATTTCAAGCATCTTGCTCTGCGCCTCGGGGTCATGGGGGAACGGCACCGGGATCATGAAAGAGGTCGCCGCCTCATCCAGCCCAGTCAGGACGGATCGGGTCAGGATACGATAGTCGCTGCGCACTTGCCCGATCAGCTCGGCGAGAATCATGCCGTCGACCATACCGTGCGGATGGTTCGCAACCACGACCACGGGGCCAGTTTTCGGTATACGCGCGATCTGCTCTTGCGGCGTGGTCAGGTCGATGCCCATCGTTGCAAGAGCACCTCCCCAGAACCGCTGGCCACGGTAATATTCGTTCTTCTTTTCGAACTTGTTGACCATGCGGAGAATGGTCAACTTGCCAGTGCACCATTCGATGGCGCGGATGGCCGTCGAAGTCCAGGCATCATCGAACGAGTTCGCATAGGTCAGAGTTCTACGGTCGTAGATTTCGCCCTGATCCGCTGTCCCATCCACTATCGGGCCTGTCTTGGTCTCGTGCGTAGTTTCCGCCAATTCCTGGTCTTCCCGTTCTTCACCGCGCTGCTGATGGGGTCAGTACCCTTCCCCGAACTTGTCGTTCACCAAGGTTTCCAACGCATCAGCCAACGCCTCAGCATCCGGTCCGGACGTCTCGACGTCAATAGTCGTTCCGCGCGAGGCTGCCAACATCAAAAGGCCCATTATGCTGTCGCCCGATGCGGAAAATCCGTCTTTGGACACTTCGGCCTGCGCATCAAAGCCCTCGACCACCTCAACCAGCTTGGCCGACGCACGGGCGTGCAGGCCCTTTTCGTTAATGATTTTCAAGCTTCGAATGGTCATTCTTAATCTGTCCGGTCTTCTTCTAATGTCACATTTTGCGCATTGATGTATTTGCGTCCAGCTTCCATCGCCTGCCGAACGGCATCCGCGATGGGCAAGTGGCGAGATTTAGCCAGTTTGATAAGCATAGGCAGATTTGCACCGTAAAGGATACGGCGATCCTGTGGCGCGCAGGCGCGTAGGCTTAGATTCGAAGGGCTGCCTCCGAACAGATCGGTCACGACGACCACGCCATCCCCGACGTCTACACTGTCGGCTGCTGCACAAATCTCGGCCTGTTTGGTCTCTCGATCATGATCTGCTTCGATCGAGATCGCAGCCAAACCGGTTTGCTGTCCGACCACATGTTGCATAGCAGCCAAGTATTCCTTGGCCAGCCCACCATGTGCTACGAGTACGATCCCGATCACTCCGGCCTCACATTCAACGATCGACGTTCCATTTCGCGGTGCCTAATTGCCACTTGCTGCCCCCCTTCCGCAAGAGCCTTTGCAACCGCCTCGGCCATGGTCACCGATCTGTGTTGTCCGCCGGTACAACCAAAGGCCACGGACAGGTGCGCCTTGCCTTCGGCTCGGAAGGCCGGCAACAGCAGCGTCAGTAAATCAACCACCCGTTCAAAAAACGGCGCGTAGTTTTTATCCGACTGTACGTAGTGCGCCACATTCGGGTTTCGACCATCTTCTGCCCGCAATTCCGGACGCCAGTAGGGATTTGCCAAAAACCGGCAGTCGAACACCATGTCCAACCCACGCGGAAGGCCACGTTTATACGAGAAAGACTCAATTGAGACTGCCAGATGCCGCCCGCCTTGTGGAGCGAACCAGCGCTCGACCTCTTCGCGCAGCTGATGAACGTTCAACGGGCTGGTGTCGATCAGAGTATCCGCAATCTCTCGGATCGGGGCCAGCAGCTCTTTTTCTTGCCGCACGCCTGTTTCCGGGCTGGCATCAGAGGCCACAGGGTGCCTCCGTCGGGTTTCAGAGAAGCGGCGTAGCAACACCTCATCACTGCAATCAAGGTATAGTGTCGCCAGATCGACATGCTCCATCCGTCGCAGCCGTATTGCTAGTTCAATGAAGCCGGTGGTTGAGAAATCGCGGTTTCGTGCGTCGATGCCCAGCGCCATGGGGCGATCACTTTGTGGGCCATCCAGCAGACGCGTCAATAGACCCATGGGAAGGTTGTCGATGGCTTCAAAGCCCAAATCTTCAAGAACCCGGATCGCCGTTGACCGACCTGCGCCCGACGGGCCGGTAACCAGAACAATGCGCCGTTGCGAGGTCATGTGCTGGGCCATTCCGGATCTAAACGTCCTATCTTTAATAACTGCATGAGTGCTTCCGCCAAATTGGGGATGCCCGCCGCCCTTAGCAAGGGAACAGTTTGCCTCAGCACCTCAGTCGTTATCGGTTCAGGAAGTCGTTTTGGTTCGGTTTGGTCAAGATCCACCAAATAGCATACCGGCGTTTCACCTGCGGGGTCCGCACGAAGCAACCCAACGCCACGCGCTTCGATCAGACCGCGGATGTTGGGGACCGCGTCCGCCAAGACCCGACCTTTTTCAATCCGAAGAGCCACTTGGTCATCAGCAACCAACCCCGCTCCAAGCGCCATCATCCGCAGCGCCAGCGCGGATTTCCCTGCCCCAGAACGCCCCAGGATCAGCGCACCCTGCCCATCAACGGCAACACATGTTGCGTGGAGAATGGCACTGTCCTGTTGTCGACTATCCGAGAGGGTCTGACCACTCATGCGATTACACGGGCAATCCCACGACAAAGCGGGCGCCTTGCGGGTCGGAGGTCATATCCGCTTCGGTCGGGCGGATATTCTCAGCCCAGATTACACCACCGTGAGCCTCGACAATCTGCTTTGAAATCGCCAGCCCCAGGCCCGAATTGTTACCGAAATGTTCGGCCGGTCGCTGCGAATAAAAGCGCTTGAACACCTTGGTCAATGCCTGTTCCGGAATGCCGGGGCCAGTGTCTTCAACCACAACCAATACCCGGTCTTCGCGCTGCCGCACCCAGACACGGATTGCGTCACCCTCCTCGCAAAATGAGATGGCGTTAGTGATCAGGTTGACAAAGACCTGTGCCAGACGCGCCTCCAGCCCGTTCACGATAATCGGTTGAGGCGGCAAATCGGTGATGTATTCGATCCCCTTCGACCGGGCATCTTCGCCCAGGTACTGGCCGATATTGCCCAGCAATTTCAGCAAATCAAAGGGCTGCTCGTCTTCTTTAACCAGCTCAGCATCCAAGCGCGACGCGTTGGAAATGTCGCTGACCAGACGGTCCAGACGCCGCACGTCATGCTCAATCACACTCAAAAGCTTTTCGCGTTGGTCGTCCCGTTTGACCATGCGTAGCGTACCAACCGCCGATTGAAGGCTGGCCAGAGGGTTCTTGATCTCATGCGCCACGTCGGCGGCGAACTGTTCGTTGGCGTCTATCCGGCTATAGAGCGCTGTCACCATCCCCCGTAACGCACGACTCAGGCGGCCGATTTCATCCGGCCTTGCGCTAAGGTCCGGAATGCGAATTCGACCCGGATTAACACCCGCGCCGCGATCCTTGCCCATTTCCGCAGCCGACGCGAGATCGGCCAGAGGATTGGCGATTGTCGACGCCAGTACGAGGCTTAAGCCAATGGAGACCAACAGCGCCACGACGAACATCTGCAGAATGCGCTCTTGCTCGCGCCGGGCGATGGCATCGACCTCACCCGCAGGTCCGGACATAGCCACTGCACCAACAGTTTTTCCGTCCAAAAGCACGGGTGCTGCAGCGACGATGACAGTCTGGCCAATTTCGTCCTGAACGGCCCGGACCTGCATATGGCCCTTCAAAGTCAACGGAACGATCTCTTGCACCCGCTGGGCCAGTGTTGGCGTGTCACCGCGAACAGATCCGGCAAAAATCCGGGACAGCCCTGTCCAGACCGCGTTCAGGGCGTCACTGATCAACGTACTGCCGGTCGGAACCTCAGCCTCGGTTTGTATGAGAATCGGCATTGGAGATGAGGCAGATGCCCCGCGCGTCCAGCCAATCAACGTACCACTGGCGTCATAGACGAAGACTTCACCACCGTCGGGAAGGCTGAGGCCCGCAAGCGTGTCTTTCACGTCCAGCGCTGTCGCGTCTTGGGCGGCCCCCGACTGTTTCTGGCGCAGTTGAGCCTCAAACACGTTGGTGACCAGCCGCGCGTCTCCGATCAGGTTGCGCGCAGCCTGCTGGACCTGCTCACCGCGGGACTCGTCAAGGTACAGCAGACCCGTAACGAGAATGATCAGTGCAACCAGATTAAACGTGATGATCTTGCGCGCCAGCGGAGAGCCACGCAATGAAAACAGGTTGCGACGGCGGCGCGAGGCGCGCAGCTCGGCTGACTCGGGGTCCTGCGGGATGACCCAGTCATCCCCAAGAACGATGTCACCGTCCCGCAATTCGCTGGCATGTTCCGTATCGCGCACGAGACCCGTATACCCCTTTTAAGCAACCGCGCTTATTCTTCGTTGTACCTGTATCCGATACCGTACAGCGTTTCGATGGCCGAGAATTCAGGATCTGCCGCGCGCATCTTCTTGCGAAGACGTTTGATGTGGCTGTCGATGGTGCGGTCGTCGACATAGACCTGATCGTCATAGGCAACGTCCATCAACTGGTCCCGGCTTTTGACAAATCCAGGACGCTGAGCAAGCGCCTGAAGCAACAAAAACTCAGTTACGGTCAGCGAAACATCCGTGCCCTTCCAACTGACCGCGTGGCGCAGGGGATCCATCCGCAATTCACCACGCTCCATCACTTTGGTGTCGCCGGTATTGGCGCTGGTCACATCGCCCGTAGTCGCCTCTTGACGGCGCAGCAACGCTCGAATGCGCTCGACCAGCAATCGTTGAGAGAAGGGCTTTTTCACATAGTCATCCGCCCCCATGCGAAGACCCAGAACCTCGTCGATTTCATCGTCTTTCGAGGTCAGAAAGATCACCGGCATCTGGGTTTTCTGCCGCAGCCGTTGCAACAGGTCCATACCGTCCATGCGCGGCATCTTGATATCCAGCACGGCCATATCCGGCAGTTTTTTGTTGAATGCGTCCAGGGCCGCTTGCCCGTCGTTATAGGTTTCGACCTCGAATCCCTCGGCTTCGAGTGTCATGGACACAGACGTCAGAATGTTTCTGTCGTCGTCCACCAATGCAATTTTTGACATCGGGATTACCCCTATTCCTGCTCACTCATGCAATATTTCGCTTATTAGTAGGGCATTTTTGGCGTTTTTATGTCTGCGAATCAATCCGTATCTGCGAATCGTGCGATTGTTGTCACACAGCTGCGGCAAAAAAGCCGTTAATGCGCGCGGAAAAGAGCCTTGATTTCCAGCAGGAAATTGTTGGTGGCGCTAAACTTGAACTTGGTTGCGCTAACTAAGCCAAACCTACCTGTTCATGCCCCAAACGACCGTGATAAGACGCGCCCAGCCGCCGGATTTTCCCGGCACACTGCCCCAAGAGCGCATCTGGCCAAATCGCCGACGCGCCGCCACAGGAGAAGAAACGCATGACATCTGGACGGGTTAACCCGCAATTCCGCCTCGAAGATCAGGGCATCGAGGGTCTGGGCAATGTCTATTACAACTTCATGGAACCGGCGCTGATCGAAGAGGCGCTGAAGCGCGGCGAAGGCACACTTGGCAACGGCGGAGCCTTTCTGGTCACCACCGGCAAGTTCACAGGTCGCTCCCCCAAGGATAAACACGTCGTCAAGACCGACAGCGTCGTCGACACCATCTGGTGGGAAAACAACGCCGAGATGAGCCCGGAAGGCTTTGACGCGCTGTATAAAGACATGCTGGCTCATATGAAAGGCCGCGACTATTTCGTGCAGGACCTCGTCGGCGGAGCCGATCCGGCCTATTCGATCAACGTACGCATGGTCACCGAGCTGGCTTGGCACAATCTGTTCATCCGCCATCTGCTGCGCCGTCCGGATCGTGAGGATCTGAACGAGTTCATCGCCGACTTCACCGTCATCAACTGCCCCAGCTTCCAAGCCGACCCGAAAAAGCACGGCTGCCGCAGCGAGACAGTGATTGCGCTGAACTTTGACCGCAAACTGATCCTGATCGGGGGCACCGAATACGCGGGCGAAAACAAGAAGTCTGTCTTCACCCTGCTAAACTACATGCTGCCGGAAAAAGGCGTGATGCCAATGCACTGCTCGGCCAACCACGCTGTTGGAAACCCGGTCGACACTGCTGTGTTCTTCGGGTTGTCCGGCACCGGCAAAACTACCCTGTCGGCTGACCCTTCGCGAACCCTGATCGGGGATGACGAGCATGGCTGGTCGGATCGCGGCACCTTCAACTTCGAAGGTGGTTGCTACGCAAAGACGATCAACCTGAACGCCGAGGCTGAGCCGGAAATCTACGCGACCACCAGCAAGTTCGGCACTGTGATCGAGAACATGGTCTTCGATCCCGAAACCAAGGAACTGGATTTCGACGACGACTCGCTGACTGCTAACATGCGTTGTGCCTACCCGTTGGAGTATATCTCGAACGCGTCCAAATCCGCGCTGGGTGGCCACCCCAAAAACATCATCATGCTGACCTGTGATGCGTTCGGTGTTCTGCCTCCGATCGCACGGCTGACTCCGGCGCAGGCAATGTACCACTTCCTATCGGGCTTCACCTCGAAGGTAGCCGGTACCGAGCGTGGTATCACCGAGCCCCAGCCGACCTTCTCTACCTGTTTCGGTGCGCCATTCATGCCGCGTCGACCCGAGGCCTATGGCAACCTGCTGCGGGACAAGATTGCTCAGCACGGTGCGACCTGCTGGCTGGTCAACACCGGCTGGACCGGTGGTGCCTATGGCGTTGGCTCACGGATGCCGATCAAGGCCACCCGCGGGCTGCTGACCGCAGCTCTGGAAGGGTCGCTGCGCGATGCCGAGTTCCGCAAGGACGCAAACTTCGGCTTTGACGTACCTGTTTCGGTGCCCGGAGTAGCCGAGGTTCTGCTTGATCCACGCCGCACCTGGGATGATCAGGCCGCGTTCGACAAACAAGCCGAGAAGTTGGTACAGATGTTCGCCGAAAACTTTGAGCAATACCTGCCTTTCATCGACGAAGACATCAAAGCTGTGGCAATCGGCTAAACGGAAAAGGGGGGCGCCTTCGTCCCCCTATTCTTTTTAAGCGACTCATTGGGTCGGCCTCTCGCCATAGTTGTATAATGCGAAAAGCGTGACAAATACGTTGCTCGGCATGCTTGGTTCGGATATTTTCCGACACCATTAAACGCAATAAGCCCGGCGCTATCGCACCGGGCAGGAACTGAAAAGACCTTTGGGTGGCTCGAGCAAACTCTCACATCAGCACATTGAACCACCTAATGAGATGAGTAGTGTAAGGCAAAGGGGATGTGTGTCAATATGAGACTTTTCGACGACCGCTAGGGAAGCGATACCTCATACTTTGTTGCCTAGCAGGGACAAAGGGCACGTTATTAACAGGTAGACTATGACCGAAATCTCAAAACTGACCGAATTGCGCAAACTGATGCAGAGCATGGAGCGAACGCTGGGGCTTGAGCAGCTTTCTCCGGTAGAGCGCGATATTTATTATGCAGCCGAAGAACTTTCGAAATCGGACGAAGAAGTACGTACATTCGGGCTGATCGAACACACTCTGGTTCAAAGTGTCTCGCGGCCGACATTCTTCCGCGCGCTAAAATCACTGGTTCAAAAAGGGTATCTGTCGCAAAGCGGCACCGCCAACCGGGGTCGGTATATCGTTCATGCCCCCAGGTAACGCCTCCAACCTGCGCAGTGGTGGCTGATACTCGTGCGCAGTTGGGCTACTGACACGCTCTATGCCTCTTTGGCCTATATCGTTGCATCATACCTAACGTTTCAGGTTCTGATGCCGCTGCAGAACGTGTTTTTTCCTGAATATCCCAGTCGGGCGAGCCTGCTGTTCCTGCCGCATGGTGTGCGGGTTCTATCGGCATGGCTGTTAGGTTGGCGAGCAATATTCGCACTGTTGCCTGGCGTCTTTCTGGTCTTTGCCTTCTTGGGCGGCAGCGACGTGTTCTTGCCCAGCCGGTTGCTGGCCATGGTGATTGCCGTAACAACGGTTCCTGCCGTGTTCTACCTGTGCAAGTGGGCGGGATGGGACCTGTTTCCACGGTCGGATCGCAAGCCGTGCTGGTCTTGTGTCATGGGGGTCGGGATCATCACGTCCTTCTTGGTTGCAGGCTTGACCAATCTCGCCTTTGGCAGTGCAAGAGTGGAATATGTAGCATATCTGATCGGCGATATCTCAGGCCTGTTTTTCCTGATGCTTGGGTTGTATTTCACTTTCCGGATCGCGGACAAACGCGGTTAACCCATCAGGCTACGCCTCAAAAGGTTCACACCCGCGACCAGCAAAACAAGCAGCGTCACCTTGCGAAACACCTCTTGATCAATTCGCGATTGCAACCTCAAACCAACCCACATTCCCGCAAGGGCCGGGACGATCAAAACAGCCGAGAACGGCGCAGTTTCCGCTCGTAGAATGCCGGAACCAAGATGCGCCAGCATCAGCGCGACGGCTCCCAACCCATAGATCACTCCCTGCAAACGCATCTGCAACGCTTTGGGTGTGTTCAACGCCGTCAGGTAGGCAACTGTCGGCGGCCCCCAAATGCCGGACATACCGCCGACAAATCCTGCAATCACGCCAATCGTTGCTTCGATTCGTACAGAAGGGCCGCTAAGGCTCAGCCGAACACCCAAAACCTGTATCAGCGCGAAGAACGTAACCGCCACGCCAATAATCAGCAGAAAAGTTCGAGCGGGCACGACGCTGACAAACTGAGCCCCCAGTAGTAGGAACACCAGCCCCACAATCAAGTAGATACGAAACTGCTTGATCGCTGACACGGCAGCCGGAACACCCTCACGCAAGGCCTGGACACTGTTTGTCGCCAGTGTCGGCAGGATCAACCCGGCAATCGCTAGATCGGGCGGCAGGAACATGCTCAGCCCCGAGACAAAAACCATCGGCATGGCAAACCCGACCATGCCTTTGACCCATCCCGCCAAAAAGGCGACCAGGGCGGCCAGCAAAATGTCTTGCGGAGTTAGTAGTGAAAACAAAGTCATGTGAACGTGATAGCACTCTTAGCGAACGCTGCACCGCAAAAACGTCAAAGCAATTTTCGAACTATTTCGCTGCATAATTCGTATTTTTGTTGCGCTGCACGTGCAGCATGATATGACCAGACGACACCAGAGAAGGACCCGATTCATGGCCCATGACGGACAGGATATGACCCAGATGACGACATCCGCGATTTTGCCCGACCTTCTGACAATGACGCGTGCGGCCCTGCCCGCAGTAGAAACTGTGTTCGAACGCGCCCGCGCTTCCGTCCGTGAGATGGTTACCGAAGACGGCCGTGTCTCTGGCGCGCTGATCGAAGCGCATCAGACGGCAGCCCATGGTCTGGCTTGGCTGGCGACATACAACCAGTCTCTGCAACAGATGCAACGCTGGGCCGATGCTCTGGATGCAGATGGTAAATTCGGCGAGATCGAACAATTGCTGCACCAGATCGCTTTTGGCGAATACCTGCATCAGGTCGCTGGCGGCATTCCGATGAATCAGGGCGAGGTCGTGCGTCTGCAGGATATGGGCCTCGGTTGGGACGCTCTGTCAGGTTTTCAATGCAGCGAAGTACAAACGCTGATGGCGCAAGCGAATTCTCAGGCAGCCCGTACGCGGCTGGTCGCACTGATGGAGGATCAAGCCGGGGCCACCATGTTCGGTGCCTCTGGGCTGGACGAAGAACTGGAGATGATCCGCGACCAATTCCGCCGTTACGCGCAGGAAAAGGTCGAACCGAACGCCCATGAATGGCATCTGAAGGACGAGCTGATCCCGATTGAGATCATCGAGGAACTGGCCGAAATGGGTGTTTTTGGCCTGACCATCCCCGAGGAATTCGGCGGGTTCGGTTTGTCCAAAGCTTCGATGTGTGTGGTCTCCGAAGAGCTGTCGCGCGGCTATATCGGCGTCGGCTCTCTGGGCACCCGGTCCGAGATCGCGGCCGAGCTGATCATCGCGGGCGGCACCGACGAACAAAAAGCCAACTGGCTGCCGAAGCTGGCCAGCGCAGAGATATTGCCCACCGCCGTTTTCACTGAGCCAAACACCGGTTCCGACCTTGGCAGCCTGCGCACCCGCGCAGTCAAGGATGAGAACGGCGACTACAAAATCACCGGCAACAAGACCTGGATCACGCATGCGGCGCGCACCCATGTGATGACCCTGCTGGCACGGACCAATCCCGACAGCACCGATCACCGCGGCCTGTCCATGTTCCTGGCCGAGAAAACGCCCGGCACGAACGAAAACCCTTTCCCCACGCCCGGTATGACCGGTGGCGAGATCGAGGTTCTGGGCTATCGCGGCATGAAGGAATACGAACTGGGTTTTGACGATTTCCACGTGAAGGGCCAAAACCTTCTGGGCGGCGAAGAAGGCAAAGGCTTCAAACAACTAATGGAGACTTTTGAGTCCGCCCGCATCCAGACCGCCGCCCGCGCCATCGGCGTGGCGCAAAGCGCGCTGGATATCGCCATGCAATACGCGCAGGACCGCAAGCAGTTCGGCAAGTCGCTGATCAACTTTCCCCGGGTGTCGGGCAAATTGGCAATGATGGCGGTTGAGATCATGATTGCGCGCCAGCTGACCTATTTCTCGGCCTGGGAAAAAGATCACGGCCAGCGTTGCGACCTTGAGGCCGGGATGGCCAAACTGCTGGGCGCGCGCGTGGCCTGGGCGGCTGCGGATAACGGTCTGCAGATCCACGGCGGTAACGGCTTTGCGCTGGAATACAAGATCAGCCGCGTCCTGTGCGACGCGCGCATTCTTAACATTTTCGAAGGGGCTGCTGAGATTCAGGCACAGGTCATTGCACGGCGCTTGCTGGGCTGATCGATTTCGGCGCTCCTGTTTCCCCAACTGACCCGGCTTCGCGCCGGGTCATTTTCTTTGATAAATTGGTCTAAGCGAGCTTGAAGCAGCAGTTGCACCTCGATCAGTTGTGATCCGCCGACACTGAAACTTTCCCTTTGAATTCGCGCCTAACCCGGATACAGCAGCCAACAAAACAGGCGCAATACACACGGTTGGCAGCATAATGAGCAGAAGACTACTCGCACTTTGGGCGACACTTGCAGCCCTCACCCTTGGCGCCTGCGCCACCACACTGCCAACCGCCAGCCAGAACGATGTCGACGCTTTGGCCCAAGCCATCCAAGCCCTTGGACCAGAGATCGACCCCGTCGAAGCGCAAAAAGCCGCTGCCATCTCCTATTCCTACTCCCAGCGTCTGGCGCAAGAGTGGAATGTCTCCGACCCGGCCATCATCCACAATGCCAAGGTCATCAACGGATTTCGGGAATATGGCCTCTGCAATGACTGGGCTCAGGCCATGACCACGCGCCTGAAACAGGAAAACTTCCGCACACTGGACCTTCACTGGGCGACCTCACCGCCGACGCAATTCCGGATCATCCACCACTCGGCCTCGGTCAGCGCCAAGGGGGATTCAATGTATGACGGGATCATCCTTGATCCGTGGCGCAACAGCGGTGCGTTGCACTGGGCGCCCGTGCGGGAAGACACCAAATACAACTGGCGTCCCCGCTTGGAAGTCCGTGAAGAGTTGCTGAACGGAAAGCTGCCCTACTAACGCATCGCTTTCGGCTGCCGTTCCAATACGCTAAGAGCGGTACATGACGCGCCTGATCCTGACCCTGCCTTTGCTAGCCCTGTTCCAATGCAACAAGGACGAAACAGTCGCCGCCTATGGCGCTGCAGATCAAATTTGGGCACTGCAGGAAATTGACGGGCAAGCCTTTGAGGCCAGCGCGCTGCTACATTTCCCGGAAGAGGGTAAGATCGCAGGTAACGCCCCCTGCAATAGCTACAGCGGCACTCTGGACGCGCCTTACCCTTGGTTCGGGATACAGAATTTGACCGCAACCCGTGCCGCCTGTGCCGGGCTTGAGGCCGAAGGGATCTACTTTGCCGCCCTCATGGCCATGACCCAGTCCGAAGTGTCAGGCGATGTGCTGATCCTGCGCAACGAGGCAGGACATGAGATGGTGTTCACAGCCGCCGAGTAAATTGATCCACTAACCGCGCTCGTGCCTCGGGCAAGGGATTGTGGCCCAGTGAGGGGGCTAGGCGATGTTCCAGAAAGTAACCGGTGGTTTGTAGCCCTTGTGCGATTTCCACATCCGGCGCCGAGCCCTCTCCACGTAGACAGGGAGGCAGTGGCAACAGCTTGTCCGCCCACGCTCCCGCGCCGTCAGCGCTGACCGCCCGTCCGGTCTTGGGCGAGACATAGATAAGTCCACTGGTAGCTCCTGTAACCGCGCAGGCAGACAGGTCGAGACCAAACCCAAGCTCCTCAAGCAGCGCCAGTTCCCAGCGCAGATAGGCCAGCGGCCAGATTTCGTCCTGCCCCAACAGGTCCATTAGCTGTTCAGTCTGCTTGTAGATCGCCGGATGGGGCTCTCGTTCTGGCAGACAGAAGGACAGCAAGGCCACCACAGCATTCAGCCCCGCCAGCGCCATCCGCCCGGAAAACGCCGCCGCCGCGCGGGACCGCAGGGGTTCAACCTGAAAAGTCCCAATATGCTCTTCCAGCCGAGCCCGCCAGAGAACATCCAACTGAGCGCCCGGTTGCAGGATGGGCGCGATCTTGCGACTGGTCCCACCTCGAACCACGCCAGCATGGCGACCATGGCTTTCTGTGAATACCTCGATAATAGCCGCCGTCTCGCCGTGCCTGCGAGAAGTCAGAAGTATGCCGTGATCTCGCCAGTCCACAAATGCTCCGATTATTCGGGTATGACCTCGTCAAATTAACAGACCGCATAGCGCTAGGCGGCGCAAGATGTGCGAATGGGCTTGAATCCGCATTCAGAACCTGAACCTGAAGGCAAAGCCCGCCAGTGGCGCTGTCTCATAGCTCTGGCGGCTAAGTTCCGAACCCTCCGCATCGTCCAAGGTCAAACGACCATCAAACTCTGCACCTGCAAAAACGTTTAACGAAACGCCGGGGTTAGGGGAGTATCCGAAAGCCAGAACCACGGGTATACTTTTGTCTTCACCAATCCCATCGGGCGCAAGGCCATTTCCATCCAGCCGGAATCGTATTCTTTCTGACCGTGCGGAAAGAGACAGGCTCATGTCTTCATTCAACGCATAGCTGAGCGTTAACCCGGGACCTTGTGTAGCGCCAATTCCTGAGCCGGTGTTCAGGTTCCAACGGTCGTTGATATCCCAATCCACCAACAATGCAGGAAAAAAATCTGTATCGTCATCTTCAAGCTGCGAAAACGCACCAAAAGCGGGGCCAATGGTGAGGCGCTCATTAAGCTTCCAAGCAATACCTGCAAAAACGCCATAGGTCTGTCCATCAGAGGCAGAAGCGCCGCTTTGATAATCCCATCTAACTTGAGGTGACACAAAAACAGTAGCTGCCTCCCCAACGCGAAATCGCAAAGGCACGGAAAGGCGAATATCCCGGATATCTTCCCATGGCTGGTTATTCGCCTCGCTGAAACTGTAGTCAAACCTGCCAAAACTGGCCGACAGCCCGAAAGAGTTGCCCCCCTCTAGATTATTCAGAGCGGTTGCCCGTAAAAAGGTTCGACTTGCCGAGAATTCCCCACCCTCGCTCAAGTCCGCGTCCCCTTGATAGACCGCGAGGCCTTCGAGTTGGTATACCCAACCCAACCTCTGTTGCGCCTGCGCCGGAAGCACCATGAAGACCAAAAGCGATAAAGACAAACGGCAGGTTAAAAGGAAGGTTCTCATATATTCCAAACTCTTAGGGGCGAAACACAATAGCAGATAACATTTCAACGCGCGGGCTAGAACGTACAAAAGAAATAGAATGTAAAAGTGTGTCCGCCAGACCAATTGGCGATTATTCCAGCCCCTCTTCACCCAACAAGTGCCGGCCTGCTCGGTCTTCGACTTCGACGACCCAGAGATCGGGGTCAAAGCTGCGCTGCCGTTGGATGGCTTGGTCGACATCCGTTTCAGGCCCGCTTGCGAGTTCAACCCAATTACGCTCGCCGCTCATCAAGTCAAAGCTGCGCTGGAACGCGACCGCCTGCCCGTCCAGCGTATTTAGTTTGACCAGAACCGCACCTGCGGTGTCATCGCCATGCGCGACGACAAAGGCCGGGATATCCTGAAACCGCAGTCGCGCCAGATAGGCGTGGATCCAGAATTCAGCCGTCAGGCGCGTCATGCGTTGCCGTCTTTGAAATCCAGCCCCATTTCCGAATAACGCTCGGATTCTTCCAGCCAGTTTGGCCGGACTTTAACTTGCAGGAACAGGTGAACCTTGCGGTCGAGGAACTCTTCCAACTCGGCCCGTGCCGCCTGACTGACCGCCTTAATGGTCTCTCCGCGTTTTCCCAGCACGATACCTTTGTGACCGTCGCGCATAACATAGATGATCTGATCGATCTTGGCCGACCCATCCTTGCGCTCTTCCCAATTCTCAGTCTCAACAGTGAGCTGATAGGGCAGTTCCTGATGCAGGCGCAGAGTCAGCTTTTCGCGCGTCATCTCAGCGGCAATCATGCGCAGCGGCAAGTCAGCGATCTGATCTTCGGGATACAACCACGGGCTTTCGGGTAGTTTCGAGGCCAGCCATTCGCGCAGATCATCGACGCCGTGGCCTTTCTCGGCTGAGATCATGAAGGTTTCGGCAAACGGGTAGCGTGCGTTCAGGTCACTGGTCAGAGCCAACAACTTCTCGCTCGGCACCTTGTCGATCTTGTTGATGGCCAGCGCGATGGTGCGGCCCTGCCCGATCTCTTCCAGGCCTTCGAGGATACGCTCAACCCCTTCGGTAATGCCGCGGTGCGCTTCGACCATCAGCACAACGATATCGGCATCCGCAGCCCCACCCCACGCTGCGGCCACCATGGCGCGATCCAGACGACGGCGGGGTTTGAAGAGGCCCGGCGTGTCAACAAAGACTAACTGTGCATCGCCCTCCATCGCCACGCCGCGAATGCGGGCGCGGGTGGTCTGCACCTTGTGCGTCACGATCGAAACCTTGGCCCCAACCATGCGGTTCAAAAGGGTGGATTTGCCTGCGTTGGGCTCTCCGATCAGGGCTATAAATCCGGCGCGTGTGGTCATGTGTCCTGCGATCCTGTTTGCAAGTGCGCACCCCTATAGCAGAAAGCCACGGCGGGCCAGAGGGATTTGTCGCATTGCGGCCATGCGTCAAAGATGCAAGCACCATCGGGTGCCGCGCCAAAACTAGCCAGGCGATCACCCATCCATGAGGTCGATATGAAGCGACGTGAGTTTCTACTGGGCAGTGGTGCCACTGCCGGAGCAATGGGTCTGGGCGGTTTGGGGCTGGCTGCGGGCGCCCCAGAACTGGTTGTCCAACCCGCCAGCTTTGCCTTACGAGGTCAGATGACCTCTGGCATGGTCAGCCTGTCACCGAATGCTCCACCTCCGGTTCTGTATGGAAAGCAGGGCGTGGATATGCGATTGCCAGTGCGCAACACTTTACCAGAGTATACCGCGATGCACTGGCATGGGCTGCGTATCCCCAATGGGATGGACGGGGTGCCCTATCTGACACAGGTGCCGATCGGATCGGAGGAAGTGTTCGATTATGAGTTCACACCTCCGGACGCGGGGACTTATTGGTATCACCCGCATTGCATGACAATGGACCAGATGGCCCATGGACTGACCGGTGTGATGGTGATTGCCGAGGCCAACGACCCCGGCTTCGACAGTGAACAAGTGGTCAACCTGCGCGATTTCCGGTTGGATGACGCGGATCAATTCCTGCCCGCCTATACGGCGCGCGGCGCGGCCCGAGCAGGGACATTTGGCAACGTTCAGACAGCGAACTGGCTGACCGAGCCGCATTACGAACACGCGGCGGGCAGTCTGGTGCGGTTGCGGGTGGTCAATACCGACACTACCCGCATCTACAAGGTTCACCTGAACCGCTCTGAGGTTCGAATAATCGCTTGGGACGGTCACCCGGTTGAGGTTGAAGTCCCGATGCCGAGTGCCGATGAGCCTTTGCTGATCGGCCCCGGTCAGCGGGTGGACTTTGCGGTGAAGATGCCAACTGATGAGGGTCAAACCGTTGATCTTCTGGCTAAGTTTCCCGGTCAAAAGCATAGGGCTATGGCTCGCCTGCGTGCAGTAGGAGCTTCGGTTGCACGCGATCTGCGCGAACTGCGCCCCCTGCCAGCAAATCTCGCGGCCAAACCCGACCTGACAAAGGCTGAAGTTCATGAATTCGTCTTTGGCTGGACGCCCGAGAGCGGGCAGCCAAACAACGGGTTTTGTGGATCTCTGGGATATAACTTCTGGTCGATAAATCGAACACCGTGGCCCGGCGATGCGGCTCAAGGGGTCGGCCCTCTGGCGACGTTGGAACAGGGCAAAAGCTATGTGCTACGTTTACGCAACGAGTCACCGAACTTGCACCCGATCCACCTGCACGGTCTGGTTTTTGTACCTTTGAAGTCAAACCTGCGCAGATTGCCGCCGTTGCTGACAGATACAATGCTGTTGCTGAAGGACGAAGTGGTCGAGATCGCTCTGGTCGCCGACAATCCCGGCGACTGGGCTTTTCATTGCCACGTGATTGAACATCAGAAAACCGGGCTGACCGGATTTATTCGCGTGGTCTAAGTTTCGAATTAGCGGCAATTCGACCGTGAGGGGGCCAGCATCCCGAGATTATTCTCCAGATGAAAAGCAGATCCAGTTTATTTTGGCAGATCGTTCAACAAGGCTTTTGCGGCCGCCTGTTCGGCTTGTCGTTTTGATCCGGCTGTTGCCTGTGCCTCGGTGCCGTCTTGCAGACGGGCAGCTATGGTGAATACCGGCGCGTGGTCGGGACCGCTGCGCTTGATTTCCACGTAGGATGGCGGTTTCTGCCCTCGCGCCTGCGCCCATTCCTGAAGCGAAGTCTTAGCGTCGCGCGCATCAGCTTCGACGGTGTGAATGCGATCACCCCAGAGCGCCAAGATCACGTCGCGCGCGGCTTCAAACCCGGCGTCGCGGTAGATAGCTGCGATGACGGCTTCCATCGCGTCACCCAAAAGCGCCTGTTTTCGTCGGCCACCAGACAGCATCTCGGACCGCCCGAGTTTCAGAACGGCCCCAAGGTCGATCTGACGGGCAACATCTGCGCACGCCTCTTTACGGACCAGAGCGTTAAATCGGGGGGCAAGCTGACCTTCAGACGCCTGTTTGTCAGCCTCCAACAGCGCGGTCGCCATGACAAGGCCCAGAACACGATCCCCAAGAAACTCCAGCCGCTGGTTGTCCGGCCGAGTGGCAGAGGAAACCGAGCCATGCGTCAGGGCGCGCACAAGCAGTTCAGGGTTGGCGAACTCATACCCCAAACGTTTCTGGAACGCTTTTATCTCAGCCGAAAGCTTCAATTGATTGCCTTAAAGAAGCGGTCGCCGCGCCAGGTCCAGAAGAACAGCATCGATCGACCCGCGGACGAGAACATGATCCGATCGGCGCGTCCGATCAGGTTTTCATATGGCACATAACCGACCCCCCCAGCCGATTGCGGCAGGCGGCTATCGCTGGAGTTATCGCGGTTGTCACCCATGAAGAAATAGTGGCCTTCGGGCACAGTGTAGATGCCAGTGTTGTCCGCACCCTGATTGCCGATATTCAGGACATCATACGAGACACCGTTGGGCAGGGTTTCGATGGATCGGGATTTTTCGCACACACCGCCAATTCCCACAGGACCATTCTCGCAGCGCGGGCGCAAACGTTGCGGACCCTGCGGTTCTGCAATCTCGGTAAAGACACCATCGTGTTTCTGCGGAACCGGGGTGCCGTTCAGGATGATCTGCCCCTCGCGAACCTGAATGCGGTCACCCGGCAAGCCGATCAGACGTTTGATATAGTCGCGTCCGGTGACCGGATGGCGGAAAACAATGACGTCGCCCCGCTCGGGCTCGCCACCCCAGATGCGGCTATTGTCGCCTTTCATCCAGCCACAGATATCCTCGGCATCGATGTTCAGACCGACGCTGGGAACAATCAGGCTGGGGCACGAAGCGTAGGAATAGCCATAGGCCATCTTGTTGACGAACAGGAAATCACCGATCAGCAGGGTCTGTTTCATCGAGCCTGAGGGGATCCAGAACGGCTGAAAGAACAGGGTGCGAAAAACGCCCGCAATCAACAGGGCGTAAACGATGGTTTTGATCGTCTCCCACACGGGATTTCCGGTTTTGACGTCCTCAGCCATACTGCTCTCCGGTCCTTTGGTTGTTGGGGTGCTACATGCGGGGCCGAGGGGGGCAAGTCAAGGCTGCGTGGCCGGATCTTGAAGCGGGCGCGCTTCGATCACCACGAAGGCCTGCGCCCACGGGTGGTCATCCGTCAGGGTGACGTGAATGATCGCCTCGTGCCCCTCAGGCGTCATCTCTTTCAGGCGCTCGGCGGCCCAGCCGGTGACGTGCATAACGGGCTGGCCGGTGCGCAGGTTGGTGACCGCCATATCCTTCCACGCGATCCCCATCCGCAACCCGGTACCCAGAGCCTTGGAGCACGCCTCTTTCGCAGCCCAGCGCTTGGCATACGTGCCTGCCGTGTCGGCGCGACGCTCGGCTTTGCTCTGCTCGGTCTCGGTGAAAACGCGGTTGCGGAACCGGTCGCCGAACCGGTCGAGCGTGCCCTGGATGCGGTCGATATTCGCGAGGTCTGTACCGATGCCGAGGATCATTGCAGCCGCACCGTCAGAATCTTGTAACTCGCCACCCCGAAAAATCCTGCAAATGCAAAATCAAACCAACGGCGCGCGCGGCGATAGGTGCTGACCATGCGCTCGGACGAGAACAGGAAGGCATACCCGATGAAGATCAGAAGCGATCCCGCGTAGAGCATTGCGAAATAGCCCAGTAGCATCGACAGACTGGCATCACTAGGCGCGACGATGGCGTAGATCGACCCCCAGCTGAGGATGGCCTTAGGGTTGGTCAGGTGTATAGCCGTACCTTTGGTGAAGATCGTTGGCAACGATCCTGTGGCTGGTTTGCCCAGCGCCACCTCATCTGATGTCAAAGCTCTTCTCAATGCCTTGAGTGCCAACCAACCCAAGTACGCCACACCGATATAGCGGATGACTTCAAAGACCCAAACATTTGCCAGCATTATAGCCGAAAGCCCAAGCGCTGCAGCAAAGCCCCAAGCAGCTGAACCAACGCAAATACCCAAGGCGAAAGTCAAACCCGCCTTACGGCCTTCGTTCATCGCGGTGCCCGCAATACCCATCGTTGCTGGTCCCGGCGATCCGCCGGCCATGAGCCAAGCGAACCAGATGGCGATGAACGCAGGCGTTATCATGCGCGCGCCTCATCCATCAGTCGGCGCATCTCGGCAATGGCGGGGGTCAGCCCACGGAATATCGACTCGCCGATCAGAAAGTGGCCGATATTCAGCTCTCGCACCTCGGGGAAGGCCGCAATCGGTTGCACCGTGTCATAGGTCAGGCCGTGACCTGCGTGGACCTCCAATCCCAGCGAATGTGCGAATGCAGACATTTCACGTAGGGACTCCAACTCTCGCGCGGCCTCGTCCATCCGGCCTTCGGCATGGGCGTCGCAATAGGCTCCGGTGTGAAGCTCTATAACCTCTGCTCCGATGCGGTGCGCGGCTTCGATCTGGCGCTGATCAGCGGCGATGAAAATGGAGACGCGACACCCGGCCTTACGCAGAGGGGCGATGTAATGGGCCAGCTTGTTTTCCTCGCGCGCGACCTCAAGACCGCCTTCTGTCGTCCGCTCCTCACGCTTTTCGGGGACGATGCAGACCGCATGGGGTTTGTGTCGCAGGGCGATCTGCTGCATCTCGGGCGTGGCGGCCATCTCGAAATTCAACGGCACTGACAGAACCTCCATCAGCCCGTCGATATCGGCGTCCGAGATATGGCGACGGTCTTCACGAAGGTGTGCCGTGATGCCATCGGCACCAGCCTCTTCCGCCAGCTTGGCGGCGCGCAGTGGGTCGGGATAGGCTCCGCCACGTGCGTTGCGCACGGTTGCCACATGGTCAATATTTACGCCCAGACGCAGGTGGTTGTCAGACATCGCTTGTTTCCTTTCCCGAATTCGGCCCTGAGCCTAATGGGTTTGCCACCGGAACGGCAGTCTTGGTTTCGGCCAAACGTTTGATTTCATCGAATTTCGCCTTGATCCGGGCACGGCGGCGCTGCTGATAGGTGCGCACCACTGGAAGGCTTAGATAGTAGCAGATGAACCCGGCAATAAGCCCCGGAAAGATGCCACCGATCAGGTAGGGAAAGAACACTTCTTCATAGAATATGCTCAGCCCCCGCCAATCAGCGACGCGATCCGTGAACATAGCGAGAAAGTTGTTTTTCAGATCGCCAAAGGCCTTGGCAAAACTGTCCATCAGCCCGTGGGTCTCGCCTTCTTCAAAATCATCGCCCAGAAGGAAATGACCGGTCTGCAGACACACCACAGCAATGGGCACATAGGTCAACGGATTTCCGAAAAAAGTACCACTGAGCGAAGCCAGAAAGTTGCCGTTGATCAAACGGCTGAGGAACGCCGCGATAAAGAAGTGGAAGCCATAAAATGGTGTGAACGCGGCGAATACGCCCGCACCAACCCCGCGCGCTATGCGTTCAGGTGAATCCGGCAAGCGCCGGATGCGGTGTTTGACGTAGTGAAAGGCACGGGTCCAGCCACCGCGCGGATAGACGAATTCCGAAGCGATCTGAATGGGCGAGCGTCGGTCTCGGCGCTTGAATACCACTCCTGATCACCCCTTCTCAGCCAGCCGCAACCGCGGTTTTTTCTCTGTCTCTGTAACGTTCGACCGCAGCGACGTCGCTTTCGGCTTCAAGCATCAGCATCAGCGAATGCAACTGCTCCAGATCGCGCAGCTCAACACTGATCAGCAGACGGTAAAAATCCGGTTTGCGGTCAACGAATTCCAGGTTCGAGATATTGGCCTTTTTCTCACCGATCAATGTGCAAATGCGCCCCAAGACGCCTGCGTCATTGCCGATGGTCAGATCCAGCGTCACCCCATAGACGGCCGGGTGCGTGCCCGAATGCCAGTGCAGGTCGACCCAGCGATCAGGCTCACTTTCATAGTCAGACAGCCGGTCACAGTCGATGGCATGAACGACCACGCCCTTGCCACGATATGTTATTCCGACGATGCGTTCACCTGGCAGGGGCTGACAACAAGGCGCGCGTTCGAATTTCTGCCCCGGCTCAAGGCCGATCACTGCGCGGCGTAGTGGTATTGCGTCACCCTCATCCTTGGTGAGTTCAGGATACACGGCCTCGACCACATCATGCGCGGTTAGTTCCGCGCTGCCCAGACGAGCCAGCAGTTCATGCCGGTCTTTCAGGCGCAAGTGTTTTGCGGCCGTATCCAGCGCCTTGTCCGTAGCCTTGCGGCCCACGTGCTCGAATCCTGCACGGGCCAATTCCTTGCCAAGCTTGATAAAGCGTTCACGATCTACCTCGCGCAGCGCACGACGGATTGAGGTCCGGGCTTTGCCGGTGACCGCAATCTCAAGCCAAGTCACTTGTGGTGTCTGACCATCGGCAGTGATGATATCGACCGATTGGCCGTTTTTGAGGCGAGTCCATAGTGGCACACGAATACCATCCACTTTGGCCCCCACACAGGCGTGCCCAATACGAGTGTGGATAGCATAGGCGAAATCAATTGGTGTCGCACCGCGCGGCAACTTCACCACATCACCCTTGGGGGTGAAGCAGAACACCTGGTCCGAATACATTTCGAGTTTCACGGCCTCGAGGAAATCCTCGTGATCGTCCTCGCTGTCGAACTGTTCGGTCAGGTTGGCAATCCACTTGGCCGGGTCGACAGCAAATGGGTTTTCCGAGCGGACACCATCCCGATAAGACCAATGCGCGGCAACGCCGGTTTCGGCTACGTCATGCATCTGACGGGTACGGATCTGAACTTCTACTCGTTTACCGTCACGCCCTGATACGGTGGTGTGGATCGAACGATACCCGTTCGATTTCGGCTGGCTGATATAATCCTTGAACCGTCCCGGCACCGCGCGCCAGCGTTGATGGATCGCGCCTAGCGTCCGATAGCAGTCTTCCTCGGTCTGAGTTATGATTCGGAAACCGTAGATGTCGGACAGGCGCGAAAAACCCTGATCCTTTTCCTGCATCTTGCGCCAGATCGAATAGGGTTTCTTGGCGCGTCCAAAAACCTCGGCGTCGATCCCGGCCTTTTCCAACTCGTGACGCATATCGCCGGTGATCCGATGGATCACGTCGCCGGTTTCGCGTTGCAGAGTGATAAAGCGACGGATGATCGACTGACGGCCTTCGGGGTTCAACACACGGAAGGCAAGGTCTTCCAGTTCCTCGCGCATCCACTGCATACCCATCCGGCCCGCCAACGGCGCATAGATATCCATCGTCTCGCGCGCCTTGATCACCTGCTTTTCCGGGCGCATCGCCTTGATGGTGCGCATGTTGTGCAGACGGTCGGCCAGCTTGACGAGGATAACCCGCAGGTCCTTGGACATAGCCATGAACAGCTTGCGGAAATTCTCCGCCTGTTTCGTCTCACGACTGGACAGCTGCAGATTGGTCAGCTTGGTAACACCATCGACCAGCTTTGCGACCTCATCCCCAAACAGCTCTGACACCTTGCCATAGCTGGCTTTGGTGTCCTCAATCGTGTCATGCAGCAGGGCTGTGATAATGGTCGCGTCATCCAGACGCTGTTCGGTCAGGATGGCGGCAACCGCAACGGGATGAGTGAAATAGGGTTCGCCGGAATGGCGGAATTGCCCCTCATGCATCTGCATCCCAAACTCATAGGCTCGGGCGATACGCTCAGCATTGGTTTTGGGGTTGTAGTTGCGGACCAGCGCAATCAGGTCGTCAGCAGAAATCATCCGGTCCGCACCTTGTGTAGCTTGGGTTACCCCTGGCCTTGAGCCTCCATCAGAGCGCGCAGCAGCTTCTCTTCAGACATGTCATCCTCGACAGGCTTGTCCGATTCTGCGCCCATCAGCAGAGCCATCTGATCTTCTTCCGGCTCATCGACCTCGATCTGAGTCTGGTTGGCCTCGATCAGGCGCTCGCGCAGTTCGTCAGCACTCTGGGTCTCATCGGCGATCTCACGCAGAGACACGACGGGGTTTTTGTCGTTGTCACGGTCGACGGTGATCGATGCACCAGCAGAAATCTCACGCGCACGATGGGCGGCAAGCATCACCAGTTCGAACCGGTTTGGAACCTTGTCTACGCAATCTTCAACCGTCACGCGGGCCATTGGGCGCTCTCCGTTACTGAATCCATGTCAGGAAGACGTTTATCTAAGCGCGAATCCCCGCCTTGACAAGCAGGAAATGGCGCGGTGCTGCGGTTCACAGTGGGGTGACCGCCTCAATATCAGCAGTGGGCAGGTCCGCCAGCATCTCGGTGACGGTCCGTCCTAGCACTGGATGACGCCAATCCGGGGCCACATCCGCCATCGGAACCAATACAAATGCCCTGTCCTGAAGGCGTGGGTGCGGCAGGATCAGTTGTTCTGGCGCTTGCTGTTTCTGCGCTTCTGGCGCCAGTGCCAGCCACCGCTCATATTCTGCCCGATCGGGCAGGATGAGATCGTCGTAACAAACAAGATCCAAATCCAGTGTTCGCATACCCCAGCGCTGCACCCGTTCGCGCCCAAACTCATGCTCGACCTCATGCAGCAGGTGCAGCAATTCTTCCGGGCTCTTGTCCGTTTCAATCAGCGCAGCCGCATTCACATAGTCCGGCCCCACTCCGACCGGGAAACACGGTGTCTCAAAAAAGCGGCTGACGGCGCGAATCACCACCCCATGACGCGAAATCGCGTCAATACCCCTTTGAAGTGTCACCTTGGGCCCCGACTCTCTCAAACTGAGATTTGCGCCCAGCGCAATCACCGCTTTTAACGAAGAATTGCTCATTTTACCCCCCACATTCGGCGAATTGCATGCTTGCGATACACATTAAAAGTCCTAATTATAGAGGTATCAGCGCGCCGCTTATTTACTAGCTCACTCACCTAACACCCGGCGCCGCTGGTTTGTACCGGAAGGAAGTATTTATGTTTTATAAAGACGAACGGCTAGCGCTGTTCATCGACGGCTCGAATCTTTATGCGGCCGCTAAAGCACTGGGGTTTGACATCGACTACAAACTGCTGCGCCAGGAATTCATGCGCCGCGGTAAGATGCTCCGGGCCTTTTACTACACAGCGCTACTTGAAAACGACGAGTATTCGCCGATCCGTCCTTTGGTTGACTGGCTGCATTACAATGGCTTCACCATGGTGACCAAACCTGCCAAGGAATACACTGACAGCATGGGGCGTCGGAAAGTCAAAGGAAACATGGATATCGAACTGACCGTCGATGCCATGGAACTGGCGCCGCGCGTCGATCATATCGTGCTGTTCTCGGGCGATGGGGATTTCCGCCCGCTGATTGCCAGCCTGCAACGTCAGGGCGTACGTGTGTCCGTCGTATCGACCATCCGTAGCCAGCCGCCGATGATTTCGGATGAGCTGCGCCGCCAGGCCGACAACTTCATCGAGTTGGAAGACCTGCGCGATGTGATCGGGCGGCCTCCGCGAGAAATGCCGATGGAACCGCGCAGCGTTGCAGCCGCCGGTGGACAGTAAGACCCCGGCCACTCAACAAACCGGGGGAAGAAATCGGCGCGGTCAGGACGGATGTTCCTGACCGCGCCTTTTTAACTATGAGTACGTGCTGAAACATCTACTGGCTAGCACTGATTCATGTCAGGTTAATGACAAGGTCTCGTCTGGACCAAGGCTGAGAAAAGACTTACCTGTGGCCTATGGAGACCGTGACATGACCAAGCCCCCTTTGACCCTGTACCTTGCCGCCCCGCGTGGTTTCTGCGCCGGTGTCGACCGCGCCATCAAAATCGTCGAAATGGCGCTGCAGAAATGGGGCGCCCCTGTATATGTGCGCCATGAGATCGTGCACAATAAATTCGTCGTCGACGGTCTGCGCGCAAAAGGTGCGGTCTTTGTCGAAGAACTGGACGAATGCCCCGATGACCGGCCGGTGATTTTCTCGGCTCATGGCGTACCGAAATCCGTTCCCGCCACAGCCGCCCAGCGCGAGATGATCTATGTCGATGCCACCTGCCCGCTGGTCTCAAAGGTTCATGTCGAGGCGCAGCGTCACGCCGATGCCGGTCTGCAAATGATCATGATCGGCCACAAGGGCCACCCTGAGACGGTCGGCACCATGGGTCAGCTTCCCGAAGGTGAAGTTCTGCTGGTCGAAACGGTCGAGGATGTGGCCACCGTCGAAGTGCGCGACCCTGACAAGCTGGCCTTTGTCACTCAGACCACCCTGTCGGTAGATGACACCAAGGACATTATTGCTGCGCTCGAGACCCGCTTCCCTGCCATCGTCGGCCCGCACAAGGAAGACATCTGCTACGCCACTACCAACCGACAAGAGGCGGTCAAGGCCGTAGCGCCGAAGTCAGATGCTTTGCTGGTCGTCGGTGCGCCAAATTCTTCGAACTCGCGCCGCCTGGTCGAAGTCGCCTCGCGCGCAGGATGTGACTATGCGCAACTTGTGCAGCGCGCGACCGAGATTGACTGGCGGGCGCTGGAAGGCATCTCGTCCGTCGCCATCACCGCCGGGGCTTCGGCCCCCGAAGTGCTTGTCAACGAGGTGATCGACGCTTTCCGGGACCACTACGAAGTGACCGTGGAACTGGTCGAAACCGCCGTCGAGAATGTCGAGTTCAAGGTCCCGCGTGTATTGAGAGTACCCGCATGAACGGAGTTCCAAGGGCTCCGCTGATCCTAGGTTTGGCAGGGCTGATCCCGTTCATCTGGGGCGCGTTGACTTATCTAAGCGATGACCTTCACGCATGGGGCACACAAACATTTGGCTCGCGCTTTGTGGGGCCTTATGTCCAACTGTTCTACGGCTCGGTGATCCTCAGCTTCATGTCTGGTGTGTTGTGGGGGTTCGCTACTAAAACTTCGGGCGGCAAGGCAGCGACTTTTTATACGCTGTCCGTACTGCCTGCGCTCTGGGCGTTTTTCAAAACCGGCGGAGGACCAGTCAGCGCCGGGATCAACCTGATGTATGGTTTTGCCGGACTGCTGGTGCTGGACGCCATCTTTGCCTATTGGCGGCTGACCCCGATCTGGTGGCTGCGATTGCGTGTAACGCTGACGGCCATTGTGCTCGCCTGTCTGGCTGTTGGAGTATACCTATGATCGACGAAAAAACGATCAACGCTTATGCGACCCGCGTGGCCGAGTACCTACAAGTCCCGCTGCCGCCGGAGCAGATTGAAGCCCGCATGGCCTTTACCGAGGCTGTCGGCACGGGTCACGTTCTGGATCTCGGCTCTGGCCCCGGATCGGACAGTGCCTTTTTCATGCGCGAGGGTCTGACAGTGAGGGCGCTGGATGCCACTCCGGCCTTTGTTGAACACGCCCGAGAAAACGGTGTCGATGCGCATCTGGGTACATTTGACGACGTAACCGAGGAGGAGGAGTACGATGGTGTATATGCCAGCTTTTCTCTGCTGCACGCCCCACGCCCGGAGTTCCCGCGCCATCTGGCCTCCATTCACCGGGCGCTGAAACCCGAGGGCATCTTTTTCCTCGGCTTGAAACTGGGCACTGGTGACCATCGCGATGATCTGGACCGCTACTACACCTATTTCTCGCAGACCGAGATCGAAGGGGCGCTGACCGAGGCTGGGTTCACCATCGACCAGATCACCACCGGCATGGGATCGGGTCTGGCCGGGAATTACGACGGATTCATTCTGGTGCTGGCCCATGCCTGAACTGTTTGCCTATACCGACGGCGCTTGTTCCGGCAATCCCGGCCCCGGAGGCTGGGGCGTGCTGCTGCGTGCGGTGGATGGCGAAACCGTCCTGAAAGAACGAGAGTTGAAAGGCGGCGAGGCCGAGACCACCAACAACCGCATGGAACTGCTGGCCGCCATCAGCGCGCTGGAGACACTGGAACGGGCCTCGAAGATCACCGTCGTCACAGACAGCGCCTATGTGAAGAACGGCGTGACCGGCTGGATTTTCGGCTGGAAGCGGAACGGCTGGAAGACTTCGAACAAGAAGCCCGTTAAGAATGTCGATCTGTGGCAGCGGCTGGATGAGGCGCAGACCCGCCATGATGTGACCTGGGAATGGGTCAAGGGCCACGCCGGTCACCCCGAGAACGAAAAAGCCGATGAGCTGGCCCGCGCCGGCATGGCCCCGTTCAAGCCGAAAAAGGCGCAGACGTGAGCGGGCTGGCCCTGCTAGACTATGCCTCGGTTCTAGTATTTGCTCTGACCGGAGCGCTGGTCGCCAGCAGGGCGCAGCTTGATCTGGTCGGGTTCGCCTTCATCGCCTGTCTTACGGCGGTTGGCGGCGGTACGGTGCGAGACCTGCTGCTGGACCGGCACCCGGTGTTTTGGGTTGGTCAACCCGCCTATATCCTGATCGGCACCGCTGCCGCAGTACTAGTATTTTTTACCGCCCACAGGGTCGAAAGCCGCTATAACTGGTTGATATGGCTGGACAGCTTTGCTCTATCAATTGCAGTTGCTGCCGGGACAGGCGTAGCGCTATCTCTAGGGCAGTCAGGTACAATCGTCGTTCTGATGGGGATCTGCACCGGCTGCCTGGGCGGGCTTATGCGCGATGTGGTCTGCAACGAAGTGCCACTGGTCTTGAAACAGGGTGAGCTATATGTCTCATGCGCCTTTGCGGGCGCAATAACCGCCGTTTTCGCTCATCGCTTAGGATTCGACGAACTTTTAACTTTGGGAACCTGTGCTCTGACATGCTGGGCGCTACGAGCAGGATCGCTGATGTTCGGCTGGAAACTGCCCGTCTACAAAAGCCGTCCGCCCCGACTCTAATTGAACCAAAAAACCGAGCGCGTTTGTGGATCAGCATCGTGCGTGGCACGATACAGGTGACCTTTTACGACAATAGACGTCACGGAGAGTGCCTATGGATATGAAGAAAACGCTCGAAGAATTCGACGCTGCCTATAACGAGGCCTTCAATCGTGGTGACGCCGAAGGTTGCGCCGCGTATTCTACCGACGACATTGTGCTGTTGCCTCCCGGAGAGCCTATGACACGAGGCAAGGCTGCTTTTCTGGACACTTATCGATCCCGGATCAAAGAGAATATCGGAGGCACCCATAAAAATGAACTCATCGATTTTGGGGTCGATGGGGATATGGCCTACCAAATCGGGACTTATGCCATCGAAGACTCGAAACCGCCTGAACGGGGAAAGTTTGTCAACGTGTTGAAACGCCAACCGGATGGAACGTGGAAGGTCAAGATATCCATCTTTAACAGCGACTTGCGCTAATTTCGCCGCCGAGTGTCATGCGGGAGTCTGCCGAATCCTTTGTATCAGCGCGATAGAAGCCGGCCTCCGATTTCCTTTACAAATTTCGCTGCCACCATGGCAGTTATGCCATAGGGATCGCGATGGGGGTTCAGCTCAACAATATCCGCACCGACCAACTGCCCTTCAAACCTGTGGATCAGGTCAATCACCTCACGCGTGCTGAGGCCGCCGGGTTCGTGATGCGAGACACCGGGTGCAAATGCCGGGTCCAGCGCGTCCAAATCCAGCGAAAGGTAAACCGGACCGTCAAAGCGAATTTCAAGATCTGAGCGCCAATTGCGCATGTCGATCACCTCGACCCCGAACTTGTCGGCTTGCTCCTGCTGGTGCTTGTTCATGGTGCGGATGCCAACCTGCACTAGGCGGTTGATCCGGCATGTCTCCATCACTCGTGCGAACGGGCAGCCATGCCCCAGCGGACCGATCTGCTGGCTGTCGTAGAGGTCAGGGTGCGAGTCGATATGCAGGATATTCAGCCCCTTATATCGTTCTGAATGCGCCTTGATAAGCGGATAGGCCACCGAGTGATCGCCCCCCAGTGACAACAACCGCGCGCCGCTTGCGATCCGATCGACGGCACCAGCTTCGATCCGGTCGATGGGTTCTTGCCCCACCATCTCGAACACGTCCAGATCGCCGGTGTCCTTGAATCGATCAGTTGCCCCCAGATCGGTGCCATCCTCGGCAGTCAGGTTGGCCGCCCCGGAATGCAGCGCCTCGCGGATTCGGCCCGGGGCAAAAGCCGGCCCCTGCAGAAAGGACGAGTGCAAGTCCAGCGGCACCCCCATCAAGGCGACGTCTCCGGGGTTCAGATCATGTGGCATGGGTCACCTTTCGGGTCGAACATTCCGGCGATCTGGCCGTGAACCTACCCAAAGGTCAAGAGGTTAGCGGCGCAGGTAGGTCTGCCAGATCCAGATCACCAGCAAAGCGCCCAGCACCGCACCGACAAAGCCCGACAGCCATCCGGCCACGGTTATCAGCGCACGCAACAGGAACCCGCCGACCAGAGCACCCACGATGCCGATCAACATGGTGGTGGGGATGTCCGCCTCGATCCGCATCAACCGGGTGGCCAGAAATCCGGCGGCGGCTCCGATAACAATCAGGGCGATGACGGGCAAGCTATTTCCTCCAATGCGTCGGTACGATGATCAGCGCGCCGATGGACGACAGGACGGCGTCCAATCCGGGCGGGCCAAAGCTAACGCCAAACATGATGCGGACAAAGTAGAACAGGAACGCACCGCCCACGCAGATGATGATTGAGGGAAGGTATCCATTGTGGGTAAAGCCGGTTTTTTCGGAGAGGTATCCGACGATCCCTGCAATCACGACGGTTCCCATCAGGATCATGAACATCAGGCTTACTCCGATCTCAGGCGGGTTCCTGCCACAACTGGCCACCCCCGCAGGAAGGTTTCCGCATCCTGTGCCCCCTTCCCTGCCCGTTGCAGGCGCAGCAGGTCAATTGCCCCTTCGCCACAGGCCACGCGGAGTGTGTCATTCAGAACCTCTCCCGGCGCGCCCTGCCCCTCGGCCAGACGCGAGGCGAGTAACTTGACCCGGTCGCCTTCGATCATGGTCCACGCTCCGGGAAACGGAGACAGGCCGCGGATCTGGCGATCCACCTCTGCCGCCGGGCGGGTCCAGTCCACCCGCGCCTCGGCCTTGTCGATTTTGGAGGCATAGGTCACGCCATCTTCAGGCTGTGGTTTTGGCGTCAGTTCGGGCAGGCGGTTCAACGCCTCGACGATCAGATCAGCTCCCATCTCCGACAGTCGGTCATGCAGCTGCGCGGTGGTCTCTTCGGACTGAATAGGTGTCGCCTGACGCAGCAGCACCGGGCCGGTGTCCAGCCCGGCTTCCATTTGCATGATGCAGTTGCCCGTTTCGTGATCGCCCGACATGATCGCCCGATGGATCGGCGCAGCCCCGCGCCAGCGCGGCAGCAGGCTTGCATGGATGTTCAGGCAACCCTGCACGGGTGCATCCAGAACAGGTTGCGGCAGCAATAGGCCATACGCAACGACGACAGCCACATCGGCGTTCAGCGACGCGAAGGCGTTTTGCTCCTCAGGCGACTTCAGCGAGACCGGGTGACGAACCTCTAGGCCCAGCGCCTCCGCCCTTGCGTGAACCGGTGTCGGACGATCCTTTTTGCCCCGACCCGCCGGCCGTGGCGGCTGACAATAGACAGCAGCAATCTCATGCCCGGCCTCAACCAGCGCATCCAGCACCGGGACTGAGAAATCGGGCGTACCCATGAAGACGACGCGCATTTCTATCCCTGCTTCTTAGCTTTGCGCAGCAGCATGTCGCGCTTGACCTTGCTGAGACGGTCAAAATACATCCGGCCGTTCAAGTGGTCGATCTGGTGTTGCACGCTTGTGGCCTCGATACCCACGAAATCACGGCGGTCGATCATGCCTTGCTCGTTCAGGTACTTCACCGTGACTGCGCGCGGACGCTTCACCTTGGCCGAAACACCTGGCAAGTTCGGGCTGGCTTCTTCGTGTTCGCGCAACTCAATCGAGCTATGAAGGACCTCGGGGTTGGCCAGGCGCACCGCACGGCCCCGCTCGGTCGATCCATCCACAACCGCCAATCGCAACATCACCCCAATCTGCGGGGCGGCGAGGCCGACGCCGGACATCGCCTCCATCGTGTCAATCATATCGTCCCAGATGGCGCGAATTTCATCAGTGATCTCGGCGACGTCTTCGGCCATGGATCGTAGGCGCTTATCTGGCCAAGGCAGGCATGTGCGAACGGTCATGCGCGAGCCCGCTCGCGTTTCAACTTCTGCATTTTGCGCGTGATCATTTGGCGTTTCAGTGGCTTGAGGTAATCAATGAACAGCTTGCCGTTTAGGTGGTCGATCTCATGCTGCACGCAAGTCGCCCAGAGCCCGTCAAAGGTTTCTTGCTGCAGGTTGCCGTCGCGATCCATCCACATCACGTCCACCACTTTGGGGCGGGTGACTTCGGCGAATTGCTCGGGAATCGACAGACAGCCTTCCTCGTAGACATTGGTTTCGTCCGACGACGCAATGACCTCGGGGTTGAACATGACCAGCGGGCGGGCGGCTTCGCCCTCTTCCTTGACGCAGTCCAGTACGATCAGCCGATCCAGCACCCCGATCTGTGGCGCAGCAAGGCCAATGCCGGGGGCGTCATACATGGTCTCAAGCATGTCGTCGGCCAATGTGCGCAGCTCGTCCGACAGGTCGGTGACCGGGGCACAGACCTTTTTCAAACGTGGGTCGGGATGGATCAGGATATTGCGTTTCATGGGGTTGATTTAGGCCATCCCGCCCCCCGCCGCAACGCCCCCCTTGCGCCTGCTGGAATTGTGGCTAGCTTTCGTCCGGAAAGATGGAGCAGACATGACTTTCAACGACTTGATCGACCGCCGGGGAACCAACAGTTCAAAATGGGACAAGATGGAACAGCTGTATGGCGTCTCGCCGCAGGACGGCTTGGCCATGTGGACCGCAGATTCTGACTATGCCACCGCACCTTGCGTGATCGAGGCGGTTCGCGAAGCGGCCGATCACGGCATCTTTGGCTATTCCTGGACGCACCCGGATTATCTGGCCTCGGTCCAGTGGTGGATGAAAAACCGTCATAACTGGGAGATCGACACCGACTGGGTGCTGACTTCGCAGGGGCTGGGCAATGCAATCGCCCTGTGTCTGGACGTTTGGACTGAACCCGGAGACGGTGTGGTGATCTTCACCCCCGTCTACCATGAGTTTGCTTATAAGGTAGACAAATCCGGCCGTCGCGTTGTGGAATGCCCGCTGGTCCGTGAAGGCGACAGCTATGGGATAGATCTGGACGACGCACAATCACGGCTGGACGGGTCCGAGAAGATGCTGCTGTGGTGTTCGCCGCAAAACCCCTCGGGGCGGGTCTGGACGCCGGACGAGTTACGTGCCGTCGCCGCGTTTGCCGAGCGGAACGGGCTGATCCTGGTCTCGGACGAGATACACCACGATCTGGTTTATCCCGGCCACAAATATGTACCGATGGATGTTGCCGCGCCCGATGCGCGACCGTGGACGGTTACGCTGACGGCCGCGTCCAAGACGTTCAACATCGCAGGACAGCGCACCGGCAACATGATCATTCCCGACTCCGAGCTGCGCGCAGCGATGCGTTATCGTCTGCACACGCTGGATTATGCCCCTAGCGCACTGGGAGTTACCATGATCACGGCCGCCTACACACCGGAAGGTGCTGCGTGGGTCGATGAACAGATCGCCCACCTTGAGGGCAATCGAAGGCTGTTCGACGCGACTATCGCCGACATCCCCGGCCTGTGGTCGATGCCCTTGCAGGCTACTTACCTTGCCTGGGTCGATTTCTCGGGCACCGGCATGGATCATGACGAGTTTGTCCGCCGCCTGCGCGAAGAGGCCAAGATCGCCACTTCCTCCGGCCCCGGTTTCGGTGCGGGCGGGGAGACCTTCGAGCGGTTCAATCTGGCCACCCAACGCGCGCGTGTCGAAGAGGCATGCGCCCGATTGAGGCAGGCGTTTGCTGATCTCCAATAGTGATGCGGAGGTTCACCCTCATAACATTTGTGGTCCTTCTAACGGCAGCGGCATGGGTTGGCTGGCATCACTTTGGCCCTCGCCCACCTGCACCTCCTCTGGCGCCCGAAGCTGCGCAGATTGACCACATTCTCATTGAGAAATCTGCGCGCCGTCTTACCGCAACTTTGGACGGCGCGGTTGTTATGCAGGCGGATATTGCACTGGGCTTCGCGCCCGAGGGTGACAAACAACAGGAAGGCGACGGCAAAACACCAATCGGGACGTTTACGATCGACCGACGCAATCCGCAGAGCGCCTTTCACCTGTCACTAGGTATCGACTACCCACAGCCCGAAGACGTTGAGCGCGCAAACGCTGTGGGCATTGACCCGGGTGGTGATATTTTCATCCACGGTCAACCAAATGGTGTGGTCGGCCTGACCCTTCCCGGAGATTGGACCGAAGGGTGCGTTGCACTCTCCAACACAGAAATGGCGCGGCTTTGGAGCCTGACACCCAACGGAACCGTCGTCGAAATCCGCCCTTAATCCTCGTGCCCCAACAGGGCAATTGGCGCGTCGGGTGCGCGATAAAAATCTAACGGAGCCTTGTCGGCTGCGGCGGTGCTGCGCTTGAACTCGTAGCGCATCTCGCCCGCCTCTTCATCATCCGCGATAATCAGGCATTGGTACAGATGACGCGCGCCGTCGTAGATATCGACAAGGCCGCGCAATTGGGGCGTCGTGGCCGCCTCAACCGTGAAGCCATCCTTCCACAATCTGAGAATTTTAAATGCATTGTCGCCAACCTCGACACGAAGACGGCTTGTCTTTTTCAGTCCAGCGATTCGCGCTGCATCCAATTCAGCGCTTATTTCCTTTGAAACATAGGTCGTCATAGCAATTAGTCCCCCGTGTAATGGACTCCATTGTGCCGTGCTGACTGTAAAAATCCAGTGAAGGCAGCCACATAAAACCGCGCGCGTGCCGACTGTTGCGCGAAAATCTCTTTCCGCCCTGTGCGCAAGCGCAGGGGTACTGCGCGGTTGACTATGTGGGAAGGCGCGGCTCTAGCGCCTATGTTTGCGGAAACGCAATGCGGAGAAATTCCAATGGGACTTTTGGTCGACGGCAAATGGCACGACACCTGGTATGATACTGAATCCACCGGCGGCGCCTTCAAGCGCAGCGCAGCGCAGTTTCGCAACTGGCTGACCGCTGATGGCAGCGCAGGCCCGTCCGGTAAGGGCGGCTTCAAAGCCGAACCTGGGCGCTATCACCTTTATGTCAGTCTCGCCTGCCCTTGGGCCCATCGGACGCTGATCTTCCGTGAGTTGAAGGAGTTGACTGACCTGATCTCGGTCTCGGTGGTCCATCCCGACATGTTGGACAAAGGTTGGACGTTTGAGGCAGATGATCATGGTGCAACCGGCGACGGGTTGTATGGATTAGACTTCGCCCATCAGATCTATACTAAGGCCGACCCTAGTTACTCCGGCCGCGTGACCGTGCCGATCCTGTGGGACAAGCAGCAAGAGACCATCGTCTCGAACGAAAGCTCGGAAATCATCCGGATGTTCAACTCGGCCTTCAATGGGATCACGGGCAACACCGATGATTACTGGCCTGAGGATTTGCGAGGCGAGATCGAAGAGGTCAACACGCGTGTCTATTCCAACGTCAATAACGGTGTATACAAATGCGGTTTTGCCACCACGCAAGAGGCCTATGACTCCGCCGTGCACCCCCTGTTCGAAACACTGGATTGGCTTGAAGACCGCCTTAGCAGCAACCGTTATCTGATGGGAAATAGCGTGACCGAGGCCGACTGGCGCCTGTTCACCACCCTGATCCGGTTCGACCCAGTCTATCACCTGCACTTCAAATGCAACAAACGACGCCTGATCGACTACCCGAACCTGTGGGCCTACACCCGTGAACTATACCAGTGGCCCGGTGTAGCGCAGACCGTGAACTTGAATCACATCGTGCGTCACTATCACTACAGTCACGAGACGATTAACCCGAACCGGATCATCCCGGTGAACCCCGAACTGGACTACATCGCAGCCCATGGCCGTGATCAACGGCCCGCTGCGTAGTGTTCCACCATCGCCGCCAGATCCTCTGGCGGTGTTGCGCTTTGCACATAGGCGCAGGCATTAGGGCTGTGGGCAAAAATCGACCCGTCCGAGAAAAAAGTGGTGTTGGTGACAAAGATCACCCGCGCCTCGGGGCGGCGGTAGCTGGCGAAATCGGCAACCGCCAGCGCACTGCCGGTCTCAAGCACCAAATCCAGCACGATGATCTCAAATTCCTGACTATACAGCGCAAGAATAGCTGCTTCCTGCCCGGCCACCAAAGTTACTTCAGCACCGTGCCGCTCCAGATGCCTTTTCCAAACCCGCCCCAGATCGGGGTTACTCTCAACAATCAAAACATTCATTTGCAATAACCTCGGCACTTGATAGAACGCGCGGTGCCGACCCCCGTAAATTGTGATCACGCCATTTCCTTAACAAAGTGTTAACGCCGCCTGTCCTGGCCCCACATCCTGCAGATTTGCTTGTGTAAACGGCGAAAATCCGCTTGATACGGGCTCAAATAGGCAATTCCGACGAGAATCCGATGGCGAGCCATGACGAAAACTTAAACCCTCGCGCCGCGCGCGACCACGGCGGAGGGCTCGACGGGGCCATCGCGACCTACGGCGGATCACGCGATGACTGGATTGATCTGTCGACCGGCATCAACCCGCATCCTTTTGAGGTTTCGGGGCTGACCCCTTCAGACTGGACGGAATTGCCCGATCACGGCGCGTTTGAACGGCTGACAGATGCCGCGCGCCGGTTCTGGTCCGTGCCAGAGGAGGCGGCGATCCTGCCCGCACCCGGCGCGTCTGCTGTTATTGCTCGTATTCCCACACTCGCCGCGGCAACCCGGGTGCAGATCACTACGCCAACCTACAATGAACACGCCGCCGCCTTTGTGGCCCAAGGCTGGTCTGTTCAACCCAATGGCCCAGCCGAAGCCCGTGTCATCGTGCACCCGAACAATCCGGACGGCCGAGTCTGGCAGGAAGCAGATGCCAACGCTCCGCTGACCGTGATCGACGAGAGCTTTTGCGATGTCAGTCCAGAAATGTCTCTGATTCACCTCGCCAATCAGCCTGGCGTGGTCATCTTGAAGAGCTTTGGTAAATTCTGGGGACTGGCCGGCCTGAGACTGGGTTTTGCCATCGGTCATCCCGACCTGATCGCTCGGCTCAACGATCTGACCGGGCCGTGGAGTGTCTCTGGCCCCGCGCTGCGGATTGGAGAAAAAGCCCTGCGAGACGCTTGCTGGGCGAACGATACACGCCAGCGCCTAAGCTTGGAAGCAGACCGGATGGACAACCTTCTGACTACCAATGGCGCCAGCCTTGTGGGCGGAACCACTCTATTCCGGCTGTATGAAGTCGATGATGCCGCCGCATGGCAAGACCGTTTGGCCTGCGCCCATATCTGGAGCCGGGTCTTTCCCTATTCGCGAACCTATCTGCGTCTGGGCCTACCCCCTGCGGGTGGCTGGAACAGGTTGGAGGCCGCTTTGTGAGCACCACATTCCTGCTGATTTGCGCCATGAGCCTGGACGCGGCACTCGGCGAGCCTGACTGGCTGTGGTCGCGGGTTCGTCATCCCGCCGTGATGATAGGCAACGTGATCGGGTGGCTGGACAAGCGCCTGAACCACGGGGCGCAGCGACGGTTGAAAGGTCTTACCGTAGTGTTGGTGCTGGTGATTGGTTCATTGACCCTCGGGCGTGTGCTGTCGCTATTGGGGCCGGTGGTCGAGATTATCATTTGCGCCATATTGCTGGCACAGAAATCGCTGGTAACGCATGTGCGCGACGTGGGTGACGGGTTGCGCACCTCATTGACCGAAGGGCGGACTAATGTGGCGATGATTGTCTCTCGCGACACGCGCGACATGACCGAGGCTCAGGTCGCCAGATCGGCAATCGAAAGCGCCGCTGAGAACCTCAGCGATGGGGTCATCGCACCCGCTTTTTGGTTTCTGATCGCGGGTGTGCCTGGATTGCTCGTGTACAAAGCCATTAATACGGCTGACAGTATGATCGGCTACCGCACCGAAAAATATCGTGACTTCGGCTGGGCCGCCGCACGTCTGGACGATTTTCTAAACCTGATCCCCGCACGCCTGACCTGCGTAATGATCGTTGCGCTATCCGGGCAGTGGGCGCGCTGGTCCGAGATGGTAGCGGATGCGCGCCGCCATATCTCTCCCAACGCCGGTTGGCCCGAGGCCGCCATGGCGCGCGCTCTGAACGTGGCGCTTGCGGGTCCGCGCAGCTATGACGGACAGCTCCGTGATCTTGCTTGGGTGAACGGCAATGCTCCGCGCGAAATCGGTGCGCCGGAGGTTTTCCGCGCATGTGACATGCTATGGACCGTTTGGGGGCTTGCACTTAGCATTCTGTCGGTGTGGGTTGGGGTCAGCTTTATAATCTGATGGACCCGTTCATGCGCTTTCTTCCCGGTCTTGTCGCCGTCGCCCTATTCGCCTCTCCCGCCTTGGCCCAATGTGGCGGCGGGTTCAACTCCTTCGTCAAAGGGTTGAAGGCAGAGGCTGTGCAACAGGGGTTCGACAAAGCCACCGTCAACGCATTCTTCAAAGGCGTGCAACAAGACGGCGCTGTACTGAAAGCCGACCGCGCGCAAGGTGTCTTCCAGAAACCTTTCATCGACTTTTCTCGCCACCTGATCTCGCAAAATCGGATCGAACGCGGCCAAGCCATGTCGCGCAAATACGACGCGGTGTTCGATCGGGTCGAGGCCGAATATGGCGTCTCGCGCGGGGTTCTTCTGGCCTTCTGGGCGTTCGAGACCGACTACGGCGCCTTTCAGGGCGATTTCAACACCCGCAACGCGCTGGTGACGTTGGCCCATGACTGCCGTCGACCCGAGTTGTTCCGACCGCAAATCTTCGCGGCCATTGAGCTTTACAGCCAAGGCAATTTCGATCCCTCACGCACCACAGGTGCTTGGGCCGGAGAGATCGGCATGGTCCAAATGCTGCCTCGTGACATTCTTGAAAACGGGGTCGACGGAGATGGCGATGGCAAAGTCTCATTGAAAACCTCGGCACCCGATGCTCTGCTGTCGGGGGCCAAGATGTTGTCGCATCTGGGCTGGCAAGCGGGCCAGCCGTGGCTGCAAGAGGTGACGGTGCCCGCGCAAATGGATTGGTCTTTGTCCGGCCCCGGCAAACCGCGCCCGATATCAGATTGGCAAGGGATGGGGATTCAGGCCCGAAACGGAGATCTAGCAGACCTGCCCGCTTCGCTGATATTACCGCAAGGGCGCAATGGCCCAGCCTTTCTGGCGTATCCAAATTTTGACGTTTATTTCGAATGGAACCAGAGTTTTGTCTATGTTCTGACCGCCGCTTATTTCGGGACAAGGCTTGAGGGCGCCCAGATTTACAACGCAGGCAACCCAGCGCCCGGGCTGTCAGGAGCGCAAATGAGACAACTGCAAAGCAAATTGCAGGCGCGTGGCTATGACGTTGGCAAAATCGACGGTATTTTAGGGGCAGGAACACGGGCCGCGGTTCAGGCCGAGCAGGCTCGCCTTGGACTACCTGCAGATGCATGGCCGACGGCTGAACTTCTGAATAAGCTGTAGATCAACCCTATGCCACATTCCGTTAACAGCTAAATTCAACTTTTTTAGAATAGTTGGAAAAACATGCTCTTAGCGGTCGGGTTAGATGGATTTTCTCTATCATTGATCTGTTTGGATTCGCGGCCCTTCTGGCCATGATTAGCTTTGGCGCCGAACCGACAATCTAAGAGCGTGAATAGGCAAAGCTTCTGAGGGCCTTCGACAACGCCGTATTGCCCACCGCCAGACTTGGACTGAAAACCGCATCAACCGAAGTTGGAAGCACAAGCGCATCCTGAATGCAAAACAACACCAAAGCCCAGGATGAATACTTGAACCGGACGGCAAACGCTGGCTTCAACATGGGCTTCGCCGCTGCGCTCACAAATGTCTTAACCGCGAAATTCGCACTCCAGTTCGAATAGTTGATGCTGCACCCATTGGTCGCCGGACTAGGCGTTACATGTCTGCGAAGACAGGCCGTGGCGCGCCCTCGTCATCCAGAGCGACAAACACGAAATCCGCATCCGTGACCTTTTGCGCCTTGTCGGAATATCTCGGACGCGCCCACGCATCGACATGGATGCGTATGGAAGTGTGCCCGACCTTGCGCAAGGTTGCATAAAGGGTCACCTCGTCCCCCACCTTGACCGGGCGCAAGAACTGCATCGCTTCAACCGCAACCGTAGCCCCGCGCCCTTGCGAGACCCGGCCCGCCATATTCCCCGCAGCAAGGTCCATTTGCGACATCAGCCAACCTCCGAAAATATCACCGGACGGATTCGTATCCGCAGGCATCGCTACGGTGCGGATCACGAGAACGCCCTCTTCCTGCTGACGACCGTGTGAGCTGCGCTGTTTACCAAGGGCCAGATTTTTTTCGGTTTCGTCGCTCACTTGACTTCTCCACTGATGGATTGTTGCTGTTGGTTTAGGGTGTAGTCTTCCGTGATTTTAATGTGCTGCAATCAAATCTGAAACATTATGCTGTAATCCGCCGGAAAAAGACCTGCAGCGAGACATACCGTTAAGAAAGCGTGACTTCAGTCGGGCCGCACCGGGTAACGGTGCCCCTTCTTGTCAATCAGGATCAAACGTTCGCCACTGCGTACATACAGATCGCAACGATTAAACCCGTTTCTATACTGAATGCAGACGCTGCCATCCTCGGCAATCGAATAAGTGCCAAACGCGGATTCTCCGCTGGCATAGGTATAAGAATACGCCCCGCCTGCCGAGAATTTCGACTGACCATCATCGTAGAACGTCAGCGTGCGCCCTGCCAGCGCGTCCAGTTCCGCAGGCGTCAGCGGCACATCACCGGGTTTGATTGGCCATTCTGCGGCCCAAGCTGAACCCGCGGTCAGAAAGGCCAGGAACAAAAGTCGCTTCATACAGCCACCCTAACTCGAATGGCTCTGAAACAGGCATAACGTTGCGGTGATGGGTCAAGCGACCATCTGCTCGGCCTTTTTCAGGTCGACCGATACCAGCTGACTGACACCCTGCTCCTGCATGGTCACACCAAACAAACGATCCATCCGCGCCATCGTCACAGCATGGTGGGTGATGATCAGGAAGCGCGTATCAGTCTGGCGGCACATTTCGTCAAGCAGGTCGCAGAAACGGGTGACGTTTGCATCGTCCAGAGGTGCGTCGACCTCGTCCAGCACACAGATCGGCGCCGGATTGGCGAGGAAGACACCAAAGATCAACGCCGTCGCCGTCAAGGTCTGTTCACCACCCGACAACAGGCTGAGGGTGGACAGCTTCTTGCCTGGAGGTTGGCACATGATCTCAAGCCCTGCGTCCAGCGGGTCGTCGCTTTCGACCATCACCAGATTGGCCTCACCGCCGCCAAAGAGATGTTTGAACAGCATCGCGAAGTTTGAATTCACCTGTTCGAACGCGGTCAGAAGTCGCTCACGCCCTTCACGGTTGAGACTGGCGATACCACTGCGCAAAGCCTTGATCGCCTCTTCCAGGTCGGCCTTTTCGCTGTTCAGCGTGTCGAATTCTTCTTGAACTTCCTTGGCATCTTCCTCGGCACGCAGGTTCACCGCACCCATCGCGTCACGCTGACGCTTGTGGCGGTTGACCTCGGCTTCAAGCGCATCGGCAGCAGGCATCTGGTCGGGGTTCACATCCAGTTGATTCAGCAGCTGGTTCGGGGTCAGCTGCTGATCCTCGGCAATGCGTTCGGCCGCCGCGGTCACACTTTCCTTCGCGGCATCACAGCGCGCTTCAGCCGCCGCACGTGATTCACGCGCTTCCGAGGCAAGCCGCTCGGCGTCGCGTTCTGCTAGCACGACCTCGCGCTGCTGGGTTTCGGCCTCGGCAAGCTTGTCGGCTGCCTCGGCGCGGCGGGTCTCAGCGGCTTCGATCAGCTCGTTCAGTTCTTCGCGAGCTTCAGCGATTTCGCCGGGGGCCGCCATGGCCTCGGTCAGTTCTTCTTCCGAGCTTTCCTTGCGCTCAGCCAGTTCAGAAATCCGCTTTTCTGCACTTTCCAAACGGTGCCGCCACCCGCTAAGATCTTTTGTCACTTCTTGCGAGCGACGTGTCCGCGCCTCACCCTCTCGCCGCAATTCGTCATGGGTCGAACGGTGGGTCAGCATGGTGATCCGCGCGGCCTCGACGGTCTGCTTGATATCCTCAACCTGCGCGCGGGCACTGTCGAGATTGCCCAAGCTTGCCAGCGCACCTTCGGCTTCGCGCAACTGGGCACGGGCGGACATGGCGTCTTCTTTATGGCGATCTACGGCGAGGGTCAGTGTTTCAAGCTTGCCCTGCGCCAGATTGCGATCGGCCTCAGCCCGGCTTAGCTGGCGTGCTGACTCGGCCATGCGCTGATCAGCAGCCCGGCGGGCCTCGCGTGCACGGCGGTCAGCTTCGGTGACATCAGCCAATTGCTGCGACAACGCCTCATGCGCCGCGCGGGCACCGCCGGCTTGAGCCTCTGCACGTGTGAGTTCCTGTTTCAGGGCTTCAAGCTTGTTGAGCTGTTCCAACCGCAGGGCGGCAGCGCTCGGTGCATCCTCGGCCCAGGCGCGGAACCCGTCCCAGCGCCACAAGTCACCGGATCGCGATACCAATCTCTGGCCCGGTTTCAACGAGGCCTGTAGCCGCGCGCCCTGATCTGCGCCTACCAATCCAATTTGCGCTATGCGGCGGCTCAGGCGATCCGGCCCGGAGACATGCAGCGCCAATGGCTCTGCCCCATCAGGCAATGGTTGATCGCTGTCATAGCCGTCCACCGGAACCCAGCCCGAGGGACCGTCCCCTTCGACTAGCGGTGCGCGCAGGTCATCGGCCAAAGCTGCACCCAACGCCTTTTCATAACCCGGCGCAACACGCAGCATATCGAGCACTTGCCCGCCTTCTGCGGTATCGCGTTCAACCAACTTGGCCAGAGCGGAGGTTTCCGCGCGGATCGCGCCCAATTCACCCTCGGCTTCAGATCGTTGCGCCCGGGCCTCGGCCTCGCGCGCTTGCGTATCATTGCGCAACTCGTCTGCAGCGGCCAGCGCCTCTTCAGCCGCCTCAGCGGCTTCGCGGGCTTCTCCCTCACTCTCTTGCGCGGTCTCGAATGTCTCGCTGGCGTGGGTCAGGGCTGTTTTGGCTTCTGCTACGGCCGCACGCGCCTTTTCTTCTTCACCCTCAGACCGGGCCAGCGTCTTGCGGCTGTCTTCGACCAAGCGTTGCGCCGACTGGTGTCGAGCCACTAGACGAGCCATATCCTCGGTTTCCTGTGAAAGGTGATCTTCGCGATCCTGCAGTACAGCTGCAGCTTCTCGAGCAACCTCGGCGGCTTCGGCCACCTTGTCGTCGTGCCCCTCAGCAGCTTTGGTCAGCTCGCGCGCTTCCCACTCCAGTCGTTCGATCATCTGGCCCGCATCGCGGTTCAGGCCCGCCTCGCGCTCGATGTCGTTGCCCAACTGCTGGATACGGTTGGTCAGGGTTTCGATGGTCTGGCGGGCGCGAGTCTCCTGATCCGCTAATTGGTCACGCTGCACTTGCTGGCGTTGCAGGACCGCGGCGGCGATGGCCTCTTCTTCGCGCAGAGGCGGGAGCGTCTCTTCGATCTCAGCGCGCTTGGCAGCGGCCGCGCGGGCCTCGGCCTCAGCGCGGGACGCTTCGGTGATCCGCTCACGCAGCTTCTCTTCCGCCTGTTGGCGGGCCATGTCGGCCTCTTTCCAGCGGCGATAGAGCAACATTCCCTCGGCCTGCCGTAGTTGTTCACCAATCTCGCGATAGCGCGCGGCCTGACGGGCCTGACGCGCAAGTTGTGCCAGCTGCGTACCCAACTGCTCTAACACATCGTCGACGCGGGTCAGGTTGGCTTCGGTGCCTTTGAGTTTCAGCTCGGCCTCGTGCCGACGCTGATAGAGCCCCGAAATCCCTGCGGCCTCTTCCAAAATACGACGACGGGCGCGCGGTTTGGCGTTGATAAGCTCGGCAATCCGGTTCTGTCCCACCAGCGCAGGCGAATGAGCCCCGGTCGAAGCATCCGCGAACAGCATCTGCACATCGCGCGCGCGCACATCCTTGCCGTTAGTCTTGTAGGCACTGCCCACGTCGCGCGTTATGCGGCGGACGATTTCAAGCTGGTCGCTGTCATTAAAGCCTGAAGGGGCTAGGCGCTCCGAGTTGTCCATGGTCAGGACAACTTCGGCGAAGTTGCGAGCCGGACGCGTGGCCGCACCGGCAAAGATCACATCCTCCATTGCGCCGCCACGCATGGATTTGGGGCGGTTCTCACCCATTACCCAGCGCAAAGCTTCCAGAAGGTTCGACTTGCCGCAACCATTCGGCCCCACCACGCCGGTCAACCCATCCGCGATAATCAGATCGGTCGGATCAACAAAGCTTTTAAAGCCGGTGAGTTTGAGTTTGCTGAAGCGCAAAGGCGACGGGTCCTATGATTCCTGTGTCTTTGAAGTCTGCGCAAGGGATTGGGGTTGAGTCAACGGAGTTACGCAGGATATGGGATATCACCCCTACTTATCCACAATATCTTGCCGAAATGCGCAGGAAAACGCGCACTTCAGTACGGCGTACACTCAAAAACCTGATAGCCATAGTCAGAGCCGAGGTCCTCATAAACGCCATAGTCGATGCATTCATAGTTTCGGGTCGAGATAGAGGTCAGCAACAAACGCTCCCCTGCTGTACGGTCACAGCCCAGGACACCGACTGTAACTGCAGCATCGCCCAGCACGTCCAGAATTGGGCAACCCGAAACCTGTGCCATCGCCAACCCAGCCCGATCCCGGATCGGGCCAAGACGTGGCGCGTATTGTGTGTTGACCCGCACGGCCTCCGCCAATTCCCCGCGCACACGCACGTCAAAGACGCTGCCATTAACCGCCACACGAGTGGCTGGCAAGTCACGAAAATAGGTGGTGCCGGCCGAACAGGCAGCCAGCACCGATAGGAAAAACAGATACCGGATCATGCGGCCAGCTTTACCGCAATATGGTTAACAGATCCTTTCCTGCGATCAGGTGCGCAGGACCTCTCCCAACCGGCGAATACCCTCGCGGATGGTCGCTTCATCCGAGTTGGAAAAGCTCAACCGGATCGTATTGGCTCCGGTTTCGTCTGGAAAGAACGCCCCGCCGGGAACGAATGCGACTTTGACCGTCTCCAGCGCGCGGGCCAGCAAGTCAGCCCCGTCCATGCCTTTGGGCAGTGTCACCCAGACGAACATGCCGCCCTCAGGTTTAGTCCATTCCACACCATCTGGCATTTGTTCATTCAGTGCCTCCAGCATGGCATCGCGACGCGCACCGTAGACGCGGCGCAGCATGGGGATATGCGTGTCGAAACAGGCCCGCGCCACTTCATTGATGGCCATCTGATTGATTGTCGCCGAATGCAGATCGGCCGCCTGTTTCATCAGCACCAGTTGCGAGATCACCGGCTTGGCTGCCACAACCCAGCCGACGCGCAAACCCGGAGATAGTGTCTTTGAAAAACTACCGCAATAGATCGTCCGACAGGATTCGATCGAGCCCTTGCGTGCCAGTTCCAGCGCCAGAACCGGGGGGATCGCCTCTCCGTCATAGCGCAGGGCCTGATAAGCCCCGTCCTCGATCACTGCGCAGTTCAACTCTTCGGCTAGGTCCAGCAGAGCCTTACGACCGCGTAGGTCCACGGTCTCTCCGGTGGGGTTGGCGAAATCAGGTGAGAGATAGGCAAACTTAACCGCCCCCTCGCCTGCGGCCGCAGTATATTCCGCTGCCCTTCGGTTGCCGTTGATGCTTAGCCGGTCAAAACGCGGCTCATAAGCGTTGAACGCTGCCAGCGCACCCAAATAGGTCGGCCAACCAACCAGAGCGGTATCGCCCGGCGACAGGTAGAGCTTGCCCAGATAGTCTAGCGCCTGCTGCGAACCCGAGGTGATCAGGATGTTGTCGAGGTCGCATTCGATGCCGATCTGGCGCATGTGGTCGACCAGCCATTCACGCAGGGGAACGTAACCCTCGCTGACCGAATACTGCAGCGCCTGCGCCTGGCTGTCCGCCCCCAACGCATTCTGAAATGCCGTGGCGAAGCCTTCTGCCGGAAACAGAGCCGGATCAGGAATGCCACCAGCGAAGGAAATAATCCCCGGCTGGTCCAGCAACTTGAGCAACTCGCGTATCTCGGACGCCTTCATCCGCGATGTCCGCGTAGCAAACAGGTCTTTCGTCGACATGAGTCCCCTCCGCATTCATACACCGCAGCCTAGGCATCACCTCATTAATGTCAATAGTTCTGACCTATCAAGTGAGAGATGAAAGACCCGTGTTCTTGAACAAGCCCGAAATACGTGGTCATATGATTTGACCAATTTCGGATTGACCCGCATGCCTTTTCAAAAAATTCAGACCGAGAAGCTCTCCATTGCTGTGGTGAAGCAGATCGAACTGCTTATTCTGAGGGGCATCCTGCGACCGGGCGAGCGGCTTCCGGCGGAACGAGAGCTGGCCGAAAGGCTGGGCGTCTCCCGCCCTTCGCTGCGCGAAGCGATATCAAACCTTCAGGATCAGGGCCTTCTGACCGCAAAGGCCGGATCCGGCATCTATGTCGCTGAGGTTCTGGGGTCGGCCTTTTCCCCAGCGCTGGTACAACTATTCAGCAGCCACGAAGAAGCGGTGTTCGACTTTCTGTCCTTTCGCAGGGACATGGAGGGACTGGCGGCCGAGCGCGCCGCTCGTCTGGGCTCGGACAGTGATCTGAAGGTCGTGCAGGCAATTTTTGATAAGATGGAAGCGGCCCATACCCGAAATGCTTTGGAAGACGAGGCCAATCTGGACGCTCAGTTCCACATGGCAATCATTGAAGCCAGCCATAACGTATTAATGCTTCACATGATGCGGTCTATGTACGATCTGCTGCAACAGGGTGTGTTCTACAATCGCCAGATGATGTTCCAACAGCGCACAACGCGCGGAGCCATATTGGACCAGCACCGCGCCATCAACGCCGCGTTGCAAGACCGCGACCCGAAAGGCGCGCGACAGGCCGTTGAACAACACCTCAGCTTTGTTGAACGCTGCATGGCCGACCAGCAGAAAGCCACCCGCAACGAGGAAATCGCGCAGCAGCGGTTGCAGCACGAGACCGGCGAGGTCTGATGTTCATAGGTCATCTGCCGGGTGCTTATCTGATCTTTCGGGCGGCGGCTCCAAATATGGGCAAACTCGCCTTTGCGGCTGCAATGGTGGGCGCGGTCGCTCCGGACGTGGACATCCTCTGGTTCTATGTTGTCGATAATCGCGGGCACCACCATCACACGTACCTGACCCACCGCCCGATCATATGGGCAGGGTTTTTGTTGTGCGGCTCATTACTGCGACTCTGGATGCCGCGAGCTGGCACTGTTGTCACCTTCTTTGGTGTCGGTGGGTTGGTCCATATGATGCTGGATTCAATTACGGGCCAGGTTGCATGGCTTTGGCCCCTCTCGGATGCCACTTACCCTTTGGTCACTGTGCAGGCGACCCATTCCCACTGGATCCTGTCCTTTCTCAACCATTGGACCTTCAAGGTTGAGATCGCAATTGTGGTGATCGCTCTCATCGTCTGGTTTGTTAGTTGGCGTAATTCGGCAGAAACCGCCTGACGTCCCAAACAAAAAACCCGAGTGCCTTGGGCCCTCGGGTTTTTCAAACCATGTATCTGGCGATCAGTGAAGCTTTTCTCCGACATCGGCAATTGCCGCGTCGATCAGCTTGTTCGCCTGAGTGGCCGTCATCTGCTTGGCCAAGACCGCATTGGCCGCCGAAACGGCAACGGTGATGGCCTGATCACGGACTTCCTTCACAGCCGAAGCTTCAGCCGATGCAATCTGATCCTGCGCAGCGGCCAGACGGCGCGCGATGGATTTTTCCAGATCGGCTTTGGCTTGCTCAGCTGCCAGAACAGCATCGTCCTTCGCGGCTGCTACGATAGCATCTGCCTGAGTCTGCACCTCACGCTGCTTGCGCTCATACGAGGCCAGCAGAGTGCGCGCTTCTTCATGCAGGGCACGAGCTTCGTCCAGCTCGGCCTTGATGCCTTCGGCACGGTTGTCCAGCGCGCCGCCGATCATGCCGGGGACTTTGAAGTAGAACAGGACCGCGATGAAGACGATGAAGCCCAAGAAGACCACAAAGTCCGTATTGGCCAGCGAGAAGAACGGGCCTTTAGCTGCCAATGCTGGGCTGGCTGCGCCGAAGGTTAGGATAAGGGCAAGAGTGTTCCGCATGTCACTTATCCTTTCATCTGCGCGTCAACGGCACCGTCGATGGCCTTGGCATCCGCCTCGCCGCCCAGCGCAGTGACCAGTTCAGCCGCCGTATCCTTGGCAACCACTTGAATGCTTTCCAGCGCACCGGCACGGATTTCGGCAATTGCCTTCTCCGATTCAGCCGCCTTTGCAGCGATTTCCGCGTCCGCCTTGGCAATCGCGTCATCCAGGTCCGCCTGGATTTCCGCACGGGCTTCGGCAGCGATACGCTGCGCTTCGGCACGGGCATCGGCCAGCGCCTTGTTATAGGCCTCTTCGGCCTCGACCGCCTTGGCCTTCAGATCTTCGGCCGCAGCCAGGTCATTTGTAATGGTCCCCTGACGTTCAGCCAGGATTGCCGCGATACGGGGCAGAGCCACGCGGGACAGGACCAGAAAGATGACGACCAGCGTAATGACCAGCCAGAAAATCTGGTTGGGGAACCAATCGAAGCAGAGCTGCGGCATCCCGATGGCCGAACCACCGGCATCGACGCACGAGCCTACTACTTCTTCGCTAATGGGTTCAGTCGCCATGATGTCCTCCGTCGGAACGTTGTCTTTACAACAGGTGGGCCGCTATGGCTTGGGCCCACCTGCGCGTAAGGATCAGGTTCCGCAGATTAGACGGCGAACATCAGCAGCAGCGAGACCAGGAATGCGAAGATGCCCAGCGCTTCTGCGAATGCGATACCGATGAAGAGGGTTGCGGTCTGCGAAGCAGCCGCCGAAGGGTTGCGCAGGGCGCCGGCCAGGAAGTTGCCTGCAACGTTGCCCACCCCGATTGCGGCTGCGCCGGAACCGATTGCTGCCAGGCCTGCGCCGATGTGTGCGAGATCGCCTTCCATGATGTGTCTCCTTACGAATTGGAAGTTTCGATGTTGGGGTATCGGACCTTAGTGCGAAGGATGCAGCGCATCTTTCAGGTAAACACAGGTCAGAATGGTGAATACGTACGCCTGAATGAAGGACACGAGGACCTCAAGGCCGTACATTGCGGTGATCGCCAGAACGGACACCGGCGAGATCGCGGCGATTGCGGCAAAGCCTGCAAACACTTTGATAACAGCGTGACCAGCCATGACGTTACCGGCAAGACGAATGGAGTGGCTGACCGGGCGCACGAAGTACGAGATCAACTCGATGATCGCCAGAACAGGGCGCAGCGCCAAAGGAGCGCTAGAGACCCAGAACAGACCCAAGAAAGCAGCACCATTCTTGACGAAACCCAGAACGGTCACGGTCAGGAACACGGCCAGAGCCAGCGGGATAGTTACGGCGAAATGCGATGTGGTGGTGAAGGACATGGGGATCATGCCCAGGAAGTTCGCGCAGACAATGAACATGAACAGGGTCATGACATAGGGGAAGTACTTGACGCCTTCCTTACCGCAGATGTCTTCCAGCATCTTGTAAATGAAGCCATAGGCCAGTTCCGCAATCGACTGCATCCGGGTCGGAACAATCGCGCGCTTCGAGGTGCTGAGCACCAGCAGACCGAAGATCGCCGCAATTGCAAGGAACAGCCACAGGGTCACGTTGGTGGGCGTGTACCATGCAATGCCACCGTCACCGAACAACGGCTTAACGATGAACTGGTCCATCGGGTGGAAAACCAGGCTGCTGCCTTCTGCTGCGGTGGTCTCAGTTGCCACGTTCAGTCCCTCTCGTCTCGTTCGGCCTGCTCTTGGGCCGCCGTCTGTTTCTCCTGAACCTCTTTCGCGCTGCGGAGCATAACCTTCACGCCCGCGACAAGGCCCAGCAATGTGAACAGCACCAGAAATATCGGGATTGTCCCGAGCAGGCTGTCCAGCCCATATCCGATGCCAAATCCGATCCCCAGACCGGATACCATTTCGATGACCATCCTCCAGGCAAGCTCGCCCCCGGACACGTCAGCATCTGCACGGGGCTTAGGCGCTTTGGCCTTTTTCGCCGCTTCGATCTTGGCCTCCAGCTGCGCCATACGCTGCTTTTGGTCATCATCGGTCACGGGCAAATCCCTCGCTCAGTCTTGGGTAGGGTGCTAAGGGGCTGAGGGCACAGAGTCAACGGCATATAAGTCGCACCAAATTTTACGTTAAGAATTTGATTCTTATACTAAAAAATCTAAGTGCAGATGAGTATCTTCCGATGCAGAACAGACGAGTTGGGCAAATTCACCTGAATCCGCATATTCAACCTTTTGGTTGATCTTTGTGCCCCCATAAGTAGCTTGCGCAGAATGTTGGCGCCAAATCCGCTTTGGTAAGCACCGCCAAGCTCGGGCCAAACGACAGAAGAAATGAAATTGCCTCTGCGCTCTCAAGGGTGTCACCTTTGAAACAAGATGCGCCTGAGAATATGAGGGCAGAGAATGAGCGATGTGGTTTGGCTGAGCAATATGCACCGCAATCCTTCCACGACTTACGGCTATCGGCCGGTAGGGTTTCCGGATGTCCCAAGGCCGCCGAGGGACAATGAAATTGGTATTGCATTTGACGCTCTTATAGAGCGGCAAGAAAGCCACTTACCCATCGAAGATCATGCGCTGCCAAAACAGCTCTATGCTGTCAAACGATGGGCCGGTCACAAACGACCGAAACGCGATATCTTGAGTGCTGGTGGGCTACTGGTTGTGTCATCTGCATCTGCTGATGTCTTGCGGGCCCACAATATGGGTGCATCAAGGTTGGTGCCCGTAAATCTTTTGCATCCAGATCAGAAAACCGAACTGGCTGGAGATTGGTTTTACCTAGTGTTGGGGGATGGGAAGCCTTGTTTTAAGGGAGAGCTATCCAGAGGTGTTAGGCCGCTCGGAAGAAAGAAAGAAGTGTTCATGGTCAGAAATGCCGATCATGTCAGCGATGGGGATTTGGTGTTTTCCAAGACAGTTTTAGCAGGGCCAGACATATGGTTTGATCCAGCAATATTCTTCGCCCCGATCTTGAGTGATCGCCTCGCCACCGCTCTGAAGGCTGCGAAAGTGGCAAAGGACTGGGATTTGTTACGTTGCAGAGTGATTTCGGACTAAAGCCATGTCAAACGACCTCGATACCGTCTTCGCAGCCCTCGCCGACCCCACCCGCCGCGCCATCCTTGCGATGCTGCTTGAGGACGATATGGCCGTGACCGATGTGGCCGAACCTTTCGAGATGTCGCTGGCTGCGATCTCGAAACACCTGGTCATCCTGACCAAGGCTGGGCTGATCAGCCAGGAAAAACGCGGTCGGGTGAAGTGGTGCAAGCTGGAGCCCGACGCTCTCCGTGATGCCTCGGTTTGGATGCAGGGTTTCGGACAGTTCGAACCAGTCAATCTGGACGCGTTCGAACGGTTCCTGGAAATCGAACTGCCTGCGTCCGACGACTCCTAACCCAAATTAACGCACCACGAAAACGGAAACGTTGGCGTGATTGGCCAAATAGCCCGCATGGCTTGAAAAGATATAGTCGGTTATCCGCGGAGTGTGGGTGCCGACAATTATCAAGTCAGCGCCGATTTCTTCGGCGGCGCCCTTTAGATCGCTATCAACCTCAGCCGCGACATCGACCGAGTGGATATTGCGAAACTCAACATCGGTCCCGCTATTCTTGGCTAGTTGCTCAGCAAATACGCGCAGCTCTTCGTTGATTGTTGCATCGGTCTGAACGGGGTCACCGGGCTGGGTGCCGGTTACACTGACAACCGTAATCTTTGCTCCTTGCCACTTGGCAACCTCAGCCGCGACGTCTGCGGCCTTGCGCACTTCGGGCGGCAGGTGCAGGTCAACTGGGAACATGATGTGGGTATACATGGCGAATTCCTCCTCAACCCCAAGAATAGAGATATTCGCATGTTTGAGATTTGATCTGCCTCAACGCTCGGCTAATACAGGAAAAGGCAACTACCCTTCCTGGCTATACTCGACGCCGGTGATAACACCGAACGGATCCGCTCGGCACAGCCAGGGCGCTTGTGCCCCGACCACTGTCAAGGTCGTCACCGACCCTGTTGGTTCGGCCTGGGTTGAAACGACTGTTACACCATCGGGATCTACCCCAGTCTCGGCCGAAACAAGCGCCTCACAACTACCCTGCAGGTCGGCTTCTGACACCGAGGTGTCGGGCACATTTTGGGTGCAGGCGTACAAACCCGCCGCTGCGATCATAAAAAATACTGGTTTCATGGTCCGTTGCCTATGCGTTTTCTCTGCCAACGCTGGCACAATCCGACCGGAAAGCAAGCTTCATTTAGGTACGGGATTTGTCGCGGTGCGTGGCTGATCTTCGACTTTCAACAATAGAACAAGTGCAACGACAGTCAGAATTGCTCCGACAAGCACCAACAACGCGGGTGGCTGCTGGCCCAGCGCAATCTCCCATAAGATCACCCAACTGGGGATCAGGTAGGTGTACGCCATGACCTTGGCCGAAGGCAGTCGCAGCGTTGAAAACTGCACGAGAACGAAACTCGCCGCCGTTGCAAAGATCGAAACATATAAAAGCCCAACCCAAACGATCAGCGGCAGGTTGACCCAATCTGTCGAGCGAATTTCGGACCAGCCGTAAAGTGTCAACAACAGGCAGCCTGCGACCAGTGTGCCAAAGGAAAATACCACCGCTGGCTCACCTCGGTTTAGCTTGCGCACCATCGGCGTATAGACCGCGTGCGCAACGCAGCCAAAGAAATAGATGACTTCGCCGCGGTCGATCTCAAAAGCTTTGAAAGCCTGCCAATCCGCGCGAAATATGACCCACAAAGCGCCAAATGCGCCCACCGAAAGCGCCAGAGCCATTCTTGGCGTCGTGATTTGTCGCAGCAACACCCACCCGGCGACGGCTGACATCACCGGAGTCAGCGTGAATACGGCCGCCGCGCTAACCGGAGGCGCGGTTTTCAGGCCATGGAACATCAGCACGAAATACGCGGCGAACAGCCCGCCAAGCACCAGATAACGCCACGGCGCTTGCGCTGCACTGCGCGGCAAACCAGTGGTCAACAGCGCCGCGACCCAAATCAATACAGAAGCAATCAGAAAGCGCGCCGCCGTGATCGCCTCGGGCGCGATTTCATTTGCGATCATCGAGCCCAGTGAAAAACTGCCTGCCACAAGCGCCGAAAAGGCAAGCATGGCTAGATGGCCTTGAGCCTGCGGCGTCACACCATCCACTCTTTCATGCGGTCTTTCAGAAAGGTCAGGAAGGCCTGCACCTTGGTCGTACGATGCAGGTCCACATGCGTCACCAGCCACAGCTTACCGGACCATTCAGGTAGATGAGTCATGACCTCCTGCAATTCAGGGTTCCGCGCCGCCTCCCAGCGCGACATGAAGCCGATCCCAGCCCCAGACAGTACCGCCTGGTACATTGTGAAATTATTCGAGCATCTGAAAGTGATCGCTTCGTCTGGCGCGTGCTCCCGCAGCCATTGCGAGAATGGGGCGCGGTTGTTTTCGTCGTCATTACCGACGAAGGAGTGATTGGCGAAATCTTCAACGCCCGATGGGACACCCCGACGTGCGATATATTCCTTACTGGCGTATAGCCCAACCTCCTGATTCCAGAAGGGTTGAACCACGTTGTCCGGTTGATCCGGCACCGATCCGGCTCGGATCGCCACATGCGCCTCGCCATATTCGAGGCGAAACAGCCGGTCTCCAGTCAGATAACGCACGATCACGCCGGGGTGGAGCTGCTGGAATTCGCTGAGAACGGGAACCACAAGCGGCGCCAACGAAGCCAGAGAAGTGACTACAAGCTCGCCCGCGACATCGTCCCCCCGCCCTTTCATACGACCAACCAACTGGTTGAATTGGTCCTCGGTCGCCTGCGCAACGCGTAATAGGTCTTCGCCCGCCTCGGTCGGTGTGTATCCGCGCGCATGGCGTTGGAACAGCTTAACACCCAACCGCGCCTCGATCGCGTCGATATGGCGGATCACTGTGGCGTGGTGCACACCCAGCACTTCGGCCGCACCGCTAACTGTCCCCATACGGGCGACTTGATAGGCGGTTCTCACTTCATCCCAATTGTCCATGGCAATTTTCTTATGTGCAATTTCCAACAGTCAATGTTGATATATCCGAGTTTTGTTCGCAGACGCAACGTCCATATTCGGTGCAGACGCAAAACCCTATCACAAGGACCAAGTGAAATGAGCAAAACCATCCTGCATATCGACGCCTCGGCCCGCCGCGAAGGATCAACCACCCGTGACCTGTCTGACCGTGTCGTTCAACACCTGGGCGCAGCCCGTATTATTCGTCGCGATCTGGCAACTCCCCTGCCCCTCCTGACCGAAAGCTGGATAAACGCCAACTTTACACCTGTGGATCAACGTAGCGACGCACAGCGCGATCAGCTGGCCCTGTCAGATACACTGGTGGGCGAATTGCAAGACGCCGACACCATCGTCATCGGCCTGCCGATCTATAACTTCTCTGTCCCTGCCGCCTTCAAAGCCTGGATTGATCTGGTTGCCCGTGCAGGCCTGACTTTTTCGTACACCGAGAACGGACCCAAAGGGCTGCTGGACGGCAAGCGCGTAGTTCTGGCTATAGCATCGGGTGGCACGGCAGTCGGGTCCGAGATCGACTTTGCAACCGACTACGTCCGCCACGTCCTGGGCTTCATCGGCATCACAGATGTTGAGGTGGTAGCTGCAGACAAAATGGCGCTGGACGCCGAGGCGGCTCTGAGCAACGCCCACAAAGCCGTGACCGAACTGGCGGCCTGATCACCTCTGGCCTTTGCAATCCAAAACGTCCAGTCTGCACCGAAACGGGAATTGGCAGACTGGGCGTTTGTTATGAAAAAGATCGGAATTCTGGGCGGCGTGGGCTGGGCCTCGACCGTTGACTATTACCGGGCGATTGCCGAAGGGGCGAGCCGGCATTTTGCCAAACGCGGACACGGCTCTCCGCTGCCGATCCCGCCGATGACCATCGAATCCGTGACGCAAGCCAAAACCCGCGCCCTGCGCGGCGTGGCGGAGGATGAGGCCAGTTGGGCCGGGTTCGACGCTGTGTTTCGCGAAGCCCTGCTCACGTTGGAACATGCAGGCTGCGATTTCGGCATCATCGCCTCGAACACTCCGCACGCGCGGCTTCACGCGATCCGGCAGGGCGTCACCATGCCCATTCTCAGCATTTTCGACGCCACTGCCGAGGTCACCGCCACAACCGGCGCTTCCCGGGCGCTGGTTTTGGGCACGGCCGTCACCATGCAGGCAACCGATTACGCCGACCGGCTGACCAAAGAGGGCATCACCGCCAATGATCGCTTGCCCGAAACCGAAATTGCCGAAATGCAGGCCATGATCGACAACGAGTTTTATGGCGGCGCCTCTGAAACCGCGCGCACCCGTTTGCTGGCGTTTTGCAACAAGCACGCCGCACCCGGCGCGGCCATTCTGCTCGCGTGTACCGAATTGCCGCTGGCCTTCCCCGATCATCTGGACGACCCGGTGTTCGAGGCGGATGGGCATCTGTTCATTAACCCGTCCGCGGCTCATGTGTCTGCTGCGCTGAAGGAGGCGTTGGAGGGCTGATTAGGGCAACCAAATAACGTCACAGCCGATCCGGTCGAAGAAGGCCATGAGATCAGCGCGCGCCATCGCCACGCTCCGATCGTTCACCAGCGGGTGCATATAGATGACATCTGCCTGTTGCGCCGCGCCGTCCATGAAGAAGCGGACGTTGTTCTGTACCCCGTTGATCATCGCCAGTGGGCTGACCGCGCCCGGTCGGATACCAAGGTTCTGCATCAACCGATCCGCCGAGCCAAAGGACAGGTTGCCAATCCCCAACTCTGCACCCAGAGTCTTTAGATCAATCTCGCGGCTCTGTTCCAGCGTCACCAGATAGTTCCGCTTTTTTTTGTCGCGCAGATACAGATTCTTGAGCCGAAGCGCATTTTCGCCTGGCACCATGAATTGATCTTCTACCCCTTTGGCATCTTCCACCGTGCGCAAAGGCACATGCGTGTGCAGGCGATAGCTCAGACCCCACTCGTCCAATTGGGTCAGCAGCGCGTCAGAGCTGAGCGGCAATGTGTCTTGAAAAGCGGATGAGGCGTCCATGGATTCTCCTGCCCTAGTCAACCAGCGCCTTTAGACGCGGAGGTTCGCCCAGGATCAAGACGAAACTACTAGTCGACCTCTTTCAGGAAAGCCTCGACCATTTTAGCCAGGTTCCCGCCCGCCAGCTTTATGAACGTGTCGAACTGGTTGGCGCCCGCTTCTCCGCCCGCCAGATCGGACAGGGCCCGAAAGGCCAGAAATGGAACCCCGTTGGCGTCCGCCACTTGTGCGATGGCCGCCGTCTCCATATCCAGAACCCGCGCCTCGAACGTGTCATGCGCCCATTCGCGAAACTCGGCATTGTCCACAAAGGCTGTCCCGGTCACACCTCCGCCGCCGACATAGACCTTGGGCGTATGGGCCAGAGTCCCCCCATCCGCGGCGGTGTCGGAAAGGACAACATTCTCGGCGGCAGCCCGGGCCGCGGCCAAAAGCCCGGCATCGGCGGGGAACCAGAACCGGCTTTTTCCATGCCCGGCAAGCTCCTCGAAGACGCCAATATTCAACGTGTGCATCATGCCGAAATTCGGGAAATTCGAATTCAGGAAAGGCGGCAACTGATATCCGTCCCCGGCTTTGCGCGCAAAGGCCATTTCCATGTACTGACCCCAACGTACAGGCACCGTTATGTCGCCAATCGACAAGGCCGGATCAGCCCCGCCTGCCACGCCCGAGACAACGATGCCCGTTATGTCAAAGTGGTCTAAAGCCAGCTGCGTGTTCATCGCCGCATTTACCATGGAGACGCCCGAGGAAAACACCACGACCGGTTTTCCCGAAAGGCGCCCGGTCACGAACTCGGTGTTTACGATCCGAACGGTTTCGGGATCATCCAGCCGCTTGCGCAGAATCTCGATTTCAGGTTCAAAGGCGGAAATTACAGCCATTCGGGGGCTGGCGCTTTTCTTATCAGCGCTGGAAGCCGATAGATGGGATGCAGGATTGTGTGAAGTCATGGATCGATTCCTTGGGCTGTATGAGGCTCAAGATAGGATCAGAAGTCCGGGCTCCACAACAACGGCCAGTGTTGACAATTCAGACCACCTCGCGTATCGCCGCGCAAAACATCCGGAAGAGTCTAACCTTCCGGTCCCTTGAGTCGTTCAGGGATCGCCCCCCACCAGCGAGTTTCGCCCGTGGGGGCAATTGTGTATTTAACCGGCGTTTCCTACCTAGGAAGTGCCACCAGATAACCGGCTAAGGAGGCCGAAGGCATGTTTGAAAATCTATCCGAACGCCTCTCTGGCGTCTTTGACCGGCTGACCAAACAAGGTGCCCTGTCCGAAGAAGACGTAAAAACCGCCCTGCGTGAGGTCCGGGTCGCTCTGCTTGAGGCTGACGTCTCGCTGCCGGTTGCCCGCGCATTCGTTAAGAAAGTGCAGGAACAGGCGACCGGTCAGGCGGTGACCAAATCGATCACCCCCGGCCAGCAGGTCGTCAAGATCGTGCATGACGCACTGGTCGATACCCTGCGCGGCGAGGAAGACCCCGGCAAGCTGAAGATCGACAACCCACCTGCCCCGATCCTGATGGTTGGTCTGCAGGGTTCGGGTAAGACCACCACGACCGGTAAGCTTGCCAAACGCCTGAAAGAGAAAGAGGGTAAAAAGGTCCTTATGGCCTCGCTCGACGTTTATCGCCCGGCGGCGATGGATCAGCTGGCGGTGCTGGGCACGCAGGTTGGCGTCGATACGTTGCCGATCGTGCCCGGCCAGAAGCCGGTCGATATCGCCAAGCGCGCCAAGCAGCAGGCGACACTGGGCGGTTACGACGTCTATATGCTCGATACCGCAGGCCGTCTGCACATCGACGAAGTGCTGATGGACGAGGTCGAGCAGGTCCGCAACGCGGTTGACCCGCGCGAGACCCTGCTGGTCGTCGACGGCCTAACCGGTCAGGTCGCTGTTGAAGTCGCCGAGGAGTTCGACGCCAAGGTCGGTATCTCGGGCGTGGTTCTAACCCGGATGGACGGTGACGGGCGCGGTGGTGCGGCACTGTCGATGCGTGCGGTCACCGGCAAGCCGATCCGCTTTGTCGGTCTGGGCGAGAAGATGGACGCGCTCGAAACCTTCGAGCCGGACCGGATCGCCGGTCGTATTCTGGGCATGGGCGACATCGTTGCTCTGGTCGAAAAAGCCCAGGAAACGATGGAGATCGAACAGACCGAGCGCATGATGAAGCGCATGGTCAAAGGTCAGTTCAACATGAACGACCTGAAAATGCAGCTGGAGCAGATGATCCAGATGGGCGGCATGCAGGGCATGATGGGCATGATGCCGGGCATGGGTAAAATGGCAAAGCAGATGGATCAGGCCGGACTGGACGACAAGATCCTGCGCCAGCAAATCGCCATGATCCAGTCGATGACCAAGCGTGAACGCGCCAACCCGCAGCTGCTGCAGGCCAGCCGCAAGAAGCGGATCGCGGCCGGTTCGGGGATGGAGGTCAGCGACCTCAACAAACTGCTCAAGATGCACCGGCAGATGTCGGACATGATGAAGAAGATGGGCAAAGGCAAGATGCTGAAACAAGCCATGAAAGGCATGTTCGGCAAAGGCGGCCCCTCGCCCGAGGAAATGGCTGCAGGCATGGATCCCAAGGCGTTGGAACAGGCGGCCAAAGCGATGGGCGGCAAGATGCCCGGCGGTCTGCCTGGCATGGGCGGCGGCATGGCTTTGCCTCCGGGCCTCAGCGGATTTGGCAAGAAGAAGTAAATGACCGCCATCGCCCAACATATCCCCCGGCTTGAGACCGAGCGCCTGATCCTGCGCGCGCCGTCCGAAACTGATCTGGACGCGGACGCCGAGTTCTTTGCCAGTGATGCTGCGAAGTACGTCGGCGGACCCCTGCGCCGGGATGAAGTGTGGCGGGTGATTGCCCTGCATTTTGGTCATTGGGCTCTGCGTGGCTACGGGTATTGGAGCGTCGATGAAAAAGACACCGGCACCTATGTCGGTCGGATCGGATTGTGGTTTCCCGAAGGTTGGCCCGAGCCCGAAGTAGGTTGGACGCTGATGACCCATGCCACCGGTAAGGGCTATGCGACCGAGGCCGCTCTGGCCGCGCGCGCCTATGCCTATGACGTGCTGGGCTGGGACACGGCGATTTCGCTGATCGACCCTGACAACGACGCAAGCAAAGCCGTGGCCAAACGGTTGGACGCTGAACTCGACTACCACTACGAACATCCGAAATTCGGCACCACCGAAATCTGGCGCCACCCTGCCCCCGCCGATCTAGTGAATGGCGGCATGGAGGCTTACGCATGACCAATTTCGCTTTGAACACCAAGAGGACCGGCCAATGACCAACCCCGTGGCGCAGGCTGCCATGCTGTTGAAAGAGCACCGCGAAAGCATCGACCGGCTGGACGCAATCCTTGTCTACACGCTGGGCGAGCGATTCAAGCACACGCAGGCCGTTGGCAAGCTCAAGGCCGAACACGACCTTCCCCCGTCCGACCCCTCGCGCGAGGCTGCGCAGATCGCACGGCTCGAAGACCTGGCGAAAGAGGCCGATCTGGACCCCGACTTCGCCAAGGCTTTCCTGAATTTCATCATTCAGGAAGTCATCCGACACCACCGGAAACACCAGGAGTAACTTTCCGGTTCAACGAATACCAAGAATAGCCGGAAACGATCCCGGCAAACGCCATCCAAAGGAGATACCACCATGGCAATGAAAATTCGTCTCGCCCGCGGCGGCTCGAAAAAGCGTCCCTTCTACCGCATCGTGGCTGCTGACAGCCGCATGCCCCGCGACGGCCGTTTCATCGAGAAACTGGGCACCTACAACCCGCTGCTGCCGAAAGACAGCGAAGAGCGCGTGAAAATGGACATGGAGCGCGTTCAGTACTGGCTGGATCAGGGCGCTCAGCCCACCGACCGAATAGCACGTATGCTGGAAGCTGCCGGCACCCGCGAAAAAGCCGAGCGCAACAACCCCAACAAAGGCACCCCGGGCAAGAAAGCTCAGGAGCGCGCGGAAGAGAAAGCGGCCAAGGCTGCTGAAGCGGCTGCACCAGCTGAAGAAGCTGCTGCAGAAGAATAAGCAGGCGGGCGCGTGCAGGATCAGACTTTCACCGACGATTTTCGCACGCAGTTCGATCTGTTGATGCGGCTCCGGCGCGATGTGCGCCGGTTCCGCACCGATCCTGTTGACGAGGCAGTGCTGACGCGCTGCCTCGACGCATTTCGATTGGCCCCCTCGGTGGGGCTGAGCGAACCCTGGCGCGTGATCCGCGTCGAAAGTGAGGCGGCGCGCAAAGCGGCGCTGGAGAACTTTCAGGCCGCCAACGCACAGGCGTTGGAGGGGTATTCCGGTGAGAAAGCGCAGCTATACAGCCAGTTGAAACTGTCTGGCATGCAAGAGGCCCCGGTGCAGCTTGCTGTTTTCTGTGATGATGCCACCGACAAGGGGCAAGGTCTGGGCGCGGGTACGATGCCCGAGATGCGGCGCTATTCGGTCGTTTCCGCTGTTACCCTGTTCTGGCTGGCTCTGCGCACCGAAGGGTTGGGGCTGGGTTGGGTCTCGATTTTGGATCCTGACCAGCTGGCGCGTGACCTGAACGCCCCTGAGAATTGGCGCTTGATCGGCTATTTCTGCGTCGGCTGGCCCGAAGAGTTCTCTGACACGCCGGAACTGGAACGCATCGGCTGGGAACGTCGATACGACACATTGCCGGTTGAGGTACGCTAACGATGTTCGGGCTTATTCGACTTCCCATCCTGCTGATGATCGCCTTTATTGTGGGCGTGTTTTTTGAGCGCTCGAACCAGCGCGAGGCTTGTGAGACGCGCGGTTTTTGGCAAGACGGGATATGTATGACGGTGGAAGGGCCAAATGAGTGATCTGATCTGCGTGGGCAGCGTTGCAGGCGCATATGGCGTTCGTGGAGAAGTGCGCCTGAAAAGCTTTTGCGCGGTGCCTGAAGACATCGAAAACTACTCTCCGCTGACCGACGAAGCTGGTACGGAAAGGTATCCGCTTGTGCTGACGCGTGCGATCAAGAACGGATTCGCGGCCCGTCTTGGTGGCGTTGAGACCAAAGAGCAAGCAGACGCAATCAATGGCCTGCGCCTCTATGCACGTCGGGATCAGTTGCCCTCACTACCCGATGATGAATTCTACCACACCGACCTGATCGGTCTTGACGTGTATGACACCGGAGGCACCCTGCTGGGACAGGTAAAATCGGTGCAAAACCACGGCGCAACCGATCTGTTGGAGCTGCACGGTCCGGGCCTAAAGTCCACCGTCCTGCTGCCATTTACGCTGGAGGCTGTGCCGACCGTCGATCTGGACAAAGGCCGCATCATCGCCGACCCGCCCGAGGGGCTGCTGTGATGCGGCGCGTTCTGCTGCATCTGGGACTGCACAAAACCGGCACCACCGCAGCGCAATCCTTTCTGTACGAAAACCGCGAACTGATCTGGCCGCATTTTGCGCTGGTGTTGCCATATCGAACCCGCAATTCCGGCCTGTCTCAGGCGGCTACAAACCATTCCGTTTATGGCACCGTTGGAACACTTGCAGAGTTTGGCAAGCTAGTGCGGGGCTTCCTTGAAACCTTGGATTTCGGCGACAAACGCGGGCTCATCGTCAGCGAGGAAAACTTCGCGGGCCTGCGCCCCAGTCGAAATATCGAACAAGGCTATTCTGCCACCCCTGAGCTTGCCGCCTGTTTGGTGGATGCGATCCATCACCGCTTTTCGAACCAAGAGGTCGAAATCACGATCTACCTGTCCCTTCGCCAACGCGACGGATGGCTACGCAGCCTATGGGCACACGATCTGGAGCGGATGCGCCAGGTCCATGATTTTGATACCTACCAGTCAAACATGGATCAGTTGCTCCCGCTTGAGGACACGGTGGATCAGATCCGGAACCGATTGCCTTCGGTCATTGTGACCTCGGACTGGCTGGAAGAGTTGCAACTACGCCGCTACGGCCCCGGCACCCCCTTTGCCGAGTATCTTGACCTGCCGCGCGACAAGGCCAACCTTCTGGTACCGCCCTCTCAGGTCAACAACTGCCTGCCCGAGGATGTTCTGGCCGAGCTGCTGGATCTAAACCGCTCACGATTGGGCGAGGATGCCCTAATCAAGCAAAAGACCGCGATTATTGAACGCGCAAAAAACACCCTGATCGGCACGACATGACAGACAAGCCCAATAAATCCCACGGTCGTAAGGCGATCCGTCCGACAATGAAACCGCGTGAGCTGATGACTCCCACGCCGGACCTGCACGGTGTGTGGAAGGCCAAGATCATCACACTGTTCCCCTCGGCCTTTCCCGGGGTGCTGGGAGAAAGCCTGACGGGAAAGGCTCTGCAAGAGGGTCTTTGGCAGCTGGAAACGATCGATTTGCGCCAATTCGGTGTCGGCAAGCACCGCAACGTCGACGATACGCCCGCAGGTGGAGGTGCGGGTATGGTGCTGCGCGCCGATGTGTTGGGCGAAGCAATTGAACAGACGATGGCCGGAGTACAGGGCAATTGGCCGCTGATCTATCTAAGCCCCCGTGGACGCCGGATGGACCAGCGCATGATGCAGAACCTTGCGCGCTGTGACGGTATGACCTTGCTGTGTGGTCGTTTCGAAGGTGTCGACGAAAGGGTGCTGGAACATTACGGCGTGCAGGAAGTCAGCTTGGGGGATTTCGTCATGACCGGTGGCGAGATTGCAGCGCAGGCGCTGATCGACGCCACGGTACGGCTGATCCCTGGCGTGCTTGGGAACCAAGCCTCGGCCGAAGAGGAGAGCTTTTCGTCCGGCCTACTCGAACACCCGCAATACACCCGACCCGCCGAATGGAAAGGGCGCCCTATCCCCGACATCCTGATGTCCGGCCACCACGGGCGCATCGCGAACTGGCGACACGAGATGTCGGAACAGATTACCCGCGAACGGCGGCCCGATATGTGGGACGCCTATAAGAAGTCGCAGGATTAGCCGTCTTTCCAGCGAGCCCAGGTCTCGGGGTGGCCATTGAAGGTGTTGATGTCCACCTTACCCTGCACTCCCGGCACCAATCCGGTGCCGGTATATTGCCAAAACCTCCAAGGCGACTTGGGATAGACCTTGTGCGGATGCCCGGCAACGGACCGCAGCCAGAATTCGGTTCCGCGCAAACGGCCGATATCCGTATCACCATGGAAATCGACGGTCGTGTAAACAATCGGGCGGCGCCCGTAGTGGCGTTCCAGAATATCGAGGAAACGCTTAGCCTCGGCCCGAACTGTGGCGCCATCAGGGCGCAACCTGCAGGTTCGGGAATGCGGGGTCCATTCCATGTCGAGCACATGCGGTAAGTCAGCCCCCTTGGGGACGTTCTTGATAAACCAACGCGCCTGTTCATGCGCCGGGCGGCAGAAATAGTAGTAGTGATACGCACCCCACGGCACCCCCGCCGCCTGCGCACCGCGTCGGTGGTCATCGAACATCGGGTCGGCCACGTCGCCGCCCTCGGTCGCTTTGATGAACACGAAACTGACGCCCGAAGCCTTGGCTCGATGCCAATCGATCGGCCCCTGCCAGCGCGATACGTCCAACCCGTGTACCGGATAGTGGCCAGGATGCCGCCCGTCCCAGTCATGCGGGTCGGCGTCACCAAAGGCCGGGTAGATGACCGAAGGCGAGGTTGTGCTCAGAAAAGCTTTGGCCTCGACCTGTTGGGGCGGAGGACTGCTGCGACCGCAGGACAGAGTCGCAAAGGCCAAGATTGCCAGCATCAATGCAATGCGCATGATCGGTTCCTGTTTCAAAATTCTGCTCTTATAATTATCTCCAGCATGCCTGATCTGCGCCACAAGGCAACGGTGCAGTTTTCGAGCAGCGAAAACCCACCGCCCAAGCCTGAAAAATATGGCGTTTTTGGCTTGATCCCTGACCGCAAACCCCGTAAAGCAGCGCAATCCGGTGTCGCAACTGCGCGACTCCGGTGTTTTGGTTTGCAAAATGGCGCAACGCTCGGCTTTCTTCAGCCACGGCGTGTCAGGGCGAACCAGATCAAAGGAACATTCGATCTGACCTCTGGCGGGCTGTACGCAGGACCCGGTGAAGACCAAGAGCTCTCAGGCCGTGCCCAAACTTCGTGGACCAACCACGAGCAGATAGGAGTAACTGCGATGGACCTGATCGCACAGCTTGAGGCGGAACAGATTGCCGCCCTGGAGAAAGACATCCCCGATTTCAAAGCCGGTGACACTATCCGTGTCGGCTTTAAAGTGACCGAAGGGTCGCGTACCCGTGTGCAGAACTATGAAGGCGTCTGCATCGCGCGCAAAGGTGGCAGCGGCATCGCCGGTTCGTTCACCGTTCGCAAGATTTCGTTTGGCGAAGGCGTGGAGCGTGTGTTCCCGCTGCATTCGACCAACATCGACAGCATCACCGTTGTCCGCCGTGGCCGCGTCCGTCGCGCCAAACTGTACTACCTGCGCTCGCGCCGTGGTAAATCCGCGCGTATCGCAGAAGTCACCAACTACAAGCCCAAGGCTGGCGCCGAGGCGTAAGGAGCGGAAAGATGAAAAAAGACATCCATCCCGATTATCACGTCATCAACGTCAAAATGACCGATGGCACCGTGGTTCAGATGAAGTCCACCTGGGGCAGCGAAGGCGACCAGTTGGCTCTGGAAATCGACCCCTCCTCGCACCCCGCGTGGACCGGTGGCTCGTCGCGCCTGATGGACGCCGGCGGCCGCGTGTCGAAGTTCAAAAAGAAATACGAAGGTCTGGGCTTCTAAGCCTGACCCGGTTCCAATGCGAAAGGCCGCCCCTCGAGGCGGCCTTTTTTGTTGCTGATATGGGCGAGGAGGGCTGGTTAGATAAGAGCCGAAAAAGCGCGCCAGTTAATCGCCCAACTCAAACCAGCTTGAAAATCGAACGATTTCCGACAGTCGTCAAACGAATACCTAGAGCATTCTCGACTGGCTCTAAAGCGTTTTACTGGAACCTTTCGGCTAGCAGCTTTCCTTCTCTATTGGTGAGAGAACGCAATAAAACCCCTCCAACATGAGTTGATTTTTCGCAAAACAGTTCAGGAAATATTGAAGACACTTCTTCCAGTTGCTCTTCAGTCATGAATGACCTTGCATTTTCACCAAGATACAACGTTTCCGCCTCTGCGCCGTTTGCATAAATCACTTCATGCCGTTCCAGCATGACGTGGTAATAAGTGATGCTGGGTCTTGGAACTTGCCGTATCGAGTCCCCATTAACCATGGACTTAGCTTCTACAAAAACTTCCTTCTCTCCGAACAAGAGCTCTGCACGCCACCCTTCTCGAACAATTCTATGCAAAGGAGAGAGAACGAGTTGCTCAGTGTTATTTATAGAATGGGGCTCGAACACTATAGGCGCAGCTTTGCCCAACGCATTCACTTTGCTGAACCCAATCCACTTTATTGGCTGCACGCTGTTGTGTTTGGTTTTTACTAGGTCGCCTGTTTTTAGCTCTTCTACCGGCTTTTCACCGTCGACCGTCAGAATTTTGGTGCCTTTGGCAAAACAAATATACAGATCGTCATACTCTACGAAGCCCCTAACATTATTGGCGCCAAAGGTATAAGTTACAGCGGGATCTAGTGGAGTATCCGAAACAATTAACGGATATGAAGTCGAAGATCCTCCCCAAGATTCTTCATTTTGAAAGAGGACATGAACCGTCCCGGTACTCCCATCGCTACCTGTAAAAGATATTGAATATCTCGCATCAAGGGTTTCGCCCACGTCAATTCCGGAAACAGACGAAGCAATTACCTCTTGGTCTGACGCATCTGACTGATTGGGCCCGTGAGTAAAGTCGTTGAATAATGTGTCGTCGACACCGTTGCTTTCTTCAATTGTGACTTCACCAGCAACTTCAATAGTGAAATTGCCTGTATTCTGGTAAGTGTCGTCGCCAGTGGCAATTCGATAAACGAGAAGATCGTAACTTGGCATATTTACATCATTTTACTAGTTAACAGTCACAGTTTCGTATCAAAATTTGTACGTTAGTTCCTTTTCAGCTTCAACGAATGATGTCAGACACGGGTTGATTTCTTAAGACTTCAACAAATGCTAAACTGGTTTTCGACGCAGGTTCAAAACCCACGGAGACGCAGAATATGCCCCAGTACAATGATATGTTCGAACTTTCGGTCGAGGATATGGACCTGATCGAAACGGCGTTACGTGGCTCGGCAGCAACATTGTCTCTGGCAGCGCTGGATGAGACGGACAACAGCAAAGCAGAGCGCGAGGAAACCTTGCGCCGGGTCCACGATCTTCTCGGCAAACTACATGATCAGAAGGTTTTTTATCGCCCCAGGGATGGTGTGTATCTTGGCGGCTAATTTTTCTTGGACTGACGTTGAAGGAATCTGCTGTTTAGCGCGGTTGGCGCGTTAGCTCTGCCGCGCTGTGAACCGGCGGAACCGGACCGCGCAACAACATTAGCGCCAACGCCATTCCGATCAGAGCCGCGATCGCAGCGACCACCATGGCGCTGTCAAATGCGTTATCCTGCAGATCCCTTAGTGCCTTGGCCAAAGCAGTACTGGTCGTAGGATCCATCCCCGCGATCAGTTGCTGGATTTGGCTGGGACTGCCGTGGGTCAGCGCATGGGCCAGATCCTCGCGCTGGGTGGAACCAGCGGGCAGCGCATCGATCACCTCGGAAAGGCCCCGGCGGGTGGTAATAGACTGGGCCAGGCCTCCGACCACTGCACCTAGTGTGGCGCCAAAATAGAGGCAGGCATTGATCACTCCTGACCCCTGCCCCACGTGCTCTTCTGGCAGTAGGCGCAAACCAAGCCGGGGCAGCAGCGAGAAACAGATGCCCATGCCAATGCCAACAATCAGCAGCTTCCACCAAATCTCGGCATATTGCGTGGTGTTCGTGGTCGTCATCAGTAACAGGAAACCGCAGGCCATCGCACCGAGGCCAATCGCGACCGGCCATTGAAAGCTGTAGGGCGCCAGAAACCGAGGCGCAGTAACGGAGATTACGAACATGCTGAGACTGAGCGGCATAATCGCTAGCCCCGCTCCGATGGACGTATACCCAAAAGCATCCGGCGACTGTACGAAGGTATTGAAATAGACAAAGAAGCAGAACAGCGTGAAGCCGGTAAAGAACATGCCTGCCGCGGCCATGAAATAGCGTGGATGGCGAAAGTACCGCAATTCAATCAGCGGGTCGTCGCTGCGGCGTGAAACGATCACCAGCGCAACAGTCGCCATCGCGGCTATGGCCAGCGGGACCAGCGTGAGGGGCGTGGCCCAACCGCCGCTTTCCCCGTTGCTGAGCGCAAAGGACAACGGCCCCAGGAAAAACAGGATGGCTACCGCGCCCGGATAGTCGAATTTCGCTCCGACAAGGCGAGTATCCGGCACGTATTTCCGTTTGCTGACATGCAACCCGATGAAAAAGGCCACAACCAGCAGAAGCAAGTCGACCGCAAACACCGCCCGCCAGCTGACGTAGTGGCCAAGCGCGCCTCCCACGATGGGACCGACACCAATTGCCAACCCTACGACAGCGCCCCAGGCACCGGTTACGCTGGCGCGTTGTTCCTCGGGTGTGGCAGCAGTCAGCAGGGAAAGAGAGGTGCCGAACAGCGCCGCCGCACCGGCCCCCTGCGCGCCGCGACCGAACAGCAACATCGCTCCGTCTTGGGCAAACAGGACCGAGGCAGACCCTATGGCAAAAACAATCATGCCAAAGAAAAACACCCCCATCTTGCCGGTTATGTCCCCCAGGCGGCTAACGATGGTGACAAGCGTAGCGCTGGCAACGGTGTAGGTGGCCATCACCCATTGCAGCCCAGACGGGGTCAGATCGAATTCGGCCTTCAGGTTGGGCAGAACAGTGGTCACAGCGGTGGTATTGAACCCCACAACCATCATGCAGATCGCCGTCATCGCAAGCACGACACGCGCGCGCCCTTTTTGCGTAGGTTCCGCTGCGCTTGGGTCGCTCATCTCACTGCCTCGCATCTGTGGCTGTTCAGCTTAACTTTTAATAAGTTAAGCGATTTTCGCCTAAGCGCAAAGACTTACGTCAGACCCAGTAAGATAGCGCAACGGGCAACACGACGATTGTTGTCAACGTGGACACCAGAATGAACCCCGCCACATCCGGTCCGTATTCCGGCACGTGCTGGTCGATGAATAAATAGGTGGCGACGGAAGATGGCATCAGACAGCACAAAATCACTGCACCTCGCTCGGCGCCGGAGAAGCCGAAACCCCAGACCAATGCGCTGGCGATCAGGATAGCCATCACCAAGTGAAGTATGGTCAACATCACAGCCCGACCGATACTTTTTACTCGAAGATCGGCAAGCGTATGGCCCAACGTCAGCAGCATCAGCGGGATCGACAGGCCACCCAGAATGTCAAAGGACTTGGCCACAGGTTGCGGCAGGCTGTATCCTGTGGACATTAGGACTAGGGACAGGATCACGGCATATATGATTGGCGATGTGACAAGCTTTTTGGGCGAGAACTCTCCGGCCGGAATCCACATGCCAACGGTAAAGATGCTGATCAGTACGACGACGACGAACGCCATCGTATAGGCCATCCCCGCATCACCCAGCGCCAACAGAGCTATTGGCAGACCGATATTACCCACATTGCCATGCATCAGCGGCGTCAAAAAAGCCCGGACTGGCAGACGCATCACCTTGAGCGCGACAAAACCCAAGAGGCCAAATCCGGCAATCGCCAACACCGCCGCGGCCATCACATCCAGAAACGCGCCAACAGCAATCTTGGTGGAGGACAGGTGCGAGATAATCAATGTGGGATAACCAACCCGCGAGACTATCCCCCCGATCACCTTATTGTCGAAAGGTGCCTTTATCACTGCAAGGCAATATCCGATTCCGGCGCAGATCAGCACGGGCAGGACCACGTTCAGAACGTTCAGAAACAGGTGCTCCAATGGCCGCCCCTACTCGCAATTTCCTGCATCAGACAGTGAAACAGGGCGTTGCATTTGACAAGTACGCAACCTAACCCGCGCCCAAGGCTTGGTTTTCCATTTTAGAGCCTATTATCGGACTGCAACAACGCTTGGGGTTCTTCCCTTCTAGCCTTACACAACATATAGTAGGTCGCAACAACGTGTGGGCAAACACGGCGGGACATGGGAATACAGGCATGGCACACATCATCGTAGTGGGGAACGAGAAGGGCGGCGCAGGCAAATCGACCGTGTCGATGCATGTGGCCACCGCTCTGGCACGGTTGGGCCACAAGGTAAGCACATTGGACCTAGATCTGCGGCAGCGCAGCCTCGGGCGCTATTTCGAAAACCGCGGCAACTTCATGAACGGCTCGGAGGCACGGCTGCCTAGCCCGCGCCACCATGACCTGCCCGAGATCGACGCAAGCACGCTGAAACCCGGCGAGAATATCTATGACCACCGCCTGTCGGCCGCAGTGGCCGAGTTGGAAAGCGACAGCGACTTTATCCTGATTGACTGCCCCGGCTCGCACACACGCCTCAGTCAGGTGGCGCATTCACTGGCCGACACGCTGATCACGCCGCTGAACGACAGTTTCATCGATTTCGACCTGCTGGCGCGGATCGATTCAAAGGGTGAGAAAATCCTCGGGCCGTCGGTCTATTCCGAGATGGTCTGGAACGCGCGGCAGTTGCGGGCTCAGGCCGGGCTGAAACCCATCGACTGGGTTGTTGTCCGCAACCGCGTCGGTACGCAGCGTATGGTCAACAAGGAAAAGATGCAGCGCGCGATCGAGATGCTGTCGCAACGCATCGGCTTCCGTGTCGCCTCGGGCTTCTCCGAACGTGTTATCTTCCGCGAGTTGTTTCCGCGCGGCCTGACCCTGCTGGACCTTAAGGATATCGGCGTCAAGCAACTCAACATCTCAAACATCGCAGCGCGTCAAGAGTTGCGCGACATGATGAAAGAGCTGAACCTGCCGGGGGTCGAGATCGACTTTTAAGGGGCCGTCAGATCCAACGCACCCACTCAGGTCATAGTATCAGAAGACCGATCAGAGGCAGAGCGAATAGGCTGAGCACAAAGGTTGCAATCAGCAAGGCTGAGGCAATGGCCGAGTCGCACCCGTACCGAGCCGCAATCACCGCCGCCAGCGCACCGGACGGCATCGCGGCCTCGACCACCAGAATGTCGTGCTGGAAATCCGACAGCCCCAGCGCATAAGCAAAGCTTCCCGCGACCATTGGCTCAAGGATCAGCTTGAGCACACAGACAAGCACAACCAGACCAGCCAACTGGCCAAACGCGATAGGTCTCAACATCAGACCGATGGTAAAGGCTACAAGGAAAGTCAGTGAGGCGCTGGCGATCCCGAGGAAGTCTTCCAGCAGTTCGACAATCCTGTTGCCCTCTGGCAGACCAATGGCCGAAGCAAGCACCCCCAGCACAAAGGCCAAAAAAATAGGGGACCTCAGGAAGGTAAGGAACGCCTCGCCGACCGTGGGGCCCTCGCCATCGTTCTCGCCGAAATAGCTGGCGATGGCGACACCGACGGTGAACAGGGGCAGCACGACTCCGATCTCACCCATCACGACAAGCTGGCTCATGATCTCGGTGTTGTCGCCATAGATGTTCTGAAGCAGCGAATATCCCAACGTCGAGGTGCTGCCGACCCCCGAAACCAGGATCACCGATCCCAGCACCGGCCGGTCCAACCGCATCAAACGCCCGGCCAGCCAGGCTGCGATCATGACTACGGCAATGGCTAGAAACAGAACTAATGCCAGTTCGAAGTTCTGAACGCGAAAGGGTTCACTGCTGAGATTGGCAAAGATCAGCGCCGGTAGGGCGAAATCCGTCACCAAGCGTGCGAACACCCCTTGCTCCCGATCCTGAATGACATTTCTGCGCCGGAACCAAACCGCCGATCCGACCAGAGCCAGCATCACCACGAAGGAGTCGAAAAGAGTATCGAACTGCACGGCCTGCTCGACTCCTTACTTGTGTACCCAGTTAATCATGACGGTCTTCGAACGCAGGTACGGATCATACAACAGTTACCTGATCCGTCAAAATCGCTCAGAAACAGACAGTTGACTGGGAAATAGAACGGCGGGGTTGCGAGGCCAACGCGTGACCGTTGCCGCCTATTGGTGCCAATCATAAGAGGTCCCTAATGCGGGGCCTTGTAGATCGTAAACAGCTCCTTCGGCTCAGATACACCGCGCAGCATGTAGCGCCCGACTGATATCAGATCCTGACCGCAGGGTTGCGCAGCGCGCGCCACGTCATCCGAGATGAGGATCTTCTGCCCCAGCGACCGATGCATTCCGGCGATCCGGGCTGTCTGGTTCACCGCCGGACCAATTACGGTGAAATCCAGCCGGGTCTCGGATCCAATATTTCCATACAGAATCTCTCCTGCGTGCAGGGCCAGAGTGAAGTTGGCTGTCGGCAGGCCCTCAGCTACACGGTCGGCGTTCAACGCTTCAATCCGCTGCTGCAGCATCGGAACGGCCTTCAGCGCCGCGCGAGCGTCTTCATCGATCTCGCCCACATCGAACATCGCCATCAACCCATCACCCATGAATTTCAGGATGTTGCCGCGGTTTTCGTGCACAACACCGACGGCCACGGCCAGATAGTCGTTTAGCATGTCGATGATTTCATTGCCAGGCAGCTCTTCGGACAGGCTAGTGAAGCCTTCCAGATCAAAGTTCCAGATCACCGCGTCGATCTGCTGTAGCGATCCGCGACGGATTTCCCCCGATAACACGCGTCGCCCAGCGTCGCGGCCCAGATAGACGCGCATCAGGTCCTTAGAGATCCGGGCACTTGCCGCAGACTTCAGGGCTAACCCCAGATGTGGCAGCGCGGTATTGATCAACTCCAGATCCCCATCCAGAAACCCCTTGGGCGCGTTCGAGGTCCAGGACATCAACACCCCGCCCACCGCCTTGTCAGCGTCTCTCGGTGCGTTGTGAGTCGGAACATCAAAGCTGACTCCGGTGGCGTAATAATCAGTCGCACCGATCTGGCGCAGGTCGTTCAGCAGGGGGAACCGACTGGCCTCATTCTGATCGATCAGACGTTCGCGGATTTCATCCACCTCATTGTTGAGGATCGCGTAGAGAGGGCTTTGCTGCCACTGTTCGCTAGGCTCTTCTGAATACTCAAAAGTCTCGGATTCACCACCCTGCCCTTGATACCAGCTAAATCCGGTGCCGCCATAAACGGGGTGCAGCGTTGATTGTGCCGCGTGAAAACGCATCAGTGGAACACCCAACTCCAGCAGCTTGTTGCAGTAGCCATCCAGCAAGTCCTCTTTCGTGGCGCCTTCCAGGCCACGTGTGACAAGCCAGTTTATGAGATCAGTTGATTTGGCCGTTTCGGCAGTCGGGGTCGTCATTTTGTTATTATTCCAGTGTCCGCTCTGGATGTAATCTGGGGGCCGAGGGGCGAAATTACCACTGTTCAGACCATATGCGCCAGTCGCCGTAACATTTTTCGCAACACGGCAGCCTCTTCGGTGCTGAACTGGGCGACCAGTTTTGAGTCATACTGCCCGGCAATGTGCCTCAGCTCGCGGTAGACGGCTTGCCCCTGTGCGGTCAGTGTCAGATTCTCAACCCTACGATCCGTTTCATTGCGAGTGCGCACGAGATACCGGCGGGTTTCTAACTTGTGTACAGCCCGACTGACTTTGGTTTTGTGCAACCGGGCCCGTTCACCGATCTCTTTTGCGGTCATCTCGCCGTAACTGCCCAGATGGAACAATACACGCCACTCGGTGCGCAGCATTCCATAGCGATCCTTGTAAATCTGCTGAAACTCCAGCGAACTTTCTTCAGCCGCGCGGTTCAGCAGATAGGGCAGGAAATCTTGCACATTAAAGTCATCTTTTTTTAGAGAATCGTCCTGAGTCATGCTTGTTAGTTACAAAATCAACTATTATCCGGCAACCAGCAAACGGAGGGAAACGCGATGAATCGTCCGACGGATACGCACAGTCTGACACAGGCCAGCACGCCTGTTGGCACCCATTCGGGCTATATGCCCGGATTTGGAAACGACTTTGAAACCGAAGCGCTGCCCGACGCGCTGCCACAGGGGATGAACAGTCCTCAACGGTGCAATTACGGCCTGTATGGCGAGCAACTCAGTGGCACAGCCTTTACCGCGAACCCGCCGGAACGGACGTGGTGTTATCGCATCCGCCCTTCGGTAAAGCATTCGCATCGTTACGAAAAAATCGACCTGCCCTATTGGAAATCTGCACCATGCGTTGATCCGGACGTGATCAGCCTAGGCCAGTACCGCTGGGATGCGGTGCCGCATTCAGATGATGGCCTGACCTGGTTGACCGGCATGCGGACGATGACCACGGCGGGTGATGTGAACACGCAGGTGGGCATGGCCAGCCATATCTATCTGGTCACTGAATCCATGGTTGATGATTACTTCTTCTCAGCCGATTCTGAGTTGTTGGTGGTGCCGCAGGAAGGCCGTCTGCGCTTTGCGACTGAACTGGGAATCATTGATTTGGAGCCCAAAGAGATAGCCATCATCCCACGCGGTCTGGTGTACCGTGTCGAAGTTCTGGAAGGCCCCGCACGTGGATTCGTGTGCGAGAACTACGGTCAGAAATTCGAACTGCCGGGCCGCGGCCCGATTGGCGCCAACTGCATGGCCAACCCGCGCGACTTCAAAGCGCCAGTGGCGGCGTTTGAGGACCGCGAGGTGCCCTCGACCGTCACCATCAAATGGTGCGGACAGTTCCATACGACCAAGATCAATCAAAGCCCGCTGGACGTGGTCGCGTGGCACGGCAATTACGCGCCCTACAAATACGACTTGCGCACCTATTGCCCGGTCGGCGCGATCCTGTTCGACCATCCTGATCCGTCGATCTTTACCGTGCTGACCGCGCCTTCGGGACAACCGGGCACCGCCAATATTGACTTTGTCCTGTTCCGCGAACGCTGGATGGTGGCCGAGGATACGTTCCGCCCGCCTTGGTATCACAAGAACATCATGTCCGAGCTGATGGGCAACATTTACGGCCAGTACGACGCCAAACCGCAGGGCTTCGTTCCCGGCGGCATGAGCCTGCATAACATGATGCTGCCCCACGGGCCGGACCGCGAGGCCTTCGACAAAGCCTCGAATGCCAATCTTGGCCCGGACAAGCTGGACAACACCATGTCCTTCATGTTCGAAACCCGCTTTCCGCAGCATCTGACGTCTTTTGCGGCCAATGAGGCCCCCTTGCAGGACGATTACATTGACTGCTGGACCTCGCTTGAGAAAAAGTTTGACGGAACGCCCGGCAAAAAGTGAGGTCGCAATGAGCTTTGACATCTGGATTACCTATGTCGCCACGGTCCTGCTGCTGATGAGCACGCCTGGCCCCAGCCAATTGCTGATGCTGTCCAACTCGGCAACGAACGGCTTGAAACGCGGGCTGTTCACTGCAGCCGGGGATTTGACCGCGAACCTGTTGCAGATGCTGGCCGCCGGTCTCGGTCTGGCGGCAATCATCGCGGCCTCGGGCACGGCGTTGGCTGTGATCAAGTGGCTGGGCGTGGCATATCTGCTGTTTCTTGGTGTGAAAATGATCACAAAGGCCGAACGTAAGACAACAGAAGCCGCACCCCGCGCCAGCCGCAAGGCACTCTGGATGCAGGGATTTATCACCTCAGCCGCAAACCCCAAGGCAGTGGTGTTCTTTGCCGCCCTCTTCCCGCTGTTCATTGACGGAGCGCTGCCGTTCTGGCCGCAATTCGCAATTCTCTCGGCCACCTACCTGACCCTCGACGGTTTGTTCCTGACAGCCTATGGCGGCAGCGCCAGTTGGTTGGCGACGCGCCTCAAAGGTACGGCACGGTTGTGGTTGGATCGCGCTGGCGGTGGTTTCATGATTTTGGCCGCGCTGCTATTGGGTCTGAAATCCCTGCGCGACGCACAATAGATCAGATACACAAGGATCACAGATGCCGTTGATGAAATCCTGGGTGGCTTCGGCCAATGACGCCACCCACCCGTTTCCGCTGAACAATCTGCCTTATGGCGTGTTTTCAACCGAAGGCAGCCACCCGCGCTGCGGCGTGGCGATCGGCGATATGATCTTGGATGTCACCGCCGCCGAGGCCAAGGGCTTCATCGACCTGATTGAAGAGCCGCTATTTGACCTGCCCTTCTGGAACCCGCTGATGGAGCAGGGCCCCGCTGTTTGGGCTGCGTTGCGGAACCGGTTGACAGGTTTGCTGGCCGCCGGGTCCGAGGAGCAAGAAAAGATCGAACCCCTGCTTGTCGCGCAGGCAGAGGCTGAAATGCACATGCCGTTTGCCGTCAGCGAATACACCGATTTCTATGCCGGCCGTCATCACGCCCAGAATGTCGGCACCATGTTTCGCGGTCCGGAAAACGCACTGCCGCCGAACTGGCTGCATATCCCAATAGGTTACAACGGTCGCGCCTCTTCAGTTGTCGTCTCGGGTACGGAAATTCGCCGGCCCTGGGGTCAACTGAAAGGACCAAACGATTCCCTGCCTCGCTTCGCCCCGTCGCAACGATTCGATATCGAGCTTGAGATGGGCGCGATCGTCGGCATCCCTTCAGACGGGCCGGTCTCGGTACAAGAGGCAGACGACATGATCTTTGGTTATGTCCTGCTAAACGACTGGTCGGCGCGCGACATTCAAGCCTGGGAATACCAACCCCTCGGTCCGTTTCAGGCCAAGGCCACGGCCACCTCGATCAGCCCGTGGATCGTCCCCAAGGCAGCGCTGGAGCCGTTCCGCTGTAACACTCCCGAACGTGATGTCGAACTGCTAGATCACCTCAAGGACGTTGGTCCGATGCTGTATGACATTGATCTGCAGGTCACGATGGCGCCCGAAGGCAAGGCCGCAACAACCATAGCCCGGACGAACTACAACCAGATGTATTTCTCGGCGGCGCAACAACTGGCACATCACACGACCTCTGGCTGCCCGATGAATACCGGCGACTTGCTGGGCTCTGGCACTATCTCTGGCCCCACAAAACCTGAACGTGGATCGCTGCTGGAACTGAGTTGGGGCGGAAAGGAACCGCTGACACTGGACAGCGGTGAAACGCGCAGTTTTATCGAAGATGGCGACACACTGACTCTGACCGGTTCGGCCAAAGGTAAGGGCTACATCATCGGGTTCGGCGACTGCTCGGGTACCGTCCTTCCCGCCCTCCCGAAGCCCTACAAACGGTAAGGAGGAAAGCGTGACCAAGGCATCGGACCGGCCGAAAAACACGGTTTCATTCGCAGAGAATGGCGAGAGCCTTTAAGCTTATACGGCTCAACACGACCCGAAAATCGCCGACCACGAAATCTTGCGGTGCGGGCGGAACTGCAAGGTAAGGGACATTCCGTCGCATTTGATCCAGATCGTTTTACGGCGGTTTTTTCAGTGAAACCATTGTCTCAAGCCTTCGGCCAGACGTGCCCGGAGAACGAAATCTTGCGTGTCATCAGCGCCAAAACATTGGGGGAGAGCCCATGAACAAGATTTTCGAAGTACCGCTCTATGCGTATCAGCGCAGCCCGGATCAGGATGCGGCCAGCCCCGCTCGACATCAGGCTATCGTGATCGGCGCAGGTCCCATCGGGCTGGCTGCAGCGATTGATCTTGCTCAGCAAGGGGTCGAAGTCGTGGTGCTGGACGACAATGACAAGGTCAGCTTCGGAAGCCGGGCTATCTGCTTTTCGCAGCGCACACTTGATATTGCCGACCGTCTTGGCGCAGGTCGTCCAATGGTGGAAAAAGGCGTGCAATGGGATACGGGCAAGGTCTTTTTCGACGACCGGCAGGTCTATGAGTTCAACCTGCAGCCCGACACGGGCTATGCAAACCCCGCCTTTATCAACCTGCAGCAATACTACTTTGAAAACGCTCTGGTCGACCGCGTCCGGGAATTGCAGGCCAACGGAGCGCCCATCGAAATCCGCGGTCGCAACAAGGTCGAAGCCATCGGCACCCATGACACCCATGTCACGCTGGAGGTCGAAACCCCCGAAGGCCCTTACAATGTCGAGACCGAGTGGCTGATCGCCTGCGACGGGGCCGGTTCTCCTACCCGACGGATGCTGGGGCTGGAATTTGAAGGCCGCGTATTCGAGGATAACTTCCTGATCGCGGATGTGGTGATGGAGGCCGACTTCCCCTCGGAACGCTGGTTCTGGTTTGATCCCCCCTTCAATCGCGGACAATCGGCGCTGTTGCACAAGCAACCCGACAATGTCTGGCGTATTGATCTACAGCTGGGCTGGGATATCGACAAAGAGCGCGAGCAGCGCCCAGAAAATGTCATCCCGCGCCTCAAGGCGATGCTGGGTGAGGATGTGGCATTCGATCTGGAGTGGGTCTCGATCTATACCTTCCAGTGCCGCCGTATGGAGCGGTTCCGCTATGGCCGTGTGCTGTTTGCCGGTGATAGTGCGCATCAGGTCAGCCCGTTCGGGGCGCGAGGTGCCAACTCGGGCATGCAGGACGCCGACAACCTGTGCTGGAAGCTGAAACTGGTGATCGACGGCAAGGCGCCCGAACTTCTGTTGGACAGCTACAGCCGTGAGAGAACGCAGGCAGCGGATGAGAATATCACCAACTCCAGCCGCTCAACCGATTTCATCACGCCGAAGTCCGAAATGTCTCGCCTGCTGCGGGACGCTGTTCTGGACCTCAGCGAAGAGCATGAATTCGCGCGACCTCTGGTCAATTCCGGGCGGCTGAGCACGCCTTGCACCTATGAGGGCTCTTCTCTGAGCTCGGCGGATGCACTGGACGGTCCGGGCATCACGCGCCCCGGCTCGGCTTGCCCTGATGCGCCACTGGGCGATGAGTTCCTGCTTCCGAAACTTGCGGGCAAGTTCACCCTGCTGACCATAGACGCCGACGCCCCCGAGCGCATCGAAGAAGACGGGGTCGAAGCCACACGACTGGCGCTGTCGGTCAAGGATGACCTGACTCTGGAACTTAAGCGGCGGTATCTGGGAGATGCGACCAGCGCGGTCTATCTAGTACGCCCGGATCAGCACGTCGCCGCGCGGCGCGATACATTCGAAGAAAACGCATTCCGGCAGGCGATCCGCCGGGCCACAGGTAAGGAGTAAGCAAAATGGCTGATCTGATCCTCACCCCAAATCTAGACAATGCCGATGATTTCTATGCCGGTCTGCTGGCCGCCCATGATGGGTTAAGTAAAACCGACAGCGATGCGCTAAACGCGCGGCTGATACTAGTGCTTGCCAACCATATCGGAGATGCTGACGTACTGGCGCAGGCCGTGAAGACGGCAGCCAAAAAACCAGGCTGAACATGGTTCTGAGCCCGTGCACAGAGTTTGTGTATGGGCGCAGGTGGGAATGACTGTCGGTTCGACTTAGGCTGTCTACATTTGAGGAATGAGGTCGCCATGCCAGAAATCGTCGGTTATCACGCCCATGTCTATTACGACTCAGACACCCAAGACACAGCGCGGCAGGTTTGCGAAGAAGCCGCGCGCCTGTTCCCTGTTGAGATGGGTCGCATGCACACCCGCCCCGTTGGCCCGCACCCACGCTGGAGCTGCCAGCTGGGTTTTGCAGCCGACGCCTTCGATCAGGTTATCCCATGGCTGATGCTGAACCGGCAGGGGCTGACAATCTTTACTCACCCTGAAACCGGCCAGCACCTGGAGGATCACCGGGACCGCGCCGTCTGGATGGGCGAGATGCTGGACCTGAACCTGGCTATGTTCGAAAAGGCGGGCGCTTAAGTCAGCGCCCGAGCCTGCTCCCGCAGTACGAATTTCTGAACCTTGCCGGTTGAAGTCTTGGGCAGAGTACCGAACACAACCGTCTTGGGCGCCTTGAAATGGGCCATGTTATCACGGCAGAAGGCGATCAAGTCCGCCTCTGTCGCGGTGGCATCGGGCTTCAGTTCAACGAAAGCACAGGGTGTTTCACCCCATTTTTCATCCGGTCGCGCCACGACCGCTGCCTCCATCACGGCAGGGTGTTTGTACAGGATACCTTCAACCTCAACCGACGAGATATTCTCACCACCCGAGATGATGATGTCCTTGGACCGATCCTTGAGCGCGATATAGCCATCGGGATACATCACTCCCAGATCGCCCGAGGCAAACCAGCCGCCTGCAAAGGCCTTGTCCGTCGCGTCCGGGTTCTTGAGGTAACCTTTCATCACCACGTTGCCCTGCATGAAGATCTCGCCCATGGTTACGCCGTCTGCGGGGACAGGTTCCAACGTTTCAGGGTCGGCCACCATCAGGCCGGAAAGGGCCGAATAGCGCACCCCTTGGCGGACCTTCAGCGCGGCGCGCTCCTTTGCTCCTTTGGCATTCCATTCGTCTTTCCAGGCGCAAACCACCGACGGGCCATAAGTCTCGGTCAGGCCATAGACATGGGTCACCTCGACACCCATCGCCTCCATCGCCTCAATCACTGCGGCGGGCGGCGGGGCACCTGCGGTCATCACCTTGATCTGATGGTCGAAATCCTTCAGCTCGTCAGGCGCGTGGGCCAGCATGTTCAACACAATCGGCGCGCCGCAGAAATGAGTGACCTTCTCATCCCGGAAGGCGGCATAGATCGGCTCGGCCCGCACCGCACGCAAGCAGACCGAGACACCCGCATTGGCCGCCATCGCCCAGGGAAAACACCAACCGTTGCAATGGAACATCGGCAACGTCCACAGATAGACCGCGTGTTTGGGCATGTCCCAATCCAACAGGTCCGATTGCGCGTTCAGCGCCGCCCCACGATGGTGATAGACCACGCCCTTCGGGTTGCCCGTAGTGCCGGAAGTATAGTTCAGAGTGATCGCGTCCCATTCGTCGTCAGGTAGGGACCAAGCGAATTCCGGGGCGCCCTCGGCCAGCAGCGCGTCATAGGTCAGGCTGCCCAGCTTTTCTCCGCCGTCGTAGCTGACGTCTTCGATGTCTATCACCAGAAGGTCATGGTCGACCTCTTTCAGTGCCTCTTTCACCACGCCCGAGAATTCGGGGTCGACCAGAAGCACCTTGGCTTCCGCATGGTTCAGGATGAAGGCGATGATCGGTGCGTCTAGCCGCGTGTTGATCGCGTTCAGAACGGCCCCGGCCATTGGCACACCAAAATGCGCCTCATACATCTCGGGGATATTGGCTGCGACAATTGAAACTGTATCTCCCTTCCCGATCCCACGAGCCGTCAGAGCACCCGCCAGACGGCGACAGCGTGCGTAGGTTTCCGCCCAACTATACCGACGCTCCCCATACACGACCGAAGGGTAATCCGGGTAAACTTGCGCTGTACGTTCGATAAAGCTCAGCGGGGATAAGGGTGTGTAATTTGCCCGGCATTTGTCCAGATGATGCTCGTAAATCTGTGTGGCTCCCATCCGCTAATCCTCCCAAACCGCGTTCAGCGCGAATTGAGCACAAAGATTGGCGCGTGACAAACCCGTAGTTATACGGCGCAGGTCTGGACTGGTAATACGGGATGATGCAATCTGGCCCTATCTCCGGCAGGCCATTCGCGGTGATCTGAGCCATCGAAAACATCTGTCGGATCGGGGCAGTTCCCGCATTCCGCGCACCGCATCTTACTGAAAGGACATGTCATGGACGGCACGTTCAACGAAAACGATCTTTCCCGCGTAGTCGAGGCCGACCGCGCCCATATCTGGCACCACCTGATCCAGCATAAACCCTTTGAAACCAATGACCCTCGCATCATTGTCGAAGGCAAAGGCATGCGCGTTTGGGACCAGAACGGCAAAGAACATCTGGACGCCGTGTCCGGTGGTGTCTGGACCGTCAACGTCGGCTATGGCCGCGAATCGATCTGTAAGGCGGTTTATGATCAGCTGATGAAGCTGTGCTATTTCGCCAATACCGCAGGTTCGATTCCCGGTTCGGTTTTTGCCGAGATGCTGATCGACAAGATGCCGGGCATGAGCCGCGTCTACTACACCAACTCGGGCTCTGAGGCGAACGAGAAGGCCTTCAAGATGGTCCGCCAGATCGCGCACAAGCGCTATGGCGGTAAAAAGACCAAGATTCTGTATCGTGATCGCGACTATCACGGCTCGACGCTGGCAACCATGTCGGCTGGCGGTCAGGACGAGCGCACCGCGCAATATGGCCCCTTCGCGCCCGATTTCGTGCGCGTGCCGCACTGCATGGAGTACCGCAAGCACGAGTTGGACGGAGCACCCGAAGAGAACTTTGGCGTCTGGGCCGCGGATCAGATTGAAGAAGTCATCCTGCGCGAGGGCCCCGACACCGTTGGCGCGCTCTGCCTTGAGCCGGTAACCGCAGGCGGTGGCGTGATCGAAGCGCCCGAGGGCTATTGGCAGCGCGTGCAGGAAATCTGCAAGAAGTACGACGTGCTGCTGCATATCGACGAGGTGGTCTGCGGCGTCGGCCGTACCGGCACCTGGTTCGGTTATCAGCAATACGGCATCAAGCCGGACTTCGTGACCATGGCCAAGGGTGTTGCTTCGGGCTATGCGGCGATTGCCTGCATGGTAACCACCGAGGAAGTCTTTGACATGTTCAAGGACGACGCAGCTGATCCGATGAGCTACTTCCGTGACATCTCGACCTTTGGCGGCTGCACCGCCGGTCCGGCGGCTGCGGTTGAAAACATGCGCATCATTCAGGACGAGAACCTGCTGCAGAACTGCACCGACATGGGCGATCGTATGTTCGACAACCTTCAGGCGCTGATGGAAAAGCACAAGGTCATCGGCGACGTGCGCGGCAAGGGCCTGTTCCTGGGCGCTGAGCTGGTTGCAGACCGGTCCACCAAAGAGCCGATGGACGAGAAAAAGGTCCAGGCGGTCGTCGCCGACTGTATGGCGCAGGGCGTGATCATCGGTGCCACCAACCGCTCGATCCCCAGCCGCAACAACACGCTGTGCTTCTCGCCCGCGCTGATCGCAACGGCGGATGACATCGACCAGATCACCGACGCAGTCGATGGTGCACTGGGCCGCGTGTTCGGCTAACGCACTGCATCAAATCTGTGAAAACCGGCGCCTATCGCGCCGGTTTTTTTTTGTTACAGCGTGACGGCTTGCCAATTTCCTGATCTCAGGTAGCCTGATTTCATCCTATGCAGGAGATTGATTTATGCTACTCAACTTCTTCCGCGGCTTGGCTGCAGCCCTTATAATGGCCATCGCTGGCCCAGCCACAGCTGAAACCGGCAGCGGCTTCCCTCAGATCGTTGGAACGTGGCACGGTACCTATCTGGTGGGTTTTGCCAAGTCGAACCCGAACCACGAAAAGGGTCTGCTGAAGACCGAGATGGAACTGGAGATTACCAAACTGGACGGCAACCTGATCACCGCCACCAATCGCTGGCGTCGTATTGGAGACACCGATTGGATCGTCGAAGAGGCGATGGGCACGTTCAGTCTGGACGATCCCACCCGCTTTGTTCTGGCCGAGGCCGGGATTTCAGGTGAGGACGTTTCGGCCGGGATTTTCAACGGTGTCTATCTGGATGACGTGATCATGGTCACCTACGCCGGGCCAGGTACCGGGGTGGCGTTTGCTGCGCAGTTGGTGAAAAAGAAGGATGAGCAGTAAGCCAAATCACACGTCAAAGGCCGGATAACCTCGATCTAATCAGTAGTATGGCGGCCAGCGCTTCTAATAACGTACCTACTGACTGATCGGCATGGCTACATCGTCGCTGCCTAACTGAATGGCATTCAACGCTTCGTGGTAGGCAGGCTGATCGCGGATCACTTCCATGTAAGCATTACCCAAAACTTGCCCTGAAACGACGTCCATTGGATAGTGCACGCCACCTATAACTCGACCGTAACCAATTTCTCTACCAAGGTCTTCAAGTGCATCGGAGTGTTCTGGGAAAACGTCCGAAAGAACCGATGTATAGACTATTGCACGGATCGTATGTCCGCTCGGATAGGAGGTCACTGGGAACGCTGTCGCGACGGGCTCAACGGCATCATTGATCACAAAAGGGCGTGGAATATCGTAGTTCGCCTTAACTAAATTATAGTCGTCACGCACTTCGTCAATAATCTGATCCAGCGTTTCACTCAAAACCTGCGTGTCGACATTCAACAACCCAGTAGCGACGATAGGTGCAAAGCGTTCCAGATCGACGGACTTTTGAACAAAGTCCACCTGTTCAGGCGTTCGGCTTTCCTGCAACCACATGACAGTGAACATTTCTTTGTCGAACTCCGCCATACCGGGTTCGGCCGGAGGACCAATCAGTGCGACACTGTCGAGACTGTTCGCCGGATAGAACTGGGCTGATATGGCAGGTCCTGCAAGGGCCACGAGGGCAACAACGGCAACAGTACTCTTAAACATTACGGTTTCCTTTTCGGACTACATAACGGGCGTTGTCAGAGAATTTCAGGCTTCAGCGATCATGTTGCCCCAACTGGAAAAGCTGCCATCTGTTTCACAGATGATAGTCTCCATGCCGGTCAAAACATCGGTTCCGAAGTAACAATCCGTCAAGGCTGGACCACTTAAAAAAGCTATATTCAGGGCCACCAAACCCAAGGCAGCATATTTCATGGTACTCACTCCTGTTAGGTGAGCCTCATGTGTTGATCGTTCCTAGGAGCGCATATTGCGTTTCGATTAAGTTTGCTTAATGCGTTGTTGATCTGGCCAACCATGCCGCCGGTCCGCGAAAACCCCTGAGCGGCCGGTAAAGGTAACTTATCGCTACATCAGCCACTCAATTGCCCAAACAGAAAAGGCCGCCCCAAACGGGACGGCCCTTCATTCACTGTCTCTCGAAAGAGGATCAGGCGGTCAGAGCGGCCTGAGCTTTGGCGACGATCGCGCCGAACGCTTCCGGTTCGTGCACGGCCAGGTCGGCCAGAACTTTGCGGTCCACTTCGATACCGGCCAGGTTCAGGCCGTTGATGAAGCGGGAATAGGTCAGAGCCTCGTCATGCGAACGGACAGCAGCGTTGATACGCTGGATCCACAGCGCGCGGAAGTTGCGCTTGCGGTTCTTACGGTCGCGGGTTGCGTACTGGTTGGCTTTGTCGACGGCCTGACGGGCAACCTTGAAGGTGCTCTTGCGGCGGCCATAGTAACCTTTGGCGGCCTTGATGACCTTCTTGTGACGGGCGTGAGTTACGGTTCCACCTTTAACGCGGGACATCTCTTAATCTCCTCTTAGCGGTCGTAGGGCATGTAGCCCTTGACGATCTTGGCGTCGGGGGCGGACAGGGTGGTGTTGCCACGGGCGTCGCGGATGAACTTCTTGGTCCGCTTGATCATGCCGTGCCGTTTGCCGGCCTGGCCAGCAAGGACCTTACCGGTCGCAGTCACCTTAAAGCGCTTCTTGGCGCTCGACTTGGTCTTCATCTTAGGCATTTCCGTCTCCTTTCAGGGTTCGGTACTAAACGCGACTCGGCATGCCATCTCGGCCGGTCACGCGATCAGAAGCGCCGTTTACGCAAGTTCGGTCATACTGGCAAGGGGGTTTTGACCAGAATCTGCGCTTTTCGCAGAGCAGTCAGGCACCGGGGCGACACACGCCGCCCCGGTGGTATGGCTTAGTGGCCGAACTTGCGGATCTCGCCGCTCTTCAGCCGTGCCGAGTAGCTGGCCAGTTCCTCGCGCACCACTTTCATCAGGAAGTACAGCGCAAAGACGTTCACAACCGCCATCGCAAAGATCGCCGCATCCGAGAAGTCGATGACAGGGCCAAGATTGGCCGCCGCACCGATCACTACGAAGATGCAGAAGATGATCTTGAACACCAGTTCCTTGGTGTGGCCCTCACCGAACAGGTAAGTCCAGGCTTTGAGGCCGTAGTAGGACCAGCTGATCATGGTCGAGAAGGCAAACAGCACTACCGCGACCGCCAGCACATAGGGGAACCATCCAAAGGCGCTGCCAAAGGCGGCCGAAGTCAGGCTGACACCCGAGTTGCCATCAACAGTTGCGATACCCGAACCGTCTTCGGTCAGCATATACAGGCCAGTTTGCGGATCGATGATCAGCTGCTGGGTGATAATGATCACCAGCGCGGTCATGGTACAGATCACAACGGTGTCGATGAACGGCTCAAGCAGCGACACGAACCCTTCCGTGATTGGCTCGCTGGTCCGCACAGCCGAGTGCGCGATCGCCGCGGAACCAACGCCCGCTTCGTTCGAGAACGCCGCACGGCGGAAGCCCTGGATAAGAGCGCCAACCATACCGCCGGCCACGCCGAGACCGGTAAAGGCACCCGCGAAAATCTGGCCAAAGGCCCAGCCGATTTGGTCCGCGTGCATGATGATGATGACCAGAGCAGCCAACACATACATGATGCCCATGAACGGGACGACCTTCTCGGTCACGCGCGCGATGGACTTAAGGCCACCTACGATCACTGCGAACACGATACCGGCAAATACCAGCCCCGTGATCCAGCCGGGATAGTCGCCGGTGATACCCGCGATCTGCTGGTGCGCCTGATTGGCCTGAAACATGTTGCCCCCGCCCAGCGCGCCAAGGATACAGAAGATCGAGAACAGAACGGCCAGAATCTTACCACCCGGAAGGCCCAGCTCGGCGAAACCTTTGGACATGTAGTACATCGGGCCACCCGAAACGGTGCCGTCTTCGTATTCGTTGCGGTATTTCACGCCCAACGTACATTCGGTGAATTTCGACGCCATGCCCAGAAGGCCCGCCATGATCATCCAGAATGTCGCTCCTGGCCCGCCTATGCCTACGGCCACCGCCACACCGGCGATGTTACCCAGACCGACCGTGCCCGAAAGCGCGGTTGCCAGCGCCTGAAAGTGACTGACCTCACCCGCATCGTTGGGATCGGAATAATCGCCTTTGACAAGGCTGATGGAGTGCCCGAAAAAGCGGAACTGCACAAATGCGAAGTACAGCGAAAAGACCGTCGCCGCGATCACCAGCCATCCCACGATCCATGGGAATCCGGTGCCCGGAAACGGGGCGAAGATAAAGCTGACAAACGGCCCGGTGAAATCGGCAAAGGCCTGATTGATCTTGTCGTCCAGACCCGGTGCGTCTTGGGCGAATGCAGGGCTGGCGAACAGAGCTGCGGACGCACCAAAGCTAAGTTTTTGAAGCAAATTCATACCAATCACTCCCCTCAGTTCACAACAGTGACTGGCACGTCGGCATGCATGACCAGATTCTGGGTTGAACTGCCAAACAAGCGCTTCTTGAAACCGTCCGCCGAGGCGCGTCCAACGATGATCTGTGTTCCACCGTTTTGAACGGTGATTTCGTTCAGCGTTTCGGCCACGTCACCGTGGCGGACAATGCCACGAGCTGTGAAACCAGCCGCGTTCAATGCGTCCACCGCTGGTGTGACGATCCGCGTTGTGGCCAACTCGACCTCTTCCTCGCGCCGCTTGTGCCGCAGGGCGTTTTCTTCCGGTGTCTGGAAAGTAAATGGAGACCATTCGATTACATAAACCACAAGCAACTCGCATGAACCGATGCGCCCGGCCAAATCCTTGGCAAAGGCGATCGCACGTTCCCCGGTTTCTGTCCCGTCCAGTCCAATGACAATTTTCGTTGTCATGACGTTCCTCCGTTATCGTTGATTGTACCGGGGCCCGTGCCCCCGGCAGGGCAGCCGGAACCTGGAACTTAATTGAGTAGACTGCCCCGCGCACAAGTATCTGGGAAAAACACCGAAAAACAGAGGGGAAATTGCCGGATTCAACCCAGAGTCCGGCTTTTTGTTGATTTTATTGATCTTTTTCTGCCTAAATAATAGGCAAACCCTGCATTACAGCGTCCCGCAAGGACGGAAAATCGCCCCAATCAACCTGGATCGGTGTTGTAGATCAGACGCTCGTCACAGGGTGCGATGCGCAGAATATTCGTGGTTCCGGGCACATTGAACGGCACACCTGCGGTCACAACGATCTGATCGCTTTCTGAGGCGAAGCCACCAGCACGGGCGGCGCGGGCAGCGTTGACAACAGCACCTTTGAACCGCTCAAGTTCGGGCGTCATCACACAGTGGCACCCCCAGGTGAGGCATAGGCGACGGGCCGTACCCGTGGCAGGCGTCATGGCGATGATCGGCACACCGGGGCGTTCGCGGGCAGTCAGCAGAGCCGTGGTACCGCTTTGGGTAAAACAGCAGATAGCTTTGATATCGGTCTTTTCCGCAATCTCGCGCGCGGCGGCGACGATCCCGTCAGCGATCGTCGTCCCCTTCGCGGTACGCGATGCGGTGATAATCTGCGTATAGGTCGGGTCGGCTTCGACCTCGATGGCGACCTTGTTCATGGTTTGCACGGCCTCGACCGGATACGATCCCGCCGCCGATTCCGCGCTGAGCATGATGGCATCGGTGCCCTCATAGATCGCGGTGGCCACGTCCGAGACCTCGGCCCGTGTTGGCATCGGGCTTTCGATCATGCTTTCCAGCATCTGCGTCGCAACTATCACCGGCTTAGCCGCGCCGCGGCATTTCCGCACCAAGCGTTTCTGGATCGGTGGCACAGCGGAAACCGGCAGTTCAACACCCAAGTCGCCACGCGCGACCATGATCCCGTCCGAGGCGTCGAGGATGTCGTCAAACGCCTCAACCGCGGCGGGTTTTTCGATCTTAGACAAGATTGAGGCGCGACCATCGGCCAAAGCACGAGCCTCAAACACGTCTTTGGCGCGCTGCACAAAACTCAGCGCCAGCCAGTCGACACCCAACTGGCAGACAAACTCCAGATCATCCCGGTCCTTGGCGGACAGCGCCGCCAGTGGCAGCACCACATCGGGCACGTTCACACCTTTTCGGTTCGAAATCGTACCGCCAACCTCAACCGTGCAATTGGCAAAGTCCTGACCGCAATCTTCGACAATCAACCTGATTTTGCCATCGTTCACCAACAGACGCGCGCCCGGCTCCAGAGCCGCGAAAATTTCGGGATGTGGCAGGCAGACCCGATTGATGTCTCCCGCAGCAGGATCAAGGTCCAGCCGAAAATTCGCGCCCTCTTCCAGTTCTTCCGCGTCATTGGCAAAGACACCCACGCGCAGTTTCGGTCCCTGAAGGTCGGCCAAGATCGCAATCGGGCTGTCCAAGTCCTTTTCCACCTGTCGGATGATACGGTGCCGCTCGCGAATTTCGTCATGGCTGCCATGACTCATATTCAGGCGGAACACATCTGCACCCGCCTCATGCAGGGCGCGGATCATGTCATAGTCATTGGACGCCGGCCCCAGCGTCGCCACGATTTTCACATTTCTCAGGCGTCGCATTGGTGTCGTTCTCCTCACGTCTTCCTTGGGATTCGCAAAAATGTTACCGCAAACATTGCTTCAGGCCGCTTATTGCGCAATTCCCTTTCCGAAGCAACTGCCCTACACCTGCGACAAACTAGATGACAGGCTTATGACGTATTCCCCGTTTTTTATCCATGGTGCTGATCGCCCCTCGCGCTGGCTGATCACATGCGACCACGCAACCAACACAGTGCCGCCCGAAATCAACGGCGGAGACCTCGGCCTGCCGCGCGAGGACATGGAACGTCACATCGCCTATGATGTGGGTGCCTATGAGGTGTCCAAGCATCTGGGTGAGATTTTGAATGCCCCGGTGATCGCCGCCAATTTCTCTCGGCTCGTGATCGACCCAAACCGGGGCGAAGATGACCCTACCCTGCTTATGAAGCTTTATGACGGCTCGATCATTCCCGGAAACCGCCACGCCGACGCGGCCGAGCGCGAGCGGCGTCTAAATATGTGCTACCGCCCTTACCACGAGGCGTTAGAGCAAATGGCAGGCCTGCCGCACGCGGTGATCGTCTCAATGCATTCTTTCACTCGCCAACTGCGTGGCCGCGAGCCGCGCCCATGGCATATCGGCGTGCTGCACACCCCGGATGAACGTTTCTCGCGCCCGTTTATAAACCGGCTTGAGGCCGAAACAGACCTTTGCGTCGGTGTAAATGAACCTTATACCGGTGTGCTGCCCGGTGACGCGATTGACCGCCACTGCACAACACATGGCCGCCCAAATGCCCTGATCGAGCTGCGTAATGACCTGATTGCGGACAATGCCGGCCAGCGTGAATGGGCCGAACGTCTGGCCGTGATCCTGCAGGACGCTTTGGGCGAAAGCGGTCTGTGACGTAGGGTCAAACAAGGTCGATTCAACGCCTTACGTTCTTGTGAGGGCATCCTTTGAACCCCATATTTTATGGGAAAGGAGACGACCATGACTCAGGAATTCCTGACGACCGTCTTCGGCTGGATGACGGTCCTTAACTTTGCCCTTTTGGCGTTATCTGCCCTGTTGATCGCAACCCTGCAGGACTGGGCTGCCGGGATACACGGCCGGATGTTCCAGATGGAACCGGGCGATGCAAAAAGGGCCTACTTCAGGTATCTAGCCAACTACAAGATCCTGACAATCGTTTTCTGCCTAATGCCGTGGCTGGCCTTAAAGCTTGCATAAAATCGATATCCCCCGCTGGGAGGGGCCTGTTGGCCCTTCCTGTTTGTTGTAACAAAGCTTTCGGATTGTTAGGTCAGGCACAAGACGCATGACACTCATTGGGAGCCCGACAATGGACAAGCAAATCGAAATCGAACTTCAGGCCGCCGCGTTCCGTCGGCTGCAGAAACACCTGATGGAAGATCGCACCGACGTACAGAACATCGATATGATGAATCTAGCGGGGTTCTGCCGAAACTGCCTGTCGCGCTGGTATCAGGAAGCGGCCAATGAAAAAGGCATCGAGATGGGTAAGGACGAGGCCCGTCAGATTTTCTACGGCATGACCATGGATGAATGGAAAGCCAACTACCAAACCGAGGCCAGCCCCGAGAAACAGGCCGCCTTCAAGGTCGCGTTCGAAGAGAATGTGGGGAAAAAGGGCTAACGCCCGGAACGAAAAAGGCCCGCCGATCTGGCGGGCCTTTTTGTTTAAATCGCGGCCTTACGGCTTTCGTCCAGATAGATCTCGCGCAAACGGTTGGCGATCGGACCCGGAGTGCCATCGCCCAGCGCTACGCCGTCGATTTCTACTACCGGCATGACAAATGCGCTTGCCGAGGTGGTGAACGCTTCATCAGCCTCTTTCGCCTCGTCGATCGTAAACAGGCGTTCTTCGATTTCCATCTGCGCCTCTGCCGCCATACGCAGCACGGCCTTACGCGTGATGCCGTGCAGAATGTCATTGGACAACGGACGGGTGACAATCTTGCCGTTCTTGACAAAATAGGCGTTGTTGCTGGTGCCCTCGGTGACATACCCATCTTCAACCAACCACGCATCATCGCAACCGGCTTTCTTTGCCATCATTTTACCCATCGACGGATACAGCAGCTGCACGGTTTTGATATCGCGGCGGCCCCAGCGGATGTCCTCAATCGAGATGATCTTGGCACCCTTTTTCGCAGCAGGACTGTCGGCCAAACTAGGCTTGTTCTGGGTGAACAGCACAAGGCTGGGTTTGGTATCCGCCGAAGGGAACACAAAGTCCCGGTCGCCGTCCGACCCGCGGCTCACTTGCAGATACACAAGGCCTTCTTCAATGCCGTTCAGCTCGACCAACTTGCGGTGAATTTCCAGCAGCTCTTCCTTGGTGCAGGGCTCAGCCATCTCCAGTTCATCCAGAGACCGCTTCAGACGCACAGCGTGCCCCTCGAAATCAATCAGCTTGCCGTCCAGAACACTGGTGACTTCATAGACGGCGTCAGCAAAAAGGAAACCACGGTCAAAGATGGACACCTTGGCCTCGGTCTCGGGCAGGTATTCGCCATTTACGTAAACGGTGCGGGTCATGTCTTGTCTCCTCAGCCCCAAAGCGCAGCCACAGGCGGATGCACTCCGGCGTCATCAAATATCAGCGGGTTGTCGCGGTCTTCTGCCAACAGGAGCGGGCCGTCAAGGTCTGTGACCATCGCACCCTGCGCCAGCAGCGTCGCAGGTGCCATGGCCAGAGAGCTGCCGACCATGCAGCCGACCATCACCTGATAGCCCTCGGCCAGGGCCTGTTCGCGCAGGGCCAGCGCCTCGGTCAAGCCGCCGGTCTTGTCGAGCTTAATGTTGACCACATCATACTTACCCTTCAGGCCGGGCAGGCTGGCCCGATCATGACAGGACTCGTCGGCACAAACTGGCACCGGGCGCTCCATTCCGATCAGCGCGTCGTCTTCACCGGCGGGCAGAGGCTGTTCGACCAGCGCTACACCCAGCCGCACCAGATGCGGCGCCAGATCGGCATACACTTCGGCCGACCATCCCTCATTGGCGTCGACGATAATCTTGGAATTGGGTGCACCTGCGCGGACGGCCTCAAGGCGGGGCATATCATCTGGCGTGCCCAGCTTGATCTTCAACAGCGGCCGATGCGCGTTCGCCGCCGCCTGCGCCTGCATCTTCTCGGGCGTATCCAGCGACAGGGTATAAGCAGTGATCTCCGGCCCTGGAACTGGCAGCCCGGCCAAGTCCCATGCGCGTTTTCCGGCGCGCTTGGCCTCCAGATCCCATAGCGCGCAGTCCACCGCGTTGCGGGCGGCGCCTGCAGGCAGCAAATCCATCAGCTGAGCGCGATCGAACGCATCGGGCAGCCCGGTGATTTCCGCCTCAACAGACTCCAGCGTCTCATCGTAGCGTGCGTAGGGCACGCATTCACCCCAGCCCTGATGTACGCCATCAGATACGCGCACGGTCAGCACCTTGGCTTCGGTCCGCGATCCGCGCGAAATGGTAAAGACTTGCGCCAGCCGGAATACATCACGAGAGACTTCAATCTGCACGCGCCTGCTCCTTCATATTTTCCTAAGTAAGCCCGCCGGAGGTATCCCCGGCGGGCCTTTTTGATCACATCGCGGCCAGCGCGTCGACCAGCTTACCCGCGCCAAAGCGATAGGGGTCGGTGGCGGGCAGGCCCATCTCGGCCTCGACCTGCTCGATATAGGCACGTGCGTCGTCTTCGCTCAGATGCTGCGTGTTGATCGAGATGCCGGCGACCTGGCAGTCGGGATTGGCGACCCGCGCCAGCGGCAGTGCCGTGTCACGCAGTTGCGCGAGCGTCGGCAAAGAATACTCCGGTAGACCGCGCATATGCGTACGGGTCGGTTCGTGGCACAGGATCAGCGCGTCTGGCTGACCACCGTGGATCAGAGCCATGGTCACACCCGAATAGGAGACGTGGAACAGAGACCCCTGCCCCTCGATATGGTCCCAGTGGTCCGCATCGTTTTCGGGTGTCAGGTATTCAACCGAACCGGCCATGAAATCCGCAACCACTGCGTCCAGCGGAACGCCCTGACCGGTGATCAGGATGCCGGTCTGACCTGTAGCTCGGAAGGTCGATTTCATACCGCGCTTGCGCATTTCGGCATCCATCGACATTGCGGTGTACATTTTGCCTGCCGAGCAATCGGTTCCAACGGCCAGGCACCGTTTGCCATTACGTTTCTTACCGTTGGCAATCGGGTACCCAACGGTCGGCACGCGAACGTCATGCAAAGTACCCCCGTGCGTCTGCGCCGCGGCGACCAGATCACCTTCGTCCCGCAGCAGGTTGTGCAGACCCGAGGCCAGATCATATCCCATATCCAGCGCGGCAATGAGGACCTCTTTCCAGGCTTGGCTGATAATACCGCCACGGTTGGCCACACCGATGACCAGAGTCTTGGCTCCGGCCTTTTTGGCCTCGGCCAGGGTCATGTCGGTCAGGCCCAAATCGGCCTTGCAGCCGTCCATCCGAAACTGGCCCACGGCATTTTCAGGACGCCAGTCCCGAATACCGATGGCCACTTTGGCCGCCAATTGGTCGGGCGCATCCCCCAAAAACAGCAGGTACGGTGTCTCGATCATTGCGGTTCCCTCCTTTGATTCCGGCGCAGCCTATGGGACCTGCCCAACGAGTGTTTCGCGTTTTCATCCGACTCAACCGGATCGAACGGGAAATTTTCGCGTCATTTCACTGTAGAGCACAAGAATCTTTCAAGTTTTCACAGTGATTAAACTTTAATCACGGATGAAGTGCTGTATCGCGACGAATGCTGCGAATGCATTGCCGCAGATGCACAAAGACGCTTGCGTATGTTCGCGCAATTTAATACCTCAATGAGCAGGAAAATTGTAATTTCATTTCTCTCACGAGGTCCAAATGAGCTTTCGTCTTCAACCTGCCGCACCTGCGCGCCCCAACCGTTGTCAGCTGTTCGGGCCGGGATCGAACACCAAGCTGTTCCCGAAAATGGCCGCGTCTGCGGCAGATGTGATCAACCTCGACCTTGAGGACTCGGTTGCGCCTTCGGACAAGGATGCTGCCCGCGCCAACGTGATCGAGGCTTTGAATACCGTCGACTGGGGCAGCAAGTACATGTCCGTACGCATCAACGGCCTGGATACACCTTATTGGTATCGTGACGTGGTCGATCTGTTGGAGCAGGCCGGGGACCGCCTGGATCAAATCATGATCCCCAAGGTCGGCTGTGCAGAGGATGTCTATGCCGTGGACGCGTTGGTGACTGCCATTGAGCGTGCCAAGGGTCGCACCAAGCCGATTTCCTTCGAGGTCATCATCGAATCCGCCGCTGGCATTGCCCACGTCGAAGAAATCGCGGCGTCGTCCCCCCGGATGCAGGCGATGAGCCTGGGTGCTGCGGATTTCGCGGCGTCAATGGGAATGCAGACCACGGGCATAGGCGGCACGCAGGAAAACTACTACATGCTGCGTGAAGGTGAGAAGCACTGGTCTGATCCGTGGCACTGGGCACAAGCTGCCATCGTGGCTGCCTGCCGCACACATGGTGTGTTGCCGGTCGACGGCCCGTTCGGCGACTTCTCGGACGATGAGGGATATATCGCGCAGGCCAAACGCTCAGCCACGCTTGGCATGGTCGGGAAATGGGCGATCCACCCGAAACAGATCGCCTTGGCCAATCAGGTGTTCACCCCGTCGGATGAAGCGGTGTCTGAGGCACGCGAGATTCTGGCTGCCATGGAGCAGGCGAAGGCCAATGGCGAAGGTGCCACTGTCTACAAAGGGCGCCTGGTCGATATCGCCTCGATCAAGCAGGCCGAAGTGATTGTGGCTCAAGCCGAGTTGATCGCCGCCAACGGCTGACTTTAGAGAATAGGCGCCCTGCGGGGCGCCTTTTGTTACCGACCGAAGACGTTGTTGGGCGTCCAGGTAAACTGCTCGCCTTGCTTGCCCGATTTCATCATCAGGCAAGACGTTCCTAGCTTCTGGTAATAGAATATTTTCAGAGGATACCATCCTGCCTGTGGAACCTCGACTTCGGTGCGTTGATTGGCTTCACAACCTTGAACACCATTCACGTGGCCAATCTGTTGGCCACCAACCCAAGCTTCTATTCCGTCGTTCGACCATGTTTCGAGCTCGTAAGTTCCGGGAGAATCAAAACGCATATACCCCGTGACCTCGGCGGCGACATTGTAAGCGCCGTCGAACGTCATGACATCCTCACCCTTACTGGTGTCTCTATAATCCAACCCCCGCAACGGTTTTCCGGGCTGCGCTTGAGACAGCAGGCTTTTTGCCTGGTTTAGATCTCGGATCTTCTTATGTTGATTGCCTGTACCAAAGTATTTCACATTCAACCCGGCCTGCGGGCTGGGTTGTGGGTTGGCGGGTTGCAGTTTCAATGGCGCGGATATGGCTGCCCCGGCGATCAACGCCAAAGTTGCGGCAAGCGCACCGGTCCGGATGAATGTCATGGTTATCTCCCTGAATTTGGCCCAGTTGAGGTTGATCCCCATTTGTTGGGCCTTTGACATGACAGTAAGACCTGAGTTTTCGCCCGGCAAGACAGTTAAAAATCACTTTCCCGCCCGTCAGGCACGCGTATCCTTGGGAGAGCCCATCACCACATAAGACGTGATTGAGGTCACATGCGGCAGCGTTCCAAGCACGTCCGTGTGAAACGTTTTGTAAGCGGGAAGGTCAGCGCATTCCACGCGCAACAGATATTCGATGGTGCCCGTGATGTTATGGCACTCCACCACTTCCGGCGCACGCTGTAGGGCACGTTCAAACCCTTCCTGCGCAGCCTTAGTGTGCTCCCCAAGGCCGACGCCAATATAGGCCACGAACCCCACGCCCAGCTCGGCGGGATTCAGAACCGCGCGATAGCCCGAGATCACTCCAGCGCGTTCTAACTCTTGCACACGGCGCAGACAGGCCGAAGGCGACAGACCAACCCTGTCGGCCAGTTCCAGATTGCTGATGCGACCATCCCGGGTCAGCTCTTGCAATATTTGGCGGTTTACTTGGTCGATCTTCGTCATAAGTTGCAAGAATAGTGCAAGTGCACTCCAAAACGCAATTTCATTTGCCAATTTTTCAGCAATTATGCGCGCTATGACCTACGATATTCTCCTGGCCCTGATCGCCTTTGCTTTCGTCTCGTCCATCACGCCGGGGCCGAACAACCTGATGCTGATGGCGTCGGGCGCCAATTTCGGTTTTCGCCGAACCATCCCACATATGCTGGGGATCGGACTGGGTTTCACCGTCATGGTTCTGCTGGTCGGAGCCGGTCTGGTGCAGGTGTTTGACCGCTATCCGGTCAGTTACACAGTTCTGAAGCTTGTTTCCGTCGGCTATCTGCTATTTCTGGCATGGAAAATCGCCCACGCTGCTCCGGTTACGGCCGGGACCTCCGAGGGCGATCCGATGACCTTTCTACAAGCCGCCGCCTTTCAATGGGTCAACCCCAAGGCCTGGGCGATGGCTCTGACGGCCACCACGGCCTACACGCCGGACCACACGCTGCAGGCCATCGTGATCGTGGCGCTGATCTTTGGCGCGGTGAACCTGCCCTCGGTCAGCACATGGACCGTTCTGGGGCAGCAAATGGCGCGAGTCCTCACGAACCCGCGCCGGTTGGTGGTGTTCAACTGGACCATGGCGGCGTTGCTGGTCGCCTCGCTCTACCCCGTCCTGTGGCCGAATTGAGCTACTTCAGAGGCAAGCAGATTTCGGTCAGCAATTCTTCGGGCGCGGTATCGCGCGGATCGTTCAGGTAGATTTCATAGCAAGGCTGGTCCGCAGGTTCTTCACCAGACTCCGGCAGCCAGTTGCCGAACAGACTATGGTAAGCGGCCGCAAGCCCTGAATACGGGCCTTTGAAGGTCAGAATGGCCGTCTTGCCACCGGGGATTTGCACGGCTTCCATCCCTTGTGGTGTCTCGTCGCCGCGAAACTCGGCCCCGGCGTAGCTGCGCAAATCCTCGACAGGAACAGCGTCGGGGCTGTCCAGATAGATGCCAATCACCGGGCCGACCTGCGGCCATAGCTGGCGGGATTCGCACAGCGCGCCAAAGGCCTCAAAACTTTTACCTATCTCGGCATAGGCGCCCTTGTGCGGCAGTGCGACCACGCGGCGGGCGGGTTCGGTACGGGTGGTAACGGGATGCATAGGATACTCTCCGGATATGAACTTTGGATGGGCGGGCAGAAACTGCCCGACTTCACGAAAGGTAGCGGGACTGCTGCCATAGGCCTCGAAAAAGGCCCGCGCGAAAGAGTTCTGGTTGGGATAGCCGACATCCGACGCGATCTGCGCCACCGGCTTTTCAGATTGCACCAGACCAACCGCCGCGCGGTGCAACCGGATGCGGCGCACCGCTTGCGCACAGGTTTCTCCGGTCAGGGCGCGAAACACCCGATGCCAGTGAAACCGCGACATGGCGGCGACGTCGGCCAAGGAATCCAGCGACAGGTCCCCGGCGGGATGGTCATGGATATAAGCCAATACGCGCAGAATGCGGTTTTCATAGCTGGTTGCCATCGGCTCCCTTTCTTTCCTCTTTGCCCTTCCGAAGTTGCATATTCCGCATCCACAAATCTTGCTGAGTTGCATCCCGGGCGACCTCAGGTCATATAGCAGAGAACTTCCGCGTTGAGAGGCGTCATGACCCAGTATCTGGATTTCGAAAAACCCCTGGCCGAGATCGAAGGCAAGGCCGAGGAATTGCGCGCGCTGGCCCGCGCCAACGAAGAGATGGACGTGGCAGAAGAAGCTGCCGCGCTGGACGCCAAGGCCGCCAAGCTGTTGGAAGAGCTTTATGGCGATCTGACCCCTTGGCGGAAATGTCAGGTGGCACGCCACCCGGAGCGCCCCCATTGTCAGGATTATGTCGAGGCACTGTTCACCGAGTTCACCCCGCTGGCCGGTGACCGGAACTTTGCGGACGATCTGGCGGTGATCGGCGGTCTGGCGCGTTTCAACGACCAGCCGGTGATGGTGATCGGTCACGAAAAGGGATCGGACACCAAATCGCGAATCGAACGCAACTTCGGCATGGCCCGCCCCGAGGGGTATCGCAAGGCTGTGCGCCTGATGGAAATGGCCGGGCGCTTTGGGCTGCCCGTTATCACTCTGATCGATACGGCAGGCGCCTACCCTGGCAAAGGTGCCGAGGAGCGGGGCCAGTCCGAGGCCATCGCGCGTTCAACCGAGATGTGCCTGAAGATCGGTGTGCCGCTGGTTTCGGTGATCATCGGCGAAGGTGGCTCGGGCGGGGCCGTCGCCTTTGCCACGGCGAACCGTGTCGCAATGCTGGAGCATTCGGTTTATTCGGTGATCTCGCCCGAGGGCTGTGCCTCGATCCTGTGGAAGGACGCTGAAAAAATGCGCGAGGCCGCCGAAGCACTGCGCCTGACTGCGCAAGACCTGCACAAGCTGGGCGTTTGCGACCGGATCATCGCTGAGCCCAAAGGCGGCGCGCACCGTGATCGCCCGGCCACGGTCGAATCCGTGCGCACTGCGATAGCCGACATGCTGCAGGAGCTGGACGGCAAAGACGCGGCGGCCCTTATCAAAGACCGCCGTCAGAAATTTCTGGATATTGGCTCAAAAGGACTGGCGGCGTAACCCGTCAGCCTCCCAAGCTGCGCAGCAACGAAACCGATGGCTCTCCGGTCACCGGCAGGGAATTCGCGCGCTGATAGGCGCTGATGGCCGATTTGGTGTTATTGCCAATTACGCCATCTGCGCCTTGTGTGTCATAGCCCGCCGAAGTCAGACGTCGCTGAAGCTCTTTGCGATCCTCCAATGTCAGACCGGTCGCATCCGGCCCGAACGAGGCTTGAAACGGCGCACCTCCCGCAATTCGGTCAGACAGATGCCCAACTCCGATCGCGTAGCTGTCTGAATTGTTATAGCGCTTGATCACCTGAAAATTGCGAAAAACGGCGATACGCGGACCCGGCTTTTGCGGCTGCAGCACTGCGACAGGTGTGCCGGAAACCGTTCCGACCTCCCCACCCCAGGGTTGCCCACGGACCCAGCCCGCGCGCGCCAGATAGGCAGCGGTTGAAGCCAGCGAATCCGCTGGGTCATCCGACCAGATATCTCGCCGCCCATCGCCGGTGAAATCCACTGCATAGGCTAGGTAAGACGTGGGAATGAACTGCGTATGTCCCATTGCCCCAGCCCAGCTACCCGTCATTTTGTCGGGTGTCGTGTCACCTTCCTGAATGATTTTCAAAGCGGCCACGAGTTGCTTTTCAAAGAACGAGCCACGCCGACCGTCATAGGCAAGCGTGGACGTCGCCGAGATCACTGGCACGTCACCGCGCCGCGCACCATAACGGCTTTCCAAGCCCCAGACGGCGACTACAACTTCTTTATCGACGCCGTATTTCGCCTCGATCTGCGATAGGGTGCCTGCGTGGCGCACCAGCATCTGCTTTCCGGTGGCGATCCGTTCGTCCGAAGCGGCAATTGCCAAATAATCCTCCAGCGAGCGTTTGAATTCGACCTGGTTGCGATCCCGCTCGATCACGTCGGGTAGATATCCTGCCCCTTGGAAGGCGCGGTTGAGGGTGGTTTGCGAAATTCCCTGCGATTCGGCCCGACCTTTGAAGCCGGTAACCCAGGCGTCCCACCCCGCATTGGGAACCGCCCGCATCCGAGAGGCGGGTGCGCTGGTGGGGGCACCGGTTGAACAAGCGGCCAGCAAGGTCGACCCAAGCCCCAATGAAAAAATACGTCGATTGATCATGGCTGAAATCTGCTCTTGTTGTGATTTGGCCCAGAGTAACCCAGACCCAATCTCCAAGCCACAACGACAAAGCCGATCAGGCGCATTTTCAGGTCTTCGGCGACAAGCCGCTCAGCTTACCAGCAACCGCAGGCCCTGTGTCACGTCCGAGCGTACCGCCAGCCGCAATCCGGGCTCGTCCCCTGCCTGCAACGCTGCGATAATCAACTTGTGGTTATGCGGAGGATCAGTCCGTCGCAACCGACCGTAGAGCGCGCGCATGGTAGGGCCAAGTTGCAGCCAAACGGTCTCCGCAATCGCCAGCATGGCCGGAGCCTGTGCCCGCAGATACAGCGTGCGGTGAAACTCGAGATTGGTCCGGATATAACCGACAGCATCGCGCTTGGTGACCATTTCGGCCACGTTCATGTTGATGCTCTGCAACCGGTCGATCAGCGCCATATGTGCCCGCGGCAGAGCACGGCTGGCCAGCTCGACCTCAAGCAGCGCGCGCAAAGCGGCCAGTTCCTCAATCCGATCGTTGGTCAGCTCGGGTGTCGAGACCCGGCCCGACGTGGACAAGAACAACGCCCCTTCGGCCGCCAGCCGTCGCACGGCCTCGCGCGCAGGGGTCATCGAGACACCGAACTCCTTGCCGATCCCTCGCAGGGTCAACGCCTGCCCCGGTGCCATTTCTCCGTGCATGATGCGCGAACGCAGGGCGCGGTAAACTTTGTCGTGTGTGGCGGTTTGCGATTCAGACGGGCGTGCGGTCAACATTGGCCCATGTGATCACAAATATCAGCAGGGTCAACACACAGCCGCGTCAAATCTGTACTGATGAAGTTGCGCTCCGTTGTCGCGCAGCCAACGCCGCTGATCGCGAAAGTCGCCGAAAATTCGTTCAACCTGCGCCCAAAAAGCGGCGGAGTGGTTCATCTCGATCAGATGCGCCACTTCATGAGCGGCGACGTAGTGGAGGATTTCAGATGGAGCCAGGATCAGTCGCCACGAGAACATCAACCCGCCGGTGGAACTGCAAGACCCCCAACGGGACCGAGTGTCGCGAATTGTCAGGCTGGAATACGACCTGCCCAGCATCGCGGCGTAATCGTCGCAGGCCCCGGTCAGACGATCCCGCGCCAGTTCCTTCAAAAACCGCGACAGGCGCCTCGCCTCGGACCCTTCGGGCACCGCTATCTCGTCGCCCTGCAACAATACCCGTCGCCCGCTTGCGGGAACGATTCGCCGCTCCACCCCCTCGATGGGAATAACTTGGCCATACTGAACCATCGCCGGATCGGGTCGATCCTGCAAATGTTGACGTATCCACTGTTCTTTCACACGGGCGAAATCCAGTGCCTCGGCCTCGGGCACACCCTGGGGATAGGTCAGTGTAACCCGCCCGTCCAACTGGGAAATCCGCAAGCTAATCCGCCGTGCTCGTGCCGATTTGCGTAACGTCAGCGGCACCGGAGGCCGACCGGGCAGTGCGTGATCTCCCATATGCCTGTTTCTCCTGCTCAAAGGCTTTGACAGTGCCTGCTGCATGTGGCACGTGACCTGAATCATTATTACGACTCACCTGATATCAAGGGGATTTGACATGCCCAAGGAAGAATGGGGCGTAAAGCGCGTTTGCCCGACCACCGGTAAGCGGTTTTATGACCTGAACAAGGACCCGATCATCAGCCCCTACACTGGCGAGATCGTGGAGCTGGAAACCGGAAAAAGCCGGATGATCGCCGCGGACGCGGAAGACGCCGCCTCGGCCAAAGCGCGTAAAGACGCTTCGGATGAGGATCTGGTTCTGGACGATGACGACAACGTCGATGTCGATCTGGACGATGATCTGCTGGACGATGATGACGACGGTAACGATAACGTTTCGCTGGACGATATCACCGACATGTCGTCGGAAGACGAGAACTAAGACCGGTCAGAGGCGGCCCACCGCCGCCTCATGCCGACCCGGACGTAAGTCGGAAAGTTTTTGGCATTTTCCATTTTTTGGACTTGCGCTCACCGCCGCCGTCTCATAAACGTCCGTCCACTGCTTCGGCAGTACCTAGATGGGGCCTTAGCTCAGTTGGGAGAGCGCTTGCATGGCATGCAAGAGGTCAGGGGTTCGACTCCCCTAGGCTCCACCAAAACCTAATAGAACAACTCGATATCAAGCCTTAGAGCGGTGTGACACACAGGTGGGACACAAAATAAAGCTGCGTGCGCATCTCTCGTTGTCTAGACACGGCATGCGGAATGGTTACATTTCATGCGGCGTTTCTATTCGCCCTCTGCAATTGGTGGCAGCAAGTTAGCATCATTTTTTAAGAGGTTGTCTGGAAGCTTCTGTTCCTTTGGCAACGGTGCTACAGTAGGAGCTTCGAGAGGGAACATCGGAAACTCATCGGCCCAGAACCCACCCCATCTCACACTGCATTCTTCCAGAGCGGAAATGACTTCGGTCGGCACAAGACTTGCTCCAAAAATCCAAAGGTCCGCTTCTTCATCCCTGACTTCATACGCAAACCAATCGCTTCGAGAGATATCGAGAAGGGCTACCCAAGTCCCGTGATACCCAAGCCTTCTACCAACAACAAAAAAGAGCCCGTCAGCTAACCGTTCGAGCTCATGTTCATATGGCAGTTCGAGGACAGCTTGTGTCAGTTCCCAAGGTGTTCCAAGGACGGGTTCAACATGGCCATTCACAGTGTTTATGCAGGACACAACTTCAAACGCTACTTCGGCTCCTCTCGGGAACACTTGTTCCGGCAAAATAGAGTTTTCGGCGATCACTGGAAACGAAGTCAGAATAAGTGCCGTCGCAAAAGCCAGGCTTAACGATTTAATCATGCAATAGAGGTAGTTAAGCAGACCCAATGATTCCAGTACTTCAATCGCGTTGCTATCGGCTAGTCGCTACTCGTTCTGATTGCGCTGGGCTAGCTTGGCTTCAAATTGTTCCCAAACCTTCATGCGCCCCCTTTGCTGTGCATCAGCCAACCACGCTTCTTCAGCACATCCGGCACCTCTAGGGGCCGTCGGCAACTACCTAACGGGCCTGGTAAAACCCTGCACGCTCAACTTGACCCTAGGTGGACGCCGGTGCGTTCGGCACGCGAAGCTAAGCAGCACTCTCCTTTACACATGAGTACTCCAGCCCGATTGTGGGATCTGATTTGTAGCGAGCACCTAGTCAGACCTCATCTGGAAACAGATCATGACAAAGAAAAACGAAACTACCACACTTATAACGCTCGCAAAACGATATGCGCGGGCCGACCGTATTGCTCAACACGCAGCGCTCAACGCGATTGTCGCCGCGTTGGATTTTTCGCAATTGTTCTCCAATCCCATAAAGGCACGGATGAAAAAGTAAGGTTCTTAGACAAAAGCTGCGCCCAATTTTCGAAAGTCGATGCCGCAGCTCTGTCTGCAATGATATGATTGATGGTTCCTTAGAGCATTACATCGGACGCCTTAATACTCCCGAAAACGGACAAAAGTCCGAGTTGCGGACAAGGCGGACTATTTAATGATTGTTGACTGACGAAGAGCCAAGACGAAGGAGAAACGTGATCCGAATCGGTTTTTCTGGCAACATCGTCGGCACTACCTTTTGAAGAACAAGATTTTCAGATCCCTAAAAACTGTAATTTTTTTTTAAAGAGGTGGCCTGATGCCCGATACCATTCCCAACGATCCTATTGAATCTGATTTTACTGCCACGCTGGCTCTAGGTCGAAATGAAGCTGAGAAATTCAGCTTTGACAGCGGGTTTAAAATCCAAACAAATCCACATGCCTCCGACGACAGCTTTTTGCAGGCCCAAGGTGATGTTTCCAGGGCCGGAGGGCTATTTGAAGGCGAGTCTGGTTATTTTGATCTGACTGTCGGTTACTTCGACGAGACTGACGGCGTTTCTTACATGGAAGTCGTCGTCAACGGAATTGTCGTCGACAGTTTCCAATGGGACAGCACAACCGGCAGCAGGATTGTGACACCCAATGGGCTACAAGAGCGCACGGTTCTCTCTGTCTGGCTAAACCCCGGAGACAGTGTCGTACTGCGTGGTCGGGCCGATAGCGGTGAGCCGTTGCGCACGGATTATTTGGATATTGCGCCGTCGGCCGATGGGCCGCCACCTCCCTCACCAGGCAAGCCATTTATTGTCGAGGCCGAGACACTGGATATCCTCTCTGGTTTCAGAGTGGTTGAAAATCCCAACGCCTCGGGCAATGCGTTTTTGCAGGCCAGAGAGGGTGCCGAAGCTAGCGCACTGTATACGGTTGAAAAAGCCGGCACTTTTGACCTTACGATCGGCTATTTTGATGAAACCGACGGCGTTTCGTCTATGCGGGTCCTGTTAAATGGCAAAGAGATCGACAGTTTCGAGTGGGACAGTACCGATGGAAGCGATCTGGCCAGTGCGAGTAGTCGCGCGGAACGTACAATCAAGAATCTGACCCTTGAGAAAGGTGACCAGATCACGTTGATCGGTAAGGCCGATGGCGGTGAGCCGTTGCGCACGGATTTCCTGCGCTTTGAACCCGTATCAACAGAACCATTACCTAAGCCGACCCCTGATGTATGGTACATTGACAACGGAGAAGTAGTTCTGGGTCTTAATGATGGGACCGGCAATTTCACCACACGCAAGACAGGGATCACGCCGGGCGAAAACGGTACTTTGGCGGCGGACTTCGATGGCGACGGGCACACTGATTTCCTGACTGTGAACGTCACCGTCCCGCCCGAGATGGGTGTGACCGATGAATTCATTTTTACCACCACCCTCTTTTCCAATGATGGCACCGGAACTTTTACCGAGTCCAAAACCTCGGAGATTAAGACAAGTTCGCTGTTCCCATTTTTGGGACTCGGTGGTTTGTCTCTTGAAGCAAAAGATGCAGGCGACATCGACGGGGACGGAGATCAGGATACCCTACTGATTGATGAAAACGGCGATACAGCCTTTCTTTTGGAAAATGACGGAACCGGTGATTTCAGCCTTCTGTCACGCAGTGAAGTTTCGGCGTCAAATCGCACGGAAGGTTTGATCGGTGATTTCGACGGCAATACTGCGGGCGATATTGTGGTGCTGAACTCTACCCCTGCCAGCAACGTGCGTATCTATCTGAACGATGGGAATGGCAACCTGACCCTGTCTACGGGGGCCGCCCCGAGTCCTGAAACCCATTTTGATGGGCAAATTCTGGACCTGGACGGTGACGGCGACGAGGACGTTCTTTTTGTCGCCGACGGCGAGGGCCGCGGGATATACGCCCTGCTGAATGATGGCTTAGGCGAAACCGAGCCGGGAAACCGTCCTACGGTTCCAATTGATGAACTTGGCCTCGTTGGCCTGGTCGAGGGCGGGAATTTCGATGGTGACGCCGCTATCGAAGTTGTCAGTGCAGGCGCCAGCGACGATAATCTTGATCCCGGTCTGCGTGTCTATGAAGTTGTCGATACCGGCAGCGGTAAGGAATTTGTGCTGCAATCCTTCGACCCAAGCATCACCGGCAACGTACAGGCCGCGGCAGATTACGACGGCGACGGAGATCTGGACCTGTTGATCGCGTCGGATGCGTCTCCGGGCACATTGTCCCTGTTGTTGAACGACGGAGACGCGAACTTCACAGATGCGGGTGTCGTTTTGCCTACAGATTTAGTTGCAGATGAGTTCTACTTCTTCGACGACACCGCTTGGGTTTGAAAACCAATCCCCGTGTTTCCGGCGTCAAAAAAATATTGCGGGCCGCACCAAGGCCCGCAACGAAATTTTCGGAAAAGCTCCACAATGGTTCGCTAGCACAATGTCACAGATTTGAGGTTATGCTTTCATCATTGAACCCCACGTGATTTTAAACTGGGGATAAGGGAGCCAGGCATTCTTTTCTCGAAAACTAGCCCTAAGCCCTTACCATTCGGGCCACTAAGGAACGGGATGCATCCAGTCCCGGCATCAATTCCGAAGTTGCTTGGTATCTCGGCTTAATACTTCTTTCAGGCTGGCATTTTCCGCACACAACACTCGGATAAACACCCGGCCAGCTTAACCTCCAGACGCAACGCGGGTGAACTGGCGCAGCACTTTAACGTGCATCCACAACGAGTCTACACAATAGCCGTTGCCCAAGCATCAGTGTGACACCAGGGTGAGACACACTACAACCCGACACACTACAATATCTTTACCATCAGTGCATTAGGCGTTCGGCGACGCTACCCCTAGGCGCCAACAAATCTCCTCCGAATTTTCTGGAAAGGACCAAGCGGACCTCTTGAGTGTTACGGCAGGTATTGCAGCTTTTCCACCAGCGCCTGAAGCAAAGACATTATTCTCAAGCGATCAGTTGATCCGAGTTGAAGCAGCCAAGGCACCGGCCAGCGCATTCTTGATCTCGTGCGGGAAATCGCGGCCTTCTTCGTACAACCCGGCCGCAACCCAACCCACAGTGTGTCCCCGGCTACCTATGTCATTGGCCCGTACCAGCGCCGGAGACGTTTGCTCTACACTGACCAAGGCCATTGACCGTTCGATTTCGCTTTCGGTCAGCACCATTTTCACCGCGCTGAAAATGTCGACGGAAACTTGCAAAGTCTGATGCTCCAACCGATGCGCCGCGTCTGTCAGAAGGCGCGTACAAAATGCCGAAAGGAAGTACCATCGGAAGATGGAAAACACGCGATCTTGCAATTCACCATGAACCGAAACGCCATCCGTGGCCAAACGTGAAATTCGCTCAAATGCGACTTCGGCAGCTTTGGATGCCTGGCAAATCTGTCGCTCGCGTTTAGCTATCGAGATTACACGCGGCGCAAATTCTACTGCGGCTTCGTGGGATTCCAAATTCATGCGGGTCCTCCAAGGCTAGCTCCTGATGAGGACATAGAAACTCTTAGAGAAAATCGTATGCGATTTAACGCCATTTTTCGCAGAAATAGTCCCTTAACTGGCTAAATAAAAATGTCATAAATGGTTTTTTAACGCAAACAAAAGTGGCCGTAAGAGCATAAATTTCGGCGCTGGCCTAGATTTTGGCGGATATGGAAATGAGGCAAACTCTGCGGTTTGAGCCAAAAGATACATATCTCTGACACGATCTTGCAATAGTTGTGCCTCTTTCGCTGCGTACAAACACTCAATCCTGCTGATCAGTTTACGAGTTTGAATTTAACGAGGGGGTACGAGCGGGATCAGGGGGTGAGCGCCTGACCATCAGGGCTCGCCGACGGTCAGAGCAGCTCCCCCCGCCGCTTTCGGTTAATTAAGTTTGCTTTTTTGCGCATGCGGTGTGACGCCGAAGCTGGACCTGTACACGCGCGAAAAATGGCCGGGGCTTTCGAAGCCACAGGCCATTGCAACTTCTGTCACCGAGGCCTCGGTCTGAAGCAACAATTTCTGGGCGCGCTCCAGACGAAGCTCCATAAAATACTTCTTGGGAGAGGAGTTGAGGTACTTTCCGAACAGTCGTTCCAGCTGTCGCGTAGATATCCCAAGATCCTCGGCAATCTGCGACGGCGACACTGGCGCCTCGATACAGTCCCTCATAATGTGGATCGCGTTGGCCAAGTGAGCATTGCGCATGCCATTCCGCGATTGCAGCGATACGCGCTGCTTGGCGGTGGCGTTACGCACAGCGTTGTAAACCATCTGGTCGGCGACTGCGATGGCCAGTTCTTCGCCATGATCCTGTCCGATCAGATGCAGCATCAGATCGGCCGTTGCAGTGCCACCCGAGGCTGTAATGTGTTTCTCGTCAGCCACAAAGACACTGCGGACAAGATTCACTTCAGGAAAGGCTTCCATGAACGCATCATGATATTCCCAGTGAATCGCGGCCTGCATCCCGTCCAGAAATCCCGCTTCGGCCAAAAGCCACGCCCCTGAACATAACGCACCAATGGCCGTGCCCCGAGCCCGCTCACGGCGTAGAGTGGCCAGCAGCGGTCGCGTGACGTGGTTTCGCATATGGATACCGGACAGCACGAATAGCTGATCGGTTTTTGGCAAAGCGTCCAACCCGCCATGCACCAATGTAACTGATCCGTTAGAACACACCGCCTGTTCTCCGTGCTCCGAGAGGAAAGTCCACTCATAAAGATCTTCTCCGCTGACCAGATTCGCAATTCGAAGCGGCTCGACCGCGCAGGAGAAGGCAAGGTGCGAGAATTCCTCTATTAGGATGAAAGTGATGTGGCGCGGTTGGCGCATGGTCGTCTCATTCAGCTTGGCGTGGTCGCTGATCTATGTTGCACTATTTTTTTATGTATACAAATTGTATTTTGATGGAATACAGGAGACAGCGGTAGGAACGATGCGATTCGTACCGAACCAATGGAGAGCCTGGATGAAAGAAGACGCAAAGTCCCGCAAAGATGTGCTCAGGGATCACCTGCGGGTGTCGATCCTGACATTGCGTTTGCAACCGGGCACCGATCTGGACGAGTCGAAACTATCCGAAGAGTTTGATCTTTCCCGGACGCCATTGCGTGAGGTTTTGCGTCAGTTGGCGG
>WQBJ01000139.1 GCA_013032095.1 Ruegeria atlantica | reverse complement strand
CAGATCCAGGCCTACGGTCTTTACTGTCATTGGGTGGCTCCTTTCCTAGCAGTCGGTGATAACTGCACTTTGGCACATTCGATGCCGGTGGAGCAGGAGCCACCCACCTCATCCGCTTTGGGCCGCTCTTTTAGGTACTAAACTCAATTTGACGGCTATCTAAACAATATGTAATGACGAAAAGAGCCACATGAGAACTTGGTTTTTAATGATTGGCTCAGCCGTAACTCGGATTGCTACTGTCACGCTTATCCGAACGTTCTAAACGGCGCTTTCGCCACCTCCCTTATTCATTTTGCCATGTACTTTCTCCCTGAACCGCTGCGCGATGATGTAAAGGGACGGGATGACAAATATGCCGACAAGGGCAGCTGCGATCATCCCTCCGAAAACCGGCGTACCTACACCTCTGCGAGCGAGCATAGAGGCACCGTCGGCCACAATCAGCGGGTAGAGTCCGGCAATAAATGCAAAGCTGGTCATCATGACCGCTCGGAAACGCGCACGGGCACCCTGAATGGCAGCATCCACGGCGCTCAGACCCTGCCGGTACCGATCCAATGCGAATTCGACGATCAAAATTGCATTCTTGGCGGCAAGCGCTATCAGGACCACCAATCCGATCTGGGCGTAGAGGTTGTTCTGGAGACCCAGCAACAGCAGCGCACCCAACGCGCCGCACACCGCAAAGGTGACCGAGAAAAGGACCGCAAGCGGTATCGTCCAACTCTCGTAAAGCGCAACAAGGAAGAGATATGCGAACAGCAAAGCAAGCCCCAGAACAATAGGTGTCTTTCCGGCGGCCTCAATCTCTTGCTGCGCGGTTCCGGTCCAATCGTAGCTGTAGCCTTCTGGCAGGGTCTGGGCTGCAATTTCTTCCATCGCCGCGATGGCCTCGCCCATTGATACGCCCGGAGACGGTCCACCGTTAATGGTGACGGCCTGAAAATTATTGTAGCGGGCAAGCAATTGCGGACCCAGAATGAGTTCTACCTTCGCCACGGCGCGCACTGGCACCATATCTCCGTCGCGATTTCGGACATGAATGCGAGCAATATCTCCGACATTGGCCCGGTATTTCTCATCTGCTTGTAAGTTGACTTGCCACGTCCGACCGAACAGGTTCAAGTCATTCACGTGATACCCGCCCAAAGTGACCTGCATGGCCCGGAACAGGTCGTCGACGTTCACGCCAAGCGTCTGCAGCCTTTTACGATCGAGATCGAGATTCAGTTTTGGCGACTGCGCAGAGAAAGTCGTGTAAACGCCCGACAACCGGGGGTCGGCGTTGGCGGTTGTGACGAGCCCCGCCGCAGTTGCGCCAAGATCTAAAACGCTGTCGCCATGCAAGTCCAAAAGCTCGAACTCGAACCCGGCACCAGTGCCCAGACCAAGGATCGGGGGCAGATTGAAAGGAAAGGCAATGGCGTCTTCCAAACCGGCAAACTCGCGCCGGACATGCCGGATCGAGGATCTTACGGATAAGGCCGGATCGGTTCGATCTTCAAACGGTTGCATGATCGCGATGCCAAACCCACTGTTCGACTTGTTCAGGCCGTCGACAAAGCTGAAGCCCGTGACTGTCATGACGTCCTGCACGCCCGGTGCGGATTTGATGATGGTCGAAACGTCCTCCATCACTTTGGATGTTCGATTGATCGATGAGCCTTCGGGAAGTGCGACCTCGACAAAATAAGCCCCTTGGTCTTCGACCGGCAGGAAGCCGGACGGCGTGGTCTTGAACAGCCATCCAGCGCCAAAAAGTGCAATACCGAGCAGTAAAACAGCAAGGATTGCCCGTCGGGCGAGGATTGAGACCGCATAGGCATAGCCATCGCGCGCGTTGTCTATGCGGCGCGATATCCAGGCAAGCGGTCCACGCCTGGGGGTGCTCTCACGGCGCAGTAGTACCGCACATAGGGCCGGGCTGAGTGTCAGGGCGTTCAAAGCAGAAATCAGCATTGAAAAGGAAACTGCCACGGCGAATTGCTGGAACATCGTTCCCGTAATACCGGGAATGAATGCAACCGGTACAAACACCGACAGCAGCACACAGGTTATAGCCAGAATAGGGGCTGTAATCTGCTTCATGGCCTCGCCGGTGGCTTCGGGTACGGACATCTCTGGGTTCTCGCCCATGACCTTTTCGACGTTTTCGATCACCACGATTGCGTCATCCACGACGATGCCGATCGCAAGCACCAACGCCAGCAATGAAACTGTATTGAGTGAAAACCCCAACGCCAGAATGAACGTCAGCGCACCGACAAGCGATACCGGAATCGCGATGAGGGGGATCAGGGCCATCCGCAGGTTGCCCAGGAACAAAAAGACTACGATCACGACCAGAGCAAACGCCTGTGTCAGCGTTTTCACGACTTCTTCGATACTGGCCCGGACGAAGGTTACTGAATTGTAGGGCACACTCCAATTGACCCCATCGGGAAAGGCGCTTTGCAGTCCTGTCAGCGCATCGTTTATGCCCTTTGATGTATCGAGGGCATTTGCCCCCGGCTCAAGATAGACACCGATCATCGCGGCTGATTTGTTGTCAAAAGAGGCAAAAGAATCCTTAGTTTTTGCGCCAAGTTCCACCCGAGCGATATCTCTGATCAGAACAAATGAGCCGTCTGGAAGGGCGCGCACGACCACCTCTTCGAATTCGGTGACGCTGCTCAACCGGCCTTGGGTCTGGATATTCAGCTGAAAAGTCGGATCGTTTACCATCGGCTGCGCGCCGACACGCCCCACAGCTGCCTGAACATTCTGTGCGTTGAGCGCAGCGATCACATCGTCAACTGTCACCGAAAGATTGGTCATCTTGTCGATGTCCAGCCAGATCCGCATCGAATAGTCCAGTTCCCCGAAAAGGGTGGCATCCCCTACGCCGGGCGATCTTTTGATGCTGTCCAGAACGTTGATTGTTGCGAAATTCGACAGGAACAAATCGTCATTCTTCGGATCATCAGACGTAATGGCCACGACCTGCAGCAGCGCCGACGACTTCTTTTTGGTGTCGACGCCTGCGCGTGTGACTTCTTCGGGCAATGCGGACATGGCCAGACTGACGCGGTTCTGCACATTGACGGCGTTGATATCGGGGGCGGTCCCGGGTGCGAACGTGACCTGTAAGTTATAGCTGCCATCCGAACCGCTCGTTGACTTCATATAGAGCATGTCGCTGACGCCGATCACCTGTTCTTCGATGATCTGGGCAACGGTTGACTCGACCACTTCGGCCCCGGCTCCAGGGTACTTTGTCGAAACCTGAACCTGCGGCGGCACGATGTCAGGAAGCTGTTCTACCGGTAGCTGCGTAATCGAGATCAGACCGGCCAGCGTGATCACCACCGAAATGACAATGGCAAATCTGGGGCGGCGAATGAACAGTTGCGAGATCATGGGATCAGTTCTTGCTGGCGCTTGAGGGTGCGTTCTGGAGTGTCGAAATGCTAACTTCAACACCGGCATGGACCTTTTGCAGGCCATCGGTGATAACCTTATCGCCTTCACTCAGACCGTCTGAAATGACGGCTTCGGTCCCTTCGGTCCGGTCGAGTTGGATTTGCCTTTTCTCAACTTTGCCGTCGCTTCCGACTGTGAAGACAAAGTAGCCAGACTGATCTCTCTGCAAAGCCTTGGCGGGGATCACCAGAGATTTGTCTTGCGTGGGATCGGTGACAAGGACCCGCACCAGCTGGTTATCGATGAGTGATCCATCCGCATTGGGAAAAGACCCGCGGACCAGAACGGAATCCGTACGCGACTGCACTCGTGTGTCAGCCACCTCAATGCTTCCCGTTTCACCGTATGTAGTGCCATCGGCGAGGATCAACTGCAGTTCCAGCGGTTCGGTGTCGGACGCCTTGGCGCGGCGCGTGCGAAATTCAAGCAGTTCGGCTTCGGTTACCGGAAAGGTCACGTGGATAGGATCGATGCTGGACAGCGACAACAGGGTTCCACCGTCCGGGCTGACAAATGCGCCAACGGACAGATCCGTCAGTCCAATCCTGCCGTCAAAAGGCGCGTTTATCTTTGTGTAGGACAGGTTCAGCTGGGCATTTTGCAGACTGCCTTGTAGCTCAAGCACATGCCCATCGGCCTCACCCTGCTGCGCTTGCGCTTTCTGAACAACCGCCTGAGGAGTGTCCCCTGTGGTGTAGAGCTTTTGCTGTCGATCCAGCTCGATATCGGCAAGCTTTTTTGCCGCTTGTGCCGCTTGGATTTGCCCTTGAATTTCCGTGACGGTCGCCTCGTAGGAATCCGGTTCGATCTCGATCAGGACATCCGCCGCTTTAACGCTTGAGCCGTCCTTGAAATTGATGGATTTCACAAATCCGGGCACGCGTGCAATCAGGTCGACACGATTCACCGCCTCGACCCGGCCAGTGAACACTTCGATCAAAGATACCGCCTTCATTTCTGCAGCCGTCACGGTCACCTTGGGCTTCGTTTGGCTGTCCTGCGCAATGACAAGGGAGGGAATTAGACCTAAGTGCAGAATCATTGCGGCGATTAACAGCCTTACTGACAAGGTTCATCCTCCAGAGAATTTCGTCTGTGGTTTCCTAGAAACCACGGTAACGCAATGCAGTTGAAAATCCAGCAATTGAAATTGAGCGCATTTTCCACCGACTCAACCAATTGGAAGTCTTTGCTAATTAAGCAAGGCGCCTTGGTCTCATAATGCTGTCGCTAATACGTCGAGACTTTTGAGCAATCTATGAGTTCAACAGGTTTCTGACCCCGCAGGCGCAGCGAATGTCAGGAATCCGCCGATTGTGTTGAAAAACTCAAAAATGCAGGAGGTTCGAGTTTTCTGCGAACGGGCGATCCGTCGATAAAGTCCAAAGCCAATATCGATAGCAGTTGTTGAGACGCCCTCTGGCGGCCAGAGTCAGATTTTGGCCGAACCCTAGGCCGAAAAATCCTACCGGGCTTCTACGAGTAATTTTGGACTCAAATTTGCGCAAAATCGGAGCTTTTCAACAGTATCCGCCGTACCGTCTGGTAGTTTCGCACTCACAGCACGAATTTGGCGTCCGCAGCGAATGGCCTGTGTGGATGACTCCTGCATAGCAAGTCCTTTTTGATCTGATTTGTGCATTTGTCAGAAGCAGTCA
>WQBJ01000138.1 GCA_013032095.1 Ruegeria atlantica | reverse complement strand
TTGAAACCCTCAAGGGAAACACCGCCGAGCTCCACAAATTACAGATCCTGACCCTTCTGTATCTCGAGTTTGCTAACTTAACCCCTGTCAGCCACCTTTGCCGAGGTTACTGACGGGGCGGTGTATGGCGTCTGAGCCTTGTGGCATGACCACGTTTCCTAGCGAGCCAGCACCGTCTCTCTTCATCGTCTCGAACAGTTGAATGCGGCCGGTCTGCGGTTGTTGGAAAACGAAAGCCAGCAGCGGCGAGCTGTCATCCAGGCTCTGATTGAAGGCGAAGAAAGCGGCATCAGTAATCGCACGACAGACGAAATCTTTGAAGAAGCCAGAGCTGAAGCAAAACGCAGTGGCTTCATATAAGCTCACACGAAGCGCAGACGCCGACCTGAAAAGGGCATTCCTCTGCGGAATGAAAGAGCATGGCGAAGCGCGCGCGCTGCAATACAAGCAAAGTCTTGACGCCCGCTTTCAGGAGATCGCGGATGACCCGGTCCGTTTCTCAGAAACAGACTTTCGCGACGGTTACCGATACAGTGTCCACCATCCCCACACAATCTATTTCAAGGTTTTCAATAAAGGCGGCGTTCAAATCATCCGTATCTTGCGTGGCCAAGATCCACGAAATGCGTTTTGAGTATGGCATATCGCAGTTAACATCTTCCCCGGCCTGAAGCTCGGGGATTTTCCGGAGGCCACACGACCCCGATTTTTCAAGCGTGGTTTTCCCTTAACACCCTGACTGCAACTGGCCGCCGCTGATCTCCGGTTTTCCGAAACTGGATTATGACATTGATCATCGAGCGGCGGTATTCCATGATTTCGGAATAGGTCAGCCCGGTATCTGCCTGAAGCACCATGAGAGCCAGACGCGACAGCGCGGCCTCGGGTGTGGTGGCGTGCAACGTGGAAATCCCGCCCGGGTGGCCCGAGTTGATTGCGGACAGAAAGTCATAGGGTCCGTTGGCATACCAATACGTGCTCAACCGATAATAGCCGATGCGCGCAAGGCACGCTTTTTCGTAGTTACGGGTATTTTCCTGGCGCGTTCAAAGAGATCGCTGACGACCGCATCCAATACGTCGAAGAACAGCTGGGCACCAATGTTCATCTATACAATCTGAAATCAGACGCTGCCCGCCGCCACCGCCTTGATACCCTACGCCATCTGGGGTTTCGACGGGTGTCACTGTGCCCTTAATTGTTGGACGCTCGCTTTAAAAAGTTGAGCAAAATCAGTGTTTGATTGTGCCTTTAATTTCTGGACTGTATCATAAATTATCGGACTGTGCCCTTAAATTCCGGACGGTGTATCCTGTGGAAAAGCTGTGTTGCAGTCAGATGTGAACAGGGCAATTGACCCGTATATTCCTTCGACGTGTGAATATGCGATCACTTCGCGGTGACCTGTGGATATCCAGACATTAAGGGCACAAAACCTCGAGGTTCCGCCTCGAATATGTCTGCGTCCGGGAATTAAGGGCGCAGTGACATCGGGCATGCCAAACTCACCACGACAGCGCACTATGTCAGCGTTGCCACCGGCATGATCTCGGCGGTGGAGAGCCCGCTGGACGGTCTGACCGCTGCGAAGCGCAGGAAAGGCGACTCATAGACAGCGTTGTCCCCCTCTTATCGCTGCAAGCAGCGACTGTCGGGCAATGGGCCAAAGCTGGAGGTTGCGGATATCTTCCGAGTCCATGGTTCTGCCTGGCGGGCGGCCAATGCGGGCCATATCAGCCTCGACCAGTTGAAGGTGATGAGCGCCATCGAGCGCTGCCGCATGGCAGCGCTTGGCGGTCATGCCGCGCGATGCGAAGACTGCGGGCATGACCACATCTCCTACAATTCGTGCCGCAATCGCCATTGCCCCAAGTGCCAAGCGGGTGCGGCCAAGGCATGGCTGGCGGTGCGCGAGGCGGAACTGCTGCCCGTGCGGTATTTCCACCTGGTCTTCGCGCTGCCGAAACCGGTCGCCGAGATCGCGCTTCCAAACAAGCGGGAGATCTACAATCTGCTGATGAGATCGAGTGCGGATACGGTGATCCGGATCGCTGCCGACCCCAAGCACCTTGGCGCCCGGGTCGGCATCACATCCGTCCTGCACACTTGGGGTATACCCAGTTGGGCCTGAGAGTCATGCCGTACCGAGATATTGGTGCCGATTTCGGCCATGCGTTCGCAACACCCGGTCTCAATAGCGTGGCCCGAAGGTTTCGCCTAGCACGCCATAATCCATCCCCAAGATCAAAGGTCGACCGCTCTATCATCTCGCCTCCTCAAACCACGCATGCATATCGATTTTGTCGGCGGTGGACACGTAGATCCCAGTCCTTCGGGCTTTGTGGTTCTTCCCTTTGGCTACGACCACGAAGGTTGATCAGAATTAAAGCGAGACTGAAACGCAGAGTTCCACCAGACCACTGGAAAACCCGCGAATTATTACCCCACTTTGCCATGAGACCTCAAAAGACAAACGATGGATGAGAGATGTGAATGGTATTGGTTCTATTCCGCAACTGCGCCTGTCCTGTAATTTCTGCCTGACAATTCGACTTACGATCGTACAGCGATAAGGAAATTGCGCAAAAAGTGCTTTAAAACAATAATTTAGAGCCAGGTTTTGCTACGGGTAGCGTAGAGCTGAGGCATCACGCGTCTCTAGTCCTGATTCAGATCAACTCTGGAACCGGAGACACGCCTATGCCGAGATTAATCGACTATTTTTCCAATCTGCCGTTGAGTTTTGGAAAGTCACCTAACAGGAAAACAGCTAGGGTTTTTACTGCCTTGATGGCAATTGCTGTGTCGATCTCAGCGGCAATTGCGCCAACGCGAGTGAATGCGCAACAGCTTTTAGTTGTAGGCAGTGATCGCGGTGGTTACTTACATGACCGATTAATCGAGTTGGAAAACTTGCAGCGCAGCGGTGTTCAAGTCGAGATACGCGGGCGCATCTGCTATTCCACCTGCACGATGTTTCTGGGGTTACCGGGAACCTGTGTAGATCCGGATACGATCTTTGGATTTCACGGGCCGTCCCGCAGCGGTCTTAGACTCGCGCCGGAAGACTTTGACTACTTCAGCCAGGTCATGGCGGATTACTACCCGGAACCATTGAAGTCATGGTTCATGACCAAAGCCCGCAATCGCATCAATGGCTTCCACAAGATCAAAGGGAGCGAACTGATACGCATGGGTGTACCCGCCTGCAGCGCTGCTTGAAGTTGGACTTGAGGATGTCTACCGTTCCAGAAATCTATCAGTTGAAAGTCCGTCTTCTGGGGATCAGTCCAATGATCTGACGTCGGGGGCTGGTGCCATCAGCGGTTATGCTACGAAAGCTTCACGGCATTCTACAGGTCTCCATGGGTTTGGAAGGCACTCACTTTCGACAGGCTCTGCGCCACGCGGCGCCCCGATAATCCATCTGCTCTAAGCCGCAAGGCTTCTCTGATCTTCCGCATTTGCAATCTCTTCATGGGGCTCCCTCACGTTCAAAAAGAACGGCAAGCTAGCCGGTGAATGATCACCTCAAAACGGACGCCAAATCCCACAGATCAGGGGTGGCCGGATACCCCGGAATCAGTGGCCGGATTAAATCGGAATGCGCGCACAGAATTTCAAATTCGTACCAGCCGGTGTCAAACTTCGGTAACGCACTTTCTTGGGGGTTCTCTCGTGGTGATTGGTCTTTAGGTTTTCCTACCAGGTTGTGAAGGTGTAGACGCCCCCGCTGGCCTCGATGTGCCATTGTGGGTTTGCAAACAACCTGAATGGAGGCGTCTGTGGAAGAGATTAGCATGATTGGCCTGGATTTGGCGAAGAATGTGTTCCAGGTGCACGGAGCGGATAGAACAGGTCATCCCGTTCTTCGGAAGAAACTGCGCAGAGGCCAGGTCCTCGAGTATTTTGCCAAGTTACCGCATTGCGCGGTAGCGATGGAGGCCAGTGCGAGTGCGCATTATTGGGGGCGTGAGATCGGTCGTTTGGGTCATGATGTCAGGCTGATCCCCCCGGCCTATGTGAAACCATTCGTAAAGCGTCAAAAGAACGATATGGCTGATGCGGAAGCGATCTGCGAAGCCGCGAGTAGACCAGCGATGCGCTTTGTTGCCGTGAAAAGTGAAGAAACACAGGCATCGGCGATGGTTCTTCGGGCGCGGGAACTATTGGTTCGGCAGCGCACTCACTTGATCAACGCTCTTAGAGGTCATCTTGGGGAACTCGGACAGGTGGCCCCGCAAGGCGCGGCCAATATTCGTAAGCTGGTTGCGTTGGTGGCCTCTGGCGATAGCGCGATCCCGGATGTGGCCCGGGAGTGCCTTGAAAGACTGATCAGCATGCTGAACCAATTGGACGGTCAGATCAAAGAACTGGATGTCGAGATGGCGCGCCGCTTGATGACGGTGCCTGGGATTGGCCCGCTCATAGCGACTGCGCTGGTGGCTCTCGCCCCACCGCCGGAAACGTTCCGCCGTGGTCGGGATTTTGCTGCGTGGCTCGGGCTGGTCCCCAGACAGCATTCGACAGGGGGCAAGCAACGCCTCGGGGCAACGACAAAGATGGGAGAACGTTCGCTGAGGCGACTATTGATCATCGGCGCCAACAGCGTAGTCATGTGGCGCGCTCGAAATAGAACGAGAACAGATCCCTGGCTTGATCGCCTGATCGAGCGCAAGCCGCCACTGCTGGTTCGCGTAGCCTTGGCCAACATCCCTCTCACACATGCAAGCATGTGTTGACGGGCAGTGGATGGCGAGGATCGTTTGGGCCTTGATGAGCACAGGAGAAGTCTACCGGGCTCCGGCTGCCAACGCGTAATGCGTCTGCGGCTGTGAGACGGCGGAAACGGAAGAGGACAATGGACGGTATGGCATCAGGATCGTGAGACCGGATCGGGAAAACCAGCTTGCGACACAGTGCTTCGAGCACGTGGTTTTGAATTGGACCGGATCCGCTAACACCATACGGGCCAGCGGCATGTGCAAAGGCCGCGCAACAGGCCGAACACATGTCAGTACCCGAACCGATGCAGATACGGTCAAAATTACCTCTTGCGTTTTGGGCGTCTAAACATGTCGCAAACTTTGTTCCGCCTGTCAGACTGAGTGTCGTTTTGGTAGCGCATGCTCAGATAAGACAGGAGCAG
>WQBJ01000137.1 GCA_013032095.1 Ruegeria atlantica | reverse complement strand
AGCGGCGCTGGTTTTCGAGGTTCCGTGTCTGGTTCACTAGTGCCGGTCACATTCCTGGCCGGTCGGTGTCCTGGCCGGGTCGAAGAAGGTCACAAGGCAGTCACCGAACCGCCTGGCGAAGCGGTTGGAGTATCCGCCACTGTGGCCGGTTATTCCGGATGGCTCGAAAATGTTCAGGGTATGTGGCTTGCGGGCGAGGATCATATAAGTGAAGCTGGGGCTACGCTGTCCAAGGGTCTTATCTTCTTTGAAATGGATCACGGCCACGCGGCCGGCGTTGGCGGTGTCCAGCATGTCAAGGAAGGGCGGATTGTCGTCCGACGGTCCCGAGGCCATCAGCAACAGGCCATAGGGGTTCAGGTCGCCGGCAGTCGCCACCATCGAATAGGTGCCGCCCGACGATTGGCCGGCGACAATAACCCGCGCGTAACCGTCGCCGCGCAGATCCTCGACCGCGCGTGCGATGGCGACGCCGTGGTAGTGCCTGTACGCGGTATATCGTGGCCCATGTCGATTCATGTACACCACGTCCCACCCGTGATCGTACAGCCAGTCTATGACCCGTGGCACGTCGCCAGTATCGGCGCGTGGGTGCAGCTGGCCGTTTTACCCAGCCCCCCGGCGACCAGAGGATGACACCTACGGCATCCTGCGGCCCTTGTTTCTCGTGGAACGCCTCCGGCGTGACTATGTTTGACTTGACAATCTCGGGGTGCTGCTAGGCGGCGGTGATCGGCCATAACCAGAAAATGAACAGGATCAGGTGAGCGGAGCGGGTCAGCATGGTGTTGTCCTTTGAATCGGAAATCCCGCCCAAGCGATGCGGCGCGGGCGGGTTCGGTTTGGTTGGCTAGTTTCGGCAGTCTTTATGCGCGTTTTTACCGTACCACGGTGCGCGCATTCGTTGACGTACTGAGGCCGCAAGATGCGCTCTCCGGGGTCTTGCGTCAGCAGCGCACGGTAGTAGCGCGAGGTTTGCGCGGTGTTGACCTCTGCGCCCAGGCTCTCGGCGGAGGAGAAGTCAGGGCAAATCTCCCAGGTCACGGCCGGGATGCGCGCCCGCAGGGGCGCACTCCACCTTTTGAGGAAATTACATCCGGCACTTACAGCAGACACCGCTGGAGCCCTAGCCATCCTGTTCAGCCTGCCTGTGCAGTACGCTGGAGATGGGAGCCATTGATGGGGAACCCTCGGAGGGCGTTGGAGCAAACACTCGATCTTAGAGAGAGGCAATCCCACGTCGTATTTGGTAAGGCGGTATCCAATCCGCGGATGAGAGCATGACAACACTCGGTTCGGCGCACCATCTCCAGCGCCTGTACAGGCTACAAACTTTGAACATCCCGCGCCAGCGGGGTAGTCTTTGTAATGTCGGGAAAGCCAAAAACGCTCATGAGAACGCCCTATTCTGCACTCAGCCGGAATCGACCCAAACAGCTGCAGAAGTCTCATCAAATGCTCAGAAAATGACACCCACGGGTGCCGCTTCTGACACCCATATACTAACTACAAATAAACCTGATCCTGTAATTAGCAACCGCTTTGAAACAAAGCACGCGGCTGGCGTTGCGGATAAGTCCGAACCGTCTGATCAAACCGGTAGGTTGGATAGCAGTGACTTTGAAATCCAATGGAGCACCCATACAAAACGACCCAAGTCTGATATTGATGTGCCTACATTGATGCAAGCCTGTCCGGAGTTTGCCGAAATGGCGCGATCCCTTTGCGGTTACCTGAAAAACTGGAGCGATGTGCACCGCGCCGCAAGTCATCTTCGGGCTGTCGCTGGGATCTCCGAGGATGCCTGGAGCGTCGCGCAGAGAACTTTCGGGCCTGAGATTGCGGCCGCGGTGATTGCACTGATCTATGACAAGCACGCCACTGGAGAGGTTTTGTCGCCTGGCGGTTATCTCAGGGGCATGGTTGAAAAGGCAAGGGCAGGGGATCTGCATCTCGAACGCAGTTTCTACGGCCGTTTGAGCGGACAGGCGGCGTGATACGGTCCGTCGAATTGGCGCACCTAAGTTGGGTTGATCTTGAATGTCAAGATATTGGACGGTATATTGTGGCAACAGGAGTGACAAATATGGAAATGCGTGATCTTGTAGAAGACAGGTTGATCTCACCTGATCGCTTGGCCCGGCACCTGAAAACAACCAAGCGCGAGATTGGTGAGACACTCGGTATTGCCCCGGAATCCCTGTCACGGCGGCAACGTATCGCGTCCGTTTCAGTTCAAACCTCTCTGCGGCACCTGGTCGAAATCCTGAATGCCGTTGCTCCAGCTGTCGGGAACTCGCTCATGGCCTATGCCTGGTACCGGTCTGAACCCATCGTGGGGTTCGGCGGGCGAACGCCGGAGGAAATCGTCAAGGACGGTGAAAACGAAGCTTTGAAATCCCACATCCTGCGGCGCCTGGAAGGTGGCTACGCTTGAAATTTGCAACTCGCGTTCAGCGCACGGTGATCCGAGCCGCACAACCGAGGTGGTCCTATCTGCCGACGTCAGGGGAGGGGGCTGCGCGCCGCGGCGGGCGCTTCAACCGCATTGGGGAACCCGCACTTTACACGTCGCTCACCCATGAAACGGCCGCGCGAGAGGTGCGCCTCAGCCTCAATCAGGAACCTTACACCTTCTATTTTCTGGCGGTGGATTGTTGTCACATTGTTGATATGACCAGCCGGGATACCCGAAAGGCACTGGGCATCTCCTGGAATGATCTGGCCAATGACAACTGGGAGTCTGAAATGCATCGGGGTCTCAACCCGTCAACCCATGTCGCCGCGGACAAACTGAAGGTCGAAGGCTATGCTGGTATTCTGATCAACAGCTTCGCACCGGGGGCGACACCAGACGATGTAAATCTGGTCCTCTGGAATTGGGATGCAGTTAAGCAATTGCCATCTGGCAAACCTAAAGCCGTGATGGTCCTGCATCGGGATGACCTGCCCAGCAGTGATGCATCTTGGCAGTGATATCGTACGGCCGACTACAAGAGGTCCATTGATTCAGCGGTTCGGGACCGGAAGGCGCGTAATTTAAAACGATCAAGTTAAAGGCTCGAACGCATTGAGTGCAGAACTTCAAGACATTGCTTCAAGGCTTCAAAGAGGGCTGGAAACGTCCGAAGCCGAGTTAGCACACGGACGTCACCGGCTAGGCACCGGACCTGATGGCGGAGGCGGTCGTGCCTGAAGTCGGGGTTCAGGACGAGAGCGCTGAGGAGATCGCAATCGTCGCCGAGTAAATTACAACACGGCAAGCCGCCGGTGACCGGACGGCTTGCCGTCTATCCGGTAATTCCCAAAAATTTCAGCATTGGTTCCCAAATACGAAGCACTGCACGCCCAGATGGTAGACAGTTGCTGAATTGATATCTAAGCCACTGGGGAAAGGGTTCGGGACACGAATGCACCTGCAGAATGCTTATAGAAAAACCCTATTTCGAGATCACCTTCAGGGCCAGCGGATCGGGCACGATCAAGCACATCATTCCGGCTCCTTCGGAAGAGGCGGCACTGGATCGGCTTAAGGCAGCTTACCCGAACCGGCTACTTACCATCTTTCATATTGGGGAATCCGTCTGGCTTCACGATACCAGAAACGTTGGTCGCAAAACCGTGAGGGGAGCACCCAAAAAATAGGAGGAAATTTCTCTTTCTGCCGATTCTCACTTTTGAAATAGGACAGAAACCGATGCGCAATGCGGCCTCGGCAGAGTGTGCCCCTGAAGCCCGGAGATGGCATTCATTGCGTCCTCCGGGTGCACAACTCCCGTTTTAGCGAAAAAAAGCAATATGATATTCATTGTAATGTGAACAAAGGGGTCGTTTCCCGTCAGGAAGTGGTAGAATAGACCGGAGGTTTGAGCCCATTGTCGCCATTAAATTGCTTCAGTCTTTCGAACATGCGGCATGTCGCGAATGGAATAAACCGGACGTTCAGCGCCGGTTAGGAATGAGTTGGGGAGCGTCACAAAGCTCCCTTCCTCCGGTAGGTTGTGAAGCAGGCATCAGGGAACTGGCATGAGCAAGAAAGATCACTGGGATACGATCTATGGCCAGAAGGCAGAGGTCGACCTGAGCTGGCATCAGGATGATCCAACGGTTTCGCTGGACCTGATGCTGGAAGCAGGTCTGACATCGAAGTCTTCAGTCATCGACATCGGCGCCGGAACATCTCGAGTCGTGGACCGCCTTCTGGAGCTGGAGCTTTGCGACATCTCTGTTCTGGACCTGTCAGAGTGCGCCATTGCGTCCGCACAAGGTCGGCAGGGTGACAGCGGCCCGAAAGTAAATTGGATCGTGGCTGATGTGACTACATGGGAAACTTCGCGGGTCTTCGACATCTGGCATGACCGGGCAGTGTTCCATTTCCTTGTCGATCCAATGGAGCAGATTTCTTATGTGGAACGGCTTTACAACTGTCTGGACTTGGGTGGGCACGCAGTCATTGCGACTTTCGCGCTCGATGGACCCAAAAAGTGCAGCGGCCTTGATGTCATGCGATATAGTCCTGACAGCCTGTCTGAGGTCCTAGGTAGTCGCTTTACTCTTGTGACACATCGTTTTCATCTTCACCGCACGCCCTGGGGCCGAGCGCAATCGTTCCAATACAGCCTTTTTCGAAAGCAACTATGACTGGCTGGTATAGGCTCGCCGCCGCAACTCTCCGTGGATCACATCGACTGGTTATATGAGCCCCAACCTGCCGTTACCCTCATTTCACGCGTTTGCAATCGCGGCATGACGGTCCGGTCCAAAGCGGATGAGGTGGGTGGCTCCTGCTCCACCGGCATCGAGTGTGCCAAAGTGCAGTTATCATCAACTGCTAAGAAAGGAGCCACCCAATGAAAGTAAAGACCGTAGGTCTGGATTTGGCCAAGGATGCTTTTCAAGTGCACGGCATTTCAGAGAACGGCCATGTGATGTGTAACAGAGCCATCAAACGCGCGAAGCTGCTCCGCTTCTTTGCGACACATCCCAAGCACGCCACCGGAGAGGTTTTGTCGTCAGGCGGTTATCTCAGGGGCATGGTTGAAAAGGCAAGGGCAGGAGATCTGCATCTCGAACGCAGTTTCTATGGCCGTTTGAGCGGGCAGGCGGCGTGATGCTATCGAAAAGTGCGCCATTTTCTGGACATTTTGGCTTCAGCTCCCATATGTTGAGTGACAAGTGGCAATA
>WQBJ01000136.1 GCA_013032095.1 Ruegeria atlantica | reverse complement strand
ACCTTCAACGGCACCAGCAAAACAACTCCGGAGCAACTCAATCTCTTCGATGCCCTGAACATCCCCAGACCGGCCTGATAGCCTGATGTCGTTACACAAATGCGATTCCCGTATCAGAAATATCCATCACTTACGTGACTAACTGTCGAACTTGGGAGGCTAAGCACTTGTCTGTTTTTTGCTGTGATCATGGCCTCGCTCTGGTCCTCAGCGGAGGATTTCCGCCTCCCTTCTACCTCAATGAGGATAGAAGAAAGGCGGTTTCCCCACGTCAGGAGGCCAAGCCCTTGACCCTCCATCTGTGGAATGAACCGCTAATCACTGAGAGTGCGGAAGGTCAAGCGGTGTGTGTAAACGCCCATCGCAGGGAGCCTCGCGTCGAATACCGCTGCCGGGAGCCTTTTCGAGGACGCACGTGGCGGCTGTGAATGGCCGGCTCATTGGCAAGCGGATGCCGGATACCGGATTTGAACACGCGCCGGATTGCACATCCTGACTAGCGCCCGTAAAGCCGCCGTTTAGGGAAGGTCAGAAAACTGTCGTCACCACAAGTTTGTTCCCCGTAAAGTACAGCGGAGGTGGCAATCACGATGGTGTTCAAGCGCATCAAGCGAGGTACCTCCACGTCAAAGTTGAGGGAGGTCTGAAACCGCACCACCCGATCTGGCCAAGTTCACAGTACGTTCCGGAAAGTGCCCATTGGAGAAAGCTCAATAACCAGTTTTGTAACCGGTTTGTCTATTTCCTTGGCTCAATTACGAAACTCGTTCTGATGCGCTTTGGATTTACCAATGACTTTTTCTATTTTGGCAAATCCATTCATTCTACCAGGTACCGGCGCCGCCGCCTGCATTGTCGACAAGCGACGTCACCAGCCTGAGCGCCAGCGCCACGGCCAGCAGAAGACAGAAAAATACAACCAAGTCCTTTTTAGGCATCACGTTCCTCCCGGTTCAGACGTTCTCAAAGTGGAGTGCAGGTCATGTCAGGCTGAATATGACTTTGGTTGCAATCAAGCCCGCGGGACGCGATGTTCCGCATTTGAGTGCCTGAGGCACAATGTTGATAACAATTTCGTTCCAAACTGATACCACGACCATGCGGATCATCAGGCGAACCAGAGCTCACATGGCTTTGGCAGCACAATCCGAGGGGCCCCAATGCCAGGATGAGGCGATAGAGGAAGTCTTCAAAACGAAAACAACCATCGACGCATCCGCGCAGCGGATGGTCATGAGTTCAGTCCAATGATCGATTTTGTGCCGACTTCAATGTCATATCATAGCTAAGGGCCCGGGGCGGCAGGGGCCTATCTGCCTGCTTCAGCATCTCCGGGACAAACCCTGGAAGATTGGCCAAATGGCTCTCTTCCAAAGGAAGAATGTGGTTTGACCCGGGTGTCGGAGGAGAATCCTGCCCTGTGCGGATCGTTTCGCCGCCCGCAATGCATCAGGATTGAGCCGCAGAACCACGCGCAGACTTAGCGCAAAGCTCTGGGCGGAAAGCGTCCGATATTCTCTTTTAAATGAATGAGCGCGCCGCAGCGCTTCGGCCCGTCCTGCTCCGGCCGGGAATGAGGTTATTTTGCTGTGGGTGAACCAGCGCTGTTTGAACTATTGGCGGTTGCAAAAATTGCAAGATGAGCGCCTGTTTTCATAGAAGCTGAGGTTGTATTCTCTACGTTGGGGCCGATACCAAAGGCGTTGTTGCGGAGCAGAAAATTGTTTGTATTCTATGACTTGGAAACGAGCGGGACGAGTCCGGCTTTTGACCAGCCACTGCAGTTCGCTGCAATTCTGACAGGTGGCGATCTCAACGAGATTGAGCGGATTGATTTTCGGTGCCGTCTGTCACCACATATTCTGCCTGCTCCGTGGGCCCTGGCTGTCACCGGTGTCACACCGGACACGCTGACAGACCCCAGCTTGCCAACTGCCTTTGAGTTTTCGCAGCAGATCGGCCGCCTGATCGAGACATGGGGACCAGCGACTTGGGTCGGTTACAATAACATCGCTTTCGACGAAGAAGTGATGCGGCAGATGTTTTATCAGAACCTGCACCCCAACCCTTACCTGACCCAGATGGACGGCAATGACCGGCTGGATGTCATAAAGCTGGTTTATGCCACATGGGTATTTGCTAACGATACATTGAACTGGGCAACGAATGAAAACGGCAATACCATCTTTAAACTCGACCAGCTTGCCCCGGCCAACGGGTTCTCCAATCACAACGCGCACGATGCTTTAGGTGATGTCGAAGCGACGATTCACATTGCAAGGCTGATCCGGGATCGCGCCCCGCAAGTGTGGGAACAGTCTCTGAGAAACCGATCCAAGGAATCCGTTCGGGGCATGATGCAGAACGGCGAGGTGCTGGCCTTGGTCGAGCGGTTCGGGGCCGCCCCGCCTCGTGCCTTTTGGGGGGCATATGCCGGTCAAAATCCAAAGAACGCAAATGCTCTGGCATTTATGGATTTGGAGCAGGCGGACCCAAAAGAACTCAGCCAGGCCGGTTCCGACGCCGTTGCAGACGCCGTGAGCGCTTCGCCAATGCTGGTGCGCACCGTCACGATCAACAAAGCTCCGAATATTTTCAAAGTTACAGATGTTGAGCAAAAGCTCCAACAACGTGCGGATGACTTGATGGAAATGCCGAAACTGCATGCTGCTATTGGCGCGGCCTTGGCTGAGCGATACGCGGAATGCTCCGAACCTGAGCATGTGGAACAGCAGATTTACTCCGGTTTCTACTCCCGCGACGACAAACGCAAGCTGTCACAGTTCCAGCACGCGTCATGGGAGCAGCGGCTGGATATTGCCCGGAGTTTTGAGGATCGACGACTTCGTTGGCTGGGCAGCCGATTGATCTGTTTGAACAAGCCGGACCTTCTCACGGCCACAGCGAGAGAGAGATGGGCGAAGCTTCAACATCACCGCTGGTTGTCAAATGACAGCAATGCGCCATGGATGACCACGGCCAATGTTTCCGGGCAGTTGGCAGAAATTGCCGAGCAGGGGGCTGTCAGCGTCGGCACTCTTGACCAATTGAGAGCTTACTACAAGAACCTGATCTGACAGGTGAACTCAACTGTTATTTTCCTGATGAGAAATGTCTGTCTCACAACTGCTGATTGGGGGGCATTGACGAGGGGCAGGAAGTAAGGATCGTCTTCGCCCTATGGGAGTGCCACCAAGTGCCAAATCCTAAAAAAGCGCCCGTTGATCAATTTTGACGGGCGCCAGTTGCTGGAACGGGTCGTAAAACCCATCCGGGGTGTAATTCAAAAACCTAAACCGACAGGCATATATACTTCACCTCGAGGTAGTCCTCGATTTCGTATTTTGATCCTTCACGCCCGTTACCGCTCTCTTTCATGCCACCAAACGGGGCGACTTCAGTCGAGGTCAATCCCGTGTTTACACCGACAATGCCGAAATCCAGCGTTTCAGTTGTTCGCCATACACGCGATAGGTTTTGGCCGAAAAAATACGCGGCCAGGCCAAATGGCGTGTCATTGGCCATCTCGTACATGTCCTCCGGGACGCGGAACTTAACGATGGCGGCAGCCGGGCCGAAAATCTCTTCGTTGAAGATTTGAAATTCGGATGTCACCCCGGTCACGATGGTAGGTTCGAAAAAAGCTCGCCCAAGTGCGTGGCGATGACCACCGGCTTGGATGTGACCACCCCGCGCTACGGCGTCCGCCAACAATTCCTCGACTTTTTCGACCGCGGGCGCGTCGATCATCGGGCCTATTTGAACCCCGTCTTCAAACCCGTCACCAACGCGCAAGCCTTTCACCCGCTCGGTCAACCGGGCAACAAAAGCATCGTGTATGCCTTCCTGGACAAAGAACCGGTTCGCGCACACGCAGGTCTGGCCCGCGTTGCGGTATTTGGAAGCAATTGCACCTTCCACAGCGGCACCATGATCAGCGTCATCAAACACAATGAAGGGGGCGTTGCCGCCCAGCTCCATCGAGGTTCGCTTGACCGTATCGGCACATTGTTTGATCAATTCCTTTCCCACTTCGGTCGAGCCGGTAAAAGACAGTTTCCGGACGGTTGGGTTGGAGGTGAGTTCAGTTCCGATCACGCGGGCTGAACCGGTAACGCAGGACAGGTCTCCAGCGGGACTACCGGCACGTTCGGCCAAAACGCACAGGGCCAGTGCTGTCAGCGGAGTCTGGCTTGCCGGCTTGATGATCATGGTACACCCGGCGGCCAGTGCAGGCCCTGCCTTGCGGGTGATCATCGCAGCCGGAAAATTCCAGGGCGTCACGCAGGCCGTCACGCCAACGGGTTGTTTCATAACGACGATGCGCTTGTCGGGCTGGTGACCGGGAATAGTGTCGCCATAAATGCGCTTGGCCTCTTCACCGAACCATTCAATGAAGCTTGCGGCATAATCGATCTCAGCAAGAGCCTCGGTCAGCGGTTTGCCCTGTTCCGCCGTGAGGATACGTCCCAGATCCTCGCGGTTTTCACGCAACAGTTCGAACCAGCAGCGCAGGATCGCAGCGCGATCTTTACCGGTGCGTGCCGCCCAGTTCTTTTGCGCCGCATCCGCTGCGCCGATGGCCGCTCTCACGTCGTCTGCTGACAGAGACGGGATGGGTGCCACTTCTGCTCCGGTCGAGGGGTTGATGACCACGAGTTCTTCTCCGCCCGAAGCAGCCAGTCACTTACTCCCGATCAGAGCCTTTGAGCACAACAGGGACGGGTCGGAAAGATTCAGAGTCATGTCAGGCTTGTTCCCTTATCAGGTTCTGGAAAGCGGTGCGGCGATTGTCTTCAATAGGTGAAGGACGGTGGATTTTGCGGTTGACATAGACATGGGTGAAAGGCTCCGTTCACCGGGTTTTTCGTGAATCAGTAGCTTTATTGCTCAAGTAGTTGATACCCGGCGCAAGGATCGTTTCCCATGCTTCGATGGTTTCTACGCTGTTTTGCCCGAATTCCGGTTGGCACAACGTATCGAGAAACGCCTTTTGGAAGGTCCCGAAATCGGCAGGGCGCAGCCCCATGTCGCGATGGGTGTCAGCTGTGACAGACAGGATGGTCGGTTCGACCGAAAGGGCGCTGTCGAAGTTCAACAAGCTGCAGATGGCCTGCTCCAGTATCCGGTGCTGGCGTTCCCAGGCTTTAGTTCCCTTGCTCTGCCCCCTGAAAACTGGATCGTTTGAAGCTGGAGTTTTCGGCTAAACTCT
>WQBJ01000135.1 GCA_013032095.1 Ruegeria atlantica | reverse complement strand
TCGATGCCCTGAATATCCCCAGACCGGCCTGATAGCCTGATGTCGTCACACAAATCCGATTCTCGTGTTAATAATTTCAATCACTTACGCGATTAACTGTCGAACTCCGGGGGCCGGAAAATAAACTTTTCTGGAAACCCGTTTGCATTCAACTGGTTCTCCACCCGGCCCTTTGTTCTGAGGTATTGCATCCTGCTTTCTTCGCCTGTGCCTGCGCCCTTCACGCAGGACAGCACAAAACGACATGCCGGCCTCACCTGTTCAAGCACATCTGTGAGGGCTTTTTGGGTAGCCGCACGTGATTGCCTGATACTCATCCGGTGTAGCGTTAGCTCGTCAACCAAACGTTGAACGCCATCAATCACCTTAACCGATGAATGCAGATGCAGCGATCAAACAACTCGAAAACAGCAAGTATGGGCTCGCGTAACCAGTTGGGCTCCCCGCAGTGTTAAGCCCTTTCGTTAAATCTGCAGCGCTATTCATGAGCGGCGGCTTACCCGAAATTGTTTAAAGTGCATCCTGCGATGGATACCTTAATCCCCGGCTCCGCCTGGAGAGAACCGCCTGCGATACTCGACCGGCGATAGCCCAACAATCTTATGAAACATCCTCCGAAAGGCTGAGATATCCATATATCCCACGCCGTGTGCAATGCGTTCCACGCTCTCATGAGATAATTCCAAACGTTCTTTGGCTTTCGCGATGCGTAGGTGTTGCAGGTATTCTGATGGGCTGAAGCCGGTGGCTGACTGAAAACGGCGACCAAATGTACGTAATTCAAGTCGCGCCACTCGCGTCATATCAGATACTGTTATGGGGTCCCGATAGTTCTCTTGGGCCCAATGTTGCACGCGTAAGATTGCTTCATCCCCGTGGTTCAGGCTGGGCGAGAATGAGCTGTAAAAGCTCTGTGCCCGCTCTCCTGGATCAATCAGAAAGAACCGTGCCACATCAAGCATCGTTGATGGTCCCATGAAACGAGCGATCAAACGCAAGCCCAGATCGGTCCAGGCCATCAATCCGCCAGCTGTAATTATGTCGCCATCATCGATCAGCAGGCGTTCAGACTGCAGACGCACCTTTGGAAAGCGTGCGGCGAACTCCTCAGCCAGCGCCCAATGCGTCGTCGCTTGCCGCCCGTCCAGCAGACCCGATGCGGCCAGCGGAAAAGCGCCTGCACAAATCGAGCAGACAAGTGCGCCCCTTTTATGATGATGTTGGGCCCAACTCACCAGGGCTTCTTCCTGAGTTACTTTGGTTTGAGGCCCAAGCGAAGGCGGCAGGATCAACGTGTCCAGATGTCGGTCAAATCTGGTGAAATCCTGAATGAGTTGCGTTTCGATCTTCTGGGGACGGTCTGATTTTTCCCATTGAAGCCTGTTTGCAACAGAAAATAGATCTCGCAATCCATGAATTGCAGATTGCTGTGCGTCCGGATGGGCAGCGAGGCCAATAGTGACTTCTCTTTGGGTGTTTTTCATTTGTCAAATCTAACGTGTATTATGTCTGATGCGCCAATCAAGTTCTAGCAATCCAAGCTCTATATGAAAACGGTGAAACACTAGAACGGAGACCAAGATGACAAAGTCCGCGCTAATCCTTATCGACATCCAGAAGGACTACTTTCCCGGTGGCAAATGGGAACTGCACAGGATCGAAGAAAGCGCCGCAAACGCCGCTCGCCTGCTGGAACACGCCCGCGCCGCAGGGCAGATGGTCGTGCATGTGCATCATGAGTTTCAAATCGAAAACCCGCCCTTCTTTGCGCCCAATACACCAGGGGCCGAATTCCACCCATCTGTGACACCCAAAGCGGGCGAACACAAAGTGCTGAAGCATTATGTTAACGCCTTTCGTGAAACCAACCTTCAGGCGTTGTTGGAAGAACATGGTGTTGGCGCCGTCACTATTGCAGGTGACATGAGCCATATGTGCATAGATGCAGCGGCCCGGAATGCGGCTGACTTAGGATTGAATGTCACCGTGGTCGAAGATGCGTGTTCCTCGCGTGACCTCGAATTCAACGGAGATGTGATCCCGGCCGAGCAGGTCCACAAGTCATATATGTCAGCTTTGTCCTTTGCCTACGCCAAGATTGTTACCACCACTGATTACCTCGCTGCAGCATAAACAACCGACACTACGGAGACGATTATGACTACTCTTTACCATGCCCCGCTCACATGCTCGCTAGCGGCGCGATTTGCCGCGGCTGAAGGCGGCGTCAATCTGGATATCGTTCCCCTCAACCTGGGCACCAAAGAACTGGCGACCGGAGGTTCCCTCTACGATATCAACCCATTGGGGCAGGTTTCGGTACTGGAGTTCAAAGACGGGACTAAACTGACGGAAACCTCGACGGTGATAAACTGGATCCAGTCACAATCCATTAATGATGATTTCCGGATTGATCCGTCCGATCCAGGTTACTTCCAGATGCTACGCTGGCTGGCCTTCTGTGCGACTGAGCTTCACAAGGGGCTATTCCGAGTCGTGTTTTACCAAGAGGCCACCGAAGAGGTGAAAAACCGTGTTCGCGCTCTTGCGCCGCTCCGTTTTGAGGTTCTTGAAAATCATCTGAACGGGCGTGACTATTTATTAGGCAACCGGTTTTCCGCGGCGGACGCTTATCTGACTTGGTTCTTTGTTCTATCGGGTTACGCGCAGATAGATCATTCCAAATATCCAAACCTTGAAGCCTACCGTCAGCGGGTACTGTCGCGACCGGCTATTAGGGCGCTGATCGAAAGCGATACACAGCTGGATCAGGAGCTGCGACAGAACCTATTCGCTGGGTGAAAAAGCTGTTCACGAAGTTTATTTGATAGAATTGAGCAGCCTAACAGCGACTATTTCGGCATGCTTCGCTCTGCCACCAAAAACTATGTGGCAGGGCGACTTCGTTAAATTTCTCTCGCATTAATCCGCTGCACCGCTTGTAACGCTTCGGCTTCGTCATTCGACAGCTCCGGGCGCAATCAGCGCAAATTCTAGGTGTCCGTCTAATCGAGGCAAAACCAGGGCTTGCCGCGAACTTTCTCTGCGACCGGGATGAACTGGAGCGTTGAGCCCTGAGCCGTCATTGCCATGCAATTGGTTGCTGCCGTTTCATTCGGCAAGTCGCAGTTTGAAGCGGACGTTTAATCGATGACCATCACTTCATCGAAGTACTATCGTGCGCGGTCCATTGCTTCTTCCGGACTGCGTTCGACGAGTTTCTCAATTTCGCGCATAACGGATTCAGGCAGAGGTCCATGGGATAAGGCCCCCGCGACACCTTGGAGTTGCTCGACGGTGCGTATACCGGGAATGGGAATATTTGTCTGACCTCTTGCCCAAAGCCAACCGATCGCGCCCTGAACGAGGCTGCGGCCCCCAGTCGTTAACAAGTCCCGAACGGAGTCCAATCTCTTGAGAAATTCAGGATTTGCAGCGGCGTCTTTGAAGTAGTCCGTCCTGGGATTGGATGTCGAGCGGATGTCCGTAACCGGCATTTTCATCTGCGCATTGTATCTTCCAGATATAAGACCCATAGCAAGGGGCGATCTGATCAGCGCAGTCAAGCCGTGTTCATCGACAACGTTTTGCATCTTCGGGGCGTCGAAAAGAACGTTCATCGCGTGCTCAACAACCGTAAAACCGGACCGGTCCGCTACACAGGACAGGTTCGCGGAAAAGTCAGTGCTCCAGCCATAAGCGCGGATCTTACCCGCGGTTCGGGCACGGTCTACTTCGTCGAATATCGCCTCGGCTTTGGGTATTGAAAGGCTGTTCAGATGTAAGAGGAGCAGATCGATCCGGTCACGCCCGAGTCGCGAAAGGGAGGCGTCAATCGCAGGTCCGACGGAAGCTGGGTCTTCGTCATTGCCTGTGAGTTGCTTGCTGTCTTCGTCAATGGAGACACCGATCTTTGTTGCTATCAGCGCGTCTGGATGGCCTTTGAGTGCCCGAGCGAGAAGACGTTCCGCATGACCTGCGCCGTAGGCCGGGGCGGTATCGAACAGCGTGATGCCCGCCGCCAATGCGGCATGGATGGTCCGGATTGACTCGGCATCGTTCGAATTGGCGTAGCCCACCGTCTCATCCCCAGCAAACATTGGTCCGCCAATTGGCCAGCATCCCATGCCGATAGGATGAATGTCTTGGTCCAAAAACCGCATATCGTGCCTCCTCTAAAGATTTCTTCGAGTAGAACACGTCCGTGCCTTCACATATATGGAACATACTGCAATGGTCCTTTCATGAATGAAACGAACTTCGATTGGGATGACCTTCGGCTATTCCTTGCGGTGGCCCGCTTGGGTGGTTTGTCCGCTGCGGCCACGGCCACCGGGAAAAGTGCGCCGACCCTTGGCCGGCGCATGCTGGGCTTGGAGAGGCGGCTGGGTCGGGAACTTTTTGAAAGACAGGCGCGCGGCTACACGCTCACGCCTGACGGTGAGGACCTGTTGGCCAATGTCATTGGGTTGGAGAACCGTGTCCGGCCACTGACGCGCACTGATCAAGAACAGGCCAGTCCATTGGTCAAGCTTTCTGCAGGCACCTGGGTCACACATGTGCTTTGCAGCAAGTTATCGTATCTCGCAGACCGAGAGCGAGTTCGCCTACGGTTCATTGCAGATGATGCGACTTTGAATATCGGGCATCGCGAGGCAGTCATCGGTATTCGAAACCAACGCCCTGATGACACGCGGCTTGCCGGGCGCAAAATTGGGAACGTGCATTTTGCCATATACGCTCTGGACGAGAACGTAAAAGGCTGGGCACGAGTTATTGGAAATACCCCGTCCGCCAGATGGGTGCGGTCAGCGGTGCGAACAAAAGAAGATATCGAAGTTACACATCCGCGCAACGCACTGGACCTTGCTCTTTCCGGCTTCTGTCGCGCGGTCCTGCCTACATTCATTGGCGCGCAGTACACCCAGCTCAACATGATATCTCCGCCGATCGATGATCTTACGCATGAGCAATGGCTCGTCACACATCATGAAGACCGGTTTTTGCCGGAGGTTCGCAATGTGATTGCTCGGACTTTCAAAGTCCTGAAAGAAACCTGCGGATAAGATAAAGGTCGCGAAATCAAATCGCATTGACGGCGATCATTCATGCGATCCGCAGCATTCGTTTTTTTGGTTCGCGGTCACCATCCTCTGAGACGAGCCCGGACAGGTCATTTGAGCCCAGAGCCGCCGTTGATCGCACTTCGGCCGTTTGCATGTGCGGCGCGTCGC
>WQBJ01000134.1 GCA_013032095.1 Ruegeria atlantica | reverse complement strand
TGGCAGAAGTTGCAGTCAGCGGCGATCTGTTCAACCGCATCCTTGCGGCCATCCAGCGGCTGCGCGCGCCCCCGGCGTCCACATGAAGAGATCAACGACACTGAACAAAAACAAAAACGGCTGGGCACATGTGCCCGGATGCTTGTCTGTCAGGCCGGTTTCCGGGGCAATCCGGTTTCAGGAACCGACTCCCGGCATCAGATGCTCAAATGCGCAATCATCAGTTCCAGGCATTGGAACGCGGATAGACTGGGCGTGAATACCATGTGCACCATCACTCAAATGGAATTCTACTTGGGAAATGCCGGCTCAATGATCTTGTTGCGTCAAAGATTGTGTCGCGATCTGAATGAGTTTAAGCACAAAGAAACTGGATAGAAGACGCAGAAGCAAAATAATGGACACAATTTTTCACGTTGGCATGTCAAAGGCCGGATCGACTGCCCTGCAAGACTCGTTACTCGCATCCTATGACACTCTAGTTGAGCACAAGGTGTTGTACCCAAAGAATGCTCCTAGCGCAAAATTTAATAACCATGAGTTGCTGCTGTACGCCTTTGGCAGCTTTGATAGGCAGCCTAGTCACGTGCGAGCGCGGCACCCAAGCGAACAAGAATTGTTTTCAGCATTTAATGATCATGTCACATCGATAAGGGCTCAGATCGCATCGCATAGCCCCAATTGCTTAGTGTTGTCCGCTGAACATATGTGGAGGTCTTTGCCGATTGATAAAGAAGGTAGATCTGTTCAGGACTTGAAAGAGTTGTGGGGGGAACGCATAACTCTTTCGGCTTACATTCGACGTCCGTCTGCCCGCTACCTTTCTGCGCTGCAACAGGGATTGAGGCGTGGCCTGTTCTTTCAGCCGCCCGCACCTACGTACAAAAAGCCTATTTCTATATTGGAAGAGGTTTTCGGAAAGCAAACAGTGGTTCCAGCAGTTCTTGACAGGTCTCTGATGAAGGGCGGGAGCATCTCCATAGATTTCGCGGAACGCTACCTAAAGCAGTACGGAGTCGAACCGTTAAAGTTGGAGGAACCCAAACGTTCAAATCAAAGTGTAAGTGCCGCCGCGATGAGCCTGTTGGATAAGTTTGCGTCTCAACGCAACATTGGTAAAGCGACTACTGTTAACGTGCAGGATCTGCGGCGCGAAATTCAAAGAGCAGAGAGGTGCCTGAACCTAACCAAGCCGAAGATCAAGCAAGGGGCGGCGGACAGAATTGACTATTCATCCACTGAACCAGTTTGGCTTCGCGATCAGTATGGGATCGAATTCCCGGACTTCGACTACGCAAGGTTAGAAAAAGGTAGAGCCCATGAGCTTGCACGAGAGGAAACTTTGGACACTCTAATCGAGGTGGATCCCGATGAGTTTCAGTCGCTGGTAAGCCACCTAGCGCGACGGGCGAAAAAAAAGCAGGTTCGGTCTTTTGCCCGCCAATTTAGGGCTCCGTCAAAAAGCTTCTGGTTACGCCTTACCGGCGGAAAATAGTCGCGTCTGCGAAATTGAATACAAATACCGGCGCTATCGTCAGTTCAACAACTCCACCGTGGGCCACGCATCCGCTGGTAATCCTAATTTAGAACAGATACCCGCCAAGAAGGCCTCGCCAATCCAAAATGCTTCCTCAGGCGAACAATCATACCGGCAGGAACCCTGGACGGCTTGAACCACGTCTTCCCGGATTCGCCGAGCCAGTTGTAGGGACGCGCATAACGCTGCATTACCATCATTGATTTCATTCAGATAATTTGAATGTCTTCGCCCGAAATCTTGCGCGGTATTTGCGCATAAATTTGCACGATTTGCCCATAAGTTTGCGCGGCTCAAAGTACGCGCTCAATTGACAGTAGGATCAGTTTAAACCCTACAACTTTAACACGTTAACTTTCAATAAAACTGCGCTTTCTTTGGCAAATTTCAACCTTTGTTTGATGAAGGTTCTATCGGATGGGTGCCTCAATTTGATTGAATACCCGACTTCCCTGCCAGAAGCGATTGGATAGGTATAGGGTTTAGCAGCTTAATCCCTTTCGGGAAGGATTAGCTCACAGCCACTGGACGACGTCTTCATTTCAGCTTGGAACGGTGCGTTACTTGCCTCAAAACTCAAACGGCGTAACATGGTTGCAATTTTAGTTGTGATGGATGTTTGCAGTATGAGTTTCCTTACGAATCAGCCCAGTTTTTCACGTCTAGATATTGGCCGGAGACGCTTTGTTGCTTCAGGTCTAGGTTTTGTTGCGAGCACTTTGGCAACGCCTAGCATCCTGAGGGGTGCATCACATTCATTGCCCCTTGTAAGAATTCGCCTCCGATACGACCCTTTTCCTTTCGATCCGCTAGATGGATCAGATCGACATGTCGCGTTCGTGCATCGTGCAATCTTTCCGCCCATGACGCGCCTGAACGGCCAAGGTTGGAGCCCTTACATGGTCGAGTCTCTCGATGAAGATCATGACCTAAATGCGCGACCGCCAAAGTTCCGTATCCGTGTGACCTTACCTTCAAATGCAAAATGGGCAGGAAACTACTCAAACCGCGACATCCAGTCTTCTGACGTCCGCTCATCCATTTTGCGGCTAAAGGAGGCTGGCCACCACCAATGGGCAGACTTGGAAGATATCGAAACCCCGGATGACGAGACGCTGTACCTGATCCTAAAGAAGCAGGATGTGGCTCTATGGCGTGAGACATTCCCAATGTCCGCTGCAAGCATCACATTTGAAGGGACCGAAACAAAGTCGGTTCAACCCGCCGAACTGCAAACGAACGGCCCCTACGCGGTCAAGGCGTATGAACGTGAAATCCAAACCACACTTGTTCGCCGGGACAATTGGCACGGGGGGCATGTCCCGATTGAATCGGCGCAATTGATCGTCATAACTGATCCCAACACAGCAATCGCCGCCTATCAAGCCGGCGACATAGACATTATCGACATCACATCAGAGACCGTTGGTAGCGGCCGGCAACCAAACTTCAACGCATTCCAAAACAGCTTTATCCGGCCTGTGCCCACCGACCGGGTGTATTTCATCGGCATGGATACCAATGGGGAAAACACAAGCAATGAGACGACGAGACAGGCTGTTGCAGCGGCACTCGATACATCGTCAATTCGCGCCGCTGGTTACAGTGAAGAAGGTGCTCAAGATGTTTTTGGGGTTGTGCCGGCACACTACCCCGGGGGTCTAGACTCTTCTCTGGACCCCAGTATCGGCAGAGGGAACATAGACCTTGCGCGGCAACTGTTGAACGAAGCCGGCTATCTCGACGGCTTCGAGACTACACTTAGCGTACCTGAGTTGTTCGGCGTTCCAGGCCAAAGAATGGCAGAGGCGGCTCGTGCACAACTTGCGTCCGCGGGCGTAGTAGTGCGCATTCAAACTTTGAGCAATGAGAACCAGTGGTGGCTAAGGGATGGGGAAAAGGGTGAGCTGTTTATTGACCGGACCTTTGCCTCAAACGATCCGACCACCACGCTTGAAAGGTTCCAGAGCGAAAGTCCCTTCAATACACCGGGGTTCAAAAATGAAGAGTTCGATTCACTACTCCTTGAGGCGAGTAACAGAACGTTAGCAGAAGAAAGTAGCGAGATTTTTCAAAGGATGCAGCAAATATTGATTGGCTCTGCCGCTGTCGTGCCTCTGGCGCAACCGAACAACCTTTGGGCTGTGCGAGAGGGTATAGTTGAACCAACATTCACGCCGAATGGCGAACTGGGTGAGATCATTGATTTCGAGCCGGTTGTATGATCCATGGCACTGTCTCCCAGGGTCCTTGAGGCGCGAGCGCGCTGGATCCGCACCGAACGGGCGGTCGCGATAATTGGGGTTGCGGTGCTAGTGCTGCTCGCAGCTCTGCTGTGGCCCGCGAGCCTGCCCCCTAGTCCCGATGATTTGATAGCGGCGAAACCCAAGCCTCCAGATTGTCCTGAATTCACAGGCTTGCGTTCCATCGACCTGGCCGCAGAACTCGCGAAGTCCGAACCGGACTTCACCGACGCGATGCTGCGAGGGGCAGACCTGAGAGATCAGAATTTTGTTGGAGTATCTTTCCAGAACGCAAATTTTGATGCGGCTAACATCGAAGGAGCTGTATTTGAACAATCCGACCTAACTTGCGCGGATTTGCGTGCTGTGGAAGGGAACGCCGAGACCCTCTTCTTGTTCTCAAATTTGCTAGGCACAGACTTGAGTGGTGCGGTCTTACCAGGCTCTGTGTTCTCTCTGTCGTCTCTAGCGCACGCCGACCTGTCAAATGCAAACCTAGAGGGCGCGAATCTATCAGGAAATGAGGGACGCGGCGTTGATTTGATCGGTGTGGAGTTGGATGGGACGCTCTTGAGCGAAGCGCGTCTCCGTTATGCCGACATTTCTTTTGCCGACTACCGACCGGTGGACTGGCCCGACGCAGGCGCAGCGGCCACAGTAATTGGTTTAGACAAAACACTACTCAACCGAAATGATACCTCTGCCCTAAAATTGTTGGCATCCGCATTCAAAAGAAACGGTCTCGACGCACAAGCCAGAGTGGTGCAAGCGTCAATCGCTCGGTGGGAGCGGCACTACGCGATGAGTGAAGACCCGTCCGCCACACGTGCGATGACAATCGCCTCAGAGTTCTACAACGGATGGATTGCAGCGGATGGTAGCCAACCCTTAAGGCCATTCGCCCTGACTGTCATAGCTACCCTCGCTTTCGGGTTGGTTTACTGGTTTATGATCTTTGGAAAATCCGGTCCTTCGAAGCTTCAGTACAAGCTTTCAGTTCCTGATGGAGATGATGAAACCGCTCCGATACCACCAGGACCGGGCGGGCGATTTCTCGTCGCTGTCGTGTTTAGCTTGGCTAACGCCTCTTTGTTCGTCATTCCGCTAGTGGGGTTCCTTGAGAAGGTGCGACAGGCTGGGTCGATCAGGATTCCGTATACAACCAGCGGAGCTATCCGATTGGTCGCAGTGGGCCAGTTTTTAGTGACTGCGATGTTATTGTCCCATTATTTACCGATTTGAGCTCCAAAGTTGATAGCGACCTGCAATCCTTTTCTCTATTGGACACGAAGACCATGGCGATCCCGCAGTTCATGCGGTCGCATTGGTGGGACACCTCACAACATGGGTGAAGCCGCTCCCGAACCGTCTTCGAAAAGCCAAAAAACGGAGCCCGCACTTCAATTTCGCTAGTTGATGGGCGAGTTCGTTATGCGTGGTGATAGTTAGCGAGGCTCGCAATGGATGACACGTCTGTCCGTTGTCAGATAATTTGGGCCAGTCGACGGTCATGGCTAGTGGAAAGTTCCAACCATCTTGTTTCTGACTATGCGGCCTGTGGTTGATTCGTATCCGTCCGACAAAGGCGCTGGCTTTGATTTTTATTGAACGAAGGTGGCGATC
>WQBJ01000133.1 GCA_013032095.1 Ruegeria atlantica | reverse complement strand
CAAGTGCGCGCAAAAGGCGTTGCCCTGCCCTGCAGCATCTTCGATCCGCACCAGCGACGCGTCACACATGCCGCAATCACGGAGAACAAGCGCCTCGGCGCTGTCCTCGCCCATATCAAGGAAGAACAGGAAAAAAAGCCCGATCAAAACCACAGTCAAACCAGAAAGCGATCGCAATGGATATCGTAAGTACCGCTTATCACGTGTGATTGATTTTGTGCAAAATGACCTAAAATCATGCCCTTAATCGCCTGAAACCAGCCAGACAGAGCTTGTCACAAGAGACTTTCAATAGCTCGACAATGCTGCGAGCTCCGGTCCCGGAACCGGCCTGTCTTCGGGGGACCCTGCGGGGATCCTGCCCGCTTCGCATCAGCGGCAAGCGCTCCGGTCACAGCACAAACAGGAAATCATCCGCCACCAGGTCGGTCACCTGCACGTTCTCCAGAAGGATCGAATTGCTGCCGTCGATCGTGATCGTCGTATCCGAGCCCGTCTGCGCAGACTTCGCCAGCACCTCCGCAAAAGAAGACATGCTCGCCACCTGGTAGAAGCAGATCACATCGTCGGATCCCGGTCCCGCGGTAAAGTCGGTGATCGTATCAGTGCCGTCACCTTCTACGAACGTGAAGAGGTCATCCCCGCTGCCGCCGGTCGAAAAGTCGTCCCCGGTTCCGCCATAGAGCGTGTCATCGCCAGCCCCACCTTCCAGGACATCAGAATCCGTGCCGCCGGAAAGCGCGTCATCGCCATCATCATCACCGCCGTATAGCGTGTCGTTGCCGGAGGCACCGTAGAGCCAGTCATCGCCGTCCTCACCGCGCAGTTCGTCATCCCCTTCACCGCCGATGAGCCCGTCATCATCATCGCCGCCATAAAGCGTGTCGTGGCCGGTGTCGCCGTCGAGGCGATCATCGCCGCTTTCGCCGTACAAATGGTCGTTCCCCCCATTGCCATAGAGACGGTCGTCCTCATTTCCGCCCCAGAGACTGTCCATGTCGGCGCCGCCGTGAAGGTTATCCGGGCCGTCTCCCCCATACAGCACATCCGTTCCTTCATCGCCGAAAAAGAGGTCATTCCCGGAGCCACCGTAGAGCGTGTCGGCCCCGGCCCCGCCATAGAGGTGGTCATAGCCGTCCCCGCCCTCCATCTCGTCAGCCCCTTCGCCGCCCCGGAGCGTGTCAAAACCGGTGCCGCCATTGAGATAGTCATTGCCGCTCTCGCCCTGCAGCGCGTCATTCCCATCGTCGCCGTAGAGCGTGTCATTTTCCGAACCGCCCTCCAGCGTGTCGGCCCCGACCCCGCCATGGAGTTGGTCATTGCCCGTGCCGCCGGAAATCGTGTCGGATCCCGCATTGCCATAGACCGTGTCGTTTCCGATGCCCCCGTCCAGCGTGTCATCCACATCACTGCCGCCGACGATGTCGTTGCCGGTGGTACCGCTTGACACCACGTTCACGACCGGGACCGCAGCCGTTGCACTGCTGGTCAGGGTCTCAGAGGTGCCGCCGCCATCGGTGTACTGCACCAGGGCGCGAAGCTGGGCCCCCATGAGGGCGGTATCCTCCAGCAGCAGGTCCGGCTCTGTGCCGCTTGCCACCACATTCCAGCTGACCCCGCCGTCATGGGAGGCCTGCCATATGTAAGTGAAGGCCCCGAGCCCGTCCGCGTCCGAAATCCCGGAGGCATCCGCCGTCAGCGTCTGCTGGTAGGCCGGTGTACCCGTGACCCGCAGCCCGCCCGTGGGCAGGTCATTGACTGGCAGGATGTCCAGCGTCGCAGTTCCCGTGGCCTCATGGGTTCCATCGGAAACCGTGTAGGTGAACGCCACATCGTCACCGTAGAAATCTGGAGCGGGCACAAACCGCCATTCCCCGGCGATCGCGGTCTGCGTAATCGTGCCGATTGCCGGATCAACCGTGACCGAGACCACCTCCAAGCTGTCCCCTTCGAGATCGAGCGCGAATTCCAGCAGTTCAGCGGCCGTAATGGTCCGCATGGCATCTTCATCGATCTGCCCCAGATCCACCGGGGCGGTCACGACAGGCGCGCCCACATCCTGGAAGCGGAAATCCGCTTCAGACAGATCCTCTTTGAGAAGACCGTAGAAAGTGATCCGGTTGACGCCGTCATGTTCGATATAGGCACCGTTGTCACCATCCTGAAGTTTTGCCGTCACATCCGCATAGGAGGAAAGTCCGGCAATCCCTCTGAACTCGACCACATCCGAACCCGGGGTAAAGCCATTTATGGTATCCTCGCCAAAGTTGGCCCCGGTGAACAGGAAGGTGGTGCCCGCGACGTCGGTTGCGAGCAGGTCATTCCCCGCTCCGCCGTCCAGAACGGCTTCACCGTTGTAGCTGACCAGCGTGTCGTTCCCCGCGCCCCCGGACAGATAATTGCCCTTTGCCTCTGCGGTGTGAGAATGGCCTGAAGCCAGAATATCATTGCCTTCTTCGCCGTAAAGCTGGTTGGTTCCGTCGTCCCCCCAAAGCGAGTCCGCACCATCCCCGCCGTAAAGCACGTCTCTGCCCGATCCGCTCATCAGCCCGTCAGGACCTTCATGGCCGTAGAGCGTATCGTCGCCATCAAGGCCATCAATAAAATCCCTGCTTTTGTAGCCGTGCAATTCGTCGTTCTGGTCGGTCCCGTTGATGACAATATAACCGTCATTGAGCGGCACCACGTTGGTGGCCGCGCTGGCCACGCTTTCGTCTGTTCCGTCCCCATCGGTGTAGCTGATCACGGCCCGCAGCTGCCAGCCGATCAGATCCAGGCCCAGGTACAGATCCGCAGATGAGGCCCCTGCAATGTCGCTCCAGCTGGTGCCACCATCTTCGGAGCGTTGCCACTGGTAGCTGAAGGGACCCAACCCGTCCGCATCGCTGATGCCGGAGTCGTCTACCATGAGCCTCTGCTGATACTTCAGTGTGCCGAAGAGCACCACCTGCCCTTCCGGCAGATCATTGACAGGGTTGATCGTCAGCGTAAACGGCCCCTTCAGATAGGAAATTCCGCCCGCAGCATCCGGCACACCGTCGGTGACGGAAACCCAGATCTTCAGAGTGCCATTGTAGTTTGCAGGCGGCTGGCCCGAGAAGCTGCGGGTTGTCCCGTCAAAGGTCAGCCAATCCGGCAGATCCACGGTGTTGCCCGCATCATCTTCCATCTTCGCCTCAAAGCTCAGCACGTCCCCATCCACGTCGATGAAGGCATCCGCCGGCAGGGTGAAGTTGACGGCATTGTCCTCATCGAAGGACTGGTCAGGCAGGGGATAGGCCAAGGTCGGCATGTCGTTCACCGGCAGGATATCGATCGTCGCTGTGGCTTGGGCCTGGTAGGTCCCGTCGCTGACGGTAAAGGAGAACTCCACATCGTCACCGTTGAAATCCGGAGCGGGCACAAACCGCCATTCCCCGGCGATCGCGGTCTGCGTAACCGTGCCTATTGCCGGGTCGACCGTGACCGATGCCACCTCCAGGCTGTCTCCTTCGAGATCGAGCGCGAATTCCAGCAACTCGGCAGCCGTAATGGTCCGCATGGTGTCTTCATCGATCTGGCCCAGATCCACCGGGGCGGTCACGACAGGCGCACCCACATCCTGGAACCGGAAGTCCGCTTCAGAGAAATCCTCCTTGAGAAGACGGTAGAAGGTGATCCGGTTGACGCCGTCATGTTCGATAAAAGCGCCTTTTTCACCGTCCTGAAGCTTTGCAGTCACATCCGCATAGGTGGAAAGTCCGGCAATCCCTCTGAACTCGACCACACCCGAACCCGGGATAAAGCCATTTATGGTATCCTCGCCAAAGTCGGTGCCGATGAACAGGAAGGTGGTGCCCTCTATGTCGGTTGCGAGCAGGTCGTTCCCCGTTCCGCCGTCCAGAACGGTTTCACCGCCATAGCTGACCAGCGTGTCGTTCCCCGCGCCCCCGGACAGATAACTGCCCTTTGCCTCTACGGTTACGGAGTCGAGCTGGCCTGAAGCCAGCCAATCATTGCCTTCTTCGCCGTAGAGTTGGTTGGTTCCGTCGTCCCCCCAAAGCGCGTCCGCACTATCCCCACCGTAAAGGATGTCTCGGCCCGGACCGCTGACCAATTGGTCATTGCCCTCATGGCCGTAAAGCGTATCGTCGCCATCAAGGCCATGGATATCGTCCCTGCTTTTGTAGCCGTGCAGCTCGTCGTTCTGGTCGGTCCCGTTGATGACAATAAAACCATCATTGAGCGGCACCATGTCGGTTGCCGCGCTGGCCACGCTTTCGTCTGTTCCGTCCCCGTCGGTGTAGCTGATCACGGCTCGCAGCTCCCAGCCGATCAGGTCCTGACCGATATACAGGTCTGCCGATGTGGCCCCTGCGATGTTGCTCCAACTGGTGCCACCATCTTCCGAACGTTGCCACTGGTAGCTGAAGGGTCCCAGCCCGTCGGCATCGCTGATGCCAGAGCCATCCGCTGTGAGCGTCTCCTGATACTCCAGTGTGCCGGCAATCACCGGAATCCCCTCCGGCGGGTCGATGCCGGGCGTGACGGTCACGGCCACTTCGCCGGAATCCGTTTCGCCGGCTCCGTCTTTCACAATGTAGGTGATCGTGTCGGATCCATTGAAGTTCTCGTCCGGCGTGTAGTTCAACGTGCCATCCGCATTCACCATCACCGTGCCATGATTGGCCGTGGGGGTGCCGTCGATTTCCTTGGTGTCGCCCGTGTCCACATCACTGTCATTGTTCAGCACATCGATGTTGAACAGCGCCGTGTCCTCGTTGGTGGTGGCCGCGTCATCAACTGCCACCGGCGCGTCGTTGACGCCGGTAATCGTCAGGGTGAAGGTCTGCGCAACACGGCCGCCGTTATCGTCCTTTATATCATAGGTGACGGTGATCAGCCGGGTCTCGCCCTCAGCCAGATCCTGGAACGTGTCATGCACCGGATCGACGGTAATCGTTTCCTTGTCAGCGGACAGGGTGAGGCCGTCCACCAGGCCGGTGACACTGTTGCCGTCGACGCTCAACACATCGCCGATGTCGACATCGGAAGCCCCCTCCAGCAAGTTAACGATGAAGCTGGCACTGTCCTCGTCAGCTGCATCTGTCAGCGGCGCATCCACGACCGGTGCATCGTTGACCGGGTCCACTGTGACGTTGAAGGTGCTGGCCGCCGGAGTGCTGTTGTCTTCATCACCGTCTTCGACGCTCACATCGAACGACGCTGCCGTGGCTTCGCTGCCGTCATGAACGAAGCTCACCTCTCCGGCCGCCAGTTGGGTGCCGGTGAAACTCGTCGCCGTTGTACCGTTCACCTCGATCCAGCCGTTGGTCAGGTTGCTGACCGTGAAGGTCACCTCCGCGTCACCATCATCAACATCACTGTAGAACAGATCCGTCGCTGTCAGGACGTGACTGCTACCTTCATCCAGGGTTGCCGACAGGTTGCCGGTCACCACCGGCGCGTCGTTCACCGCATTTACC
>WQBJ01000132.1 GCA_013032095.1 Ruegeria atlantica | reverse complement strand
GAGAAGATCTTTGCGTTGCACCGGACACTCTGGCGGAGAGAGTGATTTCCGGATCGACCGACACCCAGATGCGGAAATATCCGCCCGGTGTGGGTTCAAATCGTTCGTATCGCCCTCCTTCAACCCAGCGCCTTACTGTTTGACTGATGACCTTCTCACGCCGCGCAATCTGCGGTGTTGTCGTCCACATGTTCATCATATGTTCTCATGTGGGAATAGTACAAGCCAAAATGGTGCGTTCGGTGCAAAAAACCAGGCCAGCGCATCGGCGGACCAGGACGAGTTGGCCCGAGGTAGCATATATGTGCAGCTGAAAGAACAAAAGCAGACCGTATTGTGCGGTAACATCGTGGAGAACGCCACAAAACTAGTTGTTTTGGCTGCTTCTCCGTCATTATGAGCACATCCATAGTAACATCGCAGCTGAACACTCAAACACGCTCATTTGGTGTTTATTTTGGGTCTGATCCGGGTTAATGAACAGATCATTTCATAGGCACACTCAAAATGAACACCTATCAGGCCAGAATCGGATATGCGCGTACCTCGACCATTGAGCAGAACCTCGATGCCCAAATCGCCGCACTGGAAGCGGCCGGGTGTGGCATGGTGCGTACCGAACAGAAGAGTGGCACTAGCCTGAAAGCGCGACCAGAGCTCAATAACATTCTCGAATTCATTCATAAGGGTGAGACGTTGGTGGTCACTCGGATCGACCGGCTGGCCCGCAGCCTCAGTGATCTGCAAACCATTGTCACCCGGTTGAAGGAAAAAGGCGCCCATTTGGCGGCAACCGAGCAACCCGTGGATACGTCCACAGCAACCGGCAAAGCGTTCTTCGACATGCTTGGCGTCTTTGCAGAATTCGAGACCAACTTGCGCCGCGAACGCCAAGCCGAAGGTATCGCTGCCGCAAAACGTCGGGGCGCCTACCGTGGTCGTGCGCCCAAAATCGATATGGGTGTAATTCAGGCAAAACTGGCCGAAGGTCTCTCCCCCACCGAAATTGCCCGCAATATGGGTATCTCGCGGGGGACCGTCTACAAAGCAAAGGCATTGATGTGAAAAAGAACAAAAGAAAGCCGCGCACGTCACCCGGAAACCAGCCTGTGCAGGCAAGTCAGATCACCTCAAAGGTGCCACCACCACGTAATTTGACCCCAGAACTTTGTGATCGCTTGCGCCGCGACCTTCTGAAAGCCTGTCAGAGCGTGGCTGAAACCCATGGGCTCACCGTCGAAGGGGGCGAGTTGAGCGATATCGATCTGCGCCATAGCTTCGACATCAGCTTTCGCGTTGGCATACCGATGGCGGATGGTGCGATCTATTCGCCCGACAAGGCCATGTTCAAAGTCCTTGCTCTGCAGTTCGGACTGGAACCCTCAGACTACGGTAGAACCTTCCGGTCAAAGGGTGAGCTCTTCCGTATCGTCGCCATTAACCCAAACAGACCAAAGTACCCCATCAGCGCTGAACGCGTTTCAGATGGCCGAGGTTTCAAGTTTCCAGCCGACAACGTCGCTATGTATCTACAGCGTTCAGACCTATGAAGTGCACGCCATTTGTTCCGCTCAGAGCCCATATATACAGCTTTGAGCCTGCTAGGCCCATTTGACGAAAGCGCAGTGGGTCTCGGTTATCCAAGGATCTTCGCAGCCTTGACGGTTGGAACTGCATTGGATCGCGAGTTGGTCCAGCAACATTACGACCCAACGGCCATACAATTCATCACACGACTTCAACAGGTAACACCAGGTCTGACCGCAAATGAGGCGGCTTGGGGTTACTCGCTGGGTATTGGCGTGGTCGCTGTTGCTCTTCAACAGAGCGATCGAGTCAACCGATTAACAGGCGAAGAAGAGACAAAAAAAGAAGAAGTCTCAAAAACCGTGAACAGAATTGTCGCGTACTGCGCGGCAGGCATCAGAAGCCAGCTCAACCTAACCAGAGAAGGACTGGCACAAGGAGGTGCCAGAACGGGAGGAAACAAATGAAGACACCAGGTTTGACATGTGCAGTGAGCTGCGCGCTTGCGAGCATTTTCGCGACACCCTCTACTGCTGAAGACTTTTCGGCGACGGTTGTTACGGGTCACCCACCGATTTTCCGCTGGGTGAAAATGATCCCGGAAGCATTTGAACCAGCCGTGCAAGCAGCGCTTGAAGGCACAGAGCACTCCATGACATTCACAAACCAGTTCGGTGGTGCAATCGCTGGCGTGGGCGAAGAGCTCGAAACGATCGGTGTCGGTCTGGCGGAACTCGGGACGTGCCAGGCACTGTTTGATCCCTCCAAACTCGCGGTTCAGACCGTGACGTATTATGCGCCATTTGTGAGCAGCGATCTTTCCATCGTGTCGAGCGTTGTCAACGATCTTCATCGCAACGAGCCAGCCATGACTCAAGGCTATGAAGACAATGACGTGACCTATATCGGCGCTCCGATTGTCATTGACGACTACCTCATCATGACCAATTTTCCGGTCAACTCGCTTGCAGATTTGGAGGGTCGGAAAATCGCAGCCCCTGGTGCGGCCGTAAATTGGCTGTCCGGAACAGGTGCTGTCGGCGTGTCCGGCAACCTGACCACTTACTACAATGAGCTCCAGACAGGCGTTTATGATGGCGTGATCGTCTTCGCTTCCGCCGCGTTGCCGCTCAAGCTTTATGAAGTTGCGCCGTACGTGACGCGCTTCGGCCTGGGTGCACAGTTTGCTGGATCGCTTTGTGCGAACAAAGGCTGGTTCGATGGGCTCCCAGAAGAAGTTCAAAGCGCACTCAATGAAGGCGCGGACGCCGCTGGTGCGTGGTACGTTGATGCGCTTGAGGAAGCTGTCGTAGGTGCCTTGGCTGGCATGGAAGAGGCCGGTGCAACGATTACAGTTGCTTCGGGTGAGACCCGTCAGGCCTGGGCGGACAACATGGAAAATGCAGCTCTTGTGTGGGCCAATGAACTTGATGCTCAGGGCAAACCAGCCCTGGAAATCCTGACCACGTATATCGAGGCTGCAATTGACGCGGGTGCCTCCCCGTTGCGGAACTGGTCTGAGGAATAATTCCAATGACCAATTCGTCGCAGCGACCTGCAACTGAGGCAAAGAAGCGTGGCTTCTTTCCCTTGGTGACTACTTCGGTCAATATCGTAGGGTCCCTTCTTATTCTCGCCTTGATGGTGCTTGTCGGCCTTGATGTCGCCGGTCGTAACCTGCTTGGAGAACCTCTGTCTGGTGTTCCGGAGATTGTGACACTTTCGATTGTCGTAATCGTTTTCCTTCAGGCCCCAGCCGCTTTGGCCGCCGGGCGGCTCACAAGGTCTGACACCCTTATCAAGTGGCTAGGCACCCGTTCACCTTCAAGCGCCAAGATACTTGAGACCTTTTTCGATCTGTGTGGCCTCGTTGTGTTTGGCGTGATCGCCTATGGGACCTGGCCTCTTTTGACCAAGTCTTGGCGAACAGACGAGTTCATCGGTGCGTTGGGCGACTTCACAGCACCAGTTTGGCCTGCAAGGGCGGCCGCCATCCTCGGCTCCGTTTTGCTCACCACACAGTTTGTAATTCGCCTCGTTGAAAGATGGAGTTCAGATCATGACGCCATTTGACATTGGTTTGATCGCTCTGGTGGCGATGGTCGTTTGCGTCCTTGCAGGGATGTTCATCCCGGTCGCACTCATGCTTTGCTCTTTCCTGGGAGTCTGGGCGATCAAAGGAAGCCCGGATCTCGCCATCAAGCTGATGGCTCAGGCGGCAAATGATGCAATCGGGAGCTATTTCTTCGGAATTGTGCCTCTCTTTGTCCTGATGGGATTCATCGTTGGTGCGACCGGCATGGGTCGAGATGCCTATGACGTGGCGAACGCTTTCTTCAAAAAAATCAAAGGCGGTTTAGGGGTGGGTACCGTGGCCGCGAATGCGATTTTTGCCGCGATTACCGGGATTTCCATTGCTTCAGCAGCGGTGTTCACGAAGATCGCCGTGCCGGAAATGATACGCCATGGTTATAACCCGCGCTTTGCCACAGGTGTTGTTGCAGGTAGCTCGGTGTTGGGTATGCTCATTCCGCCAAGCTTGCTGCTCATTCTTTACGCCATCATCGCGGAGCAATCCGTCGGCGATATGTTTTTGGCTGGCGTTGTGCCGGGTGTTGTGCTGGCGATCATGTTTGGTCTCGGGATCATACTCGCCGCCTATCTTCGCCCTTCAAGTCTTGGAAAAGTCGAAGAAACAGCGGCCGAGGCTGAGGAAGAATTCACCAACGCTGAGTTGGCCTGGAAGTTCGCACCAATCGCTCTTTTGATCACTGTTGTCCTTGGCGGCATTTACTCCGGCATCTTTACGCCAATCGAAGCCGGTGCAATGGGTGCGATCGGAGCGCTTTTGCTGGCCATTGTTCGTAAAGCAATCAGTATCAAGCAGTTTGGCCAAATCCTAGTCGATACCGGGCTGATCACGGCTACGATTTGTCTCCTCATCATCGCCGCTCAGATGTACTCGCGCATGCTCGCCTTCTCAGGAGTGCCCGCCGGGATTGCCGATATCACGGCGAACGCGGAGCTTGGCTACTGGGGGCTCGTGCTCATCTATGTAGCGGTTTTGATCCTGCTCGGGATGATCCTCGACAGCTCATCAATCGTCTTAATCATGGTTCCGATTATGCTGCCGGTTTTGGGGCCAGCGGGTCTTGATCCAGTCTGGTTTGGCATCGTGACGATCCTTGCAGTCGAGATCGGTCTGTTGACGCCACCGTTCGGGGTTTCCGTCTACGTCATTAAAGCGACGCTAGACGATCCAAACATCACCCTGGACGATATCTTCATAGGTGCTTTGCCCTTCGCATTCATCATGCTGATCGTTGTTTTCCTCGTGTTGATGTTCCCGGCCATGGCGACAGGCCTGATTGGGTGAGACCGGGAGGATATCTATGTCACAAAAAATCATTGATCTCACGGTCTCACTTCAAAGCGGCATTGCCTCCGACCCCACCCGGAACAACGCCTGAAATCGAGTACTTTGATCACAAGTCCACGGTTGACGATATGGCTCAGTTCTTTCCAGGCCTATCCAGCGAGGACATGCCTGGAGGGGAAGGCTGGGAAGTCGAAAGACTGACGTTTCAAGCCACAACGGCACTCATCTGGATGCGCCATATCACTTTCGTTCGACGGTGAATGGTGGTGAGCGAGCCATTACCATCGATGAAGTTCCGCTCGATTGGTGCTTCCGGCCAGGGGTCAAACTCGACTTCACGAGCTTTGAAGATGGGCATGTGGTCACAAAAGACGAAATGGCGGACGCGCTTGAGATGATCAGTTACGAGCTTCAACCGCTCGACATCGTTCTGATCAACACGAACGCAGGCGCGCATTATGGCCATGACAGCTATCTGGCGTAGGGTTGCGGTATTGGTCGGGAAGCCACGCTCTGGTTGCTTGAACGGGGTGTTAGGATCGCCGGCGCCTCACCAATACGGCTGGGAAGTGCTGCCTTCGACTATTTGAACAGTCTCGGCGCATCCGAGTTTACTTTCGTTTTCGAGGCTCAATAGCC
>WQBJ01000131.1 GCA_013032095.1 Ruegeria atlantica | reverse complement strand
TGGTCATCGGCAACGAGGCCTGTACCAGCAAGACCAGATCCTGGGATGGGGTGATTGAAGAAAATCTCGGCGCCGCAAAGACCATCACTGATGGGGAAATTCACGTCGATCGGGATGTGAATGGCGCACGAGGCTTCTTGCTTCGCGCGCTCTATGGCGACTTAGGCCAGTCTCAGGCAGCGGCGTGACTTATGTTGCGTTCGTTGCGGGATTAACGAAGTGGGTTGACTCTACCGAAGGTACAAGATGTGAACAGGAAGGTCAGAGCCAGTTGTGTTCCACACTTTTTATTTGCCCGACAACCTTGACAGCTCGGGGATCTTCCAGGGCCAAGAGCTCATCCAGGATAAGAGTTTTCAGGGATCCGTTTTTCAAAGCACATCTGCCAAGGTGTGTAATGACGTCCTCATCTGCTATAGCGGCCAGCGCCAGAACAATTTGACACGTCGGATTTTCTTCCAGATCAGCTAGCAATCCCTTTTTCGCTTTTTTATGGCCAAGCTTTCCCATCGTCACCCGCGTGGCCATGCGCACCGATGGCTCCGGGTCCGAGAGGCCTGTTTCAAGAATATATACCGGTGGGTCAGTATTCTGTAACAAAGTGTAAGCCAGCGCGCGCACTTCCGTTATGCCGTGATCAAGCCATGGCGAAATCCGGTGTATCTGAAGTGCCAGCTTCACCTCAACAGCGGCCCGCAAAGCAAGTGGCAGGAGCGCATCTGGCAAGCTTGGTGCCTCAACTATCTTCGTGATCGCCGCCTGCGACTCCGGGGTTCCAATCCGCGCAAGCGTTTTAAGCGAAAACTTCTGTTCCGGCAACGCGCCGGAGAGGCCATATCCTCGAAAGCGGTTCCAAAGTGCTTCTAGCGCCGGAACGGCGCTATTGCCAAGTTCACGCTTCAAAACCTCGCCACACAGCTTCTCAACGTTGGAGAAACTCGCCTTCGGAATGAGAGATAAAACTTCCTGACCGCTGAGTGTGTCCGGTTCGGGATTTGAAACCGAAGGCGTATGGGTCCCAGTGACCACAATGCTTTTTTCGAAGAGGTCTCCCTGATCTGTCGCCTGCCGCTGCGTTCTAGTCCGCTTCATGACTCTGTCCCGCTTTCCGCGTTACCCTATGGGTGTCCGTCAACGCATTAATAAATTGGAGGTTGCTTAGACGTCTCCACACTTCAAAGTCACTTATGTGATGGATTTAACGCGACCGCGTTGACTGAGCGTTCCAATTGCGTCACCCGGACTCCCAATATCCGGTTTCACACATTGCACCCCTGCATCAAAACCAAACCAGCAAGCACCAGATTTGTGTTGTGTCCACACGAACTCATGTAGTCAAAAGCCCCGGCCGCTGTTGACAGTCGCAGATGACTTTCACCGCGATTTTTCACATGCCGCGCATCAAGCTTTCCTGGAAGAACTGGTTACGCAAGACGGCGGCATTATACTGTCGGGATTGGCTGCGGCGCGTGAAACTGCAACCGGTGTAGTGGTACACCCCGCGCCTACCGGACGGTTTTTCGCAAACTCTGTTACATGTATAAAAGAGTCATTGGTGACCACCGAAAGACGCCAGCCCCGGGTGAAGGAACTGCGCAGGGGCCGGTTCCGGCACCGCCTGCCAGTTATGCTCGCCTAAGTCAGATCCGATTTCTGAGACAACGCGACGTCTTCAAAACAGACCCTGGCGGGCGCGGATCCGGTCTAAGAAAAGAAGAACCTGACCAGGAACATTGTAATTGATGGAAAAGCCACCAGAACAGCTATCCGAATTATATCCGATAAAACAAATGGCAGCGCGCCACGATACGTTTGTCCGATCCCGATACCCTTTGACATCGCGTTGATCACGAAAAGATTCATGCCGACCGGTGGAGTGATCAATCCGATTTCTGCGCACATCAGAACCAGAATGCCGAACCATATTCCCACCTCGGTCGGAGGGATGCCGAAATCCAGCGGCGTGATGATCGGTATGAATATCGGAACCGTCAGAAAAATCATCGCCAGTGAATCCATCACGGTGCCCAACACAATATATAGCAGCAGCATTCCTATCAGGATCAACCAGGGGCTGACCTGCGCTCCGATTAAATAGGCCGCGAGAGTCTGTGGAACTTGCGCCAAAGACAGAAAGGAATTGAATACACCTGCTGCGAGAATGATGAAGAAGATCATTGCCGACGTTTGGGCAGTAGAGAGCAGGGAGTCTTTTACCGCCTTCCTTGTCAGCGTACGTCTGAACCACCCAACCAATGCCGTGCCTGCAACCCCGACAGCAGCCGCCGCCGTTGGTGAAAAAGCACCGGCATAAATGCCGCCGATCACCAGAGTGAAAATGACGATAACGGGCCAAACGGGCATCAATGCCCGGAACCGGTCCGGGTACGGCAGCCGTTCGATACTGCCTGCCGAGCCGGGCACTATTCTCGTGTAGATCGAAACGGTCAGCATATAGCCCAGCATGGCGAGGATGCCGGGGACGAATGCCGCGGTGAACAGCTTTTCAATGTTCTCTTCCGCCAGGATCGCATAGACGACCAATACCACCGACGGTGGGATCAGAATTCCTAGCGTCCCACCTGCAGCCAGCGCACCGGTTGACAAGACGCCGGAATACCCGGCACGACGCAACTCGGGCAACGCAACGCGACCCATCGACGAAGCCGTGGCAAGCGACGATCCGCAGATCGCGCCGAACCCGGCAGACGCACCGATTGCAGCCATAGCAAGGCCACCTTTTTTGTGCCCCAGCCACGCTTCCGCGGCTTTGAACAGAGCCGACGACATGCCGCCCCGCATGGCAAACTCGCTCATCAACAGAAACAGCGGAATGATCGAAAAAGAGTAATTGGTCAACGTGCCATATGCGAAAGTCTTGAGTTGGCTATCCATCATCCTCATGTTACCGGCAACCAGATAGGTGCCCAGCAAGCCAACAACGAACATGGCTGCGGCCAATGGAATTCGAAACGCAATCAGGATCAGCAGGCCCACGAAGCTCAAAAGACCGATCTGCAGATCCGTGAAGATCGCGGTCACGAGATCCAGCATACTCAGACCTCCGCCGAGCGGCTGTCAAACAGGGCCCGAAGACTGCGCCAGACGCAAAACAGGGCTACGATAAAAAAAATCAGAATACAGAACTCGGCCACCACGTATGTGGGCCAGAGGGGCACTCCCAGAATTTGAGATTCCTGGCTGCTGCGTACGCGATCTGCGATTTCGGCAAGATCGCCCTTAACTAACAGCTCGCCCAACGGTTCTTCGGAGCCCCGCGCTTTCTTGAATATCAGAAACCACTGCCGTGTCAGTATATGATACGCGATCGTTGCCAACAGGACGTCGCCCATAAAGTCCAGCACTTTGTTGAAATGTTTGCCGAAGACAGGCTCGCACAGGTCTATCCTGATGTGCCCTTTGCGTATCATGACCCAAGGCAGAGCTGCAAACAGGGCAAAACCTACGCCATATGCCACAAGTTCCTCTTCACCGAGGATTGGACGCAGCCATGGTAGAACCTCTGCAGTCGCCGAGGCACCTGCAAGCGCATCCATCGTTCTGCGCAGGAGCTTGAGTACAATGCTCAGACAGGTGGCAATGGTGGCAAAGATCAGCCCCATGCTTCCCAACAGGGCCAAACCGGCCGTAAGTCTCATCATCGCGTGTTCTGTGCGATCAAAGGTCGTCATTGGCTACACATGACAGGAATAACCGGCCCCGCAAGACAAGGCCGACAAGCTTTACTGGTTTTCAAAGATCAGGTCCCTGGCCTGGTCAATGGCGGCCTGCCCATCAAATCCTTTGCCTGACGCACGTTCGACCCAACGGTCGAAAACTGGCTGCGACGCTTCAATCCAGCGCGCAACTTCAGCTTCGTCCAACTGGATGATGTTATTGCCTTCGGCGGCCGCCCGACCGCCAGCATCTGCTTCGACCATTACCTCAGCGGCGAGTGCGGACAGGGCCTTGCCTGTCTGCTCATCCAGGATTGCGCGCAAGTCGTCAGGCAAGCTTTCGTAAGCGTCCCAATTCATCGCCAAGACAAAGACCGCCGTATACAGCGCCCGGTCCCCCGACAGTTCGGTGTGGTTTGATACCATTTCCTGCAGCTTGATCGACGGCACCACTTCCCACGGGACCACCGCACCGGAAATCACACCCTTGGACATGCTCTCAGGGATCATCGGCAACGGCATACCAACAGGCGTCGCACCCAATTCGCCCAGCAAATCAGTGACCACCCGGGTCGGCCCCCGCATTTCCTTGCCTGTCAAATCCTCAAGTTTTGCAATAGGTTCTTCACTGTGAATTACGCCAGGGCCGTGGACCCAACCGGCCAGGATTTTGGTCTCTTCAAATTCACCATCCTGCAATTCGGTTTCGATCAGATCATACAGCGCTTTCGATGTCGCGACCGAATCCTGCATGATAAACGGCAGTTCGAATACTTCCGCCCGATTGAAGCGTCCCGATGTATAGCCCGGCAGGGTCAGAACAGCCTCAACAGCGCCATCGACCGCCTGATCATAGAGATCGCCCGGACGGCCACCCAGCGACATGCTGTCAAATAGCTCGACCTTGATCCGGCCATCACTCGCTGCTGCGATCTGCTCTGAAAAAGGCACCAGAAACTGCGAATGAAGCGTCGCCTTCTGGGACATGAAATGGTGTATTCGGATTGTCACGTCCTGCGACATCGCGGCGGTCGCCGCGCCCGACAGTGCCAGTGCTGCAAGTGTTGTTCTGAGAACTCGGCTCATTTGTTTCTCCCTTTTCTTCCAGTTTTCACCTGTGCGGCTCCCGCCGATAAGCCCGCGCGACCCAAGCGATCAATTGTTCGCAAGGCCCTCCACTTCAGTGGCGACCGGCACAACTTCCTTTGCAACCGACAAAGCCTGGCCAGTCGCCACATGCATCTTGGCAAGATCATCCATTCCAGCGCCCACGCGATGTCAGAGCGTTCCTGCTCATGCACCACAGCCTGGTGCATCCCGGACACCAGCGTGGCGTTGAACCGGGCCAAAGGGACCACTAGCTCCGCCAGTACGGGGTTGTGCTTATGTGGCATAACGGACGCCCTGCCATCGCTCTTCAACTGGGTGCGTCAAAGCCCTTTTTTGTCCATGTAAACACACTCCGTGTTGATCGGCGTTCCCCACGTAGAACGCGATTGGAGTGATGTTGCACTTGATTTTCTCGTCCGAACCACCGCATGGGACCAGTTGTTGCATATTCGGGTTTCCAGGATGCAGCTGGGGCGGGGTTTCTCCATTGTCGCGTTGCTTTCAGCGCCTAACAAACTGCCGATTTGCGATGTTTAAGCAGCCAATTCGATGACACATTCGTACCAGCGGCGAAACGTGGTGGTTCGGTTCTGGCGATAGGTACATGCAGATATCTTAAGGCGGCAGGGACGGAACAGGTTCGCGGTTTCATCATGGACACTTCGTTTATCCCGCAACGCACGCAACATAAGTCATGCCGTTGCCTGAGAATGGCCTAAGTGGCCATAGAGCGCGAAGCATAAAGCCGCGCGCGCCGTTCACATCG
>WQBJ01000130.1 GCA_013032095.1 Ruegeria atlantica | reverse complement strand
CCGTTGGTAAACTCGCGATCCAGCGAGAAGGTGGCGCCGTAGTCGCCGGCCAGATAGCGCCCGACATCGACCTGCGCGTGATACTCGCCGGGCAGGTCGTAATAGGCCGAAGCGTGCCCGGTGGCGACGGAGTAATCCTGAAAGCCGAACAGCACATCGAAATCGCGTTGGGCGACATAGTTGGCCTCGACGCCGAGGGCCAGACGGCTGTCGGTGGGATGCCACAGCAGTTCGGTCGAGAGCCCGCCGAACATGGTCTCGAGATAGCCCAGCGTGGTGCGGGCGTAGAGGTTCTTGCCCGGTCGCCACATGTACTCGGCGGTCATATGTTCGATCCGCAGGTTGGATTCGCGGGCATAGATGGGCCAGTCCGAGCGCACGCGCGGCAGGGTGGAATCCGATTGCCGTGTGCTGTCATCCAGCGTGCTGAGGATCGGCAGCCGCAGGCCGGTGGACAGGGTAAAGCCGGGCGACAGGGTGTAATCCAGCCCCAGCGCGGCCCCCAGCTCGTATCGCAGCGGATCGTCGGGGTCGAAGAACGAGAAGTTCAGATAGGGTCCGAAGCGGTAGGAAAAATGCGGATAGGCATCGGTGAGGATGCCGCCTTCGACCAGCGGGATGGTGTCCGAGACCTCGGCCCGGGCAAAGCTGCGCCAGGCATTGTCGGGATCGTGTTCCAACTCATAGAGGTCGTCACGGTTGACCCGCACCGCGCTGAGCGGCACGCCGCGCGACATCAGCGCGATGTCGAAATGTTCGGTCTGGGACGGTTGTTCATTGGCCAGCACGCGGGCGGTGCGCCCCAGCGCCTGGGCGGCCTGACCATAGCGGTTGTTCTCGACCCCGACCCGGACGGTGTCGCCGCTTTCCGACAGGTAGACCAGCCGCAATCCTTCCTGGTCCAGCGCGGCCTGCATCCGGTCCCGAATGTCGCCCGGCGCGCGCTTTGCGGCAGAGACGGTCTGGGATCGAGGCTGCAGGGGCGGCGGCGCGGCCCCCTGGCCACCCGGCGTCACCGCTTTGCGCGGGTCGATGAAGTAGCTGTAGGTCAGCCCCAGTGTGGTGCCATAGAGGTAGGATGTGGTCAGTTGTGATCCGTTCCTGAACCGGTACTGGACGCCCACATTGATGGGCGAGCGGACATCAAAGCCGATATTGTCGCGCTCGGCGGTGTAGAGATCGGGGGAATACTCGGCCAGGAAGGTCAGCTGGTCGTTATATTGCCAGCTGGCACCACCGAACAGGGCGGCATCGCCCTGGAACCAGTTGCCGAAATCCAGTTGACCGGTCTCGGAAACACCGCCAGCGTTTGCGTCTTCGCGATCGTCAAACCGGCTGCTGAGCACGCCCAAAGGGTTCGAGAAGGCGCCGCGTCCGGCCATGCGTCCCCAGCCGATGCCGCCGGTCAGTTTGAACCGGTCGTGAAAGGTCTTTGTGGCCACGAAATACTCTGCGGCATAGACGCCGGTGCCGCCGAAATCGCGCAGTCCCATCACGATGGCCGGGCCGTGTTTGCTTTCTTCGCGCAGCCGGAAATGGAGGTCGAAGCTGCGGTCATATCGGTCGTTGTTGGCGCCGTCGAACTCCTTGATATAGGCGTAGCGGAAACTGCCATGCACCCAGGGCAGCATCTGGAAGGTCATGGTGCCCCGCGCGGTGTCCCGGAACCCTGCCGCGGTGAAGACCAGCGTGCCGTCCTCGAACATCTCGGCGGTTGGGATCTCGAGCAAGCCGGGCGTGCCATAGGTCGACACGGATTGCGCCTGTGCCATGCCTGTCGCCCCCGCGCACACCAGGGCCAGCAGGCCGTTGCGCCGTAATGTTGCTGCTCGAATCTTCACGTCAATCTATCACTTTTTGATTGGCGCCTGATTAGCGGCTTTTGGGGGGTGCGTCTTGTGTCAATTTACCGCCGAGGGGTTTCCTGATCTTTTGTGACGCAAGTGCAATTTACGTAGGCGATCGCGCGGTTTTTTAGGTGCTGGACAGCCGTCTCTTTGGCTGGGGCCGGGGTCAGAGATGAGGCCGGGTTGTTCTGCGGGTGCTTTGCGGTAGGTTTTTTGACAAGTTGCTGAAAGAACCGGGCTTTCCAGGCACATATTCGGAAATATATGCAGATGCGGCATTCTCAGGTCCGGATGGATGTGATAGCCTCCGGCAAGACTTGTTTTAGGAGATTCACGATGATCAGAACGACCCTTCTGATTCTGACCCTTTCAACCACCAGCGTATTGGCGCAGGACGTTACCGGAACTGCGGCCGCGGCTCAGGCCGGCGGTGGCGCGGGTGGTGCAGCGGCGGGTGCTGGCGGTGCGGCAGGCGCAGGCGGTGCAGCGGCTGCCGGCGGGGCTGCCGCAGCGGCGGGTGTGACTGGTTTTGTGCCGCTTGTTGCCCCCGCGCTTGGTGCGCTCGCGGCCGCGACGGCGGTGGCCGTTGCTGGTGGTGGGGGTGGCAGCGATGCCTCGAACAGCACCACAGGCACGGTTGGCACCAACTGAGCCTCAGGCTTGCTTCAACTCAAAAAGAAACAGCGCGCCGGTCTGGCGCGCTGTTTTTTTATCTGTCCGGGCGCTTGCGTTTAGTCGCTGTAATACTTGTTTGCATAGTTGCCGTAGGAATAACCGTAATGTTTGGCGCTGCGGGCGTTGATCTGACCCAGTACAAGGCCCGTCAGGCGTTGATTGTCGGTGTGGAATTGGCGCATCGCCTCGGTGACATCCTGTTCGGGCGTGTCGTTCCATTTGATGGTCAACAGCACCGCATCCGCATTGCGCGCAATCAGGCGCGCGTCAGACACCAGCAGGGTCGGCGGCGTGTCGATCAGGATGACATCGTAAACCTTGCGCATGTCGTCCAGGAACTGCCGGAACCGGTCCGAGGCAAACAGATCCGCCGCGTTGACCGAGGTCTGCTCGCCGGCCAGAATGTCACAGCCCAGCAGCGGATCCTGGAAGATGGCGTCCTGCGCGGTCGCATCTCCGGCCAGAACGGACACGATGCCCTTCTTCGGCACGCCTTTCAGCTGCGCCGTCATGGTCAGGCGCCGGATATCGCCTTCGACCAGCAGCACCCGTTTGCCGATCCCGACAAAGTTATGCGCCAGCGCCAGCGCGTTCGTGGTTTTGCCTTCACCCGGCAGCGAAGACGTTATCACGACAACTTGCGGTGGGCGGTCCACATTGGACAGCATCAGCGATGTGCGCAGGTTGCGCACCGCCTCGGCGGTGGCCGAGGAGGGCTTGTCGGCGAGATATTCCAGAACCTTGCGGCGCCCGCGGGCCGGGAAGACCGGGATCTGGCCCAGAACGCTGTAGCCGGTCTTGCGTTCCAGTTCCCGCGCGGATCGATAGCCTTTGCTCCGCGCCTCGATCAACAACACGATGGCCGCGCCCAGCATGACACCCAGAACGGCCGAAAGCGCCAGGATCAGGGATTTTTGCGGTTCGGATGGATCGCTGGGGATCACTGCGCGCGACAGTTGTCGGCTGTCGGCTTTCTGGATGCCTTCCTGCGCCGATGTCTCTTTCAGCCGGGCCAGGAAATACTCGTACAGCAGCCGCACCGCTTCGGCTTCGCGCGCCAGTTGCTGCAGGGTGATCAGATCCGCGCTCTGCTGTGCGATTTGCTGGCCCAGTTCGTCAGCCGATTGCGTCAGGGCCTGAACCTGCTGCGTCGCCCGCCGGGCCTCAAGCGCGGTGCGCGCCATCAGGCGCTGAAAGGCGGTGTCGAAGGCGGCTTCACCAGTGCCGGAGTCGTCGATCCCGTCGAACAGGCGTTGCAACTGCGGGTCCTGGCTGACCTCGGTCTGTGCCGCGCGGCCGTCGGCCGCGCCCAGGGCGTCGAACCGGACCTGTGCCGCCGCACGGGTCGCCTCGGCCGACACGCGGCGTTCGCGCAGATCCTTCAGCTGAACCTCCTGCGCTTGCAGGGCCTCGGGTGAGATCAGAGCCGTTGTGGAGTTGAACTCGTTGACCTTCGCCTCGGCGGTTTCCAGTTCGATCTGCAACTCGGCAACCCGGTCAGTCAGCCACGCGGTCGCCTGTTCGGTGGCGTCGAACTTCACTTCGATCTGGTTCAGGACATACAGCTCGACAATGGTGTCCGCGATCAGGGCCGACTTTTGCGCCGCTTCCGTCTCGACCGTCACATTGAACACAAGGCTCTGCGGTATGTTGCGTACCGAGACCTTCTCCAGCAGGGCAGAGATCACATCGTCCCGGAGCAGCTGTTTGGCCAGCGCCTCGGGCACCGGCTCGGGGCTCCCGGTGTCAAACAGCGATTTGACAAACTGCTTCGCCCCTTCGAGTGCCGAGACCGGCAGAAGGGCTGCGTTGAACTCCGGATCGGATATCAGATCCAGCCGGTCCACAACCTTGCCCATCAGACCGCGGGACTTCAGCACCTCGAGCTCGGAATTGACCTCGGCCGTATCGCCCGCCAGGCCGCCCACCACGCTTTGCAGATCCACCACGCTGGCCTGCTCGGTCTCAAGCATGACCACGGCGGTGGATCGGTAGAGCGGCACGGCGGCGACAAAGGCGTAATACGCCCCGAACAAAATCGCCACGGCGGTGGTCAGGGCCATGATCCACTTGCCGCGCCACAAGGTGCCCAGCAAGGCGCCCAGATCGATCATGTCGTCCTCGGGACCGTCCGAGGCTGCGGGTCGCCCTGCCTTGAGATGCGTGTCGTGTATCGGAGTTTGCTTCATATCAAGCTAAAAATCCCAAATTCCGGACACACGCAGAACGCGTGTGTTGACGCTCTGTACAGGCCCCAAAGGCAAGAATAAAGGGCCGCGCGCCCCTTTACCGCCCCGTCCGCAGAAGCACCGCCGAGGCCGTCAGGGAAATGATCTTCAGGTCCGTCACAAAGCTGCACCGATCCAGATAATCAACGTCCATCGCGACCCGTTCGCCATAGCTGATATCGTTGCGACCCGAGACCTGCCACAACCCGGTGATCCCCGGTTTTTGCGCCAGATAGGCCGAAGCCGAGCTGCCGTATTTGACCAGTTCGATGGCCACCACAGGGCGCGGGCCGACAAAGCTCATCTCGCCTTTGAGCACGTTCCAGATCTGCGGCAGCTCATCCAGGCTGGTCTTGCGCAGAATGTGGCCCAGCCGGTTGATCCGTGGATCATGCGTCAGTTTGTGATCGCGCTCCCACTCCGCCGCGGCCTCCGGGTTGGCGTCCAGATAGCTCTGCAACCGGGCCTCGGCATCGACGACCATGCTGCGAATCTTCCAGCATTTGAAGGGCTTGGCATCCTGACCCACGCGCGTGTGCCCAAAAAAACCCGGACCCCCATCCCGGCGCACAAGACACCACAGTACCAAGATCACCGGCGCAACAACCGGCAACAGCAGCACCGCAAACACGATGTCAAAAACACGCTTGCCCAGCCCGGAATAAAATCTCCACGGCTTCGAGCGCGCAACCGGCCGCGCCGCAGACCTGTCCTGAGAAGACGTAGAAGAAGAAAAATCCAACATTAAAAAATCCAGAAATCTCAGAGAAACCGCTCATAGCTCAATCAAGCACTCAAACAACCAACCCGATAAACCCACATCC
>WQBJ01000013.1 GCA_013032095.1 Ruegeria atlantica | reverse complement strand
GATGCATGATCCAAGTCGCTGGTTCATCGTCACTTTCGATATGAGAATATGCCAGAACCTGTGCAGCGCCATCATTCTGTGCCGATCCAGCTTCGGGAAGTTCGAGTTCTAGATATTCTGTAATCAATAGTCCGATTTTCTCGAAGACCTTAATGGATGCTTCCCGCGATTTGTAACCGGCCGCCTGAGACAAGTGACCAAGGGTCAGACCTTCCTTGCCTGCAATTGTAAGTGCCTTGAGCATTGTGACCTGCGCAGGGGTCAGCCTGATCTGGCGCAATGCCTCGGTATATTCTCTTTTACTGGGAATGAGGGTGCCGGAGTTTTCCTCCAAACGGCGTTGACCGCTACGTTTCCTGTCTCGTTCTTCGAGAATTTCTTTTAAGGCTTCAATGGCCAATGCCGGTGTTTCGCCAACTGCATCAGCAATCATTGCCTGCGTTTTAGCCGGTGGCTTGGGGAATGCGCGCGCAACGCTGTTACCGCTCAGAATGCCAGCCTTAATCAAGTACTTTCCAAACTCTTCCTCAATCACTCCTGATACGTCAGCGTTCCGCGTCTTACGAACACTGCGGTCCTGAAATGCTCTTTGTTCCAGGCCACGAGCTGACATCTTTGAGTCCGGGAGCGTTACTTGAGGGGCGTTTTTACGCATCAGAGAAACACCACTACAATTATCGCCGCAACAAACACCACTATCGCGATCAACATCTTTATATTGTAGGACCAGCGGTGAGCCCTTTCGGCTTTGAGCCTTTTGCCCAGGTTTTCGTCAATCGAGTTATGGTTCACGGCTTGGTCCTTCCGGAATTGTCAGGTGGTATTGGTTTCCATCAACCTATTGTCGCGGCACATTTTCGGTGCACTTATCGTTCTGTCGTGTGAACGGCCGATTGCATTCCCAACCGTCACCTCTTCGATTCAAGTGAGCATTTGCAGGGACAAGGATCGCAACGCACCTGTCCCGGTTTGCGCGAAAACCACGTTCGCATTTCCATCCGGAATAAGTTTCAGGTGCCAGGTATGCATGCTGTGGAATCGCCACCGGCTCGCAGCCGCTCTCCGTTGCTCTGTAACCTCTGAGGCACACCCAACCATCCGCGCTGTTTTTGTCAGTCAGGCGGCCGTTGCTCGGGACATTAATCGAAACACAATCCTGGCCCTCCTTACGAAATCCCCAGTTACAGTGTATTTCCTGCGCGCCAAACCGGGTTTCGACGTATCCATTTTGGGGTGCAATCACTTCTTCACATTCTGCTCCGACACGCTGGAACAGCCGATTACACTCCCACTGATCTCCGGTTGATGCAAGATAGGCATTTTCGGGAACTCTTATCTCCTCACAGAGTTCCCCGACATTCTGAAAACCGTGATTGCATTCCCAGCCGCTGCCGTAGGAGCTACCCGTCAAATATGCGTTTTCTGGTAAGTCTGTTCTTCGGCAGGATCCGTTCTTGTTTTCGAAGCCTTCGTCACAAACCGATCCTTCGGCATTGCCTGCAACTTGGGCAGGAATCTGCGTTCCTGAGAGCAACACCAAGAGTGTCGGGATCAAACAAAGAATGCAGCGCATAAACACGATGAGTGATTGATTGAAACGGAGCCTGAGACCTGATCTATCGGGCATCAAGCACGCAATTTATGAGCCATGTGCTGTTCATACGGCGCCTTCTTTCATGGGTCACGCGATGACTGGGGCATGTCAGGTGACGGTTGCGAATGCTTGCGAGGAACGAGCTCATAGCGAAAACCCCAGCCAAACCCGTTCCTATGCTGGGGCACATGCTACAGTTAGTCTGAAGGCCATTGGATTATCGAAGCCGGCAGCATCGCGGCTACGAGTAATTTTCACCAATACACTCTTGTGGTTCCTAGCCTGTGAAGAGTCAAGGACGCACCCTCGTCACAAAGCGTGTGCTACGGAGATGGTTAATTTTTGAGACCGGTGAGTGATTAGGTGGCTTAGAGAATATCTGAGAGGCAAAATTCAGCGGGATACCACCTTTGAAACGGAGCTATTGGCAAACTGGCAGAAAACGATTTCTGTGATGCGCAGTACAGCTGCACAAACGCATTGCGTTTAAAGTCTGCTTCAAGGGCCAGTTTCGGGTACTAAGGCACAATGGTGAGACAGGAATTCTGGGCACATTGAAACCGCAGTGTGATCGACCCATTGCCAAAGTAAATTTGAGTTCTGTTCCTGACCTGACAACGAGACCAATCGCGTCCACGGCTGGCAAGCAAAACGAAGCAATCTGCACGGGTATCGTTCAAGTCTGTTCCCGAAGACGAGTAACTGTTTCTTTTGGATGAGCTTCCAGCAGCGCGAGGAGCTTGAACGCAGGCCCTCCGGGGCGGCGGGCGCCGCTCTCCCACAGTTTGTAACCAAATTCGCTCATGCCGATAAGTTCGGCCATTTCCGCCACGGTCAAACCGGCCTTTTCGCGGACCTCAAGCGGTGAACCCACGGGCTCGGAATTGGTGTCCGAACGGGCGCCTTGCGCCGGATCAACGGACACAAGGCTGGGATCCGGTCCTGTCATCATCTGCTCCCTATTGTTGTCGTTTCAGGCATGGCCATAGGTCATGCCTGAAGTTCGCGATTGCGCCGATGTCAAAGTCTGGCGCGCAGACGTTTTTCAACAGTACTCAGCTTTCGGGTGGTCTGAGTCATATCCGTCCGGAGGCTCCGGATTTCATCAAGGATGCCCTGAATATCCTCCGATCCGGAAGTAGTATCGGTTGGTTCAAGCACACCTTCTCCTTCACCACTCAGAAGCCAAACCAGAGAGACCCCAAGAATGCCGGACATCATCTGCGCCTTGTTTGCACGTGGCTCGGTGCGGTCTTCTTCCCATCCCTGCACGGTCTTCAGTTTGACGCCCAGGCGGGAGGCCAGTTTTTTCTGTGAATACCCCACAGCTTCGCGGGCGGCGACGATCCGGTCGCCCAGAGTTGCTGTTTCATCACCGTAGTATGAGGTGTCGTTTGATATAGTCGTGGCTACGTTCATTCTGCTCTCTCACTTTGGTTGAAAATGTCGTGGCGCGGTCAGGCCGCGAGTTCGCTACGATCCGTAAGACGGATCGTCACAAGATTGCTGCTTTCATGACGGTGATATGGGGTCAGCGCCTGCGTGATGAAGGGTTGGATATCCATCCGGGACCGCTGCCACCGCGCAAACCGGCGGAACAAAGCCCAGGTTCGCTCGTCGTTGGACACAATCACAGTCTGAACACGGGTGATATCGGCGCAGACGTCCCGACGCATCACCTGACCCAGCATCAGCGACGCAAGACCCTTGTCCGCCTCACCCTCTGAAACGCCGACCTGCCAGATAAACAGGGTTTCCGGGTCATATGGCAGAACATAAGCCAGCATCGCACCGACCAGGTCTCCATCCAGTTCCGCAATGATCGAGAATTCTTTATAGTCATCAAACGCCGCCAGTTCGCCAAGCAAGTCACCAATAGCTTCCTGATTCGCGGTTCTGGCCAGCGAAGACACCGCAGCGCCGTCTTCCGGCAAAGGAGAACGCAAAACCGGAATAGGTTGTTCGAACAACTCCAAAGAATGCTGCATGTACCGCTCCGTCAATAAACTTTGATTAGCTAAGTACCACAGGAAAGTCAAAACTTCAAAAGGCGAAGCTAAATTTTGCCGAAACATCATAAATCGACCTCTATTAGTAATATTTTAATTAGCAGGACTAATTATTTCACTTTCCGTTAACGCTTGAGCAATCAATGCAATTTTGACAATCTCACTCCAATCGAACGCGGAGTAGATACATGGATCGTATCGACAGCAGCCTTGTCGCCCTGCGCCGAATCCTGCGCGCCACCGAGATGTCCGGCCGTGAACTGGCGCAATCCGCCGGGCTGACCGCGGTCCAACTTCGTGTACTGCAAGTGATTGGCGAGACCGGGCAAACCACGGCCAAAGCGATTTCAATGCGCATGCATGTCAGCCAGGCCACTGTCACAGCGCTGGTGGACAAGCTGGTTTCGGGCGGCATGGTCGTGCGCGAGAAATCCATGACCGACCGACGGCAGACCAATATCCTGATCACGGATCGCGGACGGCAAACCCTTGAGGACGCCCCTGATCCGCTGCAACAGCTCTATGTGCAGCGGTTCAAGCAAATGGAGGACTGGGAGCAGGCGATGCTTGTTGCTGCGCTCGAAAGGGTTGCAACGATGCTAGACGCCGAAGACCTTCAGGCCGGCGCGATCCTGACAACCGGTGATTTGAACAAGACGGAATAACGGGCTGGATTGACCGACCCCTTCGCGTACTTTTTTGTCGAGGCTTTTATCAAGAAAGGATTTGGTGGCCCGAACGGACCCGTCGTCAACTTGGTTGATCGTACATTGCCACATATTCATTGCGCGCCAGCAGCCAATATCTCCTTTTGGAACGACACTTCCGCTTTGGGCTGAGAGCGGTCATCGATTGTTCTGCATCCGATGGAAGTATTGTCCGCACACCCGTCGTTGGTGCCCATTCGTTCGAACGTCCGCTTTGGCGACCGACTCGCGCCAAAACAAATTGATTAGACCGAACGCTGGCTCCGGCAGGCGAAGTGCAAAACATCATAGGTGGACAGATGGGTGGATAGATTTCCGATAGGAATAACTAAATCTATGATTTTTAGATACTTATCATGATTTAGTGGTGCCCCCACACGGACTCGAACCGCGGACCTACTGATTACAAATCAGTTGCTCTACCAGCTGAGCTATAGGGGCGCCTGACGTCGATTACTTTCTCTCGCTGAGGACTGCAAGCCTATATTTTCATCTGAACTTAGGGTTTTTCATTTTTCACAGCTGTGCAATGCTCCACTCCTTACAAGTACCCGGGATTTGACTGTTCAAGCCCCAGGCTGTAACCCGACACGCGAGGTACAAAGCAAGGGCAAGAACCGAAGATGCAGGTTGCTATCCACGCAGGTGTAGCTTTTACCGACGAAGGCCGGGTGCTGAACTCTTTGAAGAAAAACTCTGAAACTCTTGCGGCGAAAGGGGTCAAATTTTTTGGTCCACGGAGATACAAAACTGTATTCAGACCTGTTCTAAATAATTTGGACACACAGGTTGCCGATTTAGCCTCGCGACAAAATCTCAAGACCCTTCTGCCGAGCGAGCCCAACGCGCAACGCACAATTTTTTCCAGCCAAGGCTTTGCATCGGATCCACCTCTCGCTCTGCAGGATGGTCAGCTATACCCGCTTGCGGGTCGTCGCATGGCGCTGTTGGAACAAGTCTACCACGACCATGAAATCGAGTTATTTATGGGGCTGCGCAACCCAGGCAGCTTTATTCCCAAGCTCCTGATGACATTATCGGAGCAATCTCGCGTTGAAATCATTCGAAACACGGATCTCAGCTGCTTGAGCTGGATAGGAATGATTGAGGACATCCGTGATCTTGCACCTAGCATTCAGATCACATTGTGGTGCAACGAAGACACTCCGTTTATCTGGGGCGATGTCATTCGCGCCTTGGCCGGTTTGGACGAAAATACGGCCCTTGCGGACGAGTACGATTTATTGCTGTCTTTGTTGGACGAAGCAGGCCAAAACAAGGTGTTGGAACTGACAGTACAAGAGTCTCCGCCGGACAGGATCAGCCTGAAGGATCACTTGGCCAACATCTTCGAAGACCACGTTCAGGCGGAAAAAGTTGAGGAAGAACTGCATCTGCCCGGATGGAACGATGAAATCGTAGACGCGTTCTCTGAATTGTACGAACAGGATCTAGACCGGCTTTGCGAAATACCCGGGGTTCGGGTTCTCAAACCCTGATAGCGCGACTGAAACTCAGTCCCATGGCGCCGCGCTGTACACTCAACGGATGCAGCTTTCCAATCGACCTTGGCGGAAAAATTGTTTCGCCCGCTTGAAAGCACTTGTCAGACGGGCTGAAACCCAGATTAGCTCATGCCCAGAGCTTCTTTGTACATCTCCAGAACCGCTTCTTCCTCGGCGATGTCGTCCTTGTCGCGCTTGCGCAGTGCGATCACCTTACGCATGACCTTGGTATCGTAGCCGCGGGCTTTGGCCTCAGCCATCACCTCTTTCTGCTGTTCCGCCAAATCTTTCTTTTCAGCGTCCAAGCGTTCGAAGCGCTCAATGAACTGGCGCAATTCGCCCGCAGTAACGCGGTAGTTGGCAGCGGCCTGATCTTCGGTCATGTCATCCATTTACGTCTCTCCCAGAGGTGATTTTCTGATGCTGTGAAAGCGGGCACTACGCCGGATACATTGCCGCCGCTCAGGCCGCAAGCACCCAATCCCATCGGGCTTGTGCGCCCCGAAACGATCCGCTAAGCGCAGTTGAACGTGACAAGCAAATGTGGGGAACCATGTTCGAACTCATCACTTGGGGCGGAGCCGCCCTGTCGCTTGCCGGGCTCATGGGCCTGGTCTGGTGCATTTTGCGTGTGATGAAGGCGCGCAAGTCCGGTCTTTCGGACGACGAACTGCGCGCCGTGGTGCAAGGCGTATTGCCGTGGAACCTCGCCTCGCTCTTTCTTTCGGTACTCGGTCTTATGGTGGTGATCGTAGGAATTTCCTTCAGCTAACTGAAGGGTTTAGACCGGCAGGTTGTCGAAACGTGCTTCCATAGCATCTTCGCACAGCGCCGCATCCAGTTGACGCAGACGAGACGGCACGTGCACCCCTTCTTGGCGCATCCGGTCAATCACTTTGGTGACGCTCGGCTGCAGCGCAAGGCGGGTGTCCAAGCACGCGCCTTTTAGCTTTTTCTCAAGTTGTTCGGCTTCTGAGTATAAATGAACTGCTGACATGTATTCCTCCCAATAGGCTAACCTTAACCGCATATAGGTAACCGTTTTAAGACCTTCACAGGCTAGCCTAATTTCGCGCGGATTCCCGCCGGCCCGTCGCGCCGTTTTGGCAACCAAATGCGGATTGTTTAAATTTTACTCGAAATGCGGCTACCCTGCCTTGACCCGCATCAATTTGCACAGTGTCGATTGCAATATATTCCATAATTGATATATGAGTTGGGCGTACCGGCGGAGGGCTACATGACACCGAATGTGAAAGCGTTTTTCGATCCAGAGACTTTTACTGTTTCGTACCTGGCACAGGAACCAGAGGGCGTTGCCTGCGCCATCATCGATAGTGTTCTGGATTTTGATCATGCTTCTGGTCGCACAAGCACGCGCTCTGCGGATCAGATCGTGGAGTACGTAAGGGCGAACAATCTGCGGGTCGAATGGATTTTGGAAAGCCATGTGCACGCAGATCACCTATCGGCAGCGCCCTACCTGCAACAGGAGCTGGGCGGAAAAATCGGGATCGGCGACCAGATCGTCACCATTCAGGAGACCTTCGGGAAAATCTTCAATGAAGGCACCGAATTTCAGCGTGACGGTAGCCAGTTTGATGCCCTTTTCCGCGAGGGAGACAGCTTTCATGTCGGACAGATGCGCGGGGATGTACTGCACACGCCCGGACACACGCCGGCCTGCCTGACCTATGTGATCGGCGATGCCGCCTTTGTGGGCGATACCCTGTTCATGCCGGATTTCGGGACGGCGCGCTGCGACTTTCCCGGCGGGTCGTCCGAGACGCTGTATGACTCGATCCAAAAGATCTTGTCGCTGCCGGATGAGACGCGCGTCTTTGTCGGGCACGATTACAAGGCGCCTGGGCGCGACGAATATGCATGGGAAACAACGGTTGGCGAGCAAAAAGCCTTGAACATTCACATCGGCCAGGGCCGCTCGATCGAGGAGTTCGTTGAAATGCGCGACGCCCGCGATGCCACTTTGCCCATGCCGCGCCTGATCCTCCCGTCCCTGCAAGTCAATATGCGCGCGGGTCAGATGCCGCCAGCTGATGAAAAAGGTGACGTATTCCTGAAGCTTCCCCTGAACAAACTCTGAAGCGCTGGCAAAATCGGGCAAAGGAACAACAATGCAAGCTGAATGGATATGGGGCCTCGGCGGGGGTCTTCTGATTGGTCTGGGTGCTGCCGTCTACCTGCTGGGCAACGGGCGCATCATGGGGGCCAGCGGCATAATAGGCGGGTTGGTCGACAACAGTGACCGCTCACTCGAACGGCTGAGCTTTCTGGCAGGAGTGGTCGGGATGCCTCTGTTACTGCGGCCACTGCTGTCATCGGCACCGCAGACGCACCTGACGAGCAACATCACGGTCGTCATCATCGCCGGGTTGCTAGTGGGCGTCGGCACGCGTCTTGCTAATGGATGCACCTCGGGTCACGGGGTATGCGGGATTTCACGCTTTTCCCTACGTGGTATCGTCGCCACAATCATCTACATCGCAGCCGGTGGCATAACGCTGGCTCTGTTGCGCCATATGTGGGGGCTGATCTGATGCGTGCCCTCATATCTCTTCTCGCAGGGTCCTTGTTCGGCACGGGCCTGCTGATTTCCGGCATGACCGACACCACCAAGGTGCAGGGTTGGTTGGATGTGTTTGGGCAGTGGGACCCGACGCTCGCCTTTGTGATGGGCGGCGCGATCATTCCCATGCTGGTTGCGTGGCGGTTGACAGTCGGTCGTCAACCATTGACCGGCGGGCAATACCCGCCAAAGGTAGCCTTCGCACTAGATCGTCGACTGATCCTAGGTTCTGTTCTGTTCGGCATGGGATGGGGGTTGGCCGGACTTTGCCCCGGCCCTGCACTGGCTTCGTTGAGCTACGGTGGAGTCGACGGCACCATCTTCCTTATCTCTATGATCGCAGGTATGTACGCAGCCCCTACTCTGGGCGCGCAACTGGACAGAACCGCCAACGCGGCATAAGCAATTGCCATGGAGATTCGCCCAATTACACCCCGCTACGCTGTCTCACCGCAAATCACGGTCGAGGACGTTCCAGCCATTGCCGAAGCCGGTTTCGTTAAGGTCATTTGCAACCGACCAAATGTCGAGGTTCCAGCAATCATGCAATCCGATGCAATCGGAGACGCAGTACGCGCAGCGGGTCTGGAATATGAGGTGTTGGAGCTGACACATCAGACCATGACACCTGAAAATGTGGCCCTGCAACGAGAGCTGGCAGAAAGCTGCAGCGGGCCGGTTCTGGCCTACTGTGCTTCGGGCACGCGATGCTCGGTGGTTTGGGCACTGGGGCAGTGCGACCGCATGAGCACCGACGACATTTTGGAAGCCACACACAAAGCCGGGTATGCGCTGGACAACCTTCGCCCGATTCTTGATCAGACCCGCAGCGAGGCCGATTGATCTAGCTGAAGCTTTCCGGGTCATGGCCCGGTTGCGACAATCCTGCAAGTTGCGAAATCTCGGCAACCATCTGATCTGAATTGGCGATGTTAAGGTCAGTCTCTGTGCCGCTGGCCGAGCATTGTTCTGAGGAAACTGGCACGTGCGATATCTCTGTCGGCGCGGGCATTTCCGGCCTGTGTCGTGCCGATGCGGTCGAATGCGAATCCAGAAACTCTTCTACCTCAGACTGTGTCCATACAGACAGAGGCTCATATTCGTTCAGGCGTACCGCGCGCATACCGCCACATTGTCCCAGGCGCCCAATTGCCGCACGTGTTTGGTCGATTGTTAGAACATCAGCCCGATCCAACCTTGATCCTGTGAGGGGCAAAACATCGCCCACCCCAAGATCAGACAGCGCACCCAGCGACAGCGACATACGGCAGATCACCGTATCCAACTCAGCCCGCAAAATCCCTGCTGCCTGCTCAAGATTTGGTCCGATGACGTCATCTGTTATCTCGTTTTCTTCCTCAGCAGATCGGTCGGGTAAAAAGACCGAAATCTGACCTTGCTGCGGTCCTCCCCCCAACTCAACGGTAAACTCGAAAACCCGGTACAGGTCTTCCACCAATGCCAACGACAGCGAACGCAAATCAGTTGATCGATAAGAAAACTCGTAACCTGACAAGCTGGACCGATCCGCTGTGGTATCTACCAGATCCACCGCGCGGTTCAGGGCGTCTTCGACAAGAGGGGCGACCATCGCCCCGTCTGTAGGCGTGAATGCGCGGGGGGCGGGGGCATCGGTCAGAACCTCTCCGATCGTTTGAACCTGTACAATTGCGGAAACGGCCCCCAAGTCCAAGCAAGCGGCGGTGACTACGCCATCACCGTTCACGAACTGCAACAACAGCCAATCGGCCCCAACCCGATCCGCCAGCGCCTCAGGTGCGCGAACAGATTGCTTCGCGCCAATCACGGCCAAAGGTAGCTGCAGCCTGTCACTGGCCGCCCGCGCAAAGGCAAGCCGTAGCGCTCGAAGGACCGAACGCGGTTTGTCACCCTGCTCCTCCTGTCCCGCTGAAAGCTTGCGCGCCAATGCCGCGCTGACCGTTTTCGTCATGGCCCAAACCGCTGTAAATTCTGTAACTGACTTCTGGTCTAACCCGTTGAAGGTTACGAATGTCTTTACACCCGCGTCATTGGGCAGCCTGCCGGTAAGCCATTGGCAGCCGCACGCGGAACGCCGCCCCCCCCTGCCCCGGCAGATAGGTAATTTCACCACCCAAGCGCTGCATGATCTCACGACAGATCGCCAACCCCAGTCCGGCACCGCCCGCCTTGTCGACGCCGACACGGGCGAATTTCTCAAACACCATCGACCGAGCCTCTGGTGGAATACCACTGCCATTGTCAGCGAAATCTATAACAACCTGACCACCCACGTCGTGTGCTGAAATCGTCAAAATCGGATCTTCGGCATCGCAGTATTTCTGCGCGTTCGAAATCAAGTTGATAAAGACCTGCCCCAGTCGGTCCAGATCGGTTTGCAGCGGGATACGTTCGGACACTTTACTGCGCTGGACGGTCAACGTGTGCCCGGCCCCGGCCAGTGCACTGGACACCGCCCGGTCCAGCACCGAACGCAGCGTGTCACCACCCACGTTCAAGCTGACCTGACCACTTTCCAGCACGCTCAGGTCCAGAAGGTCGTCCAGCAACCGCGTCAGACGCAGCGCTTCATCATGGATGATTGCGGCATAGCGCGTCTGCTCCTCGGCGCTCAGCCCGTCCGTGTCGCGCATGATCTCGGAAAAGGCCCGGATCGAGGTCATGGGCGTGCGTAGTTCATGACTGACCTGACTAAGGAAGCTGTCCTTTTGCTCCGAGATTTGCGTCAATTTCGTATTGGCTTCCCGCAACTGTCGCGCAGTCCGGGTCAGCTCGGCCGATTTCGCCTCGAGCTGGCTTGAATACTCAAGCAATTGAGCAGATTCGTCGGCCACAGCCAACAGGTCTTCGACCGAGACGGAAGACCCTCCAACGATCTGGCCAATCATCGCGTGGGCCGTTGCAGCCCCGACAGAGCCGCTCAATTCCCGTTCCAGCCGTTCAAGGAAGGCGGGCGTAGGTTCAGGCAGGCTAGCCCGACCACCCTGCTTTTCAGCTTCGGCCTGAAAAAACTCCTGCGCCGGGACCGCCCCCAGTATCCGCTGGGTCATGATCATCAGATCCTCGCTCTGCGCCACTGAACCGGTCCAGCGTCGCGGTGCGACCGAGTGGTCGAAGACGTTGACGAACTGCGCACCCTGCAGACGTTCGAGTGGGCTGGGAAAGCTCAGCAGCGACGCCACGCAGAACGCGACCGTATTCAGACAGAGCGACCACATGACGGAATGCACCATCGGGTCCATTCCATCGATCCCGAACAGGGCTTGGGGGCGAAGCCAGCCCCAACCAAACGGACCGTTATGCAAAACTACCTCGGGCATCAAAGCCCCACCCATCCCCGGCAGCAACAGCGTGTATATCCACAACAGGAAACCGACAGTCAGCCCCATCAAAGCACCCGTCCTTGTTGCCCCTCGCCAGAACAGGCCGCCAACCAGAGCAGGCAGGAGCTGGGAAAACCCGGCAAAGGCCACCAAGCCAATCGACGCCAGAGCCGCCCCGCCTCCGGAAAGACGATAGTAGAAGAAACCCAACGCCATGATCACCGCGATTGACACCCGGCGCGCGACCAGAACCACGTTCCGCACGTCGCCAGAGACGGCACCGCCGCCCTCCTGTGTACTCAGCCAGATCGGCATGACGACGTGGTTCGAGACCATCGTCGACAGCGCCATCGCCGTGACAATGACCATGGACGTGGCCGACGAAAAACCGCCGATAAAAGACAACATCGCCAGCCAGTCGTTACCTTGCGAAAGAGGTACCGTCAGAACGAACAAGTCAGGATTCGACCCTTCGGGCAACAGATCAAGTCCAACCACTGCGATCGGAACCACAAAAAGACTCATCAACAGAAGATAAAGGGGAAAGGCCCACGCGGCAGTTCGCAAATGCCCCTCATCCGCGTTTTCGACAACCATGACCTGAAACATCCGCGGCAGGCAGACAAACGCCGCCGCTGACAAGAAGATAAACGTGGTCCACCGTCCGGCATCCACGTTCCATTGGCCAATCTCAGACGCGTCTATGCGGTCCATCATAGGGCCTACGCCCCCTGCAACACCCCAAACGACGAAAGCGCCTACTGCCAGCAGGGCGAACAGCTTGACCACCGATTCCAACGCGATGGCCGTAACCACCCCGTGGTGACGCTCATTTGCGTCCAGATTGCGCGTACCGAAAAGAATGGCAAAAACGGCGAGACCAGCCGCCACCCAGAATACGCTGGAGCCTTCACGATAGAGGCCCGAGGGGTCGGCTTCGGCAAAGATGGAGAAAGAGAGAGTGATGGATTGCAATTGTAGCGCGATATAAGGGGTGCCACCCAGCACGGCCAGAATGGTCACGCAAATCGCAAGTGTGTTGGACTTACCGTAGCGGGATGAGATCAGGTCGGCGATCGATGTTACCCGCTGACTTCGCCCGACCCGCACCAACTTACGCAGCCCCCACCACCAGCTGATCATAACCAGCGTTGGGCCAAGGTAGATCGTCACAAACTCCAACCCCGACCGCGCGGCATTACCCACCGCCCCGTAGAATGTCCAAGCGGTGCAATAGATGGAAAGCGACAGAGTGTAGATCAGCGGAGATCGTAGCCACGCGCCTCGCCCGGCCGCCGCCATTCTGTCTGCAGCAAACGCAACCCCAAACAACAGCACCACATAGCCAAGGCAGACTAAAATCAGGACGTTCAGCGTTGCCATTGGTCCGTCTCGGGATCAGAATCGTCCTGTGCGGTCATGCGCCCCGCTGCGAAGCCAAACACGAGGCTGGCCACGATTAGGACCGCCCAACAGGTGAAGATGTAAAAGATCGCAGACGAAAGGGTCACCCCTTCCTGCGCGCTTCGACTATCCGGCCAAAGCATAGGGATCGCGAACAGCGCAGCTCCCATAAAGGGCAACAAACGCGCTGCGTCCGACAACCTGCGGCGGCGATAACTCTGCCGCTCCAAAAACAGCGAAGGCCGGGAAACCGAGGACGGTCGATCTTCGTCCGAGCTCATGACTGTGTCGCTTGCGCATGCAGATCGCGCACCGCTGTCAGCATCTCGGTATTGGAAAATGGCTTGGTCATGAACCGGCTGACTCCGGCATTCTCGGCCATCTCTCGGTCACGAGACTGCCCGCGGGCCGTCAACATCAGAACCGGCAGACCCTGCATGTCTTCCAACTCGCGCAAATCTCGCAGAATCTCCATTCCGCTTTTGCCCGGCAGCATCACGTCCAGAATAACCAAGTCAGGGTTTGCCCCCTGAATGACTTGCAACGCATCCGTGCCTTCGGCATGAGTTTCAACCTGCCAACCCTCGCGCGTCAGCAGAAAACGAATGGCCTCGGCAATGTTGGGCTCATCCTCAATTAACAGAACCTTACGGCTCATGGTTGTCCGTCCTCCCCGTGACAGGTCATATACTGGCAGACCCGTCGCCGCCAGCTTACGCGCAGTGTCAGGAAACTGTCAAAAACCTTCGCTCAGAATCGAAGGCTCGCGACGCGACGTGCAGTCGCTGTGTGGGCAAACCCTGCAACTTGGGCCAACCCGAGCAACGGCCTGCTGATCCTGAGCAACATCCTCAATCGATTGAACCAGCATCACCGAGCGGTAAACCGGACCCTGATCATACCCCGATATGGTTTGCGGCCACGCGTAAGAGTAACAGTCGAACACCGCCGCCGTCCGCCCGAGTTGCACCACCCTTTGGCGGATGGGCACTAGAGGCCGGTTCAACGCCTGAAATAGCGGCCACAGGGGGCAAGCCTCGCCGAAGCGTGGCATGGCAAAACCCGGCACGGGTTTACTGAACAGAATACTGCCAGACGCGTCACACACGACCAGCCCTGTTGGTCGCCCCAGGTAACCGTCTGGCAACGCGGCAAGCCTGCGCAATACAGTGGCGACATCAACGGAAAACTGCGATGCCAATTGCAGAGGGTCCAACGGACCGTCGGCGAGCGCAGCCTGCAGCTTTTCCATCGGCATAGCGCGTGCATCTGCAGCGTAAATGCCCAGAAAATCACGGGTCAAGGATCGTGCTGCGGTCGATTCCATCTCGCTCAAGTCGATCTCAGCTTCGTCACCACCCTGCTCAATATGTGGGAAATGGTGCCCGTGAGTGCCAAAAAAGGCTTCGACATCTTCCAGCGGCACGCCGCGATGATCCCCGGCAGAATCACTCTCGTCCAGATAGGTGACCAGAGATTTTGAGCTTTCCGCTAACCGCTCGGCATCCTGATGCAGGTTGCTGTGAAACCGGTCCCGCCATTCGGGCTCAATCTCGTGCGTGTCGGCCAGAATTGCAGCGGTCGAGCGAATCGCGGCTGCAGTTGACAAGACCTCGTGCATCGACGCGGCCAAGTGTGGGTCATGAGTCAGCCGATCAGACAGGGTTTCAACTGTACGCTCCAACGAAACGACCCTACGGTGCATCTGCGCCAGAACGCCGGCCCATCCGGGGAATCGACCGGCGAACTCTTCCAGCCCGTCCAACTCGGCCTCTTGCCCGACGGCATCCGCTGCGGCCTCGCGCAGCGCCGAAATCAACGTGGCCTCAATTCCCTGCGTCAGCACAGATGGCTCCACCATCAGCGCCGCTGCGATATCGACCACCAACTTACCACCGATCCTGCGACGGTTGTGCTCAATCAGGTTCAGGTAAGAGGCCGAGATCCCGACCTGACGCGCAAGCTCCGCCTGCCGCAATCCTGCGATCTGACGCCTTTCCCGAATTCGGCTGCCTGTCAGCGTATCGCGCATGCCCTCGCCCCTCCCCAAGCGAAACCATTCGATCATGCTACGCATGATTTTCAGAACTCTTGATGTATTTCTATTGGTTAAGCATGGATTTTCAAAGGCCATTTACAATATTAACAATTTCACCCGACGCAAAGCTTGACCGCCGAAACCAAAATATGTGTGCTGCCTCTTCTAATTTCGCTGGATTCCCTGCACGATAGCCGCATGAGCGACCCCGCGTTTGAATATGCGCCAATTGGACTTGTTGAATTGGAGAACCGGATCATCCGGCGCTGCAACCTGCAGTTCGCACGCACGTTTGGAGGTGAGGCTGCGGACTATCGCAACATGCCTCTTTTGCATCTGTACCCATCGGTTGCCGATTGGGAACGCATCGGCGCACGCAGCCTGCAGGTCATGCGCGACACTGGGTACTATACCGACGAACGGGTCATGCGCCGCCGAAACAGCGATCTGTTCTGGTGCCGCGCGCGCGGACGATCATTGACGCCGGACGACCCGTTCCGTCATGGTATCTGGAGCTTTTCCGATATCTCGGAAGAACGCCCGCTGGTCGAACTTACAGCCCGCGAGCGCGAAGTCGCAATTCTGTCCTGCCGCGGCCTGTCCGCAAAAGAAATTGGGATGGAACTGAACCTGAGCTATCGCACGATCGAAGCCTATCGCGCGCGCTTGCTTGAGAAATTTGGAGCTCGTAAGTTACCCGAATTGGTGGCGAAACTTTCCGGAATGCCGCTATAGCCTCTTTTCCCCTACGAAAACTCGGGCAAACCCTCATCTGACAGGCCTAGACGCGCTTTTCATAACCGGGCGCTTGGCTTATAACGCTGCGTAATCAGACCAAAGCCCGCAGGAACAGACGGGCCAAAGGGGAACCGTCGAGGACACTCATGACAGACACCAAACACGAAGCGGACGTGGCATTCATCAAGGCTCTGGCCGAATTGCTGCGCGAAAACGACCTGACTGAACTGCAGGTCAAACGCGAATACGGTGAGGAAGACAGCCTGAATGTGCGCGTCAGCCGCATGAACAACGTCGCAGCTGCTCCGGTACAGGTTGCCGTTCCGGCCGCAGCTGCACCTGCCGCTGCCCCTGTTGCCGCTCCAGCCCCCGCCGCCGAGGCGCCCACTGCGCAGGAAGATCCGGCAAGCCATCCTGGCGCAGTGACCTCGCCTATGGTCGGAACCGTCTATATGCAGCCGGAACCAGGCGCGCCTGCGTTCATTTCGGTTGGTGCCTCTGTTTCGGAAGGCGACACGCTGCTGATCGTCGAAGCGATGAAAACCATGAACCACATCCACGCCCCGAAGGCAGGCACCATCAAGCGTATTCTGGTCGGCGACGGCGACGCTGTGGAATTCGGCACCCCTCTGGTAATCATCGAGTAAGGCGGGCCCATGTTCGACAAGATCCTGATTGCCAACCGAGGCGAGATCGCCCTGCGCGTCATCCGCGCCGCGCGCGAGATGGGGATTAAAACGGTCGCCGTGCATTCGACCGCCGACAGTGACGCGATGCATGTGCGCATGGCGGACGAATCGGTCTGTATTGGCCCTCCGCCCAGCCCGCAAAGCTATCTATCTGTGCCCGCGATTATCTCGGCCTGTGAAATCACCGGAGCGCAGGCGATCCATCCCGGCTATGGCTTCCTGTCCGAAAACGCCGAGTTCGTTCAGATCGTCGAAGACCACGGCATCACTTTCATCGGCCCCACCGCCGAACATATCCGCGTGATGGGCGACAAGATCACCGCCAAGGACACGATGAAACAGCTGGGCGTTCCTTGCGTTCCCGGTTCCGACGGTGGCGTTCCCGATCTGGCTACTGCCAAGAAGATCGGTGAGGAATTCGGCTATCCCGTCATCATCAAGGCCACCGCCGGCGGCGGCGGGCGCGGCATGAAAGTCGCGATGAGCGCGGACGAGATGGAAAGCGCCTTTATGACCGCGCGCGCCGAAGGCAAGGCCGCCTTTGGCAATGACGAGGTCTATATCGAAAAATACCTGACCACACCCCGCCATATCGAGATTCAGGTCTTTGGCGACGGTAAAGGTAAAGCGGTCCATCTGGGTGAGCGTGACTGCTCTCTGCAGCGCCGCCACCAGAAGGTGTTCGAAGAAGCCCCCGGCCCCTGCATCACTCCGGAAGAGCGCGCCAAGATCGGTAAGATCTGTGCTGACGCCGTGGCCAAAATTAACTACATCGGCGCGGGCACCATCGAGTTCCTCTACGAAAATGGCGAGTTCTACTTCATCGAAATGAACACCCGTCTGCAGGTGGAACACCCGGTGACCGAAGGCATCTTTGGCGTCGATCTGGTGCGCGAACAAATCCTCGTCGCCGCTGGTGAAGACATGTCGTTCGGTCAAGACGACCTGGAGATCAATGGCCACGCCATCGAGGTTCGCATTAACGCCGAGAAGCTGCCAAACTTCTCGCCCTGCCCGGGCAAGATCACGGCCTATCACGCCCCGGGCGGTCTGGGTGTGCGGATGGATTCGGCGCTGTATGACGGGTATTCGATCCCACCCTACTATGACTCGCTGATTGCCAAGCTGATCGTGCAGGGCCGCGACCGGGACGAAGCTCTGGCACGGCTGGAACGCGCTTTGGGTGAACTGATCGTAGACGGCATCGACACCACCGTGCCGCTGTTTCACGCGCTGTTGCAGGAACCCGACCTCCACAGCGGTGACTACAACATTCACTGGCTGGAACATTGGCTTGCGGAGAATATGGCCGAGTAACAAACTAGGGGCGAAGGACACCAATCCTTCGCCCTTTGAGTATTCTACATGAGCCTTTCGCCGGAACTCCTTTTACACGGTTACTCCATCGGCATTTTCCCGATGGCCGAACACCGTGATGCCCCGGAATTGTTCTGGGTCGACCCCAAGTTTCGGGGTGTCTTCCCTTTGGATGGATTTCACGTGTCGCGTAGCCTTGCGCGGAGCATTCGCAAATGCGGTTTCACAGTGACCATCAATCAGGACTTCGCCGGAGTGGTCGACGGTTGCGCAGATCGCGCCGACACGTGGATCAACGCTGAATTGCGCGACCTGTACCATCAAATCCACAACTCGGGACACGCGCATTCGCTTGAGGTTTGGGAGGGAGATCATCTGGTCGGTGGCGTTTACGGCGTTACAATAGGGGCCGCATTTTTCGGAGAGAGCATGTTCTCACGCCGGACAGATGCATCGAAAGTCGCCCTAGCTTATCTGGTGGACCGCCTCTGCCAAACCGGGTTTCAGCTATTCGATACGCAGTTCCTGACGGCGCATCTGGCTTCTCTGGGGGCGATAGAGATTCCGCGCGTGCAATACCGGCGAGAACTGGAAGAGGCGATTAACGCCAGTGCGGATTTCACGGCTCAAATAAATCAGTCAGCCGAAGGTGTAATACAGCGGATCACCCAAACGTCGTAGCGGGCATGGTCAAGCGCGTTCAACGCCGGAGACGTTGCGATCATCCACCCGTCAAACAATTGATCCGACTTACCTTTTTCCCAAATCGTCAGATAAGCAAACGCATCGCCAGTTGGGTTCTCCGACGGATAACGACAATCTCCCAACGCAACATCCAGCCCGAAGATCTCTCCAGACTGACCGCTGTTCATTTCGACATCAACGGTCTGACCGCTGACCTTATCCAACCCTCGTAGGATCGCTCCGGGACCGGACTCAACCTTTTGCTGCGCCGTTGCACCTGTTGCAGCTAGCAGTGCTAAGATCAGAGCAAAACGCTTCATTCGCCACCGTCCCCAGCCACGAATTTAACCAGTAGCGAGATCAGGCTGACGGCACCCTGTGTGTCTTCGACCTGATCGCCCGGTTCGAAATAAAACGGCGAACCACCCGGCATCACTTCGACGAAATTGCCGCCCAGCAGTCCTTCGGAGGAGATCACAATGGCACTGTCATCCGGCACCAGAATACCGTCGCGGATCGTAAACGTAGTGTCAGCGCGGTAAGTGTCTGGGTTCAGGTCAACACCTGTCACAGTGCCGATCTTAACCCCGGCCAAGCGCACATCTGTGCCCACGCCCACACCTTCAAGCGAACGGAACGAAGCCTCAAGCTGGTACCCATTACCGCCTTGCGACAAGCCAGTGGACTGGCTCGCATAGACGCCAAAGGCAATAGCACAGGCCAGCACGGCTCCGCCGACAAGAACTTCGGTCACATTGTAAGTCGACATTGCTCGCCTCGTTTATTCCGGGCTCCAGGCCTCATAGTCGGTGCGTTCGACCGGATCTTGGCGACGCAACGAACCCGCAGGTGTATAGGCCAGCGCGGTACCTGTCAGGTTCTCCTGATGTGGTTTTTCCCAGGATTTGTGCGGTAACGGCTTGTCAGTCGGCGGCTCATCCCATGTGCGATGCAGCCATCCATGCCAATCAGGATCAATCCGACTGGCTTCGGCTTCACCATTGAAAATCACCCAGCGTTTGCTGTCGTCGGCGTTTCGATAGAACACATTGCCCTCGTCGTCCTCGCCGACTTTTACGCCCTTACGCGCGGTGTAAATCTGTGTGTTCAGAGTGGCCCCGTTCCACCAGGTTACGGCCCGCAATAGACTGTTCAAAATACCCATCGGTTGCCTCCGGCATTTCTGTCCCCGCAGATATGGACCAAAGGCACGCCAAGGTCCAGTGTCACAAGGACCGCACCCACTATTCCGGCAGGTAAGCCGTTACTTCGATTTCAATTCGGTACTTGGGGTCGATCAACCCACATTGGATCATGGATGTAGCTGGTGGGTTGTCCCCGAAGTATTCGCGCAAAATCGGCCAACAGGGTTCAAATTCGGCGCGGTCAGGCAACATGTAAGTCACTCGCACAACATCCGAGAAACCGGCACCAGCTTCAGTCAAAGCTTTGCCGATCGTCTGTAAAGCCGAGCGGCACTGCGTTGTCACATCGTCGCCCTGCCCAACTGTTCCGGCGACATGAACCCAACCGCCAGCCACAACGGCCCGGCAATAACCGATTTTCGCCTCAAATTCCCCACCGGAAGAGATACGTTTAATCGTCATGCTATCCTCACATGAAAACGGCGCGGTCTTTGCCGCGCCGTGTTTCGTAAACCGTTTTGAATTTATCCGGCCGAGGCCGATTCCGCTGCATCCGCGTAGATAATCAACGGCTGCTTGTCGGACGACACCGCCTCTTCGTTGACCACAACCTCGGTCACGTTCTTCATACCCGGTAGTTCGAACATGGTGTCCAGCAGAATGTCTTCCAGGATCGAGCGCAACCCGCGCGCACCGGTTTTGCGTTCGATGGCCTTCTTGGCGATCGCCTTCAGTGCATCGTCGGTAAAGGCCAACTCGGCGTCTTCCAGCTCGAACAGGCGCTGGTATTGCTTGACCAGAGCGTTCTTGGGCTTGGTCAGGATGGTAACCAGAGCATCCTCATCTAGATCTTCCAGCGTCGCCAGAACCGGCAGACGGCCGACGAATTCCGGGATCAGGCCGAATTTCAGCAGGTCTTCGGGCTCCAGATCCTTGAAGATCTCGCCCACGCCGCGTTCGTCATTGTCGCGCACATCTGCGCCAAAGCCCATGGCAGAACCCTTGCCGCGCTGCGCGATGATCTTGTCCAGGCCGGCAAACGCACCGCCACAGATGAACAGGATGTTCGTGGTGTCGACTTGCAGAAATTCCTGCTGCGGATGCTTGCGCCCGCCCTGCGGCGGGACGCTCGCCACGGTGCCTTCCATCAGCTTAAGCAGTGCCTGTTGGACGCCCTCGCCCGATACGTCACGGGTGATAGAAGGGTTCTCGGACTTGCGCGTGATCTTGTCGACCTCGTCGATATAGACGATGCCGCGCTGCGCGCGTTCGACGTTGTATTCGCTGGCTTGCAAAAGTTTCAGGATGATGTTCTCGACATCCTCACCCACATACCCGGCTTCGGTCAGGGTGGTTGCATCAGCCATAGTGAACGGCACATCCAGAATGCGCGCCAGCGTTTGCGCCAGCAGCGTCTTACCGCAGCCGGTAGGGCCGATCAGCAGGATGTTTGACTTGGCCAACTCAATATCGCTGCCTGCCTTTTGTGCATGGTTCAGGCGCTTATAGTGGTTGTGAACCGCCACCGACAGAACCCGCTTGGCGGTGGCCTGACCGATCACGTAATCGTCCAGAACCTCGCAGATATCCTTCGGCGTAGGCACACCGTCCGAGGATTTCAGCCCACTGGCCTTCGTCTCTTCGCGGATGATGTCCATGCACAGTTCGACGCATTCGTCACAGATGAAGACGGTCGGACCGGCAATCAGCTTGCGCACCTCATGCTGACTCTTGCCGCAGAAGCTACAGTAGAGCGTGTTCTTGCTGTCACCGCCTGAATTCGTCGCCATGTTCTACCTTTCGGGCTCCATCCCAGCGATCCATTTCGGACCGCGCTTGCCGCCTGTTGGTGCAGCTTAGGACAGCACCGAGACGGCTACAATCTCAAAATGCGCCCCGCGCCTTTGACGCGGGGACTTAAATTCAGGCCTCGTCGCCGTCCATTTTGGCGCGGTTTTCAACGATTTCGTCGATGTGGCCCCAATCTTTCGCCTCTTCCGGGCTCATGAAATTGTCACGATCCAGCGCCTTTTCAACCGCTTTTTTGGTCTGGCCGGTATGACGCACGTAGATGTCATAAAGGCGATCTTTGAGTTTCTGCGTCTCGGCCGCGTGAATCATAATGTCGCTGGCTTGGCCCTGATAGCCACCGCTGGGCTGGTGCACCATGATCCGGCTGTTGGGCAATGAGAAACGCATTCCCTTCTCGCCACCGGCCAGCAGAACCGACCCCATCGAGGCCGCCTGACCGATCACCAATGTCGAACATTTCGGCTTGATGTACTGCATTGTATCGTAAATCGACAAACCGCTGGTCACAACGCCGCCGGGCGAGTTGATGTAGATCGAGATCTCTTTGCTGGGATTTTCCGCCTCTAGGTGCAGTAACTGGGCGACGACCAGATGGCTCATCCCGTCGTGGATCGGACCGTTGATGAAGATGATCCGCTCTTTCAGAAGGCGCGAGAAAATATCGTAGGCGCGTTCGCCCCGGCTGGTCTGTTCGACCACCATCGGGACGAGCGTATTCATATAGGTATCAACTGGATCGAACATTCTGAACCTGCCTGCTTTGCTATGGATCGGGACACTACCCGAAGAAACGTTACCTGAGTCTTAGTGTCGCCACCGAGGGGCTGCAAGGGGGGCCGGATACTTCGGGCTCCGCGGCAGCGCTTTGAGACCCGACCCTGCTCAAATCGAGTTATATGCGGAATTCGTTCCCCATAGGTTTCCCACCTCACATCACGTCATTTTGATTCATGCATATGGAAATACATGTTCAAAATATGTATCGAGGCATCTCGCATCAGCGATCCCGCACTCACACACGCCCCAAATCCGGGCAAAAAAGGAAACAAACGATGGCCCTCCCCCAGCTTTCGCAAGATATGTCTCCAAAGTCTTTCGACAAAATGGTCGAAAACGCGACGCGCGCGTCGAATTTCCTGAAAGCCATCAGCCACGAAGGCCGCTTGATGATCCTGTGCCATCTCGTGTCGGGTGAAAAATCAGTAACCGAGTTGGAAGAACTGCTGTCGGCCCGCCAGGCTGCCGTCTCTCAACAATTGTCACGCCTACGTCTTGAAGGGCTGGTGACGCCGCGCCGCGAGGGCAAAGCGATCTATTACCGTCTGGCAGATGACCGCCCACGTCGTATGCTTGAACTGGTCTACGACATGTTCTGCAGCGAAGAGAAAGGCTGAGCCTTTAACCGATCACGATCCAATTGGTCAGCTCAAAAATACTCTTCGGCGACCCGTAAGTGTTAAACAGGTCGCAAGGCTCTGGTTGCAATCAAGTAAATCTGCTACGCAACGAAAGCCAATTCAAATGGAGACACTGATGATCCGTGCAATTCTGGTCGGGCTCGCCCTGTTCACCCTCACCGCCTGCGAAACCGCGAAGGGCGCCGGAAAAGATATTGAGAACGCTGGTGATGCAATTCAGAGCGCCGCCACAGACGTTCAAGAGAATCTATAAAATCAACTCGGGCGCGGTAGTTTTACTGACCCAGCATCCGATACGAGGTTGATGCCTGACAAACCAGCGGGGTTCTTGTGCACACACAAGAACCCCGTTTCAATTAACTTTGGGGGTAGAGTGGTAGCCCGTGTCCAACCTAATTCCAGCAAAAGGAAAAGGCGTCAGGTGCGTAGACGCGGTCCATGCACGTATCCTTTCGGACACTCCTGACGCCTTGCAGGGTCGACGCGTCAGGGAGACGCCCCGAGCCAGTTGCCCTGACCCCGCAAGGGGTCAAAGCTGCCGCGTCGCGCCAAGCGGCACCACACAGCACGCGCCAGCCTTCTGAGAGGATGAACCCCTGATCCGGAGCAAGATCCGGTTCAGCTGATCATCCACCGGTAAGTCTTTTCGGTGCGTGACACATCCTAGAACCCGTCATCACCGCCTGACCCCCTGGCCTTTGCGCCCCACATTGGTTCCTATGAACCGTTGCGGTAACCAAACTGTTGCATTGGAGTCGTCACCCGACAAGAAAATAGCACTGCAGCATAAAAATTAGGCGGGGATAACGTGTTGATATCCTGCGGGAAAGCTTTGTGGATAACTCCGGAAACCGTGAAACGACGTTTGTTTGGCGCAGGATAAGTCAAAACTGCCGAAAAGGGTCTGATTTTTCTGTTTTTCTGCAGGTGCAAAATCAAATCGGCCATCAAAATGCGGGTACAAAAGTGGGTTCAGCCCTCTGCAGATGCATTTGTGCTCGAATCGCGCGCCCCTTCGATGTTGTGAAGACCACGCGACCCAAAGGGGGGAAAAATCGGAACTTGGGTCGGACGAGCCTGTGTACTACCTGCGACACCGCGCTGAAGGTCCGCGAAGTCCAGAGCCCCACCCCGGGGAACGCCGCTGTCCGGCATGGGTCGCTCCGGACCCTGTCGCGGGCAACGTTAAGACCGCCCGACCCGTCCCCTCCCATCGGAGACGCTGGTTCCGTTATTGAGAAGCGCTCCGACCCGACCAGGATTACCTACTACGCGCTGCGGTAGATTCGCAGCTGGTACCCCCTACAGCCCGACCGGGCCAGAGACGCTTCAGTTCACCTGCCGTTCTAGAACAGTGCTGTAGGTTGTTCCGTTACGCAGGCTACGGAAATCCGCATAGATTTTACCGTCTTGATACTGAGCATCGATCAACGCATTCGCGCCGATGACCAAGGGGGCCGTTTCCACGATGCCAATCGAACCCGAGCCATCCAGGCTGATCGTTCCGGTGGCTTCGTATTCAGTCCACTCGCTGTCGCCGTCGCGGCGCCACTTGCTGGGCCCCCAAAAGACGTTGTCCTCTTGCATCTGGACATCCAGCATCCACTCGGCCTGATTGAATCTGGGTTCGTCGCCACGGTGGTAATGCGTCGGCGAAACGGTCGTATACGACCCAAACCACGTACCGCGTAGATCCGGCGTATCGGCCAGAGCGGCCGTTCCAAGGGTGAGGGTCGTGGCCAGAGCGGCTGCTCCGGCAGTCATAAATCTGGTCATTGGCTCTCTCCTCCAAAACTCAAGGCCGTCCTTGGCCTGCTGAACAGATTGGGAGAGCGCCCCCCGGTTACAACTTACCTAAGGGAAACTTCATAGAGGATTTAGGCGACCGTTAGATAGCGGGCGGCTCCAAACAAGGGATGGGCCGGAAAACCCAACTACTTTTCATGTAATTAGGTGAAAATTGCGATCAATTCTGCCAACCCAATGAGGCCGAGCAACACATTGGAGGTCATAATCAACCCCTTCATGTTGCGGGTCTTTATCCCCTTGGCAAAACTGGTCTGCGCAAACTCCTCGTCCATGTCATCCCGCAGGTTTTCCACATCCTCCAGCGCGGTTTTGCCTGCCAGAATGCCATAGGCGGCAGTTGCGATGACCAGCACGATAAGCGCCAGAGATATCCCTTCGGGGCCAAACCCGATGATTGCCGCGAGGGCGACATAGGCAAAGATCGTGGTGCGCATGATGTGATAGTAGTGGTCCAAACGACCCATTGAGAGTTCGGAACGCATTTGAGAATCCATAACTGTCCCCCTTTGAAAAAATTACTTCAATGAACTGAGCATACTGCCCTCACGAAATCTCCGGCAGTTCGGCACAGGGTTGAGGATGCGCAGACGGCAACCGGATCCGCGCACCCCACCCATCAGTCAGATCGAAATCAGTCGACCGTGATATTGCCGGTAATCGTGTTGACGAATTTTCTGGTATCCGGGTCGGTGAAGGATGAGAACGTCCCCCCGCCCGTCGCGCTGGCCCAATTGCCCGAGCCGCCTGATACGGTCCAGTCACCGGTCAGAGCGCCATCATCGCCGCGGCCCGTTGCAATCCATGTCATCACAGCCTTTTCCCCGGAGGCAGTGTCAAACACGCAATTCCCGGTGCCCGAGATCCCGGCCCCGTTGACCAGAATGGAACCGAAGCACATGCCCGAAGCGCCTTCCAGAGGGTGCCCGGCGGCAACCTCGAAGCTTTCATAATTAGTCTGGGATTTCACCACCGCGTGGCCGTCCGAGATACTGAAGACGTGGTTCTCTTCCGTTCCCATGCCTTTGCCTGCGGCGTCATAGGACTCGGCGCTGGTCAAACCCGCCGACAGGCCGAGGGTCAGGACTGTGGCTGCGGTCGTCGTCAAGAACTTGTGCATAATAACCTCTCATTTCTGAGGGTCAGGCGTTGCAAGCATCTGAATAATAAGGCCGCCTGAACGCGGTCCCCCGGACGGAGGATAACACATTAAGTTCTTTGCGTCTAAAGCGGCGCCTCAGCACGCGTATCTTAATCGACCGTTGGTGGCGCTCAGCTTTCGAGCTTGCGGGCCACCAGAAACGAGACCGGAAACGCCGCGACAAACCCAACAACAGCAGCGATCAGCAGAGTTGTCCACGATGCATGCCCCATGACCAGAACCGCAATCACAGCGGAGCCTGCAAGGGTGGAACCAAGGAAGATGTGAATGATCAGCGTCAGGGGCGACATAGGGGCCTCGTTTTTACCAGTCTGTTTTCGGGGACTGTAGAACTGAGGCTGGGAGTGGTCCTTGATCTGGGTCAGACTGCGTGGTGATCCGGGCAAATTGAGACAGCTGAGCAAAAGAACAGCGGGCAGCGCCGACCCGAGGGGCCGCGCAATCGCACAGCCCGTTTACCAAACCGGATCGGCGATAAGAAGTCAGTTCAGGCCAAGCAGTTCTTTGGCCTGGGCCAGAGTTGCAACCGACGCGTCATGATCACCTGCATCGTGCTGCGCGGCACCTTCGTCGCGCCAAGTTTCCACCTGTGCGATCTGCTCGTCAGACAGGTCAGGACCCGCAGCCAGAGCCGCATCGATGGCGGCAATGTCGGTAGGGCATTGATGGGCAAAGGCGGGCGCGGCGAGCAGGCAGAAAGCAGCGACCAGAGACAGATGTTTCATTGATTCATCCTCCCGTGTTTTTGGGGTGTGATGACAATACCACGAAACGGGTCACGCCCGGAGGGCGTCAGCATCCGATGCGCCGGATTGGCGAGAGATGGCTGACGGCGGCACAGTTTCGCTTTCGAACGGGCGGAGCCCCGGATGCAAACGAGCTGCAACGGTTGATCAACAGAACTGAGGGCCGCGACCGACCCGAGGGGTGGCGCAAACGCGCCGCCCCATGGGGGCGGGTCGGCGCGGCCCGGCGGTGCCGCCGGGCGGGTAGTCAAAAAAAGACGCAATCCACTGTCATGCACCGACGCTTGACAACTGAGCGCTGATCAGTGGGCGGTTACAAAAAAACAAAAAGTTATCCACAGAAAACCACCAAAACCTGTTGACAAGCCACCACATCTGGTAGTAGATGGTAGTATCGCGGAATATTTTGACGAGATTACTATATCTTGTTGACAGCGATACCCCCCCATCGCAGTATCAACATGACAGCCGGAATCAAGTGCGCTGCCAAGGCGTGCAGGCCAAGACAGCGCTTCACTCCGGCTCCGCTACCTCATTCGAAGGTCGCGGCGGTAATTCGGGGTGCAATATGAGTGAATCAACTCATACCGAATGAGTCAAGCGGCCTTCATTGCAATAGCATTGGAGGCAATTTAATGCCCAATTACTATGTCAATCAAAACCCGCAACCTGACGGGTATCATGAGGTGCACGTTGACGACAACTCGTGCCTCCACCCACCGCTATATGTAAATCGTGTGCCGCTCGGTTGGCATTCGAATTGCCAGAGCGCTGTGGCAGCGGCAAAGCAACGATACATCCTATCGGATGGTTGCGCCTACTGCGTACCCAATTGTCACACAAGGTAAGGAGGCCCAAATGGCTACCAATCCACCCTCAGGTGACGGACGCAGGAAAGGAATGGTCAGAGGCCGTTCTCAAACCAAAACACCGTCAGGCCACTACGTGAAGCGCGACACATCAACTGGTCGCTTCATGGATGTCAAAACATCCGACAAGAAGCCCTTCAAGGGCGTTCGGAAAGAAAAGTAATGAGTTGAGCGGCTGCGGCCGCTCTCCCTACCCCACCGCGAGGGCACGCAGTTGGCTACGCCAACCGCCTTCGCCCACCCGCCGCAAAAACGGACAGCCTTAGCTGTCCATCTTCAACGCAGAAATAAACGCCTCCTGCGGGATGTCGACCTTCCCGAACTGACGCATCTTTTTCTTACCGGCCTTCTGCTTCTCCAGCAGTTTGCGTTTCCGCGTGGCGTCGCCGCCGTAACATTTCGCGGTCACGTCCTTGCGTAGGGCCGAGAGGGTCTCGCGGGCGATGACCTTGCCTCCGATGGCGGCCTGGATCGGGATCTTGAACATGTGGCGCGGGATCAGGTCTTTCAGCTTTTCGCACATCGCCCGGCCCCGCATCTCGGCCCGGTCGCGGTGAACCATGGTCGACAGCGCATCCACCGGCTCGTCATTCACCAGCACCGACATCTTGACCAGATTGTCCTCGCGATACCCGGTCATCTGATAGTCGAACGAGGCATAGCCCTTGGTCACCGATTTCAGGCGGTCGTAGAAGTCGAAGACGACCTCGTTCAGCGGCAGGTCATAGACGACCATGGCGCGGCTGCCCGCATAGGTCAGGTCCATCTGGATGCCGCGGCGGTCCTGGCAGAGTTTCAGCACGTCGCCGAGATATTCGTCGGGCACCAGAATGGTCGCCTTGATGCGCGGTTCCTCAAGGTGGTCGACCTTGGACGGGTCGGGCATGTCGGCGGGGTTGTGCAGCTCGATCATCTCGCCGTCTTTCATGTAGACGTGATAGATCACCGACGGCGCGGTGGTGATGAGCTCGATATCATATTCGCGTTCGATGCGGTCGCGGATGACCTCTAGGTGCAGCAGGCCAAGGAAACCGCAGCGGAAGCCAAAGCCCAGCGCGGCAGAGGTTTCCATTTCGTACGAGAACGAGGCGTCGTTCAGCGCCAGCTTCTCGATCGCGTCTCGCAGGTCTTCGAATTCGGCACTGTCCACGGGGAAGAGGCCGCAGAACACCACCGGTTGCGCGGGTTTGAAGCCCGGCAGGGCCACTTCGGTGCCGTTGCGGTCATTGGTGATGGTGTCACCGACGCGCGTGTCGCGGACCTGTTTGATCGAGGCGGTCAGAAAGCCGATCTCGCCGGGGCCGAGGCTGTCGACCATCTCCATCTCGGGGCGGAAGACGCCGACACGGTCCACATGATGCAGGGTCCCGTTCGACATGAACTTGACCCGCATCCCCTTTTTCAGCGTGCCGTCCATGATGCGGACCAGAACGATGACGCCGAGATAGGCGTCGTACCACGAATCCACCAGCATCGCCTTGAGCGGCGCGTCCAGAGTGCCCTGCGGCGCGGGCAGATGGGTGACGATGGCCTCGAGCGTCTCATGAATGCCCTGCCCCGTCTTGGCCGAAACCTGAATGGCGTCGGTCGCGTCGATGCCGATCACATCCTCGATCTGCTCGGCCACGCGGTCACAGTCGGACGCGGGCAGGTCGATCTTGTTCAGTACCGGCACGATCTCATGATCGGCGTCGATGGCCTGATAGACGTTGGCCAGCGTCTGCGCCTCGACACCTTGGGTCGAGTCCACGACCAGCAGCGAGCCTTCGACTGCGCGCATAGAGCGGCTGACCTCATAGGCAAAGTCCACGTGGCCGGGCGTGTCGATCAGGTTCAGAACATATTGCTCGCCATTATCGGCGGTATAGTCGATGCGGACCGTGTTGGCCTTGATGGTGATGCCACGTTCCCGCTCGATATCCATGCTGTCGAGCAACTGTTCCTTCATGTCGCGATCCTTGACCGTTCCGGTCTCTTGGATGAGCCGATCAGCAAGGGTGGATTTGCCATGGTCGATATGCGCGACGATGGAGAAATTGCGGATATGAGCGAGGTCTGTCATGAAGTGGGATATGTCCGGAGTTTTGGGCCTCGTCAAGCGTTGAAGCGTTGCAACAAAGGCGCGCGGCGCGTCTTTGTGCCTGACAGCATTTACCCAATATTTGCGAATAGCTAAGATGTTGCCGCTGAACGGCCTATTCCTAAACAAGAAAGCAGTAAAAATTGGCCGAATATTCGATTTTTGTACTAGGTGAAAGCCAGTTGTCGATCTCGGCACCGCAGGGGCTGGATGGACTCAATCAGGGAACGGGCATTCATCTGATTGGTGAAACCATCACCATAGACTCTCGCGTAGCAACCGAGGTTTTCATAACCGATGCGGGAAGTGATGCCAACTTTTCCGATAATGACGGTAATCAAAGGCTGGACGGCGACCAGACAATCGACAGCACGCTATTCACCGATGGCACTCGGGTCGAGGCCGAATATGGCATCACGCTGACAGACGGCACAAACACTTGGCAGGCTGTTGCTTTCAATGTTAACAACTCTTCTCCTGCATTCGGGACGGTAGAGGGTATTGCATTTATCGGCGGGCCGGGCGATTTCCCACCCGCCGGAGTAGAGTTGACTGTTGTTGACACGCAGGAAGGCCCTAGCTTTGCAGCCGTCGATTATGTCACTCCGATCTGCTATTGTAGCGGAACACTGATACGGACCGATACAGGATACCTGCCAATTGAGGCGCTCAACCCAGGCGACGTCATTTGGACACAGGACAAAGGGCTCCAACCAGTGTGCTGGGTCGGTGCACAGAGTGTGATTGCGACCGGTCAGTTCAAAATGGTCGAAATCCCCTGCGAAGCATTGTCGAATTTTGCACCTCTGAAGGTGTCGCAACAACACAGGCTGATGATCACTCACCCAATGGCCGAGTTGCATTTTGGTGTATCCGAAGTCTTTGTGCCCGCCATCAGTTTGGTTGACGCAGGGATAGCGCGGATGTCGGATCAGAAAACAGCCTACTTCCATCACCTGCTGTTGAACCAGCACAATGTGATCGATGCGAACGGAGCGGCCTCTGAAAGCCTTTTGGCATCTCCTGTGGCAGGCAATAGCGATCTGGACGCCTTGTTTTTTCGCGATTTGGCTGGAGTCGCATCTACAGCCACAAAAACGGCACGATTAGCGCTTAAGAGAAGGGAAGCGGGATTTTTGATGCGGGAAATCTTGTCCATTGATCCGGAATCCCGTTTGATTCATACTCCCGCGCAGACCGAGAGGGGCATCAGACCTCTCCGGGCAGGCAAAAACGAGGCATGAGCATGAAACAGTTCCTCTTTATCGCATTTTATGTGGCATCGCTGACGGCGGTTGCTCCGGCTGCGGACGCAGCGCAGATCAAACGGGCGTGTCTGGCATCCGACCGGACAGCCGCAACACGTGACCGGTGCAGTTGCATTCAACGTGTCGCCAATCAGGCGTTGACGCGTAGCGATCAGAAAAAGGTCGCCAAGTGGTTTACCGATCCGCACCAGGCGCAAGAGTTGAAGATGTCGCAGACAGCGCGCGACGATGCGCTCTGGGACCGGTATCGGAACTTCGGCCAGATGGCGCAGGCGATCTGCAGCTAACAGCGCCTCAATCCTTGACCTGATCCGCACTGCGCCTCAGAAAAGGTGCAGCGAAAGGTATATCTGATGGTAATGAAAGGGCTGACCCTGCGCGGGCTCGAAGTATTCGAGGCTTTGGCGCGGACGGGATCGGTGGCACAGGCAGCCGAGATCACCGGGCTCAGCCAGCCTTCGGTGTCGCAGCAATTGCGCAATCTGGAAAACGCCGTTGGGACCGAGCTGGTGGATCACGGGCGGCGCCCGATGCGGCTGACGCAGGCTGGGCTCAGTTTTCTGGCGCGGACCGAAGCGGTTTTAGCCGAGCTGCAGATGGCCCAAAGCGAACTGACCGTAATGGATTTGGGGCACCTGACCACACTCTCCATCGGGCTGATTGATGATTTTGACAATGACCTGACCCCGCGGTTGGCCACCCTGCTGGCTGACAGCCTGACCCGCTCAAAATTCAAACTGATCACCTTGCCCAGTCTGGACCTGTTCGCCGAGCTTGAAGCCCAGCGCCTGCATCTGGTGGTCTCAGCTCATTCCGGGGAAGTGTTGGAAGGTGTTGTCGAATACCCCTTGGTACAGGACCCATTCATCCTGGTGACCCCCAAAGGGGCGGACAATGCGATGCAAGAGCTGCCCTTTCTGCGCTATACCCGTGAACAGTTGATCAGCCGCCAGATTGAAGCGCATCTGGCGAAACAACAACCGAGTTACGAGGAGCGGTTCGAGATCGGTTCACATCTGGCGCTGATGGCGATGGTCGCGCGTGGACTGGGCTGGGCCATCACCACACCACTGGGCTACATGAGAGCGGCACGATTCCACGACGCGCTACAGGCGCACCCAGCGCCATTCGGGGAATTCTCGCGTACGATTTCCTTGTTCACCCGCACCGACTGGTCCGATCAAGTCCCGAAAGAGGTTGCGGGAATGATGCGCAGACTGATGCGCAACCAGATCGTCAATCCAGCGCTGGCCCAACTGCCATGGTTGACCGACAAACTAAAAGTGATGGTCTAGGCCCGCAAATGCCTTTCTAACCCCTCAACCGCCGCTTCGATCAAATCAAGCGCGCCGTCAAAATCACGAGTGTAGTAAGGATCGGGCACGTGGTCCGCACCAGTATGGGGTGCGAAATCGGTCAAAAGATGCACCGGGGTTTCACTACCCGATGGCCGTAGGGCTTCAATATTCACGATATTCTCAGCATCCATACCGATAATCAGATCGAACCGATCAAAATCATCAGCCACAAATTGCCGTGCGCGAAGGTCGCTCAGGTCGAAATCTCGGGCCCGGGCCGCCGCTTGCATCGGTCCATAAGGTGGATCTCCGATATGCCACCCCGAAGTCCCTGCGCTGTCGGTCGTGTGATGGGGGGCACGAGCGCGGAAAACGCCTTCGGCGGCGGGAGACCGGCAGATATTGCCCAGACAGACAAAGAGGATACGGTAAGTCATGAACCGAGGTGTAACGCGTGAGGCCGCCATGGGAAAGATCGTCATTTTGACTGGGGCCGGGATTTCCGCCGAAAGCGGCTTGGGAACCTTCCGCGACGAAGGCGGGCTGTGGGCACAACACCGGGTCGAGGATGTCGCCACACCTGAAGGCTTCTCTCGCAACCCTGCTTTGGTTCACGACTTTTACAACGCCCGCCGGGTTCAGGCCGCCAAGGCTCAGCCCAACGCCGCGCATGAGGCACTGGCCCGCCTGCAAAAAAAATACTCGGGCGAAGTTGTGATCGTGACCCAGAACGTCGACAGCCTGCACGAGGCCGGTGGCGCCTCAAACGTGATCCACATGCATGGCACGTTGGCCGGGGCGCTTTGCGCCGCCTGTGATCACCGCTGGCCTGCCCCGCCCCAGATGGCTGTGGGCGAAACATGCCCTGCCTGCGCCGCCCCCACGGCACGCCCGGATGTGGTCTGGTTTGGGGAAATGCCCTATCAGATGGACGTCATTTATGACCACCTGGCCGAGGCGACCTTGTTTGCCGCTATAGGTACGTCAGGTCAGGTCTATCCCGCAGCTGCCTTCGTGTACGAAGCCATGCAATCGGGCGCACATACGGTTGAGCTGAACCTTGAGCCCTCCACCGGCGCCGCCAGTTTTGACGAGGTCATACTCGGCCCTGCGACAGAAACCGTTCCGCGGTGGATCGAGGGGCTGCTGAACTGGAGATGACGGCAGACATCATTGGAATTATTTGTTTATACTGAAGACCTAACAGGTCCGGAGAACACAATGGCAAACCCTCAGCACCCTCGCGAGGAAATCCTTGAAGACGGCAGCCTGGACGGTCGTGACGCGCTTGGCGACCAGCTCGCGGGGCTTTGGTGGACGTTCCTGCTGCGCGGAGTGCTGGCGGGAGCTCTGGGAATAGCTGCCCTGTTCTGGCCAACCGGCAGCATATCCTTACTTTTGCGCCTCGTCGGTCTTCTGTTGATTGTAGACGGCGGGCTAACTCTTCTGGGCTTCGGTCGGCGTGGCTTGATCGGCGGCGTCGGTGTCGGCGCGCTATTGATCGGACTGATACTGTTAATTTGGCCTGAGGGTGTGGCGCGGTTGACTTTCTTCCTGCTGGGCGCTTGGGCATTGATCATAGGTATTGGGTCGCTGATGGCGTGGCGACAAATGTCGGATCAGCACCCTGATGCGCCTTCAGTGCGCAACTCGGGAATCGTTGCGTTGATAATCGGACTGGTGCTGATCTTCTGGCCCGGCAGTGGAATGGTGGCGCTCGGCTGGGCGATCGCCTTCGGAGCCCTTGCCTTTTCCGCGGTGATGTTCTGGCTGACCGCTCGCTTCAAACGTGCCCATGACCGTATCGCGATGCGCGTGGTCAATCGCTGATACAGCTTCGAAAACGAAAACAGGTCGGGCAAAGCCCGACCTGACGCTTGGATGACGGCCGCAGCGCGGCCCAAAGACAGGTGTAGCCTTAGTGCGAATGCGACCCGTGGCCATCTTCGCCCTTGCGTTCCAGATCCACGGGAACTTCAACCTCAACCTCACCGGCTTTTTCGAAGATTAGCGTCACGGGAACTGTCTCACCCTGTTCAAATGGCGCAGTTAGGCCCATGAACATCACATGATCGCCACCGCGTTTCAGCATATGCGCCTCGCCTGCGGGAATGACGAAACCTTCTTCGACATGAACCATCTTGGCCACGCCGTTGTCGTCGACCAAATGGGTATGCAGTTCAACCCGCGCAGCCGCTTCGGATTCCACTCCGATCAGCCGATCATCCGCGTCGCCTGTGTTCTGAATCATCATGAAGGCTGCTCCGGCCTTGGCTGTCTTTCCCGACGACCGGGCATAAGCGTCGTCAACAGTGATCGTATCCTGCGCCAAAGCAGAAGTAGCCAGCGTTACAGCAGCCAGAGTAGTGAACAGTATGGATTTGAGGGACATTACGCCTCTCCTTGCTTAGATGTCTGAAGAAATGAAAGAGATCAGATCGACACCGGAGGCGCGCGCGCTGGTCTGTTCGGGATTGGCGCAGCAATGAGGTTATCTGTCTTTCGCAGCGGCGCGGCCTGAACACTGGTCGGCGCAACAGGCACGGCGGGAGCCGCAAGTGTTATCGCCCCCAATAGGGTCAGCGCGTATTCGGGACAGAAATGCGGAGGCTGTGTCGGTTGGCCTTCGGCGTCCATGTAGACAACGACTGGACCCGTACCGGTGCACAGAACCATCTGCCCCACCGCGCTGTCTATTCCGCGTGATGCGGCCACGCCCTGCCCAGTCAAAATAACGAGCAGTGACAACGCCAAAGGCAGAAATTTATTCAATATCGGCTTCATCCTGCGCCCGGTATAGGCCGGACGCGAAACGGGCTTCAAGCGCTATCGGGTGCGCCAGAAGCCCGCAGCCTTGGTTGTATCGTCAGCCGTCCAATCCGGGACGTTTGACAGACCCTTTGGTCAGGCTCGTATGCAACCGATTCACCTGTCGTTGCATCCGAACACATGTCCCAAACGTCTTGCCAAAAAAGGCAGCCAACAGGGAGAAGAAATCAGACAACTTTAAAGACATGGGGTTGAACTCCGCCAGATGAATATGACTAAACATAAATCAGTATGAGCGCAGCGTATGTGAACAATATCACCGTGGTTGCAAATTTAATTCCATTTCAGGAACAGATCGCGCAATAAAAAACCCTGCACCTTGCGGTACAGGGTTGAATTCTTGGCAAGAAAAAGGATTTAGGCCGAAGCTTGTGCCTTAGCGATTTCCTTTTTCACTTTCAGCGCGTTTGCCGACAGCTCTTCGTCCTTGGCTTTGGCGAGGAACGCGTCCAGACCACCGCGGTGGTCGACCGAGCGCAGCGCGGCTGCCGAGATGCGCAGCTTGACGCCGCGGCCCAGAGTTTCGGACTGCAGGGTAACGTCATTCAGGTTGGGCAGAAAACGACGGCGTGTTCTGTTTTTGGCGTGGCTGACATTGTTGCCAGTCATCGGGCCTTTTCCGGTCAGTTCGCAACGGCGCGACATGGTTTCTTCCTTTGTTTCTGGAGGCCGGGCATAGCACCGTCGGCCAAATCACAAGGGGCGCAACCCGAAGTCGCGCCCGAAAACTGGTTGGATGCGTGTAGTGGGAATCGCAGGTAGGGTCAAGACGGATCGCGCGAATTCTTTGCGGTAACATTACCGACCGTGTGAACTAGCGCCTGCAGCAAAGGCTTGTTGTTCTTGAGATGCCGCTGCAAAAGGTGCTTCTGCTCCCGTCCCTGTGGGATATAGCGCGCAGGCCGTGGTGTCAGCCGTTTTTCGATCAACTCTGGAAATATCTCAATAATCTCCCGGACAGCATCCACGCCAAGGGACTTCAGGGCCTCGTCCCCGATGAACAGGCTTTCGGTTGGCGCATTTTCGGCGAAGATCACTTGGTGGCTATCAAACAGCAGGTGAAAATACTCGACCTCTTCCGCACTTTCATCAACGAAAACCCCGGGCAAGACCGTCAATTTGATTGCGGGAACCAGTACTTGGGGGGTACCAAACATCCGCTCGGCTATCTTGGATTGAACCAACATCCGGTGCTGGCGCGAAACCAGTAAATCTCTCCTTGGCATCCCGTTACCCAATACTCCGGCCAGAATGCGCACTGGAAGCAATCGAGGGTTACCCAACAAGTCCACTCGGTCGAAACGACGCCGACCAATCCAGCGGATGCGTTGGGCTCCATGCTCCATAGTGGGGATCATATCCCCAACGTCCAGCGTTTGAATCGGGCGTTCCCCGCGATTAGAGAGAATTCGGGTATCGCGAGTAAAGCACGGAACCCCTGAACCATTCTCAAAGGCCGAATACGTCACCTCAGTGCCCGAGGGCAGCGTGAAGGTGCCGCTGGACACGGAATAGCCGACTCCATCTTGAACGGTAAACGTGCCAAATACGCTGTCAGACACTACGGTCCCAACGGGTAAGTTCAAGGTATCGGTGCCACTACCACCTCGAATGTCGCCGCTGACCGAGGTGCTGCTGAAATTCAGGGTATCGTTTCCAGACCCCAAACGGATATTGCCCACAGTCGAGCCACTGATATCGACCGTATCCGCATCCGCGCCACCTGCAATGCGCCCCTCAATGGTGCTGTTGGTGACGGTAATGGTGTCGCTGCCGGCATTGCCTACGACATTTTCGGCAATGGTACTGTTGATGATTTCAATGTCATCATCGCCACCCCGACCCCGAACATTATCAATTGGGGAACCCTGCGGATCCCCGTTCAGGGTCCCGCTATCGCCAGTGACGTCTATATCGTCGTCGTTGTTTGTCCCAGTTATTCGGGGCATTCGTGCGGATCCAAAGCGTCAGGAGCCCCAGAATATCATTTTTCTGTACCCGCGTCAGCAACCAGGACAACTTTAAGAAGATTCTCGCTGCTGGGACAGAGCAAGCCCATTCAACGAGCCATCAGAGAGGCCAGCATCGCCTCAGCAGCCGCCGAAGGGTTTAGCCCCCCCGCGCGCACTTGCGCACCCAGTTGTTCCATTTCAGCCCGTGCCTGTGCAGTTGAAAGTTTCGCGAGAAGGGCTGCCCGGACCTCCTGTTCAAACCAATATTGCGCCTGTTCCGCTCGGTTCGCATCCCAGTGACCGCTATCCCTTCGGCTTTGCGAAAGGGACTGCATCTCTGACCATGCGTCCTCCAACCCGTGCTCTTCAACCGCCGAGACGGTCATCGCCTTCGGGAACCCCTCGGGGTCTTGAGGTCGTTTGCGCAACAGACGCAGAGCACCGGCGTAATCGGCGCATGTGCGGGTGGCGGTGGATTTCAGATCTCCGTCAGCCTTGTTGATCAGAATTATGTCGGCCATTTCCATGATGCCGCGTTTGACGCCCTGCAATTCATCTCCACCCGCTGGGGCCAGCAGCAACAGGAACAGGTCAGACATCTCGGAAACCACGGTTTCCGACTGGCCCACACCCACTGTTTCGATCAGCACCACATCGAAAGCGGCGGCTTCGCACAGGGCAATTGCCTCGCGCGTACGCCGGGCGACACCGCCCAGATGAGATTGGCTGGGCGACGGGCGGATGAACGCATTTTTCTCGCGGCTAAGACGTTCCATCCTGGTTTTGTCCCCCAGAATCGAGCCCCCCGAACGGGCCGAGCTGGGATCAACGGCAAGAACCGCCACGCGTAGCCCCTGCTCGATCAGCATCATGCCAAAGCTCTCGATAAAGGTGGACTTGCCCACTCCGGGCGTGCCGGACAGGCCAATGCGCAAGGATTGGCGCCCAGCTTTGGCCAGATGCGCCAAAAGCTCGGTCGCCTGCAGCCTGTGATCCTCACGGCCACTCTCGACCAGAGTGATCGCACGCGCCAGCGCGCGGCGCTCACCGTTCAAAATCCTGTCGCTCAGCTCAGCAATTGTCATGCGCGGCCCCTTACCCGATTTTCGCCTAAATGACGGTGCAATGCGGGGTTTGTCCAGTGCCTTGCGCCGCTTAGTGTGGTGCCGCGTGTCGGAACTGGACCTTGCCCGGCGCTTGGCGGATAAAGCCCGCATGATACGCCTGCCGATTGATGACGCTGTTCCTGACCTGCTTGCGGCCTTGAAGGCCAAGGGCCGCGCTGTGCTGCAGGCCCCACCGGGTGCGGGCAAAACAACACGAGTGCCTTTGGCAATGCTTGAGGCGGGATTGTGCGACGGCAAGATTGTGATGCTTGAGCCGCGACGACTGGCTGCGCGCGCCGCTGCCGAACGGATGGCCGAGACGCTGGGCCAACGCGCAGGTGAGACGGTCGGTTATCGGGTGCGCGGCGACGCGAAGGTCTCGAAAGCAACCCAGATCGAAGTGGTGACCGAAGGCATCCTGACCCGGATGCTGCAATCCGACCCCGATCTGCCGGGTGTCGGTGCGGTGATCTTCGACGAATTCCACGAACGGTCCTTGAATGCTGACCTTGGGCTGGCGTTGTGCCTGGAAGTTACCGGTGCGCTGCGGGACGACCTGATCTTGCTCGCAATGTCGGCCACACTTGATGCGGAACCAGTGGGTCAACTGATGGAAGCGCCGCTGGTCACGTCCGAAGGGCGCAGCTACCCGGTTGAAACCCGGTGGCTGGAGCGGCCCTTGGGTGCGCAGGTACGGCGATTGGACGCTCTGGTCGATCTGGTGGTGCAAGCGGAACGAGATACTCGCGCCTTCGGCGGTGGCCTACTGGTGTTCCTGCCCGGCGAGGGCGAAATACGACGGGCCGAGTCAGTCTTGGCCGGGCGATTGCCCGGTGACTGCGTGGTACGTCCCCTGTTCGGCGCAATGCCCTTTGCCGCCCAGCGCGCAGCGATAGCGCCCGTTGAGGCAGGTCGCAAAGTGGTCTTGGCGACCTCGATTGCCGAAACATCGTTGACCATCCCCGACATCCGCGTGGTGGTCGATATGGGGCAAGCACGGCGGGCGCGGTTCGATCCGGGCTCGGGCATGTCACGGCTGGTCACCGAACGTGTGACGCAAGCCGAGGCCACCCAGCGCTCTGGTCGTGCTGGGCGTGTGGCCGAAGGGGTGTGCTACCGGCTGTGGTCCAAGGGAGAAGAAGGCGCACTGGCTGCCTACCCACCAGCCGAAATCGAAGCCGCCGACCTGACCGGGCTGGCGCTGGAACTGGCACTTTGGGGCGCGGAACCAGGCGACCTCGCCTTTCTGACACCGCCCCCCGAAGGCACGATGGCTGAAGCGAAAGCCCTGCTGACGATGCTGGGCGCTCTGGATACCAAAGGGCGGATCACCGATCATGGACGGGCGTTGTCGGCACTGCCCCTGCACCCTCGACTGGGGCATATGCTAGAACGCGCCGGACCGGGTGCCGCTCCTTTGGCTGCGCTGATGGCCGAGCGCGATCCGCTGAAAGGTGCGCCGGTGGACATGCTGCTACGCCTGGAAGCCTTGCGCGACGTCAGAGCGTTTCAGCGCAACCGGGTCTGGCAGGTGAATGCAGGCGCCGTGGACCGGATCAAGGCAGAGACCAAACGACTCCGAGCCAAAGGCCCCTCCAGTGACCTGAGTCCAGCCGCAATGGCAGCTCTGGCCTATCCCGACCGGATCGGGCAACGCCGCAAAGGCGATGTGCCACGCCATGTTCTGTCTGGCGGAAAAGGGGTGATGTTAGAAAATGACGACACGCTGGCCGCCGCGCCCTATCTTGTGGTCACGGATACGGACGGAAACCCGCGTGAGGCGCGCGTACGCATGGCAGCGCAAATCACGGAACGGGAAATCCGCGATCTTTTTGCGGATCAGGTAAACTGGGTCGAAAGCTGCGAATGGTCCAAACGCGAGCGTCGGGTCGTGGCACGAAAGCAGGAAAGACTCGGTGCGATCACTCTGAGCGACCGCATATGGAAAGACGTGCCGGACGACGAAGTAGCACAGGCCATGCTAGACGGTGTGCGTGACTTGGGATTACGGCTGGAAGGGGCCGCTGCACGACTGGCCGCCCGCGTAGAATTGGTCCGAGCCGAAGGGGCTGACCTGCCCGATTTCACCCTTCAGGGGCTGACCGACACGATCGAAGACTGGCTGCTGCCCATGCTTTCAGGCGTACGCAATGCCGACGATTGGAAACGGTTCGATCTGCTGCCCGCTTTACGTGCCCGGCTGGATTGGAACCAGGCACAAGAGTTGGACCGGCGCGCGCCGGGTTCATTCGAAACTCCGCTTGGACGTAAAGTACCAATAGACTACGGCGGCGCAGTACCGGAAATTTCGGTGCGCCTGCAGGAACTTTTTGGCGTCACACGGCATCCTGTGGTGGGAGGCGAAGCGCTCAAAATCACTCTGCTTTCCCCAGCGCAACGTCCGATCCAGATCACCCGCGACCTGCCCGGTTTTTGGGCAGGATCCTATGCCGATGTCCGCAAAGACATGCGTGCGCAGTATCCAAAACATCCCTGGCCCGAGGACCCGACACAGGCCGATCCGACCCTGCGCGCCAAACGGCGGAGATAAATTCGTTCTTCGCAAAAAAGCTGCATCTATTTTGAGCAATTATTGAAACACCCATGTTTCATTGTTATATCGCGGCAGTTTTAGACAAGAATTGCAGAGCGACGCTCAATTATGTCAGCATGGCTGCGAAAAATCTGGGAAGAGGTCGCAAGACCTATTTTCCTGCGCCCTCACAGAGTGCAGTTTGCTGCTTTGTGCACACGTGACACTCCGAACGGGCCAGAGGTTCTGCTGATTACCAGCCGGGACACAGGGCGCTGGGTCATCCCCAAAGGCTGGCCAATTGATGGCAAAGATGGGGCCGAGACTGCTCTGCAGGAAGCCTGGGAAGAGGCTGGCGTGCGTGCGTCAATGCCAACCAAGGAACCTATCGGACATTTCACCTATGACAAGATCATGAAAGACGGTTCAGCTCAGCCGGTGCTGACGAGCGTCTATCGGGTTGAAGTTCGTGACCTGGCCGACGATTTCCCGGAGGCCGATCAGCGTAGGCGGGATTGGGTGTCCCCTTCTACAGCCGCTGAGCGTGTATTCGAGCCGGAATTGCGCGATTTGCTGCTACAAATGTAACAATTTCGCAAAAAATTGATGACAATGCGGTTGTCCATTGGGCTGAAACCGTCTAGCGGCCTGCGTCAGTTCCATAGGCCTCAAAGAACACAATGTCGAATTTGACCACGAAAACCCGCTGGCAGGCGCTGGACAGCGACTTGCAACGCATCTCGCGTGTCGAGAACGCCAATGCCTACGTCGCGCGCCCGATGCTGGCGCCCGGTATCGCCCTAGCATTTATTGCGTTGGCTGGTTTGTCTTCTGCAGTCTTCTTCGGGCAAGCAGATGGTGGACTGATCGTCGTCGCTGCGGCAGTTTTCGGGGCGTATATGGCGATCAATATCGGCGCCAATGACGTCGCGAACAACATGGGTCCAGCCGTGGGCGCCAACGCTCTGACCATGGGCGGTGCTATCGTGATTGCCGCGATCGCCGAAAGCGCGGGGGCCTTGCTGGCCGGTGGTGACGTGGTGTCGACGATTTCCAAGGGGATCATCGACCCTGCATCGGTTCAGAACAGCAACGTATTCATCTGGGCGATGATGGCGGCGCTGATCTCATCAGCGATGTGGGTCAACCTTGCAACTTGGGTGGGCGCTCCGGTGTCGACCACTCATTCCGTTGTTGGCGGCGTGATGGGCGCAGGCATCGCCGCAGCGGGCCTAAGCGCCGTCAGCTGGGGCACCATGAGCGCGATTGCCGCAAGTTGGGTGATCTCACCGGTGCTGGGCGGCGTCATTGCGGCCGGATTTCTGGCCCTGATAAAAGCCAAGATTCAGTATCAGGACGACAAGATCGCTGCAGCCCGGCGCTGGGTTCCGATCCTCGTTGCGTTGATGGCGGCGGCGTTTGCCACCTACCTGTCCGTTAAAGGTCTGAAGCGGATCGTGAAGATCGACCTTGAGATGGCGCTGCTGATTGGGGCGGCGTCAGGTTTGCTGGTCTGGTCGATTACGGTGCCTTGGGTACGGCGCAAGTCGGAAGGGATGGAAAATCGCACAAAATCCCTAAAAACGTTGTTCGGCCTGCCGCTTGTTATCTCGGCCACGTTCCTCAGCTTCGCGCATGGTGCCAATGATGTGGCCAACGCGGTGGGGCCGCTGGCCGCGATCGTACACGCGGCGGAGTTCGGCGATTTTGCTGCGAAAGTGTCGATCCCAAGCTGGGTCATGGTGATCGGCGCTTTCGGGATTTCCTTCGGTCTGTTCCTGTTCGGCCCGAAACTAATCCGTATGGTGGGCAGCCAGATTACCAAGCTGAACCCGATGCGCGCGTTTTGCGTGGCCTTGTCAGCGGCCATCACGGTCATCGTCGCCAGTTGGCTGGGCTTGCCGGTCAGTTCGACCCATATTGCGGTCGGAGCCGTGTTTGGAGTTGGGTTCTACCGCGAGTGGCATTCTGATCGCCGCTGGAAGCAATCGAACCAACAGCGCCCATTTGAACAACGGCTGGCCCGCGAAGAGCATCAGCGCCGCAAATTGGTGCGCCGCTCGCATTTCATGACCATTGTGGCGGCCTGGGTTATCACCGTTCCCGCTGCTGCGGCCATGTCGGCGGCAATTTTCGTGTTCCTGACAGCCTTCGTCTAAACAGGGACTAAGGTTTAATCTGCTCAGGTGACATTCCACCTTTCGGTGCCTGCGCAATTAAAGCTCGCACCTGCGAGCAGATTGGCGTTGGCACGCCTGTCTGCGCGCCAAGTCGGATAATCTCTCCTTGAAGGCTGTCGATTTCCGTCGGGCGCCCAGCCATCAGATCATAGGCCATCGAGGTTCGTGCGCTGGGGTCGATAGTCAGCATCCGCGCGGCAATCTGAGTAAATATCAGTGTTGGGAGACGCAGGATATGGGGTGTCATCCACGCAGGCAACGGTGTGGTCGAGGCGACCGGATGGCCCACAGACTTGAGAACCGCCAGCGCCTCGGCCATCTGATCAGCCATCAAACAGCGCCACGTGCGATCCAGCAATTGCTCTTTCAGTGTCAGACCTGACAATGCGTTCAGCGCGTTATTGAGATTGATTACCAGCTTGCCCCATTGGACCGCTTCGATATCGTCGCTTTCGATGACCGGAAGATCGGGGCTTCCGAACTTTTTGCCCAGTCCGCCGGGACCACTTTCAATCACAATTTCGCCCGACGTTGCGCGGTGAAAGCTGGCCGGTTCGGTTGGAACAACGTTGAATGGAACCATCCCGGCCCGAACGTCGTGGTTTGCCAGAACTGCACGCAGGATGCGCGCGTTTTCCATGCCGTTTTGCCAGGACACGACCGGTGTAGAAGTCGGTGTGTAATGCGCAATCTCAGCAGCAACTTGGGCCGCCGCCCCGGCCTTGACGGTTACGACGACAAGTTCAGCATCGCTCAGACAGCGAGCATCTTCGGTCAAGGTCAAGTCCGTAGCCGCTACATGGCGGTGAAGGCCGGAAAAATCCGTGACCGTCAGCCCCTTATCGCGGATCGGGTCCAGAATGCGAGCGCGACCCAACAAGGTTACATCATGACCCCCGCCGACTAACAAAGCCCCGCAATAACACCCGATACTACCTGCGCCTGCGATCACGACCTTCATGGTGCCCCTCCCCGACGCAGAGCATTGCCGGGATCGGACAGGTGAGCAAGGGCGCCTGACGCGTGGTCAGCGCGCTAGTCTTGGCTTGGTGCGCTCCAACTCCTCCGAAATCGGAATGAACTCCTGATCATCCCCTGGCGGCAGGTGGAAAGCACCATTTGCCCAATCGGCGGCCTTCCATTCGCGTGTGGCAGTCTCAATCTTCTCTTTCGAGGAAGACACGAAGTTCCACCAGATATAGCGATCTTCGTTCAGGGTCGCGCCACCCAGCAGCATCAACCGCGCCCCCTGTGGCCCGGCCTTGACCGACAGGTGGTCACCGGGGCGGAACACCATCATCCGGCCCTCTTCAAACGTATCCCCCGCTATCTCGACCGAACCCTGCGTGACGTAGACACCCCTGTCCTCATGATTGTCTGGTAGAGGAAACGCGGCACCAGGATCCAGTTGCACGTCCAGATAAAAAGTCTCAGACAACATCGTGACAGGGCTAGTCTCACCATAGGCCGACCCAAGGATGAGGCGAGCACTGACGCCCGCATCCTGAATGTGTGGCAACGCGCCTTGTTTGTGGTGTTCGAAATCGGGGGCCATATCCTCATGCGCTTCGGGTAACGCGATCCATGTCTGGATACCAAACAGGCTGTGTTTTTTGCCACGTGTCTCGTCGCTTGTGCGTTCGGAATGAGTAACCCCACGACCGGCGACCATCCAGTTGACCTCACCGGGGTAAATCATCTGATGAGTGCCAAGGCTGTCGCGGTGTTCAAACTCGCCCTGATACAGGTAAGTGACCGTGCCCAGACCGATATGCGGATGCGGGCGCACATCGATGCCGCCATCGGTGATGAACTCGGCCGGCCCCATCTGATCAAAGAAGATAAACGGCCCGACCAGTTGACGTTTGACAGAGGGCAGCGCGCGCCGCACCTCGAACCCGCCCAGATCGCGTGCGCGAGGAATGATCAAGGTGTCCAGAGCGGCATTTTCGGTTTGGCATTCGGGGCTGTGGGTCGGATTCCAACTCATCGCTACGCTCCTGCGATCACAAGGTTAAGTTCACTGATGCAGGATATAGGGCGTATTTCACCTTTGGTATGAGCAATTTCGCACAGACAGAGTGCGGATCGTCGTCAAGGTCTCTCCCAACACTTTTTCTTATCACGGCCAGAGCTGGGGGAAGAATGGCCCGTCAATCCGGTCTCCTTCGCGGTATCCGGCCGCCTCGAACTGCGCGCGTTCATCTTTTGCCCAATCGCCGCGATAGCGGATGATCCCGTCCGGGGCCGTCATCCGCAGCGTGAACCGGCGCACGGTTTCCGATGGCGTGACCGAGGACAAGCCCCCATGCAACGTACGCATGTCGAAAAAGATGCAGTCCCCAAGCTCCATATCCCATTGCAACAACTCATAGGCGTCGGGGTCGGCGTTGACATCGGGGGGCGGGTGATAGGTCAGCCCGGCAACCTCGGTCGGTTCATAACTGGGATGCCCGTCGGCAAACCGGACCCGCATGAACAGCTTGTCCCACAGGTGCGAACCTTTGACGAAGGCAATACCGTTTTCCTTGGTTACAGGTTCCAGCGGCAGCCAGAGCACACACATCGTTCCCTCGAAGTCGAAATAAGACAGGTCCTGATGAAATGGTGGGCGCGAGGTCGATCCGGCCTCACGCAGAAACCAGTTATCCATGACAAGGTTGATCGACGGCGCGTCCAGAAGCTGCGCTGCCAGCGGCGCACAGGGGGAGTTGTGGACGAACTCCCTAAACTGAGGAATCTTGTTCCAGGCCCAAAAGTCCTCAAAATAGGCAGGAGCTCGCAAATCCTTGGTATGGCGAGTGAAATTCGTAGTCGGCTTCGCGAGATCGGCGTCAATCCCCGCCCGCAGCAAGTCAAGCCAATGGTCCGAGAACCTTGACCTCAACACTACAGCGCCGTCACGCTGGAACTCTGCGATTTCGTCTTGAGTAACGCCAAGGGTCGATGTCATGTCACTGACCTTTCGCTCGATTGCATCCTGCGATCAAGGATTGCAGCCGACAGCCTTATGGTCAAAGGAATTCACATTTCGCAACGGCCCCTCGGAATGAACAGCAATCGTGCTATTCTTAGTGAGCAGTTGAAATCTCACGAGGTTTACATGACTGGTTCATCGTTCACCCGCCGTTCCCTTATCGCTGCCGGAGGCGCGGTTCTCGCCACCGGCCTGCTGCTGCCCGCGCGTGCTGCCGGGCTGGCCCCGACCCCGTCCATGCGGGGTGGATCCAACAATTACCGCCCCGGCGCACCTATCGTTGACCGGATCGGTGAGGGTGGCTTCTGGATGACCGGCACGGTCAGGCGCGCGGGCGACGGTGCCCCCCTGCCCGGTCAGCGCATTCAGATTTGGGCGCATACGACCGAAGGGCACGAGCGTGACCCGCAAAGTCACGGCGCAACCCTGACGGACGCCAACGGCGAATTTCGGCTTGAGATGCCCCAGATCGTGCCCGCATTTGGGCAGCCCCATGGCCATCTTGCCTATGACAGCGGGGACTTCGAGACAGTGTTCCTGCGTCCGATCATGGCGAGTTCCAAGGACAAGACTCTGGCCGCACACTTCGTTTTACAACCTGTCTGAGCTTCGTGATCCGCACCTATGCAATTTGGGTGGCAGTTATCGCCACTCTTACCGTGCCACTGGTCGCGGCGGCGAGCAGCCCCCTCTTGGCGTGGCGTGATCCGATTTACATCGTGGCCGGGTTCGCCGGTGTCCTGAGTATGGGTTTTTTGCTGTTGCAACCAGTGTTGGCGGGGCGATATTTGCCGGGGTTGTCCCCATTGACCAGTCGCCTTTGCCACCGATGGGTCGGCGTCACGCTGATCTTGGGCATTCTGGTCCATGTCGGTGGGTTGTGGTTCACCAGCCCTCCGGACGTGGTGGATGCTTTGCTGTTTGTCTCACCGACGCCGTTTTCAGGATGGGGTGTCGTTGCAATGTGGGCGGCTTTTGCTGCCGCCATTATGGGCCTTTGCCGACAACGCCTCGCCCTGCGGTTTAAGGTTTGGAGGCTGGGTCACACCGGGCTGGCCACTGTCACCATCGTCGGCAGTGTCGTACATGCCATGCTGATCGAGGGAACGATGGAGATCATGACAAAGACCGCCTTGTGTACGTTGGTTCTGTTGGCGAGCGCCCGAACGCTCGCCAAATTGCGGGTGTGGGATATCCGGCGCCGCGCTTAGACGCCCAGACACCAGCGCATCACCGCTTTTTGCGCGTGCAGGCGGTTCTCGGCCTCGTCAAAGATTACCGAGTTGGGGCCGTCCATGACCTCGGAGGTCGCCTCTTCCTCGCGGTGCGCGGGGAGGCAGTGCATGAACAACGCGTCGGGTTTGGCGTGGGACATCAACTCGGTATTCACCTGATAAGGCCGCAGTAGGTTGTGCCGGCGTTCCTTGGCCGATTGGGAATCGTGCATCGAAACCCAGGTGTCAGCGACCACCAGATCAGCGCCCTCAACGGCTTTGAACGGGTCACGTTCCACCACGATTTTCGACCCCTTCTGGCGGGCGAAACCCATGAACTCTTCCTCGGGATCGAACTGAGCTGGTCCGGTGAAGGTCAGGTCAAAGCCGAACTGACCGGCCGCATGCAGGAACGAGGCGCAGACATTGTTGCCATCGCCGGTCCAGACCACTTTCTTGCCTTTGATCGGTCCACGATGCTCCTCGAACGTCAGAACGTCGGCCATGATCTGACAGGGATGGGTGCGATCAGTCAGGCCGTTGATCACCGGCACGTCGGAATATTCAGCCATCTCAGTCAGTATCGTCTCATCAAAGGTCCGGATCATGATCATGTCGACATAGCGCGACAACACGCGGGCCGTATCGGCGATGGTTTCGCCGTGACCCAGCTGCATATCCTTTCCGGACAGCACCATAGTTTGCCCGCCCATCTGGCGAACGCCAACGTCAAAAGACACGCGGGTCCGGGTCGAAGGTTTTTCAAAGATCAGCGCAACCATTCGATCCTTAAGTGGCTGATCGTCGTCCGGTGCGGCTTTGGGACGGCCGAGGCGAGCCCGCTTCATGGTGCCTGCCTGGTCAATCATGGTACGCAGGTCACCTGCGTCGGTCTTGTGAATGTCAAGGAAGTGGTTCATATCGTTTCGCTTTTGGTTTGTGAGATACCGGGACACGGCCCCTGACTCCCGGAATTTTTTGAAAAGATGGAGATCAGGCGCTGGCGAGGCTGGCTTCAACTTGTTTAGCGGTTTTATCGAGGCGGATCATGGCCTGGGCGATGTCATCCTCGGTCAGAGTCAACGGCGGCAGCAAACGGATGACGTTGTCAGCGGCGGGGACGGTGATGACCTCATTGTCATAGCCCGCATTCACCACGTCAGTATTGGTCGGCTTGCATTTCAGGCCCAACATCAGGCCGGTGCCGCGCACTTCTTCAAACACCTCGGGGTGTTCAGCGATCAGACCTTCAAGTTTCTGACGCAGCATACCTGCCTTACGGTTAACGCCTTCAAGGAAAGCGGGTGTGGCCACTTGGTCAATCACTGCGCAGCCTACGGCACAGCCCAACGGGTTACCGCCATAGGTCGAGCCATGCGTGCCTGCGGTCATACCGCTCGCGGCGTTTTCTGTGGCGAGCACCGCGCCCAGAGGGAAACCTCCGCCGATGCCCTTGGCGACCATCATGATATCGGGGGTAATACCCGCCCATTCATGGGCAAACAACTTGCCTGTCCGCCCGACGCCGCACTGCACCTCGTCAAGGATCAGCAGCAGATCGTGTTCGTCGCAGATCTGGCGTAGCGCTTTAAGTTCTGCATCAGGGACAGGACGGATACCACCTTCGCCCTGAACCGGTTCGATCATAATCGCCGCAGTATTATCGGTAATCGCATTTGTGACTCCGTCGAGGTCTCCGAACGTGACATGCACGAAGCCGGGCAAAAGCGGGCCAAAGCCTTTGGTCATCTTCTCGGATCCGGCAGCGGCGATACCGGCAGAGGACCGGCCGTGGAACGAGCCGTCGAAGGTGATGATCTCAACCCGCTCGGGCTGACCTTTGTCATAGAAATACTTGCGGGCCATCTTCACGGCCAGTTCGCAGGATTCCGTACCAGAGTTCGTGAAGAACACCGTATCGGCAAAGGTGTGTTCGACCAGCTTGTCGGCCAACGCCTGCTGCTGCGGGATATGGTAAAGGTTCGAGACATGCCACAGCAAGTGCGCTTGCTCGGTCAGTGCATTGACCAGCGCCGGATGGGCGTGGCCCAGCGCGTTCACCGCGATCCCGGCGCCAAGGTCCAGAAAACGTCGGCCATCCGCCTCAGTCAGCCAGGCGCCTTCGCCCTTCACAAACGTCAGGGGCGCGCGGTTATAGGTCGGCAGAACGGACGGGATCATCGGATCATCCTTTTCAGATAAGTTAAGCCCTGTGAGTGATACACATGGCCCATGTTCGTCAACAGATTTGGTGGAGTTTGCGCGGTTTTACAGCGCGCAATTGATCAAACAGACCGGTTACGCTGCAAAGCGTCGGCGTCGGAGTCGCAGGATATGTGCGTGTTTGATCATACCGGGCGTATAGCGGGGCGCAGGGCGTCTGAAAACCCCGAAATTTGTGCGTTGTGAAATTTCACTTCGAGACTGAGCATTTACGCTTGCCATTTACGGCGCGCTAACGCACCGCTAGGCCATGACACCCGCACGCCAGAACCCTGCCCTTGCGGCCCTGCTGATCGTCGTTGCCAGCGGTTTTATTGCCAGCACCACGCTGTTAGCCAAGGCGCTTGGAACAGATACGCTGGGCCCGGCGCTGCATCCGATACAGATCAGCCATGGGCGGTTCATATTTGCTTTTCTTGCGATCGTCAGCGCGGTGGGAATCCTGCGCCCTCGCCTCAGCCGCCCTCATTGGGGGTTGCACATAGGCCGGACAAGCTTTGGCTGGGTTGGGATTACACTTATGTTCGCCTCGGTCGCGTTCATCCCGATTGCTGATGCCACTGCGATTTCGTTTCTGAACCCAGTTTTTGCCATGGTTCTGGCGATTCCGCTGCTGAAAGAAGGAGTCGGCCCGTGGCGCTGGCTGGCAGCGGCAGTTGCTCTGACCGGGGCTTTGATCCTGCTGCGCCCGACACCAGCAAGTTTTCAGCCCGCGGCCCTGCTGGCCCTGACGGCGGCAGCGGTGATCGGGATGGAGCTGATCTTCATCAAGAAACTCTCGGGCCGGGAAATCCCGATCCAGATTCTGCTGATCAACAATGCGATGCGGCTGACCATCGCATCGGTTGCAGTAAGCTTTGTCTTCCACATGCCCACACCACAACAATGGGCAGCGCTGGTCGCGATCGGCGTTCTGATGGCCTGCGCGCAAGCCTGTTTCGTCAACGGGATGGCACGGGCGGATGCCTCATTCGTGGCGCCAATCAGCTATGCCACGCTGATCTTCGCCGCCTTCTACGACTTTGCCGTCTTCGGCGTGATCCCGGATGTCATCAGCCAAATCGGCTCGGCCATCATTCTGACCGGCGGTCTGATCCTGGTCTGGCGCGAGGCGCGACAGCGTCAGGCCTTGAGCCGATAACCGGTCCGCAGCATCTGCCAGGTGGCAGCCCCAACCACGATCGTCGCACCTGCGCAGACAGCCATACCCAGCCAGGGTGAACTGTCGGACACCCCAATCATCCCGTAACGAAGCCCGTCGATCAGGTAAAACACCGGGTTCACGTGACTGAGGCGGTTGAGAATCGGGGGCAGCGCTTCGACCGAGTAGAAGGTGCCCGACAGGAAGGCCAGCGGTGTGACGATGAAATTGGTGATCGCCGCCATCTGGTCAAACTTATTGGCGAATATCCCCGCAAACAGGCCCAGAGCGCCCATAAAAGCACCACCAAGAACCACAAAGATCAGCGCAATCAGCAGGTTCTGCGGCACTAGCCCCAACACCAGAGCCAGCGCGATCGCTACGACACAGGCAATCAAAACGCCGCGCACGATACCCCCTGCTAAGTAACCCAGCAAGATTTCCAGCGGCGACAGCGGCGGCATCAGTGTATCAACGATATTGCCCTGCACCTTGGCAATCACCATCGAAGACGAAGTATTGGCGAAGGCGTTCTGGATCACAGTCATCATCATGATACCCGGTGCCAGAAAGGTCAGAAACGGCACACCCATCACGTCAGACCGGCTGGGACCAATGGCGATATTGAAGATCAGCAGGAACAGCCCGGCTGTTACCAGCGGTGCCAGCAGTGTCTGCGTCCAGACCGCCAGAAAGCGCAATGTTTCGCGCTGTGCCAGCGTATAAAGCCCCATCCAATTGACGGCTCCGAAACGGTGTTCGTTCTGCTCAAGGGGAATCTGCATCATCTGACCTCAACCTGATTCGAAGACCGCTTGTAACTCGGTCCGCAGTGATTAAAATAGGGGGCTAAGACGAATTCCCAAGGCGGCCCGAATCCGGGGCCGCTTTCCGCTTTTGAAAGGCAAATGATGTCCTGGACTGACGAGCGCGTAGAACTGCTGAAGAAAATGTGGGGCGAAGGCCAGTCGGCCAGCCAGATCGCGAAGGAGCTGGGCGGTGTGACCCGCAACGCCGTGATCGGTAAGGTGCACCGTCTGGGCCTGTCGAACCGCGCCACGGGTGCGACGCCCGCCAAGGCCGAGCCGAAGGAAAAACCGGTACCCGCGCCCAAGGCCGAAGCCAAACCTAAACCCGCGCCCAAGACCGAACCAGCCCGCCCGGCCCCTGCCCCGGCGGCTGAAGCGAAACCTGCCGTTCCGGCCCGCCGCCAGATCATCCCTGCCGGCCAGCCGCTGCCGCCACAACCCTCGGCCAATGAAATCAGCCCCGAGGCTCTGGCCAAAGTCAATGAGGTCGAGAAGAAGGCGAAGAAGCTCACGCTGATGGAACTGACCGAAAAAACCTGCAAATGGCCCGTCGGCGACCCCGCGACCGAGGATTTCTGGTTCTGCGGCCTGCCCGTTGAAGCTGGCAAACCTTATTGCGAGGCTCATGTGGGCGTGGCGTTCCAGCCCATGAGTTCGCGCCGCGACCGGCGGCGGTAAGACCCATGCGCCAGGATCCAACCGCGATGGAGGATACCTGGCTAACCCGGGCAAAACGCCTGTTGGCGCTGGCTGAAACCGGCCAGCATTTCACCAAAGACCCCTTTGACCGTGAACGCTATGACGAGATCGCGGGGATAGCCCGTGCCATGCTGGCTGATCTGGGGCGAGTTCCGTTGTCGCGGATCGAGGGGCTGATCTCTGGCCATGCGGGTGGCTATGCCACGCCCAGCATCGACATTCGTGGTGCAGTGATCCGCGACGGACGCATTTTGCTGGTCCGCGAGCGCAGCGACGGGAAATGGGCCATGCCGGGTGGGTTCGCGGATATCGGCAGTTCACCGGCTGAAAATATCGAGCGAGAGGTTTGGGAAGAGGCTGGGCTACGCGTCCGCGCTAGGAGCTTATACGCGCTGCGCCACAAGGCGCGCCATCCCTATCCAGCTGATGCACGAGATTTCTACAAGCTGTTCTTTTTGTGCGATGAAAACGGCGTGCAAATCCCGCGACCGGGTTCAGAAACCAGTGAAACAGCCTTTTTTACATTAGACGCACTACCCGAGTTGTCTTCGACACGGAACATACAGGCCGACATATCAGCCGCATTTCGTGCCCATACGTCGGGACATGCTCAAACCTTTTTCGACTGACTCACTGCGCCGGATGTGAGGGCACATCCGGCATCGGTACCCAACCCGGCAGATCGTCAAGCGATACTGAGGCATGCAGATGTTCGGATTGGTCACCTCCGACCTTCCGATGTTTGCGCAGCAGGAAAATCTTGCCCCAACCGCGCCAGGTTCCGACCGAAGGAGCAGTGGTTGAGGTGGGGAAACGGTCGCGCCACCCTTCTGGCAGCGGCAAGCCGTGCATCTCGGCCTTATCCAGCATCCAAATCAGAGAAATGTTGCTCAGCGGGCGTGCCTCTTCGTATCCGTTTAATTGCCCGCCGACATCCCCGTGGGTGCCACGAAACCAGACCTGTTGGACGTGGCCTTTAAATTCTGGTGTGCACTTCCACAGAACCGGCTCATACACTTCTCGGGTCTCGTCCAGCGCCATGGCGTGATACCCGTGGCGGGTCGCCGGGCCCAGTTGATGATTGTGGAATGCGTGCTTATCCTCGGCCCAACGCCAGAGCAGCGGCAACCTCAAACCCAGTGCTTTAACCGTGTCCCAGACGCCGATCATTTCGATGGAAATTCCCTCATGGCAAAACTGGCGACGAAAATCGTACGCCGCCGGACCATTGGGGTTGCACTCGTAATGGCGATAGGCCTGCTTGATGTTACGCTCCGTCGCATGTTCGGCCTTGAGCAGACCGATCATGTCAATCACCCCGGCAAGGCTGCGCACGCCGTAGGCGCCACGCGAATAGCCTATGAAGAAGATCCGGTCACCGGGTTTGTACCGTGAAGCAAGATAGCCATAGGCGCGCCGTATCTGCCTGTTGATCCCTCGCCCCATCATGACATCCAACGAAGTTTTCCAGCTTTCCCACTGCACCCCTGACTCGTAGAAAACCGAAACCTCGCCACCCATTTCGCGGCACAGGCGATAGGTTTGGCCTGCGTGCGTCTCATACCCTGGTTCAAGTGTCGACATGGTGCCGTCAAGGATGATGACATGGCTGACGGGCTCGCGGTGCAGCGTCTCGGCCGAGTGCTCGGACCGCAGAGGCCGTCCAAGCCACCCCAGTACCTTTTTAGTCAGCCGCGACAGATCCATGCGTCAGCAATTCCCAAACTCTGAGGGGCGTGAATGGCATATCTGCCTGTCGCACCCCGTGATCCCAAAGCGCGTCCTGAACCGCGTTTGCCACTGCGGCCAGCGCGCCCACGGTACCGGCCTCTCCGCATCCTTTCATACCCATCGGGTTGGTAGTTGACGGAACCGGCGCCGAGGTAAACTTAATCATGGGTATCTCGGCCGCGTGGGGCAAGGCATAGTCCATCAACGAAGCCGTGAGCAGTTGCCCCTGTGCATCATATACGACACGCTCGCTCAGGGCTTGGCCTATACCTTGCACCACACCGCCATGCACCTGCCCTTCAGCCAGCATCGGGTTGATAAGATTGCCAAAATCGTCAATCACCGTATAGCGGTCCACCCAAGTCTCACCAGTGTAAGAATTGATAACGATTTCGGCAACATGCGCGCCATTGGGGAAACTGCGCGCGTCCAGCGTGATACGCGCCTCATGCTGCAACAGGTCAGTGCGGCCATCAGTGCGCGCCATCTCAGCCGCTTCGGTCAGTGTCGGTGTCAGGTTCGATCCGGGCGCGCGGAATGTTTCGTGATCAAAACTCACGTCGGCCTCCTCCACCCCCATTTTATCAGCGAGATAGGGCGTGAATGCGGCGATCATGACGTCGATTGTCGCTAGCGTGGCCGTGTTTTGCACCGTGACCGAACGCGACCCGCCAGTGCCGCCCCCATTGGGCAGTTGATCGCTGTCCCCCTGAATGATGTTGATCTGATCCATGGGAATACCTGTTTGATCCGACAGAAATTGGGTGTAAGCCGTCTCATGCCCCTGCCCGTTTGATTGGGTGCCGACGTAGAGGTTCACGGGGCCATCCTCACAAAACTCGATCTTCGCGTTCTCGGATGGGTCTCCCAGAATACTCTCGATGTAGTAACAGAGGCCCTGCCCCCGGATCAGGCCACGTTCTGCATCAATAGCTTTACGGTCGACAAAACCTTGAACCTGCTCGCCCGCGCGGGACAAGACCATGTTGAAATCACCAACATCATAGGTTTCTCCGGTCGCAGTCTTGTAGGGAAACGCCTCGGGGCGGATGAAGTTCTTGCGCCGCAGCTCCCACGGGTCAACGCCCAGTTCACGCGCCGCCCGGTCCATGACGCGTTCTAGGACATAGATGGCCTCGGGCCGTCCCGCCCCACGGTAAGCATCGACCTGAGTGGTGTTGGTGTAATAGCCTTCGACCCGAAGATAGGTGGTCTGCACATCATAAGCCCCCATCAACACCTTGCTGAACAGGTTGGTCTGAATGGCCTGCCCGAAATGACTGTTGTAGGCGCCCAGGTTTACCTTGCTGTGGACTCGGTAGGCCGTGATCCTGTGATCTTCGTCAAAGGCCAGTTCGGCCAACGAGGTCAGGTCGCGGCCGTGATGATCAGAAAGCATCGCCTCGGACCGGTCTGACATCCAGTGGACAGGCTGTTGCAGTTTCATCGCTGCAACGGAAACACAGAAATATTCGGGATATGGCATCACCTTCATGCCGAACCCACCGCCCACGTCCGGAGTGGTAACGCGGATCGTCTCTGGCTCCAGCTTCAGTTTCTGCGCCAATTGTCCCCGCATGGCCCAGACACCCTGACCTCCATACGCGAAATGCAACCGACCGTCGGACCAAGAGGCCTGGCAGCCACGCGGTTCGATCGAAGTGATAATCGCCCGGTTGTCTGCAACGCTCAGTTGAACCTTGTGCGGAGCGGCCTGAAAAGCGGCCTCAGTTGCGGCTTCGTCGCCCATCCCCCAGTCAAAAGCGCGGTTGTCCGGAGCCTCGGAGTGCAGCGGTTCACCGCCTGAATCGACATCCAGCTTGGCGGGCAAGTCCTCGGTCTCCATCCAGATCAATTCAACCGCGTCTCGCGACTGCATCGCGGTTTCAGCGATCACCACGGCAACCGGTTCGCCGACAAAACGCACGCGATCTTTGGCCAACATATGTCGCGCTGGGTCCGCTGCACGCGAACCGTCCCGGTTGGAAACGATTGTGGCATTCAGCTTTGTATCTATGCCCGCCGCCAAAAGGTCGTCGTATGTCAGGACCAACTTCACCCCGTCAGCGGCCTGAGCGGCCTCGACATCCACCGAAATGATCTTTGCATGGGCGACAGGACTGCGAAAGAAGGCGGCAAAAAGCGCATTCTCGGGAATGGCGTCGTCGATATACCGCCCCTGCCCTGTCAGAAACCGTTGATCCTCAGTTCGTTTGACGGACTGGCTTGTGCCGAATTTTTCCATGGGGCTGCCCTCTCACTCCACTTCTTCGCCGACGTTAGTTTGCGCATATGTGATGTCCAGTACTTACTGGAAACCTAAGCTTCCACGTGCGACGCAGTCCTGTAGCATCGTTGCCAAAATCCGGCGTATCAGTGCTTTGATGTTTACTTCAAAGCACGTTTTGCACAGGCCGGATAGCACAGGCACTCTTTCCCTTCCTGCACGCATTCGCTATTGCAATCGCTGACCCGAGATTGATGACGCAGGACGCACCCATGGCGATGGAAAAGACATTCAACGCGGCCGAGGCCGAGGCCCGCATTTACGAAGCCTGGGAACAGGCCGGAGCCTTCAAGGCAGGCGCAAACAAATCGCGCGACGAAAGCTTTACCATCATGATCCCGCCACCCAATGTGACGGGCGCGCTGCACGTGGGCCACGCGTTCAACAACACGCTGCAAGACATCCTGACCCGCTGGCACCGTATGCGCGGCTTCGATACCCTGTGGCAACCCGGTCAGGACCACGCAGGCATCGCCACGCAGATGCAGGTGGAAAAAATGCTGGCCGCAACCCAGCAGCCAAGTCGGCGCGAACTGGGGCGTGAAGCGTTTCTGGACAAGGTCTGGGAATGGAAAGGCGAATACGGCGGCACGATCATCGAGCAGCTCAAGCGTTTGGGCTCCTCCTGCGACTGGTCGCGTAACGCCTTCACCATGGCGGGAGCGCCACGCGATCCGCGAACAGGGCATGAGAACTCGGCCAACTTCCACGACGCGGTCATCAAGGTCTTCGTCGACATGTACGAAAAGGGCCTAATCTATCGCGGCAAGCGTCTGGTCAACTGGGACCCGCATTTTGAAACGGCGATCTCGGATCTTGAAGTCGAGAATATCGAAGTCGCGGGCCACATGTGGCACTTCAAATACCCGCTGGCCGGTGGTGAAACCTACACTTACGTCGAAAAGGACGAGGACGGAAACGTCGTCCTCGAGGAAGAGCGCGATTACATCTCAATCGCCACGACCCGCCCCGAAACAATGCTGGGCGACGGTGCAGTTGCGGTTCATCCGTCTGATGAACGGTATGCTCCAATTGTTGGCAAACTCTGCGAAATCCCAGTTGGACCGAAAGAGCACCGTCGTCAGATCCCGATCATCACCGACGAGTACCCCGATCCCGATTTCGGCTCGGGCGCGGTGAAGATCACCGGGGCGCACGATTTCAACGACTATCAGGTCGCCAAGCGCGGCGGCATTCCGCTGTATCGCCTGATGGATACAAGCGGCCACATGCGGGCCGACGGTGCGCCTTACGCGAACGAGGCGTACAAAGCCGGGCAATACGCACGTGGTCAGTCCTTTACCGAAGGCGAGATTGACGCGATTAACCTTGTGCCGGATCACCTGCGCGGGCTGGACCGGTTCGAGGCGCGCGCGAAAGTGATCGAGGAGATTACCAACGACGGCCTGGCCGTCATGACCCGCGCGGATGACCCGCGTCTGGGTTCGACCGCGCTGAAGCCTGACCACGAGGACTCGGACAAGGCGGTTCCGCTGGTCGAATCCAAGCCGATCATGCAGCCTTTTGGCGACCGCTCGAAGGTTGTCATTGAGCCAATGCTGACCGACCAGTGGTTCGTAGATGCGGAAAAGGTCGTCGGCCCCGCGCTGGATGCAGTCAAGGACGGCACAGTCAAGATCATTCCCGAGTCTGGCGAGAAGACCTATTATCACTGGCTGGAAAACATCGAACCTTGGTGCATTTCACGTCAGCTTTGGTGGGGACATCAAATTCCGGTTTGGTATGGTCTTGATCTGTCCGCAGACGACTTCATGGACGACGAGAATGACGGAGAGCTTGATCTGGTCGAGCTCGGCCGCTTGCTGAACGAAGGCGGCATGCTGCACCGTGGCAACGTCATGGAATGTGCGCCCAACTTTGATGCCGTTGTCGAGAAATTCCTGGACGACAATGCCAACATCCCCAGCCCGCTGAGCCATGCGACCGTTGTTGAGGTGGCCGACAAGCATGAGGCCATCCATCAGTTCGCTGAAAGCCTTGCTCAGTACGCGGTTGAACAAGACCCGACCAAGCTGGTCTACCCGGTCTGGCGCGACCCCGACGTCCTCGACACGTGGTTCTCCTCCGGCCTCTGGCCCATCGGTACGCTGGGCTGGCCCGAGCAGACCGAGGAGTTGGAACGCTACTTCCCCACGGACGTTCTGATCACCGGCTTCGATATCCTGTTCTTCTGGGTCGCCCGTATGATGATGATGCAACTGGCCGTGGTAAATGAAATCCCGTTTCACACCGTCTACCTGCACCAGCTCGTCCGTGACGAGAAGGGCAAGAAGATGTCCAAAACCACTGGCAACGTCATCGACCCGCTGGAGATCGTGGACGAGTTTGGCGCCGACGCGTTGCGCTTTACCAACGCATCGATGGCGGCGATTGGCGGCGTGCTGAAACTGTCGCGCGAACGCATCACCGGTTACCGCAATTTCGGCACCAAACTGTGGAACGCTGTTCGCTTTGCCGAGATGAACGAGGTCTTCACCGACGCCGTTCCGCAACTGGACGTGGCCGACCTGAAACCCAAGGCCGCCGTGAACCGCTGGATCATCGGCGAAACCGCCCGCGTGCGGGAAGAGGTCGATGCGGCGCTTGAAAGCTATCGTTTCAACGACGCGGCAAACGGGCTCTATGCCTTTGTCTGGGGCAAGGTTTGCGATTGGTACGTGGAACTGTCCAAACCGCTGCTGCAGGGCGACGATGCCGAGGCTCAGGCCGAAACTCGCGCCACCATGCGCTGGGTTCTGGATCAGTGCATGGTCCTGCTGCACCCGATCATGCCCTTTATCACCGAAGAGCTGTGGGGCCTGACAGGCAACCGTGCCAAGATGGTCGTACACGCCGACTGGCCGACCTACGCCGCTGCTGACCTGATCGACGCGGATGCGGATCGTGAGATGAACTGGGTGATCTCGGTCATCGAAAACACCCGTTCGGCCCGTTCACAGATGCGGGTTCCTGCTGGCCTCTACGTGCCGATGCTGGTGACCGAGATCGATTCCAACGGCCAAGCCGCATGGGACCGCAACGAGGCGCTGATCAAGCGCCTGGCGCGGATCGACAGCCTGACCAAAGCGGATGAGTTGCCAAAGGGCACCATCTCGATCGCTGCCCTTGGTGCCTCCTTCGGCCTGCCGCTGGCAGATATCATCGATATCGGCGCGGAAAAAGAACGGCTGGAGAAAGCAATGGGCAAGCTGGCCAAAGAGCTTGGTGGTCTGCGTGGGCGTCTGAACAACCCCAAATTCGTGGCCTCGGCCCCGGAAGAGGTTGTCGCGGAGGCCAAGGCTAACCTCGCCGCCCGCGAAGAGGAAGAGGCAAAGCTGAACGAGGCGCTGGCCCGTCTGGCCGAAATCGCCTGATCTACTTCTTTCTCGGCTGCTCAATCTTCCAACCCCACCGCGCATACAACGGTGGGGTTTTCTCTTGCGATCAAGCCGCTTGCGCCCACCAGCAAACCGTTGTTAGCAAGTGCAGGTTAGAAGCCCCGAGGTCAAAATGGCGCGCGCATTTCCCCCGATCCAAACCGTCTCGACAGGGCTGGTCGTTGCCATCGTCGGGTTCTTCAGTTCCTTTCCAATCGTATTGCAGGGGCTGGCGGCCATGGGAGCCTCGGCGCAGCAATCCGCCTCGGGCCTGATGATGGCCGCCATCGCAATGGGGCTTGCAGGCATCGGGCTCAGCCTGTGGTACCGGCAGCCCATCAGCGTGGCATGGTCGACTCCCGGTGTCGCGCTTCTGGCGGTATCTGCGATGCCCGCAGCTGGCTTTGCCGAGGCGACCGGCGCTTTCCTTTGTGCAGGTGCGCTGACCGTGCTTGCGGGACTCTGGCGGCCTTTGGGGCGGCTGGCAGCCGCAATCCCGACCACTCTGGCCCAGGCAATGTTGGGCGGCGTTCTGCTGCCGCTGTGCATTGTGCCATTCAAAGCGGCCGTTGATCTGCCGTGGATGGCACTGCCGGTGATTCTGACTTGGTTTGTCGCCGGTCGCATCAACCGCCTTTGCGCAGTTCCTGCTGCTGTTGTGGCGGCGACGATTGTCGTGGTGCTGAACGCAGGGGAAGCATCCGTTGCACCGACCCATTTGGTGGCTGCACCGGTCTGGACGATGCCCAGCTTTTCGCTGGCCTCCCTGATCGGTATCGGCATCCCGTTATTCATTGTCACCATGGCCACACAGAACATTCCGGGTGTCGCCGTGATGCGCAGCTTTGGCTATGCGCCCACCCCCGGCAGGTTGTTTTCCTCGGTTGGCGCAGCCAGCATCCTGTCAGCTCCGTTTGGCGCGCCAGCCACGTGCCTCGCCGCAATCACGGCCGCGATGTGCTCGAACGAGGACAGCCACCCGGACCCCACCCAACGTTACTGGTCTGCCGTAATGGCGGGCGTGTTCTATTGCCTGTTCGGCGTGTTTGCCGTGGCCATCACCGGGTTTGCCGCGCATGCTGACCCTCTGTTGATGGGTACATTGACGGGTATCGCCCTGATCGGAGTTCTGGCCAATGCCACTCACGCAGCGCTTGAGGTGCCCTCCGAACGGGAGGCCGCCATTTTGACCTTTGCGATCACGGCTTCGGGTATTTCGGTCTTCGGTCTGGGGGCCGCAGTCTGGGGCTTGTTGGCCGGGGGCATTGCCTATCTGGTAACGAACCGAAAGCGGTAGTCGCTTTCAAAGCTTGAACAGCTGGGATATCTTCTCATCATGTTTGGATCGCTTGGAAAACTGATCGAACGACAGATCAAAAAGGCGCAGGCCGAGGGTCAGTTGCAGGGATTGGAAGGCGAAGGTCGGCCCCTGCCAGACCGCTCTGGCGAGGCCCAAAGTGACGCCGCCATAGCAGCGGGCCACAGGATCATGGCACAGGCTGGGGTGCTACCGGAAGAATTCGAAATCAGGAAAAAACTGGAAGCGGCCCGCAAAGAGTATGCCGGCCTTACTGATCCGAAAGAACGCAAATCTGCAATGGCCCGGATCGCTGATCTTGAGATGCGCTACAACATGGCGCGCGATGCGCGACGGGCCTTTATGCGCTAGTTATTTGAACTCAGGCTTACGGCCCTGCATCTGCGCAGCAATAACCTCCATCTGGTCCGGCTTGCCAATCAGTTCGACCTGCTCCTCAGACTCCGTCAGCAGCACCTCGGCGCGAGGTTTGGTCTCGGCCACCTCAATCAGACGTTTGGCAGCGCGAATGCCCGAGGGGCTTTTGCCTGCAATCTCTTCGGCCAGCGCCTGCGCTTCTGTCAACGGATCGTCCGAGAGCTTGGTCACCAGCCCCCACTCGACCGCCTGCTGCGCACCAATAGGGCGCGCCGTGTAGGTCAGCAGGCGCAGCACGTCCGAACGCACAAGCTGTGGCAACAGCACCATGCCGCCCATATCGGGGATGATGCCCCACTTCATCTCCATCACAGACAGCTTGGCGTCGGGATGAGCAATGCGAATATCTGCGCCCAGCGCGATCTGTAGACCGCCGCCATAGGCAACGCCCTGAATGGCGCAGATCACTGGTACGGGTACACGTCGCCAGATCAGAGCGGCCTCTTGCAACGCGTTAGCATCTTCGTGGCTGCGGGGCATCAGCAGTTCGGCAGGATCCATCTGAACCATACCCGCGACGCTGGCCATATCGAGCCCGGCGCAAAAGCTTTTGCCTTCGCCCGATAGCACGACAGCACGTACATCCGAGGCCGCGACTTCCTGCCCAGCCGATAGCAGCGCCTTGAACATCGCGTCATCAAGCGCATTCATCTTTTCGCCCCGCGTTAGTGTGACATGGGCGATGTGATATTTATACTCGACGGATACGCGTGTCATGCTGGGCTCTCCAATTCCGGTTGTGCTAACCATGCCCGGAAGACCTGCCGAGTTCCACCTCAACGTGGGGGCAGGCGCGTCCCAGATCGAAGCACATCGCAAGGTTGCTTGCCGGGCGGCCATAGGTTTATCTCGTCGCATGACTGACCCACGCTATACCCCGCTTGCCCTGTCACTGCCCGCAACTGTGCCTTTTGTCGGCCCGGAAACACAAGAGCGTCAGCGCGGTGCGCCATTCGTGGCCCGGCTCGGCGCGAACGAAAGCATCTTTGGCCCCTCTCCACGCGCTATTGAGGCAATGGCGGCAGCAGAGATCTGGAAATATGGCGACCCCGAAAATCACGACCTGAGACATGCTCTGGCGAAACATCATGACGTTAAACCTGAAAATGTCGTGGTCGGTGAAGGGATTGATGGTCTGTTGGGCTATCTGGTGCGGTTGCTGGTCGGAACAGGCGATGCGGTCGTGACCTCGGACGGGGCCTATCCGACCTTCAACTATCACGTAGCCGGGTTCGGAGGCGTGTTGCACAAAGTGCCCTATCGGGATGATCACGAAGACCCCGCAGCTCTGTTTGCCAAGGCGGCTGAGGTGGACGCCAAGCTGGTCTATCTAGCCAATCCTGACAACCCAATGGGCAGCTGGCATCGCGGCACCGATATCGTCGAGGCGATGGAGATTTTGCCCGAGGGATGCTTGTTGGTGCTGGACGAAGCTTATGTGGAATGCGCGCCAGAAGGGACGGCGGCACCGGTTGCGGTTGATGATCCGCGTTTGATCCGAATGCGCACGTTTTCAAAGGTTTACGGCATGGCCGGAGCCCGCGTAGGCTATGCGTTAGGCGCACCGGGGTTGATCGCTGCGTTTAACAAAGTGCGCAATCATTTCGGGATGAACCGGGCAGCGCAGGCGGGTGCTTTGGCTGCACTGCAAGATTGCGAATGGCTATCACAAGTACAGGCAAAGATTGATGCGGCCCGTGATCGGATAGGTCAGATCGCTCGGGACAATGGGCTGGAGCCATTGCCCTCGGCAGCCAATTTCGTGGCGATTGATTGCGGGCGGGGTAGCACCTTTGCCAAGGCGGTTCTGGATGCGCTGGTAGCGCAGGGAATCTTTGTGCGCATGCCGTTTGCCGCGCCTCAGAACCGTTGCATCCGTGTCAGTTGTGGCACGGCGGCTGATCTGGACGCATTTGCCACCGCGCTTCCTAAAGCGCTGGCGGCGGCCGAAGGTTCAGCCTGACCCGGGAGAAAAGGCTGCTGGTGGCTAGGGGGCAGTTAACCGGCCAAAGCAGCCGCTGCTGCCTCGAGTGCACCGCTACCGCGAGGGATGTTTAACGCCGCCATTGCGGTTTCCACACCGCCCAGCATCGCCATGACCATCTGACCGTTCACGTGGCCCATATGCCCTAGACGGAAGCAACCATCCCAGTCCGCCATCCCCAACCCAATACCAAGGGTTAGGCCCAACTGAGTTTCGGTGAACTGACGCAGCCGTGTTCCCTGCCCGTCTTTCAAACGCAAGGCAGTCACTGCACGGCTGCGGTGGGCGCGGTCGGCAACGTTGAGTTCCAGCGCTCCGCCCTCGGCCCATGTTTCACACGCCGTCCAGATGGCTTTGGCCAGATGTTCGTGACGGGCCCAGACCTGCTCAACCCCCTCGGCATGGATGATGTCGAGTGCCGCGCGCAAACCGTAGAGGTGATGCGTCGGTGCCGTTCCATTGAAATACTGGTAGAACAACTGGGGCTTTACGCGTGGTTGCCAGTCCCAGTATTGCGAAACGCGGGGCATCTCGGCTCGTTTTGCCTGCGCTTTGTCGTTAAAGAACACGAAGCCCATGCCTGCCGGGGTCATCAGCCCCTTCTGGCAGGCTGTGACCGTGACATCCACACCCCAAGCATCCATTTCAAACTGGTCGCACCCCAACGAGGCGATGCAGTCGGCCATCAGTAGCGCCGGGTGGTTCAGATCATCCAAGAGAGTCCGCAAGGCCGGGATGTTGTTACGGATCGAGGTCGACGTGTCCACGTGAACCGCCAGAACGGCCTTTATTTCATGGTCCTTATCGGCACGCAGAGTTTCGGCAATGCGATTCAGGTCCCAAGGCGCTGACATGCCGAAATCAATCAGATCAACCTTGGCCCCAATCCCTTCGGCCATCTCGGCCCATCCGCGCGTAAACATGCCCGAAGCCGGAGCCAGCACCCTTTCCCCCGGGGCTATCACGTTGGACAAGGCAGCTTCCCACGCGCCGTGGCCGTTGGCGATGTAGATGGCTACGTTGTGATCCGTGCGCGCCACGCGTTTCAGATCGCGGGTCAATGCGGGCATCATCTCGATCAGCTCGCCGTCATAGATGTTTGGTGACGGCCGGTGCATTGCCTGCAAAACCGCGTCGGGCATAACTGAAGGACCGGGTATGGCCAGGTACTCGCGCCCCTGCGCGAGAGCGATTGGATTTGTCATGGGATCAACCTGTAAGAATCGATCCTACCCTAGCGCCGCAAGAATGGTCGTCAATCCTTCAGCTTTGCAGCGTCGCGTGCCAGCGCTTCGATCCCGGCCCAATTACCATCGACAACCATCTGCTTGGGCGCAACCCAGCTTCCTCCAGCACAGACCACGTTCGAAAGACTGAGATAATCGCGGGCGTTCGAGGGGGAGACGCCACCGGTGGGACAGAATGTGATCTGCGGCAAGGGTGCGCCTATGGCCTTGAGTGCTGGTGCACCGCCTGAAGCTTCGGCCGGGAAGAATTTCAGCATGTCATAGCCTTTTTCCAACAAGGCCATCGCCTCGCTGGCCGTCGCAGCTCCCGGCAGCAGGGGCAGCCCCTCAGCATCGCAGGCTGCGATCAGCGTGTCGGTCGCGCCCGGTGAAACACCAAATTGCGCGCCTGCTTCTTTGGCGGCGCGAACGTCTTCGGGAGTAACCAGAGTGCCCGCTCCGACCACGCCTCCGGGTACTTCAGCCATAGCCCGGATCACATCCAACGCCGCTGGAGTGCGCAGGGTGACCTCCAATGCGGGCAGGCCACCGGCCACCAGCGCCTCGGCAAGAGGGCGGGCATGTGCTGCGTCGTCGACCACCAAGACCGGGACAATAGGGGCCAAACCACAAATTTCGCGGGTACGTTCGGTTTTGGACATAGGGGTTAGACTCCGAAAATGCTGGCACCAGTGTCAGCAGACCCGACATTGGCGCGGAAGGTGCCGAACAGGTCACGCCCGACGCCATGTTGGTTCGCCGAAAGATCAGCGGTGGCAGGCGCGCGGTCCAGCACACCCGGGGTGAGAATATCCAGTTCACCCTTTACCGCATCCACACGTAGTAGATCTCCGTCTTGCAGATAGGCAATTGCACCGCCCTCCAGTGCTTCGGGGCAGACATGGATTGCGGCTGGAACTTTGCCCGACGCTCCAGACATGCGGCCATCTGTGACCAATGCCACTTTCTGCCCCCTGCCCTGCAGGATTGACAGTATTGGTGTCAGCGAGTGCAATTCAGGCATCCCATTGGCTTTGGGGCCCTGAAAACGAACAACGACAATGACATCATCGGTGAACTCGCCAGCTTTGAAGGCGGCTTTTACTTCATCCTGATCGTGGAACACGCGGACGGGGGCCTCAACAACCTGATGTTCGGGAGCCACGGCTGACACCTTCATGACAGCAGTACCCAGATTACCGGTCAGTCGCGACAAGCCACCCGTGGGCTGGAATGGGTCTTTGGCCGGGCGCACGATCTTTTCGTTCAGGCTGTGACCTGCACCCTCTTCCCAGACCAACTCGCCGTTTTTCAGCTTGGGTTCTTTGGTGTAGTTGTGCAGGCCCTGTCCCGCCACGGTCAGCGTATCGGGATGTAGAAGACCATCCTCAAGCAGGGTGCTGATGCAGTAGCCAAGACCACCTGCAGCGTGGAAATGGTTCACGTCAGCCAGCCCGTTGGGATAGACCCGCGCGACCAGAGGCACCACTGCAGAGATGTCGGAGAAATCCTGCCAGTCCAGCACGATACCGCCCGCACGGGCCATCGCGATCAGGTGAATAAGCAGATTTGTCGAGCCACCGGTGGCCATCAGGCCAACGATCCCGTTCACAAAGGCACGTTCATCCAATACCTGATAGACGGGCGTGTAATGATTGCCCAATGCACTCAGCGACAGAGCGCGGCGTGCGCCTTCTTCTGTCAGCGCGTCGCGAAGCGGGGTGTTGGGGTTGACGAAGCTGGAGCCCGGCAAGTGAAGACCCATGAATTCCATCAGCATCTGGTTGGTGTTGGCGGTGCCGTAGAAGGTGCAGGTGCCGGGGCCGTGATAGGCGGCCATCTCGGCGGCCATGAGTTCCTCACGCCCGACTTCTCCGGCGGCGAATTGCTGGCGGACCTTGGCTTTCTCATCGTTCGGTAGACCGCTGGTCATCGGACCAGCGGGCAGAAACACGGCAGGCAAGTGCCCAAAGGCCTGTGCGCCGATTATCAAGCCCGGAACGATCTTGTCGCAAACGCCGAGAAAAACCGCCGCGTCATAGGTATTGTGGCTCAGCGCAACACCGGTCGCCAAGGCGATCACATCGCGCGAAAACAGGGACAGCTCCATGCCGGCCTCGCCCTGCGTGACGCCGTCGCACATGGCAGGTACGCCACCTGCAACTTGCGCTGTGCCACCCGCGGCGCGGATCGCGTCGCGGATGAGACCGGGGTAACGTTCGAACGGCTGGTGGGCCGAAAGCATGTCGTTATAGGCTGTAACCATACCGAGGTTCCCTGCGGTGCCAGTAGCCATCGCCTGCTGATCCGTACCCGCACCGGCATAGGCATGGGCCTGACCACTGCAGGACAGATGCGCCCGGGCCGGTCCTTTGGAGCGTGCCTGCTCCATCCGCTCCACATGTGGGCCGCGCAAGTCGGCACTGCGGTCGATGATCCGCTGTGTGACGTCGGTTATGACAGTGTGAACCATGATTAACCTCCGATCTGACGCCAGCGACGACCGTCGCGATGCATCAGCATCAATGCTTCCTCAGGACCTGAACTGCCTTGATCATAGCGTGCCGGACGGTCGCCGCGATCTTCCCAGCCCTGAATGATGGGATCGACCCAAGCCCAGGCGGCCTCGGCCTCGTCCCCGCGCATGAACAAGGTTTGGTCGCCGCGAATGACGTCCATCACCAACCGCTCATAGGCGTCCGGTGCGCTAGCCTCAGCGCCCAGCGCGTCGGCAAAACTCATATCCAGCGCCACATCGGATAGACGGAAACCGCCCGGACCGGGGTCTTTGATGGTAGTGCGCAGAGTAATCCCTTCGTCTGGTTGCAGGCGGATCACCAGGACGTTGCCGTGCAGGGGGCCGACGTTGGGGAAAATCGTATGCGGCGGATCACGGAAGAACACCGCAATCTCGGATTCCCGCGCCCGCAGGCGTTTGCCGGTCCGCAAGTAGAATGGAACACCAGCCCAGCGCCAGTTTCCCAGATGCACTTTAAGCGCGATGAAGCTCTCGGTGCGGCTGGCCGGATTGCCGACGTGATCGACATAGCCGCCTTCACCATGGATGGCGCGGTATTGCCCTCGCGCGATATCTTTGGAGTCCACAGGCTCCAGCGCTTCGATCACCTTGACCTTCTCGTCCCGCACCGCGTTGGGCGAGAATTTCGAAGGTGGCTCCATCGCCGTTAGGCACAGAAGCTGCACAAGGTGGTTCTGGACCATGTCCCGCATCGCGCCGGACTGATCGTAATATGCGCCCCGCCCCTCAACCCCGACTGTTTCAGCCACGGTTATTTGCACATGGTCGATATGGGTGGAATTCCAAAGCGGTTCGAACAGAGAATTGGCAAAGCGCAGAGCCATCAGGTTCTGTACCGTCTCTTTTCCCAGGTAGTGGTCAATCCGGTAGATTTGATGCTCTTCGAAACAGGCACCGAGGCCTTCGTTTAGCGCCTTGGCTGACGCCAGATCATGCCCAAAGGGCTTTTCCACCACAATACGGCTGTCCGGAGTTGCAAGCCCGTGGTCGTGCAGCCGTTGCGCAATGCCTGAAAACAGGCTGGGTCCAACCGACAGATAGAAAGCGCGCACAACTTCCGGACGCAAGGATTTGGCTAAGTCAGACCAGCCATCCTCACCCAGTGCATCGACCGGGACATACTCCACCTGACTTAGGAACTGATCCAAAACGTCTTTTTTGAATTCCGGCGCGAATTCCTTCATCGAGGCTCGGATTTGCGCGTGAAACGCGTCGCTATCTATGTCCGAGCGGGCCGTCCCGATGATCCGAGCGTCTTCCGGCATCTGCCCCACTTCAAACCGGTGATAGAGGCCCGGCAGAATCTTACGCTGTGCCAGATCGCCAGTTGCACCGAACAGCACAAGGTCGAACGGGTTAACCGGAATTACGCGTGAAACCATCGACGGGCTCCTTCAGTTTTCACCTGGGCCACCATAGCACCACAAAGTCGCGGCATCCGTGATTTAGGCCATGTTATCGCTAACATTCGCCGTTTGAATAGGCAATGCAGATGCAGAAAGCAAGCCCGGATTTTGAAGATCATCCCTGATTGCGCAGCCATTCCATAACGGCGGGGCGAACAGACTGCTCTCCGCGGTGCCGCGCGTCGGCGATAATTTTGCGCACGGATTGCAGATCGGCCCGCAACAGAACGCTTTTGACCGGGCCGATCGAAGCGGGGCGCATCGACAGCGTCCGGATGCCCATCGCGGCCAGGCACAGCGCCTCAACAGGGCGGCCTGCATCCTCGCCGCAGAAGCTGAGCGGCGTGTTCGAGATGTCGCAGCGCTCGACGATCCGCTCAATGAAGCTCAGAAAGCTGACATTCAGCGTATCATAGCGGCGGCGCACCAGTTCGTTTTCCCGGTCAGCGGCGAAGAAAAACTGTTTCAGGTCGTTGCCGCCGATCGATACGAAATCGACCTCATCAAAGAATTTCTGCGGTGCGAAAGCAAGTGATGGGGTTTCCAGCATCGCCCCGACCTCAAGCGTTTCGGGCAGCACATGACCCAAACGCTTTTCTCGCTCTATCGTCTTGTTGACTTCCCAACGGGCTTCGCGAAATTCGTCGGCCTGCGCCACAAAGGGGAACATGATCGTCAACGGACGACCATTGGCGGCGCGCAACAGTGCCTGCAACTGCATCCGCATCACACCGCGCTTGTCCAGGCCCACACGAATCGCACGCCAGCCCAGCGCCGGGTTTGGCTCTGCCACATGTTTCATGTATGGCAGGACCTTGTCCGACCCGATATCCAGCGTGCGGAATACGACGCGCTTGTCCCCCGCCGCATCCAGAACGCGCTGATATTGCGCCACCAACTCTGATCGTTTCGGCATCTGGTTGCGGATCAGGAACTGCAACTCGGTTCGAAACAGGCCCACACCTTCTGCCCCTGAATTGTCCAACGAGGGTAGATCGGCCATTAGGCCCGCGTTCATCACCAGGTTTATCCGTTCCCCATCTCGCGTCACTGTTGGAGTTTCGCGGATCGAGGCATAACGCTCCTGCGCCTTGGCCTGCATCGCGATCTTGTCGCGGAAGGCGCTGACCACCGTGTCCTCGGGCCGCAGGTGCACCACACCTTCATTGCCATCAACCAGAATATGGTCGCCGTTCAACGCTTCGGTCGTGATACGCCCCACGTGTACCACCAACGGAATCGCCAGCGCACGGGCCACGATTGTCGCATGACTGCCGACCGAACCTTCTTCGAGCACAATGCCTTTCAGCGACCGACCGTATTCCAGCAGGTCTCCGGGACCGATATTGCGGGCGATCAGGATCGGATCTGGTGGTAAGTCGACACCATTTGTGCCGCCCTGCCCTGTCAGAATACGAAGCAAACGGTTCGAGAGGTCATCCAAATCGGCCAGCCGCTCGCGCAGATAGGGATCGGTCACCTGTCCCATGCGGGCACGGGCTTGAGACTGTTCTTTTTCGACCGCAGCTTCGGCGCTGAGACCGAGGGCAATGTCTTCTTCCATTCGCCGCATCCAACCCTTGGAATTGGCAAACATACGATAGGCTTCGAGAACCTGAAGTTGCTCTTTGTCACCGCCCTGAGAAATCTCGAGCATCTTGTCGACGCCCACACGCAGCTCCTCCACCGCTTCGGTCAGACGTTCCCGCTCGCGATGCGGGTCTTCGGCGATAGGATTGGTCACCACAACGCGGGGTTCGTGCAGCCAAACATGCCCCTCGGCCGACCCTTCCTGTGCAGGACCACCGCTGAGCTGGAGTGATTGTTGGTGCAGGGGCGACAGGGCCGCGCCTTCGCCGACAAACGCGCCGAGCTCGGCCATTTCAGCCAGAACCATGGCGACCACTTCCAGCGCATACACCTCATCGGCAGAAAACTCGCGCGCATCGCGCGACTGTACGACCAGAACACCCAGTTTCTGACCCAGGCGTTGAACCGGAACACCCAAAAAGGACGAGAAACGCTCTTCGCCCGTTTCCGGCATATAGCGGAAGCCCTTGGCCGACGGCGCATCTGGGGTGTTCACGACTTTTCCGGACTGGGCAACACGGCCCACCAGCCCCTCACCCATGCGCATCCGGGTTTTGTGCACGGCTTCGGGTGCCAGACCTTCGGTGGCGCACAGTTCCAGCGTGTCTTCATCACGGAACAAATAGATTGAACAGACCTCAGCCCTGATGCTGTCTGCAATCAGGTGAGTAATCCGGTCAAGACGCTCCTGACCGGCGGCTTCACTCGCCATCTCTTCGCGCAGCCGCCCCAGCAGCTTACGAGATTCTGTTTCGGTGCCGTCCGCCATGGCCCACCCAAATTAGTGTGTCAGGCGAAACCTTTGGCTTATTTGCTCAGGCCGCCTTGTCCAATTCAAACGCATCATGCAGCGCCTGAACAGCAAGTTCCATGTATTTCCTGTCGACGAGGACGGAAATTTTTATCTCGGAGGTTGTAATGACCTTAATGTTGATCCCCTCATCCGAGAGTACCTTGAACATTTTGGCCGCAACACCCGATTGCGAACGCATGCCGATTCCTACGACCGAGACCTTGCAGACGTCCTGATCCGCAACTAGTTCCGCATAGTTCAACTCGCCCGCGTCTTTGATCGCCAGTAGCGCTTTTTCGGCGCGTGCCACCTGATCGGTGGGGCACGAGAACGTCATGTCCGTACGCCCCTCGTCCGAGATATTCTGGACGATCATATCCACGTTCACGCCCTCATCGCTGAGCGCAGTAAAGATGGTCGAGGCGATACCGGGACGGTCCGCCACCGAAACGACGGTCATCTTGGCCTCGTCGCGGGAATAGGCCACACCGGCCACAACATTGGATTCCATGATATCCTCCTCGTCAACGACCAGCGTACCGGCCTCGTCGGATTGTTCTTCGAAACTTGAGAGAACGCGCAGTTTTACCTTATACCGCATTGCAAGCTCAACCGAACGGGTCTGCAACACTTTGGCCCCCAGAGAGGCCAGCTCGAGCATCTCTTCGAATGAAATGCGATCCAGCTTGCGCGCTTTTTCACAGATGCGGGGGTCGGTGGTATAGACGCCATCCACATCGGTATAGATGTCGCAGCGTTCGGCGCCAAACGCGGCTGCAAAGGCCACGGCGGTGGTGTCCGAACCGCCCCGGCCCAGCGTGGTGATCCGGCCTTCGGGACTGATCCCTTGGAACCCAGCGACAACGGCTACTTTCATGCCTTCGTCGAATTTCTGACCGATATTCTCCGTCGGGATTTCCTCGATCCGAGCCTGACTGTGCGCGCTGGTGGTTTTCAACGGCACCTGCCAGCCTTGCCAGCTACGGGCCGGAATGTCCATTTCCTGCAGGGTCAAGGCCATCAGACCGGCAGTCACGTTCTCACCCGAAGACACTACGGCGTCATACTCGCGTGCGTCATACAGAGGCGAAGTCTCATCGACCCAGCCGACCAGCTCATTAGTCTTTCCAGACATGGCCGAGACAATGACGATCACGTCATAGCCCTTGGCCACCTCAACACCGATGCGTTTGGCCGCGCGGCGGATGCGGTCAAGGTTGGCAACCGACGTGCCACCGAATTTCATAACGAGTACGGGCATGAGGGTGGTCTCTCCGCGCCTTGGAATTCAGATCTCGTGCGTCTTATGCGAGGGGGGCCGTAAGGGCAAGTGTTCAAAACAGCATCGAATGCAGTATGGGGCCGCTTTACATCCGGCAATGTCGGTGTCAGCCTTAGGCGACGCATTTTCCAAGAGGTTTTCCATGCTCCGCTTTGCCATCGCAACCCTCCTGCTGTCCTCTCCCGCCATTGCGCAGGTATCCACACTGGCTGCAACCGATGGCAAAAATGCCTTGGGAACGGTTCCTTGCGCCACGGGCGGTGCACCGCTGAGCGATTGTCACGCCGAATTACGTCACCATGACGACGGCACCACCACTTTGGCCGTTGCGCTGGGTGCCGGAGAAGTGCGTAGCATCTATTTCACTGACGGCGTGCCGAATTCCAGCAGCTCTCCCGCCAGGATCAGTCATGAGACACGCGGTGACCTTACGGTGATTTTCATTGATCCTGACGAGGTTTACGAGATTCCGACGGCAGCGCTAAAACGTCAGTAAGCGTGGGGAAAACCGTTCCAGGTTTCAAAGCAGCCCGTCGTTTCAAGCGACAATGCATCAAATCGCTCGATCAGTCCCTCAGCGGCCTGATCCGTCGTAATCTCCGCCGCGGGTCCACCCATTTCCGTTAGGACCCAGCCGGGGTGATATATACCTACGGCGATGCCGTCATCGCGTAGATCGGTGGTCAGATTGCGCCCCAGGTTCAACGCTGCGGCCTTCGAGGCGCGGTAGATGTAGCTGCCGCCCGGCGCCCGCGTGTGCGAAGCCATCTGCGACGAAAGGATCGCAATCTTGCCTTGCGCAACGCGCAGATTGGGCAGCAAGGCCTGGACGGACAGAAAGACACCGGTCACGTTGACGGCAAAACTCTGCGCCCACATGTCTGCGGGATACCCGTCGATGTCCTGTTCCTTGTCCAGATAGACCCCCGCGTTACAGATCAACAGGTCGACTGGCTGGTCGCGCAACCTTGCTGCCATGTCTGAGTGCTGCGAGGGATCGGTCACGTCCAACACCAACTGCGCGCTGCCATCCCGCGCAGTACCGGTTATCGTATCCCCGCGGGCGCGATAGGCATCCGCCAGTGTGCGGCCAATCCCACGATTGACCCCGGTTATCACGACATGCACTGTTTAGTTTGTCTTTCTGCTTGGAACGAATGGCAAAGGCGCGACGGGTACTCCGTCGTCAATCAAGGCCCGCGCCTCTTCCGGCTTAGCCTCGCCATAGATTGCGCGTTCTGGCGCGTCACCAAGGTGGATTTTACGTGCCTCACGGGCGAAATCCTTGCCGACGTAGTCCGAATTCTCTTCGACTTTACGACGCAGTTCCACCAAAACCTTTTCAAGGTCTGGTGGCGGTGACGCAACATCTACGGTTTCAGCTTCCGTTGGCTTTACCTCAACGCGAGACTCGACATTGCGGGCCGGACGCACACGCGGTGTCATAATCGCCTTTTCAACCTCCGCACATCCGCATACGGCGCACGTCACCATGCCCGAGGATGCCAGTTTGTCGTAAGCGGCGGCCGATTGAAACCAACTGTCAAATGTATGGCCGTTGCTGCATTTCAACGCGTATTGAATCATGGTCCGTCCAAATGTCGGTCGCCAATTAGATACCGAGGGACTCGGCAAGATCAAGCCCCTCCAAGGGCATCTCAGTGCCTAACAGGCTCAATCTTTTGTAACAATAGCCCCAATTCAGGTGAATTAACCAACTGCGCCGCTTTTTTCGGCGTGATCCACTTTCTCTGCCGCTGTCGATACTCGGGGAACCGGGATGCAATTGAGGTCGCCAGTAGCGGGAAAACATCTACAGCGCACATCACCGAGCCCTTTTTTCGGCGGCGTTTCTGGTAGAAAAAGCGCCCTATCGCCTGCACATCGCACTTGCCGCGAACACCTGCCTCTTCCCACGCTTCCTGCAATGCAGTCTCAGACGGTGTCAGACCGTCGATCAGCCAACCTTTGGGAATGATCCAGCGGCGTGATTTGCGAGTGGTGATCAGCAACACCTCGGGGCGCCCCCGTTCAAAGCGATAGCACAGCGCCGCCGATTGCGGCAGCACCGTCAATTGCCGGGCTTTTTGCGAAACATGGGGCGATAACCTTGCGTCGTTCACGCCGTGCCGCCTTTCAAATGGACTTCTTGCCTGTTCCCCGCGTTGTTTTCGCTTATTTAGCGGGCTCTCAGATCATGAGTACCATATAAGGCGTTTTTCTCCAAGTCTTTGAAGAAGAGTCACATTCTGGAACTTAATTTGCGCACCAATTCGTCATGCGGGATATCGGCATCAACGGCCAGTCGCCGCAGACCAAAATGCACGCGGGCGATCTGCTGGTAATACCGCGTATAGACATAGTTGGTGCCACCGCCGGCGATCGCGCCCAACACGGGCACCGACTGCGCCGCCAGCTTTTGCCCCAACACCACGGAAAGACGCGGAGCAACCGCCGCAATCAGCCGTTGCATGGCCGGACCTGTCAACGTCAGGCGTACTGAGAAGAACCCCACATCAGCTCCATCATCATTGGACAGGGGACCGGCAGCGGACAGAACGCGCACGCAATCGAATTTCACGCCCTCTTCGGACGGGTCAAATCCTTCGCGCGCCGCGGCGCCCTGTATCGCACGCAACAGCATAGCAGTAGTGGCCGGCAACTCCATCAGAGCAGTAGACACGCCACCTAGCCCTCCGGCCGCGCCCATCGCTGTGGTCAGTGCGGTGTTGACCCATGGGCGCTGATCCGGCACCGCTCGGCGCGATCCTTCCGCAGCGTGCATAGCAAGCCACAAGGCTTGTTCCGTCGCGCCTGTCAGGCCCTGTCTGATTGGCTCAGGCAATTGTTCAAGCAAGGATTCCGCCGAACCGCCCAGACTGTTCAGAAGTTTAACACCCGGTCCTCCGGCAGACCGATAATACGCGGCCAATCGGTCCAGTTCGGCCTCGGCATCCAGTTTTTCAACAAGAACCACGTCCTGCATACATACCCTCCTGTCCTTAAGACATCGGGATTTGTAGCCGAGGTTTCAATAGTTCAGCGGGTCCAGCGAGTGACAAGCCCGCTCACTTCGTCCCAAACACCCGGAGTCAATTCCAGCCCCAAAACACGGTCCGGGTTGGTTGGCGGCGGCATTTCAACCCCGCTCAGACGAGAAAACCCGAAGCGGGCGTAGTAAGGTGCGTCACCCACCAGCATCACCCGGTTCCAACCGCGTGCCCGCCCGGCCTGCAACCCTTCATGGATCAAAAACCCGCCTAGTCCCTCGCCCTGATGAGTTGGGTGCACAGCCACCGGCCCCAGCAGCAAGGCATCATGATCTCCCACATGCACCGGCCAGAACCTGATAGCGCCTGCCAGAATGCCCTGTCCATCGCGCGCAACCAGTGACAGGCCAGAGACGGGCGGCACGTCATCCCGCAAACGATAGGAGGAAAGGGCCTCACGCCCGGGCGCAAAGCATAGGTCATAGAGAGCCTCGACCTCCCACCAATCATCCGGCTCTTCCGGCCTGATCCCGAACTGCTGCACCCCGACCCTCTTTTCCTTACTGGCAATCGCCCTAGCACTTCGGTACGCCTTGGGCAAACGCTTGGAGAAAAGATGTTCTATCGTCCCGAAGACGGCCACGGACTGCCGCACAACCCGTTCAACGCGATCATAACGCCTCGCCCGATCGGCTGGATTTCCTCCCGCAGTCCGGATGGGATCAACAATCTGGCGCCTTATTCATTCTTCAACGGCGTCGCCTACACGCCACCCCAAGTGATGTTCGCGTCAACCGGCACCAAGCACGATCAGGATGGCGGCAAGGACAGCGTTGCAAACATCGAAGCGACTGGGGTGTTCTGCGTGAATGTAGTTGCCCATGCGCATCGGGACGCGATGAACGCCAGTTCAGCAGGCTTGGCCAAACATCACGACGAATTTGCCCACGCTGGCCTGACACCGATTGAGTGCGAAACTATACCCTGCGCCCGAGTTGACGGAGCCCCGGCCACACTGGAATGCAAGCTGACAAAGATTGTCTCGCTACCGGGCGAAGCTAATCGGGTCGTGTTCGGAGAAGTCACCGGTGTTCACTTGCGGGACGATTGCCTGAAGGATGGCATTTTTGATGTCACGTCTTTCCAGCCATTGGCCCGACTGGGATACAGAGATTATTCGGTTGTCACCGAATTGTTTTCACTGAGCCGCCCTGACGATTGAGCAATCAATTGTTTCCAACACTTGTTCCGGTCGGCCAAGCGACAGCGTTCAGTCATCTTTTTCGTCGCGCCACAACAGGTACAAAAGCAAAAGTACCGTCCAATTCGTCAGAAACACAACCAGTTTGGAACCAAATGTCACAAAGGCGATGACTAACAAAGGATCGCCGACCTGTGTCAATCCAAGCAATATACAAGCATTTGCAATCCACCCAGTTGCGTACAGCATGGTCGCAAGGTACGCATGATCACTCGTCTGAAACCATTTTATTGGCTTTTCCAGAATAGTATTGTTGTCGGTCGCCAAGGGAATTAGTGCAACTGCGTATGATAAATAGTACGCCGCCCAGAGCTTGGCTGCGAACATGCCGTCAGAAAGCAGCATGAAAACGTAAAAGACTATGATTATCGCCTGAAAGACTAAGATTGTTCGAAGACTCGCGTATCCCCTCGACAACATACCGGGGACTGTAAAAATCCAGTTTGTTACGAAAAGCAAAAAGGCTTCGATAAACAATGCGAAGGCCAGAGGGTCAATATGCCAGGGCAATCCAAACTCAACCGCAGCAAGGTAGGCTGCGAAAACGACCACAGCTCTCGCCCACGCCTGAAGTGAGATCGGCGGAACAGCCCAAATTGTTTTAAAGGCCCACATAGCTCCGTGTTAAAACGCCACTATGGCAAGTAAGTGGCGCTTCACACAGTTAGGAAAAAAACTCAGTGACCGCCAAGAACTCCCGTGCGGACTGAATAATCGACGGCCAGTTCGTAATCCGGGTCATCATCGCTATCGACCATCAGGTGACCGGCTTTGGTGAGCAGCTTGTGGCAATCCCGGCTGAGATGACGCAGCATGACGCGCTTACCTGCGGCTTCGTATTTGGCGGCGATGTTTTCAATAGCTTGCAGCGCCGACTGGTCGACCACGCGGCTTTCGGCAAAGTCCACGATCACCGTTTCAGGATCATTCGGTACATCAAACAACTCGACGAACCCATCCGACGATCCGAAAAACAGCGGTCCCTGGATTTCATAAACTTTAGCACCCTTTTCGGTCGAAGAGTCGCGGGTAACCGCATGGATACGCTTGGCGTTGTTCCACGCATAGGCCAACGCCGAGACAATGACACCCACAACCACGGCGACCGCTAAGTCCTCCATCACGGTTACGACCGTCACCAGCACGATCACAAAGGCGTCCATCAGCGGCACCTTGCGCATGATCTTGAACGAGTTCCATGCAAAGGTACCGATCACCACCATGAACATCACCCCGACCAAAGCCGCCAGCGGGATTTGTTCGATCAGCGGTGAAGCAAACAGAATGAAGACCAGCAGGAACAGTGCCGCTGCAACACCGGCAATACGAGTCCGACCACCGGATTTCACGTTGATCATCGACTGACCGATCATCGCGCAACCGCCCATGCCGCCAAAGAAACCGGTGGCCACGTTCGCAACACCCTGAGCGATACATTCCTGCGAAGCTCCACCGCGCTTGCCGGTAATTTCACCCACAAGGTTCAGAGTCAGCAGGGACTCGATCAGACCAATTGCGGCCAGTATGACGGCATAGGGTAGGATGATCTCAAAGGTTTCCCAGTTCAGCGGCACCATCGGGATGTGGAACGCGGGCAGTCCGCCTTCGATCGACGCCAGATCACCGACGCGGGGCACGTCCAGTCCAAAGCCAATCACCAACGCGGCCACAACTAGAATGCCTGCCAGCGGCGCAGGAATGATGCGTGTGATGCGCGGCATGACCCAGATCACGGCCATGGTCAGCGCAACCAGCCCCAGCATGGTGTAGAGTTGCAGACCCGAAAGCCACTCGCCCCCGCCAACGCCGTGGCCGGTGTTTTCCATGGTACCCGGTACTTTGAACTGACCCAGTTGAGCTAAAAAGATCACAATCGCCAGACCGTTCACAAAACCCAGCATCACCGGATGCGGCACCAAACGGATAAAGCGTCCCCAGTGCATTGCCCCGGCAATCACTTGCAGAATGCCCATCAGAACAACGGTTGCAAAAAGGTATTCCACCCCATGTTCTGCTACCAGCGCAACCATCACCACGGCCAGAGCCCCGGTTGCACCCGAGATCATGCCCGGACGACCGCCGATCAGCGCTGTGATCAAACCAACCATAAAGGCCGCGTAAAGGCCAACAAGCGGATGAACGCCAGCGACAAACGCAAATGCCACAGCTTCGGGTACAAGCGCCAGCGCCACGGTCAGACCGGACAGCAACTCAATCCGAAGGCGCGAGGCGGTCAGCCCCTCATCCGGCACCCAACGCAGGTCGGGTTTGGCAATACGATTGGCAAAGCTTGCCAGCATGGCTCGAGGCATGGGACGGTCCTGTCGGTCTATTTTGTTCGCGCGAAAGGGGTCTTTTAGCGGTCAAGTCCCGCCTGAGATACCGCGCCAAGCGGGACCCTGATATGCGCCAGGCGCATACCAGGTCAGCAACCAACACAAACCGTTGAAGCCACTTGCCAAATCCCTTGCTGCCCCGCAGACAGTCTGCAACAGATTTTTTTCAAGCGGAGCACAGCCATGACCCAGACCAAAATCGCCATCATCGGCGGATCGGGCATCTATGACATCGACGGGCTGGAGAATGCAGAATGGGTTACCGTGGAAACCCCGTGGGGCGACCCTTCTGACCAGATCCTGACTGGCTCGCTGAACGGTGTCGGCATGGCTTTTCTGCCCCGCCACGGGCGCGGTCACGTGCATTCCCCAACCGAAGTGCCCTACCGCGCCAATATCGACGCGCTAAAACGGTTGGGGGTGACCGATGTGATCTCGGTTTCCGCCTGCGGGTCGTTCCGCGAACACATGGCGCCGGGCGATTTCGTGATCGTCGATCATTTCATCGACCGGACCTTTGCGCGCGAGAAAAGCTTTTTCGGCACCGGCTGCGTCGCCCATGTCAGCGTCGCCCACCCCACCTGCCCGCGCCTGTCCGATGCCTGCGAGACCGCAGGCAAGGCTGCTGGCATCACCATCCATCGCGGTGGCACCTATCTGGCGATGGAGGGGCCTCAGTTCTCGTCGCTGGCCGAGTCCAAGATGTATCGCGAGCAGTGGGGTTGCGACGTGATCGGCATGACCAACATGCCCGAGGCGAAACTCGCCCGCGAGGCCGAGCTTTGCTATGCCTCGATTGCTATGGTTACCGACTACGACAGCTGGCATCCGGATCACGGGGAGGTCGACGTAACCTCCATCATCGCCACCCTGACCGGCAATGCCGAAAAAGGCCGGGCGCTAGTAAAGGGTCTGCCAGACTTGCTGGGGGCCAATCGCGAGCCCTGCCCGCATGGCTGCGACCGGGCGCTGGAATACGCCATCCTGACCGCGCCAGAAAAGCGTGACCCGGCACTGCTGGCCAAACTGGATGCCGTCGCTGGGCGAATGCTCTAACCGAACTTTCTTACTGACCCAGAGTGGCTTGCACTTCATCCCAGAGCCCATGCGACCAGAGGTCGTTGTGGGTTCCCTCAGGGACGACGTACAACTTTGCGCTCCCGCCGGACATCGCCGCCAGTGCCTCCCCGTGGTGCAGAGGGATTGTCTCGTCTTCGGTCCCGTGGAAAATCAGGGTTGGCACTGTGATTTCTTCGATGAGGTCGCGGGTGGCGAACTGGTCTTTCATAAGGAGCGAGACTGGCAACAACGGATAGCGTTCGGACGCGACATCCACGGTCGCAGTGAAAGGCGCCTCCAGCACCAGCAGTTGCGCATTTGGTCGCTGCTCAGCCACAGCGGCCGCAATGCCTGTACCAAGGCTTTGCCCGTGCAGGACAACATCCGTGCCCTCAACGTCCAGCCGGTCGAACATATAAACGCCGTCCGAAATCAGCGCCATCTCCGAGGGCTCACCCTCGCTACCCGGAAAACCGCGATAACTGGGGGCCAGCAGACCATAACCACTGTTGAGGATTTCGCGCATCCGGTCGGCTCGATCGCCCAGATTGCCGCTTTGACCGTGGAAAAACAGAACTGTCGGTGCGCCTTCCGTGGCCGGGGGCGCGGACCATGCGGTTAATACCACCCCGTCGGACATCGGCAGAGAAACCACATCGACATCGGCCATCCCGATCGTTTTCGGATCTGGCAACTCACCTGAAGGTTTGTAAAGCAGCGTGTCCTGTTTCGCGTACATATATCCGACGATTGCGGCGTAAAGCACGACAGCAACAAGAGCCAGCAGAACAAACCCCCGCTTCAGCAGCGTGGTCTTCAACAGTACGGACCTTGCATACGTCTCGGTATCAATGGTTTCTGTGCGCGTCATTGTAACCTCCTGCCCTGCCGGCTTTGTTCAGAGTTCGGTAAGGATCCGCAAGCTTTCAAGGTTGGAATACACTTCCTAAAGCAAATTTAAACTTTTGCAGATTTGACGGTATTGCCAAAAACCAGGCCGAATTTTCGCGGACAAAAGAGCACATGAAAGCTTGACCCCAATGGGGAACCGGGGCTTGTTGTGCGGGACACTGAGATAGGAAACACCATGTCCGTTGATCTTTGGCTGGCTTTCGTGGCCGCATCGACTGCACTGCTGCTGATCCCTGGCCCGACCGTACTGCTGGTGCTCAGCTATGCCCTGTCCAAAGGACGCAGCGTCGCCGTGGCCTCGGCCACCGGGGTTGCGGTGGGGGACCTGGTGGCTATGACGGCCTCATTGCTGGGGTTAGGAGCATTGGTTTTGGCCTCTGCCACCCTGTTTTCCGTTCTGAAATGGTTGGGCGCTGCCTATCTGGTATGGCTTGGCATTAAATTGCTGCGCAGCGCGCCCTCTGGTGGGCTGGAGACAATGGATACCGCGCGCGACGTCACCCCGCGCAGCGTGTTCGGTCACGCCGCTGCTGTCACCGCGCTGAACCCGAAATCCATCGCGTTCTTCATTGCGTTCGTGCCGCAATTCCTTCGCCCGGCCGAGCCTCTGGGCCCGCAATTCGCCATCCTTATCGCAACCTTCGTGGTTCTGGGAGGGCTAAACGCGTTGGCATACGCTTTGCTGGCAGATAGATTGCGCCGCCTGATCGGGCGCGCCGGCGTGATCACCGCGATGACCCGCTTCGGAGGGCTGACGCTGATCGGAATGGGGGTTGCGACCGCCGTTCTGCGCCGCCCTGCCTGAGGGATCAATCCTCGGCGTGTTCCTTCATGAACCCACGGATGAACCGGCGAATTTCCCGCGCGGCTGACGTGTCTAATTCCTTGCACAATTCAACAAATGCGTCGCGTTCATCCTTGTCCAGACGCAGGACCAACTGACTGTTTTTCTTGGTAGACCCCTTACCGTCTTTCTTTGCCACGCGCCTTTTCCCTGTCCAACTCTTGATTCTTACCGCGATGCAATGTATATACATCGCATAGAAATTGTAGTTATCGAGCAACTAACAATAAAAAAGGAATATGGCAATGAACCTTCATGCTGCTCAGGCATTTCTGTTGCGAGACCAGCGCAACTGGCGCAAACCTCACTTGTCGTGGTTACCGGACGCGCTGTACCGCTATTACGGACTGCCGAAGGCCACTCCACAACGCCGCAAATAGTTCGGCGGCAATCTCTCCTTGCATGACTGACCCCGATGGGCCAAACAGCCCAGCGTGTTTTCACGCCAAAGGGGTTGGCCATGTCCAGAAACAAATCGGTCAAGGATTACATCCGTACAATCGTCGATTTCCCGCACGAAGGGATCATGTTCCGGGACGTCACCACTCTTTTTGCGGACCCCCGCGGGTTCCGTATGGCGATCGACCAGATGCTGCACCCGTATGCAGGTGAACGGATCGACAAAGTTGTGGGCCTTGAAGCGCGCGGCTTTATCCTTGGCGGTGCAATTGCCCACCAACTGAGCGTCGGCTTTGTTCCGATCCGCAAAAAGGGCAAGCTGCCCGGCACCACCATCAGCCAAGACTACAAGCTGGAATATGGCGAGGCCATCGTCGAGATCCATGATGACGCCATTCTGCCGGGTGAGAAAATCCTCGTCGTCGACGACCTGTTGGCCACCGGAGGCACCGCCGCCGCTGGGATCAAGCTGATCGAACGACTGGGCGGAGAGATCGTCTCGTGCTCATTCATTATCGACCTGCCTGAACTGGGCGGTCGCAAGGTACTGGAAGGCATGGGCATGGATGTACACATCCTGTGCGAATTCGAAGGGCTATAGGAGCCGCTCCATCACAAAATTGTGAGTGGAAATCCGGAACAGCACAGGCTTAGCCCGAACAGCTTCAAGTTCAACCCAGTCGAATAGATTTATTCGATGATCTTGTTCCGTTGATTGACCGTACCCCTATCGATGCCAAACGAGGCATTCCAACAAGGGAATTGTATCATGTTTCGCAAACTCGCTATGGCCGGTGCGGCAAGCCTGATCGTCGGCACGGTCGCTTATGCGGATGGCCACTCCAAGGACATCGTAGACACCGCTGTTGGTGCCGGCAGCTTTGAAACGCTCGTCGCCGCCGTTCAGGCCGCCGAACTGGTAGACACTCTGAAAGGCGAAGGCCCATTCACCGTCTTCGCCCCAACGGATGAGGCGTTTGCCGCCCTGCCTGAAGGCACCGTCGAAACACTGCTGAAACCAGAAAACAAGGACCAACTGGTTGCGGTCCTTACCTACCATGTGGTGCCCGGAAAGGTAATGTCAGGTGATCTGTCCGATGACATGACCGCCGCCACGGTTCAAGGCGGAGATATTACCATTGATCTGGACAATGGCGTGATGGTGAATGACGCAAACGTTGTTCAGGCGGATATCGAGACCTCAAACGGCGTTATCCACGTAATCGACAAGGTCATTCTGCCGGCATCCTAACAGTCCCGGTGCGGCCTGCGTGACGATGGGCCGTGCCTAGGACCTCAAAACCGCGCCAGGATTCATGATCCCCTGCGGGTCCAGCGCGGTTTTGATGGCACGCATCGCAGACAGCTTTGCAGCATCCCCATATTCCTCAAGATCATCGGCTTTCAGGCGCCCTACCCCGTGCTCAGCACTGACGGAACCGCCAAACTCGTGCACCAGGTCATGCACTGCGTGTTTGACTGCTTGTCTTTGCCCATCAAACTCGGCTCGGTCCTGCCCCTGTGGCGGGAACACGTTGTAATGCAAATTTCCGTCGCCCACATGCCCAAAGCAGTTGATACGAAACGGCCCAAGCGCCGCGACCACTTCGGCACCTCGAAGGATGAACTCCGGAATACGCGAGATCGGAAGCGATATATCATGGCTTGAGACAGATCCGATCAGCCGATTGGCCTCGGGGATGCGTTCGCGCACGGCCCATAGGTCCATGCGTTGTGCTTCGCTCTGCGCGATCACCGCATCGCCGACGAGCCCAGCCTTGTCCGCCGAAGCATAGAGCGTTTCCAGTGCTTCAGAAGGCGATTGCCGTGCAAATAGCCCCAGTTCAATCAGAACGCACCATTCGGGTTGTGTTTCAAACGGATGACGTACAAGCGGCAAGACTTCGGTCAGAAATTGCAGCCCCTGTCGATGGATCAGCTCAAGTGTACTGACCGCGTCCCCCAGTTGATCCCGTGCCAGCGCTAGCAACTCAATCGCTGCTTCGGGGGAAGTAACCTGCAACATAGCCGTTCCGACTGCCTCAGGCCTCGGAAACAGCTTCAGCGAAGCAGCGGTGATGATCCCTAGGGTGCCCTCTGCACCAATCAACAGGTTGCGCAAGTCGTAGCCGGTGTTGTCCTTGCGCAAGCGACTCAGCCCATGCCAGATTTCACCGCTCGGCAGAACCGCCTCGAGCCCGAGACATAGATCTCGCGCGTTGCCATATCGAAGCACATTCACCCCGCCCGCATTCGTCGCGAGGTTGCCACCAATCCGGCATGACCCCTGCGCGGCCAAAGCCAGAGGGAACAGGCGGTTAGCTTCCTCTGCAGCCGTTTGCACATCCTCAAGAATGGCACCCGCCTCGGCGATCAGGATGTTTTCGGTTGGATAAACAGCCCGGATCGCTGTCATCCGCTCCAGCGAAATCACCAGAGGCGCGGGTCCATCGGACATGACCTGCCCGCCAACCAAACCGGTGCCGCCGCCATAGGGCACTACCGGCACCCGCGCGTCCGAGGCCAACCGCATTAGCTTCGACACCTCGTCAACTGTGCGCGGCAGGGCCAGCAGGCCTGCATGCCCGGTAAAACGGCCGCGCGGCTCTTCCAGATAGCTATCAGTAACGGGGCGTAGAATATCGTCGCCCAAATCAGAGCGAATTAGCTTGGCAAAGGAGTCGTCGGCAGCATTCAGTGTCATACCTATTCCTTGCCCAAGCGCCCGTGTTCCTTCAAGCCCTATTCCAATTCGATCAGGTAGCGCGGTTCAAGCACGACCACAGTGGGTCGGTCCGGCAGGTCGCGCAGAGACACGATAATTTCCGACACTCCCTTACGCTCGACGGGGAAATCATTACGGATGTCGACCAGAAACCGGTCCAGGGAAAATCCCGAGAACCAATGCATCGGGATAATGACTGAGCTCTTAAGCCGCTTTAGAACCGATATCATGTCGGGCAAAGGCATGGTCGTTCCCCCGTCCACCGCCGCCATCACCACATCTAGTCGCCCCAGCGCGGCGAATTGTTCATCCGAGGGCACATGGTGCAAATGGCCTAGGTGGCCGATGCATAGCCCTTCGATCTCGAACACGAAGATCGAGTTTCCACGCTCCTCAACCCCGCCATAGGGGGATCGAATATCGGTCGAGACATTTCGAACCAGCATCTCGCCCAGATCGAGGTAGTGTTCGATCCCCTGTCCGAACTCACCCCACCCGGGCAGCACATACGGAATGGCCGGATCGGGATGGGCAGTCCAGTGTGTGCTGTGGGCGTGATTCATGGTGACTACATCGGGGATCAGATCTGCGCTGCCAATGAAACCAGTAAAATCGGTCACGGCGTTCAATCCGCCCTGCGTCTGGATCAGAAACGACGCATGCGCGATATAGCTGATCCGCACCGAAAAATCCGGGATCGGGTCCGTCCATGCCGCCTTATGAATGTATTCAATACCCGGCACAGCATCCGCGATAGCGATGCAATGGCTCGGCCGCCGCTCCTGCGCCACCGCCCCGCCCGAAATCACCATCAATGCCGCAACAATCCAGCGCATGACCGGAGTGTAGCGCAGAAAGCCTCCAAGTCATGCCCCTTGTTCATCTGGCACAAAATTCCTCTGGAATGCGCGGTATGCGGGGGCGTGAGCAGAGCCCTCAAGACCCCGCAGGGGCCACCTAACCCACGTCCGTCTTGCCGCGTCGATCCGACCGCAGACTGGCGTACAGCACATGCGTCCGCCACCGCCCATTGATCTGCAGATACGATTGCGCCACGCCCTCGTATTTGAAACCAGAGTTTTCCAACAACCCGCGCGAGGCGGCGTTTTCCGGTAGGCAAGCCGCCTCGATACGGCTCAGGTCCAGTCGGGTAAAAGCGTGGTGGACGACCGCGCCGATCGCCTCGCGCATATATCCGTTGCGCGCAAAAGCCTGACCAGTCCAATAGCCCAGCGTTCCCGCCTGCGCTGGTCCACGGCGGATATTGTCCAAGGTTATCGCGCCAAGCAGCACATCATCCGTGCGGCGGAACAGGAACAGAGGGATTGCAGTGCCACTGGCGACGGACCGCTGAGCCCAATAGACACGATTGGTAAAGGACTTACGGCTCAGATGATCCTTGGCCCAGATCGGCTCCCATGGAGTGAGGTATTCCTTGGACGCGCGCCGCAGCGCCGCCCAGTCGTTGAAGTCGGAATGAACGGGCGGGCGCAGGCTCAGGCGCTCGGTTTCGAGTTTCAGCTTGCGTCTGCCCAATAGCATCACGCCGCACGCCTCTCCTGCAATTCGGCCAGAGTGGGTGCGCCCGATATCGGGCCATACAGCGCCAGAGCCGCCGGAGCCTGCACGGCCATCTCTTCCGCAAATGCGCGGACCTCTTCGGTACTGACGGCGTCGATCTTGGCGACTGTATCCTCAAGCGAGGGCACACGTCCCCAGATCTGTACAAGTCGTGCCAGACGCTCGGCGCGGTTCGACGGGCTTTCCAGCCCCATCAGCATCCCCGCCTTCATCTGCGCTCGGGCGCGGGCAACTTCTTCGGGGCTCATATCCTCGGCAGCGCGCTTCATCTCATCGATGGTCACAGTTGCCAACTCGCCCACCTGATCGGCCGAAGTTCCGGCATAAATCGTGGTCGTCCCGGTATCCGCATAGGCGCCGGTTTGGGCAAAAATCGTGTAACACAAGCCCCGCGTTTCCCGCACTTCTTGGAATAGACGCGAGGACATGCCGCCACCCAAAGCGGTCGAGTAGATCTGAGCGGTATAGATCGCATCATCGCGATAGCCAGGGCTTTCCAGTGCCAGCGCGAAATGTGCCTGTTCCAGCTCTTTCTCCTGCCGCGCCTCGCCGCCGGTGAAGCGGCCCGGTTCGGCAATCAGCCCTTTGCGTGGTTGCAGGTGGCCAAACATCTCTTCGGCCATTTTCATCAGCGCATCGTGATCCACCGCACCAGCCGCAGACAGGATCATTTGCTCAGGACAATAGTGTTCTGCCACAAAGCCTGACAGATCCTCGCGCGAGAACGCACTGACCCGTTCGGTCGGTCCCAGAATGGTCCGCCCCAATGGCTGATCGTGGTAGCTCTGCTCCTGCAGCCAGTCAAAGATCACGTCGTCCGGCGTGTCGTAGGCCTGACCGATCTCCTGCAGGATCACGCCGCGCTCAACTTCGATCTCGCGCGGGTCGAAGACAGGATTCAGAACGATATCACCGATCACATCCATGGCCAGCGCTACGTCGTCTTTCAGGACACGCGCGTAATAGGCCGTCACCTCGCGCGAGGTATAGGCGTTGATATAGCCGCCCACATCCTCGATCGCTTCGGCGATTTGCAGCGCGGATCGCCGTTCAGTTCCCTTGAACGCCATATGCTCAAGGAAATGCGCGATGCCGTTCTGTTCGATCCGCTCATGCCGCCCACCGGCGGTCACCCAGATGCCAATGGCCGCAGATTGCAGCCCCGGCATATGTTCACTGACGATACGAAAGCCGTTCTTCAGTTGGTCTTGTCTGACAGTCACTCGGCGATATGCCCTTTGATATGATCCTCGATGGCGCCCAGATCATTGGCGATGCGGGTCACCCGTTCCGGACGTTCATACAGATCAGACATGCGAGAGGGAAGAGGCGGATGCATACCGCTCGCCTTCTCAACTGCTGCCGGGAATTTCGCCGGGTGCGCCGTGGCCAGAGTGATCATCGGAACATCGGCAGCGCGATGGTCTTCGGCAACCTTGATACCGACGGCCGTGTGCGGGCAGACCAGTTCGGCGCTGTGATCCAGCGTGTGCTTGATTGTCGCCAGCGTTTCATCCTCGGACACGCGACCCGAGTCGAAACTCTCGCGCAGCGCTTCCATTGCACCCTGGCTGACGTTGAAGCCGCCGTTTTTCAGTTCATCCATCAGTTGCGCGACGGCGCCGCCGTCCTCGCCATAGGCATAATACAACGCACGCTCAAAGTTCGAGCTGACCTGAATATCCATCGACGGGCTGATCGAGGGGATGGTATCGCCCTTGAAATACCCCTCACCCGAGAGGCAGCGATGCAGGATGTCGTTCTGATTTGTCGCAACGACCAGACGATCGATGGGCAGGCCCATCCGCTTGGCGATATAGCCCGCGAAGATGTCACCGAAGTTGCCGGTGGGCACTGTGAAGCTGACGTTGCGGTGCGGTGCGCCGAGGCTGACGGCGGCTGAGAAGTAATACACCACCTGCGCCAGAACGCGGGCAAAGTTGATCGAGTTCACCCCGGCCAGTTTCACGCCATCGCGGAAGTCGAAATCGTTGAACATATCCTTCACGGCGGCCTGGCAATCATCGAAATCGCCATCCACCGCCAGCGCATGAACATTGCTGTCTGCTGGCGTTGTCATCTGACGGCGCTGCACCTCGGAAACACGGCCATGGGGGAACAGGATGAACACATCCACCGCATCCAGTCCGCGGAAGGCCTCAATCGCGGCCGAGCCGGTGTCCCCACTGGTCGCACCCACAATGGTCACGCGGTCTCCGCGCCGCTTCAGGGCTACTTGGAACAGTTGACCGATCAGCTGCATGGCAAAGTCCTTGAAGGCCAGCGTGGGGCCGTGGAACAGTTCCAGCAGGAAATGGTTCTCGTTCAGCTGTTTCAATGGCGCGCGGGCGTCATGACCAAAGCCCTCATAGGCGCGGGCGATGATCGCTTTGAACTCATCCTCGGCGAAAGAGCCGCTGACATATGGCCACATCACGCAGAATGCGATCTCTTCGTAAGGCAGACCCGCCAGAGCGGTGATCTCATCCTGCGACATCGTCGGGATTTCAGCAGGCAGATACAGGCCGCCGTCGCGGGCTAGCCCTGTTAGCATTGCCTCTTCAAATGTCAGTTCGGGTGCTTGCCCACGGGTCGAGATGTATTTCATGTCGCGTCACTCTCAGAATTGGCACGGCTGCGCCACAGGAAGTACCCGGTCATCGCGGCCCAGACCAGAGCCAGACCAAACCAGGTGATTGCATATTGCAGGTGATCATTGGGGATGCCCGCCGTATCCACCGGCAGAGGCGTCACGTACGGGTCGGTCACGGACCGGGCGATCAGAAGCACCGGCTCAGCCCCTAAAGCGATGGCCAGATTAGGCACATCACGCGCAAACCAGATGTTGTCGTCGATATCAGGCTCGGGCGTATAGCTGTCAATCTCATCCGGCCAGTGCAGGTTACCGGTAATCTCCATCGGTCCGATCAGGCGTTCGTTCAGCTTGGCAGTTGTTGGCACAAACCCACGATCCACCAGAATTGTCCGGTCATCCGTGCTGAACGACTGGATAATCCGATACCCCGCTCCGACCTGCTTGACCGAGACCAGAACGTGGATTTCCCCCGGCTCCATATCACCCGAGATCGTCACGGGGAGGTATTTGTCAGCGTCTTCGGAAACCTGCTGCGGCAAAGCAACCGGCTCAGCCGAAATACGGTTTTCAATCTCTGCCAACACACCTTGCTTCCATGCCAGCCGCTGCACCTGCCACATGCCCAGCGACAGCAGCACGCCCAGACCGGCGAGGCCGAAAATCAGCAGGAACAGAAAGCGGCGCATGTCAGGACAATACCTCGTTGCAGGAACCGGCGTCTTGTTAAGGGGCGCGCGGCCCGAATTGCAACCACGCAATTGTATGGGGCGCAATCTTGCGCCCCGAATAGAGAAAAAGCCGCCCCCAAGGGCGGCTTTTACAATTGGATCACCTGACAGGCGTTACATCAGCGGGGCTTGACCCCAGATATAGACAGCGAAGAACAGGAACAGCCACACAACGTCAACGAAGTGCCAGTACCAAGCCGCGGCCTCGAACCCGACATGCTTTTCAGGAGTAAAATCCCCGCGCAGCGCCCGGATTAGGCAGACGCTCAAGAATATCGTACCGATGATGACGTGCGCACCGTGGAATCCCGTTGCCATGAAGAAGTTCGAATAGAACTGGTCACCGCCAAACTCCCACCCGTCATGGGCCAGTAGTTCGTAGTATTCGAACGCCTGCAGGAAGGTAAATGCGATACCCAGAACGATACCGATGGCCAGACCGTTGATCAGCGCCTTGCGGTCGTTGTCGTGCACCAAAGCGTGGTGCGCCCAGGTGATCGCACAGCCCGACAGCAGCAGGACCAGAGTGTTGATCAGCGGCAGGTGGAACGGGTCAACAGCGTGGATATCCGGCTGAATGTACTCGGTGCCTGCATAGTCATACATCGGGTACATGCGATGTTTGAAGAACGACCAGAACCAGGCGAAGAAGAACATCACCTCCGACATCACAAACAGGATGAAGCCATAGCGCAGGCCAATGCGAACAACCGGCGTGTGATCACCTGCGCGGCTCTCAGCGACCACCTCGGACCACCAGGCAAACATCGTGTACAGAACGGCCACAAGGCCCATCCAGAACATGAACGAGGTGATGCCGTGCATCCACAGGACAGCTCCGAACAACATCACAAAGCCACCGATCGCGCCGATCAGCGGCCAGATCGACGGGGCCAGAATGTGATAATCATGGTTTTTTGCGTGTGCCATCAGCGTCCCTCACCTACAGGCGTTAGTTCGTGTCTGTTTCTGCCTGCTTTTCAAGGGCGGCATAGCCCTCGGGCAGGTCAATTTCGTAGAATGTATACGACAGAGTGATCGTATGAACATACTTGGCTTCCAGATCGTCGACCATTTCCGGGTCGACGAAGAACGTTACCGGCATCTGCACCCTTTCGCCGGGTTCCAAAACCTGCTCTTCAAAGCAGAAACAGGCTATTTTCTGGAAATAACCACCAGCCGAATACGGCGCGACGTTGTAAGACGCTTGGCCGGCAATCGGGCGGTCGGTCGGGTTATAGGCCTCATAGAAAGCCAGCCCGGTTTCACCGATGCGAACTTCCATCTCTCGCTCGACCGGCTTGAATTCCCAAGCCATATCCTTGGCCTTCGAGGCATCAAAGCGCACGGTAACAGTGCGGTCCAGTATGTCCTCGGGCGCGGTTTCGGCCACGCCAGTGGTGCCGCCGAACCCGGTGACACGGCAGAACCAGTCGTAGAACGGCACCGCAGCCCAGGCCAGGCTGCCCATCAGCACCACTACGCCAACCGTCTGCGCCACTGTTTTCTGCGGACCGGACAGCGCCATCAGTTCTGCACCTCTTCCGTTGGCAGCCCAAGGCCTGTGCCCGACACCTTAACGATGGTCAGGCCAAAGATGATCACGATGAAGGCCGCCAGCGTCAGGCCGACCCCCAGATTGCGGCTGAACCGGCGTTGGTGCAGTTCATGGCTTTTGCGCAGGCTCACGACCAACCTCCCAACCCATAGGGTTTCAGCAATGCTTCGGCCAGAATTGCGCCGAAGTGCAGGAAAAGATAGAGCAGCGAGAGCTTGAAGAAAGAGCGCTCGACCTTGTAGTTGTCCGCTTCCGAGTCGTCCTCGGTCCTACGTGCGATCTGCCAGGCACCACGCAGGAACAGGGCGTTCATTACTACGGCAACTGTCAGATAGATTGGACCTCCGATACCCGAGAACGCGGTTCCGACAGCCAGCAATGCCAGCAGAGCCGTGTACACCAGAATATGCCAACGGGTTGCGCGGCGACCGTGGGTTACGGTCAGCATCGGTACGCCCGCATCGTCGTAATCCGAGCGCATGAACAGCGCCAAAGCCCAGAAATGCGGCGGGGTCCACATGAAGGTCAGGGCAAACATCAACCACGGCTCAAGCGTCATCGAGCCCGTAGCGGCAACCCAGCCGATAACCGGCGGGAAAGCCCCTGCGGCACCGCCAATCACGATGTTCTGCGGCGTCGAGCGTTTCAGCCACATCGTGTAGACGACGACGTAAAAAAAGATGGTGAAGCCAAGGAAGGCTCCGGCGAACCAGTTGGTCGCCAGCCCAAGCATGATCACCGACAGGCCCGACAGCGCCAGACCTAAGGCCATAGCCTCACCAGCCTCAACCTTGCCAGAGGGGATTGGGCGGCCTTTGGTACGCTTCATCACCTTGTCGATATCTGCGTCCCACCACATGTTCAGCGCGCCGGACGCGCCGCCGCCGATGGCGATGAACAGGATAGCACAGAACCCGACGAACGGGTGCACGGGTACCGGAGCGGCCAGCAAACCGACCAGCGCCGTAAACACGACCAGCGACATCACACGCGGCTTCAGCAGGGAGAAATAATCGCCAAAGCTTGCCTCGTTCACGCGGGTCTGCGTGGTGACGGTGCTGGCATTGATGCTTGCGTCGCTCATGTCGGGTCCTTTTGGGGCGAAAGCTGCGCGATCACCGCGCAGCCTGCATCATGTATCGAACAGACCAAAGACTGTATCAGTTCGAGGCAACCTGATAGGCTGCGGGCTGACCTGCGTACTCTTCCAGAGCGCCTTGCAGCCATTGTTCATACGCCTGTTCGCTGACCACTTTGACGGTGATCGGCATATAGGCATGGTCCTTACCGCACAGTTCCGAGCACTGGCCGAAGTAGACGCCTTCCTTATCGGCCCGGAACCACAGTTCGGCCAGACGACCCGGAACACCGTCCTGCTTCACGCCGAAGGACGGGATGGTCCACGAATGGATCACGTCCGACGCGGTGACCTGCATGACGATAATCTTGCCGACGGGCACGACTACGGCAGTATCGGTGGCCAGCAACCACTCGTCATCGCTGTAACCGGCATCGGCCAGCTTGGCGCGCATCGCGTCATCCAGAACGAACGGGGTGACATCGGCATCCGCAGGGCGCGCGCCCTCGTCCAAAGTGGCCGGGTGACCCAACAGGTAACTGTCGAACGCGAAATCGTGATCGACATATTCGTAGGTCCAGTACCACTGGTTGCCGACAACCTTGATGACTACGTCGCCTTCAGGAATTTCCTGCTGCTTGAACAAAACCGGCAGCGAGAAGGCCCCGATAAAGACCAGAATGAGGATCGGGCCGAGAGTCCAGGCGATCTCAACAGGGGTGTAGTGCGAGAAACGCGCAGGCTCGGGGTTGGTGCGTTGATTGTAACGCACGATGCAGTAGATCAGGAGTGCCGCGACGAAAAGGCAGATGGCGGTGATGATCACCAGAATCATTCCGTCCAGCCGGTGGATCCCATCGGCGAGGCTGGTTGCCGCGGGCTGGAAACCCATGCCGCCGTCAACCGGCTTGCCAATAATCTCAAGCTCCTGAGCCATGGCGGGAAGGCTGGAGAGGGCCGTTAGTAGCCCCGAAAGCATCAAAGCATTCTTCATTTTCTGTCCTGATCGTTTGATCTTTGCGTCCCTGGCGAAAAGGTGTGAATCAGTCGCACCTCTCCCGTTGTCTTTGGCCGCGTTAAAAACCATATTCCTGCGGGTAGATAAAGCAAAATGCTTGCGTCAAACAGACGCTATTTTTGATCTGGATCAAACTCGAAAGGTCCCAACCCATGCCCAACGACCCGTTTCGCCCCTTTGAAAGCTCTCTTCCGCAGGACGAAGCGCTTGCGGTTTTGCAGTCCGCCACGAGCGGGGCCGAGGACGGAGAACTGTTCGTCGAGCGCCGAAAATCCGAGGCTCTGGTCTTTGATGACGGGCGTTTGAAGACAGCATCCTACGATGCCTCAGAGGGGTTTGGCCTGCGCGCTGTGCAGGGTGAGGTGGCAGGGTACGCGCATTCTACTGACGTCTCGATCCCGGCGCTGAAACGCGCCGCCGAGACGGCTCGTCTGGCAGTTGGCGACGGTGGCGGCACCTTGGCCGATGCCCCTCGAGCAACAAACACCCGCCTCTACACGGATGAAGACCCGATCGAATCCGCCAGTTTCCCTGTAAAGATTGAAACGTTGCGTGAGATCGACGCCTTTGCCCGCGATCTGGACTCACGCGTGGTACAAGTCAGCGCATCGCTCATGGCCGCCGTGCAAGAGGTCGAGATCTTGCGCCCTGACGGCGTTCAGGTCCGCGACGTGCGCCCGATGACACGCCTGAATATCTCGGTGATCGTGGAGCAGGACGGACGCCGTGAAAGCGGCTCGGCTGGTGGCGGAGGGCGCGTAGGTCTGGACGGTCTGATCGACCCCGCCGACTGGCAGGACAAAGCGCGCGAGGCGCTTCGGATCGCGTTGGTCAATCTCGACGCTATCCCTGCCCCAGCTGGCGTGATGGAAGTTGCCCTCGGGCCCGGTTGGCCCGGTATCCTCCTGCACGAGGCCATCGGACACGGGCTGGAAGGCGATTTCAACCGCAAGGGCAGTTCGGCCTTTGCCGGTCTGATGGGACAGCAGATTGCCTCCAAAGGCGTCACAGTCGTTGATGACGGTACGATTACCGACCGTCGCGGTTCGATCACCGTGGATGATGAAGGCACGCCCAGCTCACGGACGGTGCTGATCGAGGATGGTATCCTGACCGGGTATATGCAGGACCGCCAGAACGCGCGCTTGATGGGCGTTGCACCCACCGGAAACGGTCGGCGGCAAAGCTATGCCCACAAACCCATGCCGCGGATGACCAATACCGTGATGCTGGGCGGAGACGCGGATCCGGCCTCGCTTGTAGCGGATATCAAGGACGGTATTTGGGCTGTGGGCTTTGGCGGCGGTCAGGTTGATATCACCAACGGTAAGTTTGTCTTCTCCTGCACCGAGGCCTACCGCGTCGAAAACGGAAAGATCGGCGCTCCGGTCAAAGGGGCGACGTTGATCGGCGATGGGCCATCCGCGTTGAACCGAATCCGGGGGCTGGGCAATGATATGGCGCTTGATCCTGGCATGGGAACTTGTGGCAAGGATGGTCAGTGGGTGCCAGTTGGCGTCGGCCAGCCGACTGTTCTGATGGATGGCCTGACAGTCGGCGGATCGGCTGCCTGACACAGAATCAGCCACGCTTAGGGTTAACACAGCGCGACGACGCTCACCCTTTATCGGCACCCTCTCGTGGTTTCCCCTCGAGAGGGTGTTTTTTTGTTTTACCCCGTGAGATCAGCGTGTTGTCAGACCTTCACCTGCCGGTTAAGAAAATTATTCGAAAAATTTGAATGGATTCACAAGCTGTTAACTCCTGCGGTCGTAAACCAATTCTGCAATCAGGCGGAGCATCGGATGACCGAAGAGCAGCTATCTTCCTATCACCCCACACTCCCACCCACCACGGAAGAGGATCGGTTTTCCTGGCTTCGTCTGTTGCGATCGCGCAAGGTCGGTCCGGCGACATTTCGTCGACTGCTGCGGGAACATGGCTCGGCGCAGAATGCGCTGGCCGCGCTGCCCGAAATGGCACGCGCCGCCGGAATTGAAGGGTATGAAATTTGCCCGCCCGGCGTGATTGAGGCGGAACTCAAGGCTGCAAAAGCTGCAAGAGCGCAGCTTTTGTGCCTTGGGTCCGCTGATTTTCCAGACGCTTTGACTGATCTTTCCGACGCGCCTCCGATGCTGTGGGCCATTGGCGATGTATCGATCTTGCAAAAGCGCTGTATCGCAATGGTCGGGGCGCGCAATTGCTCATCCTTGGGCGCTCGGATGGCGCGCGGGTTGGCAACCGACCTTGGGAAACAGGGGTATGTCGTGGTCTCGGGCCTGGCGCGCGGTATTGACACCGCAGCGCATATGGCGGCGCTGGACACTGGAACCGTGGCTGTCATGGCCGGAGGCGTAGATGTGATCTATCCGGCTGAAAACACTGACCTGGCCGGGGATATCGCCCAATCCGGGCTGCGGCTGTCGGAGCAGCCAATGGGCGTGTCTCCGCAGGCCCGACACTTTCCCCGGCGCAATCGAATTATCTCCGGGTTAGCCCAGGCGGTCGTGGTTGTAGAGGCCGCTGCCAAATCCGGTAGCCTGATAACAGCGCGCGATGCTCTTGATCAGGGGCGCGAGGTTCTGGCCGTACCCGGTCACCCATTCGATGCCCGTGCAGCCGGGTGCAATCTGCTGATCCGGGATGGCGCCACTTTGGTCCGATCCGCTGAAGACGTGATCGAAGCGCTTCCACAACAACAGACGGACCTGTTCGAGCGGCCCCAGCCTGAAATGGCGCCAGAGCCTGCCCCATCGGCTGAAACGCTCCATCGCGAAATACTGGCCCGGCTCGGGCCGTCGCCCATCGCCGAGGACCAGCTGATCCGCGATATCGCCGCCAATGCAGGCGAGATTGGCCCGGCGTTGGTCGATCTTGAACTGGATGGTCGCATTCAACGCCAGCCCGGAGGGTTGTTGTCCTTGACATCTTGACGGGACGCTGATCGACCTTCGCTGTTATTTTCTGCAGCTAGCGTGCTGAAATCACCGTCAATTTAAGGTTAATGAAGGAACGCATTGACAATTCGCTCTTGCCCTACACATTTTGCACGATCATAGAAGGCGCCAAATCCGTCGAGCGAGGTTTTCCCTTAAATGCCTGTAGTTGTTGTAGAATCCCCGGCCAAAGCCAAAACAATCAACAAATATCTTGGCCCCGACTACACTGTTCTGGCGTCTTATGGCCATGTACGCGACCTGCCTCCGAAGGATGGTTCGGTCGATCCCGAGCATGAATTTGAGATGAAATGGGAAGTCGGCAACGACAGCCGTAAACATGTCAAAGCCATCGCTGACGCGTTGAAAGAAGACAACGCCCTGATCCTCGCCACCGACCCCGATCGTGAGGGCGAGGCGATCAGTTGGCACCTGCAAGAGGCGCTGACCAAACGACGTTCAATCAAGAAGGACACTCCGGTTAGCCGCGTCACATTCAACGCCATCACTAAAGATGCTGTGACCGAAGCGATGCAAAACCCGCGTGAGGTCGACATGCCTCTGGTCGAGGCCTATCTGGCCCGCCGCGCGCTGGACTATCTGGTGGGGTTCAACCTGTCGCCCGTTTTGTGGCGCAAGCTGCCCGGCGCAAAATCCGCTGGACGCGTGCAGTCGGTCTGCCTGCGGCTGATCGTTGAACGCGAGATGGAGATCGAGGCGTTCAAGCCGGTCGAATACTGGTCGGTACGGGCGCTGTTTGAAACGCCGCGTGGCCAAACCTATGAGGCGCGGCTGGTTACTCTGGCCGGGAGAAAGCTGGACAAGCACGATCTGGCCAACGCCACTCAGGCCGAATTGGCGGTACAGGCAATCACAAGCCGCGCGCTTAGCGTCACGTCGGTCGAGGCCAAACCTGCCGCCCGCAACCCTAGCGCGCCATTCATGACCTCAACCCTGCAGCAGGAAGCCAGCCGCAAGTTTGGCATGGGTGCGCGTCACGCGATGCAGGTGGCACAGCGACTGTATGAGGCCGGGTATATTACCTATATGCGGACCGACGGTATCGATATGGCGCCCGAAGCTGTTGCTGCCACCCGCGATGCGATCAAAGACCGTTATGGCGACGAATACGTGCCCGACAGCCCGCGCATGTACAAGAACAAGGCCAAGAACGCGCAGGAAGCGCACGAATGTATCCGCCCCACGGATATGTCGCGTGACGCCAAAGCGCTGAAGGTCACGGATGAGGATCAGCGCAAGCTCTATGATCTGATCTGGAAGCGCACCATCGCCTGTCAGATGGCCGCCGCACGTTTGGAGCGGACGACGGTCGAGATTGGCAGCCCGGACGGTCAGGTCGGCCTGCGCGCCACTGGTCAGGTGGTTCTGTTCGACGGCTTCATGCGCGTCTACGAAGAGGGCCGCGACGACGTCGCCGATGACGACGAAAAGCGTCTGCCGCAGATCATGCAGGGCGATCCAGCGTCGTTTGCTAAGACATCGCTGAAGGACCAGTTCGCCAAGGCGACCAGCGATGACAAGTCCGCCATCCTGTCCGACAACGAATCCGTTCTGGCCCTGCAGCACCACACCCAACCGCCACCACGCTATACCGAAGCCACCTTGGTCAAGCGGATGGAGGAGTTGGGCATCGGGCGCCCCTCGACCTACGCCTCGATCGTGACCACGATTCAGGACCGGGAATATGTCCGTAAAGACAAAAACCGTCTGATCCCCGAGGAAAAGGGGCGGATCGTCACCATCTTCCTGCTGAACTTCTTCCGGCAGTATGTGGGATACGAGTTCACCGCAAATCTGGAAGAACAACTGGACGACGTCAGCGCCGGCGACCGGGATTACAAAGACCTGCTGGGCAAATTCTGGCGCGATTTCTCGGCTGCAATCGGTGAGACGTCCGAATTGCGCATTTCGGAAGTGCTGGACAAGTTGGATGAGGCACTTGCACCGCAGCTCTACCCTCCGCGAGAGGACGGGTCCGATCCACGCATCTGCCCGAAGTGCGGTGTGGGCCAGTTGCACCTGAAAACGTCGCGCACCGGCGGGTTCGTGGGCTGCGGCAATTACCCAGAATGCACTTATACGCGCCCCATTGCGGGCGAAGGGGCCGAAGGCGATGAACGTCTACTGGGTGAGGATGCGGGCGATGAAATCTGGCTGAAATCGGGTCGCTTTGGCCCCTATGTTCAGCGGGGCGAACCGACACCCGAGAACAAGAAACCGCCGCGCGCCTCACTGCCGCGAGGGTGGAGCAAGGACGACATGGATCTGGAGAAGGCGCTGACGTTGCTGTCCCTGCCCCGCCAGATCGGCGAACATCCCGAAGGAGGCATGATCAGCTCGAACTTCGGGCGGTTTGGCCCGTACCTGATGCACCAGCTGCCCGAAGAAGCAAAACCGGTCTATGCCAACCTCAAAGACCCGAACGATGTGTTCGAGATCGGTATGAACCGGGCGGTGGAAATGCTGGCCGAAAAGCGCGCCAATCCCGGACGTGGACGAAGAGCCGCGGCCAAACCTCTGAAAGAGCTGGGCGAACACCCCGATGGCGGTGCGATGCAGGTTCTGGACGGGCGCTATGGGCCATATGTAAAATGGGAGAAGGTCAACGCGACCATTCCCAAGGACATCAAGCCTGAAGACGTGACTCAAGAAATGGCCGTCGAACTGGTCAATGAACGCGCAGCCAAGAAGGGCACCAAAAAGAAGGCAGCTCCCAAGAAAAAGGCTGCTGCCAAGAAAACCACAAAAAAGGCGACCACTTAGGTAGAAATACCACCACCCCCTTGGATTCGTTGACTTCCCCATGACCTGACGGCACAACCTGCCCATCACCATGTCATTGGGGGAGTTTTCCATGAAGAAAATATATGCCAATGCCACCGAAGCTCTCGACGGAGTGCTGTCGGATGGCATGATGATTGCGGCAGGTGGGTTTGGCCTGTGCGGTATCCCGGAACTATTGCTGGAGGCGATCAAGGACTCGGGTGCGCAGGACTTGACCTTTGCTTCGAACAACGCAGGCGTTGATGATTTCGGCATCGGCATTCTGCTGCAGACCAAGCAGGTCAAAAAAATGATCAGCTCTTATGTCGGCGAAAACGCGGAATTTATGCGTCAGTACCTGGCCGGAGAGCTTGAGCTGGAATTCAACCCGCAAGGCACCCTGGCGGAGCGCATGCGCGCCGGTGGCGCCGGCATTCCCGGTTTCTATACCAAGACCGGTGTCGGCACCGTGATCGCCGAGGGCAAAGAGCACAAGGATTTCAACGGCGAGACCTATATCATGGAAGAAGGCATCTTTGCCGACCTCGCCATCGTAAAGGCGTGGAAAGCCGACGACACCGGGAACCTGATCTTCCGCAAGACCGCCCGCAACTTTAACGTGCCCGCCGCGACTTGTGGCAAGATCTGCATCGCTGAGGTCGAAGAAATCGTGCCACGTGGCTCGCTGGACCCCGATCAGATCCACTTGCCCGGTATCTACGTACATCGCATCATTCAGGGCGAGCACGAAAAGCGCATTGAACAGCGCACCACCCGCAAGAAGGAGGACGCATAATGCCTTGGGACCGCAATCAGATGGCCGCCCGCGCGGCGCAAGAGTTGGAAGACGGCATGTATGTGAACCTCGGTATCGGCATTCCGACGCTGGTGGCGAACTATGTGGGTGACAAGGACATCACTCTGCAATCCGAAAACGGCATGCTAGGCATGGGCCCCTTCCCGTTTGAGGGCGAAGAAGATCCCGACCTGATCAACGCTGGTAAGCAAACGATCACCGAACTTTCCCGCACTTCGTATTTCGACAGCGCGACCTCATTCGCCATGATCCGTGGCGGCAAGATCGCCGCGGCTGTTCTGGGCGCGATGGAGGTCGACGAGGAAGGTGATCTGGCCAACTGGATGATCCCCGGCGTGCTGGTCAAAGGCATGGGTGGCGCGATGGACCTTGTGGCCGGTGTTGGCCGTGTGATCGTCGTGATGGATCACACCAACAAGCACGGCAAGTCCAAGCTGCTGAAGAAATGCACCCTACCGCTGACCGGTAAAAAGGTGGTGGATCGCATCATCACCAATCTGGGCGTTCTGGATGTTGTCGAAGGTGGCCTGAAGATCATCGAACTGGCTGAGGGCGTAACCGAGGACGAGATTCGCGCTGCTACTGAAGCCAAACTCGTCAACTGAACCGCACTTTGGAAAAGGCCCGCCGATTCTGGCGGGCCTTTTTTCAGTTCAAAGTCTGGAACACACACCCGTCCGAAATCAGTTCGGGTGGTGTTGAGCATAGAGCTTTGGCAATTTGAAACGCTGCAATGACCTTGGGAACATAGTCCCTCGTTTCAGCATATGGCGGTACGCCTCCGTGTTTGCGCACAGCGCCCTCACCCGCGTTATACCCTGCCAGCACCAGAATCGGATCATTTCCGAACTCTTCCATCAGCCAGTTCAAGTATTTCACCCCGCCCGATATATTCTGAGAGGGTTCGAAACTGTCCCGAACACCAAATCGACGGGCAGTGGCAGGCATCAACTGCATCAAGCCCTGCGCCCCAGCCGAACTGACCGCATCCGCACGGCCGGCAGATTCAACTGAGATCACTGCCAGCACCAGCGCTGGCGAAACATTTGTCCCCACGGTTGACCGCAGAATCTCGATCCCTTGCTTTTGTGCAATGTTCTGGAGCGTCTGCAGCCGCGGTGATGCCACATTGGTTGCGGCCAAAGCGTTTATGGCAGCGTGCAGACGACCTGCACTGCCTTCGGCAAGCGCAGGCGAAATCTTTTCCCAGAACGCTTTGTAGGATCCGACCGGTTTGTTTCCCGGTCCAGTACCCGGAACAGTCGGAGGGACGACCTTGGTGCGGGCGACAATTTCAGGGATAGCTATTTCGATCCCTGTACTGGGCGCGAAAGGTGCTGCAGCGTGTTCCTCGGGCGAAATCTGAACGGTCACTTTTGGTCGTGAGCCCGGTTTAGGGGGTTTAACTCTTTTATATACGCCCCTGGGCACGTTTTCGTTTGCGATGGCAGGTAAAGTTCCCGACATCAACAACGCCGCTATACCGGCGCAGGCCATTGCGACCCGGAGTTTCATATTGCCTGCCTCATGCTTTTGCTTTTGCTTTTGTGCAATTTGAAACGCAAAAGCCTTTCCAAAGCCAGAGAAACGCGGTGAAATGGGGCGATTTCGCCTCATTTGGCGCAATTTTGCATCGGCACCGCTAAAAGGCCTACCGCCCTCCTACTTTTTATTCTTTTGTTTTCAAAAACTTACCGAAAACCCTATCAAAAAGTTAAACCCAAGCGGAAAAAAACTGTGTTTGGCCCAATTCCTGCCACGCCTGACAGGCAATCATAGTGCCATACCGAGACGGTCGGGAGCGGACTGAGAGAGAAAGCTCTGAAGCACGCCGAGGTTTATTTACCATTTGATCCTTTAGGAGGGACGTAACATGATCAAGTTCATCAAGAACTTCCGCAAAGACGAAGACGGCGCCGTAACTGTTGACTGGGTCGTTCTGACCGCAGCGATCGTTGGCCTGGCCGCAGTTGCCTACTCGGCAATTGGCGAAGGCACCGAAAGCATTGCTGACGCCGTTGGCTCGACACTGAGCGGCGCAACTGTTGCAAGCAGCATCAATCTGCTAGACTAAGTCAGCTGCTTAAGCAGAAAAACTTTAGAGTGGGGCCCTGTCTGTTTCGGCATGGCCCTTTTTTTTTAAACCTCTGGACATCTGGTGCTCATATGAAAAACAGAATCAGATTTTTCACAGAGAACGAGGATGGCGCAATAACAGTTGATTGGGTGGTCCTAACTGCTGCAATCGGCTTCATGGGCGGTGTTGTCGCCATTTACATAGCCGAACCCGTCAAAGGAATTGATGCACAAAGCGGCCAAACTCTTTCTGGCGTAGCAACCCAAGTTGAAGAAATGGAAGTTAAACTCGAGTTCGGCAATCCACCGTCCTAAGCAAACTGATTTCACACGGATCCGATGGGCACGGTTAAGAATAAAATCACGCATTGTCCCCCTTTTCGACACAATTCAATTTTACAACTTGGTAAATTGATGTCGTAGTCAGTGCGGCAATGAAAAAAACAGTACAACAGCATAAGGGGTCGCAGATGCGTGCAGTATTTGGACTTGTCCTGATAGTGGGCCTGGGACTGGCAGGAGGCGCCGTCTATTTGGCGCGCGACTACATCGCACAATACCAGGATCAACTCGCCCGCGAGCGCCAAGCAACAAAGGATGCGCTGGCCAATGTTAAAACGATTCCCACTGTCGAAGTCATTGTTTCCAACCGGGCCCTAAAATACGGGGAGCCTCTGACCGCTGAAGACGTTCGGATTGTGAACTGGCCTGAAGGCGCAATTCCCGATGGCGCGTTTGTAGGCATGTCAGATTTGTTCCCTGAAGACGTCAAAGGGGACCGATTCGTCCAGAGAGCCATGGAAAAGGACGAAGCAATATTGGCGGTGAAAGTAACCAATCCCGGGCAGCCGGCTGGTCTGATTTCACGTCTTAAAAAAGGCCAACGCGCTTTTGCTTTCAGAGTTGATGTTGCGTCGGGCGTATCCGGCTTTCTGCGTCCAGGCGACCTTGTAGACGTCTATTGGACAGGATCGGTCAGCGGTGATTTCGAAGGCGGCGGAGGTGAAATCACACGCCTAATTCAAACCAATATCGAACTTATTGCAGTCGACCAGACTGCTGGATCTGACTTGACCGGCACAACAATCGCACGCACCGTTACTGTCGCCGTGACACCAGAGCAAGTTGCTGCATTGGCACAAGCTCAGAACACGGGGCGCATGTCACTGGCATTGGTCGGCGCGCAGGGAGATACCGTGACTAGCGCTGTGGAAGTAGACCAGCAAAAGTTGCTTGGCCTGAAAACGCTTGAGCCTGCCCCGGCTGCCGTCAAGGAGAAAATCTGCACCGTAAATACGCGGCGCGGCGGGGAAATCGTCAAGACCGAGATTCCCTGCACAAACTGACAATAAATCAGGAACTTACCGACACAAGCCGCACTGATTGTGCGGCTTGTTTCATTTTGCATGTTGCGCATTCCCCACATAAGGAAACTTCCAGAAACCATTGATTATTGCAATAAATTCGTAATTCGCGCAGGCTTATTAGGCATAAGGTAGTAAACCTAAAACGAGGCGTGATCGGAGAGGCAGGTCACATGACAATACGTTCTTGGATCAGCGCAACCCTGTTGGGGTTGACGCTTGTAGTTAGTCCGGTCGGCCAAACGGCCTGGGCTGAAACTTTGCGTGTGGTAAAGAATGGTTCAGCGGAAACGCTGGACGTTCCCATGAACCGCGCAATTGTTGTAGAAAGCGAGGAACCATTTGCGGAACTCAGCATCGCAAATGCTGGTATCGCTGACATTTCGTCGCTTTCGGACCGCACAATTTACGTGCTGGGCAAGGCACCGGGCCTGACCACGCTGACATTGTTTGACGGCGCGGGCAATCTGCTGGCGAACGTCAGGGTCCGCGTATCACCGGATACATCTGAATTCAAAGAGCGCCTGCGGCAGATTCTGCCAACTGAGCCGATTGAAGTGCGCACGGCCAATGACGGCATCGTGCTTTCTGGGACTGTTTCAAGCAGCGCAAAACTTGCCCGAGCCTTGGAACTGGCCGAGCGTTACGCGCCCGAGCGGGTTTCGAACCTGATGTCGGTGGGTGGCGTCCAGCAGGTGATGCTGAAAGTACGCTTTGCAGAGATGAGTCGGTCGGTAGCCAAAAGCCTGACCGCGTCGCTGGGCTTTGGCGGTAGCGATGTGACGGGTGGTTTCAACACATTGAACACTCAGGGCGCACTGACTAATGCTCTTAACAATAACATTCCGCTTCAGCAGACAAACACGGGTGCTATCCTGTTTGGGTTTGGTGCCGGATCTACTCAGGTCCGCTTGCTGCTTGAGGCACTTGAAGCGAAAGGCCTTGCACGCAGCCTAGCAGAACCCAACCTTTCCGCACTGTCTGGTCAGGAAGCAGAGTTTCTTGCGGGTGGCCAAGTTCCAATCCCGGTTCCCGCGGATGACGGCAACATTGCCATTGAATACCGGAATTTCGGTGTGCAGGTTCTGTTTACTCCGCGTGTGGTGGACGGTGAGTTGATTAATCTCGAGATGGGCGCGTCTGTCTCCAGCATCGACAGCAGCTCCGACTTCACAATTGCAGGCAACAACGTGCCAACCTTTAACGTACGCCAGACCAAAACGACGGTTGAGCTGCGGGATGGTGAAAGCTTTGCGATTGCTGGTCTGATCCAGGACGACTTCGCGGATGTCAGCAGCCAAATTCCTTGGATCGGTGATGTACCGGTGCTTGGCGCATTGTTCCGCAGCGCGGAATACCAACGCCAGCAAACCGAACTGGTTATCATCGTCACTGCGCATCTCGTGTCGCCAACTCGCGGTGAAGCACTTGCGTTGCCGACCGACCGGGTCAAGCCGCCAAGCGAATTTGACCTGTTCATTAACGGAAAAACCGCGCGCACTGTGCGTACGGGATCCGGAGGCGCATCCGAAGTTGCCAAGCAGGGCTTTGGCAGTTCTTACGGCTACGTGTTGGATTGATAGGAGGATAGACCAATGAACAAGTGGATCATCACACTGGGTCTTTCGGTCGCTGTCGCCGCTTGCACGCGTGAGGCTGGATATGAAATCGATCAAGGTGCGTTCGGAAATGCGACCTTGAACAACGTCCAGGTCATGAACGGCGAACTGACCTATGCCCAGATCCTTGGCCAGCGTTTTGCAGCCGAAGTTCCGACGCAGATCAATTTTGCCTTTGATAGTGCACAGTTGGACGCTACAGCCCAGCGTATTTTGTTGCGGCAGGCGGATTGGATCAAGCAGTTCCCCGAAGCAAGGTTCCGCGTATACGGTCATACCGATGCCGTGGGGTCGGCGGGTTACAATAAGGCCTTGGGTCAACGGCGCGCCAATGCAGCAGTTGCGTTCCTGACACGGCAGGGCATTTCCCGCTCACGTCTCGAGGCCGTAGTATCGTTTGGCAAGTCGCGCCCTCTGATCGATACTCCGGATCGGGATCGTCGCAACCGTCGGACTGTAACCGAGGTGTCGGGCTTTGTGGATCGTGCACCGCAGCTTCTGGACGGTAAGTACGCTGAAGTGATCTATCGCGAGTATGTTGCGAGCGCGACGCGCGAAAGCTACATCGCGCGAGAAGACACCACGACTGGCGGCGATGAATAATCCCTAAGAAATGGGCGGCATCGTCGCCCATTTCCCTACAATTGGTTCTTTTGCGCCTAAATGTTGCCAAAGTTCCAAGCCAAATTTTCTACAATTAGGTGACCTACGGCCCAAATTGGCCGCAACGGGACAACAGCAAACTAGGCAGAGTCGTCAGACACAACCGGTTTGCTAGCTCTCGCGACAAGGATTGTGTTAATGACGAGCGCTACGCCACAGAACGAAAATGCCATCCTGGCTTGCACTATAAGCCGCGATGTCCAGAATTTTGATCTACTGATCGAAGATATGGAAGCGGCTCTGGGAGAGCGCTGGGGTGATCTTGGATTTGCCGAAGCTCTGGCATTCTTCAGCCAACCCGATGCCGATTCTCTGGAATTTGTCGCGTTGGCGATTGATGGCGAAGATGAAGACAACCTGTCGCTGATGGGTGAGATCATCACCCGTGCCAAAGAAAAGAAGATCAAGATTGTTCTGATTGCGGAAGATGTCACTCCGGCTTCTCTGCATCAGTTGCTGCGCAAGGGTGCGGATGAATTTGTCCCCTACCCTCTGCCCGAAGGTGAACTGCAGGAAGCCATTGATCGGATGAACCAACCCGACCCGGTTGCTGTGCAACAGGCCGCTGCACCGCTGGCGCAAGGTGAATCGAAAGAAGGCGCTTTGTTTGTTGTGCACGGACTGGCGGGTGGTGTGGGTTCGACCACCCTGGCGGTCAATCTGGCCTGGGAGCTGGCGACTGTTTCAGACAAAGATGCCCCGTCTGTTTGCCTGCTGGACCTAGATCTGCAATTCGGCACGGTTTCGACCTACCTGGACCTGCCCCGGCGTGAGACTGTCTTTGAAATGCTGTCGGACACCTCGTCAATGGATGATGACGTGTTCTCGCAAGCGCTTCAAACCTACGAAGACAAACTCGAGGTTTTGACGGCACCTTCGGACATGGTGCCATTGGACCTGATCACACCCCAAGACATCGAACGAGTCATCGAAACCGCCAGACGACGCTTTGACTATGTCATCGTTGATATGCCTTCGACGCTAGTTCACTGGTCGGAAACCGTTCTTCAGACCGCCCACGTCTATTTTGCGATGATTGAGCTGGATATGCGTTCGGCCCAGAACGCACTGCGCTTGAAGCGTGCCTTGCAGGCAGAAGAGCTGCCGTTCAACAAATTGCGCTTCGCTCTGAACCGGGCACCGAAATTCACTGATCTGAACGGCAAAAGCCGGGTCAAGCGGATGGGCGAAAGCCTGGGAATTTCTATTGACCTGCAACTGCCCGAGGGAGGCAAGCCGGTCATGCAAAGCGGTGACCACGGCCAGCCGCTGGCCAGTGCAGCCGCCAAGAACCCGCTGCGCCGGGAAATCGCAAAACTTGCGAAGTCGCTTCACAGCCTTGGCAGCAGCGACGCTGAGGCCGCGTAACCAGTACTAAAGGGAGAGAGCCGCCGTGTTTTCACGTTACAAGAAACAGCCCGAAGCACAGCCGGTTCAGACCCCGGCCGCAAAAACCGCACCAGTCGCTGAAAAGGCGCCTACGGCCAACGCGGTCGCCCGGCGCCCCCTGCAAAAGAAAGCAGCCGAACCAGCCGGCACTGATCGTGAACGCAAGCGCAAAGAGCGCCTGGGTGAAATCAAGATCGAACTGCACCGCGAATTGCTGGAAAACCTGAACCTTGCCGCGCTTGAAAATGCAGGTGAGGCAGAGCTTCGAGCTGAAATCAGTGCGATCGCCAGCGAGGTTCTCGAATCCCGCAATATCGTTCTGAACCGTGAAGACCGCTCGCAGCTGAACAAAGAACTCTACGATGAAGTCACTGGTCTGGGCCCGCTTGAGACCCTGCTGCAGGATGAGTCAGTCAACGATATTCTGGTCAACGGCCCGCAACAGATTTTTGTGGAACGCGACGGCAGGCTGGAAATCAGCGACATTACCTTCAAGGACGAAAAGCACCTGATGCGGATCATCGACAAGATCGTGTCCGCAGTGGGCCGTCGTGTAGATGAATCCAACCCTTATGTTGACGCCCGTCTGGCCGACGGCTCGCGTTTCAACGCAATGGTGCCGCCGATTGCGGTAGATGGGTCCTTGGTCTCGATTCGTAAGTTCAAGAAAGACAAGCTGGGTATCGACGACCTGGTTAATTTCGGTGCTTTTACGGAAGAAATGGCTGCATACCTTCAGGCCGCCGTGTCGACCCGGCTGAATATCATCGTATCGGGCGGTACGGGTTCGGGTAAAACAACAACGCTGAATGCGCTGTCCAGTTTCATCGACGACGCCGAACGTATCCTGACGATCGAGGATACAGCGGAACTGCAATTGCAACAGACCCATGTAGGCCGAATGGAGAGCCGTCCGCCCAACGTGGAAGGCAAAGGCGAGGTCAGCCCGCGTGATTGTCTGAAAAACGCTTTGCGTATGCGCCCCGACCGGATCATCGTTGGTGAGACGCGTGGCGCCGAGGTGATCGACATGCTGCAGGCCATGAACACCGGCCACGACGGCTCGATGACCACAATTCACGCCAACTCGGCCCGGGACGCAGTCTCGCGTCTGGAAAACATGATCGCGATGGCCGGAATCGAGATGCCTATCAAGGCAGTTCGTAGCCAGATCTCTAGTGCTGTGAACCTTATCGTACAGGCCAGCCGTCTGCAGGACGGCTCGCGTCGGATGACGTCGATCACCGAAGTCACCGGCATGGAAGGTGACGTGATCTCGATGCAGGAAATATTTAAGTTTCAACGTGTTGGACTAACGCCCGACAACAAGATTATTGGTCACTTCACCGCAACCGGTGTTCGCAGCCACTTTTCCGAGCGCTTCCGCCTTTGGGGCTTTGACCTGCCCGCTTCGGTCTATGAACCAACGACTATGTAGGAGATCTGAGTATGCAACTGCCTGTTGAGGCGATCATATATGTCGTGATCTTCGTCGCGGTGTTCGCTCTGGTCGAAGGCATCTATCTGGTGGCGTTCGGCAAATCTATCAGTCTGAACAGCCGCGTGAATCGCCGTCTCGATATGCTGGACAAAGGCGTTGGGCGGGAGCAAGTTCTGGAACAGCTGCGCAAAGAGATGCAGCAGCACATGAAGTCTCAGAGCATTCCACTCTATTCTTTGCTAGCTGATAAAGCACAAAAGGCGGCCATCGCCTTTTCGCCGCGGCAACTGATCCTGGTCATGGCTTTGGTGTCTTGTTTTGCCTTTGTGGCGCTCAGCGTCGGCACCGCAACAGAGATAATATTGCGCGTGGCCCTGTCAGTTTTGATTGGAATTGGCGGCGTTTACACTTGGGTAAGCCGCAAAGCCAGCAAACGCATGAGTATGTTGGAAGAACAGCTTCCCGATGCAGTAGAGCTTATGGTTCGCTCTCTGCGTGTTGGTAACCCGTTTGTGTCCTCGGTTCAGATTGTCGCCAACGAGGTGCAGGACCCACTCGGCACGGAATTTGGTGTTATCGCGGACGAATGCGCATATGGTCGTGATGTGGGCGAAGCACTAAAGGATCTGGCTGAGCGACTGGATATGCAGGATCTTCGGTTTTTGGCCGTTGCCGTTGGTATCCAACAACAATCGGGCGGTAATCTCGCCGAAATTCTGGCCGGTCTGGCTCAGGTAATCCGTGCTCGTTTCCGCCTGTTCCGCCGCGTAAAAGCGATCACTGCCGAAGCGCAATGGTCCGGCAAGTTTCTATCCGGTTTCCCGCTGTTTTGTCTGGTGTTCATTCTGGTAACGGACCCCGGATACTATGACGACGTGCTTGACCACCCCCTGTTCATCCCGCTCTGTTTCTTCGTGGGCATCATGCTGACGCTGAACCTGATTGTTATGCGCGTTCTTACCAACATCAAGGTCTGAGGTTACTTCAATGGAATTTCTGAACGTCATCAACGACCTGATCAAACAGTACCTGGGTGAACTTGGTCCGCTTATCATTTTGGGTGTCTTGGGCCTTGTTCTGATCCTAATTGCCGTATCGCTGATGGTAAGCCAGCCCGAGGACCCGCTGAAAAAGCTACAGCGGTCAACCACTGCCCCAAAGGCTGACAAAAAGGGGAAAAAGGAAAAGCTCCGTAACGCCAGCCGAAACGAACAACTAGAGAAGTTCGCCACGTTCCTTGAACCCAAGAGCGAAGAAGAGCTGTCGGCCATTCAGCTCAAACTGCGGCAGGCTGGCTATCATTCTAAAGATGCTGTGCGTTTCTTTCACTTTGCCCAGTTCGCATTGGGTATCGTGGGAATCTTGGTTGGCGTTGCGCTGGTGACAGTACTTGCGGGGGGCCAGGAATTTACACCTTCGCAAACAGCCATTCGCGTAATAATCCCAGTGGTCGTCGGGTATTTCCTACCCAAGTACTGGATCACACGACGCGTTGAAGAACGGCATGAGGCAATCACGGCCGGCTTCCCTGACACGCTCGACCTGATGCTGGTCTGTGTCGAGGCCGGTCAGTCACTGGATCAGGCGATTGTACGCGTCGCGAAGGAAATGAGCGCTTCCTACCCCGAAATTGCGCAGGAATTCGAAATTGTCGCTTACGAGTTAAAGGCCGGCAAGGAAAAGGATACGGTTCTGCGCGACTTCGGAACGCGCTGCGGCGTACAGGACGTCAGCGCGTTCGTAACAGTTATGATTCAATCCGCAACATTTGGCACCTCGATCGCCGAGGCGCTGCGGGTCTACGCGAGCGAAATGCGTGACAAACGCGTTATGCGCGCCGAAGAAGCCGCGAACAAGTTGCCAACCAAGATGACACTTGCCACAATGATCCTGACGGTTCCGCCATTGTTGGTCATCCTAGTCGGACCTTCGGCAAAAGGAATCTCAGAACTTGGACAATAGGCTGGCGGCCGAAAACTAAATGATATCAGGGTACAGACGCGCCGCCTTCGGGATGCGCCAGATTGCAAAGGCCGCCATGGTTATCGCCATGGTGGCCTCTTGTACGGAAACGGGGCTGAACAACGACCTCGATGCTCCTGGAATAGACCCCGCGGGCGTGGGCGCAGACGAAATCGCGGTTGGAAATCGGTTGATGGCTGCAGGCGAGTATGAACTGGCGCTGGATTCCTTTACTCGTGCCGCGTTGGATCAGGGAATGACTGCACAGATCCTAACATCCATGGGGACAGCAAATTTGGGACTTAGGCGTCTGGGACAAGCGGAAACCCTGCTGCGTCGTGCCGTCAAAGACGGTTCCGACTGGCCCGTTGCATGGAACAATTTGGGGGTCGTGTTGATGGAACAGGGCGAATACCCCGAAGCCTCTCAAGTCTTCAAACGCGCTTATGCGCTGGACAATGGCGAAAGTGACGCAATTCGGGACAATCTTCGCTTAGCACTCGCAAAAATGGAAAATCCTGTTAATACTACGGCAGAAGAACAAGAATTTACGCTGGAGCAGCAAGGCGACGGTCAATTCAAGCTGCGCAAGCTCCCGTAACACAGGCAAGAGCAGTAAGGGACGCAAAAAATGCGCCAACATTTCTTGATTGCGCCAATCGTTATGTGCGGGCTGGTATTGTCTGCCTGCGAAAAAGAGACCGAAGAAGAAAAAGTCGAGCGCACATACCAGGAAGTCAACGTCATAGACGAGACCAACCTCAACGAGGTCCTGCTAACCGCCGCAGACCCGAATGAAGCGGTCACCTACTTTCAGGGCGCGGCCGCCAAAAATCCGGGCCGGATCGACCTGCAGCGGGGGCTGGCGATATCTCTAACCCGAGCAAAGCGAACGACCGAAGCCGTCACGGCCTGGAAGAAAGTGACGACCATGAAGGGGACCTTGAATATCGACAAGGTCGAATATGCCGATGCCCTCGTACGTGCCGGAAATTGGGGACAAGCCAAGTCTGTTCTAGATACCATTCCGCCAACCTATGAGACGTTCAAACGCTATCGACTTGAAGCTGTAGTTGCCGATTCCAAACAAGATTGGAAACGCGCGGACCATTTCTATGAAACTGCGGTTGGCCTCACTACGCGTCCGGGTGGTGTCATGAACAATTGGGGTTATTCCAAGCTGACCCGTGGCCAATATGCCGAAGCTGAACGCCTCTTCACCGAGGCGATCCGTCAGGACAAGTCCCTCTTTACCGCAAAAAACAACCTAGTTCTGGCTAGGGCGGCTCAGGGAAATTACAGCATGCCAGTTGTTCCCATGACGCAGATAGAACGCGCTACTCTTTTGAACACAATGGGGATTTCTGCGGTCAAACAGGGTGATGTAACCACCGCAAAAAATTTGTTCCGCGAGGCCATCGCCACTCACCCGCAGCATTATGATGAAGCCGTCCGCTCGCTCCGCGCCCTAGAAGGTGCGTAATTGATGGACATTCCTGCGCACGCTGCGCTGTGGTTTCTGCCATTTGTCCTGCCAATCTGCTTTTACGTGGCACTCACGGACTTGCGCGACATGCTGATCAAAAATCACGCTGTCGTTACGCTTACCCTTGTTTTCGTCATTGTCGGCCTGTTTGTTCTGCCCCCTTGGTCAACGGCCTGGACGGCGGCTGAAATAGGGCCACTTTCGCTATCGCTGCCACCGTATGTTTGGCACTTGTTTCATATCGTGGTCATTCTGATCTTCGGCATTCTGCTTAACGCAGTCGGTGTCATGGGAGCCGGGGATGCAAAGTTCCTGGCAGCCGCAGCTCCATTTGTCTGGGCTGGTGATTGGCGGCTGATCATGGTCATTCTCGCGACCACCACCCTTGCGGCTTACATAACGCACCGACTAGCCAAAAGAACAGTATTACGCAAAATCGCCCCAGACTGGGAAAGCTGGAACAGAACAAAGCACTTCCCGATGGGTTTCCCGCTGGGTGGAACCCTGTCGATCTACTTGATCTTAGGTACTGTTTACGGCTCGTAAACTATCATTAACCTGCCTTTTCACTGCCTTGGAACTGCCACAAAGCCCCGCCAGATTTTTGGCAAGTGGCCCTGTTGGGGGCTTTTTGCGTGAATACTGGATGGACGGGCAAAACTCATGAATATGCAGACGACCTCAGTAATGGCTCCCCCTGCCCCAAAGGGTTTGGGAGAAATGAAACTGCCCATCGTCATGATGCGCGACATCATGTTAAAAACGATTTTCCGCAAAAACGTGGATACTGTTTCTGAGATCGCCCGGGCGATATGTCTGCCGGGTTCCGTTACCCAGGAATTGATTGACATGGCCCGCGAACAGAAGCTGGTGGAGGCCACCGGTACGCTGAATGCCAACAGCGGTAACGAGATGGGCTATCAGCTCACAGACGCCGGCAAAGCGCGCGCCCTGGATGCGTTGAGCCAGTCAGAATATTTCGGCGCGATGCCTGTTCCACTGGATGTCTACCGCGAACAGGTCAAACGCCAGTCGATCCGCAACATTCAAGTCACCCGCGATCAACTGACTAGCGCGATGGGTCATCTGGTTCTGCCCGACAGCCTGCTGGATCAGCTGGGCCCCGCAGTCAGCGCCGGTCGCTCGGTTTTGATGTATGGCCCACCGGGCAACGGTAAGTCCTCGATCTCGAATGGGATCAGGGATGCGTTGGGCGATAACGTCTATGTGCCCTATGCCATCGAATATGCCGGTCAGGTGATCACGGTCTATGACCCGATCGTACATACCGCGATCGAACAGGAACCCGACGATCCCAACAGCCTGCGCCGCCGTAAACGGTTCGACACGCGCTATGTTCAATGCGAACGCCCTACTGTTGTCACCGGTGGTGAACTGTCGCTGAGCATGCTGGACTTGGTCTATAACCCCACTGCGCGGACCTACCAGGCCCCGTTGCAGTTGAAATCGACCGGCGGCATCTTCATCGTGGACGACCTTGGCCGTCAGCAAGAACCGCCGCAGGCCCTGATCAACCGCTGGATTGTTCCGCTGGAAGAAAATAAAGATATCCTTGGCCTGCAATCGGGGGAGAAGTTCGCAGTACCCTTCGACACGCTGGTGATCTTCTCGACCAACTTCCACCCGAATGAAATCTTTGACCAAGCGGCCCTGCGCCGGATCTTCTTCAAGATCAAGATCGATGGCCCGAACCAAGAGAACTTCCTGAAAATCTTCGCAATGGTGGCCCGCAAACGCGGCATGCCTTTGGACGAAGCCGCTCTGGTCCATCTGCTGAAGGTCAAATACCCGACCATCAACAACATCTACGCGAACTATCAGCCAATCTTCCTGATCGACCAGATGATCTCGATCTGCGAGTTCGAGGGCATCCCCTATCAGATGAGCCCCGACCTGATCGACCGCGCGTGGTCAAACATGTTCGTTAAAGATGAGACAATCGTCAAATAACGCCGTGCCAATTTCCTGACGGGCCGGGTAATCTGCGCGCATGACGCAGATTCCCGCCCGGATCACAGATTGGTTTACAGCCAAGGGCTGGTCCATCCACCCACATCAGCAGGACATGTTCGACCGGGCATCGGACCCGGCAGCTTTGTTGATTGCGCCCACCGGGGGCGGAAAGACCATGGCAGGGTTTCTGCCGACCTTGGCCGAGCTTTCCGGCAGTGCACACGCAGGGCTGCACACCATCTACGTTTCGCCCCTTAAGGCGCTGGCCGCCGATATCCGCCGCAATCTGCGCGGCCCCGCTGATGAGATCGGCCTCTCCATCCGGATCGAGGACCGCACCGGCGACACCTCGGCCACGCAAAAAAAGCGTCAGCGCGTAGACCCGCCTCATATTCTGCTGACAACGCCCGAAAGCCTGGCCTTGCTGACCTCATATGACGACGCGCCACGAATGTTTGCGGGTGTTCAACGCGTGATCGTCGACGAAATTCACGCCCTCGCTGAAAGCAAGCGCGGTGATCAACTGATGCTGGCCTTAGCGAGGCTACAATCCCTGTGTCCCGGTCTGCGCCGAGTTGGCTTGTCGGCCACGGTTGAAGACCCCGAGGCCATTGCGCGATTTTTGGCAAGACACCCTGACCCCTGTCAGATCGTGCAAGCTGATCCGGGGCCGGATCCCGATATCCGGATGCTTGAGACTCATGAAATGCCCCCTTGGTCCGGCGGTGGTGCAGCTTATGCGATCCCAGCGGTTCTGGAGCAGATTAAAAAGCATAACACCACGCTAATATTCCACAACACCCGCGCACAGGCCGAGATTTTCTTTCACAACCTTTGGCTCGCCAACGAGGACGGCCTGCCAATCGGCATCCACCACGGCAGTCTGGACAGGCAACAACGCGAAAGGGTCGAGGCTGCTATGGTGCGTGGCGACCTGCGTGCCATCGTCTGCACTGGCAGCTTGGATCTAGGCATCGACTGGGGAGATGTCGATCTAGTGATCCAGATCGGCGCACCCAAAAACGTTAAACGGCTAGTGCAGCGGATCGGACGTGCCAACCATCGCTACAACGCGCCCTCCAAGGCCCTTCTGGTGCCTGCAAACCGATTTGAGGTGGTAGAATGCGTTGCCGCCCTCGAGGCTGCCAGGGAGCATGATCTGGACGGTGAGCCACGCGGCTCCGGCCCTCGCGATGTGCTGTGTCAGCACATCCTGATCGCGGCAGCGGCGGGCCCATTCGATGCGGACACGCTGTTTACGGAAATGACTGCCGCCGGACCCTATGCAGAACTCACCCGCCTGGAATTCGACGCCTGTCTGGAGTTCTGTGCCACCGGAGGGTACGCCCTGCGCGCCTATGACCGCTGGCAGCGGCTGCAACAACGCCCGGACGGTCTTTGGCAGTTGCGAGATCCACGCGCAGCGCAGCGCATCCGTATGAACCTTGGCACCATACAGGACACTGACACGCTGAAAGTCCGCCTGAAACGCAATCGCGGGGGCAAACCATTGGGCGAGGTCGAAGAGGCTTTTGCCGCCTCGCTGACCCAAGGTGACACCTTTCTGATCGGCGGGCAGATCGTGCGCTATGAAGGGCTGCGCGAGATGGTGGTCGAGGTCAGTCGCCGCGCGGATCGAAAGCCGAAGGTGGCTGTGTTCTCGGGCACAAAATTCGCCACGTCGACTCAGTTGAGTGACCGTATACTACGCATGTTCTCGCAACCCGACTGGCCTCAGCTACCCGCGCATACCGCCGACTGGCTGGCCCTTCAGCGCGACATTTCCCGCCTACCCCAACGCGACCGCCTTCTGATTGAGAGCTTTCCCAATGATGGGCGCGAGCATCTATGCGTCTACGGTTTTACCGGGCGCAACGCACAGCAAACGTTAGGCCTATTGCTGACCAAACGGATGGAGGAAACCGGACTGGCCCCGCTGGGTTTTGTGGCTACCGATTATGCAACGCTGATTTGGGGGCTGGATGCGGTGACTGACCCGCGCCCGCTGTTCCAACTGGACGCACTCCGCGACGGGCTTGAGACCTGGCTGGCCGGTAACGCCGTGATGAAACGAACTTTTCGCGCCTCGGCCACCATCGCCGGGCTGATCGAGCGCAACACCGGCGGGCAACGCAAAAGCGGGCGGCAGGCAACGTTCTCTTCGGACATTCTTTATGAAACGCTGCTGAAATACGACCCCGACCACCTGCTGATGCAGATCACCCGCGAAGAAGCGATGCGCGGGCTGGTGGATTTTGCCCGGATCGAAGAGATGGTAACCCGCATCGGAAACCGGATTGATCTGCTGCGGCTAGAGCGCGTCTCGCCCCTCGCTGCGCCCCTCTTTCTTGAGGTCGGCAAAGTGCCGGTCAAAGGTGCAGCCGAGGAACGCCTTCTGGCCGAGGAAAGCGAGCGATTGTTGCAGGCCGCAGGACTGGAACAAGGCTGATACCGCTTGCGCCACAAGTAGAAACGCGCAAAGAACGGACCATGAACGAAGTGACGTTTTCATTTGCGGGTCAGAGCCTCCGCGCATTAGGGTCAGGAGCCTTGTGGTGGCCGGATCAGCGCCTTCTTTGCGTTTCCGACCTGCATCTGGGCAAGTCTGAACGGATTGCGCGCCGAGGTGGCCCAACCCTGCCCCCTTATGACAGTCAGGAGACCCTGACCCGATTGGCTGCCGATATCGCCAGTACGAATCCCGGCACCGTGATTTGCCTGGGCGACAGTTTCGACGATCTGGATGCCTCGGTGGCGATGAACACAACGGAAAAACGGGACATCACGGCCCTGCAAGCCGGTCGCAAGTGGATCTGGATCGAAGGCAACCATGACCCCGGTCCGATTGACCTGGGAGGTTCGCATCTGTCCGAATGCAAAATTGGCCCCCTGACTTTTCGACATATTGCCCAAGCGCAAACGCAAGCCGAAGTCTCCGGCCACTACCACCCCAAGGCGCGGCTGAATGCGCGCGGCCGCGCGATCACCAGACCAGCGTTTCTAGTGGATCATACACGGCTGATCCTGCCAGCCTATGGCACTTATACTGGTGGGATGCGAAGCTCCGATCAGGTGCTGAACGCGCTGCTGGACAATCAAGCCTTGGCGATCCTGACAGGCCCCCAGCCGCGGATCATACCGATGCCAAGGTAGTGCACGCCAAACAATCCCATCCTGTTCCAACATAGGTTTGTATTTTCTGCTGACCAAAACCAAGTCGTTGTTCTGCAACCGCAGAAAAGTCGTGCCACCCTTCCTCTCGACCCCGACGATGGTATCATCAGCCACCCAGTGAGATCGGCGCGCGCAATGACCCGACACTAGCTTCATTTCGGCAATCGCGTGGGTAAACCGCGATCGGATGGTGATTGTTCCTTCGGATGTCACCACTTCGACGGATTGATCCCGGACAGTCAGGCGGTAGACTCGACCAGCACAGGACTCCGGCTGACGCTTTGCCACACGTGGAAACAGAACCTCGGTTCCTTCTTGTGCCAGCTCTATTTGAGTATGACCTCGAACCAGAATCAGCCCGGTGGTGAACAAAACACCGTAAGGGAGCACTGAAAATTTATTTGGGACCTGTTGCCCACCAACAGGAAAGACAACAGCCACAAAGACGGGACAAACAGCGCCAATATGACCGCCACGTAGGCGATGTCGCGCCAGGAAATTGTGTGTCATGCAAAAACCGCTGCACCAGGCATCGAGCGATACATGCCATGCAGAGGGCCAACCCCATCACCCCGACCCAAAACACAAATCGCTGAGCATAGGTTAAATGGATATCAGGGAAGGGTTGAAAAGCGCATCCCAGCAATGGAGGGAGGGCAAGGCCAGCGGTAAGTCGGCGCAAGGTGAAGGCGGACAAGATTGGGCTTGGCACGACTGTCATACTCACTCAACAAAAGGTCAGCAGTCCCGGCCCAAACCCCGACACTTCAGACCAAACACGATCTTCACGAAGAAAAGGCCGAAGAGTGTTTCCACCCTTCGGCCCCATTCTGCGGCGATGTCATAAATGTATCAGGCGGTCAGGCCTTCGGGCTCTGGCAGGCCATTTGCGCGGCAGCAGGCGGTCAGAGTGTTGGCCAGCAGGCAGGCGATGGTCATCGGGCCAACACCACCCGGAACAGGTGTGATCGCGCCCGCACGCTCGGCAGCGCTGGCATAATCCACGTCACCAACCAGCTTGTTCTTGCCGTCACGCTCGATCCGGTTAATGCCCACGTCGATGACAGTAGCACCCTCCTTGATCCAGTCGCCTGGCACCATCTCAGGGCGACCTACGGCGGCGACGACGATATCGGCGCGGCGCACGACGTCCGGCAGGTCCTTGGTACGCGAATGCGCAATGGTCACGGTGCAGCTATCGCCCAGCAACAGCTGTGCCATCGGCTTGCCCACGATGTTCGAGCGGCCAATTACAACCGCATCCATGCCCGACAGCGAGCCGTGATGGTCACGCAGCATCATCAGACAGCCCAGCGGGGTGCAAGGCACCATCGACTTCTGACCGGTACCCAGCAGACCCACGTTCGAGATGTGGAAACCGTCAACATCCTTGGCCGGATCGATCGAGTTGATCACCAGATCTTCGTTCAAGTGCTTGGGCAGCGGCAGCTGAACCA
>WQBJ01000129.1 GCA_013032095.1 Ruegeria atlantica | reverse complement strand
ACGCGGATAAAGGCAAATCCTTTACCGACTACAGCACCAATGGCGTTCCGGTCCTTGATCCGGTTGCTCCGACATTGACGGCAGACAACACCAACCCGGGCAGTTACGCCAACAATACAGATCCGGTGTCGATTACCTTTAACGCCGATGAGACGATCAAGGGTCTCGCCGCAGACGAAATCGATGACGAAAACAGCAATGCGGACAACTTGACGCTTACCCCTAACGACTCGGGAACGGAAACGACAAGCTACACCATTACATTCACGCCAGTCGGCAATGGACAGATCAGCCTCTTCATTCCGGCCGGTGGTTCGTGTGAGGGCACCAACAAAAAGGACAGATGACATCACAAGACCGGCTGCCCGTAAGGGTGGCCGGTCCTGCCGGGCAGTTTGGAGAAAAAGATGGCGCAGTATTTTGGCCTCATAATGTGTTCGACCATGCTGGTTGGAACGAGCACAATTGCTTTTGCAGATATTATGCCGACACGCATCGGGACCGGCCCGCTCAGTCTTCAGATTCCAGCAGGCGTTGCCGAGAATGCTGCCGGTAATTCCAATATCGGTTCGAACGTACTCACACTCGCTGATGGCATTGCCCCGGTAATGGATGAAACCCAAACAATCATTCCGTCCGTTGTAGATATCTCGGAGCAGTTCAATATCAAATGGAAATTCGATGAAAGGGTTGTCGGTTTTACCGCCGATGATATCGAGGTGACCAACGCAACCGTTGTGGAACTCACCCCTCAAGACAGTCTTGCCATGACGGGCGGTGTGATTTCTTTTGCCGCAACCGCGGCTTCGGCTGTATCGGCCGCCATCGGCGCAACGGAATTCAACGCGATCATCCAGCCGGACGGCAGCGCAGAAGACATCACGATCACAGTACAGGCTGGCGCGTTCCACGACATCAATTCCAACGCTAATACAGGATTCAGCACGACAATCGCGGTCCAGGATCAAGTCGGCCCGAAAGTTGTTGAATTCAATGTTCCGGAAACCTTCAAGCTTCGCCAGCCCTTCACGGCCACGATCATTTTTGACGAGCCGGTGTTCGGATTCGCGCTTGCCGACCTTGAGATCACCGAAGCCAGGGCAACCAATCTCACCAAAGTTTCCGCAAGCGAATATGCAATCGAGATCACGCCGGACGGTCTTTACACCATCGACCTGGCATTGCCGGAAAATACCGTCACCGACGCACAAGGAAACGGCAATGCACGAACTGAGGCGAATTCGATAAAGAATGCCGGCAATGTCGAGGAAACCCTGAAAGTCAATGCAGCCTTCATGAGCATGCGCGGACGCCGTATCATGACCGACAGGCCGGATCTTAAGGGGATTTCAGCTTGCGGCACCAAGCCGACCGGCGCATTCAACCTCACCCGTGGCACGGATGGCCTGAGCGGGGATTTCAGTGCTTATAAATGCACGGGCTTTGCAAAGCACTGGAGTGCCTGGACCGATTTGACTTCCAGCTTCTCCAGAGCGCAGGACAATGACATGCGCTTTGCCATGCTGATCGCCGGCATCCAGCGCAATGCCAATGAAAACATGACATTGGGCATGACGGCTCAGTTCGACTATGCCCATTTGCAAAATGACAGCGAGAATTCCGAGGTGAACGGTGTCGGCTGGATGGTTGGTCCGTACCTGGTCTATCGCGTGCCGGACAGCAACCTGACATTCGATCTGGAAGCATCCTGGGGCCGCTCAAGCAACGATACCGATCCCGTCGGGCTCTATACCGATACGTTCGACACTGATCGGGTTTTGGTCAGTGGCAACGCCTCGCTTGATATCTATCAGGGCGGCTGGACGCTGACCCCATCCCTGGGCGCGAGCTATTTCCGCGAAACACAGGAAGCCTACATTGATACGATCGGCTTTACCATTCCAGAGCAGACCGTTTCATTCGGTGACATCACGCTGGCATTTGATGCATCGAAAGGCTGGGTTCTCAAGAACGGTTCAGTGGTCGATTTCGGTATCGGACTTGCAGGGGCCTATTCGTTCGAAGCCAATACGGGCGGGGTGGAAGATCTGTTCACCGAAAACGCCTTGCGACCGCGTATGACCGGTCAATTTCAATGGTTTCATGAGGGTTGGTCTGTTGACGTGAATGTCTTCCATGACGGGCTTGGTGTGGACCCGATTGGGGCCAGCGGCGGTGATACCTATTCCGCCTGGGGTGTTGCCGGCACGATCAACAAGAAATTCTGACGCATGAGGTCGGTTATGAAAGGTAGTCCAAAGCAGACCGGGGCCGAAAAGCTGAGCAGCAACGTCAGTATTAACAGCTTGTATCCCGATGATCCGACGCAGGAAGCGCGGGAATATGAAATTAAAGCCAAACCGGCAGACAGCGGACTGATCAGTCTGCAGGTTTCCGCAAAGGTGCAAAACTGATGTTTATAATTCGTACTCTAATCGCCGGCATGATCCTTTTGGCGTCCAGCGTTATGGCGCAGGCGGCAACTTTAAGAGGCATGAGTGGGCCGGCTTCCTATTCGTCAACAGACACTTCTATCGTAGTCAAAGTTTTTGTTTCTGGTTTTGTGGGGGACCATAAGACACCTGCAGCAGAAGATTTTGTCGTTCATGGTAGCGCTGGTACTCCTGGAGTGGTCAGCAGTGTGGATGTGATTAACTTTACAGGTGTAGATGGTGAAACGGTTTTGGTGAGGCGCTATGACGTAACAATTGACCTTCTGCCTGCGGCGACAAATTCTGATTATATCGACCTTCAGATAAAAGCAGGCACATATTGTGATGACAATAGCTGTGGCGACTCTTATTGGTCAAATTATGATGGTCCAACCGTAAATGAGCAGTATGTCACGTCCGTTTCTCCGCCACCGGGAAACGCTTACAATGACAGCACCACCAGTCTCGATTATACGGTCACATGGTCACGTGATGTTGACCGTGTTGATGATACTCAAATCGACGTTATTGGTGGCACATTAGACGGCGTATATTCTGTTTCGGGTGATGACGCGAGCCGGATCATTCGTATCACGCCGGACGGGTCCAAACAGGATATTGATTTTAATATCAACCCCGGTTTCGTTTTATCATCTGACGGCAGCCTCAAGCTTTCTACCGAGAGCTGGTGGTTTTCGGATAGTTTCTACGACCCGACCGAATACTGGGAGGAGCCGGAAGTCATAGACATAGACGGGCCGCATACGTTTTCATATGAAGATGACACGAGATTGACCTATACGATCACATGGTCTCATCCGGTTTTCGGTTTTGATTCTGTGAGTGATATCAATTATTTCAACGACATGACGCCAAAAGGTGTGATCTGCAGCGGGGCGGTATGCACGCTCTATGTTGAACCAGCTGACAGCCCCGAACTCGACTTTGCGATTTTGCCGAATTCGGTTACGGATAAATTGGGAGTTACCAACCCCAACGTTGAAATGTGGAGTCAGTTTGACGGACCAACTGTCAGAGAGGATGAGCGTCCGTCAGTCACATCCATGACCGGAGACACCAAATATAGCGATATCAACACCGCCGTTAACTTCACGATCAACTGGTCGGAAAGTAATAGAGGTCTTGAGGCGGACGATTTCAGCGTCGTAAATGGTTCTGTTTCTTCGGTAACCGCAATAGACAGCAGAGGATTGCAGTATGCCGTCAGCATCATGCCGGACAGATTGTACCCGAACATCGATTTTACAATCGAGGAAGATGCTGTTTATGATTATGGTGACAATCATTTCAACAAAGAGACATTTACGTGGTCGGATTTTGGCGGACCAACTTTTTATTCTGAAGCAGGTCCACCACAGATTACATCCGTAACCGGATTGCCGACCAGTTATCACAACAGCCCGTTTACGATCACTGTTCAACTGAACGAGCCAGTGTCAGGCCTTACCACAGATGATTTGACCATCGCGAACGTCAATGTGAACTCAATTGCAACCAGCAGTGGTCTTGCAACGGATGACGAATGGCTCATCACATTGCAGGCCGCCTCTCCGCATGGCGGCGATATCGATATGACGATAGAAGCCGGGGCCTTTGTGGACCTCGATAACGAAACCAGCGCCGAATATGTCATGCCAACGATTGTTGATACTTCTGTTCCGACGATTGAAACCTGGACGGCAGACACCACAACTGCTTATCCAGGTCTGGATATAACCTTTACACTAACATTTAATGAAGCAATCGTTGGTCTGGATACAGGCGATTTCACAGCGACAAGCGGCTCTGTTTCTTCTGTCAGCGCGACAGCCGATCCGACAATCTGGACCATCGCGGTTACGCCGGATGGCAGTGGTGGCGTGGACCTGACGCTGAAGGCTGACGCCGATGCGACGGACACATCTTCAATCAGCAACGAGATCGCGGACAGGGGAAAATCATATTCGGATTACAATGGTGGCGATATCGATCCATATACGGGGCCGGAGGTCCTTTGGCACACCACACCGTCAGGTGGTTATATCACGAATGATCCGTTCCAGGTCGTCCTTCGTTTCGATGTCGATATCAAAGGGCTGACCAAAGACGACTTTACTATTACCAACGCGACAATGACCACGGAGCCATCCACCGGCCTTTCCACCGACACCAGCGCGGTATGGTATCTGTCCCTGACGCCGACGACGCCCTATTCCGGCGATATCACGTTAACGTTGAATGCCAACACCGTCACGGACGCTTATGACGTTAGCAATTCATCTGCATACACCGGAACGATCGCTGATAACGTTGATCCCACCATGACGATACTTCCCGATATCGACGACACGTATCTGCCCGATCAGGTTTATATTTTTGATGTGCATTTCGACGAAGTGATGTACAATGTCGGCAAGGACGACTTCACAGCCACAAATGGTACTGTTACGGCTGCAGCCACTTCAGGTTCCAGTAATGAATATCTTGTAGCCGTTATGCCCGATGGCAGTGGCAATGCTCTGGACCTGACCCTGAAGGCCGACACAGATGCAACGGATCGGGCCGGAAATCCCGTTTCAAATCCAGGGGACTCCTATTCAAACCAGAATTCTGGCGATGTCATTGAAGAATTTGATGCAGGCATTACCGCCTCCGTCACAACACCCGCTGACTATACCGATTACAGCGTGGTAACGGTCGATATCAGCTTCAGTGAACTGGTCGCCGGGTTGGAAGCGGACGACATCGTTATCTACTCTGAAAATGCCACCATTAACTCTGTGTCGACCGTAAACGGATTGGACACTGATGACGATTGGCAGATCACCTTTCTGCCAACCCCTCTGACGGGTGGCGATATCGTGATGTATATAGAACCCGGAACCGTTATTGGTGCCGGCAACAGGACCAACAACGCCTATATCACCTTCGATAGAATTGCCGACAGCATTAATCCGACAGTTCTGGATATTGATGGCTTAAGCGGGGACACATATTATTTAGATCAGTATTACGCGTTCCGCGTTTACTTCAGTGAGCAAATGGAGGGTTTCATTTCCAGGGACTTCACGGCGACAAATGGTACAATCGTAGCGGTTGACAGAAGTTCGGTCGATTATGGCCGTGTATATGATTTTGTCGTTATGCCCGATGG
>WQBJ01000128.1 GCA_013032095.1 Ruegeria atlantica | reverse complement strand
ACCTTCAACGGCACCAGCAAAACAACTCCGGAGCAACTCAATCTCTTCGATGCCCGGAACATCCCCAGACCGGCCTGATAGCCTGATGTCGTCACACAAATGCGATTCTCGTGTTAATAATTTCAATCACTTACGCGATTAACTGTCGAACTCCGGGGGCACGGCAACGCTCGGGGCTCAGAATTTTTCCTTTACCGCCTCCGCTATGCCTTGCCAACAAGCACTTCAACCTGCCGAAACTTCATGGTAATTCACTATGGCTTGTTTCCCTTCGTAATTCATCCGTTTCCCAAAAAATAACGGGGGATCAATTAAGTGGGAAGCAGTAGTGACGTTTTTGCTAATATGTATTGGAAAAATCGCCGACGCGTCGTTTTCCCTTAATTAATTGCCTGATTGGGTAGCAGGAACTGTTTATGAGATGCTAAAGTTTCCATGTTGAGTTTCTATAGTGAGAAATTCGAGAAATATATCTATTTCAGCGTAACCGATTAAGAATAGGTGTTCGACTTCTAATTTGCCCATCTTCGAAGGAATAGCCAAAATTGGATATATCACGAAAATATGCTTGTCTTACCACTTCATGACCAAAATCATTGTAATATAATCGATAGTCATCCCTTCTTGATCTTTTTCGATTTCGTATGATTTTACGCTTCAAGCCCAGTTTTTGAATTACGAATTTTAGATCGGCATCGAATCGCTCGAAACGGCCTATGAAATCTGCGCAAATTTCTCCGTCCTGATCGCAAACATACTCCCACTGAGGGCGAAAATACCTAATTTTGAGCATTTGCTCATGATTGTCGTAAAACGCAGAAAGAAAACTGTTGAAATCTCTGTGAGAAGCGACTTCCGAAATTTCCGGCCGTCTTTGCGATACATAGTGATAAGCTGAAACAAGGCGATCCCAAGGATTTCTGACAAATGAAAAAGAAAAGTAGTCATTCACTTCATTCCCTACGATCTTTTTCATTTTACTAATAGTTGATGCGCCATCTCCTCGTTGATCAACACTTGTTTTTTTGTGCGAAATAACCCAATCATTTTTAAGCATCGTTGTAACTGTCGAGCCGCCTGTTTTAGGGATATGCGCGAAGATCACTTTGTGCTTGGGATAAATTGGCATGGGTCACCGAATTTTTGTAGCGTGCTCACAGCCATTCCATTGATATCATAATTAAATTAAGCTGAAAAGTGGGAACATGGAAGTTCGTTGCTGCAGAGCATTAAGAAACTTTTTGTGGAGATTAGCTATTTGAATGATCAGCTCCACCTGGGTCATGTTTTCAAATACCCAAGCCAGAGGCGGATGGAAGTGTTGTCGATGAAGACTACGCCGTTTGGCCAAAAGGAGTTCCTTCGGTGGGTTGAGCGTTATTCCAGCTGGATACTGAAAAACAACCAGCTTGAAATGGCGCTTTGTGGCTGGCGAGGAATAGGTATTCTTTGAACGGCTAATCCTGTTATCCCGCGCGCAGATTTGCTGCGCACTTTCAGTCACCGCCTTGTTTCTGATGGGGATTTCGGGTTATACGCGCCGGTGCTCGGTTTCGCGAATTGCCCGAAGGGTTAGACTTATGGCCGAGCCTCTACCGCTAGTTCTGGCGCTGAAAACTGGCGAGCCTCTGAGAACGGATCAAGGGCGCCTAGATCAATAGCGGGGTGGTTGTACAAGCATTGCAAATGATAGGTAGCACCGCGTTCAACGTTTAACATTGGGCGGCGAGTTATAGTGTAGGAATCAGTGGTAGAGCTTCTGCCTTGCTTATGGTGATTTGACGCCCAAGATCCCTTCTTCTCCAACGTCGCAGGTTTGCCCATGAAAACCGAGAACACACTGGAAGAAAACTCTGATTGTTGGCTTCGGTATGGTCATGGTCGGCATTTGGCTCAAGCTGAGTGTCTTGTTCGCCGAACGCGGAATCGGTGCTGATAGCATTCGAAAGCCCTTTAACACACGCGATATCCTGCCGGTCATCTCATGCGGAAATTGGGCAAGAGGCGCGTCGGAGTCTGTCGCTCCATATACCATCCGCGCAAACTGGCTAAACAATGCTTCTATAGGCTGATGCGTGCTTGCCCCGTCGACACCCGCTACGACAAAACCGTTGAACGCTTCCTCAGCTTCGCCGAATTCACGCTGATCTGCCTTCCAATCCGCTGTTTGGCAGCATGGCTTAAGGAAAAGTTCGCAAGGTGCAAATGTCGGATCCTGCGAGCTCACAATTCCAAACCGGAACCCGTGACAAAAACACTTTGAGAACACGTGCTAGACATTGCAGAAATGACAGTGAAATTGAGGGCAAAAAGAGGACTCTCTGAGTATAGAATTTAGGAAAAAGTTTTCTCAGGTTAAAGTATCCTTGGGCCAAATGTGAGCAGCCTTATCCGACTGGTCCAATGCGTCTGAACCGGTAGCATAAATGAATCGACGTCAGGCCCACCATGCAAGACGCTTTGCATCGGGGCTGATTTATAAATTTGAGTCAGGTGGCATGTACCGCCTTCAGTATTGGCCAGCGCGACATCGCAGCGCGTAGACCCTCGGGCGGGACGGGACTACGGAGCGACGCCGAGAACGGTGTGAGGCCATCCAGACCGTCCATTGAGGCGACTAGCCCAGCAGCGACACGTTCGGTGGTCTCAAGGGTGTTTACTATAACAGGGGTATTCGCTTGCATTGCCTGCCCGGTCACCGGCTGGTCAAAACGCAGCGCCGATCCTTGAGCTTCAAGCACTGCGCGATGCGCTGCCGTCATCTGATGACGCACGAATGCCGGATTAGGAATGGTGAGGCTTTGGCCGGCCTTCTGGCATCAGTTCAGGAATTGGAGAAGACTTGGATATGACAGTAAGGATGGGATGATAGTGCTCGAGAGTTTTTCTCCCCCGTTATAATGCTGAGGCGGTTGAAAGTTGACAAAGGTCAATTCCATCGCGCCAAACGAGGTTAAAAAAAGCGGTGCGGCAAACCTTGCTGTGACGGCAGGAGGTCTGTTTGTCCCACCCCCAAAACTCTATTCTGCAAAATCCCGCTGCATTGGCGCGCGCGATGCGCGTTGTCCCGCTAACGCCACTGCCCCTTTCGTTGGCCTTGTTCGCGCGCAGAATAACGACAAACAATCCCGGTATGTTCGATCGTCTTGGTTCTTATGGCCGAGCCGAATTTGTGCTGGATCCGGTCGATCTACCAATTGTTCTGTGCCTCAATCCCAATGGCGGTCAGCCGCAGATACGGCTGCGCCGGGACCGCAGTGCTGGTGTCGCGCGTATTTCTAACTGGCTGGCGGCGCTGCTAGGTCTGGTTCATGGCGCATTCGATGGTGATGCGTTGTTTTTCTCTCGCGATTTGGCGATTGAGGGGGATACAGGGGCTGCCTTGGCCCTGCGCAATGCAATCGCTGACGCGGAACTTGATTTGGCGCAGGAAGCCGCATCGCTATCAGGACCGTTTGTAAGGCCGATTCAACATATAATTGCTCTGATGAATCGGCGGACAGGCTTGTGCCTATTACGGCCCGAGAATGCGGCTGCATGGTAGAGGAAATTGCAAGCCCGGCGGGAACACGTACCGCTTTGAGCGTTGCTGTAAGAAAGGGCGCGCATATTGTTTATTGCGGCTTCAACGACGGCTTCAACACGCGGAGTTTTCCGGGCCCGAGTTTCGACCAGGCCGAAACGCGTGCCGGGGAGAGATTTGCTCATGCGCATGGTGCCAGACAATTGGTTGTGATCAACGCCGAGATCCAGATTGAAACCGAGAGGCTTGTATTTTGCAGGGGTGAGCGTGATGGCGAGGGCCGCTGTTTGCTCTCGTCTTGGGCCACGGGGCTGTTGCCGAATAGGAACGGGATCTGTTCGACTGCTAGCTATGTGGAATACAGCGAAGAACAGGGCGTTCTGATTGAACCCCAGGATGGCTATCTGATCCACCACCTCGAAAAGGCTGAACCTGCACCCTGTCCCACGCTTTGCAAAGGGTGTTTTTCGGTCGCAAACAATACTGCGCGGAGCGGTCAGGCCGCAGTTGAGTCATGATCGCTGGTAGGATCGCCCCGTACCGAGTCCTGTTTCCCGCTTCGTTTCTGTGCGCGTTGTTCACAGTGGCTCTTTGGCCGCTTGGTGGTTGGTACCTAGGTTTTGGCCCGGCTTTCGAACCGGAAATTGTATGGCATGTTCACGAGCTGCTTTTTGGCTTTACCGGTGCCGCGATCGGAGGATATCTGCTGACGGCACTACCAGCCTGGACAAACAGGCCGCCGGTGCAGGGTGGCGCACTGATCACTTTATTGGCTTTGTGGGCCATCGCACGCATTGGTATGGCGTTGGCAGATTTCGTGCCTCCCGGATTGCTTGTCATTGTCAATGCTGGGTATTTCGTTCTGCTAGCTGGTATCGTCGGTCTTCAGCTGATCTCGTCTGGAAACTATCAAAAGCTGGTCTATCTGGGTGCTGTTGTGGGGCTTGGCGTTACTGAGTTTCTCTTTCTAAGCGCAACACTGGCGGGGGCGCCGCCAAAGAGCCTGGAATTGGTTGATATCCTGCTGATTGGTTTAGCTATGCTGATGATCAGCGTTGGAATACGTGCAATTCCGGCCTTCACCAGCAACTGGCTTGCCCTCGATGGCTTCGACGCGACGCTGGTTCCAAGCACTTGGCAGCGGACCACCCCGCAAGCTCTCCTGGGTCTGGCTCTAGTTGCCAGACTGATTGGGTGGCTCGACTTGGCTTATATCGCAATGATTTTTGCTGCTATGGCGGTGTTATGGACCATGCGCAGGTGGCGAACGCTTGCTATCATCCGTAACCCGTTGCTTGTGGCGTTGCATCTTGCTTTTTTCTGGGTGCCCTTTGGCCTGATCGCCATGGGCGCTACGGGATTAGCCCCGTCGCTCTATCCGATGGCGGACGCCTTGCACGCCATCACAATCGGCGGAATGGCCGGAATGATCATGGCGATTGCAGGACGGGCAGCCGCGCATACCACCGAAGGCGACTTGAAGGCCAATTGGGGGTTTATACTTGGTATCATTATGATCTGGATTGCGACCTGCACCCGTATTGTGGCGCCAGTTTTTTCAGGTCATCCCCTTGTTGTCTGCGCAGCTGTGCTGTGGTGTCTGGGTTGGATTGCTTTCCTGGTCGGTTTTGTGCCTGCTCTCAGCGGACCACTGCGGCGCCCAGTTTTGAGCGGCCGCCGGCATCAAGCGCCGGTGAGCACTACCCACATTGAAAGGGCAGGGGGCTGAAAACTGCGTTCGCCTCTTCGCAGAAAAGGGGTGAAACTAACAGGTTGCAGCCTGAAGTGGCTAATGAGCTGAAATACAATGGGTTTGAGCTGCGGGAAAGGTTCAGTGGTTTTGTAACAAACTTTGATGGTTATTTGTCTGATCCATCGAAACTCTGATAGAGGCGTTCCAAAAACGAGCAGCGGCAGCTCGTGAAGATTCATTCGAAGGTGCGCATTTCCCAAAGGACGTGATCTTACACGCAGTGTTTTCTATCTGCGCTGCTCCGTGTCGTGATCAAATCTGGAGGAAATCCATGCCGTGAATTCACCAAACCGTTTGGTAACATCGCGGAACTGGATCAAAGGTTTCGCCTGCGGGTCAT